>JAJFBE010000002.1 GCA_020697255.1 Burkholderiales bacterium | reverse complement strand
GAGTTTGGTATTAAACATGGCTACAAAGTTGCTTTAGAAGCTTTTAATATCAAGAAGACAATCTATTATGAGTATGTAAAGCAATATAAGGTATATAAGGATTATGAGATAGCTCCAGAAGTTAAATCAAAGCGCCCTCATAATGCACGTAAAGCTAATTGGGATAGCCGGATAGTAAAGTTTATCAGGTATTTACAGATAATATCGTTGAATTAAATGGGGTTAGATATAAATTACAGCCAGTTGTTAATAAAGATACATTTTTGGTACAAGGGATATCACTTGATAAATTAGCATCATATTCTTATAAAAAATTAAATCTTCATTAACCCACCTTTAAATAGCTAATTTATACTTAGAGCAACAATAATAAATATCAGGGTATAGATGCACTGCTTATATATAAAGCGTACCCAAATATTAGATTTGGTATAAAATCGTGTTATGTAGTAAGTGAGTTTATTTATTGAGATAGTAAGAAAGATAATTAATGGACGTAAAGAGTGATATTAAACAATGGTTAACAGAACATTTGCAGGTGCCAATTCAAGAGGCTGGTAATAAGGATATTTATTACGCATTGTTATTATATGTTAAAAATAAAATAAAAGGCCGCACAGCACTTCATTCCCAGAAAAAAGTATACTATATTTCAAGTGAATTTCTAATTGGGAAATTATTGGGTAATAATCTTATTAACTTATCTCTTTACGATGACGTGAGTGATGTATTAGCAAGCCATGGTAAAGAGTTAAGCGAGATAGAAGAAGTAGAGCCAGAGCCATCTTTAGGCAATGGCGGTCTTGGGCGCCTTGCAGCATGTTTTCTTGATTCAATGACTACTCTTGGTCTTCCCGGTACCGGGATCAGTCTTAATTACCATTACGGGTTATTTAAACAAAAATTTAGTAATAATTTACAAAATGAAGAACCTAATCCGTGGATTGAAGATACCAGCTGGTTAAATAAATGTGATATTAGTTATAAGGTTGATTTTGATAAATTTAGCCTAAATTCAGTAGTTTATGAAATTGATATTACCGGTTACCATACTCAGCATATAAATAAGTTATGTTTATTTGATATTGGCAGTTTAGATGCTTCGATAGTGCATGATGGGATTATTTTTGATAAAACAGCAATTAATAAAAACCTGACGCTGTTTTTATATCCGGATGATAGTGATGAAGCTGGTCATTTATTACGCATAGCTCAGCAATATTTTATGGTAAGTAATGCAGCTAGCCTGATATTCGCTGAAATGGAAGCAAATAATTATAGCTTTAATGATCTGCATAAGCATGTGGTTATCCAGATTAACGACACACATCCAACCCTGGTGATTCCTGAATTGATATGCCGTCTAATAGAAAAAAGTATAGTGATAGAAGATGCGGCTGAGATTGTAGCAAAAACAGTAGCATACACTAATCATACAATACTCGCCGAAGCTTTGGAAAAATGGCCACTTAAGTATCTGGAAAAGGTGGTACCAGCCTTAGTTGATATAATAAAGTATTTGGATCTGGCGGTTAAAAGGAAATATCCGGCTTCTGATTTAGCCATTATTGATACTAATAATTTTGTGCATATGGCGCGCCTTGATATTCATTATAGTTTTAGTGTAAATGGTGTTGCCGCCCTACATACGGATATTTTAAAGCATAGTGAGTTAGCTGCATTTCATAAAATTTATCCAACAAAGTTTAATAATAAGACCAATGGGATTACCTTTAGGCGCTGGCTAATGCACTGTAATGCTGAATTAACGTCGTATCTGTCTAATCTGATCGGGCCTAAATTTAAGCAAGATGCATTAGCTTTAAAAACGCTAAATACTTATTCTGATGATGTACTGGTTTTAAATATATTACAAGAAATTAAGCAAATCAAAAAACAGCAATTTATTGATTATGCTAAAGCTAACTATAATATTAAATTATCAGCTAATTCAATTTTTGACGTACAAATCAAGCGTATTCATGAATATAAGCGCCAGCAAATGAATGCCTTATATATTATCCATAAATACCTGGAGATAAAATCGGGCATTTATCCAAAACGACCGATTAGTTTTATTTTTGGTGGCAAGGCAGCCCCTGCATATAAAATAGCCAAGCATATAATACACCTGCTTTTATGTTTACAGCAGTTAATAAATAATGATGATAAAGTTAGCCGATATATAAAAATTTTGTTTGTAGAAAATTATAATGTTGGGGTTGCAGAAAAACTGATTCCTGCGGCAGATATTTCTGAGCAAATTTCCCTGGCCTCAAAAGAAGCCAGTGGCACTGGTAATATGAAGTTTATGTTAAATGGTGCACTTACTATAGGAACTATGGACGGTGCTAATGTAGAAATTGCCGAGTTGGTAGGCTTGGATAATATTTATATTTTTGGCAAGGACAGCAAAACTGTTATGGAGCTCTACCAAACCTGTGGCTATAAACCTCTAGATTACTATAATAACAGTAATGTAATTAAACAAGCAGTAGATTTTATTAAATCACCACAATTATTAGCCCTTGGTCAAGAAGAAAAGCTCACTGAATTATTTAATGAGTTAATTAATAAAGACTGGTTTATGTCCCTGATTGATTTGGTTGATTATATCCGGGCAAAAGACCAGGCATTTGCCGATTATGAAAATAAAACAGATTGGGCTAGAAAGTGCTTGATAAATATTGCTCATGCCGGATATTTCAGTTCTGATCGTACTATTGCCGAGTATAATAAAGAAATCTGGAAATTAAAATGAAATGTGGCAGTTTAATGCCAATATCGGCGCTACCCTCTGATTATGGTATTGGCGATTTTGGAGATGGCGCATATCAATTTGTCGATATTTTGTCCTCCATGGGTATGAAAATCTGGCAGGTTTTGCCGCTTAATCCGTTAGGTTTTGGTAATTCCCCTTATCAGGCATATTCATCTTTTGCCGGTGATGAGATATATATTAGCCCAGATCGTTTAGTAGCAGCCGGCTTACTAGATCGACATGACATAAAACCATTTAATGCTAAATATAAGTTAGTCGAGTATATAAAAGTTCGCAAAAATAAACGGCCATTACTTTTATCTGCATTTAAAAAGTTTAAACAATCTCCCCAACTGCGGGATCAGTATCAAAAATTTATTAAACAAAATCAATGGGTCGATACCTATGCTATATATCAAACCTTTAAAAAAATAAATGGTTCAAAGATATGGACGGAATGGCCGGAGAAATATAAAAATTGGCTTAAGAATAAGCAGGTTAACTTAAAGGAATATATAGAGCAAACTGAATATGAGAAGTTTATCCAGTTTATTTTTTATTGGCAATGGTTGGAGCTAAAAAAGTATGCCAATGAGCGTGGCATTGAAATTATGGGTGATATTCCTATTTACCTGGGTTTAGATTCTGCCGATGTTTGGGCTAATCAGGATCTGTTTCTTCTAGATAAAACTGGTAATCCAACTAATGTTGCCGGTGTACCGCCGGATTTTTTTTCAGCAGACGGTCAACGCTGGGGCAATCCTTTATACGATTGGGATAAATTAAAAGCGACTAATTTTAAATTTTGGATAGAGCGTTTAAGTGGCAATGCCAGGCTATTTGATATCTTACGCATTGATCACTTCCGGGCCTTTGATACCTATTGGAAGATACCTGCTAGTTGTAAAACAGCAATAGATGGTGAATGGGTTATAGCACCAGGAGATATGTTATTTAAAACAATCTATCAAAAATTACCTGAGATTAAAGTTGTTGCTGAAGATTTGGGCGATTTACGTCCTGAAGTATATACGTTAAGGGATAAATATAAACTTCCGGGAATGAAAGTGTTCCAGTTTCATTTTGATTTATATAAAAGCAATAAAGAATTTGAAAATAACAAGAATATGGTAATTTATACCGGCACACATGATAATACGACCTTGCTGGATTGGTATAGTACATTATCACCCAAAAATAAGCGTCAGTTAAGGAGTCGGTTCAAAATTGCAAATAAGGGGCCTAATTCAATTTCCCGTGATTTAAGACGGAAAATTATCTCATACATTCTAAATTGTAAGGCCAAATATGTTATTTTCCCGATCCAGGATATATTAGGGTTTGATGCCTGTGCTAGAATCAATATACCGGGTAAAATAGGATCGCCCAACTGGGAGTGGCGCTTAGCAGATTATATTGCGCTTAAGGCTGAAGCGCAATTTATAGCTCAGGCAATAAAAAAATCTAAAAGGGTTAATTAAACTAACTTATCCTAATTTTGTGAAAAATATTATTTGTCTCCACTCCAGCTGCTACATTCATAATTACCGGTAGGATCTCCTCCTCCATCTATTTCAGGGCTACAACAAGCTAAATAGTATGGTTTTGGAAAAAGCCAATTCCAGGACCCACCGCATATTTTTGCGCATTCACCTCGGTCGGCGACGGACACACCCCAGCCATCTAGGGTTTTCAAATTGCTCTGAGCCCCTCCTAAATTTGAGCAGCTACATCTTAAATCTGGCGAGCTGCAGGAGGCGTATGCAGAGGTAAAGCTTGCAAATAATATAGAAATGCAAACTGCAATTAATAATTTATTTAAAGAGTTATATCTTTTCATTTTTTGCTCCAATTTATTATTAATTATATAACAACAAATCTGGCTTTGTCAAATTTAATTTACAATACGGCGGTGTCAGTTATTAAAAAATTTTGCGTTTAGTATGACAATATGGTGTTTTTCCATTTTTTGCGTAATAGTTTTGATGATAATCTTCGGCAGGCCAAAAGATGCTTACCTCGCGAAGAAGCGTTGCAACACTATAGCATTTACTAGATAATATTTCAATAATGTTGCGGGCAATTTGCTGTTGCTCTTCATTAAAATAAAATATGGCGCTTAAATATTGTTCCCCCAAATCCGGGCCCTGGCCATTAGTCTGGGTAAAATCATGTATTTCAAAAAAATATTTAAGTATATCGGCGTATGTAATCTTTTGCGGATCATAAAGTACCCGAAGAACTTCCAGATGCCCTGTATTGCCAGTACATACTTCTTTATAAGTCGGATTTAATTTGCTTCCTCCACTATAACCTACTTCGGTTTTTAAGACACCGTCTAATTTATCTAAATAATATTGTATACCCCAGAAGCAGCCTGCAGCAAGTATTGCTTCTTCTGTGTCAGTTACAGTTTCATCTGCTACAAAGTCAAGACTAGCCGAGTTTACGCAGTGGCGCGTATTAAGTGGGGTATATCCTTCACCATTAAATACGTGTCCCAAGTGCGCATTACATCTATTACATAAAATTTCAGTCCGTTTGCCATCTTGATCCGGCTCTCGTTTAATATTGCCAGTAATTTCATTATCAAAACTAGGCCACCCGCAGCCGGAATGAAATTTACGTTGGGATCTAAATAGGGCCAGACCGCAATTACGGCATAAATAAGTACCGCTGTCTTCATAATCGGTATAGCGCCCAGTTCCGGGATGTTCTGTATCTTTATCCTGGATAATTCCAAGCTCATATGGGGTCAGGCTATTGGTTTTTAACATAAAAGTTCCTCTTAGGTAGATAACCAGATTTGTTTAAACCTTATTTTATCCGATATAGGACGAAATTTGTATTTTAATTAAATTTCATAACCAATAATATAACTAATTTATAGGTACCTGTATTGATTATTATCCGGATGAGAGAGTGTTAGGATTGATCGTGTGGTTGATGTTACAGATAATATGTTAAAATCATGAATTAATATTCACTTTAGGTAAAAAAATAATGCAAGAAAATTATAATCATAAAGATATTGAAAAAAAACAGCAAAATAAATGGCATGATACAAAAGCGTTTGTAGTGGATGAAAATAGCCCTAAACCCAAATACTATTGTTTATCTATGCTGCCTTATCCATCTGGTAAACTGCATATGGGGCATGTGCGTAATTATACGATTGGAGATGTAATAGCCAGATTTTATCATTTAAATGGCTATAATGTTTTGCAGCCTTTTGGCTGGGATTCATTTGGTCTGCCTGCAGAAAATGCTGCATTTGCTAGTCATGTTTCGCCGGCAAAATGGACGTATCAAAATATTGATTATATGCGTTGGCAGTTGCAGAGTCTAGGACTTGCCGTCGATTGGAGCCGCGAGTTTGCAACCTGTTCACCCGATTATTATAAACACCAGCAGTGGTTGTTTATCCGGCTTTATGAAAAAGGCCTGATTTATCGTAAAAACGGTGTGGTTAACTGGGATCCGGTAGACCATACAGTATTAGCTAATGAGCAAGTTATTGATGGTAAAGGCTGGCGTTCCGGTGCGGTAGTAATAAAAAAAGAAATTCCGATGTATTATTTTAAGATTACTGCATATGCAGAGGAGTTGTTACAGGGCCTGGACGAGCTAAGTGGTTGGCCGGAGCAGGTTAAAACTATGCAACGAAATTGGATTGGTAAATCTGTCGGTATGGAAGTAAATTTCCCGTATCAAGATAATTCTGATAACCTGGTGGTGTTTACTACACGGGTTGACACACTATTTGGTGTTACTTATGTGGCAATTGCCGCAGAGCATCCATTAGCTGAGATTGCACTAAAACAAAAACCTGAGCTAGCCGATTTTATTGCAAGCTGCAAAAAAGGTGGGGTGTCAGAAGCAGAGCTGGCGACCCAGGAGAAAAAGGGTGTATTTAGCGGTTTATACGTTAAGAATCCGATAAATAATGAACTAATTCCGGTATGGATTGCTAATTATGTATTAATGAGTTATGGCTCTGGTGCGGTTATGGCGGTACCGGCGCATGATGAACGTGATTTTGAATTTGCCACATTACATAATTTACCGATAAAGCCGGTAGTTCGTCCGGGTGATAGCGAATTAGACTTACCCCTAAAAGCTCCTTATACTGAAAAGGGTATTTTATTTAATTCCGGACAGTTTGATGGAATGGATTTTAATAAAGCATTTAGTGCTTTTGCAGAATATTTAAAACAACATAATCTGGGGCAGGCCAAGACGAATTATCGTTTACGTGACTGGGGTCTTTCACGTCAACGTTATTGGGGGTGTCCAATTCCAATAATTCATTGTGAAAATTGTGGTGATGTACCGGTGTCAGACTCTGACCTACCAGTAGCTTTACCGGAAGATTTGATTCCGGATGGTAGTGGCTCACCATTAGCCAAATCGCCAGAGTTTTATACTACAGTATGCCCAAAATGTGGGGTAAATGCAAAGCGTGAAACTGATACGATGGATACCTTTGTTGATTCAAGTTGGTACTATATGCGTTATACATGTGCGGACAATAGTATGCAGGCATTGGATGAACGAGTAAATTATTGGGCACCGGTTGATCAATATATTGGTGGTATTGAACATGCAATATTGCATTTACTTTATGCCAGGTTTTTTCATAAATGTTTGCGTGATTTGGGTTTGGTCAATTCAAAAGAACCCTTTATCAATTTGTTAACCCAGGGTATGGTATTAGCTGATACATTTTATCGCGAGGATGCACAAGGCAAAAAGACCTGGTTTAACCCATCAGATGTTGAAGTTGTAGTTGATGAAAAAGGGCGTGAATTATCGGCAACTGCCAAAGCAGATGGAAAAGCAGTACAAATTGGCGGGCAGGAAAAAATGTCCAAATCCAAAAATAATGGTATTGATCCACAGATGATTATAGAAAAATATGGTGCGGATGCTGCCCGCTTATTTATGATGTTTACTGCGCCACCGGAACTATCGTTAGAATGGTCAGATAATGGCTTAGAAGGCGCAAATCGCTTTATTAAGCGCTTGTGGCGTTTGGTATATGAGCATGTGCAAAATGGAATTGTAAAACCTTATACTTCTGGCGATTTATCAGCAGAGCAGAAGAAATTAAGAACTATGCTTCACCAAACAATACAAAAAGTGACACATGATATTGCTGTACGCAGACAGTTTAATACAGCTATTGCCAGTGTTATGGAACTACTTAATTATTATAGTAAGGTATCATTATCTGATGAAATGGGGCAGGCATTATCACAAGAAATATTGGAAGACGTGGTTATTATGTTATCCCCAATAATCCCACATATCTGTGAAGAGTTATTTAGAGAGTTGGCACCTGGAAAAGAATTACTTGATCAGCATTGGTTAAGTGCCGATCTTACAGCTTTAGATGTAGATGAAGCTGAGATTATTATTCAGGTAAACGGCAAATTACGCGGCAAAATCATGGTAGCCAAATCATTATCCAAAGAGCAGGTTGAAGAAGCAGCCAAACAAAATGTTAATGTTGCCAAATTTATTGAAGGCCAGATAATTAAAAAAACTATTGTTGTTCCCGGTAAATTGGTTAATATAGTAGTATAAGGTATAGAAATGGAAATAAAACACATCGTAGTATTTAGATATAAACCTTCTGTTACACCTGAGCAAAAAAAGGAAATAATGAATAGGTTTTTAGCGTTAAAAGAAGAGTGCAAAAAAGATGGCAAAAGCTATATTGTCTCTTTAATTGGCGGAGACTGTACAAAAAGTCAGGAAAAGTTAACTGGTGGATTTGAGCATAGCTTCATTGCTACTTTTAAAAACCAGGATGATTTTAATTATTATTTAGGTGAAGAATTCGCTTCTCCGTTTGATATGGTACATGATGAATTTAAACAATTTGTTGGGCCATTTTTGTCAGTTGATGAAACAAAAAAAACAAATGGGGCGATGGTATTTGACTTTTTAACTACACCTTAAGCATATGGTTGCGTAGTAGTCTTTATTTATGCTTAATGATTTTAGTAATTACATCAGGGCTAAACCCTCTGCTTTGCAAAAAGCGGATTTGTTTCAGACGTTCTTTATTTTCAGTGGCAGGCATGCCAAATTTACGCTGCCAAATATTATAAGCAACCTCGTACTCGTCAGATGTATGGTTGTTTGCCAAAACCTCTTCTAGAATGTTGGCATCAACATTTTTTTGCAATAAATCATAACGAATTTTTTTAAGTCCATACTTACTTTGTTTACTCCGTAAGTAGTTACTTATAAAGCGCTCTTCCGATAAAAAATTTTTGTGCTTTAAATCATCCAACACCTGTTTAATCTCATCCAGATCTTCACTATATTTTTGTAATTTAACATATAGTTCATGATACCCATAATCACGTCTGGACAAAAAATCCAGTGCCTTATTTTTTAGATTAATTTGTTGTTTTTTCATATTTATAAAAAACGCAGTTAGAAGTAACTGCGTTTTAATTAAAGCTATGCAAGTTATTCGTTGCTATCATCTTTGTCATCATCAACACTAAGGGCGCCATCGCTGGCGGCAACTGCACAGATACTTCTGATTTTAGCTTCAATTTCATTAGCAACCTGAGGATTATCTTTTAAATAATCCTTGGCATTTTCTTTACCTTGGCCAATTTTTTGGCCATTGTAACTATACCACGATCCAGATTTTTCAACCAAGTTATTTAATACGCCAAGCTCGATCAGCTCACCATTACGCGAAATACCTTCGCCATAGAGTATCTCAAAATCTGCTTGTTTAAACGGAGGGGCTACTTTATTTTTTACTACTTTGACCCGTGTTTCATTTCCAATTATATCTTCACCTTTTTTAATTTGACCGGTACGGCGGATATCCAGGCGTACTGAAGAATAGAATTTTAATGCATTGCCACCAGTTGTAGTTTCTGGTGAACCAAACATAACACCAATTTTCATCCGGATTTGATTGATAAAGATTACCAAAGTATTGGTACGTTTAATGTTTGCTGTTAGTTTTCTTAGTGCTTGAGACATAAGTCTGGCTTGCAGACCCATGTGGCTATCACCCATATCGCCTTCTAATTCAGCTTTTGGTGTTAAGGCCGCAACAGAGTCAACTACGATTACATCAATTCCGCCGCTACGCACTAGCATATCGGCAATTTCCAGCGCTTGCTCTCCGGTATCCGGTTGAGAGATAAGCAAGTCATCAATTTTAACCCCAAGCTTACGGGCATAAACTACATCCAATGCATTTTCGGCATCAATATAAGCACAAGTCCCACCAAGTTTTTGGGCTTGGGCTACAACGGATAAACATAGCGTAGTTTTACCGCTTGATTCCGGACCAAAAATTTCAACAACGCGTCCACGTGGCAAGCCGCCAATACCTAATGCCAGGTCGATGCTAAGTGAACCGGTTGAGATTGTCTGAATATCATTTTGTACCTGGGTTTCGTTCATGCGCATAATTGAACCTTTACCAAACTGCTTCTCTATTTGTGAGAGTGCTGCCTGGAGCGCTTTAGATTTTTCATTATCCATTTGTATACTTCTTTCAAAAATTAAACTGTTCTGTTTTTTCACCGGTTAAATATGCTATATCTGTTTCAAACAATTGTTTTTGGTTGAATTCAGTTTCGCTTATTCTTTCCATAATAATTGCGTGCATGACCGGATCGCGTCCGATAAATCCGATTAATTTACCACCGATTTTTAACTGGTTTTTTAAATTTTCCGGGATTTCTACCAAAGCGCCGCCTATAAAAATCTTGTCATAAGGAGCTTTTGCTACCATGCCGTTAATGCCGTCGCCGGTAGTTAAACTGACATTAGTTATTCCGTTTTCAGTTAAATTATTCATAGCAAATTTTTTGTTTGTTTCATCAATCTCAATTGAATAAACAAAGGCGCTAAGCTTAGCCAATATAGCAGTGACATAACCACTACCTGTTCCGATTTCCAAAACTTTATCTTTTTTAGTTAAATCCAATTCCTGAAGTAACCTGGCTTCAACTCTTGGGAATAACATTTTACCATGACTTGGCAAGGGGATTTCAATATCAGATAATGCTATATTTTTATATGCCGGGGGCACAAAATTTTCCCGTTTTACCGTCATAAAAATGTTTAATATATTCTCATCAAGTACATCCCAGGTGTGTATTTGACACTTAACCATGTTTAACCGGGTTTGTTCCATATCATTCATTTAATCAAATCCCTATTTTTTATTTTTTTGCTTTAGTAGTTGGTTTACTTGTAGTTGTTGCCTCTTGTTTTGCTTTATTTATTAAAGCATTTACAACAGTAATTAATCGTTCTGGTAATGCAGGGTTAGCAACATATTTATCTGCAATAATAAATGTTGGAGTACCACTGATATTATATCCTTTAGTCAGATTTTTATACTCACCAACCTTTCCTGCAATTGCAAATGAATTATACGTTGCCATAAAATTATCTATTTCTTTTGATGTTAAACCATTTTTTAGCAGAAATTTTTTTAAGGTTTCCGGATCGTTTAAATTAGTATTACCAAAAATTGCTTCAAATATGGGTGCGTTTAGTTTGGATAGTTTGAGCTCTGTAATTGTGGCACTCAGCTTGGCAAAGCCTGCGATTTCTGCCTGATCACTCCATACTACCTGTATTTTATTAAAATCAAGGTTTTTATTTGAAACAATAGATTTTTCTACTAAAGGCTCAACTTCTTTGCAGTGGATACATGTATAAGAAAAAAACTCTTTTACGTTTATTTTATCTTTTGGTTCTGGCGTTTTTGTGACTGCTACGTTTAGAATTGTGTAATCTTTGCCTTCAACTAGTGAGGTGTCATTTGGTTTTTGCGGTTGTGGAGTTGCAGCAAGCGTAGTACCAATTAATACGCTACAGATTAATCCAGCTAAAAACTTTAACATAATAGGTTTCCTTAATTATTACTTTTAACTAATGTTGCATTAATACCGCTATCTTTTAGGGTACCCATGGTCTCATTTGCTTCATCTTCCGAATTAAAAGGGCCGATAATAATTCGGTTAATCATTTTACCGTTTTCCTGCTTTGATTTTATTTTGGCATTGACGCCCAGCAAAGCAAGCCTGGCTTTCATATCATTGGCTAAATTTTGCGAATTAAATGAACCTGCCTGTAAATAATACCGTGTAAGTTTTTTGGCCGGGGTAGCACTTGTAGCGCTGGACGCTGCCTTTTTGCCTTGCAGCACATCATAAAAATCATAACTTGGGGCTGATGCATTTGTTTCTGCATCAGGGACAGCTTTTGCTGATGCGGTAGATTCGGCCTCCTGGTATTTGGTACCCGGGGCCAAAATTATCGGAGCTGAAGCATTTGGAGTGATAACCCCCGATTGATTATTTGTAACTTTATTTACAAATTGACTTGGTGCATTATTTAGATAATATGCCAAACCACCTGCAATTGCAATGCCAAGAATCAAACCTATGATAAATTTATTCATAACTAACGATATGCCCTTTTTATTTGAGTATTATATTTTATCAAAAAATAGCCTAACACTGTATCTTTATCAATTATTAAAAATATAGCGATATTGTATACTCTGTGCTATATGTTGCAGCTCTATGATTTCACTACTGACTAAATCAGCAGCGCTCCTGGCTGTTTTTAACACTCTATAATAAGCGCGGGCGGATAATCCCAGCTTTTTACTGGCCGATTTTAATAGTTCCTCCGCCTTAGATTCCAAAGGGCAAAAAACCTCTATTTCTTCATTATTCAGGGCATAATTCAGTTTATTTTGTCGGTTTAGCTGAAACTCACGTGCTTTTATAACCCTATTTCGTATAGCCCCAGAATTTTCACCAACAGGCATATTATGTAATTCTTCGGGTTTTAGGTGCGGCATTTGTACAACCAGGTCAATTCTATCTAAAAGTGGTGCAGAAATTTTCCCCTGATAGCGAGCAATTTGTTCTGTAGAACATTTGCATAAATTTTGTGAGTGGCCTTTATTGCCGCAAGGGCAGGGATTCATGGCAGCAATTAGCTGAAAATCTGCCGGGTATTCTACATTATAGTTAGCCCGCGAAATGCAAATCTTTTTTGTCTCCAGTGGTTCACGCAGTATCTCCAAAACTCGTCTGTCAAACTCGGGCATTTCATCCATAAACAATACACCATTATGTGCCAGGCTTATTTCCCCAGGTTTGGGGTTCGATCCGCCGCCGGCCATTGCAATAGCTGAGCTAGTATGATGCGGGCTACGAAATGGAATTTTACCCCAATTAACTAGTGGTACTTCATTTTTAGTTAATGAATGTATTGATGCACTTTCTAATGCCTGTGTGTTATTAAGGGGGGGCAAAATAGTAATTAGTCTTTCTGATAGCATTGATTTACCGCATCCCGGATTTCCTATCATTAATACAGAATGTCTTCCGGCTGCAGCTATTTCAAGAGCCTGTTTGACTGGCGTTTGTCCCTTTACCTGATTAAAATCCAATTTAAGATCATTATTTAGCCAATTATCAGCTATATGCTCACGTATTTCTTGGGTTAGCTTATCTTCACCACATAAATGTGCAACTACTTCATTTAGGCACTTTGCCTTAAACACATCAAGATTTTCTACATATGAAGCCTCTACTGCGTTGTATGTTGGTAAGATAAAGCTTCTTGCCGATTCTTTTGCATTATAGGCCATAGCAAGAGCACCATGGATTTTGCGTAGTGTACCATCTAGGGCTAATTCACCGGCAAATTCAAATTTACTATAATCTAATTGCGGGTTAATTATTCCACTGGCAATTAATACGCCCAAAGCTATAGGTAAATCGTAGCGGCCGGATTCTTTAGGTAAGTCTGCTGGGGCCAAGTTAACGGTAATGCGTCTTGCCGGAAAGTCATAGCCAGACATAGCAATTGCAGAGCGCACCCGATCCCGGCTCTCTTTTACTTCGGTATCAGGTAGCCCTACAATAGAAAAAGCCGGCAAGCCGCCGGCAACATGTACTTCAACTATTACTTCGGGCGCTTGCATACCGCGGATTGCGCGCGAGTATAATCTAGCCAGGCTCATGCTTCTTGTTTAAGTTCTTCTAATTGTTTTTCTAGTTTTTCCAATTTTTCGCGGGTTGCAGCCAGAACTTTTTGCTGGATATCAAATTCTTCACGAGTCACGATGTCTAGTTTATTTAAAATAGCTATAATGATAGATTTCAGATTTTTTTCTACATCGGTAAATGGGCTATTGCCAAGAGCCTTGCTTACCTGCTCATTTACCTGTTCGAGTATATTGGATTTTAACATTCTTATAATTTCCTTTAAGAGTTTTTATTTTCCTGACACTATTGTAACTTGGTTTTTCAAAAAAGTTTTGCGAATATTCGCAAAGACCTCTATATACGTCAAAAAATTAAACTATTTCAAAGTATTCGGTGGGTTAAAAAATATTTTTTTAATCAAGTTTTATTGTTTTTTATATTCTAATTAGAGTACAATATTCTTTTAAAGGAGAGAATAATTATGAGTTTACCGATTGATAAATTTCCTGAGTTAACCCCATGTAATTATGCGGCTATTCGCAGTCAAATAAGGTCCGGGGATATTTTATTAGCTTCCGGATCGGCTGTATTTTCCAAACTTATCCAGCAGGCTACCAATAGTATTTGGAGTCACGTAGCGTTTATTTTAAGATTAGATGCAATTGATAGGATTATGGTTTTGGAGAGTGTTGAATCTATAGGGGTACGTACAGTACCGTTAAGCAGTTACTTAAAAGATTATAATGGTACCGGCCAAGCCTATCCGGGGAAATTACTAATAGCCAGGCATGATAGTTTTGCTGGGGTTGATATTACAAAATTATCACAAACGGCTGTAGATTTATTGGGGTATCCATACGCAAGTGAAGATATAGCCAAAATTGCTGCAAAAATTGAAATGGGTAAATTTGGTATTGATAATAAGCAACCATTAATTCAAAGTGACAAGGCTTTTATATGCTCTGAATATGTCTATACCTGTTACAAATCTGTAGGGATAACAATTGGCTATGATCAAGGCGGCTATATAGCTCCGGCAGATTATGCAAAAGATCAACATATTAATCCGGTTTGTATGTTGAATTGAATTTTTCCGCTGTACAAAAACGGACCAATCAATAATTTTATTGCTTAATAGGGTAAAATTACGCGGGCTTAATGGAAGATTAAGCCCGGCATTAAAAATATTATTTTATTTGTTTATAATAATATTAATAATTAGGTAATTTTTGATAACCATCAGCGGTATTCCAATCGGGATGATTAAGTATATCGCTGTATATCATGCACTTAGCATTGTTTGCTAATGGCTTTTCATCTTTGATAATGGTCCAGGTAGCATCGCTATTTCTTTTTACTAAGTAGCTAATTTTATTTATGCTCCAGAAGTATTTATTCAATGTAACTTCTCCATCTGTTGCCGAAGGTATGTCTGTATTAACCTCTAATTGACTTTCTGATGAATAAATTCTTCTCGGGTTTTTGTACTCGCTATCCGTGTCATCCTTATTAGAGTATACCCATGAGGCCGATGCTCAGCCTCTTTTATGTTTATAATTTTAACATATAAATAATCTTAAAATGTTAAAAAATTTCACATTAAACTGATAATTCTACTAAAATTTAAGCTAAGGTTAAATTTAAAAGCACATGGATACCAGCTAAAGCGTAATGTGCAGGCATAGCTATATTGTATGCTGCTCAAGCATCTCTTTGGCATGAGTCAGCGTTGCTTCTGTAATATGTATACCACCTAACATCCGGGCAACTTCGCTAATTCTATCTTCGTTTTTTACGTATTTAATCTGCGTGATCGTAGAATTTTTAACTTCGTCTTTAGAGACCACCAAATGATTGGTACCGCAGCTGGCTGCCTGTGGTTGGTGAGTAATACAGATAACCTGCTTACTAGATCCTAACTGGGATAACATCTGTCCAACAACTGCCGCAACCTTACCACCGACACCAACATCTATTTCATCAAAAATAATCACTTCCGGCGGATTATGAATACTTAGTAATAAATATAATGCTAAGGCAACTCTGGATAACTCCCCCCCTGATGCTGCAGTTGCGAGCGGCTGTAATGGCATACCTAGATTAAAACATACCTGGTATTCAATATTTTCTAATCCATATGCAGTAGGCTTGGCAGAGTTCATCAAAGCAATATTAAATTGCCCTTTAATTGCCAAAGTTTGTAAAAGGCGGGTGACTTCTTTTGCCAGGTCCTTAGCCCCGGCTCCACGTTTTTTAGTCACAATGGTAGCTAAATCATTATACTTTGCCTGGGCTATTGCTAATTGTTCTTCCAGTTTGGCTAAGTCACTATCATTTGCAAGCTGACTTAATTCCTGCTCCAGGGATGCTAGTGTCTCAGGTAGTAAGGAAGGATCCAGGCGATATTTGCGGCTTAAGGAAAATATCTCCGCCAGACGCGATTCTACTTCTGCCAGGCGGTTTGGATCCTGGTTTATATCTTGTGCCAGTGAATTTAGCTCATGGGATAATTCACGTAGCTCAATATTGATACTATCAACCATTTTTAGCGGTTCGGTAAGTTTAGGTACATAATTACTAATTTTAGTCAAATGGGTATGCAAGTCATTAGTTAAGCTTAAGAGCGACTGTTCACTGTTACTGACAATACCCAGCGCATAGTCCAGTTCACGTAATACCTCATCGGCATTATTTAGTTGTTTATGTTCTTCCTGTAAATTATCCCATTCACCGGCTTGTAAATTTAGCGTAGTTAGTTCATTAACTTTTTCAGATAAAATCTCACGGCGTATTTCCAGATCACGCATAGCGGTAGTCGCGGTGGTTAGTTTAGCGCTTAAATCTTGTATTTGCCGATAGATAGTCGTTAGGTTTTCCACTTCATCATTTATACCACAAAACTGGTCTAAGAGTTTTCGTTGGGTATCTGGTCTTAATAAGGTAATTGAGGCATGTTGGGTATGAATATCTAATATAAAATCACCCAGGGTCCTGATTTGTAGTGCAGTTACGCCATGTCCATTAATTTGAATTTTACTTTTGCCATTATTGTCTATACTTCTGCGGCAAATTATAGAATCCTGGTTATCCAAATCGAGTAAATCATTTTCTTGAAGCCATAAAATAGCTTCGCGGTTATCAATTTGAAAAGTTGCTTCAAAGTTAGCAGCTAAAGTGCCGATACGTACAATATCCCGATTAGCCCGGGCGCCAAAAATTAACATTAATGCATCGATTATAATTGACTTACCGCTACCGGTTTCACCGGTAACAACGGTTAGGCCAGAATAAAAATCCAGCTCAAGTTTTTCAATAAGAAGATAGTTGTTAATTTTAAGTTGCGCTAACATGGTTGTTCCATAATTTTAAGACTAAGATACACGCTTTGACCAATCTAATTTACGTCTTAGTGTATAGTAATAATTATAATCTTTAGGATGAATCAGCTTTAGTGTTTTTCCATGTTTACTAAGTAAAACCTTATCCTGAGCATGTAAATCTACACATTCCTGACCGTCGAAGTGCATTTGTGTTGCGTTTTCCCTGATCTGGTTGAATTCAATTTTAACGCTATCATTTACTACCAGTGGTCGGTTAGTCATTGATTGCGGACAGATTGGAACAATTGAAAACACTCCGGAATTTGGGTGTAAAATTGGTCCGCCGGCGGCTAGAGAATAAGCTGTTGAACCAGTTGGTGTTGCAAAAATTACTCCATCAGCTTTTTGGGATAGTACAAACTGGCCATCTATACTTAAATCAAATTCAATCATGCTGCCGATTGCACCACGAGCGATAACAATATCATTCAAAGCCAGCGCATTATGAAAAATCTGGTTATCCCGCATTACCACACCGTTAATTAAGGTTCGTTCTTCAATATTATATTCTCCATCTTGGATAATGCGGCCTAAGGCTGTCAGTATATCACTAATAGCAATATCAGTCATAAAGCCCAAACGGCCCTGGTTAACCCCGATAATTGGGATATCGTGACTCACAATTTGTCGTGCAGCAGAAAGTAGTGTCCCATCGCCACCAACTACTATGACTAAATCCAGTACTTCTAACCAATCAGGTAGCTTACCGATGTTGCAATTACTAAATGCAGGATTACTACTACAGAAATCGCCGCAGTCGATATAAACCTTTATGCCCATTTCTTTTAGAAATTTAGCTAAGTCTAAAACCTGTTCAGTTAAGTTTTCTGCTTGGTATTTACCAATAATAACAACATTTTTAAAATGCATTATTGCTCCTGGGTAGTACAAATTTCTTTTGCCACACAACATGCCAAAATGTGCATGTTTGGTTAAATTCCCTACCGGCTGGTAGCCGGTTTCTTTGGCATATATAGATCAGTTATACTGCCATCAATTATCTCACAGGCAAATGCTACAGATTCAGATAAAGTCGGATGAGCATGCACAGTTAATGCCACATCGTGAATATCACAATCCATTTCAAGTGCTAATACTGTTTCGGCTAGTAATTCTCCGGCATTAACCCCAACAATTGCCGCCCCGATAATTTTATGCGTTTTTTTATCGGTTATAATTTTGGTAAAACCATCATCACGGCCATTACCCAAAGCCCGTCCCGATGCTGCCCAGGGGAATTTACCTACTTCTATTTCTAAACCTTTAGCTTTTGCTTCAGCTTCCGTAACACCCATCCATGCCACTTCCGGATCAGTATAAGCAATTCCCGGAATGACACGGGCATCGAAGTACGATTTCATATTTGCACAGTTTTCAGCAGCAATTCGTCCTTCATGAGTTGCCTTATGGGCAAGCATGGGTTGCCCGACTATATCTCCAATTGCATAAATATGTGGTACATTGGTTCTACATTGTTTATCTACCGGGATAAATCCATTCTCATTAACCATAACGCCGGCTTTTTCGGCATCGATAGTTTTACCATTTGGCCTGCGTCCTGCAGCAACTAAAATTTTATCAAATTTTTGTGCTTCTTTAGGGGCATTTTCGCCTTCAAAAGTCACATACAATGCATCTTTTTTTGCTTCAACTTTTGTACATTTTGTACTAGTGTAAATTGCTTTATAGCGTTTTTTAATACGTTGTTCCAAAACTCGTACTACATCTCTATCAGCTCCTGGGATTAAACCATCTCCAAGTTCAACTACGGTAATTTCGCTGCCAAGTGTAGAGTATACTTCAGCCATTTCCAAGCCGATGATACCACCACCAACAACTAACATTGTTTTGGGAATATCCTTTAGTTCAAGTGCCCCGGTTGAATCGATTACCCGCGGATCTTCAAAAGGGAATCCGGGGACCTTAAAGACTGATGAGCCGGCAGCAATTATAGCGTTTTCAAAACTAACAACCGTTGTACCGGAGGCAGTTTCAACTGATATGGTTTTAGGAGAAGTAAATTGTGCAGTACCCTGAATTGCCTGAACTTTACGCTGTCTTGCTAGGCTGTTTAAGCCACCGGTTAATTTATTTACTATACCAGCTTTATAGCCCCGAATTTTATCTATATCAAGTTTTGGCTTCCCAAAACTCACCCCATGGTGGCTGATTTCTTCGGCTTCATTAATAACCCTGGCTACATGAAGGAGTGCCTTGGATGGGATACAGCCAACGTTTAGGCATACCCCGCCGAGAGTTGGATATTTTTCAACCAGTATAACCTTCTTGCCCAAATCTGCGGCTCTAAAGGCAGCAGTATAACCGCCTGGTCCGGCGCCTAAAACTAAAACATCACATTCTATCTGTCTCATACAATTCCTTATTTAATAGTCTATATTATGTCATTCTCACGCAAGTAGAAATCTACTTACCTGTAGGGATAACTACCGTTGGTGTTACAACAGTATTTGCAGGTTTACTGGCAGTGGTTTTCTGTGGGCTACTAGCCGTTTGTTTTTTTGGCATATATAGAGGGCCTCTAAATCCACAGCTACATATACAAAAAATTGCAAATAACACGAAAACATTTACAAACAAATTTTTAAATACAATTTTTTTCATACATTTTTTCAACTAATTATTACTAGCATACAGGCGCAGTAATCATATTTTATCCTACTGATGGGGTAAATGCATCAGAGAAAAAATTTTGTCTAATTAGCCCTAGGTTACCGCTAGCTAGTTCGTATAGATCTTCAATCATATTAAGATTGCCACAGGCATATACTTCATAGCCGCTTAGGTCATTAAAATCGTTTTCAACTGCCTGAGTAACCCAGCTTGATACACAGCCATCTTTCTTATCGGCAGATAAACATAATGTTAATTTAAATCCCATCTTTTGCTGTAGATTATTTAGTAAATCTAACATATAATAATCAGCAAACATCCGATTGCCCCAATACATATGGAGTTCACGTTTTATATTATTTGCTGCCATATATTCTAAAATAGACTTGATCGGAGCAAAACCAGTACCGGTACATACCATTAAAATGGGTAAATTAGTTTCACTTAACTGAAAGTTACCTAATGGGCCTTTAAAGCGTAGAATCTGGGATTCTTTTAATTCATTCCAGACATATTCGGAAAACACACCACCTTTATGGTAGCGTACATGGACTTCAATAGTGCTTGGAGATGTTGGGCTACTGGCAATTGAGTAGCTTCGATTTTTACCATTGGTCAAAATATCGATGTATTGCCCGGCATAAAAGCCAAAATTTTGGCTAGGCGGGAGGCGTAGCGTAAGAATTGCCATATCGTTAAATTTATCTATTTTTTCAACCCTGGCTGGCAAGGTTTTTATCGGAAAGCCTTTTAATGCATGTGGTATTTCCAAAGTCACTTCTCCAATAGGATGAGCTCTACATAGCAAAGTATAGCCCTGATGTTTTTCTTCATCAGTTAATACAGATGTGTTATACGGATCTAACCTTATTTCCCCGGAAATAACTTTACATTTACATGCTCCGCAAGTACCGCTTTTACAGCTATGCGGCAAATTTAGTTTTTGTACCAGGGCATTAGTTAAAATACTTTCTTCGTCGGTAATTGAAAGTTCGATATTTTCCGGTACGATAGTTACTTTGGCCATAGTTTATTTTTCATTTTCGGTAATAAGGCTTAATTATAGCAAATATGGTAAAATAACGAGAAATAGTTTTGTAGTATGATATCTTTGGGATTCTGAAGCATATTATCCTCAGACTTTGAAACATAACATCTTGGAGGTCGTCCAGGAGATTTATATATAGGAAGTAACATGTCAAATAATGCGCTTTTTCTTGAAGCTAAAAGTTATATTCCGGGTGGGGTAAATTCACCGGTTAGGTCGTTTAATGCAGTAGGTGGAAACCCTTTTTTTACAGCCAAGGCAAAAGACCATTATTTATATGATGTGGAACATAATCAATATATTGATTATGTTTGCTCCTGGGGGGCAAACATTGTCGGCCATGCCAATAGCTATGTATGTGATAAAGTAAGCAATACTTTAGCCAACGGCTTATCATTTGGCACTCCGACTGAACTGGAAGTATCTTTTGCCAAAGAGATAATCAAACTTCTTCCCGGCATAGAAAAATTTCGTACCGTCAATTCGGGTACTGAAGCAACGATGACTGCGATCCGTCTGGCACGCGGGTTTACCAATAAAAAATACATAATTAAATTTAATGGCTGCTATCATGGGCATAGCGATAGTCTGCTGGTAAAAGCCGGATCAGGTTTGGCAACTTTTAAAAATCCAAGTAGTGGCGGAGTGCCAGAAGAAGCAATACAGCATACCTTTGTGCTTGAATATAATAATGTAGAAGAACTAAAAGCTGCTTTTGAAAAATATCCCAATGAAATTGCCTGTGTAATTCTTGAGCCATTTGCCGGTAATATGAATTTGGTACGCCCAACAAAAGAATTTGTAGAAACTTTGAGGCAATTATGTACTGAATTTAAAAGTGTTTTAATTTTTGATGAAGTTATGACCGGCTTTAGAGTAGATCTAAATTGTGCCCAGGGTTTACTAAATATAAAACCTGATCTAACCTGCTTAGGTAAAGTAATTGGCGGCGGGATGCCGCTAGCCGGGTTTGGCGGTAGGGCAGAAATAATGGACTGTTTAGCTCCTCTTGGTAGCGTATATCAAGCCGGTACTTTATCCGGGAATCCCTTATCTGTTGCAGCCGGGCTAGCCAATTTGGAGTTAATTCAAAAACCCGGATTTTATGAGCATTTAAATAGCATGAGCTATATTCTTACTAATGGTTTAAGCACATTAGCTAAAAAACATGGTATTAAGTTTTGTAGCGATTATGTTGGTGGCATGTTTGGTTTTTATTTTTGTGAAATTTTGCCACAAAATATGGCAGATATGGCAAAAGGTAATGTAGAGCAATTTAATGCATTTTTTCATAAAATGCTGCAATCAGGCGTATATTTTGCCCCGTCAATGTATGAAGCCGGATTTGTTTGTGCAACCCATGATATAAATGCGATTAATAAAACCTTAGATTTGGCTGATAATGCTTTTAGGGAAATTGCTAATAAGTACAATGTTACATAAGGTACACAAATGGCATTACCAATAAATATTAATGAATTAATAACCGGCTCAATTGTTGAATCAGAGCGCTTGGAATTTAAGCGTGGCTGGAGTAAAGAGAGCATTATGCACAGCATATGTGCCTTTGCCAATGATTTCAATAATTGGGGTGGCGGTTATATTATTGTTGGAATTGAGGATAATAATGCTCGCCCGGTGCTTCCTCCTATTGGTCTTGAGGTAAACCAAATTGATAAAATATACAAAGAGCTATTATCTTTATGCAATCAGGAGATTCATCCGCAGTATACCCCTAGGGTTGAGCATGTCGTATCCTTACAAGTAAACGGGTCACCCGAGGTTATGTTCGATTCCAATGAGGATAGAAGTTACTTCTTAACAACATTAAAAATACATCCTGGCTTCTTAAGCGGTGCTGATCATGGTGCTGCTGTGGAGAATACTGCCGACACAATTAAAAAAGTGATTCTGCAGAGTCTATTAAAAGATAGCTTACCTAAAGTAAAAATTTTATCTATATTAGGTTATTCCAAAATGACAAAGACTGTAAGAGAAGCATTTAATCGTTTACTAGAATTAAAGCATATACAATATACGCTTCCGGATAAGCCCAAAAGTAAAAATCAAAAGTATGTAATTACAGAATTAGGTAAAGCTAGCTTAGAGTAATAACTATGCAGAAAGTTTATACAGCAAAATACGTCTTTAGCGGATCAGATTTATTAGAAAACGCCGCAGTTTGTATACAAAATGGTATTATTCAGGATGTTATATCATTAGATAAATTAGCCAATAAAAATGTAATCCAAGATTATGGTGATTGTATTATTACCCCCGGGTTTATTGACTTGCAGCTAAATGGCTGTGGCGGAGTATTGTTTAATGATGATATTAACCATAATGCTTTGGAGATTATGCATCAAACTAGCCTAAAGTACGGAACCACTAATTTTTTGCCAACACTAACTACCTGCGAGTTTAAAAATGTAATAAAGGCTCTTGAGACAATCAAAAGTTGGTTTGAGAAATATGGGGCTAATCGGGGGGTGCTTGGGCTTCATCTGGAAGGCCCATTTATCTCCGTAACCAAAAAAGGTATTCACCCTGAACGGTTTATTATTTCGCCAACAGATGAATTATTATCCCAAATTACGGCCTATCAAAAATATTTCCCGATTAAAATGACAATTGCCCCCGAGGTATTTACAGACAAGCAAATCAAGTTTTTGATTGATAACAATATTATAGTTTCTTTAGGGCACAGTAATGCTAGCTATATGGAGGCCAGAAATGCAATAAGTCTTGGAGCTCAAACGTCTACACATATATTTAATGCTATGAGTGGCTTAACTGCCAGAAGTCCGGGCATAATTGCGGCAATATTAAACTCTAATATTTACACCGGAGTAATTACGGATCTGCGGCATGTTGATCAAGCTAATATTCAATTGTTAAGTAAGCTTAAACCGGAGCATACATATTTGGTAACTGATGCGGTAACTTCAATGGGCACTGATATGACCGAGTTCAAGTTTGCCGGTAATACGATCTATGTAAAAAATGATATGTGTGTTGATGAAAATGGTACTCTTGCCGGAGCAAATCTAACTATGCCGCAGGCAGTTGGTAATTGTATCGATAACTGCCAGCTTGATATAATACAAGTACTGAATATGGCAAGCCAGATCCCGGCTAAAGTTATGGGCTATGACAATAGGTTAGGTAAAATTAAGCACGGGTTTGTAGCTAATTTAACTACTTTTAATCCTAAAGACCATACCTGCCAAATTATATGATCTTAGCTGCCAACCACTTTGTCCGGAATACAAAAAATTATGGACTTTAGGCTACAGAAGACTAAAAAACATACGCAGCATTTATCATAAGTACGCTTGGTGTAACGCTCATTCCCGAGTTGTTATTATTGGTTGCTGAACCATAGTTAATATATTCTGCGCGGACAAATACTCTGGTTGTTGGGATATTTACTTTCACGCCTAAGCCCCACTCAAAGTTGGCTGTTATTGAACTAAATATTTGGTTATACCACGAGCTGTTTAGATTTGATGACACCCCATCTACACCTAAGCGGCCATATATAGTAACTGGTGTGGCTGGGATAGAAAAACCAGGCGTAAAAGCAATATCGTAGATTGTGGAAGACGGATTACCAAGCCCGTTCCAGTTGCCTGACTGAGATATGTAAGTATAACCAGCTTCGGCTCCAACCCAGTCGGCCATTTGGTAACCGACAAAACCTTTTAATGCCGGGGTGCCTGGTGTACTGCTGTTACCATATGCCGAAATTCCTTGCATTCCATAACCAAGACCGCCTCCAACGAAAAGACCGGTTAAATCAGCAAAAGCCAAACTACCGGTTGATAAAAGCAAACCACATAAAATTTTACGCATTTATTTGTACTCCAAACTAGTATATACACTATAATATATAGTTATTATACTCAAACGATTTGAAACTGAGGTAGGCTGATTCGCTCCTTCGCTACAATTTGTATGCGTTGTTGCGCATCATTTCCCTAATATTCCAACTTGTTAGAGTATTAAACCGCCTTGTAGGGAAGAATTATAAAGGAAAATCATGGACACTTGGGAAAAATCAACGCTTGAAAAGGTATTATTAGAAACAATTAAAGAACAACGTCGCTCACGGCGGTGGAGGGTATTTTTTCGTATAATATGGCTGATAATTATCGGGGCAATATTATTTAATGTTTTTGGCGGCAGATCAAAATTATCTGCCGAAACCGGTAAGCATGTTGCAATTGTTAATCTAAATAGTGTAATTTCTGATGAGAACAAATCTTATGAGACAGTGATTGACGGTGTAACCAGTGCCCTGGAAGATAAAGATACCGTAGGTGTAATTATTAGAGCCAACTCTCCTGGCGGTTCGCCGGTATACTCTAATATGATATATAATGAAATATTACGTTTAAGAAAACTTTATCCCAAAAAACCGATTGATGTTGTAATTGAAGATGTGTGTGCCTCCGGATGTTATTATATCGCCGCAGCAGCAGAAAAAATATATGCCAATCCGTCTAGCATAGTTGGTTCTATTGGGGTAATTTATACCGGTTTTGGCGTGACCAATCTAATGGATAAGGTGGGAGTTGATAGCCGGTTAATTATATCAGGTAGAAATAAAGCTATGGGTTATCCGTTTATTCCGCCCAATGCAGAGCAAAATGCTATGCAGCAGCAAATGTTGGATAAAATTCATATGCAGTTTATTACTGCGGTTAAAAATGGCCGGGGGAATAAATTAAGTAATGATCCGGATTTATTTTCCGGCCGTTATTGGATTGGTGAAGATGCCAAACCATTAGGCTTGATTGATGGCTTTTCCACTGTAGATGGCTTAGCTCGTGATCAGTTTAAGACGGATAATTTAGTTGATTATACACCTGATTCAGATCCGGTGGATAGGATTGCAAAAAAACTCGGGGTTGGTTTAGTTGATTGGGCCAAGCAGCAAGTTCTATCACCACAATTTGGGAAATTCAATTAATGACATTTTGGCGCTGGTCAGCACTTATTACCGATACTGTTATCGTAACTTGGATAATGGTTTGGATTGTCTATTCCATTGCCGTTTTAATCTATTTAAATTATTTGTCTAATAAATACCTAACCCCGATTAACCGTGATCCCGAAATTGGGGACAAGGAACTGAAAAAATCTGAAGACTTAGTTAAACAATATGAAAACATCGATACAATCAATATCCTAATTTTATCCGGTGGTGGTTTACGAGGGCTTGTCCCATTAAATGTTTTATCTTATATTGAGAAAAAAACAGGTAAGAAAGCCGGGGAATTGTTTGATTTTATTGCCGGATCTTCCACCGGGTCTATTACTGCAGCTGGGTTATGTGCCGGGGATGATGCTGGTGGCTACAAGTTTTCAGCTAAGGAAATTTTTGATGAATATGAAGCAAATGCGTATAAAATTTTCAGATCCCCCTGGTACCATCAATGGTTTACTTGTTTTGGTTTCTTCGCGCCGCGTTATTTGCCGGATGGCAAACTAAAAGTTTTAGAGTATTATTCCGGTGATTTAACCATCGGTGAATTAAAAGGAAACTTGCTCGTTCCGGTATATAATATTGATTCCAATCAGCTAGAGATTGTAAAAAATTGGACATCAGACCGTGGGCATATTCATGATAATTATTTGATTAAAGACCTGATAAATGGTGCGTCAAGCCCACCGATGATATTTCCTCCCATTGCTTTTTTATGTCGGGGTAAAAAACATTTGTTTATTGATCCGGCAGTTTTACTTACCAATCCGTTACTCCATATTTTTCTGCATGTGCGTACTTTATTTCCAAATAAAAAATTAAATATTATACATTTGGGAAATGGAACTATAGCCACGGCAAAATATAGTTATAGAAATATGTTCTCATTTGGTTTATACGGTATATATCAATATTTATTCAGCGCCCCGGGATTAAGTTCAAAATTAGCTATAGAATTTATGGATTCATACTTAGCTGAGGCAGAGACATTCGATAATAAAATTAATTTTTATAAAATAGTGAGTTCACCGGTTGATGAATTAAGCCCGACTTCTGTTTCAAAAACTAATATGAAAAAAATTCAACTATTTGCTGCTAAAATGTTAAATGACAATTTACAAAAAATAGATGAATTAATCGATGTTCTTCTTGATAGCCGAGTATCTGGTAAACATAGGCATGATAAAAATAAACATACTTAATCGGTTTTATAGAAACCATCATAAAAAACTAATATTTAATATTAAGTTTACCTTACTTTGCATTGTAGCCGGGTTTGCCAGTGCCTTATTTGCCATGGCAACTGATCGGGCTTATGAATGGTGCATGCTTATATATCATAAATTTGGCTATTTTATGTTGATTAGTACACCAGTAATATTTATGCTAATTGTATTTTTGTTTAAAAAATATTTTTCTTATGCAGGTGGGAGTGGTTTACCGCAAGGATACGCACTTGATGTTTTTGATGAAGATGTTTTGCACTCAACCTATTCAATAAAAACCATGATCGGTAAAATACTCTTAACCGTTGGTAGTATTTTAGGTGGTGCTTCCCTTGGACGCGAAGGACCCACGATTCAAATCTGTGCTTCAGTTTTTGCAATGTTTAAAAATATTTCATTAGAACGGAAAAAATTATTAATCAGGATTGGTTCCGGCGTTGGGGTAGCAACCGCGTTTAATGCCCCGTTGGGCGGGATTTTTTTTGCGATAGAAGAATATATTAAACATAGTAATCATAAAATGAATTTGCTATTACTCTTAGGTATTGCAATTGCCGGATATTGTAGTGTACTAATCAGTGGTAATTACTCATACATGGGGTACGTGAAAGTTGTTATAGCCACATTTGGCTATAAAAGTATGATTATTGCAGTAGTAGCCGGCATAATTTGTGGCTTAAGCGGAGCGCTCTTTACCTGGTTAATGGTGATTGTAACGGTTGATAAAGGTTCATTTTTTAGTAAATGGCGTAAAGAGCATTATTTGCTTGTAGCTGCTATCTTTGGTTTTATGGTTGCAGCATTAGGTATGCTCACTGGCGGTATTTCCCTGGGTAACGGTGCCCTTACCACAAAAGACCTGATTACTGGCGATTTGGATGTTACCTGGTATTATGCCTTAGTTAAAAGCTTAGGTGCGATTTTCTCAGTTGCCGGGGGTGTACCGGGAGGATATTTTTCAACCTCGCTATCTATTGGTGCCGGGATTATGGGCTTAGTTTATAAAATACTACCGCTAATTTCATTAGATCAGTTTTATTTGTTGGGAATGGCTGCATTTTTAGCTGCAATTACCAGTGCGCCGATTACAGCAGTTGCTATGGTGGTAAGTATCGTTGATGGCTCGGGGCATCTGGCCTTGCCATTAATTTTTGCTTCGCTTATTGCATCTTATATTGCAAGTTTATTTGGTGATAGTGTCTATCATCAACAGGTTTTAATTTATGTTGGTAAGGATAAGTACCATGCAACAAGATAGTTATTATCTTTAAAGTGGTATGGGTATTTTTAGAGTAACAAATGGGTAAATCAGGAAATTTATTAAAATCGTTAGCTGGTGTGAGTTCGATGACCTTAATTTCGCGTATAGTTGGTTTTTTACGCGATATGGTAATGGCACATATATTTGGTGCAGGGTTGGCAACGGATGCTTTTTTTGTGGCGTTTAAATTACCTAATTTGCTTAGGCGGGTTTTTGCTGAAGGTGCTTTTTCGCAGGCATTTGTACCGGTTCTGGTTGAATATAGGAATCAAAAAACTCACGAAGAAACCCGTGATTTTGTAGCATCAGTTGCCGGACTATTGGGATTGGTTTTAGTTGTATTTACCATACTTGGCATAGTTTTTGCCGGGGCTGTAATTATGATAACAGCTCCCGGATTTACCAACGACCCACAAAAATTTACATTAACGGTTACTTTACTTAGAATAACCTTTCCATATATCCTGTTTATCTCGCTAGCGTCCATGGTGGGAGGGGTATTAAATACCTGGCGGATGTTTTCTATTCCGGCGTTAACCCCTACAATTTTAAATTTTAGTTTTATTGTTTTTGCCCTTTTTTTACGTAATTATTTTCATCCGCAAATCTTGGCTATGGCATGGGCAGTATTTGTTGGTGGAATTTTACAACTATGTTTCCAGTTACCGCACTTGCGTAAAATCGATATGCCCATGCTTCCCAAGATAAATTTAAAAAACAAAGCAGTATGGAGGGTTGTCAGGCTTATGGGGCCGGCGATTTTTGCCATGTCAATTGCTCAGGTTAGTATGGTGATTAATACAATATTTGCATCATTTTTGCAAAGCGGGAGTGTTTCCTGGATGTATTTTGCTGATCGGTTAATGGAGTTTCCAACCGGGCTATTAGGGGTTGCATTAGGTACAGTTTTATTGCCCAGCTTATCCAGGCATGCCAGTAATAAAGATACTGTAGCGTTTTCTAATACATTGGATTGGGGGGTGCGTTTATGTTTAATTATGGCATTACCGGCAACAATTGGCCTGGCTTTGGTGTCTAAACAATTAACCATGACATTATTTATGCATGGTAAATTTAATATGTACGATGTAATTATGACTCAGCGTGCTTTGATCGCTTATTCTGTTGGTTTGCTTGGTTTAATTATGGTTAAAGTATTTGCACCAGGCTTTTATGCCAATCAAAATATCAAGACTCCGGTTAAAATTGCGCTTTTTGTTTTGCTGTGTACACAGTTAATGAATTTGGCATTTATCTGGCCGTTAAAACATGCAGGATTGGCCTTATCTATCGGGCTTGGTGCATGTATAAATGCGGGATGTTTATGCTATTTGCTAGTAAAAAAGGGGATGTATATACCAAGTTCCGGTTGGGGAGTGTTTATCTTAAAGCTGCTTGTAGCAATAATAATTATGTCTGCGGCTATTATTTTGTCTCTACATTACGTACCATTAAATTTTAGCGGCCGGACATATATACGGGTATTATCATTACTTTTTTTAGTCCTAATTGCAACATTAGCCTATTTTGCCAGCTTATTTGCTCTTGGCTTTCGCTTACATCAATTCAGTTTACATGATCATGAGTGAGAATAATCTTAAGCCCGACTGAGTTAACTACCAAAAATTGGTATATCAATTTTTTCTTAATTTTCATAAAATGCCCTCCTGAGGCAGGCTTTATTTAAATTGCCAAAGGTGGTAACAATTTTTCTTAAGCTTGCTTCATTCTTTATTAGTTAATCATATCTCATTTAAATACAAAAAGTTATTGCTCTAGACTAAAAAATTTAACTTTTGCTGATAATTTTCTAGTGCAATAATAGACTAATTTATATAAAGGTTCATTATGAGGCAAATTAAAAAAAATCTTCTACTTAGTATAATTTTGGGACTTATAAGCTTTTCTGATGCAGAAGTAACCAAAATTGATAGAGAACATGAATATATTGTAACCGGTACCATTTCAGCCCGTGAGGTTGATAAAAAATATGATGAGTTCTTAGAGCAAAATCATCTGTCTAAGGAAAATCATGAAGCTGTATATCAGGTTCCAGATTATATTCAGTTTATGAAAATTGAAAAAAACCCTAATTGGGTACAAAGCCCAAATAAAGAAGATGATATATCTTCGCAAAGAATTGAATTACCTCCATCTCGGATACTGCCAACTTCGCCATTCCCCTTAGACCAAGGTAAATTCGGTACTTGCGTTACTTTTAGTGTGCTTGGTGCTATTATGAATTCTAGACAAGTTACTGATCCTAATAATGCCCCAAGTCCAAGCTGCATGCTACAAATGCTCAAATATTGGATGGTTGATGCTTGGGATGGCTTTTGGTTAAATAGATACCCAACATATCTAGAGGCAAATCAAGGTGGCTATGGTTATGTTACTGAAAACTTTGGTCAACAAGGTAGATGTAATAATTATTATAAAACTTATCAACCTCAAGGTAGTGATGAACAAAAATCAATGAGATTAATCTCACTAAGTGATTACACTAATAACAGTATAAGGTATACTAATGGTAGCAATGAATATAATAGATTTGCTGTTTCATCCGGCAGTGATGCCTTATACCAAATCAAATTAGGTATAAACAATGCAGCAGTTGGAGATGTACAGATACCTGGCAGATATTCTGCTTTTGCGTTTTTTTATAATTATGCTCCTAATGCTTGGTACGGAAGTTATCCCGTATGGGCAGATGATGGTAATCCACCGGTTAGAAATGCGGGTCATGCACTTTTTGCCTATGGATATGATGACAATATTACTGTAAATGGACAACAAGGTGTGCTATATCTGCGCAATTCATGGGGCAAATGGGGAAACGAAACAGGTAGTGTGCTTATGACATATGCCTTTTTTATAAAAAATTATCGTACAGATGATTTGATAATGCAATTTGCCAATGTGGGAGGGGGCTAAGAATGGTAAATAAGTGTAACTTATTTTTCCTAGGATATTTAAGTATTATATTATCAGCTTGTTCTGCTGGTGGTAGTAGTTCGTCTAACAATCCACCATCGGGTAGTTATGGGTATATACAGTTTACCCCAACTAGTTTAAATATGACTATGGGCACAACAGCAGAGGTAAATATTGCTTTAGTTGATTCTACTTTGTCGCCGGCATTACTCATTCCATTATCGACAAGCGCGGATGGTATAGTTAGTATTCCAAGTGAATGCCAGTTAAACAGTAAACCCGGGGATGGTCAATGGGGAAATTGTACTTTTACAGTACAGGCTTTAAAAGCCGGAACAACTAAAATAATTGCCGGCTGGGATAAATGGCCGGCAACTCGCGACATAACTGTAACTGTTAATTAGTCGGTTCAATTTTAATACAGCCATGAGCAAATTTATGCATATTTTGCTGACTTATTTGCTCCTGGCTTTCGCTTGGATCAGGTTAATTACACGATCATTATTACAGCGTGTATAATTTGGTTTTATAATGCAATAGATGAGTATAGGAATAGTATAAAAAAAAGTCCATCAAGTATATTCTTTGATAAAATAATTGTTGGTTAAACATCACACTATCAAGGCTCTTGGGTTATTTAATGTATCATTATAAAAAAGAATCAGACGGTATAAATTACATTGATTCTACACGCATACCGGTACGCCATAATAAGAGAACCAATTCACATAAGGTATTTGAATCATATGCTGAAATCGGTAAATCTACTATGGGATGGTTTTTAGGGTTTAAATTGCATATTATTATGCTGAACCATCAGATTTAAATTGGCATTATTCAATAATTAAACACTCAAAAAAATAAAATATAGTTTGCAATACTCGATTCTCATCATGAATATGCACCGGGTTTCCCTAAAATATGTAAATCAGCTGCTACAGCACAAGCTATGGCAGATAAGTATTACACTTCCTTATTGGAGCACCACTTAACTAAATAGAGTGGCCAATTATGAAATAGCAGGTCACATGCCGCAGGTTATATGCTATAATAACATGTAGCATGTAACATGAGGGCTTAATATTATGCAATTAACTGAAGATATATTTCCATCAAAATTGGCAATTGGCGAACAATTTTGTAACCGAACCAAAGAAAGATCATTATTTAAAACTAATTTCAGCAAATCCAGGCATATGGTTTTAATTTCACCGCGTAGGTATGGAAAATCAAGCCTTGTACATCAAGTTATTTTAGAGTTACATCTCCCAAGTGCGTCGGTAGATTTGTTCTTGGCACATGATGATTTGACTGTTACAAAAAGAATTTTGCAGGGAATTTCGGAGGTTGTTTCAACTATATTACCGTTAAGCGAAAAATTATTGACAAAACTTCAGGCAATTTTTAGTGCATTTAAAGTCTCATTAACAGCAAAATACTTTAATATTGAAGCAACATATACCGGAGCTACGTTCGATGCAGTGGATCAAATATATACTGCTTTAAATGCATTGGCTAATCTATTAAAAGAACATAAGAAAAAGGCGATATTTTTTATTGATGAATTTCAGGATATTGCAAATAGCCAGAGTGCAAAATCAATTCAGGGCGCTATTAGGAATGTAGCCCAGCAAACTTCAGATATAGTCTTTATATTTTCGGGTAGTAATCGGCATTTATTGCTTGAATTATTTGATGATAAATCCATGCCATTATATATGCTATGCGATAAGATATATTTGGAACGAATTTCATCAATTGATTATTGTCATCACTTAAATGCTATGGCACTAAAAAAATGGGTAGCCAAGCTACCCGATCAAACGTTTAACCAAATTGTTAAATATACCGAACTGCATGCGTTTTATATGAACATGTTGTGTAATCAATTATGGTTACTTGATAAATTACCAAATGCTCATGATGTGGATTTAGCGTGGGAGTGTTGCTTTGATTTAGAACAAAGGCGTATGGTAGCGGAGTTAGAGAAATTAACTAAAAACCAGCAAGATCTACTTAAAGCACTAGCATTAAATCCAACTATGGAATCAAATAATCAACAGTTTTTAACCACTGTTGGCAAGGCCGCTTCAAGTGTTAGGTTAGGAATTAAGGCGCTTTTAGAAAAAGATATGATTTATATAGTAAACCAGGAAGATAGCGGGTTACCAATGGTAAAATTAAAACAAATCCGAGTGTTGGACCCTTTACTGGCATACCTGCTAAGAAAATATAGTTAGGAACCTTTTGCGCCACAAGTAAATATATGTTTTATTGAAATAGCAGGTCATATGCCATAATTACCTGCCGCAGGTAGCCTGTATATGGTACAATTAATTAAAAAAAATTAAAAATTACCGGCGATTGCATTATTTAGGGCAAATATGTTAAAATAACGCTTAAGGTGTAAGTGCTAGTAATTACTTGCTTGCATGAGCCACTATTTTTTAAGGTAATAATCATGAAAAGTTCAGTTCATCCGGCATATCAACAAGTAGAAGTTACTTGTAGCTGTGGTAACAAATTTACCACTCAATCAACTTTAGCAAAAAACACGCTTCATATTGAAGTTTGTTCACAATGTCACCCTTTCTACTCAGGTAAACAAAGACTGGTAGATAGCGCAGGACGTGTAGATAAATTCCGCCAAAAATACTCATCTGCAGCATATAGCAAAAAAGCTGCTGCTAAGTAGTAATTTATTATTATGAGATGGATCCGCATCTACCACGCCGCTGGTGGTGCGGGGATAATAAAAGGGGTAACTAATTTAGTTACCCTTTTTGCGTTAATAAGAGTAAAATTATTACTTTATTACAGAAGGATTATTTTTTTATTGGTGTATAAATGCTTACTTATAATGAGAAAATCAAGCCAAAACGTAAAGATAGGCCATGGCTGCTTTTAGTATTAGCCCTAATTTGGGTATTTGGTACAGCGTTTTTCCATTCACCATGGGAGCCATACGAACCATTTGTACTGGCAGTGGTTAAAAGTATATTACGCGATAATCATTGGCTAATCCCATATGTAGCACATATTCCATATCTTGAAATCCAACCTTTTTATTTCTGGCTTTTTGCCGCAATTTTAAAATTAATACATGTAAACAATATTGATAGTATTGCCGGTAGTGTCCGCCTGATAAATACCTCTTTGATATTTGCAGTTATCGCTTTATGCGCTAGGATAGGCTCAAATTTATCTGCCTTTAAAAACGGCCGAAGCGTAGTCTTAATTTTAATTAGTAGTGTGGGATTTATTAGTTTATCCTATCAAGTTACCCCGGACATTATAGTAATACTAGGGTTTTGTTTATACTTATACGCCCTGCAATTACATAAGGAATTACCGGGGATATCCGGCTGGCTGTTATTTACAGGTTTATTATTTATCTCGATCTCATTTAGCTGTGAGTTTATTTTAATTGCGTTATTAACCTTAATTTTATTACCCCTACTTGATAAACATTGGCGTAACCGCGACTTTTTTATGACTGTAGCTATTTCTGTTACGCTATTTGGTATAACTTTCTTTTCTTATTGTTACGGTTTTGCCCAAGTTGGAGGGGATTTTTTCTGGCTTTGGAAAAACAAATACATGGAAATTATCCATACCGATAACTACAATATTTTACGCCAGCTAACCGAGACTCTACTAATTATGAGCTGGTTTGTACTCCCTGCATCATTTTTAGTAATCTGGACTATATACAAGCGCAAAAAAGCAATATTTAAAGATAAAATAATTCAGGTTAATATTATTTTAGCCATCATGTTTTTTTTATTTGCCATATTAAGCGGTAAAAATGTAGGACAAGCAATTTTCCCGATAGTATTACCATTTGTATTTGTTGCATCTTTAGAGATTGATTCAATCCGCATTACTATAGTTTCCTTGCTTAATTGGTTTTGTATATTTGTTTTTGGTACATTTGGTGTTATAATTTGGGTTGGTTATGTATTACTTGGTCTGAATCTGCCACAGGCATTTGTTACGGCAGTTTTGCACAAAACCCAACAATTTCATTATCAATTTAGCATCTGGCATTTCTTCCTGGCAATAATTATAACCGGCATTTGGTTATTTATGATTACCAGGCGTGGGATTCGTGGACGGGAAGTGGTAAGTAACTGGGCAAGTGGTACAACCTTTATCCTGATCCTATTCTTAACTTTGTGGTTGCCATGGTTTGATTCAATCCTGACCTTCCGCCCAATGGTGGAAGAGAGCCTTAAAAAAATTGATGTAAATAACTGTATCGTAACTAACGGTAGTAATACAGTACAAAGTGCCCTATGGTACTACTATGCTGATATCAACTTACTGCCTACGGTACCCGGATTAAATTTTAATGTATGCTCCCAGGCTTTGCTTGCAACCGAAAATATTAATGAAATTGACCAAACAGCATGGAATATAGTATGGCAGGAAAAACGCCCAATAGATAAAAAAAGTTATGTTGTCCTCCGCCATAAATAAAAGGGAATAAAACCATAAAAAATAAAGCAATTTATGCCTTAGTTATTATAGCAAGTATTATTATTGCAGCAAGGTTTCCGATTGGCAATGATGAGGCTTATTATATTGCTTTTGCCCGCGACTTACAGCTAAGTTATGTCGATGCCCCCCCGTTTGTTGCTTATTTAAATGTCATCCAAACTAAGTTTGGACTATACCTGCCTTTAGTTAACCGGCTATTAGTAATTATCCTACATTTAGTATCAACCATATTTTTAATGCTAATCGTTAAAAATAACTACTTAAGTTTGGAAAATAGAACAACAGCCAATGTAAATGAAAGTACTTTACCTGCTAAGTTATTGACTACATTTTTATTGGCATATATTGTGCCGATTTTTGGTTTGTATGGCATATTTGTCTTACCTGATAGCGGTTTAATTTTAGGGTTAAGTATTATGCTGTGGGCTAGTGATAATATAGTAAGACAACAATTGGTATCGATAAAAAATAGTTTATTTTTAGCACTTGGTCTAGGAATTGGCCTTCTTTCCAAATATCACATACTACCTTTAGGTGGAGGAATGCTCCTGGGCCTATATATAGATTTGCTTTGCCAAAATCGCCAGGCAAATTGGTTAAACTTGGCAAAATTAGCCCTTAGCATAGTATTATGTTTAATTATTGCCGCACCATTATTTGTATGGAATTATGCTAATCACTATGCTTCGTTTATTTTTCAATTACAACACGGGTTTACTTCAAATGGCTGGCGTATATCTACCATGTTTGAATTTATACTTGGGATACTATTATATCTTACTCCATGGTTTGCCTATCTGCTGGTTCGGGATGGAATATTTAAAAACCGTAAATACTATATACTAATACCGGTAATTGCCTTAAGCCTGATTTTACTAATTAGCAGTCTTAGAAAAGTTATTTTACCCCATTGGCTTGCTCCGGCATTTTGGCTCTTAATTCCATATCTGGTAATTAATACTAGCAAGCTAAAATTTGTAAAAGCAATGTGCAAATATACCTCAATACTTTGGATCTTGCTAATAATACTTCTTCTTACACCTGGGGGGATGTTAAATATAAAAAAAGTGGCCAAATTATTTAATGTAAGCGCAAGCTCCATGATAGATATATTATTATGGCAGGAGCTACCCGGGTTATTTAATGAAAACACAGATCTCCAACATTCTATCGCTAGGTTAAATACCAATTCTCCAAATTGTCATTTTTCATATAAATTAATTGGCACGATGCGCTGGTTTTGGGCGGCACAATTGGAATATCATAAAGCATTTCCTGCAGCGTATAAAATTCTGAATTTAGATTTACAATCATCCAATTTTTATATCTGGCGAGATAATCTGACCAATTTTGCCAATTGCCGGGTAGTGATTATTGCAGATAGAGATAACTTAAAAGATATGGCAAATTTAATTGATATAAAAAATAGTTATACTATTCATGGAATCGGGGACTATAAATCATTAAATTTAACTGTGGTTGAAGGGGTATTCAAAGACGCAGCGATTATTAAACCTTTTCAGCAAACGTTATTAAAAAACCCACATTATTAATTAGTGTCATTCCCGTGTAGGCGAAAATCTACGCTATTTTATAGACCTCCGGAGATAACGTTATTTTAAATGGAATTAAATATGCTATTTTATAAATTAAATAGAGAGCAAAAACAAATTATCCTCCTTTCTTCGATAGGTGGTATGCTTGAGTTTTATGATTTTACAATTTATGGTTTATTTGCCGTATATTTTTCTAACCAGTTTTTTCCAAGCCATGATCAATTTATTTCAATTATTGCCAGTTATTCCGTATTTTTGGTAGGCTATGTTGTACGACCTCTGGGCGGTGTTTTGTTTAGTCATATTGGTGATGAATTTGGGCGTAAAATAGTGCTAGTCATAACCATGATTCTGATGGGGATTGCTTCATTTGGCATGGGGCTACTACCAAATTATGCACATATTGGAATATGGGCCCCTTTATTAATGCTATTTTTTCGTTTATTGCAGGGGTTGGCAATTGGCGGTGAATTACCCAGTATGATTGTTTATGTCACTGAATCAATGCCGGATAAACGGGGCTTTGGGATGGGTGGTGTATTCTCCGGTACAGTTAGCGGATTGTTACCGGGAATGTTGATTAATCTGCTAATTACTCATTATTTAACAACCAGGCAAATTGAGAGTTTTGGTTGGAGGATACCGTTTATAATTGGTGGATTATTATGTTTTGTTGCTTATCAGGTACGTAAAAAGCTACAAGAAACCCAGGTATTTAAAAATATAAAAGGAAGGGGCAAGTTTCCGTTTATTGAATTATTGCAATATTATTTAAAAGAAGTGATAATGGGTACCGGGTTAGTTTCAATAATGGCATCCCCGATTACTTTAGTAATTATTTTTATGCCTACATATTTAAATAAAATAGTTGGTTTATCAATTGATAGTATTAGCCACGCAGTACTAATTGCAACTGTAGTATGTGTACTAGCGTGTTATTTTATGGGGATGTTAGCAAATAAGTTTGATGTTGTTAAATTAATGGTATGGGGCACAGTCTTATTGCTTATTTCAGCCGTATTATTTTATTTCGGTATTGCCCGTGGCTATAATTTGGTTTTACTTATAACTATTTTTGCTATTTTTCAAGGTGCGTTAATTATGTTACCACCGATATTTTTAAGTTATTTATTTCCCGCGCATGTACGTTTATCCGGAGTTGCACTATCCTATAATATAGCATTTGTAATTTTTGCCGGACTAACCCCGATCATAATTACATCTTTGATAGGAAAAACAGGGTGGATTTTTGGTGCACCATTATTATGGATTGGGTTAGTTGCGATTATTGCAATAACTACTACATTGATGAGCCGGCGATATATAACAACAAAGACATAATTACAGAAGCATATGGATACCCGGTTGTAACCGGGAATGACATGCCTAAATTATACGACATGTTCTAATTTAGCAACGTTTAAATCTAGAGTTTTTTTGCCCAGGCCGATAAAAAATATTTCGGCGGTAACCTTTTGACCACTTGTATTTAGACGCATTACTTTACCATTGCCAAATTTGATATGTTTTACCATGTCACCAATTTTTATACTAAAGTCTTTGTCAGCTACGTATGCACGTGAGGTTTTTGTTTCAGGGTTATCTATTATACTATAGCAGTCTTCAGCATTAACCTGCATTATTTCAGATTGCCCGATTTTACTGATACAAGAAATATTCCTGATTAATTCACTTGGGATCTCATTTACAAAACGGGAAATGGGCGCAACCTGGCGTTTACCCCACATAAGCCGGCTACACGCTCTTAACATATATAACTGTTCTTTGGCGCGTGTAATTGCCACATAGATCAAGCGACGCTCTTCTTCAAGATTTTGTTCAGTATGTAAAGAATTTTCGTGAGGGAACAAGCCATCTTCAAGCCCAACTACAAAAACCACTTTAAATTCAAGTCCTTTAGCGGCATGAACAGTCATTAATTGCACAGCATTTTCCTGGTTTTGTGCTTGTCTGTCACCCGACTCGAGAACGGCATAAGATAGAAAATCAGCTAAAGTTAACAAGTTTTCATCGGTTTTATGACCGGAAACCGAATTTACCAGTTCATTCAAGTTTTCCAGACGTTCAATGCCGCCTTTTTTATCTTCGTTATAATGCTCGGCAATTCCACTATTATTTATTACATGGGTTATCGTCTCTGCAATTGACATATCATTCACCTGCTCGCGCAATTCATTAATCAGGGTAATAAATTTACCAACGCTTACACGAGTTTTACCTTCTAATAGGGCAGATGCATCATATAATGACAAATTATTATCAGCTGCAATAGCTTGTAAGTTTTCAATACTACGCATACCAATGCCACGAGCCGGAAAGTTAACTACACGTAGAAATGCATCGTTATCATGCGGATTTAGGATAAGGCGTAGATAGCATAGTATATGTTTAACTTCCTGCCGGTCAAAAAAGCGTAATCCGCCATATACCCGATAAGCCATACCATGACTATAAAATAATTGCTCAAAAACCCGTGACTGAGCATTAGAACGATATAAAATTGCTATATTGCTCAAATGCATACCGTTTCGTTCGAGGGCTTTAATTTCATCCAAAACAAAATACGCTTCGTCTTCTTCGGTATAGCCTTCGTACCAGCGTATTAATTCCCCGCCAGCTTTATCAGTCCATAATTTTTTACCAATCCGACTATTATTATTACTGATAATAGCATTTGCAGCAGATAAAATAGAGGATGTTGAACGATAATTTTGCTCTAGGCAAATGGGCGCCTTAACAGAGTAATCTTTTAAAAAAGCCTGCATATTGCTAACTTTAGCACCACGGAATGAATATATGGATTGATCATCATCCCCTACAGCAAACATTTGGGTTTTGCTACCAGCAAGTAGTTTTAACCAACGATATTGTAGTTGATTGGTATCTTGAAATTCATCAACCAGTATGTGTTTAAATTGTGATTGATATATTTTTAGAATATCTTTATTACTGTTAAGCATTTCGTAGCTACGTAATAATAATTCAGTGAAATCTACTAAGTTATCCCGAGCACATGTCAGTTCATAATTACGATATAATTCGACCCAATTTTGCTCACGAAAATTTTGTGCATTAAGGCTGGCTGCACGTTGGCCATTTTCTTTATGATTGTTTATAAATTTTTGTAATTCTTTAGGGTTATAATTGTTTTCATCTAAATTAGCCGCCTTAATCAAACGTTTGAGCAATGCTAACTGGTCATTGGCATCTAATATCTGAAAATAAGCAGGTAGCCCGGCTGATATATGGTGTTTTGATAAAATTTTTAGCGATACCGAATGAAAAGTCCCGATCCATAATCCGCGTGTATCAATTTCCAGTAAATTGGCAATACGCCCCGACATTTCTTTAGCTGCTTTATTGGTAAAGGTAACCGCGAGTATTTCACTGGGGGCAACATAGTTGTTTTTTACTAACCAAGCAATGCGGGTTGTTAAGACTTTTGTTTTACCAGACCCGGCACCGGCAATAACTAACATTGAACCATCGATATGAGTAACAGCATTTAGCTGTGGGTTATTTAATTCGGATAATGATTGCACAAAAACACCATTTCTTGTAAAAGCAATTTTATTTTATAGTGTTATATTCTACCACACGACGGATTTATTTGGTAAAATTACTGCATTTTGAAAATATAGGGAGTTAAATAGTGGAGTACCCTTTCAACAATTTATATGATATAGTAGTTGCACATGCAAAAAAATCACCGGGTAAAACTATTATTCGAGAAGATGATCTAAAGCTTAGTAATAGTGAATTTAAAAAGTACGTTGACCAGGTTGCCGAATATTTAAAAAATCATTTGGAGATAAAACCAGATGACAAAGTTGCGATTTTTATGTCCAACTCATGGCAGTATATTATTAATGTTTTTGCTATTAGCAAAATCGGGGCAGTAGTTGTTTTTATAAATAATTTTCTAAAAGAAGATGAAATCGCTTATATTCTCAATGATTCTCAGTCAAAATTATTATTTTCTAGCGCGAAATATGCTAAAGAAACCCAAAGCTTAATGAAAAAAACCGATGTTAGGCAAATAGTATGGGTTGATGGTACTCCTCCGTTTGAGAATGAAAAAAATATAGCATATGATACTATTTTTCATGGGAATGACATGGCATGCGCGAATGACAATATGCCATTTCCATCCAAATTAGATGATACCGGCTTTATTTTCTATACCAGTGGTACAACCGGCAAACCAAAAGGGGCAATGCTTAGTTTTAGGAATATTTTTTCTAATATAGAAGGTGGTATCAGGTTAATGAAGGCCAAGAAGGGGCAGTTAAAGCTAATTTGCTATCTGCCTATGTTTCATGCGTTTACTTTTACAGCTACTATCATGGTTCCGATATATACTAATAGCGAGGTAATTGTTATACGTAGTCTTAGTGGAATAAAAGACTTTAAAAAACTATTAAAAACATTGCTCTTTAGCCGCTGTAAATATTTTACCGGAGTGCCTGATGTCTACAGTGCTATGGCTAAGGCAAAATTACCTTGGTATTTTCACTGGTTTCATAATGTCAAAGGTTTTATATCCGGAGCAGCTCCGATTTCTGATGAAGTACAAAAGAGATTTAATAAATCTTTCAGAAAGGGTAAGCTTTTGCAAGGTTATGGTATTACCGAATGTTCACCAATAGTATCATGCAATTCAGTTGACGAAAACCGGTTTGGTTCGGTAGGGCGACCGCTTTTTAACTATCAGATAAAAATTGTTGATGATGATATGAATAGTTTACCTATTGGAGAATCCGGAGAGATTTGTGTTAAAGGTGATAATGTAATGAAGGGATATTATAACCGGCCACATGAAACTGCCGAAACGATTATTGATGGCTGGTTTAAAACCGGTGATATTGGGTATTTGGATAAAGATGGTTATATATTTATTATTGATCGGAAGAAAGATTTGATTATCCACAAAGGAATGAATATTTATCCGCGTGAAATTGAGGAAATTTTATATACCCATAGTAAAGTAAATGCTTGTGCAGTAATTGGAATAAATGATAAAGATAACAATGAAGTTCCTATTGCTTACGTTGAATTGAAGGAAAAAGAAACTGCAACTGAGGCTGAAATTAAAGATTTCTTAAAGCCAAATCTTGCTACATTTAAACAGCCGCGTAAAGTATTGTTTGTTGAAAAATTACCACGTAACGCAACTGGCAAAATTTTAAAACGGGAACTACGCGACCAAGTTAGACAAGAAAGACAAACTACATGATTAGAACCAGATTCGCTCCATCCCCTACCGGATATTTACATATTGGCGGGGCCAGAACAGCGCTATTTTCTTATGCTTATGCCAAAAAACATAACGGCAGGTTTATCTTACGTATTGAGGATACTGATATAGAGCGCTCTACCCAGGAGTCAGTTGATAGTATTATTCATGCGATGGATTGGTTAGGCCTGCATTGTGACGAAGGGCCGTTTTACCAGACTAAACGTATGGATCGTTATATAGAAGTTATAGGGCAATTATTAAAAGAAGACAAAGCTTATCATTGCTATTGCTCTAAAGAAGAGCTGGATATAATGCGTGAAGAGCAAAAAGCCAAAGGGTTAAAACCAAAATATGACAGGCGTTGTTTGCATAATCCAAAGGTCCACGATGATGTCAAGCCTGTGGTGCGCTTTAAAAATCCGGAAAGTGGAAGTGTGATATGGAATGATTTGGTGAAAGGTCGGATTGAAATTGGTAATGCAGAGCTTGATGATTTAATTATTGCCAGAAGTGATGGAACACCCACATATAACTTTTGTGTAGTAGTTGATGATTTGGATATGCAAATTACGCATGTAATAAGAGGAGATGATCATATAAATAATACACCCCGGCAAATAAATATTTTATCTGCTTTAGGTGCTGCTATCCCACTTTATGCTCATGCGCCGATGATTTTACGCGATGATGGACAAAAAATGTCTAAACGCCTTGATGCAGTGAGTGTTATGCAATATAAGGATATGGGGGTACTACCTGAAGCATTGCTAAATTATCTGGCAAGACTTTGTTGGGGGCATGGAGATGATGAAATATTTGATATTAAGCAATTTTTAGAATGGTTTGATCTGGATAATATTTCTGTTTCACCAGCACGTTTTGATATGAAAAAATTATATTGGGTAAATGCAGAGCACATAAAACGAACAGATAGCGGGGCATTACTTGGTCCGATAAAAGAGATATTAAATCATAAGCAAATTGCATATGATGATAAGCTTGATTTAGTAGCAATTATTGAACTATTAAAACCGCGCGTAGATAACTTAAATACTATGGCAGATGAAATCGCGTATTTTTATAACCCGCTAAGTCCCAATAGTGAGGATATAGCTAAACATTTAACTAATGAGGCTTTGGCCTTATTAACTAGTTTTGCCAATGATATTGAAAGTTTAAGGGATTGGACACTTGACAATATAAAACAGCTGGTTAAAAATTTTTGTGTTAATTATGGAATCAAGATGCCGCAATTAGGCATGCCATTACGCTTAAAGTTATGTGGCACCACACAAACTCCTTCATTTGATGCCATAATATTTTTACTTGGTAAGCAGGTAACCCTTAATCGCCTTAGGGCATAAACATGCATAATGCCAGTATCATAATAGATAAATCACAGTTTATTAGAAATCTGCAAGCTATCTCCAGCTGGGTTAACCGTAATCCACCTGTGGCTTCAAATCGATTAAATAAAGTAAAGTTTTGTTTGCCGGTTAAGGCTAATGCCTATGGGCATGGCTTAGTCAAGATTGCACAAATAGCTGAGGAATATGTTGATTATCTAGCTGTTGCCTGCCTTGATGAAGGAATTACCTTACGTCAAAATGGGATAAAAAAACCAATTTTAGTTTTTGGCGCCTTTAGCCAGGAACAGATATATGATCTGATTATTCATAATCTTGAAATAACAATTTCCTCCCTGTTAAAAGCCCGCATGGTAATGGATGTCTGCCAAAAATTAAAGTTGTCTTGCAAAGTGCATATAAAAATTGATACGGGAATGAACCGGGTCGGAGTTAGATCTGAAAATGTCCATGTATTAATAGACTTTATTCTTAATTCGGATTGTATGAAATTAGTTGGAGTATACTCACATCTGGCTAGTAGTGATATTCCGGGTAATGAATTTACCTATAAACAGATAAAAGAGTTTAATGAAATTGTAGCTTTTGTGAAGGAAACAAACCCGGAGGTTATCTGCCACCTTGCTAATTCGGGCGGGGTTTGTTACTATCCCGAGTCTTACCTGGATATGGTACGCCCTGGGATTTTTAGTTATGGCTACCTGCCTGGAAATAATGCCGTAGACGATGTATTAAAAACGGTACAACCATGTTTCAGTCTAAAGTCACAGATTATTTACTTTAAAGTAGTGGCAAAAGGTTCCGCAATTAGTTATAACCAGCAATATGTTACAAATAGGCAAACCCGGATTGTAACTGTACCTTTAGGTTATGGTGATGGTTATCGGCGCGCATTGTCCAATTGTGGTGAGGTACTAATTCACGGTCATAAATATACCGTATCTGGTACTATTTGTATGGATATATTTATGGTTGATATCGGTCCTGATGGGGAAGCCTACATTGGTGATGAGGTGGTTTTAATTGGCCGGCAAGGCGCATATGAAATTACTTTAACCAGTGTTGCCAACAAATGTCAAACAATTACCTACGAAATTCTCTGTGGGTTCAACGAGCGCCTCCCACGTATTTATGTTTAGCGCCCAGATTCAGGTTAATAACTTAAGTAAGTTATTCTTTATCTTCGTAATCATAGCTGCCTTCGTTTTTACAAGTGGTTTCTAAATCGTTATTTACTGCCTGACCTGCTATAGTCCTCTTGTAATCAAGATACATTATGGACTTTTCATTACAACGCTGTGAAGCATAAGTTGGTTGAAAAGTGAAATTGCTGAATGTTGCTTCAGGCATCCAATATAAGGAACCTTTAAATCCGCGACATACATATTTTGTCTCGCGTTTATTTTTACAAAATGCCTTGGTGGTGGTTTTCGCACTGAATAAAATTTTGTAATTGCAAGTGGTGTTTAAATTATTATTTACTACCTGCATTGAAGGTGACCTTTTGAAATCTAAATACATTATGGTATCTTGATCACAGAGATTTGAAGGCTGACTTTTCCAAATGAACATGCCAGCTTCTACATAATCCCTTCGCAGCCAGAGGTAGGCCGTCGTTACACTTCCTTGATCAGAACCTTGGGAAACATTACCTTCACGGCATACATATTCTTCATCTGGTTTATCCTGACAACGTGCTATTTCTTCAGAAACAGCAAAAAAATTTATAGCACTCCCAAATAATGATAATAAGAGAAAAGGTTTAATTTTATTCATAATACGCCTCTTTATTAAATAATTTAAATTAACATCTGCCTTATAATGTCAGGCAAACAATAGTGAGGAGTATAGCATTAATGGAGTATAAATCACAATACGGAATTTCCGGTGCGCTATTTTTAGGATCCATTTAAACAATATGGAGCTTATATATGTTAAAATACCAGCTATTTGTTATCCTTACTTAAAGCGAGTATATCTATGTCTAATTGTCGTTTTTCTGATGCTATTCGTATATTATCTGCAGATGCTGTTGAAAAAGCCAAATCAGGCCACCCGGGCATGCCCATGGGAATGGCTGAAATTGGAAGTGTTTTATGGCTAAAACATTTACAGCATAATCCAAATAATCCTAAGTTTACTAACCGTGACCGCTTTATACTGAGTAACGGGCATGGTTCTATGCTGTTATATTCATTGTTGCATCTTACAGGTTATGATGTAACAATTGATGATCTTAAAAATTTTAGGCAACTAGGTTCCAAAACTCCGGGCCATCCAGAGTATGGCTATACCGATGGTGTAGAGACAACTACCGGGCCGCTTGGCCAAGGCTTAGCTAATGCAGTCGGGATGGCAATTGCCGAAAAAATGTTGGCCCAAGAATTTAACAGGCCGGGGTTAGATATTGTAGATCACTACACCTACGTATTTGTTGGTGATGGTTGTCTTATGGAAGGTATCTCACATGAGGTATGCTCATTAGCCGGTACCATGGGTTTAGATAAACTGATAGTATTGTATGATGATAACGGGATATCGATTGATGGTGAAGTGGAGGGTTGGTTTAGTGAAAATGTAGCAAAACGTTTTGAAGCGTATAACTGGCAAGTTGTGGGACCAATTAACGGACATGACCGCTCTGAGATTGACCAGGCAATAATAAAAGCTAAAGCCGAACAAAAACGTCCAAGTATAATAATTTGTAAAACCCAGATTGGCAAGGGTTCTCCTAATAAAGTTGGGCTTGAAGAATCACACGGTAGTCCTTTAGGTGAGGCAGAAATTGAGTTAGTACGTAAGGAACTGGATTGGGAACATCAGGCATTTCATGTACCAGAACAAATATATCAAGGCGCTGATTGTAAAAAATCTGGTAAGGAATTAGAAGATAACTGGAATAAGCTTTTTGCAGATTATAAAGATAAACACCCAGAGTTGGCCGCAGAATTTATTCGCCGAATACAACATAAATTACCACAAAATTTTGCACAGATTATAAAAGATGGTATTAAGCTGGTAAATGATAAAAAAGAAACTATAGCTACGCGTAAAGCTTCTCAAAACGCTATAGAATTCTTTGCTAAACATTTACCCGAATTATGTGGCGGATCTGCCGATTTGACCGGCTCAAACCTCACCCGCTGGAGTACTGCAAAGATAAGTAATGAAGAGAATAATTTTACCGGCAATTATATTAGTTATGGTGTACGCGAATTTGGCATGTCGGCGATATTAAATGGTATATATCTACACGGCGGACTCAAGCCATTTGGCGGTACGTTCTTAATGTTTTCAGAATATGCCAGAAATGCTCTGAGGATGGCAAGCCTTATGAAAATTGCCCCTATATTTGTGTATACGCATGATTCAATTGGTCTTGGAGAAGATGGACCAACGCATCAAGCTGTAGAACAAACTGCTACACTACGTCTTATTCCTAATATGCATGTATGGCGGCCATGTGATACTCTTGAAACGCTTGTAGCCTGGGGACATGCTTTGAGTCAGGATAAAACACCTTCGTCACTAATTTTTTCCAGACAAAATTTAAAATTTATTGAGCGGGATGAAACAACTCAGGCAAATATTGCCAAGGGTGGTTATATATTACGCAGTAATAGTAAGAAACCGGAAGTAGTTATTATTGCAACTGGCTCTGAAGTTGAATTGGCTTTAGGGGCATTTGAGAGCCTGGTAGCTACGGGCAAACAAGTTCAGTTGGTTTCAATGCCATCTACCTCTGTTTTTGATAAACAGGAGGCAACATATAAACAGCAGGTTATTCCGAATAATGCTAAAATAATTGCTATCGAAGCTGGGGTAACCGATATATGGCACAAATATGTAGGCATAAATGGGCTTGTAATTGGTCTGGATAGGTTTGGTGAATCAGCTCCGGCAAAAGATTTATTTAACCACTTTGGCTTTACACCAGAAAAAATTTTGGAGAGAATTAACCAATTTCTAGGATAAAAATATTATGTTTCATAAAATATTTAACTATTTTTCTAAAGATTTAGCGATTGACCTGGGAACAGCCAATACTCTAGTATATTCTAAAGGGCGTGGGGTTATTCTGGATGAGCCCTCAATGGTGGCATTAGCCGTGGATAAAAATGGTTTAGGTAAAAGGATTATAGCCGTTGGCCATGAAGCTAAAACCATGTTGGGTAAGACGCCTGGACAAATTGAGGTAATTAGGCCTATGAAAGATGGTGTTATAGCTGATTTTACTGTTACTGAGCAAATGATAAAGTATTTTATCAAAAAGGTTGGATCACAAAAACGGTTACTATCAGTCCCGCCCACAATCGTGATTTGTGTACCATGTAGTTCTACCCAGGTAGAGCGTCGTGCGATTAAAGACTCTGCTCTTGCCGCCGGAGCGCGCAAAGTTGAACTAATTGAAGAAGCTATGGCTGCAGCATTAGGTGCTGGTTTGCCGGTTGAGTCGGCCAGTGCTTCAATGGTAGTTGATATTGGCGGTGGTACAACTGAAGTAGGTATAATTTCTTTAGGCGGGTTAGCCTATGCCAATTCAATCCGGGTAGCCGGGGATAAAATTGATGAAGTAATTGGGAATTATATCCGGAATAAGCATGGTTTATTAGTTGGTGATGCTACAGCTGAGGCGATAAAAAAACAAATTGGTTCGGCACATAAGTCGACCGATGTAGGTGAGATGTTGATTCGTGGACGTAATTCATTTCAGGGGTTACCCAAAGAAATAACAATTACATCTTCAGAGATTCGTGAGTGCCTAAAAGACACGTTAGAGCAAATTATTGCTGCAATACGCCATGCATTAGAAAATACAGCACCGGAATTATCTGCTGATTTGATTGATCGTGGGATAACCCTAACTGGTGGCGGAGCGTTACTAAGAGGGTTAGACATCCTAATTAATGAAGAGACTGGAATTAAAGTAATTGTTGCTGATGAACCTCTGCTTTGCGTAGCTAAAGGTTGTGGTGCAGCACTTGATTATTTATCAGATAATAGATTATACTTCAATCGCATTAAGTAACACTAAAAGTGCCTATACTGCAGTATAAAATAATGAAGCAGATGAAAAGCGGCGTTTACATATGGTAAATGAGCACCGTAATCAACAATATAGCGCTGTAGTTATTAAAAAGATGCACATTAGAAAAGAAGTCTAATATGGTTCGTATAAAAATATGGCTAATCTTAATTAGTATCGGGCTGATTTTTTTGGACAAATTCTCTGATATTAATAAATATAGGGATTTGGCTGCGATTAATATTCAAAAACAAACCTCCCTTCTTCGATTTCGGATTACCAATTATCCGAAACTTATTTTACTTCAGCACAATACCCAAAAGCAGCTTGAACTTGAAAACCGGCAATTAAAAAAGCAGGTTGAGGAATATGCTATACAGTTGCAGCAGCAAACTAATCAAACCCATGATCTTGAAGAGTTCAAAGATTTAAAAGCTGCTCATGTACAATATGATGATTTTAAAGCTAATATAGCCCAGGCCGTGATAGATGTTAACTATTTACTAAATAGTAAATTATTGATTGATAAAGGCTCCGATGATGGGATTGAGGTTGGACAGGCGGTGGTTAATAAATTGGGTGTAATTGGTCAGATTGGGTTGGTTAATGGAAAAACTGCGCAAACTATTTTAATTACCAATCCGGATTATAAAATATACTTACAAAATAATATCACTAAAAGTAAGATGCTGGCACAAGGTATTGGTAGTAATAAATTATTGGTAAAATATATTGATAAAAATGAAAAAATTACTGTCGGGGATATTTTAGTTACAACCGGTCTGGATGATGTATATCCGGCCAATTTACCGGTAGCAAAAGTTACCAAGGTTTTTTATGAAAATACCGGGTTTAATTCTGCCCTATGTGTGCCAGTGGTAGATTTTAACAAGTTACAATATGTGTTGGTGTTAAAAAATGCAAATTAAATATCTTAATTTATCTATATTAATTGTTATTATATTAACGCTACAGTTAATAGCAAATAATACAACTGTTTTGTATCTCGATTGTTTAACTTTGATCTTAATTACGCTCTTACTGGATGGGTTTTTTCCGGTCAGGTTTATATTAGTTGTTTGTTTAATGGCTGACTTATTTGGCCATTGGTGCCTGGGAACACATTTATTAGCAATTACTTTAGTGAGTTTTTTAACCAAGGGCCTGGTTAATTTTTATCGAGTAAGTAATATTTTGCAACAAATAGTTTTAAGTGGAATTTTTGCACTTGTTGCTTATGGCATTATTGGTGCAGTTGATTTTTTAATGCATAGATCTTCTATGGGTTGGATAAATTTACTAATTGAGCTGGTAGTTTTAAATCCGTTGATTCTTTTATCGTCAACGACTTTTATTATTAAATTACCTTCTGATATTATGCGTACCGAATAACATGAGTAAGTCTCGTATTATAGCAGCGTATATATTCGTATTTTTTTCATTTATCCTACTATTCACCCGATACGCATATTTACAGTTGTTTAATCATAACGTATTTCTCCAGCAATCAATAGATAATTATTCTTCTATAGTCCCAAGTCAGCCGATTCGCGGTACTATTGTTGACCGCAATTCGGTAATTCTGGCAGATAACCAGGCAGCCTATGCACTTGCCGTATTACCTAAAGATGTAAAAAGATTTCAAAATATATTTAGTAAAATAAGTAAGTATGCCAATATTACGGAGCTTGATAAAAAAAAATATAAGGTCCAGCTGCAAAAAGCTAAAAATTATGATTGGATTGTGATTAAAGATGATCTTTCCAATGTCGAAATTGCTAATTTGACAGCACATAATTACGAATTTCCGGAGTTACTGGTTTTTGCCCATATTAAACGTATTTATCCTTTTGATGAACTATATTCGCATAGTATAGGTTATGTGGGTAGGGTGAGTTTACAAGATAAGAATAAACTTATTAAAAGCGGCCGTGTGCGTGATTATACGGCAAATGACTATATTGGTAAAAGTGGTCTTGAGCAATATTATGAGAAGACTTTGCGCGGTCAACTAGGGCGCAAAACTATTCAAACTGATGCTACCGGAAATGAGGTTAGGTTATTGAATAATACTGCCGCGGTAGATGGCTATACTTTAAAATTAACTGTAGATAACGCCCTACAAAAACTTGCATGGAACTTGCTGGGCGAACGTAAAGGGGCTGTTGTTGCCATTAATCCGCAAACTGGTGGTATTTTGGCCTTTGTATCCAAACCTGGGTTTGATCCTAACTGGTTTATTGATGGGATTAGTTTGGATGATTGGAGCGATTTATCGCAAAACCCGGGTAATCCATTGTTAAATCGTGCAGCGCAAGGTACATACCCGCCCGGTTCTACATTTAAACCATTTCTAGCATTGGCTTCATTATACCTGGGTTTTAGGACACCTAATTATACTATGAATGATCCGGGCTATTTTGTTATACCTGGCTCATCCAGGCATTATCGGGATAGTTATCCTTATGGTCTAGGTATGATTAATATGAAGACAGCACTAATTAAATCATCAGATGCTTATTTTTATAAACTAGGTTTGGATATGGGCGTTGATCGAATTCATAAAGGGTTATCAATCTTTGGCCTGGGCAGTAAAACCGGCATAGATTTGCCAATTGAAAATACCGGATTATTACCTTCAAGGGAGTGGAAAGCAAAAAGATTTGCCAATGATGAATACCAAAAGAATTGGCTACCTGCTGATAGCGTATCCGTTGGAATTGGACAGGGTTTTAATAATTATACGCCGCTGCAAATGGCACATGCGGTTAGTATTATTGCTAATGGTGGCATAAATATTAAACCGCATTTTTTAGACCAGGTAATTGATGAAAATGGTAAAGTAATTGAAAGTTACACTGTTAGCAGTACCAAATTACCTATAAAAGCTGCAGATATAAATTTTATTCGTGAGGCGATGCATCAGGTTATACTGCAGGGTACGGCAAGGGGGATTTCCTCTGGTCTAAAATATGATATGGCAGGTAAAACCGGGACTGCACAGGTAGTTGGTTTGAGCGCCAATAGCCGGCAGGCAAAATTTAGTGGCAGCCAATTTAAAGATCATTCATGGTTTATTGCATTTGCCCCGATGGAAAAACCAACTATTGCAGCTGCAATTATTGTCGAAAATGGTGGTTGGGGTGCCGGTGCTGCGGCGCCGATTGCCAGATCGCTTTTTGATTTCTATTTACTAGGCCCGGAAAACCCGGCACAAACTGACGGACAGTATAAAAAGTTCACCCCTACCGCATCGGTAAAGGTAGATACCGATGATGATGACAGCGGTGATGATGATAGCGGAGGTAGTGATGATAGTTCCGATGCTCAGTAAAATCAAAACATTTTTTAGGGCTTTGTATGATTTGGATCAAACAGTTATATTGACTTTATTTTGTTTGGCTGTTATAAATATACTAGTTCAATATTCGGCAAATGATAAGATGCTTAGTCGTTTATTTAGTGATGTTGTTTATCTTGGAACTTCTTTTGTTATTTTGCTGGTTGTTGCCAATTTGAATATTTCAGCACTCAAACATATTGCCATACCAATTTATCTTATTTCACTGGTGTTACTGGTTGCTGTTTTGATGTTTGGGGTTAAGGTACATGGAGCGCAGCGCTGGCTAAACCTGGGAATTCGTATCCAGCCCTCAGAATTGTGTAAATTGTCAGTGCCACTTATATTAGCCTATTATTTTTCCTTACAAAGTAGGGGTATAAACTTTATAGATTATATTGTCGGGTTTATTTTTATTGTAATTCCATTTGCCCTGATTGCCAAGCAACCTGATTTGGGAACCGGTATATTGGTGCTTTGCAGTGGTATTTTTGTTATCTTTTTTGCGGGTCTTTCCTGGCGGATAATTATTCTTGCCCTGATTATATTTTTAATTTCAACACCGGTAATCTGGCATATGTTGCATGATTATCAACAACATCGGATTTTAACCTTATTAAACCCGGAGTCTGATCCCTTAGGTAAGGGCTATCATATTATCCAGGGGATAATTGCAATAGGTTCCGGTGGTTTATATGGAAAGGGGTTTTTGCATGGCACACAAATCCATTTAGATTTCATTCCGGAAAAAAATACTGATTTTGTAATAACAGTTTTAGCTGAAGAATTTGGTTTTGTTGGGGTTTGCGTAGTATTGGCCTTATATCTGGTTTTAGTTTCACGTGGGCTTAGGATCACCCAATTAGCTCACGATATTTTTAGTAAAACATTAGCAGGTAGTATTACTATGTCATTAATGTTATATATCTTGATAAACATGGGTATGGTTGCTGGTATACTACCGGTAGTTGGTGTGCCGTTGCCATTAATTAGTTATGGTGGTACAGCAACAATTGTGCTTATGATTGGTTTTGGGATATTACTATCAATCCACCGCCAAAGTAAATATTAGTCAACTGTCATTACGAGCCATGCAGAGCATGGCGTGGCAATTCTTGTCATATATACGGAAATCCCGGATGCGATTAATCTTTAACTTAGTATAAAATAATTTATCGTAATTTAGAAAGAGTTATATTATGAAAATTATTTTACCAATAGTATTGTGTATATTTTTATATCCGTTTGCTTATGCCACTATGAAAACATGCCCAAATCCTGAATACTACACCCAGATAATTCCATTTCCGTTTTATAACAGGATTAAGGATATTGATCGATGTGTTATTGTTGAAGATACTACACTAGCTATAGTTGGAAACTCATATGCCTGCTGCCCTAAAGATATTGATTTTCAGGGATAGTAACTATGGCAAGTAATTTATTTTCATTAAAAATTGGAAAAATGGCAACGTGATGCCAAATTTCCAGTAAAAATGGCAACTCAGTTGCCATTTTTCACGTTATAATGTCTACATAGATAGGTATCAATCTCCAAAACGAGAGCTATATGTCAACATTATAAAACAATTTTATCTTTACTATTATTATCAGAAATAGCTAAAAATTCTACAGGTATATTGTTCTGGTTTTTTATGACATGAGGGCTTTGTGCTTTTATATAAATCCCTTCATATTGTCCCAGTATATGTATTTTATCATCAACTTCAACTGTTAAAACGCCCTCTAAACAGTAAAAAAATTGATTTCTGTCTTTATGGTAGTGTTTAACTTCAGAAGTATTTGTAGGCATGATTTCATGGATAATTGATAAATTCGGTTCGTTAAGTAGGTCATATGCACTACAATTGTCTCCCCATATCCGCTTAATTATATTTCCTAGAGTAATTTTACCCACTTAAAATCTCCTTATAAATTTTTAGAGTACTTTAAAACGATTAGGTATTATACTATGCTTAACGCTTTTCCTATGTATAAAAAACGTTCCTATAAAGCCTGAGGTGCAAATTAAACTTATCATTACGGAATTTCGGTATTACATTTTGTGGAATTTTTGATAGTACTGGAGTTTTAATTTCAAATGATTACAGACTACAAAACTATCGACTAAGCAGAGTTGATCAACAACCAGACCTACCAAATTTTGTGGTGGCTGATACAATCGAAGCAGCTAATAAGGAATTAGAACAAAGAATCAACGAGCTCAAAAAAATATATAAGGATCCACAATCAATGCAAATTCAATGTGATGTAGGAGGTAGGAGAACTATAAATAAAATAATTGATTAAGAATGATTCTTATAAATATCTAAATACATTAAAACTTCTGTTAGAACCAGTTAAATATTAAATTGGAAGACATTTACTTTGATAGCTGTCAAATCCGGATTAATTTAGGTAAAGGTGGCAAAGATCGAATAGTTCCATTCCCAATAAATTTTCGTGAAACTTTAATGCTCTACGCCAATAATGAAGCAACCAGTGGAGCCATTTATCTATTTGAGTCAAACCGAAAAAAGGCGATTACAACCCGTGGGATTAGAAAGATATTAGCCAACTAGGCAGAAAAAGCTAATATGCCGCAATCGTTATCACCACATAAACTACGGCATTTTTTATTTACCTGGCTCAAAAAACAAGGTATTGATGATGCTCTTATTCAACCTTATTCTGGGCACGAAACAAGGCAATCATTGGAAATTTATTCTAAACTATCATTAGCCGATTCTCAAAAAGCATATGAAGAAATTATTGATAAATTCCCTGTGCGTTAATGGACAGATAATTTCAATATCAAAATATCATTTCAGCATTAAAACCTTTAAAACTGCCGTATGCGAAAATGCACGCTTGGTGTGAGATACCTAGGTTGTGATGTACCCCTACAGGTTGCTACAATTACCATATGTTTACTCTGTCATCTGGCTTTAAACGCATAGAATTACCAACTGGTTGTGCTGGTACATCCCCTATTGAACCAAATGCATTATAAAATTCATCTTGATTTCTTACGGCGCCATTAACTCGATAATATGGGGCAGAGTGCACAGTATCTTCTTTACAGGTGTGAAGTCTAAGATGCTCTGCAAAGCTGTAATAAAATAGTTGTTTACCGGATATGTTGTAAGGTATATTGCCAACTTTACCCACAAATATTGGCACTAGATTCCCGTTTAATGATTTCAAGTATGCATAATATGCCGCATTTAATCCAAGAACATCTGCAATATTTTCCATTGGGTCCGTTTGTGCAACTCCACTGTAATTTTCCTTCGGATTATTGGTGATATAATCCATATATTGTTTTTTCAAATTGTTATATGCGGTGGTAAAATGATGTGCTTCAATTTCTGTCATCCAATTGCTCTGAATAACAGTTCCGCTAGCATCCACATCGGGCTCAAATGCATGGCTGATTTCATGGCCTATCACAACACCTAAACTACCATAATTAAGTGCGTCATTATACGGACTACTTCCAGCTTGGAAGAATGGAGGCATTAACATTACTATAGGTAATACCAATATATGTTGTCTGGGATAATATGTCGCAGAACCACCAAATATATCGCTACTTAAGTTATGCCTCCATGCCTCTATTGGACCTGTTTTCTTACTTATCCTATCAATTTTTAGTTGATAATAACGGTCGGAATTTATGAGCTTTAAGTTTGTTACTGGATCATCATTTGTTAGCAAAGGATTTTTAAGTCTAGGTGGATATGCTATTTCTACTTGCAGCGCATCCAGCAACTTAGATGCATTGCCTTTAGCTCCTTCACTCATTTTTTTTGTTATATTATCTCTGTAAGCATCTTTTACATTGTCAACAATACTTTGAATTTCTGGCATTGCAAGATTATTTTGGAAACATAATCTGGGTAGTTCATACTTAAACACTGTCCCAATTTGCGCCAGTGCATTCTCCTCAGATTTTGCATTCTGGGTGGGATTATTAATGGCTATTAAAGACCGTTGGTATGCAAGCAAAAATTGAAACTTAAGATAACTTTTATAAATTTTTAATTTTTCTTCGGTGTTTGTTGCCTGTGTCATATACGCAACCACAGCATCAAAGTACGGCTTATGATACTTTATAAATTTTCTTGTTTCAGGATTCTTTATAATCTCATTTAGACCAGCATTTTGCAAGTAACTAGTTATACTACTAGTAGGTGTGTTTTGCAAAGTACCATAGATTTCAACTTCTTTGGTTGGTAACATACCTTTATATTTTTTAGCCATTGCTCTCTCCTGATTTGCAATAGCTACAACTTTGCCAGCAGTATCAGCATCAATCTTTTGACCTAACATTCCGAAAAGTCTTCCAACGTAGTTGGGGTCAACATCTGGTATTTCAACACTTGGATCAAGAAAAGCAAAAACCTCATCCGATTTAGAAAGCATTATTTTGTCCGTGTTAAGATCAAATAGCACAGGAACCCCAATGACATTTAACTTACCTACCAGTTCTAGTATTTGATCTGTGATAGCTACCTTTTGGTCTTTGTTTATACTATTAATTTGATTAAATTCGGACACGATACTTTTATTTACCGCCGTAACATTTATATTCATGAAACTTGTGTACAGCTGTTTGATTGTATCTGCTGTTTTTTGATTTTCAGGATTAACCGCTTTACCTTTAGTAATATCTCTCAAACATATTGTTGCTTCTGATAGCAGAGATGCGTAGATTTCCTGACCTGCGCTGCACTGGTCTTTTTGATTCCAATTACCATTTGCATGATTATAAAAATCATTCCATGGCTTGACTGATAAGTCAAGATGCTGTAGGACATCAGCCCATATAAATCCTGAAGTCAGGGCAAATACCACACTAAGCATAGATAGTTTTGTTTTCATCTTTGAGATACCTTTGATAGTTATTTATAATTGAACCATATGTTCCGATTATAACATTAATTATTGATAGGTAACCCACTAGTTTGACTAGTGGACTCAATAAGGCTTTGCCTATTATTATTTAGTATAGACAGGATAGAAGATGGTGTTGTAAACTTTACAGTGCTTGACAGCAATTGTAAAGGAAATTAATAATGACAACAAAATCATCTTACAAGAGTTTAACTCATTCAAAGTGGGATAGCAAATATTTAATATATTATATATGAATTATACCATATTAGTTATATTGAATTTTTGTAGTAGGTCGATGTTTCTTATCAAATGACCGGAGCTGTTGAAAAAGCCTGATCTGGTAACTAGATCTGTCCTGTATTAAAGTTATTACTTTAAATATGCTGGTTGATATAGATAACCAACCAACATATAAAAGTTACGATAGATTCTCTTCAGCAAATATTTTTATTGCTTTTACTAAGAACTCAATCATATGTGAATTATAGCGCTCATAAAATTTCTTAAAGTCTTCATGCTCAGAATACAAGTTGCTTAGTCCTATATAAGTATGTTTTGTAGGAGTCCAGAAATTTTTAATCCACTCATAGTGCCTTTTTACAAGTTGTTGAACTGTTTCTGACGCTGGGTCTAAATCATTTTCAATAGCAACGGCAAATTCTTTGTTTAACTTATCACCCTCACTATGACATCTATCCCAGTCTGCTTTCTTCCAATTTTTAATCTTTTCCTTACTTTCATAGATAACATCTGGGCTGACCTTACTGATATCAATTAAGTATTTTTCATAGGATGCCTGTTTTTCTGAATTAAATCCATAATAAAGCTCTTCATTTTTCATGGTAGTTTTTCCTTTTAAATATAAAATTGTTTTATTAATTGTATTTACTAACTCCTTAGTACGTTTAATATTTTGGAGCAGTACTCTCTTGTGTGAACCAAGAGCTGCAACTTTATCAAAATCATTACTTCCAATGATTTTTTGTATATCGCTTAATTGAAATCCTAATTCTCTGAAAAAAAGAATCTGTTGTAACAAAAAGAGTTGCTCCTGTTCATAATATCTATATCCATTTTCCCCACGACATGTTGGTTTTAATAATCCAATTTCATCATAGAAACGAATGGCACTGATACTAACTCCTGAGAGCTTAGATAATTTGTTTACTGTATATTTCATAAATTTGCTCCAAATAGCATCATAGTTCACAATACAGAATTGTAAAGTATCAAGCAACTTGAGAGTCAAGCGCTATTTTAAAATATTTTGGTAGTCGTAACCTTTTAGGTTGCTTCATAAGCGATATACTTTTAGATATTTTTTGAATTTTTATTGGATAAATGATATTTTATTTTTAAGATCGCTAGATTATACACAAATTAATTTTAATTTTATACAATTTTAATACCGTGAGATTATCCACGGAAATAATTGCTGCTTAAATAACTACTGATGATGATTTTTGGTTTAAGAAAACCTATCATTCGCGCTGTAAGAAAATAGTTCAAGTATATACATCTCGCTTTGACATAGGTATGCGGTATAATACAAGCAAGCCGTTAGTGAAAGCTACTAATTTCCAAATTGAATGTAAAGCAGCATAAACTGCCAATATTAGAAAAACGGCAACGTTAATGCCAAATTTCCAGCAAAAATGGCAACTCAATTGCCATTTTATAGCTGAACAAGTTACTTATTTTTCAAAAGAAATATATATGAAGTCTTCCATAATTAGAAAATTATTTTTAACCACAATTATTTTTGCAGTATTTTTTACTAATGCTGCCAACTTACCTACAGTCAGCACTGATAGGCCAAATCTTGTCCGGGAAAAACTGGCAAAGCTTGAAACAAGTTTTGATGGCAAAATTGGTATTTATGCAATTAATACCAATAATAATGAAGTCATTGCCTATCGGGATAATGAAAAGTTTCCGGTACAAAGCACACTTAAAATGATGGGTGTTGCTGCTTTGTTAAAACAAAGCGAAAGCAATCCCGCATTGCTCCAGGAAAATATTCATTATACAAAAAAAGATTTGGTGTATTGGCATCCAGTTAGTGGAAAATATTTAAATCAGGGTATGACGCTTGAAGCAATGGGGGAGGCTTCTGTAACGTATACAGACAATCCAGCTATGAACCTGATTATGAAAAGATTTGGCGGCCCAAAATTTGTAACAAACTTTGCTAATTCAATTGGTAATAAGTCATTTAATATAGAGCATTACGAAGGGGAGTTAAACTCAAACCCAAAAGATGAGCGGGATACTGCTACGCCAAAAGATATGGCAATTAGTGTACAAAAAATAATGCTGGGTAATGTCTTATCGGAGCCAAATAAGAAACTGTTAGTTACCTGGATGAGAAATAGCGTTACCAGTGGTAAACGCATTCGTGCTGGTACACCGCCGCTGTGGGCGGTTGCAGATAAGACCGGGAGCGGTGATTATGGGGTTGCTAATGACATTGGGATTGCCTGGGCACCGGGCTGCAAGCCGGTTGTACTAGCTATTTATACAGCACAAAACAAAAAAGATGCCAAAAGGCGTGAAGAAATCCTGGCTTCTGCAACTGGCATTATTTTTGATGAATTTGCCAAACACAGCAGTTGTTTTAAAGAATTATATGAATGATTATTTTTAGGAAAGTATTATTACCTCTTGACTCTAACGTTACGTGATGATTTACATTATCTATCTGGAGGAAAAATGGAACAATATTTAACTGTAAAAAATTTCAGTAAATTAACTGGTGTTACTGTGCGTACATTACAGTATTATGATGAACAAGATGTTTTAAAACCTCATCATAAAAGTGATGTTGGTTACCGTTTTTACTCCAAAAATGAGATGCTTATTTTGCAAAAAATAAATATACTTAAATATATTGGTTTTAATCTAAACCAGATTAAGACTGTATTAAAGGATAATAAATTTGATTGGTTAAGTTCGTTGAATTTGCAAGCAAAAATATTACAAGAAAGTATAAAGAAAATGCAAGATAGCGTAATGTTAATTAATCACAGCATAACTTGGTATAAGGCAGACAAAGGTGAGCCGAATTGGGAAGTTATGGCTAAAATTTTAGAGGTATTAAAAATGAAACAAGATAGTGCTTATCAAGATTGGATAAAACGCAATTTTACGGATGCGGATTTGGCATTTTTTGGTGAGATGACAGCAACCCAAAACAATGAAGAAAATGCAGCTCTTTGGAAAAAAATCTTTGCGGATGCAAAATCGCTGATGTATTTACCACCTTCAGATCCACAGGTACAAGAATTAGCACGCATTGTTATGAATAGTGCGAATAGCCAGTACGAAGGCAATGAAGGTCTAAAAGGCAAGATGTGGAATTTAATGAAATCCGGTGATATCCCGGAAGGATTTATTCCCGGCTATGAAAAAGAAATAGTTCTTTTTCTAAACCAGGCTATTGGTATAATGTTTAATAGCCAAAAGTAGCATTAATCGTTTCTGGCATCTGTGTTATTCCTCGTTTGACGGGAAACCTATGCCTTTGTCATTCCCGGTTTTCCACATATGTGTATGACCGGGGGCTATAATTAAACCATAAAGGATAATTTTTAAAGTTTTTTTCGTGCTATAATAAAGCATAAAATTAATCATGAAAAAAGTTATATCTTAATGGAAAATGTACTACTAACACATAAAATAGAGAAAAATAAAAAACTCAATCGCATATCTAAATGGGGTTATGTAATTGCAGCGATGTTTGATCCTTACGGATTAGTGTCATTGGTTTTTGCTCTCTTATTATGGGGGCGAAGAGCTGGAAAAAAACAGATATCCGGCTTCATAATTAATATGATAATACATATAGTTGCAAGCTATATTTTTGACCTTTATTTTAATAATTTAACTGGCACAATTGTTTATAGTATAGTATTTGCAACAGCTGTACCATTTGTTTTATATAGATCTACCATGGCGCCGACAAAAGAACTTGAAATTGCTGAATTAACTAAAGTAAGAGTTAACTAAATCTAATAAGTATACCGAAAGTTTTGCCTAGTATTGGAATCAATTGGTGAGGCTGTAGCGGATATTGTATCTGGGAAATAATAGTCCTATTTGGCATATAGTCTATAGAGTAATTACATTCGTGAAGGTTTTTGGTCACTACAAAAAATAATGACATTCAGTAAAACACGTTAAACATGCTTTAGGAGAAGCAAGCCTTCACGGATATAATCACTCAAATAGCGTCCTCAGGTAAATATTAAACCATATTTAGAAGAAAAATTAAACTACTAAATCTGGAGGTATATTTTTAAAAACAGTGATCTTATACATGATAATTATATTCGTGAGGGTTTTTATCACTAATAAAATAATGACATTCTATAAAGCACGGTAAGCCATGCTTTATTGGAAACAAGCCCTCACGGATATAATCATTTAAATATAAATGAATGCTCAGGTAGATATTAAACCATACTGGTAAAAAAAATTATATTACTAAATTTGGAAGCATATTTATATATAGTTTATGTATATGCTATAATCTGCCCGGCGCAGCTGGTTTGATTAAATCTTAATATGAGTTCATATTAAAAAGAGCTTATTTTAAATTTAATTATTCTTAAGGGTAAATATATGAAAACTTCAAAAGTTTGCTTAGTTTTATCAGCATTGTCAGCGACAATTATTTCTTGTAGTACTGGTAGCGGGTCGTCAAATACTGCAAGTATACAATATCAAACCCTAAATTACAGCGGAGCATTGCCTACCGGTGGTTCAACTGGTTTAACCGGAATACGTCAGGTAGGCACGAGTTCAAATGTTTATATCACTGGCAGCTATTCAGCCAATGGACAAAATAATGGTACTTTATATGTAGGTCCAATAGGTGGCGGCGGAACTTACTCTGTATATAATTACCCTAGTAGCAGTAGTGCAACCAATGCCGGTACAAATGTCTATAGTGCTGATAATGGAAACAATAATAATGTAATGTTGGTAGGTTCTTATGTGACAGCCCAAACCGGGTCAACCCATAATTTTGGTTTCTTATATAATGGTCCGATTCCGGATGATGGCATTTCGTGGACAACATTAACAATACCGCCATCTCTTGCAAATGGACAGACTGTTAATAACACTATTCCTCATAGTATCATGGGTGGGTTAGTTGTCGGGAATTATGAAACACCAAGTACTGCAGGAAATGGTTTTATTTATAATATAAATACAAATACATATTCTGCTCTTGTATATCCGGGAAATGCGGTCAGGTATACATCTGCTTATGGTATATGGTATAACGGTGGCACAAGTTATACTATAGTGGGTGGGTTTGGTCAGGCAACTGACCAGGCAGCTAATGGTTTTATTGTAGATTATGATTCTAGTACACAAGCCTTTAGCAATTGGACACCTTATACTTTTAATAACCAGCCTGCTATAATAACGCATTTTGAAGGTATTACCAGTGATGAGCATGGTGGGTATAATCTTGCAGCTTCAGGTGCGCAATCCGGGGTTATATATACCGCTTTTGTAAATATACAACGTACTGCGGCTGGGGGTTTCAATAGTGGCACGTGGTTTAATGTTTGGTATCCTGGTTCTACTACTACGACTGCAGACACGGTGTATAAAAACTTTCTGTTAGGTGTTTACCAAATGCCTGGGGTAGCCGGACTTAATGGTTATGTAGCAGCTATCCCTCCTGGCTGGTATTAATAAATCCTGAAATGCGCCCCAACTGGCGCATTTTTTATTAAATACACTCATCACTTATGTTAAAATGACCAGTTAATTTTAATTGAAGGATCTACAATGAGTGAGTCAAACACGTCGAACAATAATCAAACAAATAATCAGCCGGTATTTAGCATCGACAAAATTTACATAAAAGATTTGTCTATGGAACTGCCTCATGCACCAAAGATTTTTCTTAATCGTGATCAGCCAAATATCGAATTGAATTTAAGCTTTAATAGTGAAAAAATTGATGAAGGTATTTTCCAGACTGTTTTACATGCAGTTATAAATGCAAAAATTGGTACTGAACAGATGTTTTTGATCGAAATTGACCAGGTTGGTATTTTCCAGATGCGTAATATTCCACAAGATCAGTTTGAATTACTGCATAACATTGAATGTCCGAACATTTTATTTCCGTACCTGCGCGAAGCTGTTAGTGATTTAACAAATCGGGCCGGTTTTGCACCGGTTATTTTAGCTCCGGTAAATTTTGCGTACTTGTATCAACAAAAACAACAAGCGCAACACGCGGCTCCGGCAACTAATACAATTAATTAACAATGCAGTATAAGGTTTGTGTACTGGGTGCAGGTTCCTGGGGCTCAGCATTAGCGATTGCCCTAAATCATGTTATGCATGTCACCTTATGGGGGCGTGATAAAGATCAGATTAAAAATATTTTAGCAAGTAAGAGCAATGTCGGTTATCTTCCGTTGGAAATTAAGTTTCCGGATAGTATACAAGCTACTTCTAATCTTGATCTGGCACTTCAGGGAAGTGATTTGGTGCTTATTGCTACTCCCCTCTCTGGGTTACGCGACATGTTCTTGCAGATTAAATCAAGATATAATGATAAATTACCCGATATAATCTGGGTATGTAAAGGCCTGGAAGTTGGTAGTGGATTATTTCCACATGAAATTGCTAGAGAAACATTTGGTAAATTTGAAAATATTGGTGCGCTCTTAGGGCCGTCTTTTGCGAATGAGGTTGCACAGGGGCTGCCAACCGCTATTACACTTAGTAGCAGTAATACCCAGTTTGCCAAAAAATGGATTAGTCAGTTAAACGGTATTCCAAATTTTAGGGTTTATGCAAATACTGATGTAATTGGCTCAGAAGTTGGTGGCGCAATTAAAAACATCATGGCAATCGCTGTGGGAATTTCTGATGGGTTGCAATTGGGGTATAATGCACGTGCGGCACTGATGACCAGAAGCCTTAATGAACTATCTGCCATGGTTATTGCATTAAATGGTGAATCCAAAACTATTTATGGCTTAAGTGGGATTGGCGATTTGATTCTAACTTGCACCGGTGATTTATCAAGAAATCGTACTGTAGGATTAGAGCTGGCAAAAGGCGGTAGCTGTGAGCAGATTTTAAAAAATTTAGGGCATGTGGCCGAAGGTGTCTATGCTGCTAATGAAATATATAAGTTAAGTAAGCGTTTGAATGTAGATATGCCAATAGTTGATGCGGTATATGGCATAATATATGAAAATGCGGATATTAAACAAACCGTGGGTGGGTTGTTAAGTAGAGCCCCAAAATTTGAATCATAAATAGGAAAAGATTTTACATGAAAAAAATAATATTAATTGGTGCATGGATGCTAGCGGCGAATTTATATGCAGATGCCATAAAGTCTTTGGATAGCTTTTTGCAAAATAAGCAAATATCAAGTGATTTTACCCAAACTGTCTATGGGAATAAGAAAAACCGTGTAAGTGTGGGCACTATGCAGATTTCACGGCCAAATAAATTTCGTTGGGAATACGTTAAGGATGGACAATTAATAGTTAGCGATAGCAAGAATATATATATCTACGATAAACCGCTAAAGCAGGTAACAGTTAAAAAATTGGGCAGCTCAATTGGCAAATCCCCGGCATTACTTTTAGCCGGTGGTGTTGACGTTCGAAAAAACTATAAAATTTCTGCCGGGAATGTGAGTAATGACTTGGAGTGGGTAAATTTAACCCCTAAAAGTACAAGTGATAATAATGGGTTTAAATCTGTGGCTATGGGATTTGCCAAGAATAGCAAATTATTAAGCCAGATGCAATTTACTGATAGTTTTGATAATAAGAGCCAGATTACTTTTACTAATGTAAAAGTTGGAGTTAAATTACCAGATTCAAATTTTACTTTCACTCCGCCAGCCGGGGTTGATGTAGTTAAATCAGATAATTAGGGTTTCCTATGAAACACAAGATTAAGCGAATTCATTTTATCGGTATTGGTGGGGTTGGCATGTCAGGTATTGCTGAAGTGCTACATAACCTCGGATATACTGTAACCGGATCTGATGCTACTGCCAGTTATAATACAAAGCGCCTGGAGAAGATGGGAATTAAGATTTACATTGGCCACGCGCCTTCTAATGTTAGTGATTGCGATGTAATAGTATCTTCCACTGCAATTGATGAATCAAACCCTGAAATTATTGCCGGTAATGAACAAGGCATTACGATAGTGCCAAGGGCAATGATGTTGGCTGAATTGATGCGTTTTAAATATGGCATTGCAATTGCAGGTACCCACGGCAAGACTACAACAACCAGCTTATGCGCTGAGGTATTAAGTCAGTGCGGATTGGATCCGACCTTTATTATTGGTGGCAAATTAGCAGTAACCGGTACTAATGCAAAACTAGGCAGTGGAGATTATTTGGTTGCTGAAGCAGATGAATCGGATGCGTCATTTTTATATTTAAACCCCCTAATTTCAGTAGTTACCAATATTGATTTGGATCATATGGATACTTATGATCATGATGAAAATAAATTAAAGCAGACATTTATTGATTTTTTACATAAATTACCATTTTATGGTTGTGCCATTTTATGCAATGAAGATAGCCGGATTAAGGAAATTATACCCAAATTATCCAGGCGGGTGGTAAAGTATGGCCTAACTGATGATAGCGATATTTATGCAACAGATATTGTTAATAATTCAGGTAAAATGCATTTTAATGTGCATGTCAAAAATTCTGGTATTATTTATCCAATAATATTAAATACTCCAGGCATTCATAATGTACTAAATTCTTTGTCTGTAATTGCAGTTGCTTTGGAATGTGGCGGTAATATAGAAGATATAGCTGAGGGATTGGCTACTTTTCATGGGGTAGGCAGGCGTTGTCAACATTATCCGGATATTGTACAAAATAATAAAATAGCTACTTTAATTGATGATTATGGTCATCATCCGGTAGAATTAAAAGCAACGATTAATGCATTAAAAGATGCATACCCTACCAAGAGAATGGTTCTGGTATTTCAGCCGCATCGCTACACCAGAACCCGAGATTTGTTTGATGATTTTGTTGGCGTTTTGAGTGATGTAGATGTTTTGATTTTACTAGAGGTATATTCAGCAGGAGAAAGCCCAATTCCATTGGCCGATGGCAAAGCACTGGCAAATGCAATTCGTTTGCGTGGTACCAGAAATACGGTTTTTGCCAAAGATCTGGTTGATGCTAAAGAGCTGTTATTAAATATAATAGAAAATAATGATCTGGTTGTAACTATGGGGGCCGGAAGTATCGGTACATTACCCCAGATGCTTACAAATTCTATAGGTTAAAATATGAATAAATACGGTAAGGTGGCGGTTTTAATGGGTGGCTGGTCCAAAGAATCTGAAATATCAAAAATAAGTGGCAATGCGGTTTTAGAGTCGTTAGTTAAAAGCGGTGTAGACGCGCATGCTTTTGATCCGGCGAAACAACCAGTATGTGAATTGAAGCAGCTTGGGTTTGATAGAGCAGTTTTAATGACCCATGGCAAAGTTGGTGAAGATGGTATTTTACAAGGGGCTTTGGAATATTTAAAGATTCCATACACCGGTTCGGGAGTACTGGCAAGTGCTTTGAGCATGGATAAGCAGCGTACCAAACTCATTTGGAGTACATATGGGATTCCAATGCCTAAAGGAATATGTTTAGATAAACCAGATGCTTTATTAATAAAAGAAAAATTTAGTTTACCAATAATTATTAAACCGGTTCATGAAGGCTCAACACTTGGATTATCCAAAGTATATAAATGGGATGACCTGGAAATAGCTCTTGAAACTGCCTTCCAAAATGATACTGCTGTGTTAGTAGAAGAGATGATAATTGGAAGTGAATTTAGTATAACTGTTTGTGATGGACAGATTTATCCTGTAGTTAAGATAGAAGCACCATCCGGGGAATATGATTATCAGAATAAATATTTTACTAATGATACTGTTTATATCTGCCCATATGTTTTAGAAGACAAATTAGAAGCAAAAATACAGGAATATGCAAAAATAGGTTATAAAGCAGTTGGTGCCAGGGGGGTAGCGCGTCTGGATTTTATGCTAGATAAAAATAACCAGCCATATTTTTTGGAAATTAATACCCTACCTGGAATGACGAGCCATAGTCTATCACCCCAATCATTCAAGGCAACAGGTATTAGTTTTGATCAATTGTGTTTGAAGATATTAGATGGAGCATCTTTAGGTGGCTAAAAACCTAGGCGTTTTGGATAATGTAAGATTCGTCAACCGAATGGCGTACCTAATCGGGGCTTTCGCAGTTTTTATTATATTTGCCAGTTTTGGTCTTTATATTTTACAAAATTGGTTTACAATTGAGCGAATTACAATTACCGGGAAGACTACACATATAACGCAGGAACAGTTATCTTATATTGCTAAAAACCGATTACGTGGAACATTTTTTACTTTAGATATTAATCGATTGCAGCGTGAGTTTTTGCAGATTCCATGGGTGCAATCAGTAACAGTAATTCGTGAGTTTCCAGATGCGATTACTGTAAACGTAAATGAATATGAAGCTGTGGCCCGTTTTGGTGAAGATGGTTTAGTGTCTGAATCCGGCAATGTTTTTATTGGTGCTGATGATAGCACTACATTGCCAACATTTAATGGTTATGCAAGCCAGATTCCCCAGTTTTTAAATAGTTATAACACTTTAAAGCCATTTTTAAAAGCGAAAAATATCAACTTAAACCAACTTGATTTGAACGGGTCGGAGATTACAAAGTTATATTTTTCAAATAATCTTGAAGTAGTAATTTGTGCTGCAGATATTTCAAAAGGTGTAGAAGTATTATCTAAATATTGGGATAAGTTATATCAGTTAAACCCGAATTTAACTTATATAAATATGTGTTATAAAAATGCGGTTGCAATTAATTCCGGGAAAGCAGCCAGTAAAGAGGAAAATCAAAAGTGAGCGGAAAGATAATTTTTAGTTTAGATATTGGTAGTTCAAAAATTATTTCTATGGCAGGAAGTATCGGCCCAAACGGAGTAGAAGTTCTTGGAATAAGTAGCTACTATTTTGTTAATAATAGTACTACAAATGATTTTCTGACAGTTTCCAATGGTGCAATTTGTGATATGGAATCAGTTAGGGTAAAGGTTGCTCAGGTATTAAATGAAGCAAAAATAAATGCAGATTGCTCCAATGGTAGTGTTATTGTAAATATAGCCGGAAACCATATATGTAATTTATATTCAGTAAGTAATTTGGAAATAAATGGCCAGACAATCTCAGGGGATACCATAAACCAGTTGGCGGTAACAGCAAGGAATAAACAAATCCCTAATAATTATGAAATGTTGGATTATGAGGTGCAGGAATACCTGCTTGATCGGGAAAACTATACAATTAATCCGGTACATTTAACGGCAAGTAATATTGAATCGCATACAAATCTATTTTTAGCCAGTAGCGCTCAGGTGTCAAACCTTAAAAAGGTTATGCGCTATAGTGGATTTGAATTAGCTAAACTTATCCCATCGGGTATTTTATCGGGCATGTCAGTACTAAATCATGAGGAAAAAGAGTTAGGCTGCTGCCTTATTGATATCGGGGCCGGTACAACAGATATCGTAGTTTATGAAAATGGTTTTATCCGCTATTTATGTTCAATTCCAATTGGTGGTGAGAGCATTACCCGGGATATTGCCAGTGTACTAAAAATTTCACGAAACCTAGCTGAAGATGTTAAGTTAAATTTTGGTGGTTGCTCATATGTTAGTACACAAAATAAAGGGGTGGGCGAAGGGATAACAATAACAGATCACCGTGGCGTAAATACGAATATTTCACGCAAACTATTAATTGATGTAATTGCTGAACGACTAAAGGATATTTTTGAGGTTATAAAAACAAGCTTGGCTAAACAGAAGATATATGATATAATCAATTCTGGAATTGTTGTGACTGGCGGAACTGCATTATTGCCGAATATTGAAGAATTTGCCCGGCAGTATTTTGGTGTCCCGGTTCGCTTAGGCATTCCAAATTATACTGGTGACTTTGCAGATTTGTTAACAACGCCTAAGTATGCAACATGTCTTGGTGCATTGTACTTTGCTAATGAATATATGCTGGATGAAATTCAGCAAACTGGCTATAACAAATCAATGGATATAAGACGTGTGTTTGGTAAAGTAAAGAATTTGTTTGGCAGCTAAGCTGCTTTGCCTAGGCTTAGCAGTACAAAACTAATATATGAAACTACCTATTTAGGAGTACAGGTTAATATGGATAAATTATTTGATTTGGGTCAAAATGAGACAAGAAACAGTTATGATATACAAGAAGTTATGACTCATGTCGGTGAGGTGATCAAGGTAATTGGCGTTGGCGGCGGCGGATGTAATGCCATTGATAATATGGTAAAAAGCGGAGTGAAGAATGTTGAGTTTATTTGTGCCAACACTGATGCCAAAGCATTAAGTCGTAATAAAGCCCATCATTTGCTACAACTTGGACATGGGCTAACAAGGGGATTAGGAGCCGGAAGCCAGCCGGAAGTTGGTAAAAAAGCAGCGATGGAAGATCGTGAAAAAATTGCAGCTTTATTAAAAGGTACAGACATGTTATTTATCGCAACCGGTATGGGTGGCGGTACAGGTACAGGCGCAGCACCGGTAATTGCAGATATAGCTCGCAGCCTTAATATTTTAACAGTTGGCGTTGTAACAAAACCGTTTTCTTATGAAGGCGACAAAAGACGTAGGACAGCGGAATTGGGTATTGAAGAGTTGAGAAAATATGTAGATTCTTTAATTGTATTACCCAATGAAAAGCTTTTGTCTGAATTAGATGAAGAAGTTTCTATGCGTGATGCATTTGCTGCTGCAGATGATGTATTAAAAGGTGCAGTACTAGGAATTACAGAAGTAATTAAAACTCCTGGTGTTATCAGTTTGGATTTTGCTGATGTGAAAACTGTTATGTCTGGCCGCGGATTGGCTATGATGGGTTCTGCATCAAGTAAGGGTGAAGGCCGCGCTGCTGCAGCTGCACAAAATGCAATATTTAGCCCATTATTAGATGATGTGTCATTAGACGGTGCTAAAGGTGTATTGGTAAATATTTCTTCAGCACCCGGTGCACTCCGTATGAAAGAATATCATGAGATTTTGGGTCTGATTCAGGATCATGTACATCTTGAAGCTGATTTTAAAGCTGGTATGGCCGAAATTGAAGATATCGCTGATGATGAAATTCGTGTAACGGTTATTGCAACCGGCTTAAGCGATATCAAGGCTGGTATAGCAGAAAATGGTTTATTCCAAAAGCCGGACGAGCAGGCAATAATTGATGATGTGTTTGCTGATTCTGCAGCATCTAATTTGAGTGCAGCCGGTGATACCGGTAATGATGCAATAGGCGGATTTAATAAAAACGTTTTTGCAACACCAGCCTTTTTTAGAAGAAATCGCTCTTGATTTTCCAGCGTACAATAAAAACCCCGGTAACAGTTACCGGGGTTGGTCTACACTCTGGCTGTCGCGTAAAGTTAACTTTACGCCCGGCAAAATCTGATCAGGGTATTATTTTTGTTCGGACTGATTTACCTGATGCTCCAAAATTAAAATGTCATCCGTTTTTAGTTAATGATACACGCTTATCTTCAACATTAGTTGATGATAATGGTGTACGCGTTGCAACGGTCGAGCATCTAATGTCAGCATTTGCTTGCATGGGTATTGATAATATTATAGTTGAATTATCCGCTCCAGAAATTCCTATAATGGATGGTTCATCCAATTCTTTTTTATATCTGCTAGATCAGGCCGAAGTTATTGAACAAACGGCGCATAAGAAATATATAAAAATCTTACAGGAAGTAAAAGTAACTGAGGGTGATGTTTGGGTAAGCCTTAAACCATATAATGGCTATAAAGTTAAAGTGGCGATAAAATATGACCATCCTTTGTTCAAAGAAGATCAAAGTACATTTGAAGTAGATTTTGCAAAACAGTCATATGTTAGCGAGATTAGCCGGGCACGGACATTTGCTTTTATGTACGATATTGAAAATATCAGGCGCAACGGTCTGGGCTTAGGTGGTAATTTAAATAACGCTATTGTAATTAATGAAGAAGATGATACTGTCTTAAATGAAGGCGGCTTACGCTTTAGCGACGAATTTGTGCGGCACAAAATTTTAGATGCAATTGGCGATTTACATATTGCCGGTCATCCGATCATCGGTGCTTTCGAAGGCTTCAAGTCGGGACATGCAATAAATAATAAATTATTACGTAAGCTATTTAATAACCCGGAATCTTGGGAATTTGTTACTTTTGAAAATGAAGATCAGGTGCCACCCAGTTTTCACGCCGCCTAATTCTATGCAAAAAATAAATGATTGTTCACTATGTAATCCAAAAAATGAAAAAGTCCTTTTTTGTAATGAGCTATTTCGCATAATTCATGTAGAAGATTCATATTACCCAGGCTATATCCGCCTTATCTTAAATAAACATGTTGCCGAAATGACTGACCTAAATGAAGAGGAAGCGAATAAGGTTTTTTTTACACTATTAATTATCGAACGACATATGCGCGCTACACTAAATCCAGATAAAATTAATCTGGCTAGTCTTGGCAATATGGTTCCGCATTTACATTGGCACATTATTCCACGTTATAAAAATGACCGTCATTTTCCCAATCCAATCTGGGGTGAAATTACTAATACAAAATATTTTGTAGCAGATAATTTGATTCAGCAGGCACAAAAATTAATAAATCTTTTAGTAACTGAGCAAAAATTTTTAAAAAAAAGTTAAAAAATTTTTAATTTTTTTAACATCAAATCAAATCCAATTTTGCAATAAAAAATAAAATAAAAGTTTAACCTTTTATATGTAGTTAAATAAAATTTATTTTTTTATTATCATTGTAAATCGCTGCTATCTAACAACTTAGATGGTATAGGTGATTAATGGGTTTAAAAAAATATTAATTATCGGAAAAATTATTTTATAAAAATAAAAAACTTATTGCAAAAATTATTTAAAAAAAATTCTACGCAAATATAAAAAATTTGAAAATATTATTGTATTTTATTTTTTACTTATGTTATACTCAGTCTGTGCTTATAGGAAGATAGCACGAACACTTTTAAACAAAATTAATTTATGTTTATTTGGAGGTCATCATGTCAAAAGATCTAGAGAAAAAAGTTGTCAAGGCAACTAAGACAGCTACAAAAAAACCAGCAGTAAAAAAAGCTGCAGCGGCTAAAAAGCCAGCAGCCAAAAAAACTGCTGTGAAAAAACCGGCAGCAAAAAAAACTACCGCGGCAAAAAAACCGACAGTCAAAAAAACTGCAGTGAAAAAACCGGCGGTAAAAAAAGCTGCAGTGGCTAAAAAGCCAGCAGTCAAAAAAACTGCTGTGAAAAAACCAGCAGCCAAAAAAGCTACAACTGCAAAAAAACCGGTAGCCAAAAAAACTGCTGTGAAAAAACCAGCAGCTAAAAAAGCTACGACTGCAAAAAAAACCGTAGCTAAAAAAACTACCGCGGCAAAAAAACCGGCAGTTAAAAAAACATCATCGGTTAAAAAGGTAGCTGCAAAAGCTCCTGCCAAAAAGCCACTGATGATGTAATAAAAAGCTATACTCTTTTTATACCCCGATCTTTAGGTAGCTAAATCGGGGTTTTCTTTTTTGATTTCCCATTGCCATTCCCCCAGCCTTTTTCTCTCCAAATTAAATATCCTATTTACTTTATATTGGCTAATATAGTAAAATACCACCTTAACAAAATATTTTGGGAACATTTTAAATGTACAACGTTACTAAGTTACAGGAAACCTTGGGCTATAAGTTTAAAGATCCTGCATTACTCAAATTGGCACTAACCCACAGAAGTTATAGCAGGCAAAATAATGAGCGCATGGAATTTGTTGGTGACGGTATTCTAGACTTTGCAATTGCAATGAGTTTATATACCCGGTATCCGGATTTTGCGGAAGGAAACCTGTCTAAAATAAGAGCCGCATTAGTTAATCAGGATACTTTGGTTGAGATAGCTACCAAAATAGAATTAGGACAATTTTTATTGTTAGGGGACGGTGAAGAGCGAAGCGGGGGACGTAAAAGACCTTCAATTCTTGCTGATAGTCTGGAAGCTTTATTTGCTGCTATTGCTTTTGACTCTACTTCCAGTCAGGCAGCAGTAGTTATTGAAAAGTTATACAGTGAATATTTAGATAATGCTGAGCATTTAATTAGTAAAGATTTTAAATCAATTTTGCAGGAACATTTACAGCGCCGCAAAATTAGTTTACCTATCTATGAGTTACGTGGAACAGATGGGCCTGATCATAGTAACGTTTTTCATGTAGAATGTGTGATATCAGATCTTGGCATCAAAGTTCCAGCTCAGGGCCGGAATAAAAAAGAAGCAAGTCAGATTGCTGCAGAAAAAGCATTAGCCCAGATTCATTCGTCTAAAATCGGGTTGGATATTGGAATGAAGTGATTGCTAACGATTTTGTACACCTTCGCTTACACACTGAATTCTCAGTTACCGAAGGTGTTTTAAGGATAAAAGACGCTGTAGACCTGTCTGTATCCCATAAAATGCCCGCCTTGCCTCTTACCGATTTACATAATATGTTTGGATTGGTAAAATTTTATAAAGCTTGTCGTAGTAAAGGTATAAAACCACTAATCGGTGCTGAGATTAACGTTCAGGGCAATGACGACACCAACCACTATAAAATCCTTGTTTTAATTAAAAATCTAAATGGGTATCGAGAATTATGTAGATTAATTACTCGTTCATATACCGAAAATAAAATTCTGGATATTCCCTATGTAAAAGATGAATGGCTTTTGGATACGGTACATCACGATCTAATCGTTTTATCCGGCGGGATAAATGGTGATATTGGTCATTTAATTATAAATAACAAACCAGATTTAGCAAAAGCCAGGGCAAAAGAGTGGGCTAATGCTTTTCCTGATAGCTATTATATAGAGTTACAACGTTTTAGCCATGATCTTCATACTAATTTATTAATTTCCCACTCAGTTAACCTGGCAAGTGGGTTAAATATACCAGTAGTGGCAACTCATCCAATAGCATTTGCAATGCCGGAAGATTATCTGGCTCATGAAGTGCGGGTGTGCGTAGCAGATAGTGAACAATACGATGATGAAAGGCGTAAATCAAGATTTAGCCCGGATCAATATTTTATGTCACCTAAGCAAATGTGCCAGTTATTTGCAGATATTCCAGAGAGTATTACCAATACGGTAGAGATTGCTAAAAGATGTAATTTGGAAATTACATTAGGTAAATATTTCCTTCCTGATTTTAAGGCCCCCAACGGGCTTAATTTAAACGAGTACCTGCACATTACATCTGAGGAAGGACTTAAAAAACGTCTTCAGGAGATTTATGCAGATGAGTCAGAGCGCAGTAAGAATGCTCCTATATTTCAAAGTAGACTTGATCTGGAAATTAAAACAATTATCCAGATGGGTTTTGCCGGGTATTTTTTGATTGTTGCCGATTTTATTAACTGGGCTAAGCAAAATAATATTCCTGTTGGCCCGGGGCGCGGTTCCGGGGCCGGCTCTTTGGTAGCATTTGCGCTAGGGATAACCGATATAGAGCCGCTTCGTTATGGGCTATTATTTGAGCGTTTCCTAAATCCAGAGCGGGTATCGATGCCAGATTTTGATATTGATTTTTGTCAGGAAAAACGTGAGCTGGTAATTGAATACGTAAAAGATAAATATGGAGCTAACGCGGTTGCACAAATTGCTACATTTGGCACAATGTCATCTAAGGCTGTAATTAAAGATGTAGGCAGGGCATTGGCATTACCATATGGTTTGTGCGATTCTTTATCTAAATTAATCCTAAATACTCCTATTAAAAGTTTTAGCCTGGATGAAGCTTATGATAAATTCCCCGATCTTAAAGATAAAATAGATAATGCTGATGATGAAGTAAAACGTTTATGGGATTTGTCAAAGCAACTGGAAGATTTGACCAGAAGTGTAGGTAAGCATGCAGCAGGAGTATTAATTGCGCCATCAGATTTGACCGATTTTTGTCCGTTATATCTGGCTGATGGTATGCAAACATCTCAGTTGGATAAAGATGATGTTGAAAGTGTTGGCCTGGTCAAGTTTGACTTTTTAGGTCTTAGAAACCTGACTATTATTCAGGATACATTAAACAATATTAAAATACTCCATAAAGAAGATGTAAAACTATCCAATTACCAATTTGATGATAAAGGCGTATACGAGCTGCTACGTTCAGGTAATACGCAAGCGGTATTCCAGCTAGAGTCCGGTGGTATGAAGCGGGTATTGACTAAGTTGGAGCCCGATCGTTTTGAAGATATTATTGCTATCCTTGCACTTTACCGTCCTGGGCCACTGGGCTCAGGCATGGTTGATGATTTTATTCGCCGAAAAAAAGGAATTGATAAGCCCGATTATTTCCATGATGACTTGCGCGAATGTTTGGAAACAACTTACGGTGTAATTGTGTATCAAGAGCAAGTGATGCAGATCTCACAAATCATTGGTGGCTATACACTCGGTGGTGCTGATTTATTACGTCGGGCAATGGGTAAGAAAAAACCGGAAGAAATGGCAAAACATAAAAACCTTTTTATAGAGGGTGCTTTAAAAAAAGGTTACACCGCAGAGCTTGCCGAACATTTATTTGATCTGATGGCTAAATTTGCCGAATATGGTTTTAATAAATCTCATAGTGCTGCATATGCAGTGGTTTCATATCACACAGCATATTTAAAAGCGCATTACTTATCATGTTTTATGGCAGCAACATTGTCATCAGAGTTGGATAAAACAGATAAATTGTATGAATTTTATCAGGATTGTCAGGATAATGACTTGACTATTTTACCTTCGGATATTAATCATTCTGTGTACCAATTTCAACCAATTGATAAAGTACAAATCAGGTATGCTTTGGGCGCGATTAAAGGTGTTGGCAGGAATGTTGCCGAATTGATTGTTCAAGAGCGGGAGAAAAATGGTGAATTTGTCAGCTTTTATGATTTTTGTACCCGAGTGGATAAAAAAGCAATTAATAAAAAGACATTAGAAAGCCTGGTAAAGGCTGGAGCTTTTGATAACTTAGAACCTAATCGGTCGATATTATTTAATAATATTGGTAGAGTCATGGATGAAGTAACCAAGCTTTTACAAAATGCAAACCAGGCAACATTATTTGATATGTTTGCTGAGGATGATGTTGGGTTGGGTAGTCTTGCTGCCGGTGGCTTTAAACTGGAAGAATATCCGGCCTGGACATTAAAAGAAATGTTATCTAATGAAAAGCAGGCGCTTGGATTTTATTTTAGTGCCAGCTTATTTGATGAATATAGAGATATTGTGCATAAGCTGGGAATTGAACCTCTTTCTCATTATGGAGTTGAATCTGAGGCAATGCAAGATTTAATTAATGGAACTACACGAGAGAGACAAAAGGTTTTGGTATGCGGAGTTATTAATTATATGGGATCAAGACCGCTAAAAAAAGGTGGTAAGATGCATTTTATTAATATTGAGGATGATTCGGGTAGTCTAGAGTTTGTGGTGTACGATAGCGAATTTGACAAATTCAAGCACCTGCTAAAAATGGATGAATTAATCTTCGTAAGTGGTGAATTGATGTACGATGCCTTTAGAAATCAGATTAAGGTGACTGCCAAGAATATTGCATCTATTGATGATATATTGCCAGAACAGATTAATAATGTGATTTTAAATATTGATGATAAGTTTGCTGCGAATAATTTGGCTGGTTTTTTAGCGCCTAACGGAGCAAAATTAACTATTAACTACTCAAAGGCAGAGGCAAGATGCAAAATAACAGTCGGGGATGCTTACCGTTTTGTGCCAAATTATACGAATTTAAGTAAAGTCAATGAACTGCTTGGCAAGCATAGCTGGTCAATTAATTAAGACTGTCATTCCTGTGTAAACTGAAAACCAAATACACAGGGTTTATAAGTTTAAGGGAATAAAAATGAAAGTAAAATTTAGTTTAAGCACTTGTTTTTTTGGCATACTCCTGGCCTTTATGTTGGAATTTGCTGAGGCTGGTATTTATGATAATATTGATGACTTTGTGAAACCAGAGGATGATTTTTTTACACATGTTAATGGATTATGGTTACAAGGTATAAGTGAGGATCCAGATCATTCTAACAGTTATATTCCACCCTTAGGGTTTCAATTTATATATGAAGGCGTAACTAAGAGTTGTAGCTCTATATTGGTAAACCAGCTTTCAAAAAAGCTGCGAGTAGAAGATAATAAAAACACGCAGCAGGAACTAAAGAAAGGTTTAGAGAAGATAGATAAAATATCTAAGCCGGCAGATTTAAATTATGTTGCAGAATTATACAAAGCTGGCGTCTCAGTTTTTTTGGACTTCAATTTAGTGGATAAGCACCCAGAACCAACGATTTTACAGTTTTATCCGGCGAAAGATAAGATAAATGATATAGAACTGAAAGCATCGGATTCTGAAAATGTACGAAAAAAATTAATAGATATGATTCAGGGTATTTTTAATAATGCCGGTGATCCTATAACTGCAGACAAAGCAGGTGCAATTTTAAGAATAGAAAAAGTAATGCACGCAATTTCGAGGGAGGATAAAGCAGCAAAAAATTATTCTCTATTATCGAGTGAAAAAAATCTTAGTAAAGATCTTGCCTATAATATTGTTATACCTCAAGAAATAAATAAACTTAATAATGCTACAATGATTAATCTTGAGAATTTTGCAAAGCTAGATAGTAGAATTTTTAAAAAATTTAAATTAAATGAACTAGTAGCATACATTAAATTTAGCTACTTATTACAATATGAGCCATTGATTATAAAAGATTATGCTTTGGAGCAAAAAGATGAAAAGGAGAAGAGTGCGACAGGAATAGAGCGATCCAGTCCGATTGATAAGGACGTACAGATTTATAACCAGCTTAAGCTTATTTTTGGAAATGATGATCTCAATAGGTTATGTTTTAATAAATATATTAAAAATAATGAGGGTAGAGTATTGGGCATGTTTGAAAATATCAAGAAATATTATATCCGTAAAATTAACTCAGCAAATTGGATGACTATGGCTAATAAAATAGCTTTAGGCCATAAAATAAATGGCATGACTATACAAGGAAGTCATAACGCTAAAAAAATAGATTATTCAAACTTAACTCTTGGTGATAAAAGTGTAGTAAATGATGTAGAACTTATAGAGAGTACCAAGTATAAATATATACTCAGCCAGATAGGTAAACCGATTCAGCCTGGTCAGATATTTACAGAAGATCAACTTGCGGATTCTCAGCAACCGTATAATGCTACCTTAAATCAGATAAAACTCCCTTTTGTTGAATGGATTCCGCCAAGTTTTAATCAAGATGCTGATGATGCAATAAATTATGGTGCTCTTGGTACAAGTTTAAGTAAAGTGATTGGCTCTATTATTGTGGATATGTCTTTAAAGTCTGAACCTAGATTTAGCAAGCAATTAATTATAATGGGGGCAAATAATCAGATATTAATAGATAATCTTTTAGAAAATTATAAAAAGAAATTGTCAAAACTAGGTAATCAGCCATATGATTTGCAGCAACGTAAAATTATTCAAGCTTTACAAACCAAGTATGAAAATTTGTTATTAAAACCATTACCTGGCCAACAATTTAATCATACGACCTTACAGAATGCAGTTTTTGATAAATTGGATAATGATGAGCAATATAGAGAATTGTTGTTAAATATCTTCACTTATACTTTTGGGTTAGATGCAGCTTATAATGCATATAAGGACTCATTAGGGGGCACTCCGGCACCAGTGATTGATGGAAAAAATGCCAGCCAGAGGTTTTTTTACTCGTTCGCAGCAAATGTTATGCCAAGTTCAACATCTCATAATGTCAGTGCTAGGCATAGAATGGTAGTTAATAACTCTGTAAGGGCACAGGTTGGGTTTGAAAAAGGATTTGAAATACCTAAAGATTCAGCTATGTTCATAGAACCAGATGGGTTATTTGATTTTTGGGGTGTGGAGCTGAATGAACCTGAAACAAATAAACCTGTTGCTGGCGAAAAGAAAGTGCCATAGATAACTATGTTTTAGAGTGTGGCAGGATAATTTATTTCTTGCCATGTTTTGTTTTAATTCAAAATTTCCCCTTGGGCAATTCTAAGGTTAAATTATACTGAAATATGCTATAATTCCCAATTTCCTAATTACAGACTAAATCTATGACCAAAATAAATATTGTAATTTTAGCGGCTGGGCAAGGTAAGCGGATGAATTCGAGCCTACCTAAGGTACTGCACAAAGTTGGCAATAAATCTATGCTTGAGCATGTGATTACTACTGCCCTATCTCTTAATCCGGAAAATCTGATTATTGTTTATGGGCATGGTGGTGATATTGTCAAATCATCAATTGATGAAGTGTTTGTAGAAAATAAATTTATTTGGGCATTTCAAGATAAACAGCATGGTACCGGGCATGCCTTAAGATGCGCACTACCACATATTGATAATGATGGTGCAACTTTGGTGTTGTATGGCGATGTACCATTAATTAGCAGTAGTACTTTGCATCATATGCAAGAATTATATGATGGCGGGGTTGTAATGCTAACGGCCCAGTTAAATGATCCAACAGGATATGGGCGGGTTGTTCGTGACGAAGGTTTTCAGATTAAGTGTATTGTTGAAGAAAAAGATGCTACACAAAGTGAAAAGTTTATAACTGAAATAAATACTGGTTTTTATATCCTACCTAACCGCTATCTTGCGAAATGGTTAAATTCATTAGAAAATAACAATAATCAGGATGAATATTACCTAACTGATGTTATAGCTAAAGCTTACAGGCAACATATAGAGATTCGTTACTATACTGCAGCGCATAATTATGAAATTATGGGTGTAAATAATAAATTACAACTGGAGTACTTAGAGCGTGTACATCAATGTAAACTGGCCGAGGCATTATTAGAGGGCGGTGCAACATTGCTCGATAAATCACGAATTGACATTCGTGGTAAAATATCATGCGGTATGGACTGCATTATTGATGTTAACTGTATTTTTGAGGGTACAGTAATTCTTGGCAATAATGTAACAATAGGCGCCGGATCGCTTTTAAAAAATGTGATTATTGGTAATAATGTTACTATCAAGCCATATAGTATAATAGAAGATGCAAAAATTGGAATAGATAGCCTAATTGGCCCTTTTGCCCGGATAAGGCCTGGAACTGAATTAACAGGCGGGGCCCATGTGGGTAATTTTGTGGAAATAAAAAATAGTATCATTGGTCAAAACTCTAAAGTTAACCATCTAACTTATATTGGTGATAGCACTATTGGCTCAGGGGTTAATGTGGGCGCCGGCAGTGTTACCTGCAATTATGATGGTAAGAATAAGTATAAAACCATAATTGAAGATAATGTATTTATTGGTTCGGGCACTATGATGGTAGCTCCGGTTACAATATCACATGGTAGTGTTATTGGAGCTGGTTCTACTATAACCAAGACAACAGAGGCAAATGAACTAACAGTATCCCGGGCAAAACAAGTTACAGTAAAGGGTTGGGTAGCAAAACATCGTGATAAGAAGTAAACAGATATTAATATGGTTTGCCGCCATGGTTCTTGGCGGTTGTGCTATTTGGGGGCCAAGTTATACATCTCCAAATGCTGGCGCACCAAAAGATTGGGTAAGCAAAGATGATTTATCCAAAGTAGACAAAAGTAACGAATCGGCAGATGTTACCCGGATGGCCAAAATGAAATGGTGGGAGCAATTTAACGACCCGGTTTTGGATAAGCTGGTAGTTTATACATTGGCAAATAACCAGACCATTCAACAACAAATTGGTAATATTATTAACGCACAGGGTAATTTGCAGGCTGTAGAAATGGGCTGGGTCCCGACACTTTCTTTCATGCCGGGTTACAGGGCAACAGGCACTTACACTGGGGTAACAAGTAATGGTGCTTCTGCCTATACTGTAGGTGGTAATGCCGGTTATTTTATTGATTTTACACCAAGCTATAGTTTAAATATTATGCAACAATTACGTCAACAAGAGGCAGCAAAAGCTGGCGTTGGATTAGCCAAATACCAAAAAGATGCAATGCGTATGACAATTATCGGACAGGTAGTTGGTAGTTATTTATCTCTACGTGGTTATGATTATATGTTGGTATTAAGAAAGCAACTGGCTGAAGATACGGCTAAACAATATGAGTTGGGCAAAGCGCAGTACAAAGAAGGCTATATTTCCCTTCTTACTTTACAAAATTATCAGCAGCAATATGAAACAGCTAAGGCACAAGTGCCGATTATGCAAAATAATATTGTTTCGACTACTAATGCAATTCGCGTATTAGCCAATAAAAACCCAGGCGATTTGCCACGTGGGGTAGATTTTACGGCACTGCCAACCGATGGTATTATCCCGGTAAATTTACCATCAACCGTACTTAGATCACGTCCGGATATTCGCCAGATGGAAAGCGGGCTTGTCCAGGCTAATGCCAATATTGGTGTAGCAACTTCACAGTTTTTCCCAACGATTGCCCTGACCGGTAATACAGGTTTTGCCTCAAATGGATTAGCTTCATTATTTAATGCCGGTAGTGATTTCTGGCAAATTCAGGCCAATGCCTTAATGCCTATATTAAATTTATCAATTTATGGTCAGATTAAGGGCGCTAGAGGAATTTACTATCAGGCATACTGGAATTATATAAATACAGTGAGGACGGCATTCCAGCAGGTAGATACTGGTTTATCTGGTCATGATAAACTTACTAAAAGTTATAAAGACCAGATGGAGGCATATAAAGCTTCAGTTGTTGCGTATAACCTTGAAGATGGTCGATATAAACAGGGGCTGGATAGTTTAATGCCGGTACTGCAGTATAAGATTCAGATGGAGCAAACTGCACTCACTGCTGCCAGTTCAAAAACTAATCAGTTACAAACTATTGTAACTCTTTATCAGGCACTAGCAGCTGGGTATGATGTAGATAATACGGATAAGCCAAATACTAAATTTGGTGATGGCCGCGACAGTTAGCTGTCTGTTATTTCCAGCTTGGTTGGGAATCCAGGTATTAATATAGAATAGGACTTACAAATGATGGGAATAATTTTACTAGGCGCACCAGGTGCTGGGAAAGGCACTCAAGCTGCGTATATTACCAAAGAATTTGGTATTCCACAAATATCTACAGGGGATATGCTGAGGCGGGCAATTTCAGAGGGAACCGAGCTTGGTTTAAAAGCTAAAGAAATTATGGATAAGGGGCAGTTAGTTTCCGATGATATCGTTATTGGTTTAGTTAAAGAACGGCTAAAAGAGCCAGATTGCAAAAACGGATATTTATTTGACGGTTTTCCACGCACAATTGCCCAGGCTGACAGCTTAAAACAAGCTGGGGTTAAGATTGACTATGTAATTGAGATAAATGTCCCATTTGCTGAAATTGTAACGCGTTTGTCCGGAAGAAGAGTTCATGCATCATCTGGCAGGACTTATCATGTAGTATATAACCCGCCAAAAGTTATGTACAAAGATGATATTACAGGCGAGCCGCTGATTCAACGTGATGATGATAAAGAAGAAACGATCCGTAAGCGCCTGGATGTATATGCCAAGCAAACGGCGCCATTAATTGATTATTATTCAAATGAGATAAATGCCAGGTATATAAAAATTGATGGCACAAAAGAGGTAAACACTATACGGCAGCAGATATATGATAAATTAAAAGCAGCAATTTAATAATAATCTGACAGAAGAGCCAAAAAATGAATGCAGATCATAAACAACCACAGGGATTTCTGGTTATTTTTCTTACAGAAATGTGGGAACGTTATGGTTTTTATATTATTCAGACAGTTTTAGTATTTTACCTCTTAAATAGGTTGCACCAAAATGATCAAAGTAGTTATGTTATAGTTGGCTCGTTTACCGCCCTGGCATATATCAATTCTTTTTTCGGCGGTATAATTGCCGATAGGTTTATTGGTTCTGTTGCCAGCATATTTCTTGGTAGTATTTTTTTATTTATTGGTTATACCGGTATAGGTATTTTGCCAAATCTACAGGGTTTAACTATGGGGCTAAGCTTGGTCTCAGTTGGGACCGGGTTACTTAAGCCAAATATCTCAAGTCTATTAGGTACCTTATATTCGCATCATGATAACGAACGTAAAGAAGCCGGCTTCACTTTATATTATACTGGTATATACATGGGAGCCTTAGGTGGCAGCCTGCTTGGCGGTTATCTCTCTTCTTTTCTGGGGTGGGGTATTACGTTTATATCATCGGCAATTGGTATCATATTAGGTACAGTTATTTTCTCATATGGTAAACTTAAGTATAAGATAATTGATCGACGCAAAACACGGTTGAGGTTTAGAGATTATGCCTATGCCTTAATTGGGGTAATAACCATGCTAACAGTATCCATTTTTGTGCTTCAATCAGAATTTTTAGCAACACTTTATTTTATATTTATTGCAATTCTTTGCTTTGGTTTTATTTTGTTCACAATTATAACCCATCATGGGGTAGAGCGAAATAAGCTTCTGGCCTTTTTGTTTCTTATTTTACTTGCTGTTTGCTATTGGGCAATTTTCTTTCAGCAATTCTTTTCAATTGGTCTTTGTACTGAACGCGTATGTCAGGTACCAAATGGTGTACCGATTAGTTCAATACCGGCAATTGAATCATTGGGTGTTATCTTGTTTGGCCCTGTGATAAATATGGTATGGTTCTATTTTAAAGACCGTGGGCTTAGTGTTTCAATTCCAAATCGGTATAGCTTAGGATTTTTATTTAATAGCTTATGCTTTTTGTTTATTTCAGCTGGGTTGTGGTATGCCATGGTACATGGTAGGCATTTAAATATTATTTTTATTATATTGCCTTATATTTTTGTAGCAATTGGTGAATTGTGCCTTTCCCCAACTAGCTTATCCATGGTGAGTATTTTAGTTCCGCCACGCTATGTTTCAGCAATGATGGGGATATCTTTACTATCAATTGGTTTTGGTGGTAAATTGGCTGGGTTACTTGCTAATCAAGCGGACATAAGTGATGTGCATCATACGACTATTCATTCAATGCAATTAATATATTTCCATTCATTTTTAAGTTATTTTATAATTAGTATCGCAACGTGTATTATCTCGATTCTTTTAGGTTGGTATATTGGTAAATTGATAAGGAACGGTTAAAATGGTTACAAAAACAAAATCCCCGGCTGATTTTGAAGAAGCAATGGCAGAGCTTGAACAGATAGTTTTGCAAATTGAAAATAATGAAGTTAAGCTTGAAACAGCTTTGGAAAAATACCAACTTGGCATGGCATTAATTAAGTTTTGCCAGGAAAAACTGGCCGAAGTGGAGCAAAAGGTAAAAATTTTGGATACCGATACCGATAGTTTAAAAGATTTTAACGTTGTATAAAGACCTTGATTTAATTGAAAAACGACTCGCTGAAATATTATCAGATAGAGAAAAGAATCCGGGTTTAATTGATCCAATTCGCTATTCGGTTTTAAGTGGCGGAAAGCGTATTCGTCCATTATTATCAATTGCTAGTGGCAAATTAAATGCTGCCGATTCAAAATCAGTCTTAGATATTGGATGTGCCTTAGAGCTAATTCATTGTTACTCGTTAGTGCATGATGACTTACCCGCAATGGATGACGATGATTTACGCCGTGGTATAGCAACATGCCACAAGAAATATGATGAAGCAACTGCTATTTTAGTTGGAGATGCATTACAAGCTTTGGCCTTTGAAATTTTGAGCGCCCCGGGTTTAAAAATTTCGCCGGATAATAAATTAAAAATTATTAATATTGTAAGTGAAGCCAGCGGTATAAATGGAATGGTTGGGGGGCAGATGCTTGATTTGTATTCAACCGGCCAGCAACTAAATCTAACCGATTTACAAAATATGCATATGTGTAAAACCGGGGCTTTAATTAAAGCTGCAATTTTGTGCGGCTATTTATGCGGTTCCGAGTTTTCTTTAGTTAGATATAGTAAATTGGGGCAGATTGCAGGCAGCCTTGGTTTATTATTTCAAATTGTTGATGATATCTTGGATGTTACACAGACATCTGATACATTGGGTAAGACTGCAAATAAGGATGTTGTAAACGAGAAAGCTACATATGTAAGCTTACTGGGCTTAGAAGAAGCCGGGGCAATTGCCGGTGAGCTATATACAGAGATTATGGTAGACTTATCTTCCATACAAAATAGTGATATGTTGCAAGATATAGCAACTAGTGTATATAAGAGAAATCACTGAGTATTTAGAGAGAATTTTTTTAAATGAGTACGTTTCCCCTACTAGAACAGATAAATTATCCCAGCGACTTACGTAAACTTAGCCAGGAACAGTTGTATGTTTTATCAAAAGAGCTACGTGAGTTTATTTTGGATACAGTTAGCAATACCGGAGGGCACTTAGCATCAAATTTAGGCGCGGTTGAATTAAGTATTGCGCTTCATTATGTTTATAATACCCCAGAGGATTTGTTGGTGTGGGATGTAGGGCATCAGTCTTATCCACATAAAATTCTAACCGGTAGGCGTGATCAAATGGGAACATTACGCCAATTAAATGGTATTGCCGGATTTCCTAAGCGCGATGAAAGTGAGTACGATACTTTTGGGGTGGGCCATTCTTCAACTTCGATTTCGGCAGCTTTGGGCATGGCCGTTGCCAATAAAGCATTAGGAAAAGATAACAAAGCAGTGGCGATAATTGGCGATGGATCAATGACTGCAGGATTAGCCTTTGAAGGTTTGAATAATGCCGGTTGGTTAAAAAGTGATATATTAGTTATTTTAAATGATAATGAAATGTCGATTTCGGAGAGTGTTGGTGCAATTAGTCAATATTTATCAACAATTTTAGCCAGTCGTTTTTATAACACTGTTAAGCAAACTGCAAATAAGGCACTAAGCCTGATGCCGACAATGCAAAAAATTGCGCACAGAGTTGAAGAGCATATGAAGGGTATGGTGATGCCCAGTACTATGTTCGAAGAGCTTGGTTTTAACTATATTGGCCCGATTGATGGTCATGATATAGATGAATTAGTTTCGCATTTAAAGCGCATAAAACAATTATCCGGCCCGCAATTTTTACATGTTGTTACCAAAAAAGGACAAGGATATAAATTAGCAGAGCATAATCCAATTGGTTACCATGGGGTTACCAAATTTAACCCATTAGTTGGAATGGCCGCAGGTAATAAAAGCGGGTCTGCTTTAACCTATACCCAGGTATTTAGCAAATGGCTGTGTGATATGGCTAAGACAGAAACTAATTTTGTGGCAATTACCCCGGCAATGCGTGAGGGATCTGGTTTGGTTGAGTTTGCTAATCTTTATCCGGAAAAATATTTTGATGTAGGAATTGCTGAGCAGCATGCATTAACTTTTGCAGCCGGGGTTGCGACTCAGGGTGTAAAAGCAATAGTTGCTATTTATTCTACATTTTTGCAGCGTGGTTACGACCAGTTAATTCATGATATTGCCCTACAAAATTTACCGGTAATGTTTGCCATAGATCGCGCAGGCATTGTTGGTGCAGATGGCCCGACCCATATTGGTGCATTTGATTTATCATTTTTACGTTGTATTCCCAATATGGTTATTCTGGCGCCTAGTAATGAAAATGAGTGTTATCATATGTTATGGACAGCCTATAGAATGAATATGCCGTGTGCAGTTCGCTATCCAAGAGGGGGCGGTTCAGGGACACAAATTGTAGAAACGCCAAAGCTACTATCATTTGGTAAGGGCGAAATAGTTCGGCATGGCAATAAAATAGCTATTTTATCTTTTGGCTCGATGCTTGATGTTTCGCACCTTGTGGCAGATGAGATAAATGCAAGCTTATGCAATATGCGCTTTGTAAAGCCATTAGATACTGCTTTGATAAAACAAATGTGTGAAACGCATGACTATATTATTACTATAGAGGAGAACGTTATTGCCGGGGGTGCTGGAAGCGGCTGTTGTGAAGTGATGACTTTTCTTGGAATAGCTATGCCAATTTTGCATCTGGGGATTGCTGATTTGTTTCCACCACATGGAGATCCTAAGGCAATATTAAAATATTGCGGATTGGACAAAGACGGGATTGTCAAATCAATAAATGATTTTATGTCGAAAGAGAAGATAGCATGATAGATCAAAATGCACAAAAAAAACTAGCCGGCGAGTATGCAGTTCGTTATGTTAAAGATGATATGGTAGTTGGTGTTGGTACCGGCTCAACCGTAAAATATTTTATTGATAAATTAGCCGAAATTAAACATAAAATTCGTGGGGCAGTGTCTAGTTCATCCCAAACGACAAATTTGCTCAAACAATATGGTATAGCAGTGCTCGATTTGAACAGTGCCGGACCATTAGATATTTATATTGATGGTGCTGATGAGATAAATCATTCGCTGGAGATGATTAAAGGTGGCGGAGCGGCACTTACCCAGGAGAAGATAATTGCAGCTAGTTCACGCAAGTTCATTTGTATTGCCGATGAATCAAAATATGTTATGAAACTTGGAAATTTTCCTCTTCCGGTGGAAGTAATTCCGCTGGCTAGAAGTTATGTGGCACGCGAGATGGTAAAATTAGGCGGCGCACCAAACTGGCGTGAAGAGGTTATAACTGATAATGGCAATTATATATTAGATGTACATAATTTGGATATATTAGAGCCAATTGCCCTGGAAGAAAAGATAAATAATATAGTGGGTGTAGTGACAAATGGTTTATTTGCCAAACGTGGTGCAGATGAGTTGGTATTAGCTAAGAGAGATGGAAGTCTAGATGTCTTACGATAACTCAAATGATTTGAATTCCCAGGTGCATTAAAATTATGGAAAATAATTTATTAGCCACAGTAGATTTAGGCTCAAATAGTTTTCGCCTTTTGATTGCAAGTATCCAAGAAGATAATACTCTGCATCCGATAGACCAGATTAAAGAGACTGTACGATTAACTGGTGGTTTAGATGAAAATGATAATCTGACCCCGGAAAAACAAGAAGAAGCCCTGGCCGTATTGGCCAGGTTTGGCGAACGCTTAATTGGTTTCAAAAAAAGCCAGGTTAGAGTTGTTGGCACGAGCGCATTACGTGTTGCCCGAAATGCTGAAGATTTCATTATGCTTGCCAATAAAGCCCTGGGGTTTAATGTGGAAGTTATTTCCGGTACTGAAGAAGCCAGACTGATTTATATTGGTGCGATGCATTCTATGGCATTTAGCCAGGATAAACGTCTGGTAATTGATATTGGTGGTGGTTCAACTGAATTTGTAACCGGGGTTGGCTATGAGCCACAGATTATGGAAAGTGTCACCATGGGATGCGTATCCTTTAGCAACCGTTATTTTGTAAGCGGAGAATTAACTGAGCGTAATTTTGCCAATGCAATTTTTGCTGCTCGTGGCAGGGTTCAGGCGATGGAACATTTATTTGCCAGTCATGATTGGGTTGCGGCTATCGGCACTTCCGGTACGGCTCGTGCTTTATATGATTTATGTATAGAGAATAATTTTTCAGATCAAATTTCCTTAGACGGATTATATAAGCTCAGAAAGATGTTAGTTAAGTATAGAAATATTAACAATCTGTCTATGGCTGGTTTAAAAGAAGATCGGGTGCCAGTGATTGCCGGTGGGCTGGCTATCATGACCGGAGTTATGGAAGAGCTGCAAATAGCTAATATGACAATCGCTGATGGATCACTACGCGAAGGTGTGATGTATGATTTACTTGGGCGGAAAACAAATCGTGATTTACGTGAAAGTACGGTAGAAAGACTAAAGAAACGTTCGGTACTAGATGATGCACAGGGTGACCGTGTTGCAAATGTAGCCCTAAATTTATATAAGCAGGTAGTAGACAAGGCTAAACAAGATCCGGAGCAGATTAAATTATTACAATGGGCGGCACAGTTATATGAAACCGGTTTGGCAATTTCACATAATGACTACCATAAACATGGGGCATATATTCTGGCTAATGCTGAATTGCCTGGATTTTCTAAACCAGAGCAAACTTTATTAGCTGATTTGGTGCGTGCGCACAGAGGCGGGCTGACCCGGGCTATTGATGGATTAAAAAATAAGCGCCGGGTTAGATCAAAATTATTAATGATGGTGTTATGTTTTAGATTGGCAGTAATTTTTAATCGTAATCGAAAAGATATACCTAAAGATCATATTATTCAGGTAGATTCTCCTACCAAAGAGGGATTTAATTTAATAATTAACAGTACATGGCTAAAACAAAACCCACTTACCCGCCATTCATTAAATGAAGAAATTGCCCAGTGGAAGAAAATTGATTTTAAAATCAAATTAGTCACATCTTAGTCATAAAAAATTAAATGTCATCAGTTTATAAATGTCTACCTTATATTGAGCCAAAAAAACTCTTTGATATTGTTGGCACGCGCTATGCTACGGTATTTTTAGAAAGTAGTTTAGAACATAATTATTATGGACGTTATAGCTTTATTGGTATAGACCCGGTAGACACTATCTCACCGAAATCCGGGGTATCCCTCCAGGAGCAATTAGAAAAATTTGAAGAATTGAAAAAATATCATCCATGTGTGTGCGCGCATGCAGTGAGTGGAAATCCACCAGGGGAAAATCTACCCTTTACTGGTGGTTTAATGGGCTTCATAAGTTATGATTATGCCAGGCGGTTAGAACCGCATGTCATTTCCGTGCAGCCTGTTATCCCTGTGCAGGTGGGGATCCAGCTACCTTACTATTGGTTTGGCATATATAATCAGGTATTTGCTTTTGATAAGCAGGAAAAAATTTGTTATCTATTGGTAACCGAATTATCCGATGCAGACATTGATGGTTTATTATCCAAATTAGAGAATATTTATAATAGTGCTGTTGCTATCCCTCAAACTGATATAGATAATCCTAAAGCCTTAGTACTAAAATCAAATTTTACTAAAGAAACTTATGCTAATGCTGTTAAAAAAGCTGTAGAGTATATAAAAGCCGGTGATATTTTTGAGGCAAATTTAGCACAGAAATTTAGCGCTAAAATTGACAATAACTATAAGCCTGAAAAATTATTTTGTTATCTACAGTATAAAAATCCAGCGCCATTTTCTGCTTATTTAAATTTGGATAAGCTAAAAATACTTTCAGCCTCTCCTGAAAGATTTATAAAAATAACTAATAATGAAGTAGAAGTCAGGCCAATAAAGGGTACTATTAGAAGAAATCCGGATTTAGGATTGGATAATTTTTTAGCGCAAACTTTACAATCTAGTTCTAAAGACAGGGCAGAGAATATAATGATTGTAGATTTGATGCGAAACGATTTATCCAAAATTTGTGAAGCAGATAGTATAGTTGTTAAGCAATTATGTGGATTGGAATCATTTACCAATGTGCATCATTTAGTCTCAGTGATTAACGGGAGATTAAAATCTGATATAGGAATCTTTGATATCATTAAAGCAATATTTCCGGCAGGGTCAATTACCGGCGCACCAAAAATTCGCGCTCAGCAAATTATAGATGAATTGGAACAAAATACGCCACGCGGTATAAGTTATGGTAGTGTTGGTTATATCGGGTTTAACGGGAATATAGATTTATCTGTGGCAATCAGGACAATTACTATCTATAATGATGAACTAAGTTTTCATGTTGGCGGGGCGGTAACACTTTATTCCGACCCGATAGCAGAATATGAAGAATCTATGTTAAAAGCCCAAAAACTATTTGAAACTATAACATAATATTTAGAGTTAAGTTCATATAGCAATGGTTGACATTTATACTATTTTTTCAAAAGTATTTCTTGCATAATTAAAGTTAAAATAAGTCTAGCAGGAAATTATCATTTTAAATTCTCTTTAATACTAAAAAGATATCTTATAAATAATTTTACCCTGGCCTATGCACAACCGGTTACGGAAATCCCGTATAGTATATATCCGTATAATAAGCTATTATAATGATAGGTTTATTTTAAATTGGATAGAAAAATGAAAACGAAGCAAAACGGAATTTCTTTGGGATTAAATAAAAGTTTAGGAAACAATACCGTAACTAAAAAATATATTTTAAATAGTTTTTTATTTAGTATTATTTTATTATTGCTGTGCATGGGAAAACTACATGCCCTAACTTATGGTGAAAAAGCACAATGTAAGTTTACGGTAGGTCAGGAATTGAAATTTAATTGGGCAATCGGTGAGCCACAGGAAAATAAAGGGCTAGTAGTAACGACTAGTTTAGGTACAGTTAAAGAGGGGCAGTATACGGTCACATATAGAACTGAACCTTTATTTCATGGGTTAGATTATACACTCCCTCTTAAAGCTAACTATGACGATAAATATGTGTCATTAAATTCGTTGCAGATTTGTGGGTGGAGCCTTCGTCGTATAAAAGCAGCTGACAATACAGAATATTGGCGCATTTCCGGAAAATATAAAGGGTTAAAGTTTACGGATGTTCTTGCTGAATGCAGTATCCACGAGTTGCCTAGCCCCTTTAGTAGTTTTAAAGGCTATACGGAGCTTTACCATCAGATCTATGCGATTCCTGAAATAGATGTTGGGTATAATCAAAGCACATGCACTTTGCAATGAAATGAAATTGAGCGTGTATTCTAAATTTATTATTGACAGGCAAGATTAAAACGCCCTAACGCTTTATGCTATAATATGCCAAACTGTTAGGGGGTTTTACGTATTTACCCCGTCAATTTGAAAAAATACCAGGGCAGAAAGGCTTAGTAAATGATATTAGTTCTGGATAATTACGATTCTTTTGTACATAATTTGGCTAGGTATGTTAAGTTATGCGGCTATAATGCTATTGTGATTAGAAATGATGAAATCAACATTAAGCAGATAGAAAAGCTAAAAGCTGAAAAAATTATATTATCACCTGGTCCTTGTACACCAGATACTGCCGGAATTACATTAGAATTAGTCGAACATTTTTATACCAACACTCCGATACTTGGGGTATGTTTGGGACACCAAGCTATTGCCCAGGTTTTTGGGTCTAAAATCACCAAGGCAAAGTGCCCGATGCATGGAATGTCATCCTGGATTTCACATGAAAACACGGGCATACTAGCTAATTTGCCAAATCCACTGCAAGTTGGACGTTATCATTCATTAATTGTAGATCAAATTTCTCCTGATAGTCAATTAGTTACCACTGCTATCAGTACAGAGGGTGAAATAATGGCTTTACAGCATAATCAGTATCCGGTATATGGTGTGCAATTTCACCCTGAATCCATTCTGACGGCGGAAGGCATAACTATTATACGCAATTTTTTATCATTAATATAGCTATTATAAAAAATTGATAACTACCCTATGTATGTATTTTTTAAGGAAATTAAAAATGAAATCAATAAAATTAACTCATCTATGTATATTTATGGCATCATTTATATACGCAGGTTTAGCCTGGGGTAAAGAGACAGTTACTTGTGAGATTACCCTTGAAGGTAATCCATATAGGTTTAAGTATGAGTTTCATGCGGGTAAATTTAAGATGCTTGAGTATCCCGGATCCTGGTCGGGTCCAAATACAATTGCTACGCTTCGCGGAGGGGGATATTTGCAAGGTTTTACAATGGATATGAATGATATATCAGATGCCCAAAAACTGCGTTTTTTGCAATTTAAGAGATATGACCTGTCTTTTCGCAATAGAGATACCATTGCCATTTCTGTTTATACGCAAGACGCAGTAAATGGTAAAGCTGTGCAAGGTAAAGAACCAAGCTTATCAAGCAATTATAGGGTAGATACCAGCAAATCAAATTGTTTCTCAGAAACTGATACTCCACCGGCAACGGTAGAGTTGACGGTTCTGACTAAATCACCCTTTAAATCCGGTTATACAACTATTGGAGATAAATAGTAGTAAGCTATGATGATTTGACAAATTATCTAAGGCGGCTAATTGATACTTGTGCCAGTTCTAACATTGCTATTTTATACTCAGAATCGGGGAAGCTATTTAAGGCTTCCTTTGCTTTTAAAACAAAGTATTCAGCAATTTTTTTACAATAAGAAATAGCATCAGAATTATTAATTAGCTTTATTAAATTTTTAACATTAGTTTTATTTGGTTTTTCTATAGCGTCTTTTATCTGCTCTATATTTTGGTTTTGTTCCAATAAATAAATTAGTGGCAGGGTGATCTTACCATCACGTAAATCATCTCCGATGTTTTTACCCATAACTTCTGTATTGCCGCTATAGTCCAAAATATCATCAACAACCTGAAATGCATTACCTAAATTTATTGCGTAATTACTTAAACAGTTTTCTACATCTTCTGAGCTGTTTGCAACAATTGCAGCGACACGGGCACTTGCTTCAAACAACGTCGCCGTTTTGTGTTTTATAACTTCAAAATATTCCGCTTCAGTTAGATCGAGCCTACCAATATTCAGTAATTGTAATACTTCACCTTCAGATATTTTATTGGTGCTATCGGCCATAACTTTGAGTAGACGCAAACTATCGGCCTCAACCATCATTTGAAATGCTCGGGTATAAATAAAATCACCTACTAAGACACTTGCAGCATTCCCAAAAACTGCATTAGCAGTTTTACGGCCCCGCCTGAGATTTGATTCATCAACCACATCATCATGAAGTAGTGTTGCCGTATGAATATATTCAACCATAGCTGCCATTTTATGGAGTAAGTTCCCACTCGCGTGCGTTTGATCGGTTTGTACTGCTGCAGCACCGTCAACAAGACCAGCAATTCGACCACATAATAAGCAAATGAGCGGCCTGATACGTTTACCGCCACCAGCTATAATGTATTCACTGATTTGTCTGATTAGAGGTATATTAGAGTTAAGGTCCTGCCTAATTACTTCATCTAGTTTAATTAAATCTTCGTGCATGAAACTTAAAATTTTATCCATTTATTACTATTGCACCTATACTTTAATTATGCGGCTAATTCATTAAAATTTAGTACCTGAGTATGCCACTTGGCAATAGTGCTCCTATGTCCAACACTTACAATTACACTATTAGGTAACTCAGATTTTATCAGGTTATACATGAGCTCTTCTGTTTCTTCATCAAGTGCAGATGTGGCTTCATCGAGATAAATTATATCAGGTTTATTAATTAAAATTCGGCAAAATGCAACTCTTTGTTGTTCTCCAATTGATAAGATGTTTCCCCAGTCAGCAGAATTATCCAACCAACTATCCAAGTTGGACAGAGAACATTTAGCTAATATCTCTTTTATTTTAGCATCATCTGGTAAATTGTCAATTAATGGATAGCAGATTGCACTTCTTAATGTACTAATTGGTAAATATGGCTTTTGCGTAATAAATATTGAGCTTAAGTTATCTTTTTGATAAATATCACCCTGAGCAAAATTCCACAGACCGGCAATAGTTCTAAGCAATGTGGTTTTACCGCTGCCGGATTTACCCTTTATGAGTATACTATCACCACTATTTAGTTTAAATCCGATATTTTTAGCTAAGCAATTACCATTAGGTAAGTTAATTGCAACCTGATTTAAATGTAGATAATTATTGTCCGTTTTTATTTGTAAACCATCTAGTTTGTCCGCATCTTCTATAGACATCAGGAAACCATATAGCCGGTCCATTACTGCCCTCCATCCGGATAGAGAGCTATATGCCTCAATAAAATAGGATAGTGCACCTTGTACATGTCCAAAGGCATTGGAAATTTGCATTACATCGCCAAGTTTTATTATTTTGGCAAAATAGCGTGGAGCTGCAACCAAAAATGGTACAAGGATGGCTATTTGAGCGTAACCTACCCCAAAGATATCAATTTTCAATTGCCGATAAATTATCGACACGAAATTATTAACTACATTGGTAAAGCGGCTAGAAAGTTCTGCTTTTTCTTGTGGCTCGCCGTTATAAAAGGCAATATTTTCACTATGCTCACGTACCCTTACTAGGCCAAAACGAAAATCTGCCTCATATTTTTGCTGCTGGTAATCCAGTTTGATCAGGGGTTTACCAATTTTAAATGTGATATAGGTGCCGGCAATTGCATATAATAAAGTAGCCCATACAATGTAGCCATGTATTACAATATGATGTCCCCATAGGGTAAATTTTAATGGTCCGACAATAGTCCACAAAATTACTACAAACGATCCTAAAGTAACAACAGAATTCATTAAACCTAATGTTAGGGTCAAAACTAGTACAATAAAACTATTGATATCATCGCTGATCCGTTGATCCGGGTTATCACTTATAACAGATAGGAACCTGGTTTTATAATATGCTTTACTATTAAACCACTTATCCAGATAATAGGCAGTTAGCCAACGTCTCCAACGAATTTCCAGGATTTTTCTAAAATAGTAGGCAAGCACAGAAATGAGTATATTGGTAAAAGCAAGGATACAAAAAATAAGTAGCAATTTATAGAAAGCCTGTTTGTCAAGATTTTGTAGCGCATCATAAAACTTACTGTACCATTTGTTTATTGCTACACTCATGGCTACCATAAGCAGGTTCAAAGTAATGACTATGCTAAGCAAGCCCATTGCTTTAGGTCTATCGGGGCTCTTCCAGTATGGCTTAGCCAAAAACCAGGCATCCTTTGCCCAGATAATCGGGTTACGGTTAAAAGTTGATTGCTGGTGTTTATGATTCATAGTACTATCCATTTTTTTAAATATAAATTAAGTATACTTATGCCACTAATTGCGGCTGTTTCTGCGCGCATAATTAAGTTACCTAGCTGTAATGACTGATACCCATGCAAGGTTGCTTGTTTTGTTTCAACTTCACTAAAACCGCCTTCCGGTCCAACTAGCAAAATTACCGACCTTCCATCATTCCAGAGCCAATTCTCATTTCCGCGTACACACGACTGTAGTAAGCGGGAATCCGGCTTAGGTACATTCATAATAACTTTTATATCATATTCTGTTTTTTTATATAGTGAATCAATTGATATAGGTAGGGCAATAGTTGGGAGTAGATTTTGCCCGCATTGGCAACAACTACTGATAATAATATTTTGCCAATGAGCTAATTTATTAGCGCTTCTGTCATGGGTAAGACGACCTGAATACTCGCTGTGTAGGGGAATGATATTATTTACTCCAAGCTCTACCGCTTTTTGGATAATCAAGTCCATTTTGTCATTGGCAATTAACCCAATTGCCAAGCTAATTTGGGCGAATGGTAGGGGTGAGGGGAGATTTTTTTGGATAATTTTAAGTGTCGCATTTCGTCTGTCAAGACTTAGGACTTCACCTTGGCACGAGTTATTGTTGCCATCAAAAATTTCGATTAATTCGCCAATCTTAACCCGAACAACATGCATATGTCGTACAATCTCATTTGAAAAATTAATGATTTGGCCGAGACTAAAGTCAATATTTAGATAAAAACGTTTCACGCACTTTGTTCCACACTGGCTAGGGGCCGACTTATTTTAGCTAAATTTTGGCGTACAACCTGTTCAATTCGCTTTATTAGCTCTTCGGCTGTTTCCCCTGGGTTTGGCCAAATTGGTTTATCAATAACAACATTCACAGTACCTGGGTGTATCATGTAGCTGGAGCGCGGCATACAATAGCCGGCATTATTGGCAACCGGTACTACAGCTACATCAAGCTCGATAGCCATACGTGCAACTCCAACCTTGAAAGGTTTTACTGCATCGGGTGCAACGCGGGTTCCTTCCGGGAATACCAAAATCCAAAAACCCTGTGCCAGGCGTTGCGCACCCTGACGCAATATTTGTACAGTAGAACCAACCCTGTTTGATCGGTCGATGGCAATAGGGGATGCGGTACGTAATGTCCAACCAAAAAAAGGTAATTTGATTAACTCGCGTTTTAGAATCCATACATGTTGTGGCAAAATTGGCACGTAACCAAATGTTTCCCAGGTAGATTGGTGGTTACTGGCGATAATTGATGGCTCTGTAGGAAGATTTTCCTGTCCTGTGACCACATATTTTACCCCGCAAACGTACTTAGCCATAAATGCAAAGATACAACCCCATGAGCTTAATATTTTATGTCTAGTACGTGCATTTACAATATAGAGTAAATAGCCTATTACCATATATAGAGGAACAAGGCCTAAAGTTACAGCCCATAAAATTGTAGAACGGATAAATACCATGACCGTGTTTTTATTTTCCATATTCTTCTTCCTCTTTTGTTATTAGATATTCGCTAACAGATAGCAGATTATCAAATACCAATGTACCCGGGGGTATGGTGATTTTATTCAGGCTCTTTTTACCATTCCCGGTTTTTACCAAAACCGGAATACCACCGGCAGCTTTAATTGCCAGTAGGTCCCGTTCGCTATCCCCGACAAACATTATATTAGACATATCATCAAGATTAAACCTATCCCTAATCTCATAAATCATTCCGGGTTTTGGTTTGCGGCATTCGCAATTATCTTCAGGAATGTGCGGACAGATAAATATAGCGGCGATAACCCCACCGGCATTGTTAACCAATTTATGCATTTTTTCATGCATTTCATTTAGTTCTTTCATGCCGTACAACCCATGCCCGATTCCGGATTGATTGGAGCAAACAACTACGGTATAGCCTATTTGAGTAAGATTTGCTATTGCCTTTGCGCTACCGGGGATAATTAGCCACTCATCAGCAGATTTTATATATTTGCGACTATCGTGGTTTATTACACCGTCTCGATCTAAGATAATCAGCTTCATGTTAGTCCAATTCAGATAATTTGCACAGCTTGTTTGCTAAAATATAAAATTTGAACAATAATGCAATACGATTTTTTTGTAAATCTAAGTTGTCAGTCATTACCATTACATTGTCAAAAAAACCGGTTATTGCCGGAGTTAAGTTACCTAAATTTTTAAAGTATTCTTCCCAATTCTGCTGGGTAATTAAGGAATCTACTTCGCTGCCAGAGTTTTCCAGATGTTTATATAATACTTTTTCGGCATCATCGGATAATAGGTTTATGCTAAATTCCGGCTGATAGTTTTCTTTAGACAAATAGCCATTTTTACTTAAAATGTTTTCTATGCGTTTATTGGCTTGCAGTATTTCCAGGTTTTTACGAGCAAAATTATCTAGTGTACTAAGTAACCCGGGTATTTGAGTAAATCGGCTGGGCTTGGTCTTGAGAATGCTACGTATGCAATTTAGTGAATAATCAGCACTTAGGTAATTTTCCAGGCGACTTAGTATAAATTGATAAGTTTCATCTACAGTATTTGAATCTAGCTGATATTTATCTGAAAATGCACTGTAGCTGATTTTTAGTAATTGTAAAATATCCAAATCATGTTTAAGTAAAATCCTGATTATACCTAGAGCCGCTCTACGTAGTGCAAACGGATCTTTATCCCCGCTTGGTTGTAAGCCAATTCCCCAGATGCCAACTAAGGTTTCCAGTTTATCGGCCAGTGACATAACTACTGATAGATTGTCATTAGGTAAACTATCACCACTAAAGCGTGGATAGTAATGTTTTTCAATTGCATTGGCAACCTCATCAGATTCGCCATGAAATTTAGCATAGTATTTACCCATTACACCTTGTAATTCAGGGAATTCACCAACCATTTCTGATGACAAATCGGCTTTGAGCAAATAGGCTGTACTTCTGGCAATATCCGGGTTTACATTAAATACTTCAGCAATCATGCTGGCAATATTCTGTAGACGTACTATCCTATCTAGTTGTGATCCAAGTTTGTTATGGTATACCACTGTGCTTAGTTTGTCTACAAACTTACCTAATGGATATTTTTTATCTACATCAAAAAAGAATTTTGCATCCTGTAATCTAGCGCCCAATACTTTCTCATTACCTTTTATAATCACCTCGGGGTTAGGAGATTTTATATTGGCAACAAATAAAAACTTGTTGCTAAGTTTTTTATCCAGGTCTAAAAGGGCAAAATATTTCTGGTTTTTAGCCATCGATAATATTAGGCATTCCTGAGGTACAGCCAAAAATAGAGGGTCAAATTCTCCATGTAATACCACCGGATACTCAACCAGTGCTGCTACTTCCTCCAAAAGACCGGGCATATCATTTATGGTTAAGTTTAAAGTTTTTGCCTGGGAGTTTAATTGCTTCTGGATGTTTTCCAAACGTTCTCTAAAACCGGCAATAACCATACCTTTATGGGTTATATCTTGCAAATAATCATCTGCATGTTTAATTTCAATCGGGCCATGGCTCATTACCCGATGGCCAAATGTATAATTATTTGCGCTCAACCCCATTATCGTATTATTTGAACTAATCACTTTATCACCGTGTAAAATTAGCAAATTATGCATTGGGCGGACAAAAGAGTATTCATTATCGCCCCAGCGCATGTTTTTAGCTATAGGTAATTTCTTGAGTGAGGTGATAATTGCTTCTTCAAGCACATGCTCAAGTTTACGGCCTTTAATATCAATTTTGGCATAAAAATATCCATCGCTATTTTGCTCAAGTTCACGCCAGTTCAAGTTACAAGATTTAGCAAAACCCAAAAGTGCCGGAGTTGGTGTCTCATTTTTTAGTGCATTATTTATTGCCGGTCCGCGCCGAATGCTTTGTGTATTTTCTTCAGATTCTAATACATCATGAATAATGCAACCAAAACGCCGTGGGCTTACAAATGGCTTGATATTCGTTTGCGGGGAAATGAAATTTTTTAGTAAATCGGCTAAATTATTACTAAAATTAATTCCAATATTTTGTTCCAAGTTGATTGGCGGTAATTCTTCTGTTAGAAATTCTACCAATAAATTTGCGCGTTTGTTCATATGCCTTTACCTTCTGTATAGGAGCATAATTGTACCACGTTTGGGATTGGGGTTGAATTGAAAATATTAAGGGTGCGATCTGGTCGGTTATGGTAAAATCCGGGGTATATAATTTAAGAATCACAAGATAAAAAGGGCAGATATGGTTGATAAAGATGGATATCGTCCCAACGTAGGAATAGTTCTTCTTAATAAAGATAACCAGGTATTTTGGGGTCGCAGAATCCACGAAACTTCATGGCAATTCCCACAAGGTGGGATTCTTCCGGGTGAGGAAATAGAGGATGCAATGTTTCGTGAATTAAATGAAGAACTAGGATTATTCAAAGAACATGTATCCATACTTGGGCGTACTACAAACTGGTTACATTATGATGTGCCGGGAAGCTTTAGCCGAACAAATAATAGCTATCGGGGGCAAAAGCAAATCTGGTTTTTATTGCGTTTGATTAGTCAGGCACATCATATCAATTTGCGTTTTCATAAAGATCAGGAGTTTGATGCCTGGCGTTGGGTTGATTATTGGCTGCCCATGGATGAAGTGGTAAGCTTTAAGCAAGAAGTTTATCGTAGCGCGCTAACTGAGCTGGAACAATATCTTGGTAAATAACTTGCTGATTGATAGTTTGCAGCAAAAACCGGTTAATCACACACCACTTTGGCTGATGCGCCAGGCGGGGCGCTATTTGCCAGAATATAGGCAGATACGTGCCACAGCTGGCAGTTTTATGGCGTTATGTCAAAATCCCGAATTAGCTGCAACAGTTACCCTCCAACCAGTTAGGCGTTTTGATCTGGATGCGGCGATTTTATTTAGTGATATTTTGGTTATCCCCGATGCATTGGGCTTAGGTTTATACTTTAATGAAGGTGAAGGTCCAAAATTTAGGTCCCCCATCAAGACACCACAAGATATAGATATTTTAAACTCTAATGGCATTTTAGAGCGCCTTGATTATGTCTTTAATACAATTAAAAATGTTAAATCTGAATTGGGAAATCGTCTTCCCCTAATTGGCTTTAGCGGTTCTCCCTTTACTCTTGCTTGTTATATGTTAGAAGGAGGCAGTAGTAAAGATTACGCAAAAGTTAAATCTTGGTTATATTCCAATGTGCAATATAGTCATAAGCTGCTAGATTTATTAGCAGATATAATAATTAAGTATCTTAATTGCCAGATTGAATCCGGCGTAGATGTAGTCATGCTTTTTGATAGCTGGGGTGGTGTACTAAGTGATGTACATTATACGCAATTTTCTTTATTTTATTTACAAAAAATTATTAATGGTTTACACAAATCATATAATGGTAAAGTAATTCCCAATATTGTATTTACCAAAGGCGGTGGGGTATGGCTAGATCAGATGGCTAATATTGGCGCCAGTTGTCTTGGCCTGGATTGGACAATGAATATTGGCCGGGCTAAAACTATTGTCGGTAATAAGGTTGCTCTACAAGGTAATCTGGATCCGGCTATTTTAAGCCAGACAGACAAATTGGTGATTAAGGCCGAAGTAATGCGCATTTTGAATGACTATTATATAGCAAACAATGGTAATATAAATGGGCATGTATTTAACTTGGGGCATGGCATATTGCCAAGTGCGATACCAGATAATGTAGCTTATTTGGTTGACCTGGTGCATGAATTAAGCAACAGGTTAATAACAAATTTTTAAAGGCTACGTACATATTAAGGTATCATATTGATATGAAACTTAAATTATATTTATTTAGCACATTATTTTGTGCGGTTGCTTATATACATGCTGTAACCAATATGGGAACAACACCATTACTATATGGTAGTAGTAATGCCAGCGATGTATTGATGGCACAACAGGATGAGCGCAAAATAAATGACCCAAATACCAAACTTGGGATAAGGCGTATAATATTATCTGAAGTAGTAAAGCAAATGGCTACTTTCCAGCCGTTACTGGATAAAACTCTTGCTGAATCTGGCGCTTACGTTGTATATGATGGTAAGCCGATATTACAAAACTGGAGAAATACCAATTTGCAAATATTAACTACTTTTTATAAAACAACCAGTGTTCCGGTGTTAACTGATGCGGATATAAATAAAAATAATGCAGCAACCCAGGCAAGCGGCAAAGTGACTACTGCGGCGGTAAATAATGTTTCTGACCCACCGCGTAAATTTGTTTTATTAGGTTTTGTGGACTATATTCACGAACAAGAAAGTCGTACCCCGATCCAAGGAACAGATAAGACTGCACTTTTATATAACCTGGATATTCGCTGTGAGTATAAAATGATTAACCCGGTGAATAATCGTGTTGTTGCAGTTTTTACCGGTGCCGGTCACGGGGGAATTGCCAGGATATTAGGGGCAGGAAGCCCGCCGGTTAATTTTGATGCAAAGCTGGTGGTTAATGATATGTTTGTAAGCCTTGCTGAAAATGTAAGACATATTTTATTAGTACGTAGAGCTGAATATATAAAGAAACGGAATAATGCAAAAAAAGTCAATTTATCTATCCAAGTTCCAGGTAAATAATTTTAATTATTTAAAACTATCTCTCGCTAAGTTAGACCAGGGCTGGCAAGATTTTCTGCTAAGTAATTGTTATGATGAATTAATGGCTATAGATACAAAACTTATCGAAATTGCTAAAAATGAGATTATTTACCCGCCGCAAAACCAAATTTTTAATGCACTAAAATTAACTTCACTTACTAATACCAAGGTAGTCATTATTGGCCAGGATCCGTATCATGGTGAAGGTGAAGCCATGGGGGTAGCTTTTGCGGTAAATTCGGGGATAAAGTTACCACCATCACTTAAAAATATTTATAAAGAAGTTGCCCTGGAATATAACATATCTATGGATGTAGACGGAACACATCTAATTAATTGGGCTAAGCAAGGGGTATTATTATTAAATGCATCCCTGACGGTGATTAAAGATAGAGCCAATTCTTTAGCTACGATTGGTTGGCATGAAATTACTGATAAGATTATTAGGCATATAAGTGAGAATAATTTTGGCGTGGTATTTATGTTATGGGGCGCGTATGCCCAGCAGAAGGCTCAATTAATTGATGAGTGCAAACATAAGATTTTGTTTGCACCACATCCATCTCCCCTATCTGCACATCGCGGCTTTTTTGGTTGTAATCATTTTCGCCTTGCTAATGAGTATATACAAAGCCTTGGCAAACCAACTATTGATTGGATAAAGCTTTAATCTAAGATACGCTGCAGACGCCGCTGTCGCAACGTACCCATGGTTTACAGGTATAACGACCTGAAAAACTTTCAAGTTGACCGTCAAAATCAGGATTATATTCATGGTCTGTGCGTGGTATTCCCATATAGCTAAGATTAGCCTCCCACTTGTTATCATTAATAAATTTCAGGCTCCACGTATATTCTGCCCATCTGTTAAAGCCAGGTACATTAATATTGCTGCCAGTAAGTGAAAAGCTATCCGTACCTTTTAAAATAGTTAATGGAGATAAACTTATTTCAGCTACCTGAGTTGCAACCACATTTTTAAAAGGGTATTTATCTGTTTTTGTCAGGTCAGAAAATGTTATTTTCTTGATATCGTTTTTACTGGCTATTTGATCTTTAGCTACTACTGTTAGAAGGATATCATTCTTATTAATAAATTTGGCTTTGCCTCCTTCTATTTTACGCCTGTCAGTTGTTGGTAAATTAGCAACATCTTCCATATATTCAACATGGCTTTTATTTTTTTCATAATATCTGAAATTAGAATCCATCGTACATTCCATCTCTTGTAGTGCCCAGACAGAGCCTGTACTTAATATAAGAAATATGCTTTGCAAATAATGTTTTATTTTCATACCTTTAAAAATTATGCTAATAGCTGTCTTAGTACATACGGTAATATACCGCCTTGTTTATAATATTCTACTTCAATTGGCGTATCAATACGGCACAATACCTTAACCTCCTTCTTCTTACCTCCTGGATAAGTAATTACAAGGATTAAATTTTGCTGTGGTTTAATTTCATTATTTACGCCAAGAATATCATAAGTTTCGCTGCCAGTTAATTTTAGGCTTTCTGCCGAATCACTGCCAATAAATTGTAATGGTAATACGCCCATGCCAACTAAATTAGAGCGATGTATCCGTTCAAAGCTTTTGGCAATGACTGCCTTAACTCCCAGTAGTTGCGTTCCTTTAGCGGCCCAGTCGCGAGAGCTGCCTGTGCCATATTCTTCACCGGCAAATACCACGGTTGGCACATTATTTTTTATATAATTCATAGCTGCACTATATATATCAGTTTGCTCACCGTTATATAAAGTATATCCGCCTTCAACTCTTGAGCCATCCTCTTTTGGTGGTAACATTAAATTTTTAACCCGTACATTGGCAAATGTACCGCGCATCATTACTTCATGATGACCACGACGGGAGCCGTAAGAATTAAAATCTTTAGCTTCAACTCCATGCTCCATTAAATATTTACCCGCTGGCGTGGTAGATTTAAATGAACCGGCCGGGGAGATATGGTCGGTTGTTAGCGAGTCCCCTACAATTAGTAAAGCTTTAGCATTTTTGATTTCGTTGATATCGCCATATTGCATACCAAAATCAGTAAAGAACGGAGGTTCTGCTATATAAGTAGATTCGGGCCAGGTATATACATTACCGGTAGCAGATTTAATATTATTCCATAAATCGTTACCAGTTACAAAGTCGCTATATAAACGTCTGAATGTTTCAGGATCTTGTGCCAGATACATCAAATTACCAATCTCTTCAGAGCTAGGCCAAATATCTTTTAGAAATACTGGCTTACCATCACTGCCATTTCCAAGTGGTTCGGTAGATAAATCAATATTTACTCGTCCGGCAATGGCAAATGCTACCACTAGTGGCGGGGATGCCAAAAAGTTAGCTTTAACATTTGGATGAATCCGCGCTTCAAAATTTCTATTGCCCGATAGTACTGCGGCACCGATAATATCGTGAGCAGCAATGGCGTCATTAAATTCTGGTTTTAGATCACCGGAGTTACCGATACAGGTAGTACAGCCATAACCGGCCAGGGCAAAGCCTAGTTTATCCAAATATGGTTGTAATCCGGCTTTGGCCAGATAATCAGTTACGACTCTTGAACCAGGTGCAAGTGAAGTTTTTATCCGTGGGTGAACCGTTAGACCTTTTTCTACAGCTTTTTTAGCCAGAAGCCCGGCAGCTAGTAGTACACTTGGATTAGAAGTATTTGTACAAGAAGTAATTGCCGCAATTAAAACATCGCCGTTACCCAGGTCAATATTATTATGTTTAGTTGGGAAGCGTTTAGTTAATTCTTCGGGTTTTTTATTAAAGCCGTTATCGGCAACTGATTTGCTAAATAGAGTATTAAACGTTTCTTTCATGTGACTTAATTCAATTCTATCTTGCGGACGTTTAGGACCGGCAAGTGATGGCTTAATTGATGCCAAATCTAAGGATAATGAAGTCGAATATTCAATTTGTCCGGCTTTGGGCATACCAAATAGCTCTTGTGCTTTAAAATATTGTTCAAAAACTTCAATGTCTTCATCGGTTTTACCGGTTGCCTTCATATAGCGAACAGTTGCCTCATCTACCGGGAAGAAACCCATAGTTGCACCATATTCGGGTGCCATATTGGCAATGGTCGCTCTATCGGTTACCGATAAGCTTGCCGCACCCTCACCATAAAACTCGACAAATTTACCAACTACTTTTTCTTTACGCAGCATTTCGGTAATATTTAATACCAAATCAGTTGCAGTAATTCCTTCATTTAGCTTATTTTTAAGTTCAACCCCTACTACATCAGGAGTCAGGAAATATACTGGTTGTCCAAGCATACCAGCTTCGGCTTCAATCCCACCTACACCCCAGCCAACAACACCGACACCATTAATCATGGTAGTATGTGAATCGGTTCCAACTAAGGTATCTGGATATAGCACACCATTATTTTTGTGTACGCCTCGAAAGAAATATTCCAGATTTACCTGGTGGCAAATCCCAATCCCGGGAGGTACGACGCTAAAGGTATCAAAGGCTTGCATACCCCATTTCATAAATTGGTAACGTTCGTTATTACGTTTAAATTCCATCTCCATATTTTGGCGTAGGGCATCTGGTGTACCATAAAAATCTACCTGTACGGAGTGGTCAACCACTAAATCTACCGGTACCAGCGGTTCAATTGATTTTGGATTTTTACCCATTTTTTCGGCAACACTACGCATAGCAGCCAGGTCACATAGCAGTGGAACCCCGGTAAAATCTTGTAATAATACCCTGGCAACAACAAAAGGGATTTCATCCACACGTTTGGCTTTAGGTGCCCATGAGGCTAGTTGTTTGATATGGTTTTCATTTATTTTAATATCATCATAGTTACGTAATACTGATTCGAGCACGATACGAATTGATACCGGGAGTTTGCTGATATTAAAGCCATGTTTAGCCAGCTCAGGCAATGAGTAGTAAGAGTAAGTTTTACCTTTAGTGGTAGTTAAGCTTTGTTTGGTATTATATAGATTATGCATAGTATATGACCTCTTGGCAAAGATTTTAATTGCCAATATTATACACTATATTCTGCAGGTTATTTTCAACTTCCCGAGCCGTAATTCCTGCATGATACTATTTTGTGAATAATAGTATGTCCTTACATGTATTACCACGTCATTTTTGCGCAAGTGCGAATGAAGAACTTTATCTTTAAAGTTTGCCCGATACGGAAATTCCGTATTGCACATTTTTTTGTATTGAAGTAAACTATCTATATGAACGGATACGTATGGTGTACATTTGTGATTGACTTATTATAGAAAAGGAAAAAAAATGAAGGTTAATTGTAAAAAAATATTGTTGATATTGGGAATTACAGCATCAACCGCTGCTTTTGGATATACAAAATGGGATGTAACAATTAAAAATCAAGCATCCAGCGGTGAAGTAGTAGTCTCACCTACAGATTATGAGCAGAATGGCAACCCGTGGGGTAGTATTAAATGTTTTGACCGTCCAGCTGAGCTTGGAGGTGACATAGGCAAATATGTGCGCATTAAAGCTGGTAATGAAATTAAATTTACTGCAAAAGAAACTAATGCATGGGGGCCATGTTTTGTTGGGAATAGTGATAATACAGTTGTATCAGTTATAGATGGTATTTTTTCAGGTGATGTAGATACGACAGTTCATAAAAACTATACTTTTTATATAAAAGGTAAACCAGTTAACTTACATTCTTCTTATTATCCTAATGAATCAGTAAAGGGTATAAACTCAAATGTAACTCTTGAAGACACAGCGTTTTTTGATAAGACATCTAAAGAAATTATTATAACGATTAGTTATAAAGGTGGTGGTAGGATTGACGTATTTTATAATGGCAAAACGTACGAACTTTATTGATGGGATATATGTAGAATGTAAATATTAATAAGTTTAATTTGCATATAATAAAATTTTTTATTTATTTAATTCTACATTGATTGCTGTATGGATATTGTTAATATAATCTAGACCATCGATAGATATACGATGGATATAAACTTCTGGTATAAATAGTTACCGGGGGTTTATCTATGTATTGATAACCTGAGGCAAAAAGAATATTTTCAGAACCACGATTATTTTTGGTGATGAAATTCTGTCATTCCTGCGCAGATGGGAATCCAATCCTTGAAGGCCACAATACGGAAATTCAGTATTGCGCTTTTTTTAATTTGGATATACAATATCATCAAAAGTTATTTATATTGTTTGCTTGTGGATAGCTTGAATCAAATTAGTGTAAAAAAGGAAAAACATGAAAGTAAATTTTAAAAGCATGTTGTTAATTTTAGGGAGCATAGTGTCAACGTCTAGTTTTGCCGGAACTGCATGGCATTTTTTGCTTGAAAATCATACTAATAGTACTATGATAGTTTCACCGAATAATTATGAAGATAAAGAAAATGGGAGTACTGCATGGGGTAAAGCCAAGTGTTTTAATAGACCAGATGGCCCAAATGGACTTGGCGGGGTTAACGGTAAATATGTGCACGTTAAGCCTGAATATGAAGGACCGGAATCATCTTCCTTTAGGCTTGATGTTACAGAAATTAATGAAGGGCGCGATGTTTTGAGTAATTATAATTGTGCATTTGAAGATTCTCTACTAAATAGATACATGTCAAAATCGTTTGACTTTTTTATTAATAGTGTTCCGGTTGAACTTAAATCTTTTTACTCCCCGCCACTGCTTGGAGATGGTGAGAGAAGTATTAAGTTTGGATCTTTTGATCCAAAAATAATGCAGACAGGCGATATCAAGGGGGATGATGATTTGCCTTTTATAGTGCTAAAGTATTATGGCTCTGATAAACCTCTCCAAATAGAGTGGATTAAAACATCAATATCAAGTAAATATATGGGTGAAGGAATTTGGCATGTAAAGGTCGAAGGAAGTGATGATAATTTATCTAATTATAAATGTGAGTTTAATGATTGGGGTGTCGTAAACACAAAACCAACTTGTACACTCAGCAGTGATAAAAGTTACTTTTTAGTAACAGTTCCTAACTATGCTCGCCCTGAGCTACTAAGGGGGCACGTTATTAAGCTGATACATAACGTGCGTAAAGAATTTAATAGTAAATTAACGATTACAATACCTTAAGAACCAATTGATACAATTAAGTCTATCTTCTAATGGATGCAGCAAGCTCATCATCTTTGATGAGCTTGTTTTCTATGATATCCAACTTTGCATAAATCGCAAAACATTCATCTTAGCTAAGAAGCATCCAGGAAGGAATAACCCAAATATCAGAGTTTGCTATTTTATATAAAGTATCACCTCTATATATTACAATTCCCCCGTACCAATTTGTTTTAAATTCTTGGGATAATTTAACCAAATTTTTTATGTCTTGTGGGTATATGGTATCACGCATTTTAATTTCGCAGCCTAAGATTTTTTGATTATATGAGATTATTAGATCGACCTCACTGCCGCTGGTAGTGCGATAAAAAAATAATTCCCAGTTTAGACGATTAGTTTTTACTAGTTTGTAAATTTCATTGATAACATATGTTTCAAATAACTCACCAGTAACTTGCCCCATATATCCGGTCAGATAGCGCCAAATTCCATTATCCAGCCAATATAGCTTAGGTGTTTTAACCATACTTTTAGTTGTGTTATTATAAAAAGGTTGTAATAAGGCAGCTTGGTAGGTCATGCGTAAATATTCAATATAGCGTCTGACTGTGTCTACACTAATGCCTACATCTCGTGCCAATTCGGAAAAATTTAGCAGTTTACCTGAGCGTAGCGCAGCTATGCGCTGTAGTTTATGAAAAGGATCCAGATCAGATATATTAGCTATATCACGCAAATCACGCTCTAAATATGTTTGTTCATAATCTTTTAACCATTGCCATCGATCTTGTGGAGCTAATTCTAATAATGCCGGCATGCCTCCCCAGCCAAGTAAGTATTCCTCACTATCTTTAAGTGATTGTTGTTTATCACCAAAAAAGGTAGCTGGATGATTACTTAATACATCATTAATTGAACCGGATGAGAAAAATTGCGTAATCAAGGGGGCATTAACTGGATTACCCAATGGTGTAGACAGTTCACTGACCATTAGGGGAAATAGTTCATAGATCGAGACCCTCCCGGCTAATGATTCACGAATATTTTTTAATAATAAAATCTGGCTTGAGCCAAGTAAGACACTAAAGGAAATTTTTCCGGCATCGAAGTTAAATTTAATTTTTTCAAAAATTGAAGGCTCTTTTTGTGCTTCATCGATTATAGCAGTACCTACAGTTTGCTGCCACTGGAAAGTAGATATCTTACGCAGTTGCTGCCTGATTTCCGGTGCATCCAGGTTAAGGTAAAGCATATCTTTATAATAATGAGTTACTAATGTTGATTTACCGGTTTGGCGTGCCCCGGTTACTAAAACAATTTTGTTGCTATCTGGTTTAGATAAAATATTTGTTAATGTGCGCGGTTTAAATATGGATATATCTGCCATTTTCTTTACCAATCGTAAAATATGCTCTAAAATTTAAGCTCTCATCGTAAATTTTACACCAAATATTACGATAATGGCAAAAATTTTACGATTTTATAGCTAAATTGTTGTAATGTGATGCTGATACTGGTTATTGTATATTTTATTGACTTAACTCTGCATTTATAGCATCATCAATATTATTAATACAATGCTTAAGATATCCAAGCCATAGATATAAGCTTCTGGTGTAAATAGTTATCGGAGGTTTATCTATATATTGATAACCTGAGGCAAAGAGAATATTTTCTGAACCACCATCACTTTTTGTTATAAATTTCTGCCCATCAGCGGACTTAAACCAATTTAATGGGTCAAGTATTGGCCTAGCCTTGTCATAATACCCATCTTTGTCAGTCTGGTATGGCTTTAATTTACCTAAAATGCTTAGGTTAAATAGATTATGCGGATCACATCCAAGGGTGACTTCTACTCCATTTATTAGTTGAGTTAGTTCAGTTTCAGATTTACCTGTTAAAGAATATATATGATTAGTACGTGATTTAGGTTTTTTAAAGGTATTCATAGCTTAGATTTCTTAAATTGTTATTATTTTCCACACTTTCAGATGTGGAAGCCGGGGTCTGAAAATCCGTATCTAAGCTAACGGTCGGGTTTATTTCCATTTAAGGTATTGTATTCGCCCACCCCGACATAGTTGTTTGGCACAAGCCATATACTATGCAGGTCTATCTGTACAGAAATACAAATAGAAAAATAGCCACGATGAAGCAGCTATTAATTGCTTAAATTACGGATTTTCAGGTCCAGACTGTATATTACAGGATGTACCGATTACTTGTCAAATTATAAATGTCCGCTTATTTAGCGGCAACTTTTGTGAAACTATCTGATATAATCGCGGCAATCTTGTGAAAACAAGGTTCGGTGTATCGCCCCTCGTGGGCGGTAAAACGCCTGCCGGGGCGGTATGTATTGTTAATCTTTTTTAAGAGGACAATTATGCTAACTTGTGCAGTGATTGGATATCTTCTAATGAAAAAAGTCGGATACATCCGTGTAAAGATAAATATCCGACTTTTAGTAAAACAGAAGAAATCCCGTAGCAAACATCGATAAGTAATTGCTACATGGCATGGTAGGCTGTTGTTGCATAGCCTATCTTCATGCCATTAGTATACTATAGTAATTTCTAATTGTCAATAGAAATGTTAATAGGAACAAGCATGACAAAATACCCACATTTACTCTCCCCCCTTGATTTGGGTTTTACCACCCTAAAAAACCGTGTAGTAATGGGCTCTATGCACACTGGTCTTGAAGAAGAAAAAGATGGCTTTAACCGCTTAGCTGCCTTTTATGCCGATAGGGTTAAAGGCGGTGTCGGGCTAATTGTTACCGGAGGTGTTGCCCCGGATTTCCTGGGTTGGGCATACCCATTTTCGGCCAAATTAACCTCAAAAAAAGAAGTCAATAAGCATAAAATAGTTACTGAGGCTGTGCATGACAATGGCGGTAAAATTGCTATGCAGATTTTACATACCGGTCGTTATGCCTATCATCCCTTTGCGGTTGCGCCATCGGCGATTAAATCGCCAATTACGCCGTTTAAGCCCTGGAAATTACCTGGTTTTTTAGTTGAAAAAACCATAAACAACTATGCCAGGTGTGCCCAATTAGCCAAAGAAGCTGGTTATGATGGGGTTGAGGTAATGGGTTCGGAAGGGTACCTGATTAATGAATTTATTGTAGCTAAAACCAATACCCGAAAAGATAAATGGGGCGGTAGCTATGAAAATAGGATTAGGTTTCCCATAGAAATAGTTAAACGCATCCGAGAAAAAGTTGGGCCAAATTTTATAATTATCTACCGCTTATCTCTAGTCGACCTGGTTGAGGGAGGTAGTTCATGGGATGAAGTAGTTATCTTAGCCAAAAAAATAGAAGAAGCCGGGGCTACAATAATTAATAGCGGAATTGGCTGGCATGAAGCCAGAGTTCCTACCATTGCAACTATGGTGCCCAGGGGGGCATTTAGCTTTGCCAGCCAAAAGTTACGTGGTGAAGTAAACATACCAATTATCACAACCAACCGGATTAATACTCCTGAGGTTGCCGAAGAGATACTGGCAAATAAGATGGCAGATATGGTGTCAATGGCTAGACCAATGCTTGCTGATGCAGATTTTGTACTTAAAGCCAGTCAAGATAGGGCAAATGAAATAAATACCTGTATTGGTTGTAACCAGGCGTGCCTTGATCATGCATTTGTTAAAAAAGTTGCCTCCTGTTTGGTAAACCCCCGTGCTTGCCATGAGACTGAATTAGTCTATGATAAAGCCTCAAATCCAAAACGTATTGCAGTAGTTGGTGCTGGTCCGGCTGGTTTATCGTGTGCTGTAGTAGCCGCAGAACGTGGGCATAAGGTTACGTTATATGATAAAAATAATGTGATTGGCGGGCAGTTTAATTTGTCCAAAAAAATCCCGGGCAAAGAGGAGTTTTATGAAACATTACGTTATTTTGGGGTGATGATCGCTAAATATAATATTGATCTAAAATTGGGCCACATCGTCAGCAGTGATGAACTGATAGCAGAAAATTTTGATGAAATAGTGGTAGCAACTGGCATTTTGCCAAGAGTGCCAATTATTGAGGGTATAAATCATCCTAAAGTGTTAAGTTACATTGATGTTATACAAGGTAAAAAACCAGTGGGCAAAAAAGTAGCCATTATAGGTGCGGGTGGGATTGGCTTTGATGTGGCAGAATATTTGCTTCATGATAAAAATGTCACCCCTGCGAAGGCAGGGTTCCATGGATCCCCGGTCAAGCCAGGCACGGTAGCTACAGAGCTAATAACAGATGCAGATAGAATGATAAGTATAGAAAATTTCGCTCATGAATGGGGCATAGACAGGACTCTGACCCACCGGGGAGGGATAGTAAAAATCCCTGAAATTGAAAGTCCGTTACGCGAAATTTATTTATGCCAGAGAAACGAGGGCAAATTAGGTAAAAAGTTAGGCAAAACAACCGGATGGATTCACCGCACCAGCCTAAAAATGCACAAGGTGAAGATGCTCTCTGGTCTTAGCTATGATAAGATTGATGATATTGGATTACATTATACATACCAAAATCAGAAGCATGTGCTGGAAGTAGACAATGTAATAATTTGTGCTGGTCAGGAGTCGCATAATGAATTGGCAACAAAATTAGCAGAGCAAAATGTTAAAAATATACATACAATAGGTGGGGCATTTTTAGCCCTGGAACTGGACGCCAAATTCGCAATTAACCAAGGTGCCCGCTTAGCCGCTACTCTTTAGGTCAGAGGTATGATAAATAAATACAAGATTTTAATAATAGCCCCTGCTTGGGTTGGTGATATGGTGATGAGCCAGACATTGTTTAAATTGTTAAAACAGCGTTATGGTGAACGATTAATATTAGATGTTTTCGCAGGTGACTGGGCGCGCGATATTTTACAGCGAATGCCAGAAGTAAACCGGGTTATTGTTAACCCGTTTGCCCATGGAAAGTTAGCTCTTTTAAATCGTATAAAATTGGGTATTGCCTTACGTCGTGAAAAATATGACCAGGTATTCGTATTGCCAAATTCATTAAAATCGGCAATAACCCCATTATTTAGCGGAATTAAACGCCGCACGGGCTTTATTGGTGAATCGCGCTATATTTTATTAAATGACATATACCGGTTAAATCGGCATAAATTACCACTGATGATTGATAGATTTTGTGCCTTGGATAATCATGGCAATAAACCACCTAATATTCCTTACCCCAGACTAATAGTTAATAAAGATAATCAACAAAAACTAACTAAAGAATTAAATATTGATCCAAATAAAACTCTCATTGCCTTTTGTCCGGCAGCCGAATTTGGCCCGGCAAAGCGTTGGCTGCCAGAACATTTTGCTAATCTTGCCAATTTGTTAACCAAAGATGGTTACCAGATTATTATATTAGGATCAAATAAAGATACGGAAATTAGTAAAGAGATTATTAAACTTGCAAACAATCAAAATATAATTGATGCTTGTGGTAAAACAAGTCTGGTTTATGCGGTAGATTTACTAGCTTTAGCCAATTACGTAATCACCAATGACAGCGGCTTGATGCATGTTGCCTGTGCTGTAGATACCAAGGTAATTGCAATTTACGGCTCATCGTCACCACATTTTACCCCGCCTTTATCGGATAAAGCTAAGGTTTTACAGACTACACTAGACTGTCAACCCTGTTTTGCCAGAACTTGCCGGTTTGGGCACTATAACTGCTTGCGCTTTATAACGCCCGAAATGGTGTGTAAAGAAATTACTTGTAATTGTTAGGGTTAGCGCATTGAATCTTAGTGGTCGTCTCGAGATCAACTTCACAAGGGGTTGAATCATGTGGTTTTATAGTTGCGGTTAAGCTTCTTTTTGGTTCCCCGTTAATTACTATGACAACTGGATAGTGATGGTCAGCGCTTGTAATATTGCATTCTTTATCAGAGACTGCAAATGTACGCCCCTTTTTATGCTGGCTGTCACTAACTTCAATACACCAGTGATTTGTTAAACCTCCGTAAAGTGTTGAAGTAGTTGGTGCTTTTATCGTCTCGTTTGGTTGGAGCCATTCATTGTTTGCAAAAAGAACCGATTTTTCTCCGCCTTTACTCCAGGTTGCGAATCTTCCCTTAATTGGCGCAGGAGTAGCATTATATACTTCCCAAGCAAACTCCTCCCGATCTTCGGCAGCTGCTATGCTCGAATATAAAACAGCCAGGCCTAAGAAAAAAAGAATAGAAAATTTAGTCTTCATAGATTCACCTTATTTATAAAAATTATTAGAATACGATACAGCCATACCTCTTTATAATTATAAGAATTATACCAGATATTCAAGAAAATTACAATAACAAATTTCTAAATTTGTACTTAGCAGATTGTTTTGTAATAAAAATTCTCGCACTATGTGTGCTTATGCTAATATCATGCCTAAAGTAAAATTATGGAAGAATTAATTAATGTTGCGAAAGCTAATAAAATCCATGGTGCCCAGCAAAGGGGATGTGTTTTTTGTATTGTTTGAAGAAGCATCCCTAAACTCTCACGAGGCAGCAAAAATCTTTGTAGATATCCTAAACTCCAAAGATCCGGTACAAACTGATGAATTGTGTGGTAATTCACGGATTCTAAAACAAAAAGCTAATGATATAAATAAAAAAGTCTTAGCCCAATTAAATAAAATGTTTATTACACCCATTGATCGGGGTGATATACAAGAATTATCCGGACTTTTAAATAAATTAACTAAACGAATTGTAAAAATCAGTACCAAATTAAAGATTTATAATATTGATGCAAATACCGATGACTGCTTAATTAAAAATGCTAATACTTTATTAATTATTACCAAGGCACTGGTCGATTGTATTAGTGGTCTTAAAGTAAATGATGGCAATAAAATTGTCCAAAGCAACGAAAAAATTAATGAACTGGAAGAAAATGGTATTGAAGATTTCCGGCATGCAATTAATGAAATGTACTCGGGTAAATTCGATACGTTGACTATTTTAAAACTAAAAGAAATTTATAAGAGTATCGATTCGGCAATTGAGTTAAGCGTGAGCGCTGCAGATCTAATTACCCAGGTATCATTAAAGAGTATATAAAAGGTTAAAATTACATGTACATTCCGGTTGCCGTAATTGCTATTATAATAATAGCTTTATTTTTTGAGTTTATAAATGGATTTCATGATACGGCCAATGCGGTTGCAACTTCAATTTCAACTAAATCGCTTGAGCCATATCAGGCCATTTCTATTGCTGCAATTTTTAATTTAATTGGAGCACTGTGCGGTACGGCAGTTGCAGTTACTATTGCCAAGGGCTTTGCCGACCCGGCTCTGGCTACTAATGGCGTCATTTTTTCAGCATTATGTGCAGCAATTATCTGGAATTTGGTAACCTGGTATTTTGGTATTCCATCTAGTTCATCACATGCCTTAATTGGCGGTTTGGTGGGTGCTATTATGTTTAATAACTCCTGGCATGTAATTAATTTTGCGACCGTAGTAACCAAAGTTATGCTACCGATGGTTATTTCGCCAATTTTGGGTTTTAGTGTTGCCATGTTAATTGTTATTTTAATTCATAAACTTTTAAAAGATAATACCCAACCTAGAAAAACCAATAACTTTATTCGTGAGATGCAGGTGCTTTCCACCGCATTTTTATCTTTTAGTCATGGCACTAATGACGCCCAAAAGACTATGGGTATTATTACCTTGACATTATTTAGTAGTAATATGATCCCGACATGTGTGGTCCCCACCTGGGTAATAATTGCCTGTGCAATATGTATGGCACTTGGTACACTATCCGGCGGGGCTAAAATTATAAAAACCTTAAGTACCAGGGTGGCTCAATTAAAACCGGCCAATGGTTTTGCCTCAGAAATTAGTTCAGCATTATTATTATTTATCGGTTCAAGATTTGGGATGCCCCTTAGTACTACTCATGCGGTGGCCGGTTCAATTATGGGGGCTGGTAATATGGGTCAATTTGGTGTAAACTGGGGTATTGTTAAAAATATAGTAATTGCCTGGGTTTTAACTTTTCCGGTTTGTGCAATTTTAGCTGGTGGTTGCCTACAGTTATCCAAAACCTTCTTCTAATGAAATATCGCATAATTGCGTTTCTATCTATCCTGATTTTGAGTGTGTTTTATATAATACACTCACGTGATGCTTCGCTTCAGAAGCCTCTACACACACAACATAAATTAAGTAAGATAAATGGTTACTGGCAAAATTTATGGCTAGGTACACATAAGCTACTAGGTGGACTATACTTAGGTCAAAACAAAATTTCCCCAATTGATATTGAAAGTGGTACGTATCATGATATTAGGAGCACTAAAACCCAAGATATAAGTGGCAAAAAGCAAAATAGTAATAATGAATCACTTACGCTTGGGCCAGTACTTGATGGCAATTCTTCTGCTACCAATAAATCGGAAAATCAGGCAACAGCCGATGAATCGGGCACTCAAGATTATATTTATATTAGCGAAAATGGGGCAAATGATGTTATTCGTTGCAAGCTTGGAGAAAACCAAGTATCAGATTGTGCTATAGTCTTAAATAATCTATCCGGACCGGAAAATATGGCTATTATAAATAGCAGATTTTATTTGGTAAACTATAACCAACCAATAATGTATTCCTGTGGTTTATCTAATAGCGGCATGGTAGAGTCATGTGCCCAGATGGACATACCGATTAATAATCCTGCATATGTGGTTCTGGATCACTACAGCTTATTTATTAGCGATATGAATTTTGCTAAAATGGCACAGTGTAGTCTAACTTCTGATTATTCAGTAAAAAACTGTACGGCAATTTTACCGACAGTTTCACAAAATTCTTTTGTTGTAAGCACAGTTAATGGTTATCAATACAGTATAACTTTTGATCCGCACCGCGATTATATGGGAGCAGTTAATAAATGTGCCGGCAGTCTTTGCGGTATTATGTATGATGTAAATTTGGGTAATCTTACTACGGTTAAATTTTTAAATAATACTGCGTATATTCTTGATTATAATTCCAATAGCTTAGTTAGCTGTAAGCTTCAACCTAATGGCGATTTTATGCCTTGTAATGTTTTAAAAAGCGGCTTACGCTTAGCAACCGGGGTAGCATTTTATTCATACAGCAGCTAGACTTTTTTGTTACAATCACGGCTGCACATACAGGAATGAATGTGTCATTCCTGTATGCGGGGATCCATGCTCTAAATTTAATTCTGAGGAGAATGTTATGCAATTAAATTCATATTTAAGTTTTGGCGGTAATTGTGAAGAAGCTTTAAAGTTATATAGCGAAGCATTTGGTGGTAAGATCGAATATAAGATGCTATATTCAGATAATAAAGACATGTGCAAAAATTTACCGGAAAACTGGCAAAATAAAATCATGCACGCATCATTTAGAGCCGGCGATATATTTATTATGGCATCCGATGTTCTAGTTGGTGAAAATAGCTCATGTGGTACAGTACAACTGGTACCTGAAGGCTCGCCGATTACATTAAGCCTGAATTTTGATAGTGAGGCCGAGGAAACGGAAGTCTTCAATAAGTTGGCGCAAGGCGGTAAAGTAACAATGCCGCTGCAGGATACATTCTGGGGAGCCCATTTTGGTATGTTAACTGACAAATTTGGTATTAAATGGATGTTTAATTTTGATAAATCCAACAATAAATAATTAACCATACTTAACGACAAAGAGTAAATTTTTAAAGTTACTGAATGAGCAACGTTACTAATACAAGAACAAATATCAAAGATTTATCTTTTGTTGCACTTTTTTCTTTGATTTTCGGGTCAATGATGGGAAGCGGTGTATTTGACATTCCGCAAAATATTTCACATGGCGCGGGCGTTGTTGCTATTAGTATTGGCTGGATAATTACAACCATTGGTATATTAGCCCTAAGCTGGGCGTTTATTTATATAACTAAAAAACGTCCCGATATCCAAAGTGGTCTGTATGGTTATGCTAAGTACGGATTTGGTGATTATGTCGGGTTTAATTCAGCCTGGGGTTATGCGCTTAATGCATTACTGGCTAATGCCAGTTACCTTATTTACATTTGTGCAACTTTGGGTAATTTCGCCATGTTCAAGTTTATGGGCAAGGGTAATACCGTGCCTGCATTAGTAGTCGAATCTATTTTAATTTGGATAGTTTGTTTTCTAATTAATCGCGGTATTCGCGAAGCATCTTTTGTAAATATTTTGCTTACTGCTATAAAAATACTTACTTTAATAGCTGTAATCATAGTGTTTTTTATTGGTTTTCATCTGTCACAATTCAAATCAAATCTTCATTTCGAAGTAAAGCTAGGCAGTATGTTTGATCAGATAAAAAGTACTATGCTAGTAACAGTATGGGATTTTACCGGGATTGAAGCCGCGTGTATATTTGCCCTGAGGGCTAAAAGCATGCAAGATGTTGCAAAAGCAACTCTTTTAGGCGCAATAGTAGTATGCATTATTGATGCAATAATTTCGATTTTACCGTTTGGTATGATGCCAGGTGCGGCAATACGCGATTTGGCAACGCCTTCAACCGCTGTTTTGTTATCCTCAATTTATGGTGTAGGCAGCGGCGATATTATACGTATTACTGTTATAATTAGCGTAGTTGGTGCCCTACTTGCCTGGACAATGCTTGCTACTAATATATTTTATGTAGCTGCTGAAGATAAAACGATGCCTAAATTTTTACTTAAGATGAATAAAAAAAATGTGCCGGCTAACTGTGTATTATTAAGTAGCTTGGCAGCGCAAATATTTATTATATTGGCATTTTTTACCAATTCTGTATATCTGGCCATGATTCAGCTGGCTACAAGTTTAATCTTATTACCCTATTTATTAGCAACGCTTTTTGCGATGAAGCTGGTAATTGAAACTGGTAAAGTAGATACATTATCTTTTATAAAAGGAATATTGGCTGTACTTTACGGTATTTGGTTGGTCTATTCAGGTGGGATAGTATTTTTAGCCCTATCCTGTTTGATGTATCTAGTAGGGGCAGTTTTTTATGTGTATGCCCGTCGTGAAGAGCAAAAGAGTTTATTTGCCAGTAAATTTGAAGTTGGTGTTTTTGTCGTTTTGGTAATAGTAACAGTTTTATCGCTGGGCATGATTAATCAGTGGTCTGGTATGGTTTTTAAATGAAGAGTTAATTCATAATGTGAGTATTCGCGTATGCCAGTTACCATACCGGTACAATGTCAAATTATCTACAAGTCTGGTATAGATTTTAACGCATTGGCAAGAGAAATCCCACCTATTATGCCTGAGAATTTTCTAAGAGTATTTAGCCAGAGGTAGTCAGACGTTAAAAAACTTAGCTTGCTCTTGCTATCCAATGTTTGAGACCCTGTTATAGAAATTCTGTCTTGAGCTTTTTAAAGCTATATGGTATAATTTAAGTTCATAAACAATTATAAAAAAAGTGGCTAAGGTTTACAGCAAATAGTTTGTGGACAAAAGTTATACCAAATCCCATAATTAATTATGAGGTTTGGCATTAGCCACTCTTTTTATGATAATACTACATTAATTTACATAGCAATGCTATGTAGTAATGGGAAAATTTATCATGAAGAAAAGCAAACTAATAGCAGGCATATTCATGCTTGCTGCCATACTTGGCTTAAATGGCTGTGGCAGTGGTGGAAATGTAAATAACAACGGCAATACCCTCTCCTCTAATAGTACACTTAAGCCTCAGGCGTTCGTAGAACTTGCTCCAAAAGACGATCTGGTCGATAATTCACATCTTAATTTTACTATTAGTAATCAATCTGATCATGTAATTAGCTATGTTCTAATCAAATCTGAGGATGGTTCAGAAATTTATAACGGTAAGTTTAGCTGTGGTATAAATAAATTATGTAGCCTCAAAGTAGATAAGCAGCAAGTTAGTACAGACCTGACGTTTGAGTTGCTTGGAGATAATAACACAGTTGTTTCAGCATCTATTTGGCTATACGGCACATCCGGTAATAGCTTTAGGATTTATGCAAATAATACTATGCTTGGGGTTTATCTGTTTAACCAGCTAAAAGTACAAAATATGGCTGATTTATCTAAGCATGATACAGATGAACTGGCGTCTAAATTAGTCCGGTTATTTGGTGTTGATGATTTTTTTGAAGCCCTGGCAATTGATTATAAAATTGCTGTTTTGGACAACGGGTTGGATAAAGAGCAATTCTATAATAAATTAAATGCAGAGATGGCAAGCGGAGTTTTACCTCTACAAGAACAGCTTCCGATTAATCATTTTGCTCATGTGTCATTTATGTCTGCAGATAACAACCATAAAGACTATTGTGATGTACCGCAAATTGGAAGTGCCCTAGGGCTTATATCTAATGTCAGCAGGCTTATACCTCCCCCTGGTGGTACGCAGGTTAGTATTGTATTTGGTCTTGGACAAACAGCAATTACTGAGGCGTGTAAGTCTGATCCGCTTGGCTCTATCCAAAAAAGCGTGGATGCTCTAAATGGAAGGTTAGATGAAATAGATATCAAAATAAAAACCCTGCAATACGGACTTGATGACCTGAAAAATATAATTAACGAAACGGCTATTCAGGGTATTATAAATAATTTTGACCGGCAAACTGGGCTTTTAAAGCAATATACCGAAGCATACCTGGGAGCTTATAATACTGAAAGTGAAAATGTAGGCTATACAAGCCTACTAGACTTTGTAAATAAAAATGGCGGTATTAAAAAAGTTTATGACCTTGATAACAACCGGCAAGTCCAGAATGCACTAACCTCTACAGGGGAATATTTAAGTAATTATGAGTTATTGATCTCATCCGGTGAACTTTCGCAATTATCAACTCATCTTGAGAACTTGTGTCGTGATCAGACCAAAATAGCCGGGGATGCGATTGAAAAAAGGATCAAATGCGATTTAGTTATTTCTCGTTTAGTAACCAAAGCCAATATTTTAGCACGAGAAACTAAACTAGCTATTAGGGATATAATTGATACAGCATTATCAGCTTCAGATGAATCCGGTGAGCTTGACCAGAAATGGTTAAACACAAGGGGTATAAAATTTGACTATAATAAACCATGGCAAGGTGCCCGTGAAATAGTTGAAAGTAAAGTTGATACCAAACTTAAGGATGTAGAGAATATATTAGTCGGCAGTAAAGGGGATAAATTATTTGACCCTCTTGCAAATTTCCCTGATGATTTGCGGATGAAAATAAAAAATGGATTATGCTATATTCATGATGATTTGTATGATCATCTGCTAGGCGTTGTGGAATGGCATGCTAATCCTGGCACGCCTGTGGGACCTTATGTTGTAACAAATTGTTATGATGGCAAGAGTTTTGTTAAAAGCCCATACTACTACAATGTTGAAGGAAATAGTGAAATATCTAATATATTAGGAATGTTGCTTCCGAAGAGCTTTACACAGAATAAATTGAAAGCTGGCAGCATTACATTATATAATTCTCCGTATGTTGATAGAACAGATCCTTTACAGTTATCGGTCTTTAATCTTAATTCAGAGACACCGCTAAAGGTAAACGCCAGAAATGTTAGAACATTTGATCCACTTAATTTTTCACCTCCGTATTATATGAAAACCCCAAGTAATAGTTTTATTTTTTACGATGGTGAGGCTCCTTTGGTATATCCTGCATATCACAAGCAAACATATGGAGGAATTGTCTATATGCCATTAGCCGGCATTGGCAATAATACCTCCTATGCTTCTTTTGATAAGTACTCTTATTTGCTCTCATCACTTAATAATAGCAAAACACAGTTTACATCTAAAATATATAACTCTATGGTAAATGATGCTACCAAAGGGGTACGCCCATCGGTGCTGGATGAAACCGTATATCTGAGCGCTGAGAAAAATGGATACACTTATGTTTTTGGTTTAAATATTATGAACTATTCCCAAAGTCGATGTTCATCATATACCTGTATACAACATAATGTTTTACAATTAGTATGCTTATCAAATACCATATGTAAAGTGGACCCTAGTGTACCAACCAGGATTGTGTGGAATGACGGAACATTTGCTAATATAGAACAAGTACCAAATCAGCCTACAAACACAATCAAGTTGTCTTTTGGAAAAATACTATCGGGAAGTTAAGCCGGAATAAAGACGACACAGCCCAAAATTTGCTAATTTGGGCTTGTGTTTTTTATTAAAAGTATGCTAAAATCATCGGTTCAATGGTCGGGTAGTCGAGTTCTTATAAAGAACAATTGCTAAAAGTAATTAGTCACTTGGCTTGCCCATATATAAAAACAAGAGCAATGGGCTCATTAATAATAGAGGTGTATTATGCCTAAAATGAAAACCAAATCAAGTGCTAAAAAGCGCTTTAAGGTCTTAGCAAATGGCTCCGTTAAGCGTTCTCAAGCGTTTAAACGGCATATTTTAACTAAAAAAACAACTAAAAACAAACGTCAGCTAAGAGGTACTGTAATGGTACATAGCTCGGATGTTGCTTCAGTTAAATCAATGATGCCATACGCATAAGGAGAATAATAAATGACAAGAGTTAAACGTGGTGTAGTGGCAAGAGCCAGACATAAAAAAGTATTAGCATTAGCAAAAGGTTATCGCGGCCGTCGTGGTAGTGCATATAAAGTTGCTGTTGAAGCGGTTATGAAAGCAGGTCAATATGCTTATCGTGACAGACGCCAGAGAAAACGTCAATTTAGAAACTTATGGATTGTGCGGATTAATGCTGCATGCCGTGAGCTAGGTCTTAGCTATAGCCTATTTATCAATGGCTTGACTAAAGCCAATGTTACTGTAGATAGAAAAGTACTATCTGCATTGGCAATTGAAGATAAAGCAGCATTTGCAAAATTTGTTGAGATTGCAAAAGCGCATCAGCTACAAGCTGCCTAAATTTTTACCACCTAATTGGTGGTGTTGTACGGAGAGGCCATAAAACTCTCCGTTTTTTATATCTATACACAATTCTGAAATCAAACAATGGAACAACAACAATTAGCAATAGTCCTGGAACAAGGCTTAGCTGAGTTATCCAGTACAAAGACTATACCTGAGTTAGAGCAGGTAAAATCCAGATACCTTGGAAAATCTGGTCAAATTAGCTCCCTCATGCAGCAAATTAAGAGTATTGCTCCGGAAAGTCGCAAAGATTTTGGTGCAAAAGTTAATGCTCTCAAAAATGAATTTGAAATCGCACTTGACGAGCGAAAAAAACATATTATCCAGCTAGAAATGGAGCAAAGTTTACTTAATGAAACTATAGATGTTACATTAAGTGGGCGGGGCATAAGTTTGGGTACCCTTCATCCGGTTACTTTATCGCTACAACGCATGATCCGGATTTTTAACACATTAGGATTTAGCGTTCAGGATGGGCCTGAAATCGAGACTGATTATTATAACTTTGAAGCGCTAAATTTTCCTCAAAATCATCCGGCACGAGCAATGCAAGATACTTTTTTTACCGAAAAACTCTCAGTTTTGCGTACCCACACCTCGCCTATCCAGATTCGTTTTGCTGAAGCAAACCCACCGCCAATTAAGATAATTGCGCCAGGTAGGGTTTACCGGGTAGACATGGATAGAACGCATAGCCCGATGTTTCATCAGCTAGAAGGACTATGGATTGATAAAGATATAAGTTTTGCCAATTTAAAGGGCGTCTTAATTCAGTTTTTACGTACTTTTTTTGCTAAAGAAGACCTGCAAGTTAGATTTCGTGCTTCATTTTTCCCCTTTACTGAGCCATCAGCTGAAATTGATATTATGGATGATAATGGACGTTGGTTGGAAGTTGCCGGTTGCGGTATGGTGCATCCTAATGTACTTAAGTCTATGAATATTGATTCGAAAATTTATACCGGATTTGCTTTTGGTTTAGGGATAGATAGATTTACCATGTTACGTTATAATATAAATGATTTACGCCTGATATTTGATAATGAACTAGACTTTTTAGAACAGTTTAGGGGCCAGGCATGAAGTTATCGATAAATTGGCTAAATAGCTATTTTAATTCTATACCAAACTGGGATGATATTTTTCATAAACTCACGATGGCCGGGGTTGAAGTTGAGGGTGTTGAAGATACTGATAATGATAAGATCGTAGAATTTAAAATTACACCAAATCGTGGAGATGCATTATCAGTTTTAGGGATATTGCGGGAAATAAGAGTTCTAACTGATTATACACCAAAGAACCCGGCTGATAAAATTGAATTCAAATCAGATATCCAGAACAAAATGCATATAGAAATTAAAGAATCAAAAGTCTGCTCCAACTATCAGACACTAATTATAAAAAATGTAAATAACAAGGCCGTATTGCCTAATGAAATATTAAAGAGACTTGAAGCTAGCGGAAATCGTTCAATTTCTCCGGTAGTAGATATCACCAATTATGTAATGTTAGAGTTGGGACAGCCCCTACACGCTTTTGATATGGATAAAGTAGGTGATAAGTTAAGCGTACGTTTTGCACAAGATGATGAGCATTTGCACTTATTAGCAGACGTGGATGCCAAACTAAATAATAAAACCTTGCTCATTTGCGATTCAGATGATAAACCAGCAGCAATTGCCGGAGTGATGGGCGGTTTAGATTCTGGGGTAACACAAGAGACAACCAATATAGTTTTGGAGAGTGCTTTTTTTGCACCTGAAGTAATTATTGGCAAAACCAAGCAATATGGTATAACTTCCGATTCGGCATACCGTTTTGAGCGTGGTGTAGATCCGCAGTTACAAGAAAAAGCAATTAAGTATGCAGCTGGTCTGATTAAAATATATTGCGGTGGACAAGTTGGTGAAATCGCATCAATAACTGAACCAATCATGGCTAAACAGATTAATGTTGCTTACGCTACAATTAATCGTTTAATTGGAGCTAATATACCACAAAATACAGTTGATAATATTTTAACTAAACTAGGCTTTGCCATAAAACATCCAGAGGTGGAGCGAAATTCTGCACTAGTAGTTCACAATTCCTTGAATATAACTGTTCCAGGTCATAGATTTGATATTAATATTGAAGAAGATATTATTGAAGAAATTGCCAGGGTTTATGGTTATGATAATATTGAGGCACAAATGCCAGTAACTGGTTATACCATGAGTGTAGTGTGCCAGAACAGAGAATCAGAATTAAAAATTAAATTGGTAAATTTGGGCTATAGCGAAATTATCGGATATGCCTTTTTGGAAGATAAATTAGAGTCCTTATTGGGAAATCCTCAGCATAAGGCAGTTCGTCTGCAAAATCCAATTGCAAATTTGAATGTGATGCGTACTTCATTAATTGCTGACTTGGTTAAAACTTTAGAACATAATATTAACCGCGGCCATAAACGTATGCGTATATTTGAATTGGCCAGGGTTTTTCATGGTGAAACTGAAGATTTACAGCCACTCAGGCTTTCTGGCTTAGTTTACGGCAATTATGCCAATCCTGCCTGGTCAATGCCAAATAGGTCGGTAGATTTTTATGATTTGCGTAATGACATTGAAATTTTATTGTGTGGGCTGGGGCAAATAAAATTTATACCAGAAAAAGATAATTCAGTCTTTCATAGCGGGCGATGTGCTAAAATCCTGCTCTCTGGTAGAGAGGTCGGGATATTAGGGCAGTTACATCCAAAATATAAGGCCGAATTTAGCTTATCAGAGTTACCCTATATTTTTGAGCTGGATGTAGGGGGCATTGGTTATCAAAATCCAGCGCTATTAGTAAAAGAGGTTAGTAAATTCCAAAAAGCAAGTCGTGATCTGGCATTTTTGACCCCTTTTTCGGTAAATGTTGGCGATATATTGGATACAATTGCAAATGCAAATGTGCCATACCTGATAACTGCCAACGTTTTTGATGTATATCAAGGTAATAAATTAGCTCATATAAAGTTAAATGATACTGCTGTAAAAAGTGTCGCGATTAATTTTTTATTTCAGGGGAATAAAACCCTGAGTGATGAAGAGATTAATAATAGCATGAATTTAATACAAAATAGTATAAAAGAAAAATTTACAATAGAGTTACGTACTTAATTTAAGGATATAAATAACATGACAGTAACAAAATCAGAGTTGGTAAATATGGTAATGCATGGCTCCAGCCTTAAAAGGAACGAGGCAGACCGGTTTGTTGATGATTTTTTTGATGTGATTTCTAAAGCACTGGCTGAAGGTGAAACGGTGAAAATGCCTGGTTTTGGTAATTTTGTATTGCGTGATAAAGGTGAGCGTAGTGGTCGAAACCCTAAAACCGGGGCGCCATTTCCGATTGAAGCCAGAAGAGTAGTATCTTTTAGAACCAGTAACATGCTAAAGCTTGCAATCAAAGACAAGTGCGAAAAAGACAAAAAGGTTAAATAACAACAATTTGGTATGATAATATACCGCCATTATATCCGTTAATAAGGTAAACAGAGAAATGAAATTTAGATTTAAGCTATGCGTGATATTCTCTTTATGTACAGTATTGTTGCTAACTGGCTGTAGTGCAATAGTTCTAAATCCAAAAGGGATTGTAGGACAAAAGGAAAACCAGTTAATTATTGATGCTATACTCTTGATGTTAATTGTCGTTGTTCCGGTTATTTTTATGACATTTGTATTCGCCTGGAAATACCGTGCTTCAAACAAAAAGGCAGAATATGCGCCTAAATGGCACCATAGCAATGCAATTGAGGTTTTTGTCTGGGGTATTCCGATAATGATAATTTTGGTTTTAGCAACTATTACTTGGAGAACAACCCATGAGCTTGACCCATATAAACCACTACATGTTCCGGGAGTTGAGCCGATAAATGTTCAGGTAATAGCCCTGGATTGGAAATGGCTGTTTATCTATCCGGAGCAAAATATTGCTTCAGTGAATATGGTAGAATTCCCGGTAAACGTACCGGTTCATTTCGTGCTTACTTCCGGTGATACACCAATGAATGCTTTTCATATTCCGCAACTTGGAACCCAGATTTATGCAATGGCGGGCATGACAACGCATTTACACCTTATAGCTGACGAGGCGGGCGATTATTTTGGGCGTGCTGTAAATATCAATGGCCAGGGCTTTTCGGGTATGCAGTTTGTAGCTCGTGCAGCTTCCATGAGCGAATTTAATGCCTGGGTAGAAAAAGTTAAAAAAAATTCAGTGAGCCTTGATATTAATACCTTTAAACAGTTGTCAAAGCCAAGTGAGAATAACCCGGTCACGACATATTCGTCGGTTGCCGATCATCTATTTGATAACCTGGTTATGTCGTTTATGATGCCTGGTATGGATTTGGATGGTTCTCATAATCATAATACCGCATCAGCAAGCAAACCCGAGTAGTAACTATTACAATAGGAAAATTAGTAATGATAGAGCATATATTAGGTAAATTAGATTTATCAGCAATCCCTTTTGATGAACCACCGGCAATGATTGCAGGCGGAGGTATGGTAGTAGGAGCAATTGCTGTAGTTATACTTATTACGTATTTGCGAAAATGGAAATGGCTTTGGACTGAATGGCTGACATCAGTTGATCATAAAAAAATAGGTATAATGTATATTCTTGTTGCCTTGGTTATGCTATTACGTGGCTTTGCTGATGCAATGCTTATGAGGGCACAGCAAGCGGTATCCGTTGGATCTGCCCATGGGTTTTTACCTCCAAGTCATTATGATCAAATTTTTACTGCACATGGAGTCATTATGATCTTCTTTATGGCAATGCCGATAATGGTTGGTCTGATGAATATAGTTGTGCCACTACAAATAGGTGCCAGGGATGTGGCTTTTCCGTTTTTAAATTCAGTGAGCTTCTGGTTATTTGTGGTCGGTGTTATTCTAGTGATGTTATCGTTAATTGTTGGCGAATTTGGTAGAACCGGCTGGCTAGCTTACCCACCATTATCGGAGACGCAGTTTAGCCCAGGCGTAGGGGTAGATTATTATCTCTGGTCACTGCAGATATCAGGAATAGGAACTTTGCTAACCGGAGTTAATTTCTTTGTGACGATTATCAAAATGCGTTGCCCGGGCATGACTTTAATGCGCATGCCTATATTTACCTGGACTGCATTATGTACAAATATCCTAATTATTATTGCTTTCCCGATTTTGACTGTCACCTTAGGCATGTTAGCTCTTGATCGTTACTTAGATTTTCATTTCTTTAGTAACAGCTTTGGTGGCAATCAGATGTTATATGTGAATTTGATCTGGGCATGGGGGCATCCTGAAGTATATATTTTAGTCCTACCTGCTTTTGGTATATTTTCCGAAGTGGTTTCTACTTATTGCCAAAAAAGATTATTTGGTTATACAACCATGGTATATGCAACTGCGTGTATTACTATTTTATCTTTTATTGTTTGGTTGCACCATTTCTTTACAATGGGTGCTGGAGCCAATGTAAATGCCTTCTTTGGTATTGCAACCATGGTTATCTCAATTCCTACCGGGGTTAAAATTTTTAACTGGTTATTTACCATGTATAGAGGCCGGGTACACTTCACTGCGCCTATGTATTGGACGCTTGGGTTTATTGTGACTTTCTCAATTGGTGGTATGACCGGGGTATTATTAGCCGTACCGGGTGCCGATTTCTTATTACATAACAGCTTATTTTTGATTGCCCATTTCCATAATGTAATTATTGGTGGTGTAGTGTTTGGTTATATTGCCGGAATTACTTACTGGTTTCCTAAAGCAACCGGAATTAAATTAAATGAAGCGTTAGGTAAAGCATCATTCTGGTGCTGGCTGGTAGGTTTTTACTTTGCTTTTATACCATTGTACATCTTAGGCTTTATGGGCGCTACACGCCGCCTTAGCCACTATGATGCTGCAACCGGGTGGCATCCGTATTTTGTGATTGCATTGGTTGGTGCCCTAATTATTTTTGCTGGTATCGGTTTTATGGTACTGCAAATAGGTACAAGTATCCTTTGGCGTAAGAAAAATATGGACACAACAGGAGATCCATGGAATGGCCGTACCTTGGAGTGGGATACTGCATCTCCGCCGCCATTTTATAATTTTGCGCATATTCCGCATGTGCACTCAGTTGAGCCGCATTGGGATCATAAGCAGGCATTGTTAAATGCAGAGAAGCATCCAGCAAGAGTAGAATCAAAACGAGCATATGAGCCTATTCATATGCCAAAAAATACCGGTGTTGGGGTAATGATAGGTATTTTTGGTTTCTTCTTAGGGTTTGCCCTAATCTGGGATATCTGGTGGTTAGTTATTGCCAGTGGATTGGCAATATTTGCAAGCGTTGCATATCGTTCATTTGATTACGATATTGATTACTATGTAACTGTAGAAGAGATAGAAAAAATAGAAAACGAAATTTCAAACAGGAAGAGAGCATAATGAGTACACAAGAAAATGTCATTTCCGCACAGGCGGGAATCCATCCTCATGCACATCATGGGCACCATCATGACCATGATGCTGAAGCGACCGATAAGGTAGTATTTGGATTCTGGATTTATATTATGAGTGACTGTATATTGTTTGCTTCAATTTTTGGGGCATTTGCAGTTTTACATAATAATACTTTTGGTGGCCCTGATGCAAAAGAACTATTTAGCATGCCATATGTTTTAGTTGAAACATTCTTGTTATTAACCAGTAGTTTTACTTATGGCCTGGCAATGCTTGGTACTTACCGGGGTGCTAAAAACCAGGTGTTATTCTGGCTGGGCATAACTTTTTTACTTGGCCTTGGATTTATCTGCATGGAAGTAAATGAGTTTCATAAATTAATTCTTGAAGGCAATGGGCCTCAAAGAAGCGCCTTCTTATCTTCATTTTTTACTTTAGTTGGTACGCACGGATTACACGTAACTTGCGGTTTAATCTGGATGGTTTTATTAATGTTACAGGTAGGTAAACATGGAATAGGTGCTGTAACTACTCGTAAATTGGCATGTCTAAGCTTATTCTGGCATTTTCTGGATATCGTCTGGATTTTTGTATTCACTGTAGTGTATTTAATGGGGGCAATATAATGGCTAACAATCATAATACTCAGGCTGCAGGTCATGCTTATGCAAATAATCATTCTCATAGCGGTAAGTCACACGGGAGTTTGATATCTTATATAGTGGGTTTTATTCTATCAATTGTATTAACACTGATTCCATATTATTTAGTGGTAAATCATGTATTACCTACTGAAATGGGATACATTGCCATAGCTGTATTGGCCGTTTTGCAATTATTGGTGCAGTTAATTTTCTTCTTACATTTAAGCCTTGCGCCAGAGGGTAGAAACACATTGTTATCATTTATATTTACGGTAATTGTATTATTTATTCTGGTTGCCGGTACATTATGGATTATGTACAATATGAATGTTAATATGATGGAACACATGTAAATTTTGATTAAAAAATTTTACACTCTTACCAAGCCTGGGATTATTTTTGGTAATTTGATTACTACAGCCGGTGGTTTTTTTTTAGGCTCTCGAGGTAATGTTAACTACGTTACATTACTCTCGGCGCTTTTGGGGATTTCACTAGTTGTTGCCTGTGGTTGTGTATTTAATAATATAATAGATCGCGATATCGATAGGCTTATGGAGCGTACTAAAAACCGTGCTTTGGTGCAGGGTTTAATTTCAGTGCGCGCTGCATTTATCTACGGCCTGATTCTGGGGCTTTCTGGTTTTTTAATTCTATATTTAGGTACTAATCTTTTGGCGGTTGCCGTTGCATTTATCGGGTTACTGGTATATGTTGGTATATATAGTCTTTGGCTAAAACGTTATTCAATTTATGGTACATTAATAGGTAGTATTTCAGGAGCTGTGCCCCCGGTAGTAGGCTACCTGGCGGCATCTGGTCATTTCGATATTGGGGCATTGATACTGTTTTTTATACTAAGTATCTGGCAAATCCCGCATTCATATGCTATAGCAATTTATAGATTTAATGATTATGCCAATGCCAAAATTCCGGTTTTGCCAGTAGTAAAAGGCATTTTCTATGCTAAGATTCAGATATTAGTATATGTTATTGCATTTGTTATCGCCACTTTGATGCTTACACTTTTAAAATATACCGGTTATATGTATTTTATAACTGCATTAGTTTTGGGTATTTTTTGGATTAGACTAAGTATTGTAGGCTTCTATGCCAAAGATGATAAAAAATGGGCACGTAAAAATTTTTTGTTTTCAGTTATCTGTATAACTATATTAAGTATAATGATGTCGATTGACGTTGTTAGATAAAAGTTTCGGAAAATCTACAATAAGCCGGTTTATTTAAATCAAATCTGCTTCTAATTAACTGTTCATTTTAATATCCCTACAAGCTTGCATCGGTATAAATAATCTTAAGATTAACAGGAGTTCCTTTAAGGTTGTGTATAGGGTGCTATAATGTAGGTTTTAAGAATAATTAAAAAGAAAGATTTACTAATGTCGTGGTTTTGGATGGCACTTGGTGCAGCTATTTTATGGGGTCTTGGTTATACAATAAACCAGCTTACCCTGAAACATTTTAATTCGCTAGAATTATTATTTTTTCAAGCCGCCCTAATATCTGTCACTTTTATGATTTATTTTATATATAAGGGTGATTTTGGTAGTTTTATTGGTAAGCTGTCTAACCCAAAGCAACTAGCCCTAATTATTATTAGTAGCGTAGTTTATATTATTGCCAGTATCCTTATTTTTAAAAGTATCAGTTCGAGTAATGCAAGTTTAGCGGCAGTGATTGAAGCGTGCTATCCGGTTTTTACTGCGCTGTTTGCTTTTATATTACTAGGTGAGATTCAGTTTAATATTGTGTCCGGGATAGGTGTTATTTTAATAATAGCCGGGATAATTATAGTTAAACTATATGGAAAGTAAAGCTGAGATATGACAAGATTAGTGTTTAGCCGGATTATTATTGCAATAATAATCATCGGGTTAATTGGTATAAATTACACAAACTTTCCATACAAAGCATTTGTGCCTGGTTGTGCTTTAATACTTGGGATAACACTTGCCGAAATTTACCAGGATCCATCAACTAAGCATTACACCAAAATATGGTCAACCAAAACTCTGGGTTATGCAATTATTTTACTTGGGTTTGGATTTAATTTAAATAATATCCTAAAAGTCGGTTTTGCTGGTTTGGGATATACTGTAGTTAGTATCGGTGGTACATTAATCTTAGGCATGCTAATTGGCAAACTTTTGGGCAATCAAGGCAAAATCTCAACATTAATTAGTAGTGGTACTGCAATTTGCGGTGGTAGTGCTATAGCAGCCATTAGCCCGATTATTCGCTCAAGTCATGAAGAAACAGCAGTGGCTATGGGCACAGTGTTTTTATTAAATGCATTTGGGTTGTTGCTATTCCCGATTATTGGTCATCAGCTAGGATTGTCTGGACAGCAGTTTGGACTGTTAGCCGCATTGGCAATTCATGACACCTCATCTGTAGTAGGTAGCTGTATGGCTTATGGGCATAATTCGTTAGTTGTGGGCACAACAGTCAAGTTGGTTCGTGCATTATGGATTATTCCGGTGAGTCTAATCATTGCCATAATCTATGCAAAAATTAATCATGGTGAAACCGCACATGGTAAAACTAAAAAACCTTGGTTTATACTGTGGTTTATTTTGGCCTCGCTTACCGTGACCCTATTTCCAGCATTACATACTGTAGGCGCACATTTTAAGCATTTTGGGGAAAGCTTATTTATGGTAGCATTATTTTTAATTGGCTATAATGTGTCTTTTGCCAACTTAAAAATTGTGGGTGCAAGAGTGTTATTTCAGGCGGTTTTATTATGGGGAATAGTTTCAACTTTAGTTGTAGCAGCGCTAAAATTCAATTTATTGCATTAAGACACCAGGTCAATTTTAAAAACTTTAGTACCTTATCAAAAATATATCTGCCCAAAATTTACTTTGGGCAGATCGGTTTGTTAAAACCTTAAAGTAGGCAGTAAAAGCCTGCTTTTATTAATATTAAATTCGTTTAATGACAAACGTTTCCTCACTATTGCGGTAGAATACCGGTAGATGCAATAGGTTGGGTAGTAGGCGGAGTTACACCATCTCTGGTACCTCCACCGCCACCAATTCCACCAGGTAAGCTACATGATTGCATAGTATAAGTTATAGTGGTTCCATAGTCGATTTTTATATCTGTACCGGTCATAATATTTCCAGCATCACCTTTAACATTTGCCTCGATATCTAGTACGGCAGCATTTAAAAACGGCGCAGGACTCATAAATACATTAAATAAAGTATCTGATGAAAAATTATTCTGCGAGATACCGTTAGTACTATCAACATCATTGGTGATTATATATACTACAGTTTTGTCTGATGAAACAATTTTATGTAATTTATACTTCATAGCTTTATTAGATACACTACTATCAGTAATCTTGACCTCAGTACTTTTAAACTGTACGCTTTGATCACCAGCAAGAGATATAAATAATAGTGGAGATGCATTTATTGCAACGCCATTTTGTAATATGTTACCATTACGTATAACCAAATTTACTTGTCCGCTTATAACATTAGGAGGAGAAAGCGGGACCATGACAGTTGAACCACAATATTGAATATCATCAGCTTGTGCAACCGAAGTAACGGCAAAACATGATAATAGCGCAATACTTAATGCTGTCAATATACGTTTTCCATGGAAAATTGATCCATGATTTGTAAAATTTGTTTTCATAATAAAATCCTTGTAAAATTGGGGTGGCATAGCAAGACTTCAGGCTACTCTTTAGTCTTTTGCCATTCCTCACTTTCAGTGTACGCCTAAATACTCTTATATACTATACCGAAATTCGGGGTGCAATAGCAGTTTAAATGTAGTATAATCTAGTTTGAATTGTCATAGATTCAGGGGGGCTAGAATGCGTGACTATATCAAGTTACAAGAGCTTTTGGGTTATACCTTTAATGATCTTGCAATACTGAGGTTGGCATTAACGCATAGAAGTTATAGCCGGCAAAATAATGAACGCATGGAATTTATTGGCGACAGCATTTTAGATTATGTAATTGCCATGAATTTGTACTCCAGGTATCCGAAGTGTTCTGAGGGTGATTTATCCAAAATCAGGGCAGCTTTGGTTAGCCAGGATACATTAGTAGAAATAGCTAATAAAATTGGCTTAGGAGAATATTTGCTACTAGGTAGTGGTGAAGAAAAAAGCGGTGGAAGAAAACGGCCATCTATCCTAGGTGATTGTGTAGAAGCTCTAATTGCAGCTGTTGCTCTTGATTCTTCCGATATTATGGCAGCAAAAGTGATAGAGCAATTGTTCGATGAATATTTGGATAATGCCGAGCAGTTAATCAGTAAAGACTTTAAGTCAATTTTGCAAGAATGCTTACAAAGCCGGAAACTTGGACTACCAATCTATCAGCTGCATGGCACTGATGGACCGGATCATTGTATGGTTTTTCATATGGATTGCATTATTCCGGCACTTAAAATTAAAGTTACTGCGCAGGGACGTAATAAAAAAGAAGCAAGCCAAGTTGCAGCACAAAGAGCATTGGCTGAGATAGAGTTATTTGACGCGCACTCGGAGATTTAATTATGTTTTTTGATGAAAGGTATTAGTTTATGTCAGATTTACAACAACGTTTTGAGCAAATGGTGAGTGCCGTTCGTGATGCTACAATTGATTTTAAACCGGATAATACACAAAAACTAAAGTTGTACGCTTTTTATAAGCAAGCTACAGTCGGGGATGTAGAGGGGGAGTGCCCATCGGTAATCAATATGATTGAAAGAGCTAAGTGGCAGGCCTGGAATGCCATTAAAGGAATGGACAAAGATCGGGCAATGGAAGGTTATCTAAACGTTTTTCCTAAATAGCAAAAATGTTAGAGTACAAGAGTATTAAAACCAGATCTGGTAGCTGCGGTTATGCTTCTATCGGATCAGGGGCACCATTAATTATGGTAGTGGGGTATACTGGTACATTATTTCATTGGCATGGTAAGTTTGTTAATGAATTAGCGAAACATTATACGGTGTATTTAATTGATAATCGCAAAATCGGATTATCCGATTCAAACAATGACGAGTCAATGCCGGGGTTTGCGCGCGATATTGTTGACTTTATTGATGCCTTATCCCTAGAGAAGCCATGTATTCTTGGCTGGTCTATGGGTGGAGTGGCAGTTCAGGAATTATTACGAAATTATCCGAATAAAATAAAAGCAGCAATTTTATTGGCAACAGTACCACAAATTCCATATACCAATACGGATTTTTTTAATTTTGTGCGTGATGCCGAAAAAATATCTGCAGATGAGTACAGGCAAGGAATTTACTATTATTTCTTCTCGCATAAAGAACATAAAAATACCAAAGGTGAATTGGCTAATAACGCACTAAAATTTAGCAACTATTCATATCGATTTGAAGCTGTTGCCAGAAATCTGCAAGATAGAGTCATTGCCAATTGGCCAGGTATGAGTGCTCAAGACCTATCTAAGGTATCAGTACCAACTTTATTCTTGTGGGCTAAAAATGATTTGGTAGTGCCGGAAAAAGCCGGTTTATTTATTGTTAATAATATGCCACATGCCAAACTGATTATTTATCCAAGCGGTGGACATTTCCTGCTCCAGGAGAACTATAGACAGATAGCTAATGACATTATTAATTTTATCGCTTAGCTAAATGTGGTAAAATTAATACCTTCAATGTCCTGTCATTCTGCGTACATGCGCTTAATATAAGAAAGTATATGATGATAAAAAAGATACTCTATAAAATTTTTGGCACTCGCAATCAACGCTTATTAAAAAATTATTCAAAAACGGTTATCCAAATAAATAAATTGGAACCAACTATTTCTGCTCTGTCTGATGAACAATTACAAGCTAAAACTGCTGAATTTAAGAAAAGACACCAAGATGGTGAAACTTTACTACAGCTTTTGCCGGAGGTATTTGCAGTATGTCGTGAAGCTAGCCGTAGAGTGCTTAATATGCGTCATTTTGATGTACAGTTAATCGGTGGTATGGTTTTAAATGATGGCAAAATTGCTGAAATGCGCACTGGGGAAGGTAAAACATTGGTTGCAACCTTGCCGGTTTATCTAAATGCAATTACCGGGCTTGGGGTGCATGTTGTAACGGTTAATGATTATCTGGCCAAACGGGATGCTACCGAATTATCCAAATTGTATAATTTCTTGGGCTTAAGTGTTGGTATTAATCTACCCGATTTGCCCCCGGCGGAGAAAAAGGCTGCCTACATGGCCGATGTTACCTATGGTACCAATAATGAATTTGGTTTTGATTACCTGCGCGATAATATGGTATTTGACCAGCCGGATAAAGTTCAGCGCTCCTTAAGCTTTGCGATTGTTGATGAGGTTGACTCGATTTTAATTGATGAAGCACGTACACCCCTGATTATTTCTGGCCCGGCCGAAGGTTCGGAAGATTTATATATCAAATTAAACCGGGTGCCGCCACTACTAACGCCGCAGGCTGAAGAGAAAAGTGAAGAGGGTGATTTTTGGGTAGATGAAAAAAATAATAATGTAATTTTATCTGAAGCCGGTCATGAAAAAGTAGAGCAGATCATGTTAGATATGGGCCTACTTGAAGCCGGGGACAGTTTATATAATGTAAGTAATATTAGTATAGTCCATCATTTGTTGGCCAGTATGAAGGCACACTATGTTTACCATAAAGATCAACATTATGTAGTACAAAATGGCGAAATTGTTATAGTTGATGAATTTACCGGTCGTCTAATGAGCGGCAGACGCTGGTCTGACGGTTTACACCAAGCAGTTGAAGCTAAAGAGGGTGTTGAGATTCAGCGCGAAAACCAGACTATGGCAACAATTACGCTACAAAACTATTTTAGGATGTATAAAAAATTATCCGGGATGACGGGTACTGCAGATACGGAAGCTTATGAATTCCAACAAATTTATAATTTGGAAACAGTAGTAATTCCAACAAATCAACCAATGATTCGCCAGGATAATAATGACAAAATCTACATGAATTTAGAAGATAAGTATGCAGCGATTGTAGAAGATATCAAAGATTGCTATAAGAGATCACAGCCGGTATTGGTTGGTACAACTTCTGTAGAAAATTCTGAAGTGTTATCTGGGTTGCTAAATAAAGCTGGCCTAAAGCATGAGGTGCTAAATGCTAAACAGCATGCTCGTGAAGCAGATATTATTGTTCAGGCTGGTAGCCCTGGGGCTATTACGGTTGCAACCAATATGGCTGGACGTGGCACGGATATTGTATTAGGCGGTAATCCAAAACCTGAGGTTAACCAAATTAAAGCTGATGATAGCCTTAATGCAGAACAAAAGCAAGCCAAAATTAATCGGGTAATGGAAAAATGGCAGGTGCTAAACAAGCAGGTATTAGATGCGGGGGGCTTACATATAATTGGTACTGAGCGCCATGAATCACGCCGGATTGATAATCAGCTACGTGGGCGTTCCGGGCGTCAGGGAGACCCTGGCTCAAGTAGGTTCTATCTGTCATTAGATGATCCGTTACTACGTATCTTTGGTGGTGAGCGGATGCGCTCTATGATGCAGCGTCTGGGTATGGCCAAGGGTGAGTCAATTGAACATAAGTGGCTATCACGCTCTATCGAATCGGCACAACGCAAAGTGGAAGGACATAACTTTGATATTCGTAAGCAATTACTGGACTATGATGATGTAGCCAATCAGCAGCGTAGGGTGATTTACCAGCAAAGAGATGAAATTTTGGTTGGCAAAGATTTATCTGATATTAGTTATGGTATGATTAACGGAGTATTGGATAATTTATTTGATGCGCATATCCCCGAAAAATCCATGGTTGAAAATTGGGACATCGAAGGTTTTGAGACAACACTAAAAAATGAATATCTATTAGATTATGATATTAATCGTAAACTGGAAGAAAACCCACGAATTTTAGAATCAGACATAAAAGCTGAAGTTTTACAATTGGCTGCCGAAAAGTATAAATCAAAAATGGCTGATTTTACCAAGCTTGTAGAAGATGATATGCAAAACTTTGCAAAAAGCGTTATAGGTGAAGATAAGTCTACCTGGAATCTGGCGCAGTTGGATAATTTCTGTGCGCAAAATGATATTCCTTTAGAAAAGACTTTTGAAGCCTTTGTAAATGAAAATCCTAATATAAACCGTGAAGAGCTATTGGCTTATTTTGATGAAAAGGTGGTTAAACCATCAAAAGCATATCAGGTGACTCGTTTTGAGCGTGGTGTGTTATTGCAGCACATTGATTATTACTGGCGTGAGCATCTAACCCAACTAGAGCAGTTACGTCAGGGTATTCACTTACGTGGTTATGCCCAGAAAGACCCTAAACAGGAATATAAGCACGAGTCGTTTAATTTATTCTCAGGAATGTTGGATAATATTAAGCGTGGTGCGGCTAAAGTTTTATTAACTGTAAGATTGCAAGGTATTAATGATATTCAAAATGATGATATTGAACCATCGTCATTCCCGCAGCCGGTACATCGTAATGCTCCAAATTTATTGGAACCTCATGTCGTTGAAGAAAATGAGCGGCCAATTAGCCGTAATGCGCCCTGCCCATGTGGTAGCGGTAAAAAATATAAGCATTGCCATGGTAAACTCACATAAATGTTTGAGGTTTTACATACAGACGGTAACGCCCGTTTGGGGAAACTAACGACCTTACATGGCATAATAGAAACACCCATCTTTATGCCGGTTGGCACTTATGGTGCAGTAAAATCCTTATCCCCCCTTGAATTAAACCAGTCAAATGCCCAAATTATTTTGGGCAATACTTTCCATTTATGGTTACGTCCGGGTATGGATATAATTAATAAATTTGGAGGGTTACATAAATTTATTGGCTGGGATAAACCAATTCTTACTGATTCGGGCGGATTTCAGGTTTTTAGCTTAGGTAAATTACGTAAGATTAAAGAAGAAGGGGTATATTTTCAAAGTCCGATAGATGGTGCTAAACAATTTCTGTCTCCTGAAAAGTCGATGGAGATTCAAACTTGCCTTAACTCTGATATTGTAATGATCTTTGATGAATGTACTCCGTACCCGGCGAGCTATGGTGAGGCACGTGAATCGATGGAATTGAGCCTACGTTGGGCCAAACGTTCAAGAGAGGCATTTGATAAGCATAACAATAAAAATGCCCTGTTTGCAATTGTCCAGGGCGGTATGCACTTGGATTTACGCCAAAAATCGTTAGATGAACTAATGCAGATTGGTTTTGATGGCATAGCTGTTGGCGGGCTATCGGTAGGGGAACCCAAACATGAGATGTATCGCATGCTGGAAGGATTAGCTGAGATGTTACCGCCCGAAAAACCGCACTATTTAATGGGGGTTGGTACGCCAGAAGATTTGGTTTATGGCGTTAAACATGGTATTGATATGTTTGATTGCGTTATGCCTACTAGGAATGCCAGAAATGGCTGGTTATTTACCAGGTTTGGTGATATAAAGATTAAAAATGCAAAATACCGTGACGATATCCGGCCATTGGACGAATCTTGCAGCTGTTATACCTGCCGGAATTTTTCTCGCAGCTATTTACATCACTTGTATAAAATTGGCGAGATATTAGGTGCCAGATTAAATACAATTCACAATATTCATTACTATCTAGCCTTAATGAGTGAAATTAGAGAAAGTATCGCACAAAATAAATATAGCGAATTTGAAACTACGTTTCATAGCAACCGTAAGAAATAGTAACAATTAAATTTGCTTTTTATACGGGTTTTGTGGTTAAATAATGACCTTGGATTTTTAAAAGGTGAATATTATGGCAAGAGTTTGTCAGGTTACTGGAAAGAGAACAGTTACCGGTAATAATGTCTCTCATGCAAATAACAAAACTAAGCGTCGTTTTTTGCCAAATTTACAATATCGTAAGTTTAAACTGGAAGATGGTAGTTTCGTCAGGTTGCGTGTTTCTAATGCTGCATTACGTACGATAGATAAAAAAGGTATTGATGTGGTTGTAAATGAATTACGTGCCTCTGGTCAGGCTATTTAAGGGTTTTTATTATGCGTGAAAAAATTAAAATGGAATCAAGTGCCGGTACGGGACATTTTTATACAACTACTAAAAATAAACGTACAACGACAGAAAAACTGGAAATGACAAAGTTTGACCCTAAAGCACGTAAGCATGTGCTTTACAAAGAAACTAAGTTAAAGTAAAAAGATTCAACAAAAAAAGAAAAGCCCACTCAATGCAGTGGGTTTTTTAGTTTAAAAAGAGCTGTATTTATGACCAATGTTAGCCTAAATCGCCAGATTGGCGCGATTCTTATGATTGTCGGTACAGAAGTTGGGGCGGGGATTCTTGCTCTGCCGATATTAGTAGCGCATTTTGGTTTTATACCGGGTTTCATTATGCTGGTAGTAATGTGGTTAATCATGACTTATACTACATTTGTTATCTGCGATCTCAACTTGTTAATGCCGCCTGGGTCTAGTTTTGCCAGGATGTCAAATAATGTTTTTGGGTTTATTGGCAGGGCAATTGTGTGGATATGTTTTTTACTTATTTTATATCCGATTTTAGTTGCTTATATCTCAGCTTCAGGGTCTTCTTTTAACGAGATTTTACATGTTTCAGATGCAAAAGCAAGTACATTGTTCGTGATTATTTTAGGCATATTTGTTTTATGGGGAACTAGTAAAGTTGATTTTATCAACCGAATATTACTTGGGACTAAACTTGGGCTATTGGTTTTTATTTGTATTGCGTTAACTTTTCATGCAAATGGCAGTTTTTTATTAGCGATAAAAAAAATAAATATTAAATTTCTAATGATTACATTGCCGGTTTTTGTAACTTCTTTTGTTGGTCATATTATTATTCCTACTCTTAGGGTGTATTTAAATTCTGATACTAAAGTTTTAAAACGTGTTATCTGGATTGGTTGTGCAATTCCGTTTATTTTTTATTTGATTTGGCTAATTGCAATTATGGGCAGCATTCCACCGGGTGGTCCAAACAGCTTTGCTACTATAGCAGCTTTAGGTGATAAAGCAAATGTGGGGGATATCCTACATTTATTAAGGCTAAATCTAACCGGAACATATTTTGTTACGCCGATACTTGCATTTACCACAATCTCTGTCTCTACTTCATTTCTGGCTGTTTCAACTTCGCTTAAAGATTTTTTAATTGATGGCTTAAATTTAAATAAGTTTAATAAGTTATTAAAATTTATTCTTGTTTTATTATTAGTTTTTGTTCTTCCATTGGTAATATCTCTTAGCTTTGCCGATATATTCATTCGTGCCTTGAGCTTTGTAGGATTATCCTGTACAATACTTTTAATAGTAATACCAATGGTTATGGTATTTAAGCTCAAAGCCAAAAGACATAAATTTAACTTTTATTTAACAGATAATATTGTTTTAAATTTACTAGTCTTTATATATGGTATGCTACTACTTTCAGAACAGGTAATAGTTCCATTTATATAGGCCGGGTATAAGTATGAAAAAAGTTGCTATAATAAATCCATATGCCTCTGGCAGCTACTTATATGCTGAGTTAAAACGGCACAAAATTGCTACGGTTGCATTATATACAGCACCGTGTGACGAATTACCAGAATATGTCAGGGAAAGTGCAGAAGTCTTTGATAAACAAATTTTTTTAAAAACTGCAAATTTAGAAGATGCTATAGAAATTCTCCGTGCTGAAGAGGTAAGCTATGTGATAAATGGCTTTGAGCATATTACCTGGTTCACTGATCTGATTAATGAGAAGCTGTTACCTGAATATGCAAATAGCCCCTCTACTTCCTCTTTACGCCAAGATAAATCCTTACAAACTGAAATCTTAAAGAAAAATGATATTTCACATATAAAGCAAATAGTAGTTAATATAAATCAGGAATGCCTCTCAACAATAGAACAGCATATTGGTTATCCATGCTTTATGAAACCAAAAAACGGGACGGCAAGTATTGGGACATATATAGCTAATACTCGGCATGAGTTGTTGGAAATTGTAGATCTGATAAAATCAACCCAAAATAGTTTAGTTAGTCTGAATGAATACATTGTTCAGGAGGTTATTGTTGGTGAAGAAATTGTAGTTGATAGTTTTTCTTTTAATGGTGAGCATTATATTAGTGTGGTTGCCCGATATGAAAAATCGTTCATCAATAAGAAACCTGTGTATAGATACGTTGAAATTGTAGAAGATCAAAAAATTTGGGACATGATTGCTGGGTACACAAAATCTTGTTTGAATGTAATTGGTTTAAATAATGGATTTGCTCATACAGAATTATTTAGATTGCAAGACGGTTCATTTCGTTTAATTGAGGTAAATCCTAGAATTAGTGGTGGAAAAGGAATAATAAATAAAATGGCTACAGCCTGTAATTTAAAAAATCAGGTTGACTTATTTAATGAGGTTATATTTAATAAAAACTTTAATGGCAATAAGTTTTTATCCTTATCTGGTTATGCCAGGGCATTATTTGTATTTAAACTAACAAATACAAAAATTAAAGAACCAGCAATTGATAACTTGGATCTAAATTCTCTGGTAGAGTATAATTTATTAGCAACAATTGGTTCCATAAGTAAAACTAAGAGCTTAGATATTACAGGTTGCGCAATGATTATTTTATTGTATAACATAAATAAGAGGCAGTTAGAAAAAGATACAGCAACTTTGTTTAGATTAGAAGAAAGTGATGATTTAATATGATTTATGGTTTTCTTTATATTTTTAGTACAGCATTGTCTCTGGTTTTTATTAGTAAATTTGGTGTTCAGATCCCTGAAGAGCTAATGATTTTTCTAACAGTATTGATAGCAGTAGCCTTTTTCCATATAGTTAATTTTGGCAATTTGCTAAATACATATAAAATATTAATAGCTAAAGAACCTAAATTATATATTATTAATCTTATAAGTGCGTTTGCCATGTGGCTTGGATCCTTTCTGATCCCAATATATTATTCACCGTCAATTACTGTTTTTACTATGATGGGTATCTTGGTGTTAAGTAGCAGTATTTATGCATATAAAGCTACGGGCAACCGGGTGCTAATGTGGAAAATAATTTCAATTGCCATCTTACTAGCTTATTTTTATTCAGGTTATTACAGGTTATATCTTCCTTTTAAATTTGTCGTGATGTTAGCTTCTACGGCCATTTTAGGGGTATCAGCATTTATTTATGTGTTAAGTTCTGGAAAGCTTAATAAAGCGGGGGTTTTGGCAAAACAGATTTTAGCTGCCAGGTTTTGGTTACTTTTAGTTTTTAGTTTAGGTTTAGTAATAAAAAATCAGTCATTTAAATTTATTACAGGTGAGGTGTTACTAAAAACGCTATTTCTCTGTATTATAACCTTGATTTTACCGATTTATTTTTCACAAAAAAGCATTGAAAAGATCGGGGCTACAAAAAGTGCTACAATTTTTGGGCTAACTCCTGCTGCCACATTATTTATGGATACTTTATTACAAAAGGATAAATTTGATTTTGCGCACCTGCTTCACATGGGTATATCTAGCCTTACATTAGCTGCTATTTTGGCTTATTTTTATTTGTATGAAACAATTAAAAATCGGAGTTAATTTCAATTTATCTAATCAATATTAGGATATATAGAAAAAGACAAAGAAGTATTTGCAATATTAAGGCCTGTGAAAGTAGTTTAAGTTCGATCGATGTTGTAGGCAAGATATAATACTGCTAGATCCAAAAACACCAATAACCACTCCGACAGTATCTACGCCTACCGAAGAACTTGTGGAAAAAAGCCCTTCTGATAGCAAAGAGTAGAATTGACCAGAGTTGGGGGTACAATCCGATTGTAGCCAAAGGTTTTATATGTATAAATACTAATGGCACTCCATTTGAATTTCGGTCCACATTTCATTTACTAAAATGCGTGTTTTAGGGTCATATGCTTCTAAGACATGCATTTTTTTCATATCTTTCGGATAAATCCAGTCAATGCCGGTAATATCGGTACTTAGTTTTTTAAATGCAATGGCATTGGGAATACTTGAACCAGTTGCTTTAGATAATTCATAAGCACTTTGCGGATCTAATGCATTGTTGATAAAACTATAAGATAAATTTTTGTTAGGGCTTGATTTTGGGATTACCATATTATCCAGTTCGTACATATTACCTTCATTTTGTAATATAGCTGCAAGTTTAATTGGTGAGTGTGATGCAGCTGCATCCTGGATGGTTTTATAAATATCGATAGAATAACTCATGGCTAACCATATATCACCTCTGAGTAACCCGCGATAATAACTATCGCTATCAAATTTAGCCCAATAAGGTGATGATTTATCAATTAGTTTACGTGCAGCCTCCAAATCAGACCTATTGGTTGTATTTGGATCTTTGCCTAAATATAATAATGCGGCAGCAAAAATATGGCGTGATGAATTAAACATGGTTATATGTCCCTTAAGTTTGGCCAAGTACTTAGGGTCAAATACAACTGCCCATGAATTTGGCGTAATATCTAATTGTTTCATCCTATCCTGATTATAAGCTAAAAATACCGGAGTATAAGCGTAAGGGACGGAATACTTATTACCTGGGTCATAGGCCTGGTTCATAAATTTGGAATCGATAGACTTTATATTAGGGATTTTGTTAAAATCCAGCGGCATCAGTTTATCCATTTTAACTAATTCATTTACTGCATAACTAGTTGCGACAATTACATTATAACCACTGGCGCCCGCAACAATTTTAGCCAGCATTTCTTCATTATCATTAAAATAATTTTGGGATAAACTACATTTACATATTTGTTGCAGGCGCTTTATAGTATCATCTGCAATATAGTTAGACCCGATATATACATTCAAAATTGGTTTGGCATTAGCCAAATTTACTAAAAAGCTCAAGCAAAATATAATTTTCTTAGCTAGATTATTTCTCATTAACTTCCCTTCTAATCCCCCAGATTATTAATAATTCTTGGCAAAAACACGTGCTACTTAAATAATTGAGGTGATAGTTTACTTGCAGTAACGGTTAGCGTTAGGGTAATTAAAATAATTACGGTTGATGCCGCATTAATTTCCGGTGTAACACCCATTTTTAGCATAGAATAAATAGCTAGTGGCAGTGTTGAAGCCCCAACACCGGCAGTAAAGAATGTAATTACAAAATCATCCAAAGATAGGGTAAAAGCCATTAAGCCACCGGCAATAATGCCTGGTAAAATAACCGGAATTAATATTAGGAAAAACGCTTTTGCAGGGCTAGCACCCAAATCGCGTGCTGCATCGATAAGGCTGTCATCCATACCGTGCATCCTGGTTCTGACTGCTATTGCAACAAAACTTAGGCAAAAGGCAATATGGGCTAGTATGATTGAAGCAAAGCCTAAGGTAAAATTTATAAGCAAGAAAAATAATAATAAAGATACCCCAACCAATAATTCAGGTGCGGCAAGTGGTACCATAATCAGGGAAGAGAGAAATGGTATTTTATACTTATGCAAGGCTACACCTGCCAATGTGCCTAAAATAACTGAGGCAATACTTGCAATAAGTGCGATTAGTAAGGAGTGGATCGCTGCATCAATTAACAGTTTATCGGAAAATAGTACTTTATACCATTTTAAAGTGAAGCCAACCCAACCGACATTAATTCGCGAATCATTAAAAGAATATAAAATTAAAATGATAAGCGGGATATAAAGAAATAAAAAGCCGACACTACCGCTAAATATTAAGCGTTTGGATAATTTACTACTTACTTGCATATTTTAATCCCCCGAGACGCCGAAACATAAGCCCTACGGCTAATGATACGCTGAGTACTAATAATGTCATTATAATAGAAGTAACAGAGCCCAAAGGCCAGTTCATTGTTTGCAAAAATTGCTGTTTGATAAGGTTTCCAATCATCAAAGAGCAATTGTTACCAACTAGTTCGGGCACGACAAACATACCAATACAAGGGATAAAAACTAAGCCGCTGCCAGCAAGTATACCTGGCAGGCTTAAGGGCATTGTAATTTGCCAAAAAGACTCGCTTTTGGTAGCGCCTAGATCACGGCTGGCTTCAATTAATGCAATATCATGTTTTTCCAGGTTTGCATAAAGCGGTAATACCATAAAAGGTAAGTTGATATAAACTAAACATGCAACTACTGCAAAAGAAGAATAAAGCAGGTTAATAGGTGCAAAACCCAGTGTACCTAATACAAAATTTATAGCATAGCTGACACCTGATTGCGGGCCTAAAATAATCATCCAGGCGTAAACTCTAATAAGAAAACTGCTCCAGAAAGGAATAATTACTAATAACAGCAGGATATCGCGATATTTACGCGGGCTTCGGGCAATCAGGAGAGCCAGCGGATAACCTATAAGCAGGCAAATAAGTGTAGTTAATGCTGAAAAAAACAATGAGCGTAAAAAAAGCTGCCAGATAAATTGATTATCAATAGTAAATTTAAAACTATCAAGAGAAAAATTAATTTGGGTATGGTTATTTATTTTTTCTACAATAGGAGCAACACCGCCATAGCTACCTGGCACCCTAAAGGCAATGATTATCATAAAAATAGTGGGAATTAAAAACAGGCAAATCAGGTAAACCAGAGGTGGTATTGATAATACTCTTTTTTCGGATAGAAATGATGTTTTCATTGTGACATTTTCCTAAGCATAGCAGGGTTTTCTATTCAGCCAGGAAGTCACCGGCATGAGGATCAAAGGATATAACAACATCGTCTCCTTCATCAAAAAATTTGATGGTTTGGTTTTTTGAGTTAGATAACATTGCCTGAATTTTAATTTCATCGTTGATTAGAAACTCATATAAGGTAGACTCACCATAATAGTAATAACCTTTTACTTTGGCACTGTGGCTAAATAAATTATCATATTGATTTTGGCGGTTGGCATTAATTTTTTCTGGTCGAATGGCAAAATGACCTTTCTGGCCTACATTAAATTCATCTGCATTATCCTGGCTGGTATCAAATTCAAGATAGTTGGCTACTCTTAGCCGCAGGGTATTATTATCATTTTTTGCTAATATTTCGGCCGGTAATAGGTTACACTTACCCAGAAAGTCAGCAACGAAATATGTTTTAGGCCTTGTATAAACCGCTTGTGGCAGGTCTAGTTGTTCAATCTCCCCAAAATTCATTACTGCTATTCGGCTGGATAATGCCATAGCTTCATGTTGATCATGGGTTACATATACAAACGTAATTCCGGTTTCTTCCTGCAGTTTCACAAGCTCAATATGCATATGCTCACGTAAAGATGCATCAAGTGCTGATAGTGGTTCATCAAGAAGAAGGAGCTTAGGGCGGTCAACAAGGGACCTGGCAATTGCTACCCGTTGACGCTGCCCCCCGGACAATTCATGCGGGTAGCGTTTAGCAAATTTAGTTAGTTGTACATCTTCTAATAACTCTTCTACTTGCAGATGAATTTTAGCTTTATCCCAATTTGCCATCTTTAGCGGGAATGCAACATTTTCAAATACTGTCATATGCGGGAATAGGGCATAGCTTTGGAAAATAGTATGTAGTGGTCTGTCTTCCGGGGGCATGGTTGTAATATCCTGTCCCTCCAGAATAATTTTACCTGAATCTGGTATATTTAAGCCGGCAATCATTCTAAGTAAGGTTGTCTTGCCACAACCAGATGGACCAAGAAGAGTAAAAAATTCACCTTTTTCAATGCTTAAGCTGACATTATTTACAATCAGGTGGTCAGCAAATTGTTTGCTAACGTTTTGTATTTCTAAAATAGGCATCTATATCATATACCTTAAAAAAATCTGGCTGCCTGCCAGAGGGTAGTTTTATATCATTTTAAGAGTAGGTGATTTTAACAAAAATCCAAACATTATGTTCCATTAATTTTCTTACCCTTTGCATTAATTCCATTGTCGGTTTTTATTAAGCTTGGCAAAATGTCTGACTAACAAAAATACCGGGATTGCAATTGTTAAATTAATGAGCGCAAAAGCATTAATCGAATAATTGAAGAAATGCAACAATCTATTACAGGTTTCCAAACCCAGGAACATAACTGTGCACATGATCAATGTCATGGACGCAGCGCTCAAATTCATTGATTCTCCGGTGCTGCTCAGAGCAATACGAACTAATGAACCAGTGTATAGACCAACACCCAGGGCATAGATCATCATGCCCAAAATTACAAATTTGGTACTAAATGTACAGAGTACTCCAGCACAGATAAGTCCGAGAAATGATATTTTACTACCATAGTTGATTAATGTATAAAACTTAACTCTTCCCGCCATTATATTTACCAGAATATTGCTAATGGCATAACCGCCAAAGATAATACACTGGTAAACTGCGTATATTTTTAATGTCTGGTGTTGATTTTCCATAATAATTGCCGGGGAAGTGCCAATCCAGGAAATGAACGGTATCATTGATAGGGCAAAAGCCATAATCCCAGTAATAAAAGCTTTATGAGTAATAATTTTTTTATAACTTCTAAGGGTTTGTGTTATGTCAATTTTATTGGTATGTTGTTTTCCTGGAGGCATATATCGATATAAACCAAAAAGTGATATGATACCTAAAACTCCGGAGACGATAAATACAAATTCCCAGCGGCTTACTGATACAATCGCTGTGCCAACCAAAGGGCCGGTAAGCGGAGCAAAAATAGAAATATTGGAAAGAATTGAAGTTATTTTTACGGCAGTCACATCATCAAATAGCTCGTGTATCATTGCATAACCGATAAAGATAAAACACATGCCCATACCCTGGAAAAATCTGGCAGCCAAAAATTCATTGATAGAATGAGAAAGCGGAATTATAGCTGTTGCAACTAAGAATAATAGATTGCCGCATAGTAATACTTTACGTTTGCCAATATAATCAGCAAGAGGTGCTAAAAATATTTGTAGAATACTGCCGCCAATAATAAAATATATAAGAGATAATGCGATATCTGTTAATGGCGCATGAAACTGCCGGACAATTCCTGGCATAGAGGGCATAATCATGTCATTAGACAGGTAATTGGTTAATTCATACAGCACAAAAAATGCGGCAAATAAATGAAATGTTTTTTTATTAGACATAGTGGCTCATTTTTTAAAGGACAAATATTATACCACAATCATATGCTATAATATTATATTATGCAAGGTTTATACTGCATATAAGCTATGGCTAAAGTTAAAAGATATGCTAGGCATAGATATTTATTTCTATTGGTTAAAGTTAGTATAAGCTGGAATTTATTTAGAAACATCAAACATAACGGTAGATATTCTTGCATAAATGTGGTATAATCCTGGTTTATTTGCCATAATTTAGGGGCAATATCCTTCTTTTGGCATACATATTTATTAAACATTAAGTATTAGGAAATACCCAATGGTAGTAGTTCGTTTAGCTCGTGGCGGTAGTCATAACCGCCCATATTTTAATATAGTATCTGCCGACTCGCGCGCACGTCGTGATGGTCGTTTTATTGAAAAATTAGGTTTTTATAACCCATTAGTTAGTGGTGATGTGGAAAGCTTCCGTATCAATGCTGAGCGTTTAGATTACTGGGTTAGCGTTGGTGCACAAGTATCTCCTGCAGTTAAAAAACTGCTTAAAAACAATAAAAAGCCTGCTGCAGCTGCATAAGGCATAGGTAATACTTGAAATATTTGGATTTCCGGATGCGTAATTTATGAAAAATGACATAGTCCAGGATTCAAAAATGATAAGTATAGGGAAGATAACTGGGGTATTTGGTATACAAGGCTGGGTCAAAATAAAAACCGGCTCAGATGCGGATAGCTTGGGGCATTATAAAAAACTGCAATTATCTCTAAATAATACCAATTCAGAACTGAAGATTGCAAAATCTCAGGTAAAAAATGGTATGTGGTTTGTCTTATTTGAGGGTGTAAATGACCGTAATAAGGCAGAGAATTTAGTAGGCGGTGTGGTGTCGGTTAACCGGGATGAATTTCCCAAAGCCGATGCAGATGAATATTACTGGGTAGACTTAATTGGTCTCAAAGTAATAAATTTGCAACATGAATTATTAGGTATTGTTGATAATCTTATGGACACTGGTGCTAACAGTGTAATAGTGGTTAAAGACCAGAAAAATACCCGCTTAATTCCATTTGTTGCTGCATATATTACTGATGTAGATATGCAAAATAAACAAATTATTGTTGACTGGGGACTTGACTATTGATATTTAGTGTCATTTCAATTTTTCCGGAAATGTTTGCCGCAATTATTAATTATGGTATTACCAGGCGGGCATTTGACAATAATATTTGTAGTTTAATGACCATAAATCCACGCGATTTTACAACCGACCCTTACCGACGCATAGACGATAAAGCCTATGGCGGCGGAGCTGGGATGGTGATGAAAGTAGAACCGCTGGAATTGGCATTAAAAGCCGGATTAAAAGCCCAGGCTGAAATTGGGGTGGCTAATCCGCTAAAAATATACTTATCTCCGCAGGGGGAGCCGCTTAATCAGGAAATGGTTAATGATTTGGCTAATTGTGAGGGAATGGTATTAGTTTGTGGGCGGTATGAAGGCGTTGATGAGCGGTTTATAGAACGTAACATTGACCTGGAAATTTGCGTAACTGATACTGTAGTATCGGGGGGTGAATTACCGGCAATGATGCTAATAGACAGCATAATGCGCCAGATACCAGGGGTATTAAATGATCAGGAATCGGCAATTAATGATTCATTTATGAATGGATTGCTTGATTATCCACATTATACGACCCCGCGGGAATATGAAGGTATGAAAGTACCTGAGGTATTACTAAATGGTAACCATGAACAAATAAAAAAATGGCGCCTGCAAATGAGTTTGTTACGAACCAAATTACGTAGAGCAGACTTATTTAAAAAGCGAAATTTAACTAAAATTGAATCTCGGCTACTTGAAGAAGTAGGAACAAGATCAGAAGGATAGAAAGCATGAATATTATTCAAATTCTTGAGCAGGAAGAAATTGCTCGTTTAAATAAAAAAATCCCTGAGTTTGCACCAGGTGACACAGTAAATGTGCAAGTTAAAGTAAAAGAGGGTACTCGTGAGCGTTTACAGGCCTTTGAAGGTGTTGTTATTGCTAAACGTAATCGTGGTTTAAATTCAGCTTTTATCGTGCGTAAGATTTCTGCCGGTGTTGGTGTAGAACGTACCTTCCAGGTATATTCACCTACGTTAGATAGCATAGAAGTAAAACGTAAGGGTGCGGTTCGCCGTGCAAAATTATATTACCTACGTGATCGTTCTGGTAAGTCAGCTCGTATTAAAGAGAAGCTTGATATTAAAAAATAGATTAATAGCCCCGGTAAAAACTGGGGCTATTTACCGGACAATTATGGCTATAGTTTTTTAGGATAGACGCTATATTTAAGCTCTTCAGTATGATTCTTTAAATATTTCGATATTGTAAGTTCGTCTCCTCTTGCTTTAGGATTGAATTCGTCTGTAGTACATGAATATGTTTGAATAAGAACTGTATCTGGAGTGGTTATACTCCATAACTTGTTGCGTTCAGCTTCTGCATTTTCTTCTCTGGTAATTATTTCTCCTTCTTCAAGAGAATAATCCGGAAATTTTGCCATGTAGTACTTACTACCGTTTAGTGCCATTCGGTACGGCTGTCCCTGATATTGAATATTAAAAGTTATTTTTTTAACTCCATATGTATTTGCTACCATATTATTGGTAAGTTTATCCAACTCAACTAACAAAATGGGGGTATTAGATACAACCATAGATTTACCCTCTATGTCATGTACCAGTGCCCATTCCAATGTAACCGTATCGGAAGCGTGAAGCACAATAGCACAGCGAACTATTAAATATTTATAGCTAGAGAATACTGCATGAGCAGTGCTCATGCATAAAAGTAAGGCTACAAACAAACCATATGCATAAGTTTTACTAAGTTTCAGTTTCATTTTCACATCCTAAGCAAATTTAAAAATTAAGTACAACTTCTTAATATTATTGTAAATTAAAATTATAAAAACTGTAATACGGAATTTCCGGGGAAAACTTATTTAACGCAAGTTGTAATATAAAATATACTATAATAACGCTATACTTAAAACTGGATTTGTTCTCCAGCTTGCTCAGTTTTAAGTTTGTACGACAAGCTAAAAGGGGATTCATTAAATATATTGCTTATCCGGGCAGTATAATCACCGTGCTCCATATAGCTTGTAAAATATAACAATTTTACAAGGAACAAATAAATGTCATATTTTTTATTTACTTCAGAATCTGTTTCTGAAGGGCATCCGGACAAAGTTGCTGACCAAATCTCGGATGCTATTTTAGATGCTGTTTTATCTCAGGACAAAAACTCACGTGTTGCAGCTGAAACTCTGGTAAATACTGGTTTGGTGGTTCTTGCCGGAGAAATTTCTACTACTGCAAAAGTAAATTATTCGCAAGTCGTACGTGAAGTTATACGCGATATAGGCTATACATGTAATGAGTATGGTTTTGCTGCTGATAGTTGTGCAATATTGGTTAATTATGATGAACAATCACCAGATATTGCCCAGGGAGTTAATGAAGGCCAGGGGTTAGACCTGGATCAGGGGGCAGGCGACCAGGGTTTAATGTTTGGTTATGCCTGTGATGAAACACCAACTTTAATGCCATTGCCAATTTATTATGCTCACCGTTTAATGGAGCGTCAGGCTTATGTTAGAAAAAGTGGCATATTACCGTGGATCAGACCAGATGCAAAAGCTCAATTAACACTTCGTTATGATAATGAAAGTGGCAAAGTTTTAGGGATTGATACAGTTGTTTTATCCACCCAGCATAATCCTGAGATAAGTCATGCCAGTATTAAAGAGGCAGTTATTGAAGAAATTATTAAGCAGGTATTACCGACAGAATTATTAAAAGATTATACTAAATATCTAATTAATCCAACAGGTAATTTTGTAATTGGTGGCCCGATGGGGGATTGCGGATTGACTGGGCGTAAAATTATAGTTGACACTTATGGCGGGGCAGCGCCGCATGGTGGTGGTGCTTTTTCCGGTAAGGATCCATCCAAAGTTGATAGATCCGCAGCCTATGCTGCACGCTACGTTGCCAAAAATGTTGTAGCGAGCGGTCTGGCCAGGCAAGCCCAGGTGCAGATTGCTTATGCAATTGGAATAGCAAAACCGGTTGGAATCAATATTTATACGTTTGGTACTGGTAAAATTGATGATCGTGAAATTGAGAAACGGATTTTAGCTAATTTTGACCTAAGGCCGAAAGCGATTATTGAAGAATTGGATCTATTGCATCCGGTTTATCGTAAAACCTCCAACTATGGGCATTTTGGCAGGGATGGGTTTAGCTGGGAAGATACTACCCAAGCGCATAAATTGCTAGATTAAATCAAAATTAAAAAATTATATAAAATAATGACATAAAATAAAATCTGTGCTATAATGTAGACTGGTTTAAGTGTTTTTAGGATGCTTAATAATATAGCTCAGTACTTTTTAGGAAAAGTGTTTTTATGGATAATAAATTATTTGTAGCATCTTTAAGCTTTAAGATTAGAGATGAAGAATTAACTGATATTTTCAGTTCAGTAGGGAGTGTAGTTTCTGCGAAAGTAATTTTGGATCGTGATGGTCGTAGCAAAGGCTTTGGTTTTGTTGAAATGTCAACGCAAGAAGAAGCTGAAGCAGCTATTACGAAGTTAAATGGTACTAATCATTTTGGTCGTGCTATTGTGGTTAACAAACAAAAGCCGCAAGCGCCTAAAACTTATACTTCAAGAAGTAGTTACTAATCCTTAAAAACCGGATCTTACGATCCGGTTTTTTATTTAATAAAATTCAGGTTATTATCAGCATAGTACCTACATTATATTTTGTACTTGTTCTTTAATCTGTTCAATCAATACCTTTAATTCAATTGCATGCGTTGTTGTTTCTAAAGCCGCCGATTTTGAGCCAAAAGTATTGGCTTCACGATGCATTTCCTGGGTCATAAAATCAAGTTTTTTACCAATAGCACCACCTTTAATTAGTAGGTCCCTAAATGCTTTGGTATGAGCTCCTAAACGAGATAGCTCTTCTTCGACATCAATTTTTTGGCAAAAATAAGCAAATTCCTGGCTAAAGCGTTGTTCATTATTTTCCACATCAGCCAAAACATCGAGTAGTTTTTGCTTGAGGCGGTTTTTATAAGCCTCTTTGACAGTCGGTATAATGTTACTTGCGCTTTGAACTATTTTTTCAATATGGTTAACTTTATCCAATAGGATATCAGCTAATTTGTATCCTTCAATAAGTTGGGATTCTTGTAATTCAGAAGTCAGGGTGCTAATTTGGGTAAGAAAACTGCCTTTAATTGATTCTATATCCACTGTTTTAACATTTAAAATTCCAGGTAAGGTAAGTATTTGGTTAATATTTTCAAGGTTTGCCTGTGGCAAAAATTCTTTAATTTGCTCTGTTAGGCCGATATAATGTTTTAATGCATCAATATTTAACTGTGCTTTATCGGTATCATGCTCATTGTAGTGTATACGCAGATCTATTTTACCGCGGCTAACAATTGCGGTAATTTTTTCACGGATATCATGCTCTAATGCTTTAAACTCTTCAGGACATTTAATAGTTAGATCTAGAAAGCGTTGGTTAACTGAGCGAATATCAACCTGAAGTGTTGTGGTTCCTATCTGGAAAACTTTATTGGCATAACCGGTCATGCTGTAAATCATTTATTTCCTTAATATTTAGATGTTAATTTGCTAATAAACATGGCATTGAATGTTTTTTATCAGGCATTATACACTATATAACTATCAAAATTAGATTTTAGCAATTTTTTCAGGATTATGGTACAATGGTTCTGAAGGATTATAAACTATAACATCCAGAGGATGAAATCATGTTAAAGCCCTCATACACAGCAATAAATAAGAAGACAAAGAGCCCCGTTGTCTAAATGAACCATCAGCATGCTGTAATTTTTGATGATGTTTCTGAAACACCTAAGACTAAGCTTAATGTAGAGGGAGAGCTGCCAGCCTGGCTTAGTGGCGATTTGATCAGGAATGGTCCGGGGTTATTTAATTTTTCTGGTGTTAAATTAAACCATTGGTTTGATGGCATGGCGGTTATACACAAGTTTAGTTTTGGGGAAAACCAGGTATATTATCAGAGCAAATTTTTGCAAAGCAGGGCATATATATCGGCTATCAGGGAGCATAAAATTGTCTCTAGTGAATTTGCTACTTCACCAAAGCAGTCATTTATCCGTCATATATATGATATCCTAAAAGGTGTGCTGACAGATAATAATAATGTAAATATAGTTAAATTTGGCAAATATTATCTAACTATGACGGAAACGGATAATCATGTATTGGTTGATCCGGAAACATTATCAATAGTTAGACCACATACTTATGATGATAAGATTAAATTTATTATTAATCTGGCGCATCCGATTATAGAAGAAGGGGGTAACTTATTTTATAATCTGGGAATCAAATTTGGCAGCACTTCTAGATATATATTATACCGAACTAATGTGTCAACGAATAATAGGGAAGTTATAGCTAAAATTCCGACTAAACGGCCGTCGTACATGCATACATTTGCCAAAACAGAAAATTTCTTTATACTTTATGAGAACCCATTAAAAGTCAATCCACTAAAAATGTTGTTTTCAGATAAGCCATTTATCAAAAACTATATCTGGGGTGATGACCCGGTAAATTTTATTATTGTTGATAAAGCTGGTAAAATAATAAGGCAATTTACACATGAACAATTTTTTTGTTTTCATATGGTAAATGCCTATGAATATGCAAGTAAAATTTATCTGGATTTAATTGTTTATCCCAATGCTGATATTATAAAAGCTTTTTATCTGGAGCCCAGGGTAAATTTGGAGGATAAGAATTTAGTTCCGTTATTAAGGCGTTTTGTGCTAAATTTAAGCGATGGCAGCTGTAGTAGCTATAAACCTGATGTTCCTGGCATAGAGTTTCCATATATAAATGGAGCTTATGCCCAAAAGTTATATAATTTTATATATGCAGTTTCCAGTAGAAATAATGACTTTAGTTTGAATACATTAATTAAGATAAATTTATCTGATCTTAATGCTAACAGATTATGGCAACAAGATGACTGTTTTCCGGGAGAACCGGTATTTGTAGCTAAACCTGATGCTACTATGGAAGACGAAGGTGTTATAATATCAGTAATAGCTGATCTTAAAAACAAATTATCTTTTTTATTAATATTAGATGCAGAATCATTTAACGAAATTACCCGAATTAATTTACCCCATTTATTACCAATAGGATTACACGGCTCATTTTATTCTGATGTTATTCCCGCAAACACACGCGTGTGGAAGGCAGGAATTTAGTTTTTTATTTAGGAGAAATTACTATGCAACAAGTTACTATTTATACTAAAGAAACCTGTCCATATTGCGTAATGGCGAAAAATTTATTAAAGAGCAAAGGGGTTAATGAATTTAAGGAAATTCGGGTAGATTTAGACCCGGTACAAAAAGATAAGATGATTGAAATTACTGGAAGGATGACTGTACCACAAATTTTTATTGGTGATACTCATGTTGGTGGGTTTGATGATTTGTCGGCCCTTAATAAAGATGGTAAGTTAGATCAGCTACTAACTAACTAACTATGAATATATACTCCATATAGGGTATTATTCAAATCAAACTTACTGATTTGATAAGCTTACATATTAATTAACTGCTACGGGGTAATTTATGATATAATAATAGTACTTAAAAGTAGAGTTACTTTTTGCTAAACATATTTAAACATAGATCAAAGTGAACAGAAAAATATTTTTATCAATTTTGGCTTTTAGTCAAAATGTATCTAATGCAGATGTTACCTGGGTAGTCGATATTACCAATTGTAATAGTCAGCAAATATATGTAGGTGACCTTTTAGGTGTTAACCTAGATGGAAATTGCTGGCATATACCCATAAATAATGACTTTTATACACAGAAGCCTTTACCAAGTCGGCAAACTATCCGAATGTCTACAGTAGAAATTTATAAGGTCGGGACATGGCCACATGATGTATGTGATACCAATCTAGACATTAATAAATTTATGGAAACTTTCATTGGTGAAAATAAAGTAAAATTTCAGGCAGAGTACCATCCTGAGCATAATAGTATTATAGATGATGATCCATTGAGAGCCAATCCGCTTAAGAAGATGTGGCATGTTGTAGTTAATAACCAGCAAGACTTTAGTACATTAATGGCCGCTGTACCATCTATGCCGTATGTTCATATCACTTACAATATGGATCATCAAATGTCGGTTCTAATAAGTTCCCAGGAAAATACCCCTTCTAATTTTCATGAGTATAATTTATGCAAGAATACAATAAGTAGCAACTTAACTCTGCTTAGTAATAAAAGCAAGAAGATACAACGAGTTTGTACTTTCCCAAGTTTAGCTGTTGGGGATGTTTCTTGTAGTCCTGTCCAGTACAGTACTATTTCCTGGAGTTATTTTACGGAAAATAATAACATTATTTATTCATCCCGTGATAATGACACCATGCCAAGAATGCTGGAGGTTCCACTTAATGATGATTATATCGGGCAAGTAATATTTATAGGACCTGATAAATACTCATGGAAAACTGATGAATTTGATGAATATGAAATTAGCAGAAATAATAATGCAACGTGGACTATTAGGAAGAATGGAAATGTATTAGCAGTAGATGCCACGTGTTCGCGATTATAAATCTGGAGGTAAAGGTATGAAAAAACCAAAATACTTTTTATTATTAATCTTTTTGGGCAGTATTTTAAATTCTTTTGCTGTAACAGCCGTATGTTCCAATGAACAACCAGTGAGGAACTATCCTTGTTGTTCTTATACTGACGTATATGGTCGGGTTAATAGCAGATGGATATTGGCTTTTAATTGTCCTATGCATTGGGTACCGGGTGAAACTTGCAAAGAAAATACTTTATTATATCTTGGAGATGCCTCAAGAATTGATTTCTCACCAAGTCCGTCAGATAGAGATATCTCACAATACTGTAGAAGTAAGAATAATAGTACAGCTGTCATTTCTGCTGTTCAAAAGCCTATGGAATATATTGCCACATGTTTTAATGATTCGACACAGTTATATGCCTGTTGTATGCACAAAGATGTGTATGGTATTGTAAGTAAGAGTGTTTGGTTGGAAAAAAGTTCTAGCTGTCCTGTGCATTTAAAGTGGAGTATTGCCAGAAATTGTAGAGCAAATTCCTTAATGTATGCTGGAGATTTGTCAAAAGTTGATCTTTCGCCTAACCCTTATGAAACTGATATTTCCCAATATTGCTGGAACAACACTAAAAGTAAAGGCATTGTTCTAGATGGCAAAGTAACACGTATTTGTACATTTTCCAGGACAATGTCTAATGGGATAAATAGAACATTTACGAAACCACAAACTTTCATTGCCTGGACCTATCATGAAGGGAAAGATTTACTTTATGCTTCTCGCTCAAATACAGATATAGCAGAAACAGCGTATAATAGAGTAATACCATCTTCTTCAGTGAAGCTTTGGACCAGAACAACTTCTTCTTATGGCTGGATAAATGCTGAGAAAGATGAATATAAAATTTCGCGCAATGTATCTGATGATAAGTGGACGGTTGAAAAAAACGGGCATCTGCTTTCTGATAGCGCTACATGTATGTAGTGGTACCTGGCAGGCGTCATTTCCATCTTTAATACATTAACTCAACCCAGATGTTCAATAATTAATATACTGGATACCATGTTAAGGGTGCTCTTTAGGATTTACATACATAAGAAAACAAAGGATTGATGTTAAACTACCAGGGCGCATATCGTAAAGTATTTGGGGTACACTTTAGCTTGGATGCATCAATTTATAAATATGCGGATAGTTTTGATATCTTGTCTGTAAAAAAAGCGCTACTCCATAAGTCCAGGGATTTTTGCTGTTCTTTGTTGATAAATCGTTGCATTTCCAATTTAGCCTGATTCCAATCAATTTGATTAACCTTGTTTAACAATTGATCGGCCAACCATTCTTTATTAATAGCGAGTTTTTGTCCTGCCCAGGGACCATTTTGGTTTATTGCTGAAGATAAAAAAGCAAAATTTACTGGAATAAGCCTTGATACATACCAGGAAAAATCAAACCAATCCCTACTTTTAGTATAGGTACGAGAAAGTAGTGCATGACATTTTCCGGCAAAATTACTCGGCAGGTTTTGAGTTAAAATCCCACAGTCCAGTGGAAAATCCAGGTATTTTGTTTCTACTTCAGATTTTTCAGGCGGATTAGTATCAATTTCTAACTTGATTAGCAACTTTTTTTTAATAAAATGATTATAATTTAGATTAATAATTTTGCCAATTGAGTTATCTTTTAAAAACAATTTTTGTATTGTTTTATCTGCATTGTTGCGGTCAACTATCTCGGGCTGCATCCCAAATAGTTTAAAGCCTGAAATGATTGCTTCTATATAAGGTTGCCAATTAAAATTATTATCTGGTTTTAACAAAATAAAATCTAAATCTTCAGAGAATCTAGGTAATTGGTATAAAATTCTAAGGGATGTGCCACCCTGGAAAGCTGCCTTAGCAAAAAAATTAGTGGTCGAGAGGGTATATAATGCAATTTCCTGCAAAATCTCTTTATATGCATTTTCTTCATCTTCTATCGAATTAATTTGATAAAGCTTCAACCTGTCAGTAATTATTTTATTATCAGCCATTACTTAATCTCTTCATGCTTAAGTAGGTCATTTAAAAATTTCCTCACAGGTACTGAGCGATAGACTGGAATTAATTCCCTAATTTGCGATTTACTAATAGTTGATAAATTAGTTTCTTCAATACGTAAGCTGTTTTTTAAAAAATCAAAATTCGCTGATTTAACTTTATTACAATAAATATAATCAACCAATGCCCGAAGTGGACTGGCAATCCAGACTAGTTTATTAGCAATTTGGATTTGCTCCACACCTAAGAAAAATCCGTCTCCATTAATTTGGTGTACAAAGTAGATAAATTGTGAAAATACATTTGTAAATGATTTATTTCTTCCAAATGCAGCTATAGAAATTACCTGATTTACACGTTCAGGAATCCATCCGTGGTATTGTAAGGCTGATTCGCAGCTGACATAGCTAAACGGGACAATATGATTTGCTAAATAATATAAGCTAAATCGCTCTTTCATATATTTAGGTGCAAGTGTATATAATCCACGATGTAAGCGGATTAGTTCTCCTTTTTTCAAAGCTTTATTCACAAGACCATAACGCCTGGGTGCACTGCCTTTGAATAAGCATGCCAGATCAATTTCTGTGAAAATATGATTTGTTAACTCTGAATCTAAAATTTTTTCGGTACTTTTTAGCATAATAAATTTACTCCATATATTGGAATTATAACACAAAACTTCCTTTTTTAGGAAGTTTTGTGAAAGAATTAGATAGAGTCTTACATGTTTTTGGTGAAAAAGATAGCTAAGCCAATACTTATAATACAACTTATTGTAATTAGTATCACAGTTATATCCATCCTTAAAACTGAGTTTGGCAATTGAATACTATTATTTAGTGTGATTCTTTAGATTATTAGTGGAATAATAATTTTCCAGGATAAGCATTAACTGGATTTCAAATATGTCCAGCTCTTTGTACTTGTCGATAATAGTTTTATCTGGCAAAAACTTATCTACTATACCTTGTTCAATTGCACTAAATACGGCAGGGTGAATATAGTATTTACGGCAAATTGCAATTGTATTGCATAAAACTTTGCTTACCCCTTTAACTACTACATTAGCAAGCTTTAATCTTGGATTATTCTTTACTATTTCTAAGCTATCCTCTAATTGTTCTAAAGCAGTAACGCTGCCACCCCAGGTACGAAAATCTTTGGCAGTATAATTTTCCCCGGTAACATCTTTAAGATAATTATTTATATCCTGGGAGCAAATCGGATGAGGATTATTCTCTTCATCAAGATATTGAAACACTTCATGCCCAGGCAATTCGGCGCAGGCTTTGATTAGCCGACATAGTTTTTTATTTTCTATATTAATATTAAGTTTTTTGCTACCCTTAGCAATATAAGAAAATACTAAATAACCCGAATTTTCCTTCAGGTGCTTTCGTCTTAAAGTAGTAAGGCCGTAAGTATTATTTGTTTCTGAATAAAATTTATTTCCAACTCTAACATATGTCTCATCTAATATGGCAATTGCCAAAGCTACCACCTTTTCTTTGGGCCACCCTTTGGCACTAATATCTTGCCATATTTGTAAGCAGATTTTTCCTAAATCTTCACCAAAACGATAAATGTTTTCAAATTTATCCAAGTTTCGATAAATTGCCCAATCAGTATGATAAATATACTGCTTTCTCCCACGGCTGTCATATCCAGAGGCTTGCAAGCTTCCATTTTCATTTTTGCAGATCCATACTTTGGTCCATGCCGGAGGTATAACCAAGTTAGCCAATCGTCTTAGGATTGATTTATCGGTAATTTTCTTCTGTTTTTCATCGATATAACAAAAGCCTCTTCCTTTTTTTATTCTCGTATATCCTATATCGCAATCATGACTATGTAATATATGTTCAGGTATATTCATTTTTAACTTAAAAATATTTAATTTAAAATAGTTTATTTACAATTTATAGTTTTTCTCAGTAGCCTACACCCTGAGCTAAGTAATTATAACATTAGCATTTTTAGCAAATAAAGTTTTGCAGGTTAAATTCTTAGGTCAAATATATTAGGAGAATGTTTTTTAAAAAATAACTATAATATCGAACTAAGTTAAAATATATAAGGTAAATAATATATTATGAAAACAAATGAAAATCTGACACTTGTTTCGATCCTGGCTGTACTTTCAGGCTTTATGTTTTATGCTTATGAGTATATTTTAAGAATTATTCCATCTATCATGGCACCTGAGCTTACCTCATTAATGCATGTAAATATGACTGTATTAAGTGCTCTGGGGGCCTACTATTATCTGGCCTATACCCCTATGCAGCTTGTAGTTGGTATAATGTTAGACAGATACGAGCTTAAAAAAATACTGACATTGGCAGCCTTAGTTTGTGCTATGGGGACCATACTAATTTTAGCTTCTCATAATACATTGATTTTTTCTGCAGGGAGATTTTTGCAAGGGTGTGGTTCAGCTTTTGCCTGGGTAGGTATTCTTAAGTTGGCAGCTGTGCATATGCCAAAAAAATATTATGGTCTGACAACTTCTTTTGGTGCGGTATTTGGGTTTATAGGAGCTGCTTTTGGCCAGGCCTTACTTGGGTATTTGGTAAATTCGTATGGTAATAACATTACTTTAACATTATTAATATTTGCCGGCTTATTTATAACTTATTTTATTTTTAATGAATTAAGTAGGGCAGAAGGGCAAAATTCGGCAATATATTATTGTAAGGCAGAAGGATCAATTTCTTTTAAAAGATGGTATAAACAATGTTTGATAGTTTTAAAAACTCCATATATTTGGGCAGGCGGTATTATAGCTGCTTTATTATTTACGCCCACCACTGTTTTTGCAGAGCTATGGGGCATAAAATTTCTAACTAAAGTATATGGATTTTCCTTGACACAGGCAAGCTTTGTTAGTTCAATGATTTTTATTGGTTGGGCGATTGGTTCAGCTATTTCCGGCGTACTTACGGTTTTTATTCAAAGCAAGATAAGGATAATTAGATATGCATCTATTGCTGCTTTTATATTATCTTTTCTTATCTTATATATAAGACTTCCATTTGAAATTTTATGTTTTGTAAGCATTATATTTGGTATATTTTCTTCAACGCAGGTGTTATCTTTTACTATGGGTAGGGATGTATTACCGGCCAAGCTTGCCGGAGTTTACCGGAGCAGTAATAAACCTTATATGTATGGGTATTGGAGTGCTTTGCCAAAGATTAGCTGGCGCAATATTAAATTTTTATTGGAGTGGTGAGTTTGCTTCTGATGGGATTAAGACCTATTCTGTAGATGCTTATAAAATTGCTATGCTAATTATTCCAATAGTAATTATGGGCTGTTTCTTTTTCACTTTCCTAATCGATGAGAAAAAAAGAAAATTCTGCTTAAATGTTAAAAGTTTTTGGCATAATAAACCGCCAATAAATGCTATAAGCACAGTATCCCAAAATAAGCAATAATATATGAGCTTAGTATTCGTTGTAAGAATATTCAGACTCTAAATTTTTTAAACTTATAGGTTTTTGTAAATCTCCTGCCGATGGGCAACGCTCACTACCATGACAACCATTATTTTATCTATAAGTTCACAAACTATTCTATAATCTCCTACCCGGTAACGCCATAACCCAGATAACTTACCAGTAAGTCCTTTCCCATAGCCGCGTGGATTAATAGAAATTTTTATTAATTCCTTTGATATTCTTATTTGTGTTTGCTTATCCAGCTTCTTTAATTCTTTTTCAGCAGTTTTACCAACTCGAACAGACCACATTATATGCCTAAGTCTTTCATAACTTCTTCTAAGCTTCTTGTAGTTTCTATACCTGCCCGAATATTAGCTAATCTTTGCTCTGCTATAGCAATATCTTCCAAATCATCAAGATATTCATTTAATGCAGCTTTAACATAGTAAGATTTACTTCTATGAGTACTTTTAGATAAATTATTTAATCTTGATTCGGTATCTTTATCTAGCCTAACACCTAACATGATTTTCTCCTTTTGTTTAACTTGTTTAACAATAGTATACCATGAATTATAAAATAAGTAAAGTAGAATTTCTAATATGTGTCAATACTCAATAGAAATGTTGTAAGTTAGAATATTGACCTGAAGAAATAATTTCAAGGTTATAATAGTTATAAAACTTCAAATAATTTCAAATAATTATGTTGTACTAACTGGGGTATTTGGTATAATATAATAGAAAAGGGCAAAGAGTATAAGTTTTTAAATTGCTAATGTTGAGCTTAATTGCTTAATTTTTTACAGAACTTAATATTTATATTTTTATATGGAGAAATATGTTATTTATTAGTGCGTAGGTTATCATGAATGTTGTAGAACTTTTAAAAAAAGGGAATGCTAAATATGCCGAAGGCAGATATGAAGAAGCAATAACCTATTATGATGAGGTTGCTAAGTTAGACCCTAAAAATGCTGATACTTATAATTATCGGGGAATTGCAAAATATAAACTAGGTAAATATGAAGAGTCAATAAAGGATTTTGATAAAGCAATTAATTTAAATCCACGATTTACACATGCCTATAACAATCGGGGAAATTCAAAGCTTGATAAAGCTATAAAATTTAGTTCCCGTGTTCCGGCAGGTTATATCCAAAGAAATAGCACAGAAGTAGATGCGGATAAATATAAAGAAGCTATTGCTGATTTTAATATGGCAATAGAGTTAAATCCGGATTTTGCTGAAGCTTATAGTAGTAGGGGAGATGCCAGATTTCAACTCAGAAATTATAAAGAAGCAATTAAAGATTATGATAGGGCTATACAGCTTAATCCTAAGTTAGCTAGTGCTTATAATGGTAGAGGATTGGTTAAAGATAACATAAACGAACATGAAAGCGCAATTTCTGATTATGACATGGCTATAGCGCTAAACCCTATGTTTATGGATGCATTTAATAACAGGGGGAATGCAAAGCTCAAATTAGAGAAATATGAAGATGCTATTGCAGATTATGAATTTGCAATAGAGTTAAATCCGTTCAATCCTAATTATAATCAAAATAAAATTCGTGCCCAACAGATGATGGATAAAGAAAGACAGATAGATCAAGCTGTGCATGAAGTAGAAAAAGTAACCCTCATAGTAAATCATTTTAATGAAGAGCTGGAGTTTTATAAAAAGCAATCTAAGCGTTATTTTATTCTTGTTGTTGGGTTATTAGTTTTTATGGTGGTATTTATTTGTGGATTATTATATAAATTTGGTGTGAAAGAGTTATTAATATCTTTATCTTTGGTAGAACATTTTAACCTATATTTATGGGCAATTCCGGTAATTGCCCTAGAAGCGTTATTCTATTTTATTTATAAGAAAGCCGATAAATTAATGCATTTTTATAGACATAAAATAGCTGTTATTGGTTCGCTGGAGTATTTGTTAAAAAATCGTGATAGTAGCAAACCACTAGATCAATATGATAATTTTAAATTACAACAATATGCCAAACTCTATGAGCCTCCGTCATTTATAGGGAAAACCTCTGTTATGTTAAAGCCGGATACTTTTAGTATTAAAAGCTCAGAGAAAAACTAAGCATTTGCTAATAAATATTACATAAATCTTAACAGGTGTGACTTATCCCACTACGTCTGATATAATTGATAACGCACATGAAAAACATCATTACCGCCGCATGGGTGAATATGAAATTGTTGAGTTTGAAAACTTCGGTAAATTGTTGAACTATTTGAAAAAGAGTGGAGGAAGGTCATGAAGATGCCAAAAGACGTAAATATTAATTTATATTTATGGGCGTTGCCGTTTATAGCTCTTGAGACATTATTCTTTGTTATTTATAGAAAATCTGATAAGCTAAAGCACTTTTATAGACATAAAATAGCTATTATAGGGTCATTAGAATATGTTTTAAGTAGAAATGATATAAAATTTCCTGATGAAAAAAGGGGTGGTTTTATGCTACAACAGTATGCAAAATTATATGAACCACCATTGTTCATAGGCGAAACTTCTGCTACCATAAGCAAGGAGGGTTTTAGCCGTATAAAAATTTCATGAGGACTTGATTTTTTTGCATACTTTTTTGATTAAGCAAAAAAGTATGGCGTGTGGGTGCAACCCACTAATATTATTAATAAAATGAAATTAGCCAATAAGATCTTAGAGTACTATTCAAGCATAGCGCCCGCCAGCCACTCATCCAATATCCCCTCCAATTCCGGGACGCCAACTTTTTTTGAGGAGGAGAATAATTGAACGCTAAAATTTTTAAACCCATCATGTTCCAGCTGTTTCTTTACGAAAGATAAAGTTTTAGCCTTTTCCTGATTATTTAGCTTGTCAGATTTTGAGAGCACCAGATGTATAGGCTTACCGGTTGCTTCAAAGTATTCAAGCATTGTATAGTCCAAATCTTTTAGTGGATGGCGCGAATCCATAATCATAACTAAACCAACTAGCTGGTCTCTATGAGCTAAGTATTCGCCAAGTAAAGTTACCCAATGTTTACGAACTTTCTCGGGTACTTTGGCATAACCATAGCCAGGTAAATCTACCAGGAATGTACCATCTTCTCCAATAGAAAAATAGTTAATGTGCTGAGTGCGTCCTGGAGTTTTTGAAGTAAATGCCAGACGAGTCTGATTAGTCAGTGTGTTGATAAGACTTGATTTACCTGCATTAGAACGCCCGGCAAATGCGATTTCCCGGGCACTTTCTGCAGGCAGGCTTGCCAGATCATTCACAGTTGTAAAAAACCTGGCTTGTTTATAATGATATTTTTGCATTTAGTCTCTATAAACTAGTAACCAGTTGTGAGGCTATGCTTAGGTTGACTACCGGGTATAACACGGTAGAGCTAACTTGTGGCGTACACGAGCTAGGTGTACTGGAAATATTACAACCATATATTGAGGATGTGCCCCCTGATGTGGTAGAAAAGTATAATATCCCGCCAAATTTATCTACCGTCATAGCTGAGATCGGGGAACCAACACTTGCAACCAATGTTGCAGTCGGAGGGGTGGTACTACCTGATACATATGTATTAGGTACATACCATATATTACCCTGATTATCACCAGCATATAAATTGTTATTAAAGCTGGTCATTGCCATAATAGCATTACCGGATGTTACCCCAGGGACCTGAATCCAGGTATTGGTTGCATTAACCGGTATGATTGAAGAGCCAGATTCGGCATATAAGCCATTTGATCCGCCAACATAAAAACCAGTAAATGGTGTACTACCGCTATTAGGAAAGGCTATAGCATTTATAGTTCCAGGTCCGTTGCTGGCAGTTCCTACGCCATCATTAGTACAATTACTTGTACTGCCGGAGCTACTGCTACTGGAGCAGGTAAACACCTGGTTTGTCCCGGCAAAGTAGAATACTCCACCAGAAGATATTGTATTTGCATTAGGCCTTAGCTGGCTACCCAAGCTGAAAGCTGCACTAGTGGCCCAGGTTTGGGCAGATAAGTCATAAAGCCAGATTGAGGTACCATTTACACTACTTGGTACTGCGTATAAGCTGGATGAAAATACAAATAGATTACCGATAGCTCCGCTAAATGTTGATGGAGCAATAGACGGTCCGGAAGATTCGCTCCCTGATTCAGCACCCATAACATAGATACCATTATTGCCGCCTAGATATAGAAACCCGTACGAACTGGTATCAGAGGCGCTGGTATTGATCGGATCTGATGCCGATTCAGCAAAGAAATTTGAACCAGTCGGACTTACTACATTAAAGGTAGCAACCCAACCGTTTGATTGGGCTGCGTACAAATTAGTAACCTGATAAATGGTAAATGAGCTGGTATTTCCGGTACTTCCGCTACCGAATAAATTATTATTCAGGGTATAGTTGAGAGTTACATTGACTGGTTCACTTGATGTAGTTGGAAAAGATTCATAATTTATCTTAAAATAAATTGTACAATTCTGTCCGGCAGCAATAGTTGAACCGGTACAATTATTCGGATCCATTGATGATTTATTGGTACTCGGAGTTTGCACATTCGGTGCGCCGCTGGTGGTAATGTTTAGGTTACTGATTCCATAGCTGGTACTGGTGATCCAAGTTTGCCCACCGGAGGCATTATTTTGCACTGTAACGGCCATACAATATGGAGCCCGGTTGACACCATTAGGACATGATCCCTGCACAAATGAATAGGAAAGTGAAGTATTTCCACTGCATCCATTTAAGCCTAAAATGCTACATAAAATAAAGATACCGGCTAAAATTTTTTTAATCATAATTATGCTCTTAATATGAAGTTAACATTGAAGATACTTTCAATATCGTTAGAGATCCGCCGCTAATTACAGCCGGAGAACCATTAGATATTGGAGTCCATGGAGTACTTGCCACAAAACCACTTGATGGAACAGTTAAAAACGCTCCAAAAACATTAGGTGTGGTTGCAAAATCAGCTGAATTTAATCCATTACCAACAGCATATAAATTATTAGCTCCATCAGAAACCACTGCAAATACATTGCCGGTGAGGGAGTTATTATTAGAGCTTTGGACAGGGCCACATCCCGATGGGGAAGGGTTACATAGATAAACCGTGTTTTCGGTTGAGGATAAAGTATTATGTTCACCTACATATAAAATCTGGGTGTTACTAAACAACGTCCAATAAATTGAAGATAATGTGCCGGTGGTGGTACCTGGCTGAAGAAAATAACCTATATTTTGCCATAAAGTTGTATATGTGTTTACTGAACTTTCATTGGCAGTGTATAAATTATTGTAATAGTCTACAGCAAGAGCATTGGGTGAGAATATATTAGGTGAAACGCCATTATTTAATAAAGTCCAATGACAACCAAGTGAACCATTCAAATCACTCTGTGTGTTGCAAACATATGCCTGGCTTTCAGTAGTTGCGTAAATCACATTAACACTTTCAAAATTTTCATAGCCTTTAATACTAACCACATTTGTAGTAGCGGTAATTTGGCTTGGAGTAGACAAATCATTATAAGGCGTCCAAACTGTGCTGCTTTCATCAGGGTTAAACTTATAGATACCCTGATTGGTTGCGATATAAACCGAAGCATTCAAATCCGTTGTAATCCCATTTATTTGTACTCCCGGTATTGCATTAGCTACCTGAGTAGTAGACATCCCGTTATACAAATAAACAAGCTGTGCAGTAGAGATATAGATATTACCATATAAATCACGGGCAAGACCAGTTACTGTGCCAGTTATTGAATTTAGTCCCTGTAGTGATGACCCCGGCAGCCATGCCCCGGTCTCATCTACAAATAAACCGGCTGTGCCCCCGGCGTATAGATTAACACGTTGGTTAACATTTGTGCTAACCGAGTAGTTTTGGTTACCGTTGGTATAGTTATAGTTTAAATTTGTACCGTATATTCCAACTGGATTAGATTCTGCAAGAATTTGCATATAAAAAGTACATGACATTCCGCCGGAATTAATAGTTACCACATTAGCTCCACTGGTAGTTAGGCAGTTATTCGGATCAAATACTTCCACATTACCCAGGGTTTGGTTGGCATTGTTAATCGTAATGCCGGCAGCAGCAGGGTCATACATTTGGCTGCTATATGTGGTAGATTCAACTGTATAACTCATGGTCAGGCCTGAGCTGGTAGTTTGTATATTATTTGCATTTAAACCTGAATTATTATTTTGTATAGTTACCGACATGCAGTAAGGAGCAGTGTCCGGATTACCTATAATAATAGGACTTAGCGTTGTACCACTTTTATACATCTCAGGTTGTACGCATTGGTTTTGGTTTGGACCAATAGTCACACTATTTGGCGTATTTGAGCAGCTGGTGATAGTGATTGCAAAAACAATGACCAGTATACCCAGAAGTCCGTTTAAGCCATAAATTTGTTTCATTATCCTGTGTTTTTCCTTAAGCTATCTTAACAAAAAATTTCTCTTAATATAACATGCTTAAATATACATGTTTAGCCAAATTTCCTACCAGCGGCGCTGGTTAGAAGTTTGCACTTTTTGGGTAGCGTGGGAATGGAATAATATCGCGAATATTACTAATCCCGGTAATATAATTAATTAAGCGGTCCAGACCTAAGCCAAAGCCGGCATGCGGAGCGCTGCCAAAACGCCGTAAGTCCAGATACCAATGTAGCTGCTCTTCACTTAAAGACATCTCACGCATACGGCGTACGAGCATATCATAGCGTTCTTCACGAACAGATCCACCTACAATTTCACCGATACCAGGCGCCAGTATATCCATGGCTGCAACAGTTTTTCCATCTTCATTTTGGCGCATATAAAAAGCTTTAAAGTCTTTAGGGTAATCGGTTACAATCGTTGGTTGCCCAATATGCTCTTCACATAACCAGCGTTCATGTTCCGAAGCAAGATCGATACCCCATGAAACTGGATTCTCAAATTTTTTATTTGCTTTTTCTAGGTAATTAATTGCCTCGGTGTAGCTTATCATAGCAAAGCTGCCATTAATAATTTGTTCCAAACGGCTTATTACATTTTTATCTACAAACTCTGCAAAAAATTTCATATCATCACTATTGCGGTTTAATACAGATTTGAAAATATGTTTTAATAAATCAGTTGCGAGGTTAGCATTATCCATCAAGTTAGCAAAAGCAATTTCTGGTTCTACCATCCAAAACTCGGCCAGATGACGGGTGGTATTTGAATTTTCTGCTCTAAATGTCGGGCCAAAAGTATAAACTTTGGATAAAGCCATACAATATGCTTCAACATTTAACTGCCCGGAAACTGTCAGATAGGTTTGACGGCCAAAAAAATCTTGTTTATAGTCAATATTGCCCTTTTCATCTCTGGCAGGGCGGTTTATATCAAATAAGGTTACGTTAAATAATTCGCCGGCACCTTCACAATCTGTGGAGGTGATAATTGGTGTATGAATCCAATAAAAACCATTTTGCTGCAGGTACTCGTGAATACTAAAGCATACGGTATTTCTAACCCTGGTTGCTGCCGCTATTAAATTTGTTCTCACCCGTAAGTGTGCAACTTCACGGAGGTATTCAACGGTATGCCGTTTAGGCGAAACCGGATATGTATCCGGGTTTTCTACAAAGCCAATCACCTCAATTTTATCAGCTAATATTTCAATATTTTGCCCACCACCTAAAGATGGGACAATTTTACCGGTAGCTTTAATTGAGCAATCTTTAGTAATGCGGATAATGTCACTGGTATAATTTTCCAGGTTATTACCGGCAACAATTTGTAATGTAGTAAAGCATGAACCATCGCTTAGGGCGATAAATGACAGACCAGCTTTTGAATCCCGGCGACTACGAACCCAGCCGCTTATTTCTACTGTTTCATCGGTAGCTAGGGCACCATTTAATAATTGTTTTACTGAAAATTTATTCATTGCTTAATTTTTGTTTCTTTAACATAGTTATTGCCGGGAGTGCTTTACCTTCCAGATATTCCAGTAGGGCACCGCCAGCAGTTGAAATATAGTCTATTTTATCCCATAGGCAAAATTTATTAATTGCTGCAATTGTATCTCCACCGCCTGCTAAGCTGTAAGCATTACTCATAGCAATGGCATTAGCGACAATTTTTGTTCCACTAGCAAATTGATCAAATTCAAATACCCCAAGTGGCCCATTCCAGATAATGGTTCCAGCCGATTTTATAATTTCAGCCAAGGAATTGGCAAAATTTTGACCAATATCCAAAATCATATCATCAGCATCAACATCACCAATTGGCTTTTTTATGGCATTAGCGCTTTGGCTAAATTCTTTTGCGGTTATAACATCTTGTGGCAGGGGTACATTACCGCCTCTTTGCTTTATTTTAGCCATAATTTTTTTTGCTTCATTGACCAAATCGGCTTCAATCAAAGATTTACCGATGTTATATCCTGCGGCTTGCAGGAAAGTATTTAAAATACCACCACCGACAATTAAACAATCAACCCTATCGGCTAAATTATTTAAAATAGATAATTTAGTTGATACTTTGGACCCGGCAACAATAGCAACAATTGGGTGTTTTGGGGTATTTAGGGCTTTTTCCAAAGCATTCAATTCTTGTCCCAGAAGTAAGCCTGCGCAAGTGGTTTTGGCATAATAACCAATAGCATCGGTTGATGCCTCAGCCCTATGTGCAGTAGCAAATGCATCATGGACATAAATATCGCATAAATTTGCATAGGTTTGCCCGAGCTTCTGGCTATTTTCTTTTTCTCCTACATTGCAGCGGACATTTTCCAGCATTACAATATCCTGGGTAGCAAAATTGATGTAGTTACTAATGTCATTGACAATGGGGATAGACTTTCCAATAAGGGAGCTAAGCAAATTGGCAATAGGTTTAACGCTATCCTCTGGTGTACATTTTCCTTCGCTTGGGCGACCCAGATGAGTGGCTACAATTACCTTGGCGCCATTATCCAAAGCGTATTTTATGGTTATAAGACCTGCTTTGATACGGGTATCATCCGTAATTTGTCCATTTTGTAATGGAACATTCATGTCAGTACGAATGAAAACTGTTTTTTTATTCAGATCCAGGTCGGTAATTTTTGTAAAATGCATCGATGTTATTATTCAAAAAATATAATAACGCGAATTATATCATAATTTAGGATTGGAGTTGGCGGTGTCTGGTGATAGTTTTATAGCCTGATTTACTGATTAGTTCTGAGATTTGTTCTGCAATATATACAGACCGATGCTTACCTCCAGTACAACCTATTGAGATAGTTACATAATTACGGTTATCCTGGCTAAATTCTAATAACCATGGGCGTACCATGGTATAGATGTCATTTATCATTTTTTGTACTTTAGGTTCTTTTTCCAAAAATTCAATAATAGGAATCTGGGTTCCGTTAAAGCAACGAATACTATTGTCATAGTATGGATTAGGTAGGCAGCGCACATCAAAAACAAAATCCGAATCAATTGGTAGCCCATATTTAAAACCAAATGATTGGATAACAATATTTAACTGTGAATAATCAGCGTTTACAAACTGTTTTATAATTGCACGTAAGCCATTGGCAGTCAAATTACTGGTATCAATCCTGTGTGCCATGGCATTTATGCCAAAGAGTAATTCAGTCTCTTCGGCAATACAATCGCTAATGGTTTTTTTACCATCAGATAAAGGATGCTTGCGCCTGGTTTCAGAAAAGCGTTTTATTAGTACTTCATGGCTTGCATCCAAAAAGATTATCTTGGTTTCAATGCCTAAATTTTGTACACTTAAAATTGCATTAGGTAGCTGCCTAAGCATTGAACGTGAACGGGTATCGATACTAACTGCAACTTTTGTTACATCCGAGGTGAGGGCATAAGTTTCCATCAGCTGTACCAACATTGGTGGCGGCAGGTTATCAACGCAATAATAACCGCTATCTTCCAAAATCCTTAAAGCTGTTGATTTTCCAGCCCCAGCTAAACCGCTTAAGAGAATTAATTGCATAATATCCTGAACTTATCCATTCCACAGAGTCTCTAAATCGTAATAAGCTCTAACCTGTGGTAGCATAATATGTATAACAACATCACCGGTATCAACTAACACCCATTCACCGCTACGTTTACCTTCAATACCAATGATTTCGATATTATTAGCTTTAAAATCTTCACTAACGCTATGGGCCAGGGCTGAAACCTGACGGGTTGAATTTCCACTACAGATTATAATTGTATGAAATACTGAAGACTGACCACTTGTATCCAGAACCACAATATTTTCGCCTTTGATGTTTTCAAGTGCATTAACTGCAATTTGTGTTATTTCCGGTATCTTCATGTATATCCTATAAAAAGTTGTTATTTATCATGATTCTATTGTATCATAAACTGCCTAAATGTACAATTTATTCTCTTTAATGTATTTGGCAACCTTAGGATCTACCATATCTTCTATTGGTAGATTTTGCTTACAATTATTCCGGACTGTGGTTGAGGCAATATCATGAGGGGTAAAGTTTAAAATGTATATTTGTCCGTATGGATCGGTGAGATTTTTAATACTACAGGTGGTACGTTTGGTAAATTCTAATTTTAACTGTCCAGACATTTGTTCCAAACTATACCCTGGCCTCATTGCTACCACAAAATTAGTTAAATTGAATAGTTCATGCCAGTTATCCCAGGTATCAAGACTTACTAAGGAATCCTCACCAATTAAAAAATATATAGGTTTGTCGTAGCCAATTTTTTCGCGTAATATTTTTAAGGATTGGTTTGTTGAAATATAATTTTCCTCAAACATTTCGCAGCTATCAATAATAAAATGTGGATTATTATTTAATGCCAGCTTTAACATTTCAAGCCGCTCTTTTGCTGTAGTTTGAGGTGGGGCTTTATAGTTTGGCGGTGCGGTAGGAATAAAGATAACGGGTTGTTTGAAACTGTTATACAGAGCCTCTGCCAGCAAAATATGACCATTATGGATTGGGTCAAAAGTCCCGCCAAGAATGATATAAGCGTGGCTATTAGTGCTCATTCCAACCTACGCTAAATAAGGAGTCCAAATAATCCTGATTAACATCTCCGGTGATATACTTGCCATCAAAGCAAGAGGCATCAAAGTTAACTAACTGCGGGTTAACATCGGTAATTGACTGCTTTAAATTTTCCAGTTTTTGAAAAATTACCTTATCTGCACCGATTGCTAAAGCTATTTCTTCGTCGCTTCGCTCATGAGCGATTAATTCATTATGGGTTGGCATATCAATTCCATAAACATTTGGGTAACGAACCTGAGGAGCCGCAGAAGCAATATATACTTTTTTGGCACCTTGCTTACGCACAATATCAATAATTTTTTTAGAGGTCGTACCACGAACGATCGAATCATCAACCAAAAGAACATTTTTATCTTTAAATTCAAGTGCAATCGGGCTTAATTTATTGCGAACTGCAATTAGTCTTTGTTCATGATTAGCCAGCATAAAAGTGCGTCCGGCAAAATGGTTTTTAACAAACCCTTCGCGATATGGAATTCCAAGCCGATCTGCTACTTCAATACCAACTACGCGTGAAGTATCCGGAACCGGCACTACCACATCGATGTCTAGATTTAAGCCTGAAATAGTTTTGGCTAGATACTTACCCATATTACGCCTGGCTTCTTGTACTGAAACTTTCTCAATAATAGAATCCGGCCTGGACAAGTATACATATTCAAAAATACATACATTAAGACTTGGCTTAGGATGGCAGATGCGACTTTCAAATTTACCATCTAGTGTAATTACAACTGCCTCTCCTGGGTCAATATCACGAATAAATTCAAAGCTGTTAACCTCAATGGCACAGCTTTCGGATGCTAATAAATATGTCTTCTCGGTACCTTCTTCTTTTTTACCCAGGGCAAGCGGCCTGATACCGTTTGGGTCACGAAAAGCAACCAGTCCATAGTTGGCAATTAGACATACTACTGCATAGCCTCCCCGAATACGTTCATTAAGCTTGGTTATTGCCCGAAAAATTTTATCATTATCCAGACTTTTATGCTTTGTTAGTTGTTCCAGTTCAAAGGCAAATACATTAATCAATACTTCAGAATCGGAATATGTTCGCACATGTCTATGGTTTTTTTTAAGTACATCATCACGTAATTCATGAGCATTAGTCAAATTTCCATTATGTGCAAGCATTATACCAAAAGGTGAATTTACGTAAAATGGGTGGGCTTGCTCGGGGTCATTTGCTGAGCCGGCTGTAGGGTATCTAACATGCCCGATACCGGCATTTCCCTTTAGGTATGTCATGTCATATTCGGTAATTACCTCTTTGACCAGCCCCAAATATTTTTTAAGATGCATCAGGTTGCCATCCATGGTGCCGATACCTGCGGCTTGTTGGCCGCGATGTTGTAATCCCTTTAGACTGTTAACCAGGGTATGGGTAATGCTTTGATTACTAACTATTCCAGTTATGCCGCACATATGTTATTCCTGTCATTTGTACAAGTCAAGTACACCGGTTGGTGGTTTAGGGATATCCTTTACCGAATCTGGAATCGCATCTACTATCCAGATAACCACCGGCGATAAAATCGGATATAGTTTTGCATGTGCATATGATTTATTGCTATCCAGATTCAAGATTTGGATAACAATTATAAGTAATGCACAAACAAAAATACCCCGTATAATACCAAAGGCAATGCCTAGGAGGTAATTGAGTCCGCCAAGTCCTATAGTATTAATAAAATTAGCTAAAATTTTTTTAAGAATTGCCATGCCAATGGCTATTATCAGAAAAATTACAATAAAAATTATTACATTTCTAAGTAAGCTATTACTTACACTATGTGGGATAAATGGTTCGAATAAAGAACCAAATTTGTGTAAAACCCAAAAGGCAATAAACCAGGTACTTAAGGATAAAATTTCAACTATGCCGCCACGGATAAAGGCTAGTACGGCAGAAAAAGCGATAATGCCAAAAAAGATTATGTCATAGTTGGTGGCAAAAAAATTCATGTTACTATTGGTTTAAACTCTTTCTAATTTGGGCCAGCTTATCTGTAGCTTCAGGTTTACTCTTAAATGCTCCGGCACGTAAACGGTAGTTATTATTTTTTCCATTTTGGATAAATGATTTTATGCCATTGCCAGATAAACTGTTTTGTATTTTTATCAACTCGGGTTTATTTGTGGATGCGGCAATTTGAACATAATATATGGTTTCGGAGGTTTTGCTTAAATTACCATTTAGGATATCTTCCGGGCTAGGCTTGTGATCGATGTTCATGGTTATGATTATAGGCTTGATAGTTACGGCTCCTGATTCAGTATCATTTTTAGCCGAACCATTGGTACCGACAACCCCGGCCTTAAATCCGGTGCCGGATGATTCAGTATTAGAAGCTGCTATCGCATTTGTAGTTACCGGGCTACTTGCATTTATTGGTGCACTTGCTGTGTTTACTATTTGAGATTGTGAGGTGGTTTTAGCAGGTGCAGAAGTATTATTACTGATCTCAATTACTTTTGGGTTTACAGGAATTGGTTTTACTTTTGCAGTAACGTTAAGTAAGATTATCAGGGCGGTTAGTAGCATAAAAATGCTACCAATTAATCTTCTTCTGGCTTTTTTCTTAGCCAGCTCGCTTTGTTTAATCAAATTACTTGTATTATTTTTGGGATTATTTAATTGCATCTATACGCTTCTTCAACTACTAAAAATGAACCAAAACAAACGATTCTATCATCGTTTCTACTAATGCTCTTAGCATGTGTTAATGCTTTACTAATTGTTTCAAATGCCAAAATGCGGTTTTTAGCTATACCATTATTTTGCATAATTTGTATCAATTCATCATTATTTATGCTGCGTTTAGAGTTAATCGGTGCAATAAACCACTGATTAAATTGCTCTTTAGCCAGAGCAATTACGGCAGGGATATCCTTATCACTGGCCATACCAAAAACAGCATAGTTATGTTTAACAAAGGGTAATTTTAACATATTTTTAAGCATTTGGGAGACAGCTTCCTCGTTATGTGCTACATCCAGTATAATTTGTGGTAGTCCGGGTAATATACTCAGCCTCCCCGGCAGTTTTACTTGCAGTAATCCGGTTTTAATAGATGACAATGGCACAGGAAAGCCTGGTTTTAATTCCGCTAATACGCAAATAGCCAAAGTTGCATTGGATATTTGCTCCATTCCACGAAGTGCCGGATAGGGTAGGCCAAAATATTTATCACTCCGGGAATACACATCAAAACTCAATTCATGTTTTGTATAACTAAAATCTGTCCCTAAAATTTGTAAGTTAGCATTTATTTCCCCGGCATATTTTATAACGCTTTGCGGTGGATTTTGCATACCGATAAAAGCTGGTGTGTTTTTTCTAAAAATTCCGGCTTTTTGTTTGCCAATTTCTTCTAAGGTATTACCTAAAATTTGGCTGTGATCATGCGAAATACTTGTAATCACGCTGATTGTGGGGTCAAATAAATTAGTTGCATCATTTAACCCACCGATTCCAACTTCAATAACTGCAATATCAACTTTTTGCTGTATAAAGTATAAATGAGCGCATAAAGTAAATGCTTTAAATAACCCGGGATTTATAGGGCATGTATCTATCACTTGCTGTAATACTTCGGTTAAGCTATTATTATCAATTGCCTGGTTATTTATACAAATTCGCTCATTATAATTAAAAATATGCGGGGATGTAAATGTTCCTACGCGATATCCGGCAAGAGTCAGGATTGTGCTAAGATAAGCACAGGTAGAACCTTTACCATTTGTCCCAGCTACCAGGATGGTTGGGTATGTAGGGAATAGATCAAGATTAGATATTGTTTGTTTGAGCGCTACCAAATTATCACTAAATTCATTAGTATTAAGTTTAAGTAGATAAGATAACTGTTGGTTTAAGTCCATTGGCTGTATATTTTAAAGGTTTTATATGATTTAAACGGTATACTGTCGACAAATAGGTAAATTTTTTTTACTTTTTTCGGTGTTAATATATAGATTATACACAACCACCAGGAAATATGCCGAATTTTAGCAATTTGTAGTGGAATTTCATAAGTTCTATTATTTTCATTGCGTAGTTTGCCATCTCCGATCTGTAGCTTGTCATCCCCGACCTGGTCGGGGATCCATATCCTCTTATTAGTTGTGTTGAAAATAAGGTTATATTGTTTAAAACCCAGGTATTTATATAGCCAAAATAAACACATAAGGATAAATACACCAAACAAGACATATTTCAAGGTGGGGAGGTAACAGCTTATCAGGTAACAGCAGATAAAGACCAGTAGCAAAGCAATTAAAGGCAACTTTGAAGGGGATAATTGTAGATGAATCTCTCTACTTCGCATAACTTAATGAATAGTATTTGCCAGAGGCCTGCGGTTGTCTTCATCATCACTAATATGTTCTTCGCTGATATCGATGGCTGTAGGATATACTTCAACATCAAACCATTCCCAGAACATTTTTAGGGTAAAAGCTTGTGGCCACAAGGTTTCGTCTTCAGTCCAGGATGCAAGTTCGAGCGCAAATAAGTCGGCAAATTTATCATCGATATAATTTACCCCATCTTCAATCTCATCAATTTCCGGAATTAGATACGAATTACAATCAATCCTGATTGAATCGAGCGTTAATGGCTGGGGCGTATCCTGGAAGGTATTGTTAACCCATTCCAAAAAAGGCTGCTTTGGTTTAATTACTACAACTGAACGTTCAACAAAATAGTACATATACAAGTTATCCAAAAAATATTAGGTACCAAGCTTGATCTTATCTCAAATTAATCTAGATCAGTATGATGCGTCTTGCCATGGTGTTGAGGGTTTACTGCCGTATTATCTTTTAGGAAAGTATTTATCCAATATGACTTTGGATCTGTCGGGCAGCGGTTTAATCCACATTCAGCGAAGCTAGCTATGACATTAACTAAAATACATAACATTAATGGTATAACAACAATAAGAGCAGCTTTTTCAGATGTTTTACCGATAAAGAGCAACTCATTTAGTAATACAATTAAAATCAAATTCCAAACAGTAATTGCAATACAAATAATAAATACCCAGGTATATAGATGCAATCCCATAAAAGGAGAGCCATAACTTCCGGTGTCAGGGACGATATGCATTAAAATCTGGATCATTGCAATACTTGCAATCAGAAGGGAGATAACTGTGCTAATAGCATAATGCCTGGCTTTTACGCCAAAGTATAAATTAAATACATAGCCTAAACTAATTCCAAATAACCCCATACGTTGTTCAAGACATAGGGGGCATGGAAGTTGGTATTGTGCAAATTGAATATATAGACTGGCCCAAATTACAATGTTAATAACGGCTAGGGAAAGAATATCACAAATAACAAAAAAACGATGTGGCATAATACGATACTCCTTATAGTTGAATATCTATTAATTTTAATAAGTGTAGTTCAGGAGCGAAATATGCATACCATACAACAACGAACATAGCGGTTGTAATAAGCGCATAGTTATATTTCTGTAAAAGTGAAAAAATAACAGGTAATAACACTAAAATAAATAGTAACGGCATCATTTTTGTACCCTCCCATATTGTGTTTTATGCCAGCAAAAAATCCGCAAGACAAAGCTTGCGGATGATTGTGCCCAGATTAACGTTTAGAGAATTGTTTTCTTCTGCGGGCTTTTCTAAGACCACATTTTTTACGTTCAACCTCACGTGCATCACGTGTAACCATTCCGGCTTTAGATAAAGCTGGTTTTAAATCAGGGTTAAAATCAATTAAAGCGCGGGTAATACCGTGTTTAATTGCACCGGCCTGACCAGATTCACCGCCACCATCTACATTTACTTTGATATCAAAGCTAGATAGGTGTGCAGTTAATTCTAAAGGCTGACGTACGACCATACAGTGTGTAGGGCGAGAGAAATATTCTTCATAGCCTTTATCATTAACGATAATCTGACCTTTACCTTTAGCCAGGAATACGCGAGCTACAGAGCTTTTGCGTCTTCCTGTTCCGTAGTAATATTTTCCATTCATGACCATAATCCTCGTTAGATTTCTAATTGTTTAGGTTGTTGAGCTAAATGCGGGTGAGCTTCACCTGCATACACTTTCAATTTTTTAATCATTGCATAGCCTAAAGGTCCTTTAGGTAGCATGCCTTTGACGGCGTTGATCAAAATCTTTTCCGGGGCTTTATCTAACATGTCATTAAAAGTACGTGAATAGATCCCGCCAGGATAACCTGTGTGGCGATAATAAATTTTTTTCAAAGTTTTGTCACCGGTTACAGTAATCTTATCTACGTTAGTAACAACAATAAAATCACCTGTATCCATATGCGGTGTATAAATCGCTTTATGCTTACCGCGAAGTATATGTGCAATCTTAGATGCTAAGCGGCCTAGAACCTTGTCTTTGGCATCTACAATAAACCACTCTTGAGTAATATCTTGTGGTCTTGCTGAAAAAGTTTTCATTTAATAAATTCCTATATTTTTGTTCAAAAGTATGCCTTTGCAACGGCGCCTCTTGTAACGGCAGTGGTAAGGGAGTGATTATAGCATAAATGAAAATAATTATGCAAGTGTCCGCTGAACCAGAACGCCGGGTGTGAATTCTTCTAAGTTCTCAGAAAATACTGACTTTCAGAAAAAACGACACCCGAATATTTTGCCCCAATAGATCTTTGTAATTATTGGTAAGTGAAACTTGGATAAGACCCAGGTGCAGTATCTGCATGGTTATCATAGCAGTATATTGGTACAGAACCGTTTATTGTAATAGAATCATGAAATTTATTCAAATTATGTGATTCCAGATTCGTATAAGCGCCTCCTACATCATTTCCTAAAGCAGGTGGCCGCCCAAATATTCCACAGATTGATTTACCGGAAGTTCCGTGTAAAACATAATACGGCTCAGCATTAAACATCATGTCAGTATATGAGGAGGGAGTAGGGCTGGTTTTAGGTAATCTATCCTTACAAGCTTGTAGTGCTAATGACTTGGCCGCTTCTTCTGTAGCTGCAAACCCAAATCCTATTGCACTACCCGTTATGCAAAATCCAGGATTTATATTACAGCCATTTTTTAACTCCCGGCACTGAGCCTGAACATAGTAGCCATCTTCATCGGCTTGTGCTTGGATTGGTAAATATAGTCCAGAAATCAATCCGCATAATAAAGCTAATTTTTTCATTTCTTCTTCCTTTTAATTTTAAATAATATATCCAGCTATTTAAACATTTCTACAATCAAAGCAACCTGGTTCTAGAAATATCCCTTTACAGAGTTATTATATATGAATTGAGATAAAGATGCAATACGGAATTTCCGTATAGAAATTAGTCTAGATTATCTAACCAGCCCAGCACTTGCTCTATAAAGCTTACTACGGCAGCTTTTTGCTCTTGATTTTGCAAATTATTGGCTATAAAGACAACGATATATTTATTGCCGGATTTATTATAAAAATAGCCCGAATATGCCCGGGTATCATTTAGTGTACCGGTTTTAGCCATAAGCCTACCGGAAAAGTTATTAAATTTATTGTGCAGGCTGCCTTCTCCGGATGTAACTGGTAATGATGCTTCCAGAAGAGGCCCTATGATTGGTGAACCATTTACTATGTAGAGCAGATGTGCAACCTCGCTAGCTGTAAAAAATTCATAGCGGGATAATCCGGCTCCATTTTCTAATTTAAATTTTGGATTGAGCAGATCATTGTTTTGCAAAAATTTATAATATATTTTTGCTCCATCATTAAATGTTTCCTGATTTTTAGTTTTATAGGCCCCCATCGAAGATATAATAGTTTCTGCATATAGATTGTTACTGGTTTTATTCATATCATAAAGCATATGTGCTAAAGTTTGCGAGCTGTGTTCATAAATTAATTTGGCGTTATTTGGGGTCTGGGCATTTTCAAATTCTCCGTTTAGCCTAATCTCAAAATCTTTTAACACTTGCGCCACGATCATTTTATTATAGTTAAAGTTGGAAAGTAATAAAAAGCTAGTACTAACATTGTCACATGCCGGACTAATACTACCATTAAGAGTTGCTACATTATTATGAAATTTCATACTAATACTATCATCTATATCACATGCGGTCGCCGACCTACTAAGGCTTAGCCGGTTAACTACTTTAATATTATATAAGTTATGGCTAATATTTATGTTATCCCCGTTTAAATGAACCGTAAAATTTGCCCGATTTTCGTTTATAATTAAACCGCTGGGTAGTATTTTATCTGCATCATATTGATTGGTTTGTAACATGGAATAAGTAGGCGAATTATTAAAGAGGCTACTATCTAGAATGATGTTGCCTTGTATAGTATTTATCCCCAAATTTTTCAGTTTACTAATAATGTCATATATTGCGGCAGTGTTCAAAGTTGGGTCACCGCCACCGTGAAGATAGACATTCCCGTATAAAATATGGTCTCTGATTTTGCCGCTATACTTTAGCTGTGTATGCCAATGAAAATCAGGGCCTAAGTATGAAAGCCCAAATATAGAGGTAAATAGTTTTACATTTGAAGCAATTAAACGAGGAGTAGTATCATTATAATTATAGATTGGTTTTGCAGTATCAGCATCGAGGATACTTACTGATAGATTAGGCTTTAGAATGCTTGGTACTGTAATGTTAAGGCCAAAGCTGGCATTAATCAGTAAGCCAAGTAGCAAAAATTTTTTAGCTATGTTATGCTTTGGGTAATGTAACACCAACTTGCCCCATATATTTGCCCCCACGATCTTTATATGAAGTATCACATTCTTCATCAGATTCAAAGAAAAGTACCTGAGCTACGCCTTCATTAGCATAGATTTTTGCCGGTAGCGGGGTGGTATTACTAAATTCAAGTGTAACATAACCTTCCCACTCCGGCTCAAATGGAGTTACGTTTACAATTATCCCGCAGCGGGCATAAGTAGACTTACCCAAACATACGGTTAGTACGTTACGTGGAATACGAAAATATTCAACGGTCCTGGCCAGAGCAAATGAATTAGGTGGGATAATACAATAATCGGCATTAATTTCAACAAAATTTTGTAAGTCAAAATTTTTGGGGTCAACAATAGTACTGTTTATATTGGTAAAAATTTTAAACTCACTGGCGCAGCGGATGTCATAGCCGTAGCTAGATGTGCCGTAAGAGATAACTTTTTGCCCCTGATGTGTACGAATCTGGCCTTCTTCAAAAGGTTCAATCATACCATACGATTTAGCCATTTTACGAATCCACTTATCTGATTTTATTGCCATTTACTTTTATCCCTAAGAATATGATTGGTTTTCCGTTATTTTACATCCGGCATCATTATACCTCAAATTCATGGTTGATTATTAAAGTGTAATTTTAATTGCCTAAATTATTTAGCATAATCTTATGACTAAAAATTTAGGTTGCATGTGTGCATTTGTATATATGATATTATCTTCTGCATTTGTTTAAAGGGTACAAATTTTAAATACTAAGCTAAAATGAAAGGCAGATCAATGAAAAAATTTTTATTATTATTGGTAGGTTTGTTTATGAGCACTATTACTTCGCTGGCTTTTGCAGATAACCTGGATTGTGATGCATTAATTCGTGGATCAGGTGTACCTGAGGGAACGGGCCAGGTCGTGGTGGTTGTCCCTGATGTGGCTCGTGGTATATCTTATGCTAAGCTTGCTGCATGTGAAATGGGAAAAGATGGTAAGTGGAGTGCTATTTACGATAATCTTTCAGCTATCGTAGGTAAAAACGGAATTGCAGAACCTGGCGGAAAAATTGAAGGTGACAGTAAAACGCCATCTGGATTGTTTTATATTGGTGAAACATTTGGTTATCATCCCCTGTCTTTAAGTAAAATATCAAATATACGGATGGACTACCGCTATATAACTAACAATGATTTTGATAAATTTATAGATGATTCAAATACTCCTGAGAATAATTACAATACATGGATTATTGGCCCGACTAAAGCTGCCAGCCATGAAAGTATGTATAGGCAGGATGGTTTATATGAATATGGTGCAGTTATAAATTATAACAACAACCCAGCTGTCCCTGGAAAAGGTAGTGCAATATTTATGCATATATGGGGAAGTGGTAAAACTTATACCGCGGGTTGTGTTGCGCTCCAAATCCAGGATTTAGTGAGCGTCCTTAATTGGCTGGATAAAACAAAACAACCACAGATTTTAATTAAGTATCAATAAATAATTAATAGTTATTATTCAGTAACCGGAAAATCAAAGTAAGTATTTGGGTACGGCTCGTTTACTAAAGTAAAATGCCACCATTCAGTATCTAATGGTTTAAAACCGGCTTGCATCATAATTATTTGTAGTAATAGCCGATTAGCTTTAACCTGCGGTGATAACTGTTGGTAATTCGGATGCGCCACAGGACTAAAACAATCAAATCCGGTCCCGAAATCAAGGCTGTTATCCGGTGAACGGCTTTCCTGAGGGGCCGTACAGTCGACTTGCTTTAAATCAGGATTGTAAGGTGGAATTTTGCTGTTAATTGGTACAATAGTTAGATCTAGGGTACTACCACGACTATGGCCGGAACTATAGGAAATATAGCCTTTACTAAATAAGTCTGCTTTGTTTACTGCCGGGTAAAACTCAGTTTGCATATTCGTATTATTTATTTGCTTAGCCCAGGCATAAAAATTATTTACCGCTGTTTGCGGGCGATAACAATCATATACTTTAAATGTTAACCCCATTTTTAATAAATGGTTTTCGGCGGTTTTAAGTGCTGTAGCAGCCGGTTTAGTTAATAAACAAATGGGTGCTTTGTAGCTATCGATTGCTTTACCAACAAAATTATGGTTGGTAAAATAGCGAATGTCAGTTTGTATTTCAGGCATAAACTGTTTTAGATTAACAAAATTGTCAGGCCTGTTCTTTTCTATTTTTATGCTATTATCAGCAATGGCATAATATCCGGTACTTATGGCATATATAAGCAAAACTATCTTATTCCGCATTTTGACTAAGCCTAGCATAAAGCTCCAATTTATTCCCCACCCGCCAGATTTAGCCCGAATTTTTGTGTAATCTGGGCTACTTCAATTTCGTTTAGTTCGTAAAACTGCCCGCGTTTTAAGCGTGGAGGCAGCGCAATAGGGCCAAAACGAGTTCTGATTAAACGGCTTACAGTAAGATCAAAATATTCAAACAAGCGGCGCACTTCCCGATTCCTGCCTTCTTTCAAGATAATTTTATACCAATGGTTTTTACTGCTACTATCCTGGTCCTGGATTTTTACAATATCATCAAATTTGGCAACCCCATCCTCTAAGCGGATACCGCTTTTCAACTTTTTAATTTGATCCGGTGTAAGTTCATGTCCATATATCCTGACTGAATACTCACGTTCTACTTCGTATCTTGGGTGCGTAAAATGATTGGCAAGCTCACCGGAATTGGTAAAAATTAAAAGCCCACTGGTATTAAAATCCAAACGACCAACCGGAACAAAACGTTTATTTTTAAGTAACGGAATTTTATCAAATACCGTTGTACGGCCTTCAGGATCAGATCGTGAGACTATTTCACCTTCTGGCTTATGATAGATAATAATGCGGGCTAAGCGATCCTGCCATTTAAGTTTTACCGGGCGGCCAAGTACTTCAAGCTTGTCAGTAGGGGATATTTGTTGCCCCAGGGTACCAATCTGTCCATTTACTAGAACTTTTCCTTCGGTAATTAAAGTATCACAATGACGGCGGCTTCCGGCGCCTGACATTGCTAAGGCTTTAGATAGGCGAACGGTTTCGTCTTTTTTAATTTTTATTCGTTCTTCGCGAATACGCCTTGCTGTAATTTGTTGTTGTAAATTTGGACGAACCAGTTTAACTCGTTTCGCATTTTTCCGCGCAAATCCATCCTCATTTGTTTTGCGGCCCTTATCTTCCGTCCTGTCATTATGGTTCTTGTTGTTATTATTTCTAACTTTACCTGGTAAGTCCTGGCTATCCTCTTTTTTCCTGCCAGTCTTTACCTCTTTAGAATTATCATCTTTAGTCTTTTTAGCTACTGGTTTATTCATGAGTTTTTTTAAACCAGCTGTCAATTTAACACGCATGTTGTTCTTTCATTAATTGCTTTAAAGTTATGTTTTTCCAAAATTTATATTTAGCATTTTTATTTAAGGTAATAAGTAGGGTATTATTAGTCCCCGGTACCAATATTTCCAAGCTATCAAATTTGCTTAAATTCTCTAATAATAAGCTCATTACCTGAGTATCTATAACTGATAAATTATGGATATAACTATAGCTATCACCATAGCAGCATGGGTAATATAAATTATCAATAATTATTAAGCTGTTATCTATAAATGCATTATCTAGCGATTTGGGTAAGCTCTCAATTTTAGCACCATTTATGCATCCACTATTGGTAAAAATATTAGAATAATTATCAAGCATGCCCACCTTAATTTCTTTATCCCACAACCATAAGCTGTTTATTTGGATTAACCCTTCATTTTTACGAAGTTTATTTAAATCCAGGTTAAATAATAGCATTTGGATCTCATTAAGTATTTTGGTTAATTTGGTGCCTGGTAGATAATCATCAATATTTTTGCCAATAATATCTAATATAGGATAGAACCTATTATCCTGTATTTCCTGATTAAGCCCAACCAGCCAAAGGTTAGAATTGATAGGAAAGAATTTGAGTATATCGCTAAAATGAGTATTCAGGCTGCTAATAATTGAAGATACCTCTTCATCATTTAGTTGAAGTAATTCGCTTTCACAAATTAATAAGCGGTCTCGATCGGCTCTTAAAAATGTTGGCTCAGCTAAAAGAAAGTTTGGGTATAAACTAGAGTGGCCTAATTGCTTTGCCATATCTCTAGCAAGCGAATTAGTGCCTGTAGTATAGCTGGAATAAACTATATCACTAAAAGTATATGGTATATAGCTAATCGAAGAACGTCTAATTAGTTGATCCAATTTTGGTGTAGTAATTTGCTTAGATATATATTCGCTATCATCTGAATCATTCCATAATAAACCAGGGAGAGCAATGCTTAGTTTCACAAAATCATGCTTCCGTCAAATACATAAGCCGCATCCCCCGCCATTTCAATTTCGTGAGCTAAATCCCAACTTATCTGCAAGGATCCGCCCGGCATTGAAACTGTAACTTTGGGCTTACAAAGTTTATTAGCAATAGCAAAACTAGCAGTAGCACATGCACCGCTACCGCAGGCTAAGGTAAACCCGGCTCCACGTTCATAGGTGCGCATCTGGATTTTTTCAGGAGTTGAAATGAGAAAAAAGCTAACATTTACCCCATTAGCAAATAAGCCTGATGCCTGAATAGCTTCGGCAATCTTAACCAAAGTAGCAGTTGCGTGTAGTTGCCGCGAATTGGCTAGCTTTACTATAGCATGCGGATTACCCATTGAAACAATCCCAAAATTAATAATTTGATTACCAACTAAATATGAATAATCATTATACTTATTAATTTCTTTATCACAGCCAGAAGCTTTAGGGTCAAAATTTGGCACCCCGGCATTTATTGTTACATGTCCTCTACCAAAAACAGAACCGGTACTTAGCCGATTATTGGTATTAAGGATTATTGGCGAATCAAGCTTGTATTTATCAGCTAAATATCTAATTACACAGCGTGCTCCATTACCGCAATATTCAGCAGAGCTACCATCCTGGTTATAGATGAGGTAGTCAAAATTAGCAGCTTTATTACTAGAAGGAGCAATTACTAAAACCTGATCGCAACCGATACCTCGGTTACGATTGGCAATTTTAGCTAATTCATTAGGTTTGAGATTAAACTGACCATCGGCGAATAGCCATTGGTTATCATTACTGTCAATCACGATAAAATCATTACCGATGCCATGCATTTTTTTAAAAATTAGTTTTCTTTTCATATCTTCCATTTAATTTTGTGTTATAGTAAATTACTTATCGGGCATATAAGTTGAAGTGCAGTTGTTAGCAATTTTTTCATATAATTTAGCTTCAAGGCTTTTTAGTGTATCACGATTTTTGCTATATGAATTAACTACATATGATATAAAAGCTTGTTTTTCTGGTACATATATCCAATTAGAATTAAAGCCAAATACAGTGCCACCATGGCTATACATGGTGAAATTTCTATTGTCAGGGAGTTTAATAAAAAACTCCATAACTCCCAAACCGTATCCTAACCCAATACCTTCTTTTGTAGAAACTTCTGTTACAGATGTTATAGGTTGCCCCGCCATATGTCCATTAAAATCTTCGGTTGCAACCATATCAGTTAATTCTTTAAGTTGTACTGGTTCTAATAAGCCGTTTTTCTTGGAAAATAATGCATGCATATATTTATTCATGTCTAATGTATCAGAGATAATAGAACCAGCTGCATTGAAATAAGATAATGAATATAATGATACATCTGTCCCAGGGGGAAACAGGCCACTTTCTTTTATACCGTAATAACCGCTCATTAGTAATGATTTTTGTGTTACATCAGTGATGGCGTTTAGTGAAAGATTTTCTACATAATACGTATGATCTAATCCAAGTTTATTGATGATGCGAGTGGTAATTTGCTCTTTTATAGTGCTATTTGTTACATAAGAAATAATTTTATTCATAATAACATAATTAGTGTTCGAATAATGCCATCCCTCTCCGGGACTGAAGGTTGCAGGCTTATCTACAACTGTTTGGATTAATTCGTCACTAGAAAAATAATATTCCGGGTTTTTTGCATACTCTTCTAGGGAATAATTGGTGTAGTCAGGAATACCACTTGTCATATTAAGTAATCTACGTAATGAGATCTGATTCCACGAGGCATTCCATGTCGATGAACTAACCGGATTTCCAAGAACCTCGCCAATAGTACTGTCTAGACCGTTATTCCCAAAATACCCCTGAGCTTCTAATTGCAGTGCAACTACTGCGATAAAGGATTTAGTTGAGCTGCCAATTTGGTAAATGGCATTTATTGGTAAATCAGGAGAGTTAGCTTTACTACTCATTTTGCCTGCGGACAAGGAAACAGGCTGATTATCATTAAAGCCATTACACTGAAATGTTAATGGAATACCGGTAATATATTCATTTTTTGCTTCTTCACTATTTACAGTGTTATTTAATATCATTTGCAAAGCTAGGCTATTAATAATACTACTGCTACCATTAGTTGTAGTATTATTGCTGCCCAGGTCATTATTGCATCCAAAGAGTGCTATTGCTGCAAAAAAGGCAAGCATTACCTTGATAAAACTATTATCCATACTAGACCATTTTCAAAATAATTTTATTTAAAAGAATTGTACATGTTCCTACTTTAATTGTATACCAGATTGCATATCATCAACTTCGTTTTTCGTAAATATTTTCAATAATAAACCTGGTCAGTTCACTCTTAATGGCATTTTCATCTGCAGTTACAATATCAGTTAATTGTACTACCTTTAAGCCTGAGTAGCCACACACATTTATGGCATTAAAAGGCATACAGTCCATATCGTAGTTAAAACTAATGCCATGGTAGGTACATCCCTTACGTACCTTTAGACCTAAAGATGCAATTTTTCTACCATTTACATATACCCCTGGTGCATCGCGATTACCATTAGCCTGTACACCAATACTCTCCAGATAGCTAATAATACCTTGTTCAAGGCGTTCAACTAGACTTCGGATCGATAAACCTGCGCGTTTTAAATCGACCAGGACATAAATAACAATCTGTCCCGGACCATGGTAAGTAACTTGTCCGCCGCGGTCAGTTCGGATAATTGGAATATTATTTGTTTTTTGTAGGAAATGTTCTTCTTTTCCGGCCAGACCCAGGGTATATACCGGATCATGCTCCAATACCCAAAATTCATCAGGGGTAGTACCAATTCGTTGTTCAGTAAAATCTTTCATTTGTGCCCATGTAGTTTGATAATCTACGTGGATGCCAAGTTGCTTTATCGTAAATGGTATATTCATTATAAAGTTATTTTTACCAGCTTATGGTTATTTAGTTCAGTGTAAATTTTATCTAACTGTTCTTGTGAAGTTGCCATAATGGTTGCAGTCACAGATAAATAGTTCCCTTGTTTACTTAGTTTTGTGACAACGTCGTCTTGCGGGTTGAAATGAGATACATGACTACTGATAATAGCAATAACCTCAGCTACCAAATCGAGATGGTTGATCCCCATTATTTTTATAGGAAATAGGCATGGGAATTTTAATAATTTTTCAGTACTCATTATATACTTTCGCTATCATTTTCTGGGCTAATATTATTTCCACAGTCCTTGTCATTTTCAGTAATGCTAGCGTCATCTTCGATCTGACTAGCGTTATTCGCTGCGTCTGTGGAATCTTTCTCTTTATGATCTTCCTTAGCATGATCATATTCTTCAATCAGGTCATCTTTAGGCTCAAATTGAGCTGTATCAATATGTGGTAAGGGTGGTAAATCCTGCAGCGAATTTAGATTAAATTCTTCTAAAAATTTAACTGTGGTTGCAAGTAATTCAGGCCGCCCCGGAATTTGTTTTTGCCCAATTACTTCTATCCATTTACGATCAAGTAAGGTTTGGATAACTGTACTATTTACACTAACACCCCGGATATCTTCGATTTCACCTCTGGTAACTGGTTGCCGGTATGCAATAATAGCTAAGGTTTCCATAACTGCACGAGAGTAACGCGGTGGTTTAACCTGGTATAGTTTATTCAAATATGGCTGAAAAAGAATTTTAGAGCGAAATCTAAAACCACCCCCTAAATCTGATAATTCAAGGCCGCTGTCGTTATAGCGTGATTTTAAATTATCGATAATATTTTTTAATATATCTTCACTTATTGTATTATCAAAAACAGTTGATAACTGGCTTAAGCTAATTGGATCAGTAGCAGTTAATAGGCATACTTCAATTACCTTTTCTGTGTGCATTAAATCAATGTCGTAGTTTTGTACTGAATCGATACTTATATCTTTAGCTATTTCGTTATTCCCAGGTATACTGTCATCTCCGCTCATACGGGGATTCAAGTCGCTGTCATTCCCGAGTGAAAGGGAATCCACATTTTCTTCCATTAGTTTTCCACCTGTTTAAAATTTTCTGTATCATTTGCAATTCTAAGGCTCACAAAAATCTCATTTTCCTGCATAAATAGGGTAATAATTCCCTCTTTACCCAATTCTAAAATAGCAATAAAATTTACCACCACATGACTTACACCATTACGCACATCAAATAGGTCAAAAAACGCACAATTCTCAGTATTTTGTAGTGTACGAATAATATTACTCATATGTTCACGAACTGATAATTCCTGACGTTTGATATGGTGTTGTTTATTATTAGCAAGACTTTTAAGTAATACACTATGCCAGGCATTTTGCAAATCTTCTATGTTTACGCTTGGTAAAATAGTTTCTGAGTCATTGATACTGACATCCAGCCAAAAATAATCACGATTGGCCTGAGGCATATCAGCCAGATTTTGCGCAACATGCTTAATTTTTTCATATTCAATTAGTTTTTGAATTAGTTCATTCCGCGGATCTTCTTCGTTTTCAGAATCTTCATGTTTTGGTCTTGGTAAGAGCATTCTTGATTTTATCTCAAGTAGCATCGCTGCCATTAATAGGTACTCAGCTGCCAGGTCAATATTTAGGGTTTGCATGGCATTAATATAACTTATATATTGTGTAGCTATCTTAGCAATTGGAATAGTTAAAATGTCCAAATTTTGCCGACGGATAAGATAGAGTAATAAATCGAGCGGGCCTTCAAACATGTCCAAAAATACTTGTAAGGCTTCCGGATCTATATATAAGTCTTTAGGGATTTCAAAATTTTGTTCAATCATATTTTTCGGTCATCCTCACGGATGTGGGAACCCATTCATTTTACTAATAATTTAGTTTTACTTGCTAGTTCAGTAATGGCTGCAAAATCATTATTTTTAATTAAGTCAGTTGGAGCTAAAAATGAGCAGCCAACTGCCAGTACATTACTAAGGCTTAAATAATTTTTTGCATTATCTAATGTAATTCCGCCAGTTGGGCAGAATTTTACCTGGCTAAACACTGAGGCAAAGGCCTTAAGTGTACCTACCCCGTTATAATTCTCTGCCGGGAAAAATTTTAAATAATTAAATCCATGCTCCAGAGCCAACATTACTTCAGTAGGTGTTACTGCACCAGGCAAAAATGGCGCGTCATAATCCCGGGATGTTTCGATTAATCCATTAGTTAAACCTGGGGATACAATAAATTTGGCGCCATGTTTAATAGACAGATGATATTGATCAAAATTTAACACTGTACCGGCACCCACTAGCATATCCGGGACTTCCTTTGAGATTGTCTCTATAATAGCTAGGGCATTTTTTGTCCGTAGGGTTATTTCCATAGTCTTTACCCCGCCGGCTAAAAGTGCTTGGGCCAGGGGTACAGCTTTGCTGATATCATCTAAAACCACAACTGGAATAAAGGTGTTATTAGTTAGTAACTCTTCACAAGTACAATATTTTTGCATTATAGCCGTTCCCAAAGATATTTATACTATATTATAGCAGAATTGGCTTATCTTGATTTGATTTTGTATATTGCAATTATAATGTTTAAGCCTGGGTACGAAAATTCGATATTAAATCTTTAGATTTCATATTTTAAGATATATTTTGTTCTTAATCAATGTGTTACAATATAACTATGCACCGGTTAAAATATCTTCAATTAAAATATTTATTCAACTATATATCCCAGTTGAGGCGATAACCATTTTTCTGCCTCAGCCAGACTCATGCCTTTACGAGCTGCATAATCTTCAACTTGCTCTTTACTAATTTTACCTAGGGCAAAATATTTACTTTGCGGGTGGTTTAAGTAAAAGCCTGATACGCTGGACGGGGGGTACATGGCAAAATTTTCAGTTAAATATGCGCCAGTGGTTTTTTCACCGTCTAGTAGTTTCCATATTTTGGCTTTTTCGGTATGTTCCGGACAGGCCGGATATCCTGGTGCCGGACGGATACCGCGATAGCGTTCATAAATCAAGTCTTCATTAGTTAAATTTTCATTAATTCCATACCCACAAAAATCACGCATTAGTTTATGTACATATTCAGCCATAGCTTCAACCAATCGATCACCAAGAGCTTTTACCATAATGGAGCTATAATCATCACCTGCCTTTTCGTATTCAAGAGCCATCTTTTCTATTTCGGTGCCCATAGTTACGATAAATGCGCCGATATAATCCTTTTTATTGCTATCTAGCGGGGCAATAAAGTCTGATAAACAATAATTTATATCAGCAGTATTTTGCTGACGTAAAAAACATAAACGTTCAATCCCAGTGTGATTATCATTATACACAATTACATCATTATTAAGGCTTGCAGCCTGCCACCATCCGATAACCGCTTTGGGTTTAAACCGGCCACTATCTAACATGGTTTTTAGCATGATAATAGCATCTTCATAAATTTTTTGGCACTCATTGCCATAGTCTTTATGCTTTAAAATTTTAGGATACAAACCTTTAAACCCCCAAGCCCAAAATAGTGGTGACCAATCCAGATATTCTGCAACGATTTTTAGATCTATATCAATAGTTCTAACTCCGGTTGGTTTAGGGATTGCAACATCATTAAAATCAGATTTAAAAGCTTTTTTATTTGCAGTATTATAACTAACCAATTCTTTGGCACTTTGCAATTTGCTGTGATCTTCTTTAAGTTTTGCATATAGTTCTTTAACTTGTGTGCTATATTGCTCTTTATTACTACCTAGCAAATTGGAGCATACTTCAGCAACTAAAGATGCATCATTGACATGTACAACTGTGCCTGGATAATTAGGTGCTATCTTAACTGCAGTATGTAAGCGCGAAGTAGTAGCTCCACCAACTAAAACCGGCACATTAATTCCGTTATTATGAAATTCGTGCACATTGTACATCATCTCTTCTAAAGATGGTGTTATCAGACCGCTTAAACCAATAAATTGCGCATTATGTTCTTTTGCTGCTTTAACAATGTTGGTACAACTAACCATTACTCCCAGATCAATAACATTATAGCCATTACAGCGTAGTACAAGTGCAACAATATTTTTACCGATATCATGTACGTCACCCTTAACCGTTGCAATTACGAATACCGGTTGGTTACCGGTATTGCCGGCACTAGTTGCTTCTTCTTCCATAAATGGCTGTAAATAAGCAACGGCTTTTTTCATAACCCGGGCTGATTTTACTACCTGGGGTAGAAACATTTTACCTTCACCAAATAATTTACCTACTACTTTCATACCATTCATAAGTGGTTGTTCAATTACGTTCAACGGTTTAATATATTTGGTATGAGCTTCTGCGGTATCTTGTTCAATATAGGTATCAATACCTTTTACTAAAGAGTGTATGATTCGTTCTTCTAACGCCAGATTTCGCCATTCATCTATTTTTTCTTCCGCTTTATTATTGTGTGCTTTATAACTCTCAGCCAGAGTGATCATATTTTCGGTTGCAGCAGGAGATTTATTCCAGATAACTGTTTCACACGCATCACGCAAAAGTGGATCAATCTCATCATAAATATTTAACATACCGGCATTGACAATTCCCATATCTAATCCGCTAGCTAATGCATGATATAAAAATACGGAATGCATAGCTTCTCGCACTATATTATTGCCGCGAAAAGAAAATGATAAGTTGGAAACTCCGCCCGAAGTCAGAGCGTACGGACATTGTTGTTTAATTTGTTTTAGTGCTAAGATAAAGTTTTTGGCATATTCGTTATGTTCATCAATACCTGTTGCTATAGTTAAAATATTTGGATCGAAAATAATATCACTTGGGTTAAAATCTAATTTTGTTACTAATAAATCATAGGCGCGTTTACAAATAGAAACTTTACTTTCCAGGTCTACTGCCTGGCCTTGTTCATCAAAGGCCATAACCACGACTGCCGCACCATAGGTTTGAATTAGCCTGGCATGTTCTAAAAATACCTTTTCGCCTTCTTTGAGTGAGATTGAATTTACAATACCTTTACCTTGAATTAATTTGAGGCCTTGTTCTAAAACCTCAAATTTAGATGAATCAAGCATAATCGGTACGCGGCAAATATCCGGCTCGGTAGCAATCATATTTAGAAAGGTGGTCATGCACGCTTTACTATCTAGCATGCCTTCATCAAAATTAATATCAATTATATTAGCGCCATTTTCTACTTGCTGGCGGGCAATAGCCAATGCACCACTAAAATCATTATTTTTTATAAGTTTGGCAAATAATGGTGAGCCGGTTATATTAGTACGTTCACCAACCATATATAGTTGACGGTTAGTAGGATTACTATCTATTACCAACGGCTCCAGGCCCGACAAATAAGTAGCCTGTTCAATTTGGGATATTTCTCTGGGTGGTAAATCTTTTAATCTCTTATAAATTGCATTAATATGTGCCGGTGTAGTGCCGCAACAACCACCCACTATATTTAACTTTGTTTCCCCACTATGAGTCGCCATAGCATAGAGATAGTCTGCGGTCATATCTGGTGTTTCATCATATCCGGTAGGGCTTAATGGATTTGGTAATCCGGCATTGGGATAACAGCTAATAAAACAGTTAGCTACTTTACCCAAAGCCACAATATAGGGCACCATATCACGTGCACCAAGTGCGCAGTTAATTCCAACTGCTAATGGCTTAGCATGAGCAACTGAATACCAAAATGCCTCAATTGTCTGTCCGGATAAAGTACGGCCAGAGAGATCAGTAATAGTTACAGATAAAATTACGGCAAATTTTTGGTTATATTCTTCTTCTAGTTTTTTAATAGCGTAGATACATGCTTTTAAATTTAGTGTATCAAAAGTAGTTTCCGGGAGTAATAAATCAACTCCCGCCTCAATTAAGCATTTAGCTTGTTCATAGTATACATCTTTTAGTTCATCAAATGTACGACTTCTAAATGCCGGATTGTTTACATCTGGTGAAATGGATAATGTTACATTAGTTGGACCGATAGACCCGGCAACATAGCATTCCCGATCAGGATATTTTGCCATAATTTCTGTTGCAGCAACTTTGGCCAAGCGCACAGCTTCGGTATTTAGTTCTTTTACCAGATGACTTAGATTATAGTCGTTTTGTGATATTCTATTAGCTGAGAAAGTATTTGTTTCGATAATATCGCTACCGGCTTCCAGATAATCGAGGTGAATTTGCTTGATTATATCCGGACGAGTGAGAACGAGCAGTTCATTATTACCTTTAAGCGGAGTTTTATGGTCAGTAAAGCGCGTACCGCGGAAATCTGCTTCTTCCAGTTTATAATTTTGGATAACCGTACCCATTGCCCCATCAAAAAACATAACGCGGTTTTTTAGGGTGTTGGTGATTTTCGCAATATTGGGCGATGGGTGTAACATTAATTAATTCCTGCATTGATATTAACGGTATTTATTATAGCATATTGTATTGTCATTCCCGCATAGCCTATTATCTTAGCGCTGTTTGTCATCCCCACCTATATCGGATATCCACTTTGCTCCGGTTTCATCAATTTTCACGCTATTTGATGAATTTCATTTAAGGTGATGAATTCCACCATCTTTGATGAAAAATGATGAAAATATGTTATAATCTTCTGAAATTATATTAGAAAGGAGTTTACCCCGAGCTAACAATATGTGAATGAGCGGCGTACAAGAAAACTATGATAGAAAATGTAAAGATAATATTTAAAAGAATTAAAAATATAAACATACGGGTAAAGCAAGATTTGGAGGTGGTGGTTACAGCACCTATGCGAACTAGTAAATCTACAATAAATGCAATTATAGCCAGTAGGCAGGATTGGATAAATAAGCAGTTAGAGTATTTTAAACAACGGCAGATTTTACCTAAAAAGTATGAACATGGTGAAGAATTTAAATTTTTAGGTAAAATTTATCCGATAAAAATTAGTCAGGCTAAAACCGGTATGGTGAGCTTAAATGCTGATCATTTGGAGCTTAGTCTTCCTGAAGATAATATAAGTGTAGGTATAAGAGCTATTTTGGTTAATTCCTGGTATAAGGAGCAGGCTCATCGGCATTTTATGCCGATACTTGAGAGATATACGCAAATAGTTGATAAAAAGATAAATAAGGTAGTAATCCGTCAGATGAAGACCAGATGGGGTTCATGTAATCCGCAAAAAGGATATATTAATCTTAATTTGGAATTAATAAAAAAGCCAGTCCCTGCAATCGAATATATAATTCTACATGAATTGGCGCATCTTACGCATTATAACCATGATCATAAATTTTATGATTACGTAAGTTCATATATGCCAGATTGGAAAGCCCGAAAAAAATTATTAGAATTTTAAATTTCTGAAAATAGAAGGATACGGTATGGAAATAAAGACTAATCTGGGAACTATAGTAGAAGCTTGGAGCGCAAGAATGAAACCATCATGCATTAAAATAACCGGCAAATATTGTATACTTGAACCATTAGATATTAGAAAGCATTCAGCTGATTTATTCGCTGCGTTTTTATTAAATAATGAATCAGGTGAAACCTGGCAGTATATGCCATTTGGTCCGTTTAATACACTGGCTGCTTTTGAAGAGTGGTTAACTGACTGTATAAATTCTTATAATGTAGTATATGCAATTATTAATCCAAAGACTAGTAAACCGGAAGGTATTGCAAGTTTTATGAATGCCCAGCTTGATCATGGCAGTATTGAAGTTGGAGGCATCCATTACGCTAAACAATTGCAAAAGACAAAAGCAGCAACAGAAGCAATGTATTTAATGATGTATAGAATATTTGAGGAACTTGGATATCGGCGTTATGAGTGGAAATGTAATACATTAAATGAGCCATCGCGTATGGCTGCGCAAAGACTTGGTTTTAAATTTGAAGGAATTTTTAGGCAGCATTGGGTCGTCAAAGGTAGAAATCGTGATACGGCATGGTTTTCAATTATTGATAGCGAATGGCCTGAGCTTAAACTTAAATTCGAAAAATGGTTACAGGCAGATAATTTTGATGCTTCCGGTAAACAAAGAAAAAAATTACAGGAATGCTAATATATTTTTATATAAGCGGTTATTATGTATGGTATTATGTGTATGGCTGATACTATTGATGACGCAAGTTGTACCGTTTGCTGAAGTTAGCTATTTTGTTCCAACGATAAAAAACCATTAAATTACTCTCTGTGATTTGTATACTTAGTGGGCAATATATGTCAATTATTAATTGCTTTCTAAGTATCAAAATATTGGAGGCTGATGTATATGAAATATTTTATTTGTCTGTTAAGTATATTCCTAATTACTGGTTGTGGGAACGGTGGCTCTTCCTCTAATTCAAATCTAAAAGCAACAATATCAGTTAATAATCCTACAGTAAGCCCTGGAAATACTACGAATATAGTCGTAACAAATTCATCAAATAATGTTTTGATAAACCCATTTGTAAGGCTAGACCCCTGGTTAACTCAAATTGCTTCAAATAAGAATTTAGAATATCCTGGGTTGTTGCTTAAGGGAGAAAGTTATACTTTTAGTTTTACATTGGATAATAGTGAATCTACAGCTGCACTTATTCGCACTTACTACCAGCTGCTTTTAAATAATTCGACTAATGGTATTATTCAGGCAAACGCGCTAAATGCGCATTCAGCTGTAAACCCTACTTTAACTGTAAATGTTGCACCGGATCCGCTTTATTTGCCACTAACTGAAGACATTTTGATTAATGCTGATTTATGGAGTGATATACCGGAAATTATGTCAGCAGGATATGCTTTTGAGGGGATCCAGGGGGTACCGCAAGGTGAAAATTATGTTATAGCAGCAGGTGGTGCTTGGGAAACAGTTACTACTCCAAACCCGCCATACCGTGCACTTACCTCTGCAGCTGCGCCATCAGGAATTTCTGTTGGCTTTGGCTATCCAACATACTATGCTGATGCACTCCCTGTTGTGTTTAGTTGGCCGGTTTTGCCAAGTACGGTTTTACCAACTGATTTTAGTATTACCTTAAATACAGGAGAAGTTGTGACTCCTTATGTTGCCTCAATAAACCCTAATCTTGAATTTAATGAGCGCAGTGTAGTGGTGCTTTTCGGATCTTTTGGTAATAGATTAACCCCGGGCACAAACGGGGCTATATATCCCATTAATGTTACTGTAGTTAAAAATCTACAATTGGTTGGGCCAAATGGTCCGGTTAGTGCAGTTGGTCTTACTAAAGCTAGTACTAATGCATACGAATCAAATAGCGGCCCTCAATTGCTTGCGGCAAAATTAAGTGTTATGAATATAATGGGTGAGGGTGTCGGTTGCTGCAATGCTTTTTCATCCGGATATCCAAATAATGGGGTTTCTTATTATGGGGAATCAAATGCGCAGTATAGATTAAGATTATATACTAGTGGTGGTTTTTCCCCAGATGGTGTTGCTGCAGTCTTACCTACAGATTTTGCTACATTTTTTAGAATTCAGGTGACAAGTTCAAATGGTACAGTATCGTGGATAACCCAAGCCGGGGTTCCCTATAGCTTTCCGGAAGGAACTATTCAAGTTGTCGGGTTGGCAGATTTAGGGCTTGCCGGATCGACCCTAAATGATGCGTACATTGAAGATTTTGATAACTACATTGATATAGTTTTAAAAGGTGATGTGGCCGCTATGCGGCGCATCACTGCAGTAGAAATTCCGGCTTCAGGAGGTTATAAACCATTTTATAACCCAGGTGGACCAGGAAATAATCCTACCCCGGGAGTAATATATACTTCACCAGGGCCGTATAAACTGCAGCCAGTAACAATGGCAATTGATAACCCACTAACAGTAAGTTATGGTAATTAATTTATAAATCTATATTTATGCTGCTATATATAATTTTTGACCTGGGTATATTTCAGCCATCTTTTGGCACCATATCAGCGTTCCTGAAAAGTAACTGCACAGAACCACAAAAATTATACTTATCATCAAAAGTTAGAGTATAGGTTTTGCCTTGTACTAAAATATTTGCATATGAGCCAGCCAGAGTAAAATCACGAGGAGGGGTAAGGTTGCCAGAGTTACCAGGATCTGGGTGGTAGCGGACGATAAGGTACTTAGGTTGATCAGTATCGGCGCTAAGAGTTATGTCTAATTTAAATTTTCCTTTCTGAGTACCGCAAAACGGAGATCTAAAACCATATTCAGAGTCCAAAGGAATAGGATTCTGAGTCACAGTCTTCAGGTTAGAGCCTGCATCAGTGCACTTAATACCTGTGCTATGGATACAAGTTGGCACTATTGTTAAACTCCCCCCGAAAGCAGAAGTTGAAATCCCGGTAATTAAAATTACTTTACCAATTATTTTTTTTAATTTGTGCTTTTTGCTTTCTATAATTATTTTCATTTTTTATATCCCAAGTAATTTTTATTATAATATTATTATATCAGAATGTTAAAAGAAAATCAATATAGTATTTCTCTTGAGTATGGTGCTGCTTTTGCGGGTAAATTCACACCGCCAGTAGGTAATAAAAAAGATTTCACTGTTGCCAGGTATCCTACTAAGAGTGGAGATTTCGTTTTTAACAAAACCTCTCCTTATCCTGCAGATGCTGATAAATTTTCAGGCGAAAAAGAAAATTGGACTTTAATAAGCTAGATGACCCTGAAAAAATTGATATACCTATGGAGTGTACAGTAGTAAAACAATAATATTTCGCATCTACCATTTAGCTATCCCCTATTTATACATAAATTTTTTGTTTTATTGATTGTGTATTAAAAATAGCGTATTGGATTAAATATAAAACCGCTATGAGAGAAATAACAAAATATAAGAAACTATTTAATGAAATTTTTATTGTGTATTCGGCTACAAGGGGGCTAAGACTCCCAAGTACCCCACCGATGCTATAAGAAATAGAGCATGCCGTCATTCTATAACTGTTATCAAAAATTTCGGCAAACATGCTAGTTAAATAAGAAGCGATGGCGCAATATGTTATTGTTATAACGGATAGACTTATTAAAAGCACATTAAAACTTGTTGTTATGAACATAGGGATTATGGTGATGGCCATAACAAGTGTAAAGTTTTTAGTTGCCCTAATCCTACAGGAGCTTTTATCGGCAAATTTTCCCATTAATGGAAGTAGGAGCAGTGATAAGAACATGATGAAACTTAACACTAGCAAGCTATTACTCTGAGAAATTTTGAAATATTCTCTCATCAAGGTTATTGAATAGCTAAAAACGAGATAGTAAATACCCGCCATAGTAGCAGCAAGTATAGTCATGAAAACTAACTCAGCTGGCTGCTGTTTGAATATAGACTTAAATTTATATTCTGAATTTTCAATTGCATTGCTAACTTTGGGCTTATACCATACATAGATAAGAAATAATAAACCGCTTAGAAGAAACGGTATTCTCCATATTAGGGTATAAAAATTACTATGATTAAGGGCTGCTACTGATACATATCCTATTACAGAAGCCAGTAAACTACCTGCTAGAGAGATAGTAAGTACAAGACTAACTAAATAAGACTTTTGCTTTGGGTTTTCGTCTACAGCAATAGTTATCAGTCCTGAAAACTGGCCCCCGGCGGATAGGCCTTGTATAAACCTTAAACTTAGTAATAAACATGGAGCAAGAAATCCAATGGTATTATAATCGGGTATAAATGCTATAAAAATAGTAGCAAATCCCATACACCAAATGGAAATATTAACACTTCTGTACCTTCCGAATTTATCGCCTATATACCCAAAAATAACTGAACCAATAGGGCGAGCTATAAACCCTACACTAAAGGTTAAAAAGGTTAGTATAAGAGCTTTAAAATTAGTAAAATTAGAGAAAAAAGCATGGGAGATATTTATAGCAAAAATCCCGTATAATGAAAAGTCATACCACTCAATAATGTTGCCTAAAGAGGTTTTAAAGAAAGTAGATGACTTAAAATGTGATTGCATAAAATCCCCGAAATTTTAAAAGTTTTAAATTAAGCTTATGCACGACCTTTTAACTATATATTATCAGTAGTCCAATATACACAAGTATATTAGCCACAATCAGATAAATAATTGTACTAATAAAAACTGTTCTGATGCAAGGAAAACTTTTACCTAAATATATCGGCACAATTTATATCAAGATGAACGCTATATTGTGTCATATCATTGTGATAGCATATTTGCGAATTTTAGTCGCAATGGTTAGCCAATTCTTTTACCATTAAATAGGTGTTTTGCCCGGTGAAAGCACCTTCTTTCATTTCATAGGCACCTAGCTTTTTAAATCCTGCTTTTTCATAGACGCGCTGGGCGCGTGAGTTATTTTCATCAGGGTCAATAAAAAATGTATTAGCTAAAGGGTCAACATAATAGTTGTAGAATGCTATAAATTTTTCTAAAGTAGGTGCAGCTAACCCTTTTCCTAAAAAAGCCTTGTTACCAATTCCAAAATCAAGCGTAATTGTGTGTCCCGTTTTTGATAAATATTGTCTATGCAATTTTGTGAGACTAGTTTGGGTTACTGTTAATTGGTCGGTTAAAAGAAAGCAAAAAGGTTGATTATCTACAAAGCCAATCCAATACCTGGTTGTACCATAAAAGTAATGTTGTTGCCGATCATGAATAAAATTGATAATATCCTCTTTATGCTCTTGACTGTTATCCCAAAACTCCTGTATATGTGGTTCAGCAAGCCATGCAAAAATAATTTGTTGATGTTGCCGGCCTGCTTTTTCAAAATGTATAGAGTCAGTTAAATTTTTAAAAGCCATTGTAAGTCCTTAAACCACAGAGTATTTATCCCATAAATTTTATCATTATATCTTTTTACTGTGGGGCAATTTCAACTCTGCGATAAATTGTCACACAATACCTTTATAGGCATAAAACCGCCAGATCCGCCTACTTTGGAAATAATTTCGACTGCATTAGTGGTATTAATCCATATTTTTACAAAAATACAAAGCCCCCGAAATTTGGTAATTAAATTTTTCTAGATTTGTTTAAAATTCTATATTAGACTATGCAGTTAGCATATTTAGAAGTAAACCTTATGAATTCACCACAATATTCTTGTGCAAAAATTAATAATTTGGCCCCTTTGAACCAATTAAGGCCTATTATAAGCTAATTACTCCCATTGATATAGGTTTTTATTTAAACTTAATAAATGCCGCTGTTTCTGCGGCACAGGTGATTATTTAAGGGTGGTAAAATATGAGCTTAACAATTGTAATCATTAAAATCGCAAAAAAGGAACCCAAGATTTGAGGTCTTAGTACTAACTAACATTAGAAGCACTTATTATAATTGGAGAGTTATAAATGAAGGAACTACTGCTGTTTGCCTCAATACAGCAACAAGCTGAAGCATTGTTTAGAAACAAGGCTTCCGAATCTGAGCTAAGCCCGCGCTATAATAGTTTAATAAAAGAAATTATTAACTCCTCTTTAATTGAGTCTGAAGCACACAGAATAGTGACATTTTTACCGGCGACTAAACAAACTGATGCTATAAATAAAATTAATCCTCAGTACCAATCTAAACTTAGAGAACGAATGAATAGTTTTAAAAACAAAGCAAATAAGGGTATAAAGACTAAATTACTGAGTAACTCCAGGAAATATAAGGCTCTGAAAGCATGACGTGATGTAAGCAAATGCTTATACTCTGCTGTCTTTTGTGATTATATTGTATAATAAAGAGGTAAAGTAAAATTTATTGTATCTTGGAACTATTTTAAGATAAAGGAATCTGCAATGATTAATTATTTCATTGAATCTGTATTTTCAATAGGGTTGTTTATTAATGCTATGCTATTCATTCCCCAAATTATCCGGCTTTACAGAGCAAAACACGCAGATGATGTTTCCCTGCTTACTTTTGCCGGGTTTAATATGATAAGTGTATTTATTTTCTTACATGCTTTTATAAGAAATGATATGTTATTAATGTTGGGGTACGCGTTTACCTTAATTACTAACACAACTGTAACGATACTTATTATTTGGTACCGATATTTTTCTTTTAGAAAAAAGCATTCTTGATGATTAATTGAGCTTGAATTGAACGAGTTTTAAAGCTTTTTTAGGCATTATATTATAGTAACTGAAGTATTTCATGAGTATCTAGCGTGTTAGAATATACAAACTTAACTCCTGTTAGTCATAAGGGTTCTATTGGGCATGATTATTCCCAATATGGAACAATACATGAATTATTTCAAAAACAAGTTATTAGTACACCCAATAATATAGCAATTTCTTATAAAAATATTAGCGTTACTTACGAAAGATTAAATCAATTAGCAAACCAGCTAGCCCATTACTTACAAAATACATCTAAAGTGCAGAATGGCGAATTAATTACGTTATTCTTAGATAGAAATGAATTTATGATAATTGCTATATTGGCTGTGCTTAAAGCTGGAGCGGTGTATGTGCCAATAGACCCGACAACGCCAACAGATCGTATCAACTACATGTTAGAAGATACCAGAGCCAAAATAGTTATCACTAATGAACGATTTTCTGCAGCTTTGCCCAAGATTCCAGCTAGGAACTATAATATTTTGGCTATAGATAATCAGGAGCTGGTACAAAATTTAATTAAACAACCTATTAGTAATCTTGATGTAGATACTGCCAGCCGGGATTTGGCTTATATAATTTATACCAGTGGTACTACAGGAAGACCAAAAGGCGTTATGCAGTTACATGGTAACGTTCTAAGCTTATTTAAGGCTACAGAAAGTCTGTACCAGTTTAGCCGACATGATGTATGGACTTTGTTTCATTCTTATATTTTTGATTTTAGTGTATGGGAAATGTTCGGTGCATTATTATATGGCGGAAAATTAGTTATTGTTCCAGCTGAGTTAACAAAAGATATTAAATTATTTTATACGCTCTGTGAGAGCGAAAAAGTTACCGTATTAAATCAAACACCAAATGTATTTTATCAATTTATGAATATTGACCTGGATAACCAGAACAGGCTGGATAGTTTAAGGTATGTAATATTTGGTGGAGATAAGCTACATTTTCAGCAATTAAGCCGTTGGTTTGATAAATATGGGACTAGTTCAACGGAATTAATTAACATGTATGGTATAACAGAAGCTACAATACATGTTACGTATAAAAAAATATCTAGTTTAGATATTAGTTCTACATCCAATATTGGTAAATTCATCCCAGGCATGAACGGATATATTTTGGACAGTAATTTGACACCGTTGCCCAGTGGGGCAATCGGCGAACTGTATGTTGGCGGAGCCAGGATTGCCAAAGGCTATTTAAATTTGGTAGAGCTAACTTCTGAGCGGTTTATTACTAATCCATTTCAAACTGAAAAAGAAAAAAAAGAAAATATAAATAACCTACTATATAAAACCGGGGACCTGGCTCGGTATTTAGCTAATGGCGATTTGGAGTACATTGGACGCAATGACTCCCAAGTTAAAATACGTGGTTTTAGAGTTGAGCTAGGCGAGATTGAGTCTGCCCTAATGGAGTATCCGGGAATAAAACAAACAGTAGTATTAGTAAAAGAAAATACTGATGCTATCGGTTTGGATACTGAAGGTCCAAGGTACTTAATTTGTTATTATATTGCTGAGACCAACTTAGTAGAAAAAGAAATACTATCTTATTTATATAATATATTACCAGAACATATGATTCCTAATATTTTAATTCATATAGATAAATTTCCGTTAACAGTCAATGGTAAGTTAGACCGGGCAGCTTTACTTGATTATGAGCTTGAACGAACTAGCAGTTACGTAGCTCCCAGAAATGAAACTGAACTTGAATTATGTAATATTTGGAGTGCAGTACTAAAAATATCTACAGATAAAATAGGAATTCATGACAGTTTTTTCAGGCTAGGTGGAGATAGTATATTAGCCATCAAATTAATAAATAAAATAAATCGGAAATTTAAATGCCAAATTAAACTGGTAGATATATTCACTGCTGAAACACTAGATAAACTAGTACCGTTATTAAAAAAACCTGATAAATTCCCGCTTATCAATAATCTAAATAATACCATAGATAAGCTAAATTTTTTTATGATTCACCCTGCCATGGCGGGCTCTGAAGTTTATGTGTCTTTAGCACATGCATTATCTAAGCATTACAGTTGCTATGGTCTAGATAATTATAATTTGAATAATCCAAATAAAATAAATAATTTAGCGAAGTTAGCTGGATTTTATTTATCTAATATTGACGATATCAGGCTTAAGACTAATCAATCCAAACAACCATATCTGCTTCTGGGCTGGTCGTTGGGTGGCCAGATTGCTTTGGAAATTGCAAGTATTCTGGAGCGACGTGGGGTCAAAGACATATGGATAGCAATGCTTGATACAGTGTTAACTGATAAAAACCTCAGGTTCTTTTTAGACCAGGCAAAAGAAGATCTAAAGAAGCTCTATTCATATCATTTAACTCATGGCTATTTGGAAAACTATACCGATAAATTAATTAATAATTTTGAATGTGAGCAAGATTTAGTATACCAGCAAATCTCAGGTACATTACGTTACTCCAAAATACTTTTATTTAAGGCATCCAAATACGCTAATGAATTTGTACGAAACCATGATGATATAAATAATTATGTAGCAAAATTAGCCTTTAATAACCTTAACTATTATATAAAAGACCTGGCAAACATAAAGGTTGCGCGATTAGAAAATATAAATCACGATGATGTATGCGAACAAACTGAGCTTATTTACCAAACTTTGTATAAGTGGTATACAGAAGCTTATTAATAACATATGGGAGTTTATTGATGATTAATCAGTTTAATTTTCAAGATGAAAATAATTATAAGCTTATTGATGGGATTGCTGCAAGCATTTATTGGAAAGATAAAGATGGTCATATATTGGGTTGCAATAAATATATGCTTAAAATGGCCGGGGTTACAAGTAGAGCAAAAATTATTGGTAAAACTGATTATGAACTATGCTGGAAAGAGTATGCCGATAAATTGAGGGCTGCTGATATCTTGGCGATGAAGACGGGGTGTTATACTGGCGAAGAATATATTATTCTGCCAAATGGTAAACAAAGAGTATATTTTTCAACTAAGACACAATTACGAAATAATAATGGAAAAGTGATAGGCATAGCTGGTGTTTCATTTGATATTACCGAGCAGAAAAAATTTATTGAAGAGGAAAAGCAGCAAGCTGTTTTTAATGAACAGCTTAAAATTATGCAGATTATTGATGTAGTAAATGCCAGTATCTATTGGAAAGATAAAGGTGGGCATATTCTGGGTTGCAACAAATATATGGTAGATATGTTTGGTGCAAAGGATAGAAATGAACTGATTGGTAAAACTGACTATGATCTGTATCCTTCAGAAATTGCTTGTAAAATAAGTAAAATGGATGCCCAGGTAATGCGTGATGGACCACAAGAGTCCGAAGAACAAGCGGTATTTAAGGACAAAAAGCGAGTTTATCTATCAGCAAAAAACAGGTTATTGGATAATCAGGGTAATGTTATTGGGGTAGTAGGGACTTCTATTGATATTACAGCGCAAAAAGAGGCAAACCAGCTCCAACTTGAAAAAGAAGCGTATCTGGCAGAAAAGAATGCGCAAAAAGAGCTTTTAAATTTTGTAGATGCTATGCAGCAGATGATGAACGAATTTAAAGTAAAAATAATAAATGAAAAAACCGGAACTAAGGTGGAAATAAACGACTTAGACAAAAATATAACCCTCACCCCCAGGGAAAGCCAAACATTATACTATCTCTCTCTTAACAAATCACCCAAGGATATTGCCGCAATTTTATCTATCATTGAGGGTAAAACGTTTGCCTCTGCGACCATTCAAGCCGTTATTAATAAACAATTATATCCAAAATTTGGTGTGTTCAACGTTGGGCAATTGCTTGAAAAGGCAAGTGTACTTAAATTAATCCCATTTTTACCCGGATTTTAACGAAAAACTCCCAATACCCGAAATTTGGTAATTAAATTTTTTTATATTTGTTTAAAATTCTATCCTAGAGGTATGGAGATTAACATACTTTCAGAAGCAGATCTTATGAACCTATTTAGTATGAGTAGCTTTGTTATAGTTTGTTTCGCCTTTTTTTACTGTAGATTATATTTACCAATTTCGTAACACAGATTTCATTATCCACCAAGCATGACTCTGATAGTACCAGGGATAATTGTTCCTGGTACACATTAGATTAGCCTGATCCCCGAAATTTGGTAATTAAATCTTTTCAAATTTATTTAAAATTCTATACTAGAATATGCGGTTAGCATATTTTAGAAGCAAGCTTTATAAATCCATTTAGTATGAGTGGCTTTGTTTAGTTTGTTTCGCTTTTTTCAGTAATCTACAGAATATCAAAATTACTATTGCCAAGTTTATTATCCTCGAAGACCATGATGCTGTATCAGAGTAATATTTGTTCTTGGTACAGTATGGTGGCTGTGAGTATTCAACCCTTTTATAAGCTTTCGTAGCTTATTTCCCAATTTGTAAGATATAATTTTATAACTTGCTCTGCATGATGTCAGAAAAACTGAAAAATAACTCTAAACTTACACATATTTAACCATTTCGATATGTACTAATAGGGCATACTCTAAAGCAACAGATTTATAGAGTGCCATAGTTTATAATAAAATACCCCACGTGAAATGCGGGGTATCCAAACATATATACTAAACTATTCCAGATATTCTGCTATTTTATTTTCCCATCCTTTAGTATGAATAAGACGTTCTTTATGCAATTTTTCATCGATAATTTTTTTCTTAGTTAATCCTTCAAAGTTTATTGATTCATAAGTATCATTAAAAACATATGTCGCATTGCCATACCGAAAATTTTCAACTATTAAAAGACGCTTGTCTGTATATTCGGAAATAAAATACCCAGAATATCCTCCTAAGCCTTGATAAATATTCTGAGGCTTATAACGAGATAAAATTTCACTTCTTTGTATGTTTAATTGTTTCTGAGCCTCACTTAAATTATACCTTCGAGCAAATTCTTCTTGATATCTTCTATCAAAAGGTGACTCACCAGGTGGCAAAATAGTGAAATTTAAATTGTGAAGTTTAGATTTTATAGTAGGGGATTTATCATTGTTTAATATATCGCACATACCAAATATTTCTAAAAATAAATTAGCAATATGTAGAATAGACGATGTACTATCCGGTATATATTCAAACAAAGGAGATGAAATAAATTTTTTATTATCCATGCCCTCAATTATTTGCAAGTTAATTTCAGGTGGCTGAATATAATCTCTATGCCATATTTTCCTTGGTATTGTAACAAAGTCTGTTACTTCTTCCTTTCTATACCGCCCTCTAAATTCCTTGCGCGTCCAAAGACGTGTATAGCTACGAACCTCTTTACCTTTGCTTTTATTGATAACTTCTTTTCCTTCAGCATTAAATTTGGAAACTCTTCCAAATTCTGCACTAGGCAATATAGTTTCTCCAATATTTAAATCTTTTGTGAAGCCGACTTTAAAAGCAATATCAACTATATCCCCCTCTAAAGGAACAGCGAAATAATAATTGTTTCCTATTTTAAGCGTTGGAAAGTTACGCTTTAGTGACCTAATATAGGTTTTTTTAACCATAATTTATACTTTCATAATTATTTATATAATGTGGTATAATTATGCTTAATATATAAATGGACTAGATTTATATATGGCATAATTAAGTTTATGTTTAATGTATCTTACATGCAATATAAGCTAAGTCTTTATTGCATGTATTTCAAACGAAATACTCATTTCTATCCTTTCTCTTAAACCGTTAACTTTAAGTCTTCTTCTGAAAAAACGCTTTCAACTGAAAAGGCCAATATTTTATTTTCTTCATAAAATTTTATATCTTCTTCTGAGATAAACTGCATCCTTTTATTTTCTACGAAATCAAACGGGAAGTTCATCAAACAAGAAAAAGAACTTTCTTTTTTATCAGCTCTTAAAGTATAGCCATCGGTACCTATCATTAAATACCAGTGCCGGCTATTATCTTTTCCACAAGCAAGTTTAATCTTCACATCTTCATTTATTCCATATTTATCAGCTATAGCTTTATCAAAATAAAATCTTACACCCACATATCCTTTACTATTTTTAGTAAGTGAGAAATATATACCAACTTTATTCTTTAGGTTCCTGCTTGATTTCTTTGCGTCAAAGATCATTAAATCATCTAAATTTATCATAATTAGCCCCTTAATCTAATCTTTTGCATTATTATATCACATATCACACAATTTGTCAAGCTAATTTTTAACAATCACTACGTTATCTCAAAAAATAGATTCCATTTTTTAATAGTTTCATATTATTTTTCTTTTCCTCAGATTCCTCACAAAGTTGTTATATCTAATTTAATCCTTAGACCTGAATAAGTTTTACATTTTCTGCATTGACACATGAAACAATAAACTATATTGCTATTTTACTCTTCAGTTTAATTTCCCTAGCGCCAATTTATCTAATGAAACTTTAAAATATTTTGAAATATTAATTACTGTATTTAATGCTGGGTTTTCTAGCTTACCGTTTTTAATCTGAATAATCTGCTCTGGTGGTATATTTAGTAAAGATGCCAATTCTATTAAAGTTATCTGTTTTTGCTTCATCAAGTATTTTAAATTGTTGGCTAAGTTGTTCATAAAACCTCCTTATAATATATGTTTAGTTAAGAATTATAACATATATAGTAGTTTAATACGTGCATCACGCGCAATTTAGTATATTATGGCTATATTATTTATTAATAGTCGGATTGGTACCCTGATTTCAAGGATTTGCAGTACTATAAACATTACAAATGTATTTACGATAAAGTTTAATTGATAATAGAAGTAAGGTGTACATATTAGCGTTTGTACACCTTAGACATAAACCAGCGGGTTCCCCGAGGTTCTTTTTACAAGTCTTCCTTTGTCATAATAGTGATTGCAGTTTTAGGGTTATCTATGTCAACAGCTCCAAACTCAGCATAGAATCTAAACAATTTATGATGTCTATGCTTCCAGGTGATTGTTACATGAAAAGATAATGTTTCATCAAAATTTGCCCGCCTAACTGCATGTCTAAACATACTAAAAATATCCCATAAAATGCCGGATATGTCGTTATTTCCATACTGTAATGCCTCATCTAGTATATGTTTAACAGATAATGTAATATATACAGGATAGGGTATACCAGACTCATTTGCCAATCCAGATACTAGCGAATCAGTATTAAATTGTTGTCCATCTTTTAGTGCTTGTGCTCTAGTATACGTATTAATTAGTTCCATAATTACCTCCTAAATATTATAAGTCTTGTTTTCGTCAGCCGCGACCGCCGGGAGAGCCTGGCAGGAACGTCTACCGTTAAGAAAGTTGCTCTCTCTACTATTATTTTTCCCCGCTAGGGCAGCCAACGTCGAATGAAAACACAGCTTAAAACCTCGTGCAAATGTTACCCGGACAAACACCTTTGGCAGGGAATTACATTTGCTAGAGGTCGCAGCAGGCCAGGGCAGATGAGAAAAATTATTAAAAGTTTTTTGGCGGTGAAATTTGGGGCACCCGTTGCTGGGTCAAATTTTATTTGTGGCTTATTTTGGGGTACCCATCTTGGGTCAAAATAACCATAAAAGCAGGAAAAGTTTTAAAGAGCAGGCACAAATTATGAGTTAGCGAAAGCTAATAAATAATTTATTGTGCCAAACGCTAAATTTTCACAACTGTACATTTACCCTTGCCGTAGCTTGCTTTTGCTGTGTTTGACTCGTTTAAGTGGCTGACATTGCTCACGGGCAAAAATAAATAAAATTATGGCATGGCCATTAATTGACTAACGCAGTTAGTCCTCATAGCGATGGCGTTGCGGAGAGCGCATTCTCCGCTTGGGATGGTAGCGTAAAATAAAACTTTTAGTTGAAGCGAGGAAGGCGACTCCTTCCTATAGAAATTGCTTTGTAATTCTATAATATAAATACATTGTTTTATATGTAAATATTTCATTTACTAACATTTAATGTTAGTATAGTGTTGGTATCTTAGCCCATTGGGTTAATAATTATAGTAGTTTCAATATTTAGGTAGCGTTAGAGCAGGGCGCATTTTTACTCATAAAAAAGCAAGCCATGATTTATCTTAATTATGTTTTATGTTTTAAGAAATCTTAAAACATAATTAAGAAGACTTTATATTGAAACTGGGTGTTTTGGCCCATCCCCCCAAAAGGGTAAAATCTTGAATCTAATTTTGTTCAATTTTCCTGGATAACTGATAATTTAAGATTACTTGTGTAACTAAATCTCCTACAAGAACCATTAAAACACAGAGCTCTTATATATTTGCTTCAATTATATCTTAATGCTGCAAAAGCAGCATTTAAGGAACTTAAACAAATAAAATTGCAGCACGCACAATTTGAAAAATTAGCTAATGCTGCGTAACATCAGTTAATTTGTAATTTGCAGAGGTTTCTATGTACAAATAAAGTAAAAGCCAGCACACAAAAATTACCAATCAATAAAAAAACAAACCTATATTTTAATGGCCCAAACATTATAAAATGAAGACCAGGAAGATAAGACATACTAAACGCAATGGTAGAAAAGATTATAGCTAAATAGCTAATTATAAATCCCCAATACCTTTCTTTGTATAATCCGAAGGCGCCTACCCAGTTTAGAGTAAAAAATAAAACAGCTAAAATTTTGGTAATTATAGAAAATGATAAACTTGGTGTATTCATTCTAAATAAGTAAATTATCTCATAACCTCTAATGGTTATTAAAATTTCAAGGATTGCTATTACTAAGCAAAATAGCCTTACCATTGGACCTTTTATCATAATTATTGCATCCTAACCACATAGAAGCTAAAAGTCTAGCAAAACGTCCGTTAATATAGACTTTTCAATAAATTAAAAATATCATGAATTATACATTAAAAGTAGTCTGAAATTCTGGTTTCGTGATTCAAAGTTTAACGATATTATTTTTATTGATTAAATTATACTTAAAGCTTGATAATAATTGCAATCTAAAAGAATTAGCTTTCAAGATTTTACACTTTTGGGGGGATGGGCCAAAACACCCAAACTACAATTTTACAGGGCGGGCGGGAGAATGGGCGCAACTATCAACTACTGTAAATATAGTAATATGTATATAGTTACACAGCTTTACATTTTGCCATAAAAAGTAGGGGGGAGTAATCCCCTAAGCTTAATCTATTATATTACTAGCTTTTCCTGTCCTTTGTGCCAACTCAAAAATATTTCTATATAACCAATCTACATCTTTAATTAGGTTTATTGCTTGATCTTTTATTAATTCAAGTTCTTCTAAACTTTCTAATAATTTGAAAGAAATATCACCTAATTCTTCAACATCTATAGGGCAGTTTACTATTTTTCGATAATTTTCAATAATTTCTGCTGTAAACTCAAAATTATTAATATCTTGTAACGCTTTTTCTTTACCTTTGGCTTCACAAAAGGGTACATACCGTTTATACGCTTCTACCCACTTGAGTTTTAACTCTCCTAGAACTTTACTAGGATTATCTAGCCAAAATTCGTTTATGTTATCTTTTGCTGTGCCATCGCTATACTCCGTAATATTAGTAATATCATGTACCTTTTTGCCCGTTTTACGAATAAAAACAATATCTACTGTAACGGTTGCTTGAGTAAATAAATTATCAGGCAAACGGATTACATCAATAACAACACTTTCATTATCTATAATATGCCGGGTATCTGTTCTAGGTATGTCCATCCAATATGAAGGCATAACAAGTGCTAAAATTCCATCGTCTTTTAATAACCGCATACACTTAGCAATAAAATAATGATGGATGGCATAACCGTTTAAATCTGGCATAAAATCATCGACGATTTTCTCTGGGCTATATGGTGGGTTGCCAATGATTAAATCAAATTTTTTGCCGTTAAAATCTACATATTGCAAACCATTATTAATAATATTTATTTCTGGATGAATAGCTTTTGCTAGCTTACTTGTAAATACGTCGTATTCCACACCTGTAATTTTGCTATTAGCTTTCATAGTTTCTGGCATATGTTCAAAAAATGCCCCATTACCACATGCTGGCTCTAAAACCTCGCCACCTTTGACATGACAAACTTTATCTAAATAGCGGTAAATAAAATTAATTACTTCTGTAGGGGTATAATACGCACTACTAGAAGAGTTACGCAAACTTTCTAATATTTCCTTTTCTCTTTCTTTACCAAAGTTTGACCTTATAGCACGCATAAGTTGGCCATAAAGATTTTTATCCCAAAAGCATCTTTTTAACCCGCCAAAACCTTTGTAGCCTTTTAATTTTTCAACATCTGGTTTAATCTTGGCCAATTCTTCAATTGCTCGTACATTATCAATAAACTGGTTCAGTTTAAATGGTGGGATTGGAATATTCTTGTTAAAGTTTTTAGAACCTAATTTGTTTACTTGATTATTTGTCATAATGTTTCACTCCATAAAGTTTTGTTATTTTTAATTTCGTCAACCGCGACTATGGAGAGCTTGACAGGAGACACTAACCGTTAAGAAAGTTGCTCTCTCTACTATTGTTTTTCCCCCGCATAGGGCAGCCAACGTCGAATGAAGACAAAGTTAAAACCTCGTGCAATTGTTGTACCAGGGCAATCCTAATTGACATGGTACTTACATATGCTAGATGGTTGCAGCAGGCCAGGGCAATTATGAAAATTTATTAAAAGTTTTTTGGCGATGAGATTTGGGGTACCCTTTAGGGTCAAATTTTATTTGTGGCTTATTTTGGGGTACCCATCTTGGGTCAAAATAACCATAAAAGCCGGAAAAGTTTTAAAGAGCAGACACAAAATTAGGGGCTAGTAGGCTAATTCCTAATTTTATTGTGTCAAACGTTAAATTTTATTAATTGTGTATTTAACCCTTGCCGTAGCTGCTTTTAACTATGTTGAAATCGTTTAAGTGGCTATCCTTTGTTCTGCGGGCAAAAAGATATAACTAAAACATGGCCTGGCCATTAATTGACTAACTTGGTTAGTCCTAATAAGCGATGGCGTTGCGGAAAACGCAATTTCCGCTTGGGATGGTAGCGAAAAATAAAAGCTTTTAATTGAAGCGAGGAAGGCGCATCTTCCTACAATTTCAAGAGAACTAATTCAGAAAATTTTATTATCTCAAAAACTCAGCTATAATGACTTTATGCTATAATTATTACTAATTGTAATTTAAGAAAGGATTAATATAGGTAATTAGTATTTAAAGTAAGTAGTAAGAAAAACAAGTAATAATCTACAGTTTTAGTAATTTTTAAAACGGTAAATTCTTATTTAAGCCTTTCTGGCCATAATTCTTAAAATAGCGATAAAGATAGTTTTATCTATATTACGTTATCTGCTCATTTCCTATTTAATAAATATAAATGGCGAATTTAGAAATATTCGAAATTACTGGTAAGCGTATCTATTTACCTATTGCCAGTTCTAAAGTCTCTGCAGGATTTCCGAGCCCAGCTGCTGCATACGAAGAGCCTGATTTAGATATTAACGATATTGTAGTAACCAACCCTGTCGCTACATTTTATGTGCGTGTAAAAGGCACATCTATGGTTGACGCCCATATACATGAGGGGGACATTTTAGTAGTAGACCGCTCTGTAGAGCCTGTTCATGGAAAGATTGTAATTGCAGTAGTAGATGGAGAATTTACGGTCAAAACACTTTATAACTTAGATGGAGTAGTCAAACTAGTACCTGCAAATCCAGAATTTCAAGAAATTATCTTAGCAAATGAGCAAGAACTAAACATTTGGGGTGTTGTAGTATATACCATTCACAAAAACTAAAGGCTTAAAACATGATAGCTTTAGTAGATTGCAATAATTTCTTTGCTTCTTGCGAGAGGGTATTCCAACCCAATCTTGAAGGCAAACCTGTAATTATTCTTTCAAATAACGATGGTTGTGCCATTGCGAGGACAGCGGAAGCGAAAGCCTTAGGTATAAGAATGGGCGCTCCATATTTTGAAATTAAGGATTTGTGCAGGCAACATAACGTTCACATCTTTAGTAGTAACTATACTTTATATGGGGGTATGTCACGTCGGGTTATGAATATTCTTAAAAACTTTAGTGTGCAGCAGGAAGTCTATAGTATAGACGAATGTTTCTTAGACTTATCTGGCATGCCAGATTTAACTACTTATGGACAGAGAATTCGTAAAACAGTTAAGCAATGGGTAGGAATGCCAGTATGTTTGGGTATCGGGGAAACTAAAGTACTTGCTAAATTTTCCAATTATCTAGCAAAGAAACACCCATTTTTAAATGGTGTCTGTAATTTAGCAGAACTAGGGGAAACGCGAGTAAATAAAGCTATGCAAATTACCGATGTTTCTGAAGTTTGGGGAGTAGGGCGACGAATTGGGAAAAAGCTTCAACTAATGGGCATAAACACTGTTTATGACCTAAAGAACTCTAATCCTAAACAGATGAGTAAAATATTTAACGTTAATATTGAGCGGATAGTTTATGAGTTAAATGGTATTAAATGCCTTAAGCTAGAAGACTGTGTACCACCTAATAAGCAAATAGTATCTTCTAGAAGCTTTGGTCAGCCTGTAACTACAGCAGACGCTCTTAAATCCGCCTTAACTTATCATATTGAACAGGCTTGCAAAAAAATGCGTAAACAAGGCCTTTATGCTAAGCAAATGATTGTATTTGCTAATACCAACCGGTTTAAAGATGATTATCTTTCTAGCTCAATAAATATTGAATTTCCTAGTGCCTTGGATAGCTTTCGCTATATGTCCACATATGTAGATAGAGCAGTCAATGCTATATTTGAGGATGGTATTAAGTATAAAAAGTGTGGTATTGTAGTAAACGAATTAATAACCAAAGAGTTTGAAGCTAAAGATTTATTTGATAATACTACTATTAAACATGATAAATTATTACCTACCCTAGAAAGTATTAAAGCATATTTTGGTAAATCAGCCATAAAATTAGCAACTGCTAACTTATCCAATGCTTGGCAAATGCAACGAGGATTTAAGTCAAATAACTATACTACTGATTTAAATGAAATATTAGTTATTTAAACCAAAGCATATGCTTATGATAAAATCGCTGCCGGAGATCGTAAACGAGCTTAGTGGTGTGCCAGAAACACCATGTCATTTTAATATATGCTTACTGTATACAAAAGTGAAACAACTTTAGAAATTAGTTTTCCATTTTTGCGAATCAAAAAAATAATTAAAAAAAGAAATAAGTAAAAGTCTAAGACTTATTTTCTACTCTTTTTAAAAATAACCTTAGAGGTAATTATGTGCTCACAATTTGAATCTGCTCCAGCTCCTAAAATTGCTAAATCTTTCCCCTCAATTTCTAGGTATCCAGAAGAGAGCAGAGCATTTAGTACGCATATATATCCTTTCTCAAAAGCGCCTGTAATTGTAAAAAAATCTGGAGAAAATGAAATAGAACTTATGAATTATTCTTTGATTCCGTCCTGGAGTAAAACACCAAAGCCAAAATTCAGTACTTATAATGCTAGGTTAGATAGAATAGGGTCAAATAATCAAATAGAATTAATACATAATTCGCCGACCTGGAAAGTCCCTTTTAAGCGTCAACACTGCATAGTACCCCTCGCTGGCTTTTATGAGTCGTGCCGCAATGGCTCTCATTCAGGAAACATAGTAAAATTTTCTGCTATTGACCCAGATGAGGTATTATTAGCAGCAGGTATATGGGATAAATGGATTGACAGCTCAACAGGAGAAATCATTTATAGCTTTTCTATTATAACAGATGAGCCTACAAAATTTATCTTAGATGTGGGTCATGACAGGCAGCCAGTGTTTATGAGCTTAGAAAATTCTGAAGTTTGGCTTAATAACGAAAATTCAGAGCCTAGTGAGCTTTATAATTTTCTTAAAAATAATCAAAAACCAGTGGATTACAAAGTTAATAATTTCAAAAAATTAAAGGGATTTGAAAAAAATGATCTATTTAGTTGATTTATTATTACAAATTTATAATAAAAAAATATTCATGAATTAAAATATAATCTTTAATAATAAAAATTATACCCAGCAATTATTTAGAGGTAACTTACTGATTTAGTTGTTTATTTATCTCTATTACTGGTGTAGTAGTGAATTAGGTTTACATATTTATTTAGAGTTTATTCTCAATTCACTCTGAGGCTTGATAAACTATTATTGCTTATTAGTTGCCGTATTCCAATGTATAGCATCATATGAGTACCTAGGAACCTCACCATTTGCATATACATAAACTCCATTGCCATAAGCATAAGAGTTTCCAAAAGTAATAAAATTTGCTGGAGTTCCATCGGTAGTATACCATGTTTTTCCCAAATCATTAGATAATGAAGCAGATTGAGAATTATTAATTCGAGCGAACATAAGATTATTATGATATTCAATGTATTTATATTGATAAGTTGGATTATCAATACCAAAATTCACAAAATTAGTAAAGGATATTGTGAAAATGGTTTCCTTGTTGTTTTTCAGCCATGTAATGGGAATGATAATATATGAAAAAGGCTGGACTAGTTTCCAGCCATTTTCTATTTAATTGTAGCTTGTGAAGGACTTATACCAATTTATTAATTACCCATAAGACACGACCGATTATTTCTAGTTTGGTTTTTGAATTATGCGGTATCTTTTCTTCTGCAAATTTTTTATTATCTGGTTGTAAAATTACACTATCTGTACCAGTACGTAGGCGTTTTACTTGAATAATTTGCTGCTTATTAGTAGTAAATGCATAAATTTTATTATCGATAACTTCTTTCTGGCTCATATCCACAATAGCTATGCTTCCCTCATTTATAGTATATTGCATGCTATTGCTTTCAACCACAAGAGAGATAAGATTTTCTTTCTTGATATTGGCTTTTTGTATTTCAGATAATGAAAAAGGTATTTCGCCAATTTGATTTTTCTTTTGTAGATTGTTATTACCAGCAGGGGGTTTTGATGGGTATAGCGGTATCATGGTTACGCTTACCTCTGGTTTGGCATCTGATTTGTCTAGATAGCCTAATGGTAACGCAAGTTTTGTTTCTATATGATGTGCTAATTTTTCCGTAAACTGCGATTTGTGCCCATTTTTTATATCGCTCATATATGACCTGGATTTTTGTATAGCTTTGGCAAAAGCAGTCCAGTTACCATTAAATGTATTATTTACTATGGCAATCATATTTTCCAGACGAATTTTTGCTAGCTTATCCATAACTGACACAAAAAATATAAATTAATTGACACAAAAAAGTGTAATTGATGTATAATAACGCTACAAAAATAAAAAAGCGCGTTTTTACTACATGAACTGTAACATAAACAATTGCTTATATTTTTGTAACCTGGTGGCAGTTATTGACTCTATCTTGGCCGATACGACAATAACGCCACCCCTGATCCCAAAATGGGGGTACTAATAATAATTAGCGGTAGATTATATCATATCCGGTTTCAGGTTTTATCCTGTCTATTTATTATTATCTCATTTAGCACTAAATGAACTAACTAACCAGGAGATACATTTTGAAAAACCAAAACCACACTATCCACCACCAAATGGAACTAACAACGATCATTGGCCAGATATCACATGATATCCGCTCTCCATTATGCAGTCTTCGTATGATTATACATAGCTGTACCGAAATACCAGATACCCAGAAAAAATCCCTGAAGGCGGTCTGTGACCGGATTTCCGATATTACCAATAACCTGCTTAGGTACACCAAACCTGATCATTATAGCGATGCTTTGACAGGTAAAAACGCAACAAGCCCGACAAATGTAGCTCATGCTATAACAGAAATCATTACTGAAAAGCGTTATGAATATACATTTCGGGATATAAAAATCACACCCAAATTTAATCCAAATGCTGATATTTTTATTAATGTAGATAGCCAGGCGTTTAAACGAGCGATGTCAAATATTATAAATAATGCAGTAGATGCCTGTGAGAATAGAGCAGGGGAAGTAGTGGTTTCTATAGCTACGCTAGATAATAAAGTCTTAGTTACAATTGAAGATAACGGCAAGGGCATGCCAGAATCGGTACGTGAAAAAATCTTAAACCATACCCCGGTTACTTTTGGTAAAGCAAACGGGCATGGCATAGGCTATACCCAAATTTGCGATATGCTGGCTAAAAGTAACGGGACATTACAAATACAATCCAGGCAAAATATTGGTACTAAAATTATGCTCACATTTCTAAAATCTATAGTATATTAATAAATTGTGTAATCCGTTGTAAGATTTCATCAAAAGTTGGTTGTTGTCCAAAATAAATAGATGATTTTTTAGCAAACTCGTTGCTGTATAATTGTTTTGTATGGTGTTTATTTGTTTGCTGTAATCTATATTTCATCAAAACTACTATCTCGGCAAAATTCCATACCCTCAATATTTAAAGAATTTGTAATAGTTTGAAAAAATAATGTACGGCTATCAATATGTTTAGGTTTGTTCTGGTTTTTTCCGATTTTTACACCACCGCTTTGTGGATATATTTGTATATCAATGTCTTCACTAAAACGGTCAATAATATTGAAACCCTTGGATAAAGATGTACCACCTTTTAACTCAAATCTAATATCTTGTTGTTGCAGCCCCCAAAGACAATGCATGATCCAATAATCTTTTTCTACAATAATAGGTAAAAGTTGTCGCTCCTTAGCCACAATTTCAATAAGATCTTTTATATCTGGTATTTGATGTAAAAATATAGGATTATCCATTTAGTAGCTCAAAAAATTTTTTAGTTGCAATCTTGCCGTATAAATTAGCATAATTATTTAACTTTTTTTTATTTAATTCTAAAACTACATTTTTAATTCGCTGTTTGACAAAATGAGTATCTTCAGTTAATTCATTTAAATTATTTACAAGATCAACCAATAAAAATTCCTTATCTATTTTAGTAGGAAATCCATGTGCAGAGCGTCGAAAATCAAAAAATTTAGAACCTAATTTAAACATTCCATGTCTTTTATTATTATAAACAACCAGATTATTATAAATCTGAGTTAATCCCAGGCCTAAAGTATTATATTGATTCCAGGAATATAATAGGAACCGATTATCACTTAAAAAACATTTTACCAGCTCTTTATCATTGGGGGGCAGTGCACCAAAACGAGTCTTAGCAGGCTTATAATATAATCCTGCTGCAATTTTTTCTACAGCACCTTGTTGCACTAACTTCATTAAATCACGATCTACGGAATTAGAGAATGCAGCCAAGAAACCTCTCTTATATACATGACCGGTTTTAAAGTGAGATGCAAGTTTTTCATAATTTTTTGTATTCATAATAAATATTATAAACCAATATTTAATTTTTTGCAAGTATTTTTATAAAAATTTCATGCACTATATGTCTAAAATGAGTCCAATTATCAATATTAATTAATCAAATTTTAATAAAAGGGATAGCTTATTACCTAATATTGCCCTTATACCTAGGACAATGCTAGGGAACCTACTGGCAAACTGAGCATAACCATACCGGCAATGCTAACCAGAAGCTAGTTAACTGATGCTATTATTCTATTTGCCAAAAGCTTTCCGAAGATAAAAATTTCAATAATTTTTAGCGGTTTACAATAAGTTTTTATTTACTTTTTTTAAGAAATAGGTGATAGAATATAGTTGTAAAGCTAAACAATTATAAAAAGGAGACTTAAATGCATAAATTAGAAAAAATTCTCTACACAGGTGTGGCTAAGGCTAGCGGTGGTCGTGATGGGCAAATTACTGGCGAAGATCCAAATTTAAATTTAAAACTATCGATTCCTCAGGGCTTAGGCGGTAATGGTGGGGAAGGTACAAATCCAGAGCAACTTTTTGCAGCTGGTTATTCTGCATGCTTTATCGGGGCAATGAAAGCCGTTGCCGCAAAAGAAAAAATCAAAATACCTGATGATGTATCGATAGAGGGGCATATAGGAATTGGGCCCATTAGCCACGGTTATTGTATAAAAGCTGAGTTAAAAATTAGTTTACCTGGCATGGACAAAGATGCGGCTAAAGAATTAATAAATAAAGCACATATGGTTTGCCCTTATTCTAATGCTACCCGAGATAACATAGAAATTACATTAACCTTAATATAGACAATAAATGAACAATAAACCAAAGTAAGAGGGCTTTAATTTGAAGCAATTAGTAGTATTAGATCTAGCACATTTACAGCTTAGCTATGATAGGTCTGTCCAAATTCTGCAATTTGCAGAAAATCCGGGTAAATTAACACTAAATTCACCCTAATCCAAGTTGAATATTAAAAAAAATAAATCCGGAAATTCCAGATAACTCCAAATAGTAGCATGATAAAAAAGCAATATGCATTTTTTGCATATTTGTAAATTTAAAAATATACATTGTACTATCGTGTATAATTAGGGTATATTCACTGAACTTATAAGGGTTTACATTATGATTTATGAAGTAAATGCGGCTGACCTTGGTGTTAAAGCCAATAGCTATTTGAATAACGTTAGATATGGGCATAACACCTGTGTAATTAAACAAGGTTCAGAGGAAATTGGAGCAATAATTAATATTGAGCTTTTTAACCGCCTCAGAAGCCTTGCGCATAATTTTAATGATGTCAATTATCGAATGATGAAGGCAGGTCAATCTATGACTGAGGAAGAAATTGATGCGCTAGTTGACGAAGCGGTAACATTTGCCAGAGAACAAAAATAAATGTTAGTTGTGATCGATACCAATGTCTTTATTTCCGCAATATTTAAATTTGCGGGCAATCCAGCAAATATTGTTACAAATGTATTTAATGGCAATCTAGCACTTGCTTTATCATATCAACAAATCATGGAAATAAAAAATACACTTTCTTATCCAAAAATAAAGAAGTTAATCCGCCTAACTGACACTGAATTAGCTGATTATATTGCCGAAATTGAACTATTAGGAAGAATATACGATATTACCAATCTTATATTACCTGTAGAATGCAGGGATAAAAAAGACAATTATTTATTAGCAACCTTAATTGCTAGCGATGCAGAATATTTAATCACTGGAGATAAAGACTTACTATGCCTGGCAGATAAATACCCAATAGTAGCCCCAGCAAATTTTGTGGATAAATATCTACAATTATAATGGCTAAATCAACTGCATTTTTCTAAAAATACACCTGATTTTACACTTTATGGCATACAGGCCCATAAAATAATTAATAGAATCAATACATTGTAAGCCAAATAGATATTTTGTATCGAAGAACTTAATATAATAAGATAGTGTTAATTTGAATAACAATGGAGTAATTATGGTTCAAGGTCCTAAAATATTTAAAGCAAATATACAAATTGCTGATATGGATCGGCATTACTATAATGATCATTTATTAACTATTGCGCAACATCCCTCTGAAACGGATGAGCGTATGATGGTGCGTTTATTAGCCTTTGCACTTAATGCCACTGATAAATTAAGTTTTGGTGAGGGGATAAGTGATCGGGACCAGGCTGATTTATGGGATAAAGATTATAATGGCCAAGTTAATCTATGGATTAGCGTAGGTTTACCCGATGAAAAGCTAATACGTAAGGCAGTCAGCAAAGCCAAAGAGGTTATAATATACGCATATGGTGGAAGAATAGTTGAAACCTGGTGGGATAAAATGAAACTTGGCAATTATTCAAATCTAAAGGTAATTAATTTACCCAGCAAAGATACCAATGATTTATCCGCCATGGCATCTCGCGGTATGAAAATAAATTTTACAATCCAGGAGGGAGATATAATGATAAATAATGAATCTACCAGCCTGAGTTTAACTCCACTTATCCTAAAATAAATTATGTAGCATATTTTAACGCATTTTCTCTTTAACACTTTAAATTTTGTTTAATTCTAATACATTTTTGCCGCCGTACAAAATGAGGCAAGAAGAATTAAAAACTTATATATAATTCAGCTACATTATTCTTGATGAGATTCGCAAAGCTAATCAAAAAGGCAGAATAAGCTTCAGATTAGATACTGATATTGTAGAATACTATAAAAATCAGGGACGTAAATATCAGACTAAAATTAATGATATATTAAGAGCCTTTATGTTAGCAGAAAAGAAGCATGCTCATAGCTGTTAATTAAAACATGAACTATTTGGTATTGTCTTTAATTGGTACTTTGATTAATTATAGTGCTTAACCTTTGGCCATAATTCTTTTACCGGTTTTTTAATTCCACGACAGATCATAATTGGAATATTGCTCTCATATGGCATCCCAAGCGGATTATGAAAGGTAGTTACTAGCTGAGATAATTGGTAAAATCCAGAATCCTTACCGCAAGCTCCATTCACATCAATGAGAATATCTGCAGAACGCGAACCAGGACCCCAGAGAAAATATTGGTTATGACCACTAATAACTGGTGGTAATGCATAGCGAGCTCCCAAAAATTCGAGTGCTGCTGCTTCACCATAATTTTGAGTGGCGATAACCACGCGATTTCGATCTTTGGGCGGCAGAGACATTACAACGGATTTTACAACTTCAACTAATTCAGGCCAGCCGTGCATATCTGCAAAATCCTGTGGAAGAAGACCTTCTTGATTATTTTCGGTTTTTGTAACTTTTGAATGAAGTAATGGAGCCATAAAAGTATCATAACGTATAAAGATATTTACTGGCAAAATTGGCATAGCGTATGGTACCAGCGTAATTCCAAAAACTATAACGCAAAAAATGATTAATGATCTAAAATTTTTAATCGTATTTTTATTTGTCCAGGATTCAATAGCAACTCCACCGGCAGCAATTAAAATGGGATAAAAATTAGCTGCGTAGTAGTGTTTTCCATGAAATATTAACATTTCTACAATTAAAAAAATGTAAGCAATTGCAATAAATCTCACAGAAGAGTTATATAACAGCCAAATAAAGCCGATTATCCAGCAAATAGATAATGCTGGATTAGTAATTAATAATTGTGCAGTAATAAATTGGATAGGGCTTAAGAGTATATTTTTTCCATTTTGCCCGGCACGAAGAATGTCAAGCATGGGGAAATTATAATGCCATTGCCATAGGAAGTTAGGTAGGCTAATTAAGACACACAAAACTGCGCCCATAAAAGCCCAGCGAGTTGATAAAATGCGTCGTTGTTTGGTAACTATAAGTCCTAATATAATTGCTACCGCAAAAAAAACTATGCTATATTTAGTATTAAATGAAACTCCAAATAAAACACCGACCAGTAACCATATTTTTGGATCTGCGCCTTTTAAAATGCGTAAAACACAAAGAACAGACAATGGCCAAAAAACCAGGCCAAAAGTATCCGGAGAAACTTTGGTGCCAAAGCTCATTAAAACCGGGCAAAAAAATGCAACCAACGCAGCAACTATTTGGGCAAAAGATCCGCCGCCAAGTTCAATTACTAAAAGGCATGTTACATAAATAGAACAAGCAGCAAATATAGCAGGCAATGCGCGCAAAAGAAAGAGTGATTGGCCAAAATATTGTGTTGCGGCAGCAAGCAGTGGTGTTAGTGATGGTTGATCGACATAGCCTAATGCAGGTCGAAAACCACACATGATAAAATATAATTCATCACGAAAAAAACCGTAATGTGGATTTCCGGCTAAATGAATGACTAAGGTAATAATTGATAAAAGTAGAGGTGTAGTTATTAATTTATAGCCCTGTTTAGCTGACTGCATTTATGTTACCTATTTATAGATCTAATATTTATAAAAATTTTATGTATAAGTAGAGTCTTAATTAGGGTATCTTCTACTACCACCTTGTATCTTTTTTAATTTATATGCTTTTTCTAATACTTCCAACATTTTATTAAATGGAAGTTTTTTACACCTGGACTCTTTCCAAATTGGCTATCGCTTAGGCTTGCTAATATTTCTCTTCATTCATATTCGAGTAAATTATCCAGGACATAAGTTTATACCTTTTTAGGATAGCTTCGAAAGAAATCCAGTAAAAAAACAGTTTTATATTTTTACTAATCCTGATGAACATTTACCTAAAATAAAACAACGTATGGAAGCTATTTAGCGGCAATTATACTTTATAGATTAACTAACTATAAAGACTAAATATCCGACGGTTAATATCAGCAATACTCCCATTATTGAGTTAAATATTCTTATACGGCAAGGCTTTAGCTATTTAGTTTCAAACGAGTTATAGTCAGGGTTTTTATTTTTATCTGTATTTTTACCGAATGAAAGAGTGCCTAAAACGTAATATTTTATTGGCAAAAGCTAATTTATAGCGTTAAAGTTGGTGCAAATCTAATGCTGTATTAATTGAGTTTGTGTAAACTGGGGTTAATAATTTAATAACTATAAAAAAATGTACCAAAAATAGTTTTAAAAAGTAAAATAGTCTATATATTATATTATGAACTAGTATATAATATTGATTGTTATTAAAAAAAGAGGTACATCATATGGTTAAATCAGTAAAAGAATTATTCCCAATTATTGATGACTATGCCGAGTTAATTATTGTAAAAGAGTTAGAAGAGCTAAAGGCTCCGGTTAATATAGAGCAGATTGTAAAAAACTACGGTATTCAGGTCTACAAAGAATCAATGGAAGAAAATCAATCGGGTGCTATCGTTATTAATGATAATGCAAGTGGCATGATTATTAATAAAGATGACTCCTTAAGCAGGCAGCGATTTACAATGGCTCATGAATTGGGTCATTTTATCTCCTATAAGTTGCAAAATAAAACCGGCGAGATAATAGAGTTTAGAGACGGCACATCCTCATTAGGCACAAATTTGGAAGAAATTTTTGCTAATAAATTTGCTGCATCTATATTAATTCCTAAAACACTCTTGGTAAGTCTAATTGGTAGTATGGAGGTTAATATTGAAGAATTGTCCAATATATTTGAAGTCTCTCAGCAGTCTTTAGAGTTTCGCATAAAGAATTTATTATGAGTTTTCTATGAATAATAATAAAGCCCTTATTGAGGACCTGAAATCCAGAATAGGCTCTGAAACTAGGAATAATAATAAAGCCCTTATTGAGGACCTGAAATCCAGAATAGGCTCTGAAACTAGTCCAAAACAAAAATTACCGTCTCAGATGGCAAATGATATCCATAGCTTAAACATGAAGAATGCCACCCAAATAAGGTGGCTAAGATGGATTCTGGTTGCGGTGATTTTAGCAATAGCCTTAGCTCATTTGGGAATTTTATATTATTTTCTAGATAAAGCTGGCAATGAAAATATAAAAACATATCATTACTTTTTATCTGATAAAGTTTTAATGACTTTTTTATCAACCACTACTGCAGATGTTTTTGCTCTACTATTCATTATAGCCAGGTTCTTATTTCCTATTAGTAAGACTAAGTAAATTTTAAATTATAGTGTATTTTAGATAATCTTTAATAGTTAATTTAAAAAAGTTATACTAAATAACGTGGGTATAGCTAATCTCCAGAATTATCCAATTTAGATTATACTGTTAATATAATCCAAATCATATAATTGTTACTATAGCTTAAAATTTACTAAAATGTTTTCTAATAAAATATGCGATGGCGGGGTCCAATACATTATAATATCCGTCATGATCTTGATAAACAAAATCCATTTTTTGCAAGGTTTGCAATGTTTTTTGGATTGTAGAGGCAGTCATTTTGGCAGATGTTGAAAAAGCTTCGCTATGTGGTTCTGATGTAGGGGTAAGAGCCAGTGCCGTTAAAAGCTTACGCTGAGTTAAAGTAAGTCTGCCAAAATCTTTTATTATCCAGTAACTTTGCTGTTCAACATAATTATCCCAAGTATTCAAGACGTCTGCTAATTGCGGTACTTTTGCACCTTGCCATAAACGCCGGCAAAGAGTATTCACATAGTATGAATGACATTTGGTAATATTAGTAATTTCACTAAAAACATCTTCTGTAATCCCGTGTTTCCATCTGGTTTTTGCTAGATTGGTTAAAAACATTCTATAAGACTCTGCTTTTATCCTATCCAATTTCATTAAGTCGCATAAATGATATAGTGGTCTTGTTTTATCACTAAAAATCTCATTAAGTAAGTGCCTGTTGCTGCCACTGAAAATATAGCTTACATATTTACTGCGTTCTACTGCATGGCGAATTGAGGCTTCTATTGCATGGTTTTCTTTTAGCTCACCAATTTGTTGAAATTCATCAAATGCTATTACACATGGAGTCTCAGATTTTGTAGCAAATTGATCAAGAATTAATAAAAGCTCACTAATGCTTCTTTCACTCGGCTGTTTAATATTAATCTCTAATCTTTGACCAAGTATATTAAAACCTACTTTAGGGTTCAATGCTGCCAGTGTATCGACAATTTTTTTTGCTACTGTAGTTGATTTTGGGAGCATTTGATTAATAAGTTGTGAAACACTATCGGAAATAAGCCGGGTAACTTGAGCCTGATCAAGCACAAAAAGCAGATCTATACTTATTCCGGGAAAATCATTTTCACGTAGCACTTGTGCAATTAAACTTGTTTTTCCATACCGTCTAGGTGCAACCAGCACAATATGTTCATGTGATAAAATACTCTTACTGATGAATTCTCTTTCTTTTTCACGATTACAAAAAAAATCCTCTTCGGCCACCCCTTGCGGAAAATATCGTTGAATCATATTTTTATCCCTTTATAAATTATACTACTCATATTATACAATATGTATAATCTAAATTGTATAATTTGTAAGCTATATGGCCACTAAATAATCTCTGACTTATCGGCTAATGACTTTTTTAGCAAAAAACTGGTAAATTATTTTGGTTTGAATTTAAATGGCAACAGGGTAAAGTACCCAAACCTATAGATATCCTGCTGCTATCCCGATGCGAGTTATCAAGTTGTTACATCCGATTCATATCAGGATTTGTAGGAGTCTACTAAGCCATAGTGCCATTTTTAAATGGTTAAACCTCTTCGACGATTTCAAGCACTGTATTTATATCATTCATTAAGAAGAAATGTATGTTATTGATACCATGAGCAATTAGTTCCCTAATTTGCATCTTGGTCCATTCTTTACCTACAGATACTATATGCTCTGGTTTATCTTGTACTGATTTAACAAGTTCCTCCGGCAAGTCTATATTAAATAGTCTGGGCAGGCTTTCAATTTGTTTAACTGTTTTTAAAACTTTTAAACCAGGAATAATTGGTACAGTAATTCCATTATCACGGCATTTTTTAACAAACTTAAAATACTTCTTATTATCAAAAAACATTTGCGTCACGATATACTCAGCACCAGCATCAATTTTTTGTTTTAGATATTTAATATCAGTATCTATATTTGGAGCTGCAAAATGTTTTTCCGGATAACCGGCAACCCCAATACAAAAATCAAGTGGCGAATATAATGTATCATCTAAAAACTTACCATCTTTCATGCTGCTTACTTGCGCGGTTAGTTCATTAGCATAGCGATTTATAGAATATGTTTTATCGAGTGTTTTATCGTAGTTCAAATTATCACCGCAAAGAGCTAATATATTTTCTACACCGAGATAATTTAGCTCAATTAATGCATTCTCAGTTTCCTCTTTAGAAAACCCTTTGCACAACACATGAGCTACAGCATCAATACCAAATTTATTTTGAATGACGCCGCATACACTCATAGTACCCGGGCGTTTTTTACGGATTTTTTTAATAATCTGCCCCTGGGCATTTTCAATATATTCTAGAGAGGAAGCGTGTGAAGTTACATTAATCCATGCCGGATTATATGGTTTAATTAATTTTACAATATCAAAAACCTGCTCTACATTTGCCCCTTTAAGAGGGGGCAATAACTCATAACTATAAGTTGGTGATTTAGTTTTTTTTATATGTTCAATAACTTTCATATTAACTCAAATCCATTTTGTAATAGTTTTGATGGCTTGTTTGTAATAAATTGAACAATATTATAGCATTGGTTAATTACAGGCTTGCAATAGTTTCATATTGAAAAATAAAAGTTAATACCCACATATAAAATATGGAAATAAATTTTTGGAGAGTGTAGATATGCGATTTGACAAATTAACCACAAAATTTCAGACAGCTATAGCCAATGCGCAAAGTATAGCCCTAAAACATGACAATGCTTATATTGAACCGGTACATTTATTATTGGCGATGCTGGAAGAAGAAAATTCAACTATCGCCAGTGTGTTAGCTAAAGTTGGAGTTAATATTCAGCCAATAAAAGCATCCTTGCAAAATGCAATAAATAACTTGCCCAAAGTATCTGGTACTGGCGGTGAAATAAATGTCTCAAGAGATTTAAATAATTTGCTCAATGTTACTGAAAAAATTGCCCTAAAACTAAATGATGAATTTATTGCCTCAGAACTATTTTTACTGGCTGCCTTAGAAGATAAAGGAACACTTGGTAAGATTCTTAAGGATAGCGGAGCTAAACTTACTGAAGTAAATAAAGTAATAATGGATTTACGTGGCGGGCAAAATGTTAACAGTGCAGAAACAGAAAATCAAAGAGAAGCACTGAAGAAGTATACGCTAGATCTGACCGAGAGAGCACGCATGGGGCAGTTAGACCCGGTAATAGGGCGGGACGATGAAATAAGACGTACTATTCAGGTATTGCAAAGAAGAACTAAAAATAACCCGGTATTAATTGGTGAGCCAGGTGTGGGTAAAACTGCTATCGTTGAAGGGCTGGCCCAGCGGATAGTTAATGGTGAGGTACCCGAAGGGTTAAAAAACAAGCGCCTTTTAGTATTGGATCTGGCATCCTTGTTGGCTGGGGCTAAATATCGTGGTGAATTTGAAGAGCGCCTAAAAGCAGTATTAAATGAACTGGCCCAGGATATGGGCAGTACCCTGATTTTTATTGATGAAATCCATACTTTAGTGGGTGCCGGTAAAGCCGAAGGTGCAATTGATGCGGGTAATATGTTAAAGCCGGCACTAGCTCGTGGTGAATTACACTGTATCGGTGCAACTACCTTAGATGAATATCGTAAGTATGTAGAAAAAGATCCGGCGCTAGAGCGTAGATTCCAGAAGGTCTTAGTTGGTGAGCCAAATGTTGAAGATACTATTGCGATTTTACGTGGTTTACAAGAAAAATATGAGATACATCATGGGGTAGAGATAACCGACCCGGCAATTGTTGCTGCAGCTGAGTTATCGCATCGTTATATAACTGACCGGTTTCTACCGGATAAAGCAATTGATTTAATTGATGAGGCTGCAGCTAAGATTAAAATGGAAATTGACTCAAAACCAGAGAGTATGGATAAATTGGAACGGCGTTTAATCCAATTAAAAATTGAGCGCGAGGCAGTAAAAAAAGAAAATGATGAGGCCAGCAAAAAGCGTCTTGAGCATCTTGAAGTTGAGATTCAGAAATTAAGCAAAGAATATGCTGATTTGGAAGAAATCTGGAACAATGAAAAAGCTATGATTCAAGGCTCACAAAGCATTCGCGATGAGCTAGAAAAAGTGAAAGCTGAGATTGAGAATTATACGCGTAAACAAGATTTGGGCAAAGTTGCCGAATTACAGTATGGTAAATTACCCGAGCTTGAAGCAAGGCTCAAGCAATCCGAAAAAGGCGAGACCAAGGAACTGCAGTTGTTGCGTACTGAGGTTGGTGCAGAAGAAATTGCTGAAGTTGTATCTCGTTCTACCGGTATCCCGGTAAGTAAAATGTTAGAAGGTGAACGAGAGAAGCTATTACATATAGAAGAAGCATTACACAAACGGGTTGTGGGGCAAAATGAGGCGGTAACTGCGGTTGCTGATGCAATTAGGCGCTCCCGTTCGGGACTGTCCGATCCCAATAAACCATATGGTTCATTCTTGTTTTTAGGGCCAACTGGTGTTGGTAAGACGGAGTTATGTAAGGCATTGGCATCATTTTTATTTGATAGTGAAGAGCACCTAATTCGTATTGATATGTCAGAATATATGGAAAAACATAGTGTAGCGCGTTTAGTCGGTGCACCTCCGGGATATGTTGGCTATGAAGAGGGCGGTTATTTGACTGAACAGGTAAGGCGTAAGCCATACTGTGTTATTTTACTAGATGAGGTAGAGAAAGCGCATCAGGATGTGTTTAATATTCTATTACAGGTATTAGATGATGGCCGGCTGACTGATGGCCAGGGACGGACTGTAGATTTTAAAAATACTGTGGTGGTAATGACATCAAATATCGGTAGTAGCCAGATTCAGGCAATGGCTGGTAGTAGCTATACTGAATTAAAATCTCTGGTAATGGATGATGTTAAAACTTATTTTAAGCCGGAGTTTGTTAACCGTATTGATGAAATTGTAGTATTTCATGCACTTGATGAGGCACAAATTAAACAAATTGCCAATGTTCAATTGGTTAATTTAAGTAAACGTTTGGCAAAACTCGAAATTAACTGGCAAATTAGTGATGAAGCCTTAGAACACTTGGCTAAAGTTGGTTTTGATCCGGTATACGGGGCGCGTCCGCTAAAACGGGCCATCCAGCAAGAGCTGGAAAACCCGTTAGCAAAAGACATATTAGCTGGTAAATACTTGCCTGGACAAACTATTTTAGCCGATGTAAAAGACGGCAAAATAGCGTTTAACTAGATTGTTCTTATTATCCCCGGTTGCTACCGGGGATTTTGCAATACAGATTAATTATTGCACAGGGCATTTATTCATTTGATTCGGGGTTAGTTTTACATTACTAACGGCTAAACAATAATTATCATCATGCTGTGCACTAATGTCATCCGTCGGAGTGGAAGATAGCAGTAGTTGCGGAGTTCCCAGCGCGCTTAGATAAATAAATGTATTGGTTGGATCATACTTGGCTGCGAACTTTGATCTTATTATAAAAGTAGCCGGTTGCTTAGGGGTATTACCGCGTCTCATTCCCGTTACATATATTGAACTTGGGGAAGTATTTCCCAAATTAAATTGTAGATGGCCATCATTACCTTCTGTTGATGGATTTATTTCACCACCACCAAAATTCATACCATAATAATTATCTGAGCAGTTTGGAGTATCCGGGCTGCCAGCGTCAAGAGTAAAAGAGTCATCCGGCTGGATTGCTGGTCTAAAAATAGAATATACTATATTTTTAGGGTCTTCTGGTTGACTGTTGACAACATGTACCGGCAATTCTTTGGTCGTAAAATTACAGAAATGCATTCTAAAAGATGCAATCTTCAACGCATTTGCTTGTGAAGCCAATAGTACATTAAATAAACCTAATATCAAAGTGCTTTTAAGAATTAAATTTTTTGTTTTCATTTTGGGCCCTTTTTAAAAAATTAAACAGGTTTAATTGTAGCATAATTTAAAATAAGTAAACCTACGGAATTTCCGGTAGCCAGTTTTATACATTAGGGAATTTAAATTTATTACCATAAAACAGTCCTGTCTAGATAGGATAAAATAAAACACCCTCTACCAATTTACAATTCCTGATGATTTTGATGCCCCATTGCCGGATGAAATTGAAGATGGCTTTTATAATGGGCGGCTATAATGAAACTGCTTTTAGATACGCATGTTTTATTATGGGTTAGCCAGGATCATCCAAATCTTGCAAAACAGGCGAAAGAGTTAATAATAGATGGAAATAATTACGTTTATTTTAGTACGGCTTCTATATGGGAAATTATGATAAAAAAAAGGGTCAGCAAACTTGATATTAATATAAAAACTTTTGTGGCAGATTTATACAAAATGAATATTTTTGAATTGCCTATAGAAATAGAGCATATTCTAAAACTTGAAGAATTACCCAACCATCACAAAGACCCATTTGATAGAATTTTGATAGCTCAGGCATTAGCAGAACCGGTAAAACTAATTACGCATGACCAAGCTTTATTGGCGTATTCTCCAGATTTAGTCTTATATGTATGAAATTATATACTAAAAGGTAGTGGTAATAAATCGCTACCTTTTTTTATTACATAAACCTGTCCATTTTTAGAGGACAAAATGACCCGTACATTACATTTATGTTGAATCTGGTGTTCCAGGATAGCTTGTCTGCAAACTCCACATGGGGTAATCGGTTTATCACTATTATTATTCCAATCCAGATAACTAATGGCAATAGTAGTTATATATTCGCCTGGATGCTGTGCGGATAATGTGGATAATAAAACTCGCTCAGCACAGATAGTAACTGAGTAGCTTCCATTTTCCTGATTACTGCCAACCACAACATTACCTTTGTTGGTAATGGCACATACACCGACTTTAAGTTTTGAATAAGGTGAATAAGATAGCTTTGTTGCTTCAAAAGCTTTGTTAACCAGGTCCTGATCTGCCGGAGCCAATTCAGTAATAGAGTCATATACTTCATATTCAAATTCAAATTTCATATTTCTTCCTATATAGACACATCAATACCATCGACTAACATGGACCCGCACTGAATAGAGCCGGCCCTATAATCATTGCTAATATACTTAATGCTTTGAAAAATTGTCTTCAAGTTTCCGGCTATAGTTAACCCATCAACAAAAAATTTAATTTCTCCCTTTTCGACCCATAGTCCACTGGCACCAACGGAATAGTCTCCGGTTACCATATTCACCCCATGTCCTATGGTCTCTACAACGATTAACCCACACTCGATTTTGGCAGCGAGACTATTAATATCACCAGTTATATTGGAGCTTACCTGAATATTATGGTTGCCACCAGCATTTCCTGTGGTACGCATTCCTAATTTACGTGCGCTATAGCAAGACAATAAATACCCACTGACTATCCCATTTTTTACTAAATCACGCTTACACACATTTACACCTTCATTATCAAAATAACAGCTTGAACTGCCTTTGATAACAAATGGATCTTCAGTTATATTAAGCCACCCGGGAAATATTTGAGTATTAATACTGTTATTTAAAAATGAAAGTTTACGGTATAAACTGCTGCCGCTAATTGCGTTTAGGTAGATACCAATTAATGATTTTGCAATAGTTGATTCAAAGACCACACTATAACTACCGCTTTTAATCTTGCCTTTATTTAAACGCCGTTTAACTCGTGAAATTGTTTGCGTAGCTAAATCCCGATTACTATCCAGGTCATTGTAATCACGAGCATTACTATACCAATAGTCGGTTTGCATACCGCTTTTGGTTTGGCCAATTAAACTCAAACTTTTACTATAGCGAGTGGTTGTATAGCCTAAATTAAACCCGTTGGTATTGGCAATAATAAAATTATATTTACCTAAGGAAATTGCCGCTCCATCCGATGCAGTAATATGTCTGTCGGTATTTAAGCCGATTTTTTCCAATTCTATTGCTTGTTGTATGATTTGTGCATTATCAATTGCTATCGGGTTATATAGCTGCAGGTTTTCAGTAAAGCCGGTGCATAAGTCTTCTTTATCTGCAATACCATTTAGCGGGTCGGCTTGAGTATATTTGGCGATATCTAAAGCTTGTCGTATAATCATATCTAAATCTGCTGGTGGGACTTGGCTAATCCCTACATTACCGCGATTTTCTCCCACATACACTGTTAGGCCTATATTACTATCATAACTGGTTTCTACGCTTTCGATATTCCCATTTAATACATCAACAGATGTTTCAATACTTTCATTGATTTCAAGGTGTGCACTTGTGGCACCCAGGGCAGTTGCCCTGCTTAATATCTGATTTGCCAAATTTTTAAGGTTATCTTGTGAATGTGTAAATTCTAGCTGTGCCATTATTCTACCTTCTCTTATTCTCGAATAAGTATTTTACCAGAAATTAAGAACCTGATTTGATATTAGTTTGTCGTGTTTGTGTTAAAATACTTACTCATAAAGTATATATTATTGTAAATAAGCTGATATTATGCAAGCAGAAGATGTTGTTGAAACTCCGGAAGTACAGGAAAAGCTAAGCAAAACCAAAGCTAAGGCTAAAATGGAAGATTTGCAGCATTTAGGCATGGCATTAGTAGAGTTGAACAAGGCCCAGCTGGCAAAGTTTAATTTACCTGATAATTTATTAACTGCAATTCTTGAAGCGCAAAAAATAACAGCAAACGGTGCAATACGCCGCCAGAGCCAGTATATTGGTAAACTAATGCGTAATGTTGACGCGGCCGGTATTCAGGAAAAACTAGATGAAATAAATGGTGTGCACAAAGCTTCAGTTCGAAAATTACATGAATGTGAGACATGGCGGGAGCGTCTTTTAGCTAATGATAGTGAACTAAATTTATTTATAACAACCTATACGGTTGGGGATATTGGGCAGTTAAGAAGTCTTATCCGTCAAGTAAGGAAAGAAATTGCCCAAAATAAGCAACATAATTATCGTAAATTGTTTCAATTTATTCGGGACATTATAGAAAATAATTAAATATTGAATGGTTATATACTTGAACAAATTGAATTGATTTTTCAATATGAAAGAGTATAAGAGCGGTATTTGAAAAAGGGGTATTAATTATGAGTATGGATACAATCCAATTAACCATTATTGCAGCGGTAGTCGCCTTGATTTTATTGACAATTAGCTATTATTTATACCAAGAAGCAAAATTTAAAAAAATGGTTGAAAATAATTTTAATCAATCAACGCATGATGTAATTATTGATGAAAATAAGACTTTTACTTTGGATGGGGTTGATACTAATAAACAAACCACCCAGGATAATGCAATTTTGCCAAAAGATGTGGCACTTGCCGAAAATTCTTTAGATGATGATCCACTTTTTGATATGCAAGAAGCCGTGACTATTGTGACTAAGCCTGTAGCCGATGAAACTCCTTATGTTCCGGTTCAGGATTTATTTGCTACTAAAACCCCTGAAGTAGAAAAAGTTGAAGAAGTGATCCATCCGGAACATAGTGTTGAAGCGTTTTTTGCCGATATTCATAAAGTAGGATTTCCATTTGCTGATCAGATAAATTGTGAGCTAGATTTTGTTGTGGATATTGGGTTTGAAGAGCTTCGAAAGATAAAAGTCCTCCCGGAAATTTCCCAATTTACTGATAAACCATTTAAGATTTATGTTCTTGACAAAAATAATCAATGGCTCTTATTTAATCGTGGTGAAAAATACGTAGCGCGGGCATTGAAGTTTGTTGTTCAATTAGTAGATAATGAGGGGTTGATTTCCCAGGCTTCGCTTTCAAATATTTATAATGAATGGCACAAATTTGTAATGCAAAACGAGGCGCATATTTATAGATCAGATTATGAGGCTTCAATTTCCAAAATTCAGCACCAGATTAAACATCTGGAAAAAATTGAACTCAATCTTAGTCTGTTTATAATTACTCAGGAAAGTTATTCTTATTCTGACTTAATCAGGTTTTTTGGTGGTTTAGGCTTAATTGAAAGTAACGGCTTTTTACAGCTGGCTGAAGGCAATCAGGTAGTATTTAAAATCAGTGCTGAAAATGGTTCCGCATTTAAATCGGCAAATTCATACAATTTGTTACAGATTACGGCTTGCTTGCACAAACAAAAAGATCCGCATTATGCTATTGAGAAGATTTTTGATTGTGCTGAGAAAGTAATGCAAAATTTTGAAGCGCGCTTATTAACCAGCAATAGAAATATTTTAGGCCAAAAAGATTACGATGCAATTACTTTACATGTTAAAAAATATGCAGATAATGCTAAGCAAAATGGTGTAGAACTAGGTGGCGAATTAATCAATAGAGTATTTTAACAAGACGTTATCACATTGGTTGTACCTATGTCATCCCCGGCCGCAACCGGGGATCCAGCCTTTACCTAAGCTTTGCTTTCAAATTAGTATTTAAGGCTTCTAAAAAATCTTCCGTATTTAGATAATCAGTATCCTTAAGCTTATTCCCATGAATACATACCGCTAAATCTTTAGTCATTTTTCCAGACTCTACAGTTTCAACGCAAACTTGCTCTAGCGTTTCTGCAAATTTTACCAGTTCGTTATTGCTATCTAATTTACCACGATGCGCCAAACCGCGTGTCCAGGCAAAAATTGAGGCAATTGGATTAGTTGAGGTTTTTTTACCTTGTTGGTGATCTCGGTAATGGCGAGTTACAGTACCATGGGCTGCTTCTGCTTCCATAGTCTTGCCATCTGGAGTTACTAATACTGATGTCATTAGGCCAAGAGAACCAAAGCCTTGGGCAACAGTATCCGATTGTACATCACCATCATAATTCTTACACGCCCAGACAAAATTTCCGTTCCATTTTAGGGCTGAGGCAACCATATCATCAATTAGGCGATGTTCGTAAACAATTCCCAAAGTTGCAAATTTTTGTTTAAATTCACTTTCGTAAATTTCGTTAAAGATATCCTTAAAACGGCCGTCATATTTTTTTAAAATAGTATTTTTAGTAGATAGATATAATGGCCATTTCTTATTGATTGCCATATTAAAGCAGGCATGGGCAAAGCCACGGATTGATTCATCGGTATTGTACATTCCCATGGCAACGCCATCACCATTAAAATCATATACTTCGTGAGTTTCAGGTGTACCATTTTCAGGGGTAAAGGTGATGGTTAGTCTTCCACTACCTTTGGTAACAAAATCTACAGCTTTATATTGATCAGCATGAGCGTGACGGCCAATAATAATTGGATGCGTCCAGTTTGGTACCAGGCGTGGTACGTTTTTACATACAATAGGTTCTCTAAATACTGTACCATCCAGAATGTTACGGATAGTACCATTTGGCGATTTCCACATTTTTTTTAAGTTAAACTCTTTAACCCGGGCTTCATCCGGAGTAATCGTGGCGCATTTAATTCCGACATTGTATTGTTTGATTGCATTTGCTGCATCAATAGTGATTTGGTCATTAGTGTTATCCCTTGATTCCATACCTAAGTCATAATATTTAATATCTATATCAAGATATGGCAGTATTAGTTTATCTTTAATAAATTTCCAGATAATACGTGTCATCTCGTCGCCGTCTAGTTCGACCACCGGATTTGCTACTTTAATTTTTTGCATGGGTTAATACTTTCTATGAATATTATATTTTGAAGAGATGATTTTATCACAAAACCACCCAGTCATTTTAAGGCTATTACATTACTATCTGAAATGTATCATCTTCCAGCATTATATGCCCACCACCAGGCCTATCTGCCCAGTCTGGGATTTCATAACGTTGTATAGTTAAATTGTTTGCTTCAATTAAATAGCGCCCGGGTTTATGAGTATGGCCATGAATAACTATATTAGCCTGCTTTTGTTTGGCAAACTCTATGATGGTGTTATCAACAACATGGTAAGTATCCTGTGGCATAGAGTTAAATGCTTTAGCCGATTTTTTTTCTAAAGTATCTTTTAATTTATACCGCCATGATAGAGGAGTCTTGCGTAATATATACATTAATAAAGGATTTTGCAGGATTTTTTTCATGCGCTGGTATTTTATATCCAAAGTACAAAACGCATCCCCATGACTTAACAGGATAGTATTAGTACCTACTTTAATTGTAGTTAAATCACGAATAAACCGGATTTTGGTTTCTTTTTCAAAGATAGGCCCTATACCAAAGTCATGGTTGCCGCCAATAAAATAAATCGGGACGTGTTTGGTAAATTCCCGGAATGCCTTTTTTATACTTAGCATAAATTCATTATTATCATCGTCCCCTAAATAATAATCAAAGAAGTCGCCCAGAATATACAGGCCATCAAGATTTTGTTGCCAGGAAGTAAGCAAATTAAATAAAATCTGGTTGTTTTCAGGTGTCTCAGGGCTTAAATGTAAATCGGAGATAAATGCGAGTTTCAATGCGTTTTCCTATTAGATACGTTATAATCAAGGGTTAAATCTAAATAGGTATTATACAAGATATGATAAAAGAAATAGTAACAGTTGGGAATAAGATATTACATCAAAGAAGTATAGAAGTAGCGCAGGAAGAGTTGAATACCCCGGAATTAAATGCGATAATTCAGGATATGATAGATACAAAAAATTCGATTGTATCGGCAGTTGGTATTGCTGCGGTACAAATTGGTGTGCTAAAGAGAATTGCCATAATTGGCTTTGGTGAAAGTAACCCGCGGTATGCAGATATTGGTAGTTGTTCTCAAACAGTACTGATAAACCCAAGTTATGAAGTTGTGGGCGAAGAGGTTTATGAATTGAATGAAGGATGCTTATCAGTGCCAGAGAAACGAGGTGTGGTAACCAGACCAAAACGCTTGAAATACAAATATCAAGATCAAACCGGAGCTGTTATTAGCGGCGAAACCGACAACTTTTTTGCCCGTGTATTACAGCACGAAGTAGATCATATGGATGGGATATTGTTCCCGATGCGTATAGAGCGTATGGAAAATAATAAAACTATCTAATTATTAATTAAATTAATTACAGAATTTTAAGGTTATTACATGACAGAAGTATTGCCAAACAATTTCATTCGCACGATCATAGATGAAGATATAAAGACAGGAAAACATACAAAGATTATTACCCGTTTTCCACCTGAACCAAATGGTTATTTACATATTGGGCATGCCAAGGCGATTTGCCTGAATTTTGGTCTGGCGAGCGAATTTAACGGAGAGTGTAATTTACGCTTTGATGATACTAATCCGGAAAAAGAAAGTGAAGAATATGCCAAAAGTATTGAAGAAGGCATAAAGTGGCTTGGTTTTTCCTGGGCCGGGGATACCAAACACGCATCAGATTATTTTGATAAACTATACCAATTTGCTGAGTATTTTATTGAACAAGATATGGCTTATGTATGTGATTTAACGCCTGAACAGATGCGCCAATATCGCGGCGATTTTTCTACACCAGGCAAAAATAGCCCGTATAGAGATCCATCTGATAAGCTTTTTCGTACAAAAGAAGAAAATCTGGCATTATTTCGTCAAATGAAAAATGGTGATTTCCCGGATGGGAGTAAAACACTACGTTTAAAAATTGATATGAGTTCGCCAAATATGAATTTGCGCGATCCGGTTATCTACCGGATTAAGCGTGATCATCATATCCGCACTGGTAATAAATGGTGTATTTATCCGATGTATGATTATACACATTGTATTTCTGATGCATTGGAGGGAATAACTCATTCTTGTTGTAGCCTTGAGTTTGAAGATCATCGGCCGCTTTATGATTGGGTTTTAGATCATTTATTAAAAGCTGGCCTTGTACCATGCCACCCAAGACAAATTGAATTTTCCCGGCTTGAGCTACAGTATACAATTACCAGTAAGCGAAAGTTGAATCAATTAGTAGAAATGGGTGTGGTTGATGGCTGGGATGATCCGCGAATGCCGACCTTACTTGGTATGAGGCGGCGGGGATATACCCCGGCTGGGATACGTTTATTCATTGAGCGCTGTGGTGTTTCTAAATCTCCAAATAATGTAGATATGACATTACTTGAAGCATCTGTGCGTGAAGATTTGGAAGTTGTAGCTCCGCGAATTATGGCGGTATTAAACCCAATTAAAGTTGTATTAACTAATTTTTCTGCTGAACTAACCTCTTCACGTGAGGCGCCATTTCACCCACAAAGGCCTGAATTGGGCAGCCGTCTATGCACGCTAACTAAAGAAATTTATATTGAAGCTGATGATTTTCAGGAAGTACCTGAGGCAGGGTTTCAGCGGTTACAACCAGGGGGTGAGGTACGGCTTCGTCACAGTTATATTATAAAATGCGAAGAAGTTATAAAAGGCCCGGATGGCAAAATAACCCAGTTAAATTGTAGCATTGATCATAATACCCTGGGTAAAAACCCGGAAGGTCGTAAAGTAAAAGGAGTTATTCATTGGGTAAGTTGTGATCTATCGATTAACGCGGAAGTCCGTTTATATGATCGGCTATTTACCGAGGTTACGCCGGATAAAATGGAAGGCAAAGATTTTACCGATTTCTTAAATCCAAACTCTTTGCAGATTCTAAATGGGCATATTGAGTCAGCTGGGCAGGATTTTAAACAATGTACGTTGCAATTTGAACGTTTAGGCTACTTTATCGCTGATATTAAAGCACAAGACAAAATAATTTTCAATAAAACAGTGGCCCTAAAAGATACTTGGAGAAAGTAAGATATGCATATATTCCCACAAACTAATTATATAAAGTGTAACAATGGTGTTGAATTGTACCGCATGGCATATACTGCGTGGGGTAAGCAGGTAATAGGTGGTAAAACCCTGATTTGTGTGCACGGGTTAAATCGTAATAGCCGGGACTTTGATTTTGTTGCACAACACTTTGTACAAATGGGCTATTATGTTATTGCGCCGGATATTGTTGGGCGTGGCAATAGCGATTATTTGCGTAATTGGGCTGGCTACAATATACCTTTTTATGTAAATGACGTAATGCTTTTGATAAAAACATTAAAGTTGGAGAATATTGACTATATTGGCACTTCAATGGGAGGCATAATAGGCATGTCGATTGCCTTACTGCCGTCACACCCTTTAAATAAGCTGGTTTTAAATGATATAGGTGCAGAGGTAGAGTTTGCCGGATTGGCTCGTATCGGGGAATATAGCAGTGTACAACATGAGTTTGACTCCTATGAAGAAGCCAAAAAATCATTAATGGATACAAGTTTAGATTTTGCTATTCCTCCCGAATTGGAAGATTTTTATATATTGACCTCGTATCAAAAAAATGCCAGAGGTAGGTATGAATTAAAACGTGATCAAAATATCAGTAAAGCAGCAAATCCGTCGATATTGAAAAATAAAAATATGCAGCTTTGGGAGTATTGGGAAAAAATAGATATTGAGGCCTTGATAATTCATGGTGTTCGTTCAGATTTATTATTAGCTTCAACGGTTGATCGGATGAAGCAAATCAACCCGAAAGCTCAAAGTGTTACTATACAAAACGCAGGGCATGCGCCGTATTTATATTCAGAATATCATATGCAGATTATACAAGATTTTTTATTGTGAAAACAATAGCTACTTTATTAAGTTTTTTTTACTTCTTGTCAGTCCATGCTGACTGCATATTTAATATTACTAACTATTCAGACACCCCGATTTCGGTAAAAGCTGGTTTTTATGATGGTCCTGAATCTAGTGGGGTAGTAAACGTTGCTAGTAGCAGGATTATAAAAATAAAAAACGTGCTTAGTTGTAACTCTACCTCTGCTGTTGGTTTTGGGGTTACCTATATTAATCTGGTGGGGGGTAAATCTGTTGGTGGGTGGGTTTATAGTCCATCAATAAAAATGATTCGAGCGATCGGTCAATCCAGAATTAGTAAAGATATGGTATCTGGTGTTGCACCAAATGGGGAAAAGTTGGTATTATATAATAATGCCAGGCCAGGTTCAGATTCATTTGATGTAAGTATTGAGAAGGCCGGGCGCAATATCTCGCGTCAGCTTGGGTCAATGAATTGACAAATGGGGTGTTTTTGTAGTAAAATCCCCCCTTCAGAGAAACAAATGTTTTTCTATAACATAACGTAATAAGATTAGGAGCACAAAATGTATGCGGTAATAAAAACTGGCGGCAAACAATATAAGGTTGCTGTTGGCGATAAATTAAAAGTAGAAGCGATACCAGCAGACATTGGCGGCAAGATTACCATTACTGAAGTATTAATGGTGTCAAATGGTGACAATGTAGTAGTAGGTTCTCCAACAGTAGACGGTGCAAGTATTGACGCATCAGTCGTTGGCATTGGACGGCATAAAAAAGTACGTATTTTTAAAATGCGTCGTCGTAAACATTCACAAAAAAGTCAAGGGCATCGTCAGAATTATACTGAGATCCAGATTGACGCGATTAATAAGTAATAGGAGTAAATATCCATGGCACAGAAGAAAGCCGGTGGTAGTTCACGTAACGGACGCGATTCCAACCCGAAGATGTTGGGTGTTAAAGTATTTGGTGGTGAGCAAATTTTAGCTGGTGGCATTATTGTCAGACAGCGTGGTACCCAGTTCCACCCGGGTAAGAATGTAGGCATTGGTAAAGATCATACTCTATTTGCAAAAGCAGATGGGTGTGTAGAGTTTTCTGTAGGCGGTCAATTTAACCGCCGTTTAGTAAACGTTGTTCCAGCTAACTAAAAACAATTTTTGTTTTTAAATCTAAAATCCCCACTAATTATTTAGTGGGGATTTTATTTACTAAGTAAAGCTTAAGTGAAATTATTATGAAATTTATTGACGAAGCCAAAATTGAAGTTATTGCCGGAAATGGCGGTAACGGGTCAGCTTCATTTCGCCGTGAAAAATTTATAGAACGTGGTGGCCCGGACGGTGGTGATGGCGGACGTGGTGGCAGTATTGTTATGATTGCCGATGAAAACATCAACACTTTGGTCGACTATCGTTTTGTAAAAAAATATAAGGCTAAAAATGGTGAAAATGGGCGTGGTGCAGACTGTTATGGGCATAAAGGTGAAGATGTTTACCTAAAAGTCCCGGTTGGTACGACTATTATTGACGAAGAAACTAATTTAGCACTTATGGATTTGGACCAACATGGACAAAAGTTTGTGGTGGCAAAAGGTGGTAAGGGTGGATTGGGTAATTTACATTTCAAATCTTCAGTCAATAGAGCTCCAAGACAGACAACTCCAGGTGAATTGGGTGAGCATAAAATACTTCGACTCGAATTAAAGGTGCTGGCTGATATTGGCTTACTTGGGCTGCCAAATGCAGGTAAATCAACTTTTATCCGGGCGGTGTCAAGTGCCAAACCAAAAGTTGCCGATTATCCATTTACGACATTACATCCAAATTTAGGTGTAGTTAGAATTGATCATGAGCGAAGTTTTGTAATTGCTGATATTCCCGGATTAATTGAAGGTGCATCAGATGGTCTTGGACTAGGATATAAATTTCTAAAGCATTTGCAAAGGACAAAAGTATTATTACATATTGTAGATATAATGCCTCTTGATGAGAGTTTGGATATTGTAGCTTCAGCTGTAGCAATCACACAGGAATTAAAAAAGTACGATTCTGAGTTATATAATAAACCGCGCTATTTATTACTTAATAAAATTGACTTGCTCGACCCCGAAGAGGTTACTACACGAGTAAATAAATTTATTGATGAATTTAAACAGCATGATACAAACACTATATTAGATAGGGTATTTACTATTTCCGGGGCAACCAAAACCGGCTGTAATGAAGTTTGTTATGCTATGATGAATATGCTTGAAGAGCTAAAGCAAAGATAGTCATTAAGCCACTACATAGCAATGCGTGGCAATCTCTGTCCCCTAAACTTATCATTCCCGCACAAAACTAGCCTGTCACTCCCGTGCAGACGGGAATCTAATTCCGGAGTTCCCCCAAATTCTTATTCGCTGATCTGGAGGTAAATACATTTTATCACCAGGCTGTGCTTTAAAAGCTTCTTCAAACCCATCTTGGTTTTTTAAAGTATTATTGACTCGGTCATAGTTTGTTGAATGTTTTTGGAGTACGCATTTACTATCCCCTTTACGCCATCTTTCTGCAAAACTATAATAAAATAATTGTTTACTAGTTATCGATAGAGGTTGAGTGTTAGGTAATATAATATTAAATACTGGTGCTTTGGCACCTCTAAGGACAAATTGGTTATAGGCTCTATAAGCTATATCTAGCCCAAGTATATCGGCCATATCTTCTTGCAAGGTGTTTTGTGTTGACATACCTTGGCTTATTAATTTATTTGATATTGTATTAAATTGCTCAATTTCGCTTTTATCTTTACTAAATCTTGGCAATTCTAAAGCGTGGCTGAGCTCGTGAGCAAATGTAAAACCAAGAGATGCATAATTAAGAGCATTATTATAATCATATTGATCAGAGTTGGGTGAAAATAATTTATTATAAGGTGAAAAAAATGGTGGTAAGAAATATTTTAGGGGTATCACTATTGTATGAGTTCCAGGCTTGTAGACAGCTGGTGTATACATTGATACAGGGGCTGTCCATGCAGTTGCCTCATCTAATAAGGTGCCCACTCTATTAATTTTTAGTTGATTATAATGATAAATGTTTATAGCTATTAAGTTAGCTATTGGATCATCATTGCTTAATTCCTTATCATTAAATTTTTCTTTCAATTCTGGAGGGTAGGCAAATGCTACTGATATATTTTCCAATCGTTTAGTTGCATTGTTTATAGTTGATTTACTTAGCCAAGACGTTGAATTTATGCTAAATTCATAGGAGCGCTTGATATTAAAAATGATAGTTTTCACTTCTTTAATATTTGCATCAATATCTTCTGAAAAACAGATTCCAGGTAATTCATAATTAAAAATATTCTGGATTTGCTGGTATGCTTGTGTTTTATCCATTGTGGTTAAGGCATTTTGATAGGTATGCAAAAATTGAAATTTCAGATATGCTTTCCAATCATCTAAGCTAAATTCAGGGTCTAATAATAAATCATTTACTGCCTTAAAATGTGCAAGATTGTAAATAACATAAGTTTTATCAATTAATTCTGCAGTTTCTAAATAGCCAAGCCATGGTTCCACTGATTTAGGTATATTGTCAATTGGAAAGTTCATATATTGTTTAGAATCAGGATTTTTAAATAAAATATTTATTTTTTGTTCATTGTCTAATATCATTTTTATTTTTGTTGCAGTACGGCTATTTATAGTATGATCACCTTTTTCTAATTCACTAAATTTCTCAAATAGGCTTTTTATTTCTTTTTCAGTAGGAATACTTTGAACTTGGCTGCTTCCGCCTATTAAAGCAAATCCCCAGGATTTTGTACTATATGTTAGTTTAGTCTCAACGATAGCTGGTACTCCAATTGAATTTAAATGCCCTAATATAAGTGGAATATCTGTTTTTTTAGTCATTTTATCAATAAGCAGAAATTCGCGCCTGATACTTCTGGTGATAATTATTTTTTCGCTTGTTAAGCTTTTATACAGCTGGGTAATGGTATTTTTCATATAGCTATCAAGACTACCGGCAATAGTTTTATCCAGGCATATGTTTACTTTTTTTTGAATTTCTTGTTCAACACTATGTTGTATTCCACATCGGTCGCTATTTGCAAGCCAGCCGCCATTTGCATGTTGATAGAAATCCTGTTGTGGTGGAATTGACACATCAATATAATCAAGTGCGCCAGCTATTGCAAAATTTGAAATTAATATAAATAAACAACTACACAGATAAATCTTTAGCCTATTTGCTTTCATTGGTTTATCCTTGAACAATATAAGAAATAAATCTAATCCCAGCCATCAGCATGCGGCTAATATCAAGAGCCGCAGTTATGGTCTTATGCAGGAATTTTTTTATAGTATGACATGAATTAGAGAATTAGACAATACCGAATTTCGGTAATTTGGCGTGTGCAACTAATTATAATATAAGTTGCTATAGATAAGTATCAAGAATTTCATACTCTTTAATACCATTGGGCACTTTTATTTCTACAACCTGGCCAATTTCTTTACCAATCAGGCTTTTGGCAACAGGTGAGTTGACTGAAATTTTGCCAATAGATAAATCAGCTTCGTCGTCACCCACGATTTGGTAGCATACCGACTTTTCAGTCTCCAGGTCAAATAGTTCAACTTTTAGACCAAATATAATCCGACCATTATTTTCTATGCTTGATGGGTCAATAATATTAGCCAGGCTTAGCTTACTTTCTATTTCAGCAATACGGCCTTCAATAAAACCTTGCTTTTCTTTGGCTGCATCATATTCGGCATTTTCCGATAGATCACCATGACTTCTCGCCTCACTAATGGCCTGAATAACATTTGGGCGTTCAATTGTTTTTAAACGAACTAATTCGTTTTCTAGCTGTTTGGCCCCATTTACGGTCATAGGATAAGTTTTCATAATTTATTTTTTCTAATATCAAATAAAAAAACCGAAAGCCGCAAGGACTTTCGGTTTGAAGCAGATTACATGTAGACTAGCTGCCTGATTGGGCATCAGTCGTACTTGTAGACCTTTTTTTATGTTGTCTTTTAGTAGTACCAGAAGCAGACTTGTGCTTAACCACTACTAGAGTTGTGCCATCCTCAGTCACAGGAGCTTGTTCGGACGAACAGCTCACAACAACAAAGCTAGCAACAACTAACAGCATTAATAGTTTCTTCATTAACATTTACCTTAACAATATTATTTGTCGCAGTTAATGTTTTTGTGATGTTTGTGATGAACTGGAGCTGGTTGAGAAGGAGCTACAGGTTCTTGACTAGAAGAACATGCAGAAATAACAACCGCGCTAGCGCAAAGAAGAACTAGTAATTTTTTCATAATAAGTACCTTTCTTTAAGATTACATTAATTTAAATTAAGATGCGTCAGCTTTTTTGTGCTTTTTACCGTGCTTGTGCTTTTTATGCTTAGAAGACTTAGCAGGAGCAGCTTCTTTTGAAGCATCAGCTGGTTTGTCCATAGATTTGTCCATACTTGGAGCGTCCATTTTTTCAGGTGCAGGTGCAGCAGCAGCTGGAGCAGCGTCAGCAGCAGGAGCAGCATCAGCAGCATAAGTTGACGCAGCGAAAGCTCCGGCAACTAACATAGCTAATAATTTTTTCATTATCTAAATTTCCTTTTTTTAATATATATATCATCAACAACAGAAGGTTCAGATTCGTTGTATCCAAAGGAGTTCAGCATACAAGCAAACCATTAACTACCTATCATTTGGCGTGATTATAACATAGCATAAAATAAAAATACAAAAATATTTAAAAAAAAATAATTTGGCCTATTTTAGTAGTGTCTGTTTATTATGATTTTGCCTTGCTATAAAAAGTGTTTTAATGTTAGAATATATACCGTGTATAGTAGGATTAAATCATAAAATTTTAATATTCATTTATAAAGGAGTTTATCATGAATTGCAATGATTCGTGCGATTACGAAGTTATATTCCCTCAGGTATTGGTTGGCCAAGAGGCACCGGATTTCACAGCTGCAGCAGTTAAAGGTACCGGAGAGATTGTAGATAATTTTAATTTTAAAGAAGCAACAAAAGGTAAATATGCCGTAGTATTTTTTTACCCGTTAGATTTTACTTTTGTATGCCCGTCAGAATTAATAGCATTTGATCACCGGTTAGCCGATTTTAAACAACGTGGTGTTGAAGTAATTGGTGTTTCTATTGATTCACATTTTACGCACAATGCATGGAAAAACACCCCGGTAGATAAAGGCGGTATTGGACAAGTTGGTTACACTTTAGTTGCTGATATTAAGCATGAAATTTGTCAGAGCTATGGTGTAGAATCTCCTGGTGGAGTGGCATATCGCGGCTCTTTCTTAATTGATAAAAAAGGTGTTGTAAGGCATATGGTGGTAAATGATTTACCATTAGGACGTAACATTGATGAAATGGTACGTATGGTAGATGCATTACAATTTACTGAAGAACATGGCGAAGTCTGTCCTGCTGGTTGGAATAAAGGTAAGACTGGGATGAAAGCTTCTATTTCAGGTGTTGCGGATTATCTGGCAAATCATTCAAAAGATTTGTAATATTGTCATTCACACGTAGGTGGGAATCTATATAAAATATAAGTAAGGCTCTACTAACGTAGGGCCTTTTTATTATGGTTGTGCACCAGCTAGTTATTATATTTGTATTAATATGCGTTGCAAGATAATATATTAGTTTATTATACTCTTAGATGTAGTATACTTACTGGAGTATAAATCTAAATAGAAAGGATTAGATAATGCTAATAGGCGTTCCTAAAGAGATAAAAAATCATGAATATAGAGTGGGAATGACACCCGGGGGAGTACTGGAACTTGTTCGTCATGGACATCGGGTGATTGTAGAAACCAATGCAGGAGCAGGAATTGGTTTCTATGATGAAGCTTACATTAGGGCTGGTGCTGAGATTGTACAAAAAGCTCAGGATATTTTTTCTGCTGCTGAGATGATAGTAAAAGTTAAAGAACCGCAAAAGGAAGAATGTAAGATGTTAAGAAGTGGCCAGATTTTATTTGCTTATCTTCATCTGGCACCGGATCCGGCTCAAACCCAGGCCTTATTAGATTCAGATTGCATTGCTATTGCATATGAAACAGTTACTGACGATGAAGGCGGGCTGCCACTATTAGCTCCAATGTCAGAAGTTGGCGGGAGATTATCAATCCAGGCTGGTGCACACTCATTGGAAAAGCATAAAGGTGGAAATGGTATGCTCTTAGGTGGCGTACCTGGAGTAAAGCCTGCTCATGTTGTTGTGATTGGTGGTGGTGTAGTTGGCTTAAATGCTGCACGTATGGCTGCAGGTTTAAATGCAGATGTAACTATATTAGATAGAGATTTAAGTGTTTTAAAAAAGATTGATGATGCATATGGCGGGCGCATAAAAACCTTATATAGCAATTATATGAATCTGGAGCACGAAATTGCAGCGGCAGATTTGGTAATTGGTGCGGTCCTGATACCTGGATCTGCAGCACCTAAATTAGTTACGCATTCAATGTTAAAAACGATGCGGCCAGGAAGTGTATTGGTTGATGTATCAATTGATCAGGGCGGTTGTTTTGAAACCTCAATGCCAACTACGCATCAGGATCCAACTTATGTGATAGATGGAGTTGTTCACTATTGTGTAGCTAATATGCCAGGAGCGGTTGCTAAAACAGCTACCCTGGCCCTGACCAATGCTACCTTGCCATTTGTGGTAGAACTGGCTAGTAAAGGGTGGAGACGAGCAGTTGCTGAAAATAAACATTTACAAGCTGGTTTAAATATTTGCCAGGGTAATGTGACTTATTATGCAGTGGCGCGTGATCTCGGCTATCACTATGTTGAAGCTGAAAAGTTGATCTAGGGTTTTCTTATGTGATGCTGCGGCGCAACATGGGTTTTTTCTTTTCTGAAAGGTGAGTTGTTATATAATTTTGCATGACGAGATAATAACATTATTTATGGAGATATCTAATGAAAACGAAGCAAAGCGGAGTTTTTGTGGGAATAAGCGGGGGTGTGATAAATAATAATGCAGATAAAATTCGTATGTTTATTTATGTTGGGGTCTGCTTATTTTTAACTGCCTGTGGCAGTGATAGCTCCGATGCTCCTAAAAGTACACCTGCAGCTTTTGGAATAGCTACGACCAGCTGTACAGAAGAATTATTGTGTTCACAATCACAAATGACTGGATCTGACTCAAGACTTGAGTGAGGTTACTCAGTCAGTTTACTTCAGTGGTTCAATTTTAATGCACCCGCGAACAAATGGGCTGTGGTATGGAAATACCCAGCCTTTTTAGTAGATAGCTCAAGCGATTAAATTCTTATAGTAGTCGGCTATCAAAGCTATATTCAAATCTCTACAATAATGTACCAAAACTTGGTATATTAGGTTTTTCTGGTTTTCATAAAATATATTCTTGAGACTAGTCTGGTTTAGCTTGCTATAAATAGTAGTAATTTTCTCCAGCCTTGTCATTCTTGAATTTTAATTCTATTATAAATTCTTAAAAATAAAATACTATTAATTGAATGATTTTGTTAAAGTCATCTAATATTTGAAATATTGCATGTTTTATATGTAGAGGAGTGGTATATGTCGAGCAAGCAAAAAACCATGTATATTGAAATTGCACGAGATATAGGAAATAATAGCCAAATCTTGTTAAATTTAAACAATAAATGCTATTATTAACAAAAAACTATATCCAAAATTTGAAGTTTTTAATATCGGAAAATTAGTTGGAAAAGCGATTATGTTAAATCAAATCCCTTTTTTGCTTGATAGCTCAGCCGATTAAAGCATACGAACAATATCCTTATATTTTCATATATAAAATATACTATATAAAATATATTACATATAATATGCCATAGCCTAATTACGTGATAGGTAAGGGCTAAGAGCGATCTAAAGAGCATAATTTTAAATTATTTAACAAAAAATTTTTTCTAAGTTAGACGGTAGTCTGTGATAACATAATCCAGACCTAAAATTTAAGGCAAGATATGAAAAAATTACTAAGTATAGCACTTGCTGTAACTTATATCAGTAGTGCATTAGCAGTTTCTGCAACTATCCAGCCGGAGGCTGCAACCGGCATGACTACAACGAGTACTGCATATGGTAAGCACCAGATGGTAGTTACCAATAACCCGGCAGCTAGTCAGGCTGCCCAGGCTATTTTAAATCAAGGCGGTAACGCGGTAGATGCTGCAATTGCTGCTAGTTTTGTCTTGGGCTTAACCGAACCGCAATCCTCCGGAATTGGCGGGGGCGGGTATGCCTTAACGTATACTGCTAAAAGCAAGAAAATGTTTGCATATGATGGGCGGGAAGTAGCTCCTAAAAGTGCTAATCCAAACTGGTTTTTGAGTGAAAGCGGGGTACCAGCGGATTTTATGTCTGCAATGCTTAGCCCTAAATCTGTAGGTGTACCAGGAGAAATAGCATTATTGTATCGGCTTCATAAAGAGCAGGGCAAACTTGCCTGGGCTAAATTATTACAGCCGGCAATTGATTTGGCTGACAATGGTTTTCCTATGAGTAAACGGTTAAATAATTTATTAATCATTGACAACGAAAAAGGTATCTTAAATGATCCTGGGATAAAAGCGGTATATTTTAATGGTGACAAAATTAAGCCAATAGGTGCTACAGTATTTAATCATGACTATACCCTTACTCTTAAACAAATTGCCCAAGATCCCAATTACTTTTATCATAGTAAACTCACTGACGATATAATAGATATGATAAATACTAAAGCTAAAAAACAACTTTATACAAAGTCTGATTTTACCAATTATAAAGTACAAAGATATAATGGGATATGTAGCTCTTATAAGAATAAATATCAAATTTGTTCAGTACCTCCTTCTACAAGTGGTGGGGTAGCTGTACTTGAATTACTTGGTATCTATTCCAACAATTATAATGGTACAAATATAAACGATATTAATTGGATATATAATTTTTCCCAAGCTAGTAAATTGGCATTTGCTGATCGCAATCAATATTTAGCTGATCCCAGGTTTGTTAAACAGCCGGTTATCGGATTATTAGACAATAGCTATATAAAACAAAGAAGTAAACTAGTTACAAATCATGCCCTTAATACACCGGTTAGTGCCGGAGTACCCAATGGGATAGATAAAAAATATGCACCTCAAACAATTAACCAGGAACATGGTACTACCTCATTGGCAGTTGTAGATAATATGGGTAATGCCATTACTATGACGATTACGGTTGAGCATCAATTTGGTAGCCATATCTTTACCCATGGATTTTTTCTAAATAACCAGCTAACAGATTTTTCTTTAAGCCCGGCTGATAAAGCTGGTAGACTAGTTGCTAATCGGGTGGAAGCCAAAAAACGCCCACGTTCTTCAATTGCACCGGTAATAGTTTTTGATAATAAAAAAAATGTATATTTATTAACCGGTGCTCCGGGTGGTAGCCAGATAATTTGTTATGTGGCAAAGAACCTTATACAGGTGTTAGATTTTAAAATGAATATTGCGGATGCAGTAGCTTCACCAAATTTGTGTGCAGCTAATGGTCCACTGATGCTTGAAGAAACTAGTGCGTTAGCGTTACAAAAACCTGCCTTGGAAAAAATGGGCGAGAAAGTACAGGTTGTACCTATGCCAAGCGGTGTAGCATCTATAATCAGAAATGAAAGTGGAGGCTGGTTTGGCACAGCTGACCCCAGACGCGAAGGAATCGCTTTAGGCGACTGAGGGATAAACAGAAGTCAAATGATTTATCTCTCATATAAACTTATTATAGCGCTAAATAGCTTCATTTCGTAACAAAATATTTTCCTCTCTTAAAATATGGGGTAAGTATTTCGGTTTTGTTTTTACAGCTAATATGCTAAACTAGCGTCAAATTATTAGAACTATATTGAATATTCGTATATCTGGTTAACAATGTAAAAACTAAAAGGAGTATATAAATGTTAAAATGGGCTGTAATTTTTTTAGTATTAACTCTCATCACAGGGTCTGTTGGGTTTTCAGTTGCTATCGTTACTTTAGCCATAATTGCTAAAGTACTTTTTGCGATATTCCTGATCGGGTTTGTAGTGAGCCTGATAATGCATCTTATGGGAATAGGTACTTCGAAACCATAAAGTAGTATAAAAAAGATAGGGTAAGCATAATCCCTATCTTTTGCTATACATCGTCTTGTATCTTATCTATCGCTTCATTTACTATTGGAGTAAATTGTTCTGGTGAGATATAAGTTTTATTTGCAGGCTTAATAATTTTTTCAAAAGCTAGATGCCCAATTAGCATATAAAGCAGATTTAACTTATTTATATCCCAGAGCTCCATTTTAGTAGATGAAGTCAATTTAGGCGGGTGAAACGAATAGTATGCCTGTTCATATGCATAAGCATAATTAAGTAGTTTTTCTTCTGCAAATGAAGTGCCTAAAATCTCTATACCTACAGGTAAGCCACTAAATTGGGCAATGGGAATGGTGATTTCCGGCAAGCCACTGTTAGATGAGATAAGCATTTGGTTTGCAATGTTGTCTCCATTATAGTTGGCAATCCCTTTTTTACTACTAGGTATAATTAATCCGTCAAGATTATATTTTTTCATTATAGCTAAAATATATTGTTGGTTATTATTTATTGTTTTTACGACATTTTTATATTCTGGATCTTGACTTGATTTTATAAGATTAATTAATTTCAAACAGTTATTTTTATCACCATATATACGGGTTTGTAGGTTACAAATGTTCTGAAATTTACCTAGTGTACTTATATTGTTCATCAAATATTTATTAATTGCTTCAGTTGTCCCGGCCATATTATATTTACGCTTTAGACTATATTTGGGTAAATCAATACTGGTAATATCGGCACCTTGCTGTTTGAGATTGTTTAAGGCCTGGTTATAAATATCCAAAATTGGTTTTGGCATATTTTTCCATAACGATATTCCGGCGACATTTTTAATTATAGCAAAGTGTTTTCCTTTTAAACTGTCTTTATGTAAAGATTTATAGTACTGTATTTTTGAGCCGGTGATTATGGTTAATAATCTTGCCAAGTCAACAACATTATTAGCCATCGGTCCGGCAGTCCCATCCAGATTACCTAAAGGAAATATCCCATCACTATTAATTAATCCATATGTTGGTCTAAGACCATATATACCATTAAAAAATGCAGGTATTCTAACTGAGCCGCTATTGTCTGAACCAATTGCCAGGGGTGAGAAACCCGCTGCAACACTAACGGCAGAGCCGCCACTGGAGCCGCCCGGATTATAATCTGGCTTGTATGCATTGCCAATTCGCCCGCTTAAGGAACTCATACCAAACATTCCTGAGGCTAGTTCATCCATGGCACTTTTTGCTAGAATGATTCCACCGGAATTTCGGATATATTGTGTTATTTTAGAGTCTTTCAGTGGATATGTTCCAAGGAGGGTTAAGCTACCACTAGAAGTTGGCAAATTCTGAACATCAATATGATCTTTGATAATAACAGGTATACATAGCAGCGGGCCTGTCATTTTTATTAATGAAGTTTCTTTATCAATTTTAGCTGCATCTGCTAATGCAAGAGAATTTATCCGGGTAATTGCATTTAATGGCGGAGTGTTATTGGTTGTAGTTAAATTATACGTTTTTATTCGTTTTATATATCCATTAATCAGGTCAGTACATGTAAATCTATGTAAAGCCAGTCCGTTGTGTATTTGTTCAATGGTTGGATAGGTAGCCAGAAATTTATCCATATCAAAAGCATATAAATTTGTGGCTGCTATAAAAACCAGGGAATTAATCAATTTTATAAAATTTTTGTACATAAAAGAACCTGAGGAATAAAATGTTACATGTAGTATTTTGCGATTGTACAATACTTTAAAACTCTTTATGCATAATATTTTTGATATGTTAAAATCCGGTTGCCAAATGTCTAAAATTTTAGGAGAGAAATATGAAGAAGGTTGGTATCATTATAGCTTCCGTTCGGGAGCAGCGAATTGGTGACTCTATTGCAAAACATGTATTAAAATTAGCACAAACATCCAAAGCCCTAGAATATAGTTTAATTGATCTCAAAGAAATCAACCTGCCAATGTTAAATGAACCATATCCGGCAGCGGCTAAGAATTACCAATACCCGCATACTAAAGCCTGGTCTGAAACAATTTCTGCTTGCGACGGTTTTATTATTGTAACCGCCGAATATAACCATGGTTATCCTCCGGCAATAAAAAATGCATTAGATTATTTATATACTGAATGGAATAATAAACCCCTGGCTTTTGTTGGTTACGGATATAGCAATGGGGTCCGTGCAATTGAACAACTGCGCCAAGTTGTCAGTTACCTGCAATTGAAACCATTATGGAAAGATGTGGGAATTAGTTTGATAACCAATGCAAAAGATGGCATGTTTTTCACCACTGAGATGGTGGATAACCAGCTAAACGGGCTAATAAAAGACCTTGAGTCCAATTTAGTTGTCAAGATGTAAAACCTTAATCCCCAAAAATTCGATTTTAGAAAATGTAGCTTGATGTGGCTGCATTTTTTATTACGTAGAGATCTACAAGAAACGAAAAAACTGCAAATTTGATATTAATCTAAGTATAATCGGGTACTAACCACAAAAGGCAAAGTATATGACAAAAAAATTAATCGTAGCTAATTGGAAAATGAATGGCACCAGTGAAAAAGTTGAAAATGATTTAAATGTATATGGCGCAAATCAAATAACAAATTCGCCAAACGTAGTACTTGCATTGCCCAATTTATACTTACACCATGCATCAAACCTAAATGCCAATTTTAAAATAGCCAGTCAGGATGTCAGCCAGTTTCTTGGTTATGGCGCATATACCGGAGAGATAAGCAGCAGGATGCTTTTAGATTTTAAGGTAAAATACGCCATAATAGGTCATTCTGAACGTAGACAAAATTTAGATGAATCAGACATATTGTTAGCTAAAAAGCTAGAGAATACTCTAAATTCCGGAATTATCCCGATTTTTTGTATTGGAGAAGAACAATCTGTCAGGGATAGTGGTAAGTATATGGAGTTTTTGCTTGCCCAGCTTGGGCTGCTTACAAGATTAAATGCTGGTATTGAAGAATTGATTATAGCTTATGAACCGGTTTGGGCTGTTGGCACAGGTAAGGTTCCAACGGGAGAGCAAATAGCTGAAATAGTCGAGCTGATAAACTCATTTGTGCAAAAAACTCTGCCACGTGCTAAAATACTGGTTTTATACGGGGGTAGTGTAACTGCAAAAAATATTGCGGAAATACTACAAGTGGCTGATATTGCCGGGGTTTTAGTCGGTGGTGCATCATTGAGAGTTGATGAATTTACTGCTATATGTGCTCATGCGTAATAGCTGTGCCAGCCAAACTTAAGATTTTATAACAACCCATAAACAGTTTGGGTTATTTGAAAAGTGTATTCATAATGACTATTTTAAAAACATTAATTTGGGTTATACAGATGATTTCAGCTGTATCAATCGTGGTACTGGTATTGCTACAGCATGGTAAAGGTGCTGACGCAGGGGCTACATTTGGTTCCGGCGGTGGCTCCGGTTCATTATTTGGTGCCAGTGGTTCATCCAATTTTCTAAGTCGTATGACAGCAATTTTTGCAGCTATATTTTTTATTAGTACATTTACACTGGTGTTTTTTTCCAGTAGTGGTAGATTTGGCGATGTTGGTGTTATGAACGGGTTAAATGGAAAAACTGTTGCCAGTGGTGCAGTAGCAACACCGGCTAAACCTGCTGCAAGTGCTCCTATAGCAAGCGAACCGGCAAAGTCTGATAAAAATCAGATACCAAATTAATAGTATGATTAATTGCCGACATGGTGGAACTGGTAGACACGCCATCTTGAGGGGGTGGTGACCCTAGGTTGTGTGGGTTCGAGTCCCACTGTCGGCACCATTATCTTTATCATTAGAAGAAGGTTACGTTAAATATGATTATGATGCAGTATCTTCCGGTATTGGTGTTTTTAGCACTGGCCGGGATAATGGGTGGAATCCTGATTATAGCAGGTAGATTGCTTGGAGTACATCGCCCGGATGAGCAAAAAAATTCGCAATATGAGTGTGGGTTTGAAGCTTTTGAAGATGCCCGGATGAAGTTTGATGTACGTTATTATCTTATAGCAATTATTTTTATATTATTTGATTTGGAAGTAGCGTTTTTATTTCCATGGGCTTTAGTATTTAAAGCGCTTGGAATGTATGGGTTTATTGTAATGGCAATATTCCTGGCAATTTTGATTGCCGGTTTTGCCTATGTTTGGAAAAAAGGTGCGCTTGAATGGGAATAGAAGGCGTTTTAAAAGAAGGTTTTATCACTACCACAGCGGATAAGATAATCAATTGGGCAAGAACTGGCTCCCTTTGGCCTATGACATTTGGCCTGGCTTGCTGTGCTGTAGAAATGATGCACGCTGGAGCTGCGCGTTATGACCTGGATAGGTTTGGTACGGTATTTCGCCCATCTCCCCGTCAGTCTGATGTAATGATTGTTGCTGGCACATTATGTAATAAAATGGCACCGGCATTACGTAAAGTATATGACCAAATGCCTGAGCCAAGGTGGGTGATTTCCATGGGTTCATGTGCGAATGGTGGAGGTTATTATCATTATTCATATTCTGTGGTACGTGGTTGCGATCGCATTGTACCGGTTGATATTTATGTGCCTGGATGTCCACCAACAGCTGAGGCTTTGGTGTATGGGATTATTCAGTTGCAAAATAAGATAAAGCGTGAATCTACTATTGCCAGACGGAGCGCTTAAATGAGTAAAGTAGAATTATTAAAACAAACAGTTGAGACATTGCTAGGTAGTGACATTCAATCAAGCTTTATTGATCGTAATGAATTAACCATAATGGTTAATCCGGATAATATTACTAATACAATGTTAAAACTACGCGATGATAAAGCAACTAAGTTTGATATCTGTATTGATTTATGTGGAATAGACTATCTGACATATCATGATGATTATGTTGGGCCTCGTTATGCAGTAGTGTATCATTTATTATCCATTACGCATAATTTCCGGATTCGAGTGAAGGCATTTCTAAAAAATGATAGTTTTCCGACAATTAAATCTATTGTTGAGGTATATGCAGTAGCTAACTGGTTAGAGCGCGAAGCATTCGATTTATTTGGCATTATTTTTACAGATCATCCGGATTTACGTAGATTATTGACAGATTATGGGTTTATTGGTCATCCGTTTAGAAAAGATTTTCCGATGTATGGCTATATGGAAATGCGTTATGATGAAGAGCAAAAGCGCGTTATCTATCAGAGTGTTACTATTGAACCACGAGAGATAATCCCACGTGTTATTCGTGAGGATACTGCTGTTAATACATACGTATCCGGGTAAAGAATTTTAAAAACTATAAGATTTGGACATGTTTATAAAGAGACATTAGTTTCTCAGGAGCGCACAATTGGCAGAAATTAAGAATTATACATTAAACTTTGGGCCACAACACCCATCGGCACATGGCGTACTTCGTCTTGTGCTTGAATTAGACGGTGAAGTAGTACAAAGAGCTGATCCCCATATTGGGTTACTACATCGTGCTACGGAAAAATTAGCCGAGACCCGTACATTTCTTCAGGCATTGCCATATATGGATCGGCTTGATTACGTTTCTATGATGTGTAATGAGCATGCTTATGTATTGGCAATGGAAAAATTACTAGGTGTAGAGGCGCCGATTCGTGCTCAGTATATTCGGGTTATGTTCGCCGAGATTACCCGTATACTAAACCACTTATTGTGGGTGGGGGCACATGCATTAGATATAGGTGCTATGGCAGTATTTCTCTATACATTTCGTGAGCGTGAAGATTTACTTGATTGTTACGAAGCAGTGTCTGGCGCCAGGATGCATGCAGCATATTTTAGACCAGGTGGAGTATACCGTGATTTACCCGATACTATGCCAAAATATACCGAATCAAAAATTAAGACCAAAAAACAACTAGAGCGTCTAAACACCAATCGGCAAGGTAGCTTATTGGATTTTATAGATGATTTCACCAGACGGTTTGACAAATGTGTTGATGATTATGAAACGCTACTGACTGACAATCGAATCTGGAAGCAAAGAACTGTGGATATTGGTATAGTAAGTCCTGAGCGTGCCCTAAATCTTGGGTTTACTGGTCCGATGTTACGTGGTTCCGGGATTGCCTGGGATTTACGTAAAAAGCAGCCTTATGATGTATATGATAAGATGGATTTTGATATTCCGGTTGGTAAGAATGGAGATTGTTACGATCGCTACCTAGTACGTATGGCAGAACTGCGTGAGGCGAATAAAATTGTTAAACAATGCGTTCAATGGTTAAGTAAAAATCCGGGTCCGGTAATTATTGATAATCATAAAGTTGCCCCGCCATCTCGTGAGAAGATGAAGTATGGTATGGAAGAAATGATCCATCATTTCAAATTATATACTGAAGGTATGCATGTACCTAAAGGTGAGGTATATCAGGCAGTTGAACATCCAAAAGGCGAGTTTGGCGTATACATGGTTTCTGATGGTGGTAATAAACCATATCGCCTAAAAATCAAGGCCCCTGGTTTTGCCCATTTGGCTGCGTTAGATGAAATGAGTCGTGGGCATATGATTGCCGATGTAGTTGCAATTTTAGGTACACAAGATATAGTATTTGGTGAGGTTGACCGCTAATGTTATCAAATGAAGCATTAAAAAAAATAGATATTGAACTAGGTAAGTATCCAGATAATCAGCGAAGAAGTGCGGCAATGTCGGCACTTAGAATTGCGCAAAGTGAAAAAGGTTGGTTATCTACAGAGCTAATTGGGTATATTGCGGATTATTTAAAAATTCCTCCGGTGCAAGCCTTAGAAGTGGCTACTTTTTATGGTATGTATGATTTGAAGCCGATAGGTAAATATAAATTAACGGTTTGTACTAATCTGCCATGTGCATTATCTGGTGGTGTAGATGCTGCAGAATATCTGAAAAAACGTTTAGGTGTGGGCTTTAATGAAACAACAGCAGATGGAAAGTATACTTTAAAAGAGGGTGAATGTATGGGCGCTTGTGGTGATGCGCCGGTTATTTTGTTAAATAATCATAAAATGTGCAGCTTTATGACGCCTGAAGCAATAGAAAAAAAATTAGCGGAGTTGCAATAAATGGCAATATATCAAAGCGGTGTAATTTTTGAGAATTTGGATACATCCGATCCGGATTGCTGGAAATTGGATAGCTATCTAAAGCGCGGTGGTTACACGGCATTAAAAAAAATATTATCTGAAAAAATTACGCAAGAAGCGATTATTGCAGATATGAAAACATCTGGCTTACGTGGCCGGGGTGGTGCCGGGTTTCCAACTGGTTTAAAATGGAGCTTCATGCCCCGGGCATTAGAAGGGCAAAAATACATAGTATGTAATAGTGATGAAGGTGAGCCAGGTACGTTTAAAGATAAAGATATCATGGCGTTTAACCCACATTCATTAATTGAGGGAATGATTATTGCTGGTTATTCAATTGGGGCTAGTGTTGGTTATAACTATATCCATGGCGAGATTTTTGAAGTATATGAGCGTTTTGAAGAGGCATTGGCAGAAGCAAGACAGGCTGGGTTTTTGGGTAAAAATATACAAGGTTCAGATTTTAGTTTTGAATTGCATGCCCACCACGGTTATGGGGCATATATATGCGGTGAAGAAACTGCATTACTCGACTCTCTTGAGGGCAAAAAAGGCCAACCTCGATTTAAACCACCATTTCCGGCGAGCTTTGGTTTATATGGTTGTCCAACCACCATTAATAATACCGAATCTTTAGCATCTGTTCCATTTATTTTACGTGATGGAGCACAAATGTTTCAGGATAAAGGTATTCCAAATAATGGCGGGACTAAATTATTTTCAATATCAGGCCACGTTAATCGGCCGGGCAATTATGAGATTCCATTAGGAACTCCATTTACTAAGCTTTTAGAGATGGCCGGTGGCATGCGCGGTGGCAAAAAACTAAAAGCAGTGATCCCGGGAGGATCTTCGGCACCAGTATTGCCGGCTGAAGTAATGCTTGCATGCACTATGGATTATGATTCTATTTCTAAGGCTGGCTCTATGCTTGGTTCGGGCGCTGTAATAGTAATGAACGAAGATGTATGTATGGTAAAAGCATTAGAGCGTTTGGCATATTTTTATCATGAAGAATCCTGTGGTCAATGTACGCCATGTCGTGAGGGTACTGGTTGGTTATATGAAATAATTCACCGTATTGAAAATGGTATGGGTAGAGCTGGAGATTTAGAATTATTGGATAGTATCGGTAATCAGATGGCTGGGCGTACAATTTGTGCTTTGGCCGAAGCTGCAGTTTTCCCGGTAAGAAGTTTTACTAAATATTTCCGCGATGAATTTGAGCACCATATAGAACATAAAAAGTGTAAAGTACAACATAAGTGGAATTAGTTGTCATCCCCGCGTAGGCGGGGATCCATGCACTAAATATTAAATGGATAAAATAAAATGAATGTTGAATTTGAATTGGATGGAAAAAAAGTATCAGCTCCCGCTGGTTCTAATATTTTGGAAGTTGCCTTAAAAGAGGGTAAATATATTCCACATTTTTGTTATCACAAAAAAATGTCTATTGCTGCAAATTGCCGTATGTGCCTGGTTGAAGTAGAAAAAGCACCAAAGCCATTGCCTGCTTGTGCAACTCCGATTACTGAGGGTATGAAGGTGCAAACATGCTCTAAATTAGCTGTAGAAGCCCAAAAAGGTGTGATGGAGTTTTTACTTATAAATCATCCACTTGATTGTCCTGTTTGTGACCAAGGGGGTGAATGCCAATTACAGGATTTGGCTGTAGGCTATGGTAGATCCTCAACTCGTTTTGAAGAAGAAAAACGTGCAGTAACAAATAAAGATTTGGGAAGTTTGGTATCAACAGAGATGACCAGATGCATACATTGCTCTCGTTGCGTTCGTTTTACTGATGAAATTGCCGGCTTTCAGGAGCTAGGTATGTCGTATCGTAATAATCATGTGGAAGTAATGCCATTTATTGGTAAGACTGTAGACAGCGAGATATCTGGTAATATTATTGATGTTTGTCCTGTGGGCGCTTTGCTTTCAAAGCCGTTTAAAAATAAATATAGAAATTGGGAATTATCCAGGCGTAAATCAATTGCTCCACACGATGGTTTAGGCAGCAATATTGTGGTACAAACTGATAAATACCATAAAGTAGCAAGGGTGTTGCCATTAGAAAATGAAGAGCTAAATGAATGTTGGTTATCTGATAGGGATCGGTTTAGCTATGAAGGCCTGTATCATGAAGAGCGTAATACAACGCCGATGATTAAACAAGATGGTAAATGGATAAATACCAGCTGGGAGACAGCAATACAGTATGCAGCCAAGAGTATCAACGGCGTTAGACAGGATCATGGCAGTGAGGCAATCGGAGTACTTGCCAGCAATATTTCAACCGTGGAAGAATTATATCTTTTGCAAAAATTAATGCGATGCATTGATGTAAATAATATTGATTCCCGTTTATTCCAATCTGATTTTAGTTTAGATCATAAAATATCTGGAACATTATCTTTAGGTGGTAAGGTAACTGATTTAGCAAGTTCTAAATCAATTCTGTTAATAGGCAGCGTTATACGCGAAGAACAGCCGTTAATCGCGAGTAAAATTCGCACAGCTGTCAAAAAAGGTACAGAATTAAATGTAATTAATGTCTTAAAAGATGAGTTACTATGTGATGTAAAAAATCAATTGATGGTTGACCCGCGTGAAATGGTTTATACCTTAGCCCAGGTGGCAAAAGCTGCTGGAGTTAACCTGTCTGACCTTGACTTAAGTGCTGTAGAAGTGTCTGCAGAAGCAACAAGCATTGCCCAAGGTTTAGCTAAAGGGGGGGGGTATATTGTTTTAGGTAATGTGGCTAAATCATTACCAGATTACTCTAAAATAGTATTATTAGCTCAGGAGCTGGCACGCGTAGTACAGGCAAAGTTTGGCCAGTTTGCTGGTTTAGCAAATGAGGTAGGTGCTGACCTGGTTGGTTTTGTACCCTATAAAAAAGAGTTTAACCATAAAATAGAGAAGCATGGCTTAAATGCTATGCAGATGTTAAAAAACCCAAGGCGTGCCTATGTTTTATTAAATACGGAATTAGAATGTGATGCCTATAATCCGGCACAAGCATTGACAGCATTAAAACAGGCTGATACAGTGGTGGTAATGAGTCCATTTATTAATGAAGAAATGAAAAATTATGCGGACGTGATTTTACCAATTACACCTTTTACTGAGACTGCCGGTTCATATGTTAATATGGAAGGTAGATGGCAAACATTTAATGGTGTAACGCGTCCATTGGGTGATTCAAAACCAGGTTGGAAGGTGTTGCGTGTATTGGCAAATAATTTGAATTTAGCTGGGTTTGATTATAACAATATTGAAGAAGTACGCGCTGAACTTAAGCCATTGGCTGAAGATAAACCAGTAGAAATACATTTGGCAGCAGATAAGTATACAGTTAATAAACCTAAATTGGACCATCTGGTACGTTTTGGTATTCAAGGTATTTATTATGGTGATAGTATTGTTCGCCGTGCATCATCTCTACAGCAAACGGCGTATGCCAAGTTGCCTGATTTAGTATTAAGCCCGACTCTGGCAGCTAAGTTAAATGTTAAAGCTAACGATAAACTTAAACTGGAGCAAGGTGAGGCAGTAAAAGAATTAATGTTACCCACGTACGAGAAACAGTTACCGGAGCGCATGGTTTTATTATCTGCTAATATTGCACTGGCTGGACGTTTTGACGAAATTAAAATTAAGGTATAGAAAAATCTATGGAAATTTTACAACACTTATTGGGGGCAAACTGGGGCTTTGTTATATGGAAGCTTATATGCGCGGTTTTATTAGTTGTACCTCTAACAATTTTTGTGGCATATCTGACTTTTGCTGAACGTAAACTCCTGGGTTATATGCACGCCAGGCTTGGCGCAAACCGTGTTGGCCCTAAAGGGTTGCTGCAGCCATTTGCAGATTTATTTAAATTTGTATTTAAGGAACTACTAGTTCCAACTAAAGCCAGCGGTAAAGTTTTTACTGCTGCGCCAATGATTATTTTAATTTGCGCCCTGGTTACATGGGCAGTTGTACCATTATCCCCAACATTAGTGTTTACTAATGTAAATGCTGGTTTATTATATGTTGCTGCCATTTCGTCTCTTGGCGTATATGGAATCGTTTTAGCCGGTTGGGCCGGAAACTCTAAGTATTCATTTTTAGGTGGGGTACGGGCAACTGCTCAGATGATTTCTTATGAACTGGCTATGGGCTTTGCACTAGTTGGTGTATTGATGGTATCCGGTACATTAAACCTGATTGATATAGTTAAAGGGCAGTCTAGTGGAATGCTAGGCGGGAGTATTTTGTCATGGAATTTTATTCCGTTATTTCCCTTCTTTCTAGTATACCTGATTTCGGGTGTTGCTGAAACAAACCGTGCTCCATTTGATGTATGTGAGGGCGAATCAGAAATTGTAGCCGGGTTTTTTGTTGAATATTCAGGAACGACATTTGCCTTGTTTATGTTAGCTGAATATGTAAACATGGTGCTTGTTTCAACTATGACTGCGCTTTTGTTTTTAGGTGGATGGTTATCACCATTTCCAACTTCATGGGGTATACTAGGTGCGCCGAATATGGCATATCTGGTAATAAAAGTATGTATTTTGCTATTTGGTTTTATCTGGTACCGGGCTACTTTCCCGCGTTATCGCTATGATCAGATTATGCGTTTGGGCTGGAAGGTATTTTTACCAATTACCTTGATTTGGATTTTTGTGCTGGGAGCATGGATGGTGTCACCACTTTCCATCTGGCGTTGATTATGCAGGCATAAACAGATTGTAATAATTGTTTGGAAAAACTTAGGAATGATTAAGAAATTTTTTAAGACGTATTTATTGTTTGAATTTTTCAAAGGTATGACAGTTACCTGGCGTGTGCTATTTACGCCTAAGGTAACGGTACAGTATCCGGAAGAAAAGACTCCATTATCACCCAGGTTTAGAGCCCTACATGCGCTTCGTCGCTATCCAAACGGAGAAGAGCGGTGTATTGGTTGTAAATTATGTGAGGCCGTATGCCCTGCGCTAGCTATTACCATTGACGTACATGAGCGTGATGATGGAACTAGACGTACAACACGTTATGATATTGATTTAACCAAATGTATCTTTTGTGGCTTTTGTGAAGAAGCCTGCCCGGTAGATGCAATTGTTGAAACGCCGATACATGAGTATCATGGCGAAAAACGTGGGGATTTATTTTATACTAAAGAAATGTTACTGGCAATTGGTGATAAGTACGAGCCAATAATTGCAAAAACCAGGGAGATGGATAAGAAATATCGCTAGTTACTGCATATGTCGGCAGTAACATATACTATTAATTGAGAGAGAGTTTAGATAAATGTTACAAACAGTATTTTTTTATGTTTTTTCAGTAATTCTGGTAATTTCAGCGTTACAGGTGATTTTAGCTAAAAATCCGATTCATTCGGTTTTATTTTTGATCTTAGCTTTTGTTACTTCATCGTGCTTATGGATAATGCTAAATGTTGAATTTCTGGCTCTTACTCTGATTTTGGTGTATGTCGGAGCGGTAATGGTGCTATTTCTCTTTGTGGTTATGATGTTAGATATTGATATTGAAACAATGCGTAAAGGGTTTTGGAAAAACTTGCCATTGGCACTATGTTTAGGTTTGGTTGTATTAGCTGAAATGGTAATGGTTTTGGTAACTAAACCAGTTGTGGTTTATCAAATTACCCAAACAGATAATTCTATATCAAATTCTAATCAACTTGGTTGGATGCTATATACTAAATATTCTTATCCGGTAGAATTGGCCTCAGTTATATTGTTACTTGGGTTAGTAGTTGCTGTAGCACTAACATTGAGGCCAAGTAGTAAAAATGCAAAATACCAAAATATTGCAAAACAGGTGGCAGTGAGTAAGACTGGCCGGATTGAAATGGTTAAGATGCAAGCTGAAAAAGTAGAAGTAATTGTAGATGAAAAAGTAGGCAAAGATAAAGAGGTGAGTGTATGATTGGAATGAATCATTTTTTAATTTTATCGGCGATTTTATTTGCAATTTCCATAATGGGGATATTTCTAAATCGTAAAAATATTATTGTAGTTTTAATGGCAATTGAATTAATGTTATTAGCAGTTAATTTTAACTTTATAACATTTTCCAGCTTTTTACATAATATTGATGGGCAGATTTTTGTATTTTTTACACTAACTGTGGCAGCTGCTGAGTCGGCTATTGGTCTGGCAATTTTGATATTATTATTTCGGAATATGCGCGGAGTTAACGTACAAGATATGACCCAATTAAAAGAATAGTTTAAGAGAAAAAATTTATGACAATAGATAACAAGTTTTTATATTTGGCAATTATTTTATCACCATTGGTTTCATCAATAATCGTAGGATTTTTTGGCTGGTTAATTGGTAAAAAAGTAAGCCATAGTTTGGCAATTCTTGGGGTACTTATTTCCACAATCGGGTCGTATATTGTTTTATACAGAGTACAATTTGAGGGCTTATATTTTAATGGCATATTATATAACTGGCTAACAGTTGGTAGTCAATCATTCTCAGTTGGTCTCTTAGTTGATAAGCTAAGCAGCGTAATGTTAGCAGTTGTTACTAGTGTATCCTTAATGGTTCATATCTATACTATTGGTTATATGGCCGAAGAAGAAGGCTACCAGCGTTTCTTTAGCTACATTTCATTATTTACTTTTATGATGTTAATGTTGGTTTTATCCAATAACTTTGTCCAGCTATTTTTTGGTTGGGAAGGTGTTGGTTTGGTTTCATATTTATTAATCGGGTTTTATATCAAACGTGAATCAGCAATATTTGCCAACTTAAAAGCTTTTCTGATTAATCGTATCGGTGATTTTGGCTTTCTTTTGGGTATTGGCCTTATTTTAGCGTATACCGGTTCGTTAGATTATGGCGTTGTATTTTCGCATATGTCAAACTTTACCCATGCAATTATGCCGGGTACTTCGTGGAATTTAATAACAGTAATTTGTTTATTGTTATTTATGGGAGCTATGGGTAAATCAGCCCAGTTTCCATTACATGTATGGCTTCCTGATTCTATGGAAGGCCCGACCCCAATTTCAGCCCTAATTCATGCGGCAACTATGGTTACTGCCGGGATTTTTATGGTAGCAAGACTTTCGCCAATTTATAATATGTCCCATACAGCATTAGCCGTAATTATTTACGCTGGTGGTATAAATTGTTTATTTTTAGGAGTTTTGGGTATTGTCCAAAACGATATCAAGCGGGTTGTAGCTTATTCAACATTGTCTCAGCTAGGTTATATGGCTGTAGCATTGGGTTGTGGTGCATATTCAGTGGCAATTTTTCACCTGATGACGCATGCCTTTTTTAAAGGCCTGTTATTCCTGGCTGCTGGTTCGGTAATTATAGCTATGCACCATGAGCAAGATATGCGTAAGATGGGTGGGCTTGGTAAATATATGCCAATTACCTATATTACTATGCTAATTGGTAGTTTAGCCCTGGCTGGTATACCGCCATTTGCCGGATTTTTCTCAAAAGATATGATTTTAGAATCTGCCGAATTGGTGCATAAGCTAGGTTTGCCAGGTGGCGGGTTTGCAGTATTTACTGTATACACTTCAGTTATTGTTACTGCGATTTATAGCTTCCGCCTGATTTTTATGACCTTTCATGGTGAGGAAAGATTTAGACATGTGGATAACCACCATGGGCAGGATGACCACGGACATCATGCGGTAGAACCTGAAGAATCACCATGGGTAGTAACCTTACCGTTAATATTAATGGCGATTCCTTCTGCACTAGTTGGTTGGTTTGCTGCTTCAGATTTTGTAAGTAATAAAATTTTATCCGGATCTGTTGCAAACGCCGGCTGGTTTGTAACAAATATGCAAGAAGAAATTGTACCGCTTAAAATGGTATTGGAAGGCTTTACTCATATACCGGTATATCTGGCATTAGCCGGGATATTAATTGCCTGGTTATTTCATAAAAATCCTAAATGGTCAGATAAATTGATAAAAGCAATTAAACCGTTATACGTTATTTTAATGCGTAATTACTATATGGATGATTTATATATTAACCTGTTTGCGCCAATTGGACGTGCCTTTGGTAGATTTTTATGGACCTTGGGCGATATGTTTTTAATAGATGGGTTAATTGTAAATGGCTCTGCCAAAATTGTAGATTGGTATTCAAAAATATTACGGAAACTGCAAAGTGGTTATGTAAATACATATGCTACTTTTATGATCCTGGGGATCATTATATTGCTTACGTTTTGTACCAGATTGATATTTGCATAAATTATGTCATTCCCATTTGTACGGGAATCCATTTTAGGAAATTATTTATATGACACTGAACTTACTTAACTTACTAAGTCTAACAATATGGGTACCGATTATTGCCGGGATTGTAGTTTTATTTGCTGGCAAAAATGATAATTTGGCAAGGTTTATTTCTATACTAGGTGCTATTGCCGGTTTTATTTTATCGCTAATTGTTTATTTACAGTTTGATGCTAATTTTTCCGGGGTACAGTTTGAAGAGAATTATCCCTGGATACAAAGTCTTAATATTTATTACCATCTGGGTGTTGACGGCATTTCAATGCCATTTTTGCTGTTGAATAATTTTATTACTGTAACCGTAATTATCGCCGGTTTAAAGGTGATAAAAAGTAAGGTAGCCTTATACAATAGTATGTTTTTATTAATGACTGGTTTTATGAGTGCGGTATTTTGTGCACTTGATGCAATGGTCTTTTATGTGTTCTTCGAAGCGATGTTAATTCCGATGTACCTGATTATCGGGATTTGGGGTAGTTCTAATCGTGTATATGCAGCGCTTAAGTTTTTCTTGTATACCTTACTAGGTTCATTATTGATGCTGGTGGTTTTGATTTACTTATATTATGTATCGAGTGATACTTTTGAAATATTTGCTTTCTATAAAACCCCATTAACAATGCTTGCTCAAGTATTGATTTTTATCGCGTTCTTTTTTGCTTTTGCAGTAAAGGTCCCAATGTGGCCAGTTCATACGTGGTTACCCGATGCTCACCCGGAAGCACCGACTGGTGGTTCTATGGTACTGGCGGCAATTACCTTAAAGATAGGCGGTTATGGTATTCTACGTTTTATGTTACCAATTGTTCCTGATGCAGCAAGAGCGTTATCCGGTGTAATGATAACGCTGTCACTTATAGCAATAGTTTATATTGGCTTTGTGAGTATAGTGCAAAAAGATATGAAGCGTTTGGTGGCATATTCCTCAATTTCACATATGGGATTTGTTACCTTAGGTTCATTTTTATTTGTTGGGCAGTATCTAAACACCTGGGCATTACAAGGTGCAATTGTACAGATGATCTCACATGGTTTTGTTTCAGCAGCAATGTTTATGTGTATCGGTGTAATGTATGACCGGGTTCATTCCAGAAATATTGCGGATTACGGTGGGGTTGCAACCAAGATGCCTATTTTTGCTGCTTTTTTTATGCTATTTTCTATGGCCAATTCGGGTTTACCCGGTACCTCCGGTTTTGTCGGTGAGTTTATGGTGATAATGGGCTCAGTACAAACCAAGTTTATTTACGCATTTTTTGCAGCTACGATATTGATAATTGGTGCAGCTTATACTTTATGGATGTATAAACGTGTGGTGTTTGGTGAAGTAAACAATAAGCATGTAGCATCTATGAGTGATGTTAATTTTGCTGAATTTATAGTTTTATTTTTGTTGGCATTTGCAGTAATTGCAATGGGGGTTTATCCGGAAATGTTTGTAGCAAAAATGCAAACTGGGGTTAAAGACCTGGTGATGGAAGTTGCCAATACTAAATTACTAATAAAATAATTTATAATGTCATCCCCGCGCACCACGCGTGTGGTAAGCGGTGATCCATAATTCTTAAAGGTACAGATATATGAATATTAGTTTATTTGCAGCAATCCCTGAAATTTTTGTAACCGGGATGCTGGTAATAATGTTATTAATTGATGCTTTTATTGATGAGAAGAAAAAAGCAGTTAATACTATTTGGGCTATCCTAACCTTAATTGGCGGGTTTGTTTTACAGTTGTATGTATTTATACCGGGTAAAGTCCAGTTAGCTTTTAATGATATGTTTATATTGGATGCCATGGCATGTGGTATGAAATTATTTACATATCTAACCGGCATTATTGTCGTCTTGTATGTAAAGCGTTATGTTGATGATAAACAGCTCTTAAAAGGCGAATTTTACGCAATCTTTTTATTTGCTATTTTAGGGATGCTAGTTATGATATCAGCTAATAATATGTTGATATTATATGTTGGTTTAGAATTATTATCATTAGCTTTATATGGTTTAGTTGCAATTGATCGGGATAATGTACGTAGCACTGAGGCTGCAATGAAATTCTTTATCTTGGGCGCATTGTCATCGGGCTTACTGCTTTATGGAATTTCTTTTATATATGGCGCAACTAATGGTCATTTACAACTAGAGTCTGTATATGCTGAAATTGGAGCTTTGATGAAAGGGCATGTAAATAATGCTTCATTAGTTTTTGGGGTGGTATTTGTAGTTGCGGGATTAATGTTTAAATTAGGTTTGGTTCCTTTTCATATGTGGGTGCCGGATGTATATGAGGGATCTACGCTGGCAGTTACAACTGTTATAGGGACAGTAACTGAATTGGCGGCAGTAGTATTTGTTATTCGGTTTTTAGTTGGTGGTTTGGCGCTACTTGGGCCACAATGGTCAATTATGTTATCGGTTTTGGCGTTTTTGTCTTTGATTATCGGGAATATTGTAGCGATAGCGCAAACTAATATTAAAAGAATGCTAGGTTATTCTGCTATTTCACATATGGGTTTTATTGCATTTGGTTTGATGACCACAAGTGTAGAGGGTTTATCGGCAGTAATTTTTTATGTGGTTACTTATGTGCTCACAGCGCTGGCAGGTTTTGGTGTGCTTTTAATGTTATCCAGGGATAAATATGAATGTGAAAAAATTGATGACTTAAAAGGGCTAAATAAATCTCATCCAATATATGCTGGCATTTTGCTTCTGGTAATGTTTTCATTAGCTGGTATCCCGCCATTAGTTGGTTTTTATGCCAAGCTAAAGATTTTAGAAGCATTGGTTGCTACCGGATATATTAGAAGTGCAATTTTTGCAGTAGTTATGTCATTAATCGGAGCATTCTTTTATTTACGTATTGTTAAAGTTATGTATTTTGATGAACAAGACTCTGAGATTATTGTAGCTGACAATTGCATATTAGGAAGATCAGCTTTAGTACTTAATGGTTTAGCGTTATTAGTACTTGGGGTTGTACCGCAACAACTAATGGTAGCTTGTCTACGTTTTATCACTGGTTAATTGTTATGAATAGACGGCTTCTGCTATTGGTTTTGGCTGGCGTAAATGCTTTGGCGCTTGCCGTACCTGAAATTAATACTGCACAATCATCAGGCATAGTTAAAGAGCCGCCATCATCATCCAACTTTACTGTGGCTGCTGAATCACCGGCAAAAGATGCTGCACAATTAAAAACTTATATTGATCGTCATGACTATAACAAGGCTATAAATGCCGGTGAATCTGAATACAGTCAATCAAAGGATAGTAAAGTTGCCCTTTATCTTGGTAAAGCATACTTTCTTAAGCAAAATTATGATAAAGCAGTACAATATTTCTCCGTTGCAGCAAATAAACATGAAGCTTTGGCTATGTTGACCTTGGGTAATTTGTACGGCTCGGGCGTTGGAGTAAAACAAGATTATGTTAAGGCAGTCTATTGGTATAAAAAAGCAGTTGCTAAGGGCAATACTGCTGCGATGAATTATTTGGGTCTGATTTACCGGGATGGCATTGGTACAATAGACAAAGATACCAAAGCTGCATTGGATTTATTTACTAAAGCAGCAAGCCTAAATAATGATGAAGGTTACTTCAACTTGGGCTTTCTATACCAAAATGGTATAGGTGTGGAAAAAGATAATGCAAAAGCGATGACTAATTATACAAAAGCCGCCAATTTGGGGAATGTTTTAGCTATGAATGATCTGGCTTATATGTATGAAAATGGTGTGGGAGTTCAGCAAAACTACAAAGAGGCATTTAATTGGTATATGTTAGCTGCCGCAAAAAAGGATGCTAAGGCTGAGTGTACAATAGGGCAATATTATTTTAATGGTACTGGTGTAACTAAAGACTATGTGTTTGCAAAGACCTGGTTTTTACAAGGTAAGAGGCATGGTTGCCAAATAGCCGATGATTATCTGGCTAAAATTGCGGCTTTTAATAAAATTTCTTCTAAATAACTGGAGTTTTTAGGGTGCAATACATGTGTTGCCCATAAAATAATTTAGTTTACGTTTTTGTCTCCCCAGCTTCTAGCACAGGTGGCCGGGTAATACCTTCGGTAAAAGTACATTTTCCAGAAATGTAATCCCTGTGTTTAAATCCCGATGCATTTGAATTTTCGCGATCATAATAACCTAAATAATATTTGTCCTCAATATCATGATAAATTCCAATATCAAAATATGTCCACTTGCTAGCTTCATAAGAATGAGGTGCAATTCTAACCCATCTAAATCCTATGCCATCCCGCAAATTGTTTATCTCCATATAATTACTTCTTAGCTTACCAAAAGTAGGCGTAAAGTGGCTACTACCAAGGCTTTTCCCAAAGATTTTATTATTAGCAAAGCTAAGTTGCATATAATCGTCTTCATAAAAATAATTGCCATAAATTGTAAGAACATAATCAGACGACTTTTTTTCTATATCTGGTTTTGGTAAACCATGTAATTTAAAGAAATCATTAATACTTTCTATGGGGTCTAATGTGGTCTTAGTTGCAGGACTGTTGTAATGATCCGCCACGAAAGGCCTGTCTTTTTCTGTTATGGGTAGCTGTGCCGGGCCACTTAGTTTTATAAGAGGAAATTCACATTTGAACGACATATCACCGCTATATTGCCCTTTATTTTTTTTAAGAAGTTCTTTTTGTTGAGCATCATCAGACAATCGAATTGCAGGCATATCAGCAGGTATTAAAGGAATAGATTTTACTACACAAGAACCTGTAATGTTATCTGCGTGATCGGTTTTATTATGGTCTAGGTCAGCGTAGGAGAAAACATATTGAGCTTTATATGATGAGTCCTTAGTTTGCTCTGGATATCCCGTAGCTTTAAGATGTAGTTTTACAACTGCATCTTTATCATTTTCTACTTCTTTCTGCCAAATAACTTCCCGAAGTAGAGGAGGATACTCAAAATTATTGCCTAGCACAATATCTGGCAATGTATTTAAAAAGCTTTCACTATAGCGATTGTGACCTAATATTTTTGACGTATCAAAATCAAAAGATATGCTATCAGTAGCAAATTCATAAAATCCTGTAAAGTGAAAGTTTGGTACAGATTTGCCATTCTTTGGTTTATTCTCAACAAAATTTTCTGGTTTTCCAAACATGTAATGTTGAAAAACAAACTTGAGACTCTCAGCACTCGAATAATTTTCATGCTCATAAACATAAGCTGTATTTCCATTTAAAGGAAAATCACATGTAAATGTTAGGTTTCCTTTAAACCTATTATTAAATAAATCGTCTGCATAAACTATATTTATACTTAAATACAGACCTAAAAATAAATTAAATAGTTTGAGAAATTTCATTTTTTCCTTTATATAATATATTCCATTTAATGTGAGCATTAGTTTGGTTTATTAAATATTATATAGTAAACAAAAAACTTTGTCAAGCGGTATTTTAGCTACTGTCAATGCTCCATAGAAATCTCAGAGATTAAATATTACTTGACAGGGTGGCGGAGCTAGTATATAATACCCCTCTCGCGCAAATAGTGGCGAATTAGCTCAGCCGGTTAGAGCGACGGAATCATAATCCGCAGGTCCGGGGTTCGAGTCCCTGATTCGCCACCAAAAGTGTAAAGTGTAACTGTTAGTTGCCAGTATACGCTTATAGAGCAAGGCTATATAAGATGTAAACCAGGCAAATAAGTGCCGGTGTAGCTCAGTAGGTAGAGCAGCTGACTTGTAATCAGAAGGTCGAGGGTTCAATTCCTTTCGCCGGCACCAATGATATTGTACAGTAATTAATGCAAGTATGCGCTTATAGAGCAAGGAATAGCTACAATAAAGCAACCGGAATGTACACTTGGTACATGAGGATTGCGACTTGGAGCGTATGACGCAGCTATGTAAGATGCAGACGTAGCAGTAATGTGGCCAGGTAGCTCAGTCGGTAGAGCAGAGGACTGAAAATCCTTGTGTCGGCAGTTCGATTCTGCCCCAGGCCACCATTTTCTTTTAAAGGCATATTCCGCCGCCCATTTCTATTCATGCAAAAGCTATAGACTAATATATATAATATTCTTGTTACAAAATAACGTTATATCAACCCAGCTATGTCAAAAAATTCACTCAGCAAATTTAGACAATAAGTCTGTATAAGTACTGATGTTATTAGTTTTAATCATTTCATTAGTCAAAGTATAGCGCCAGATTTTGGCTTTTGGGCAGCCATGGTATAAACCTATCATATGGCGGGTGATATGGTGCAGGTAAATATTATTTTTGGCACATTGTTCAAGATAGGGGATCATATTGTGTGCAATTTCTTCCCTGGAGGCTATGTCGTCATTACCTTGCTCGTTGTCACCAAAAAATATTCCATCAAAACCAGCAAATAAATACGGGTTATAATAAGCTTCACGTCCGAGCATAACACCATCAACATGCTCCAGGTGCTCATGTATTTCACTAACAGTTTTTATACCACCATTAATAACAATATTAAGATGTGGAAATTCTTGTTTCAATTGATAAACAAAATCATAACGTAGTGGTGGTATTTCACGGTTTTGCTTAGGGGATAACCCGGATAAAATTGCATTTCGGGCATGAATTATAAAATGGTTACATCCGGTGGTTGCAACTGTACCAACAAAAGCACGTAAGTATTCATAATCATAATTATAGTTAAGTCCGGTTCTATGTTTAATGCTAACCGGAATATCCACAGCATCTTGAATAGTTTTTATACATGTTGCAACCAGATCCCCATCTTGCATGAGGCAAGCGCCGAAATTGCCGGATTTTACTCGATCTGAAGGACAGCCCACATTTAAGTTTATGCCACTATAACCGTATTTCACGGCTATACGGCCGGCTGTTGCCAACTTTTCCGGGTCCGATCCCCCAAGCTGTAAAATAAGCGGGAGCTCTATTTTGTCAAAACCAAGTAAACGGTCTAAATTGCCATGTAGTATTGCATCAGCCACAATCATTTCGGTATAAAGTTCGGTATGTTTGGTGATTTGGCGCATAAAATAACGATAATGCCTATCGGTCCAGTCGAGCATTGGTGCAATTGCAATAGTTGTCATTTAAATTCAATCTTGAAGTTACATTATAAGTATAGATTATATACTAAATGAATAGAATCAGATTTGTGATACAATCTGATCTAGATTAAACATTCAAAATTTTTCCAGGAAAGAACGTATATAATGAGCAAGCATAAATTATCAACCTGGCAGTTAGTATTAATTTCTACTGGTGGTATGTTTGGTGCGGGTTGGCTGTTTTCTCCCTATTATGGTTTTCAAATGGCAGGCGTTGGGGTATTGGTGTCTTGGGTTATTTCTGGGTTGTTAAGCTTGATCATTGGTTTATCGTTTATTGAAATACATAGTAAGCTGCCAATTATAGGTGGTGTGCCGCGATTTGTGGGTATAACACATAACAGAAGTTTAGCGTTTGTGTTTATGGCGCTTAGTTGGTTAAGTTATGTGGTTTTTTTACCACTGGAAGCGCAATCAGCAATCCAGTATCTGGGATTTTGGTGGCATCCTTTGGTAAACCATGTAAGCAGGGGGGTTGAATTATCTGGGCTTGGCTTAGGCCTGGCTGTTTTAATTATTTTCGGGCTAACATGGTTTAATACATTCTTTGTGACTAATGTAGCCAAATTTAATTCGATAATAAGCGTGGGTAAATTAACGATTCCGATTATTGTTGTAGTTACGTTAATTTTTGGTTTTGGTAAATGGGAAAATGTGGTGGCTAATTATCATGCTATGCCTGTGTCGATTGAGGCTATTTTATTAGCTATTACTACCAGTGGAATGGCCTTTGCTTTTACCGGGTTTCAAAATGGCCTGGTTTTAGCTAGTTATGCGAAAAACCACAAGCGTGCAGTACCTTATTCGGTTATCGCTCCAATAATTTTTGGTGGTGCAATTTATTTTTGTCTATCATTGACATTTATTGCCTGTTTACCGGCAGACAAGCATTTGGCAGATACTGTCGTAGCGCCCTTACTTGGTTTAGTTGCAATATTTAGCGCTCATTTTTTATTTACAATTTTATTTATTGATGCAATCAGTGCGCCACTTGGAACTGCAAATGTATTTACTGCAGTTACAGGCCGTGTTCTATATGGATTAGGTCGGGACTTTTTTCCTAATAGTTTTCTAACTAGGTTAAATAAATATCACGCACCCCAGATAGCTCTTTGGATAAGTGCTATATTTGGGATATGTTTTTTGTTGCCATTTCCAACCTGGAAAGAGTTGGTCAATTTCTTATCTTCAATAATGGTGTTTTCTTACCTTGCCGGGCCTATTGCATTAATACTTTTACGCCAGGCACTGCCTGAGGATGGCCAGATGTTTAAGATTGGATTTTACAGCCCGTTGGGTTATCTTGGATTTGCTTGCTGCAGTTTACTAGTATATTGGTCCGGAATGTATAATTTGTTATATCTAGCATTAGCCTTAATTTTAATCAGCATGAGCTATGGAACATTTGTGCGTGGTAGTTCGTTGTTTCAGGCATTTGCCAGTTCATGGTATTTGATGGTATATATGCTGCTCATGGCACTGGTTTCATATTTGCGTAGCATAAATAGCCTTAGTTTCCCTGTAGACAATGCTATAATAATATTAATTGGATTAATAACTTGTAAAATTATGTTAGCCAATAGTTTGCCAAATGAGCAAATTGCTCAAAATATGCAACATCTGAAAAAAGAGGTAGATAGCTTTATAGATTAATGGGCCTATCTACGGAAATTCCGTATTGCTTAATTTACTATATTCAGTATAAAATTACAAAATATGCGTTTATTAACTGTAATCAGGTATTTATGGCTAATAAAAGTATTATAGGCAATGAAATAAAACTGTTTAGGGAGAGAGTTTAATGAAATTTAAGTCGACGATAATTCTATTGATTGGTTATATGACTGTAGCTTCTGCTGTTGTAGGACCTGGAAGCGGCACTTCTGCTAGTACCAACATTAATGCTGTAGATAAAGCTGCTCGTTTAAAACAGTTTCTAAATAGTGCGGATAATACGAGTTATAATTTTGAAATTGATAATAACACAGATGCCAATTTTGCTGATTTAGTTATCCAATCAGATAGCGGTGCAGTTATTTATAAGCAATCCAAATCAAATAATTTTAGTTGTCAGGCTCACAGCGTATACCCATGTAAGCTGGCAATTAAGTGGAAGAAAAAACCAAAAGGCAGTTGGTCATTCAAGTTTTATGGAGATGATAAAACTCTAACATCAGCATATGTTTTAGCAAGTCCTACATCAGGGTCTACAACAATTACACCCCAGGATATATATTTAGGCCACTATGCTTTTTCCCAGATAAAAAATAGATATAAAACTTATAAACATCTACATGAAGTGGGGCGTAAGTTGGAAATACTTACAGGCTCAACACTCAGTGGTCAAAACGCTCATAAAGCGATTCTTGAAGCTTTGGCAGCTGATATGAAAAATAGCAAGATTGCTAATAATAGTATGGCAGAAAATAAATATTTTAGTAAGTTCGAGCCTAAAAACACTCAAGATAAAACGAAATAATAAATACTGGGCGAACCAAATTAATGGAGTTAAACAAGATGAAAAAGATAATTTTAATATTAGCTGCGACAATTAGTTTTAATAGCTGGGCCGATACGGCAAGTGATGTGACAGATGTAGCTTGTAGCGAAGAAGTAAAAGGTTTTGCTGACTTTGGGATAGACATGGTTGCAGAAGGTTTTGCCGAAGAGTTGCCTTTTTTTGGGCCTGTTGCCGGGCTACTAGCAGGCAGCCTCAAAAATGCAGCTTGTCCGGATACGACAGAAGCTAAGTTAGAGGCAATGGATAAAAAGATTGAAGGGCTCAGTAAAAGAATGGATGCAATGGATGAGAAGATAAATGAAATTGCTGTTGGTATGAAAAATATGGGCTTTGATATACAAAATGAACTTTCCGCGGATATAACCGAGGTATACTATAACATGTATATGAATAACCAAAAAACTTTTAATAGCTATGTAAAAGCGTATGAAAATTTATTGGTGTATACAAAACCAGATGGGACCAGGGTTGTTTATTCATCCCTTAAAGAATTAGTCCAAAATTACCCGGGTGGATTTAGAGCATTGTGGAACAAGAGCCCGTTATTTCAGACGGCATTAACCAGTACTGCTGATTTAGTAAAAATGATGACAGATATAATGCCGGTTGATACAAATGCTCCTTCAATTATGAAAGAATTAAATGCCATGTGTCGCGATGAAACTAAGATGAGTGATGATGTTGATGTAGTTACACAACGAGTAAAATGTAACTCAATGATTTTGGATATATCGTTGAAAACAGATGCTTATGCACTTAAGACCAGAGGTATACTAACAGATTATATTGAAACTATATTAGCAGCAACTGCCCCTAATGCACCGGGCGGAGCAATTAATCTTGCCGATTATCCGGATTTACAATCTTTTAATGATGACTCATCGATACCTTATGTAGATCCAAAACTTGATAAGGATCACCAACCATCTGGTGCTGCTTTACTTAAGGTTACCAACGATTATATAGCATCAGTTAAAGCAGTATTTGTGGGTAAGACAAATAAAAATGAAAATATGTTTATGCTTTATCAAGGGTTACCTCCGGAATTGGTACAAAATGTAGCGAATGTTTGTAAGGATCCGATTAGTAAAGAACCTGGGATCAGCCACTGGTATCCAAATTTTGTAAGCGGGGACCCGGGATATATTATAACAACTTGTCCTACCCGGGCTCTTCTTCCGGCAGCTGGACAGAAAAATGTTATTCCAACTGCTGATACTAAAATTTATTACAGTACTATCGGTAAATGGAATAATATATTAGGGGCTCTTGTAGATGCTAATGGCAACCAATCCAAACTTGATAATTCTGGTGGAGGGTATGATATTGTTTCAATTGGCGCTCCCCATGAGATATCGGGGTCTATAGATAATACGTCAGCCCCCTGGCTTTTTGAATATAAGGCAACTATGACATCAAATGTCCCGCTTGATATTAATTCTATGGTAGGTACAACAATAGATAATGCAAACAAAATAACAGTGCAAAATAATATGACGTTTATACAATCTGGCCAATATGCATCTATTTACCCGGCGTTTTTTGTGGATGGCAGCGACCCTATAGCATACGCCCCGGCTAATTTGATTAATAAACCTCAGCAAATTTTAGCACCACATGTTAATACCGATGGTACCAGGAGCAGTACAGTATTTGATACTGACGTGTTTGTTCCAAGGTCACAGGTGGATAAAGATGGTAACCGTACCCCTTCTTATATCTATGAAAATACAATATACATGAGCTTTAAGGACGATAGCGGTATTACACATCCATTCGGTTTAATTGTGGAAACAGAGGGCTATGGTTTAGCGGTAATGCCTGTTTGTTTTGATGACAAAGATTGTATGGTTAAGAGAAATTGGGGTGTTGATGGTATAAGGATTATAACTTTGGACCCTAATTATGATTATACTTCATCATCTATCCAATGGAACAATGGTCCATCAGTTAGGATCATTCCTCCTGGGGAAGATAATGATGGAAGTCAATGGTCGCTAAAAGTGGATACTAAAGTTAATAGTCCACAACAGTAAGTGATAACTGTCATCCCCGGCTGTGCCGGGGATCCATATTTTAAAAAGAAATAAATGTCAGGCGATTTGGAAGCGATTTTTAAACAATGCATCAATCTGGCACGTCCTGTGAATATTATTATTGCAAATGGCGAGCCTCCAAAAGATAGATATTTATATAAATTACTGAATGATGCTAACACGCTTATATGTTGTGATGGGGCGATTGGTACACTAGAACAAAATAATATTGTGCCGGATTGTATAATTGGTGATTGTGATTCTTTGTCTGAGGCACAAAAACAAAAATATGTAGATAAGATTAAATACACACCAGATCAGAATTTTAATGATCTAACTAAAGCTGTAGATTTTGCGATTAATCAATTACAGCTGGATAATATAATTATTATGGGTGCTACTGGATTACGCGAGGATCATAGCCTGGCAAACATTTCATTACTTGTAGAATACGCAAAAAAGATCAAAAATATTATTTTACTGAGTGATTATGGGTTTTTTAGGGTATATGCCGGGTCCGTAATCATTCCTACAGTTACAGGGCAGCAAATATCATTATTTAGCATCTATCCTGAAGCAAAAATCACCACTCACGGGCTTAAATGGGATCTAAGTAATTTAGCTTTAGAAAGTTGGCATAAAGGCACCTTAAATGAAGCTTTAAGCACGCAGTTTGCAATAAATACTACTAAACCAATCCTCGTTTATCAAACGTTTTAATAAATCTACTCTTTTACCGAAATTCGGTATATCTAAATTTTTTAAAATATAGTAAACTACTCATATAAATTTAATAACCCGTTGATTTTAATTGCAGCTTTAGAAATTTAATATAATTTATTTGAAGTTGCAATTAAACACCTCGGGATATTTAAGATGCCAGTTTTAAGATATTTGGGTGTAAGTTATGAAAATTCAATCATTAGTAATCCTGCTAATAAGTTATTCTCTTGCTATTGCAGGAACCAATATAGAGAAAAAATCAAATACCAATGATGTCTCTGCCGATAAAAGTATCAACTTTACAATAAATAATAAAACAGATAAACCAGGCTGATGATACAACCTTATCGTTAGAGGTCAACCCCAAACCCAGCTCTAATACAAAGACAAATGCATCTGAATTATAGGATATAGCCGCATTTAGATGCATTTGCCCTGTAGTATCAAGATTAAAGATGCTTTCTATAGTCTAAGTAAGCTATAATAATGGCTATATTACTGTTTGTAAAAGTAGCAGCCATGAAAAAATTGGATGAGTCTATTAAATATCTGATTATTTTAGCTATATTAGCTAATGCCGTTGGATTATTATTCCCCGCTTTAAGAAGCACATTCACTCCATATTATGGAAGTATTGCTAAGCATATAGTCACGTCCGGTAATTGGAGTGATCTGATGCTATTAAAGCAGGATTGGTTGGATAAGCCACATTTTCCGTTCTGGATTACTGCAATATCATATCAAATATTAGGTATTAATTCTTTTGCGTACATACTCCCCGGCTTTGCCTTTCATTTAATTGGCCTATATTTTACATATAAATTAGCTAAGTATTGGTATAACGAAGAGGTTGGGCTTTTAGCTGTTTTATTTACAGCTTCAGCGCTACATTTGATGTTATCTTCCATTGATGTCCGGGCTGAAGCATTTATGTTGGGTGAAATTATGCCTGCCGTTTATTTCTGGCTTTGTTATGATAAACATGGTGGGGTAAAATATTTATTTGGTGGAGCCTTCTTTACGGCTTTGGCTATTATGACTAAGGGAATTTTTATTCTTATAACTATAATTAGCGGGATTGCTGTCTTATGGATATATTTGGGTAAATGGCGCAATTTTATTCGGTTAAAATGGATATTTGCACTATTTCTTTGCTTTGTATTTATTATTCCAGAACTTTGGGTATTGTATTTACAGTTTGACTTGCACCCGGAAAAAGTTATATATGGACATACTGGAGTATCAGGAATCAGGTGGTTTTTTTGGGATAGCCAGTTCGGGCGTTTTTTAAGCACAGGGCCAATTCGCAATGATCATGCAGATTTTAGTCATTACTTCTTTTTCATGCATACATTTTTATGGGCATACCTTCCATGGTGGCCAATATTTTTGGTGTCTATATGGCAATTTATAAAAGAATTTATTGGATCTCGTATTCATAAAGATGCTGAGGTGTTTTTATTTGCTTCATTTTTTATTACGTTTATCCTATTTAGTATTTCGGTGTTCCAGGTTGACCATTATACAAATATTTTATTTCCTTTTTCCAGCATTATTTGTGCTGCCTGGATGAATAGGGTTGTTGCAAATTGCAAAGCCAGCTCCCGCCACCCGCTATTTTATTTACAAGTTACTATAGCTGCTGTGCTTTTATTGGCTGTTTTAGTTGCAGCTCCACTGGTATTATCAGGTCCTGCAATGCGTATAATAATTATTCTGGATGTTATTGCCTGGTTGGTATTGGTTGTGCGTCTTAGAAATAGGGGCTGGGAGTTTAAAATCATTGCCTTTCCAACGATTGCAATTAGCATGGTATTTTTGTTTTTAATCACGGTAAATGGGGTGGGATATGCAAAATATGACGGCGGATACCAAATTGCCGATTATGTAAATAGACATAACAATGCAAAAGTTTATAGCTATAACATTGAATCCAGAAATGAAATGGATATGTTTGGTTTAAATTTTCATGCTAACAATACGTATCAGGCCGTTACTGATTTGAATCAGGTGAAGGGTACGCCACAGGAGCCGGTTTATTTGGTAGTAGAAGATATCGATCTAGCTAAAGTACAAAAAGCGCTGCCTAATGCCATGGTTAAGTTTAAAGTAAAGGCTGGCTCTATTGAAACTTTTATGGCGAATATTTTGGATCAGGCACAGTTAAACAAAAATTTATACACATATGTAGTATTGAAAGTTATTAATTAGATAATATGTGGCTTACCAAAATATCATTAAAAAACCCATACTTTGCTACAGTAATTATGTTGGCATTGCTTTTACTTGGGTTAATCTCAATAAAAAATATTTCAGTTGAAGAGTTTCCGGATGTCAAATTTCCGGTAGTAGTGGTGACAACCAATTATAAAGGCGCTTCCCCTGAGGTTATTGAAACTGATATTTCCCGTCCTATTGAAGAAACCCTAAATTCATTAAATGGTATTAAGACGATCCGCTCTTATTCTTTTGAAGGCCAATCAGTAGTAGTTGCTGAGTTTAGCCTAAGTGTTGATCCGGAGCAGGCACTTCAAGATTCTCGCGATAAAGTTTCGGCAGTATCGGCAAATTTTCGCAAAGAAATAGATAATCCAACGATAACAAAAGTAAATATCCGCGATAACCCGATTATGTCTTTGGCTGTTGCATCAAACGAGATGCCATTAAAGGATGTTACTGACTGGATTAACCGGGTTGCTAAAAAGAGGCTACAAACAGTTGCAGGTGTAGGGGATGTAAAATTAGTTGGTGCAGTTAATCGGCAGGTGCGGGTGAATGTAGAGCCATATAAACTGCAGTCAATGGGACTATCTGTTAATGATGTGGTAAATGCAATTAAAAATGCCAATGATAATTTTGCTGCAGGTGACGTACGGACTAAAAATTCAAGCATTAATGTAAGGCTAAACGGCAAATTGCAAACTACAGCACAATTTGCCGATATTGTTATTACGTATAGAAACAGTGTGCCCATTAAGATATCAGATATTGGTACGGTTGAGGATGGCCAGGAGCAGTATAACAGTCTTACATTAGTAAATGGGAAACGAGCAATAGGTTTAGATATAAGACCTGCTGAAAAAGCAAATACAGTCGATGTATCGGATGGTGTATACGCAATGATTACACAGCTTAACCAGATTAAGCCTGCCAATATATCCATCTCTGTGGTTTATGATCAAACTGATGCTACGCGCAGATCGCTTAGCAGTGTTGATCATACCTTATTTGAAGGTGCAATTTTAACAATTTTGATCGTATTTATTTTTCTTAAATCATGGCGTTCAACTGTAATTACCGGACTTACTTTACCAATAGCATTAATCGGTACCATTTTTGCTATTTATGTTCTTGGTTTTACCCTAAATATGATGTCATTAATGGCCTTATCTTTATCGGTTGGGTTATTGATTGATGATGCTATTGTTGTACGGGAAAATATTGTCAGGCATCTACATATGGGTAAAGATCATTATAGCGCCGCATTGGATGGAACTAATGAGATAGGCCTTGCAGTATTATCTACAACAATGACAGTTGTGGCAGTATTTTTACCGGTTGGTTTTATGAAAGGTATCATCGGCAAATTCTTTTTCCAATTTGGTATAACGGTGACTGTTGCAGTCTTAATTTCACTATTAGTAAGTTTTATCTTAGACCCAATGCTATCTAGTATCTGGCATGAGCCACTGGATGGGGGTTGGCTTGGACGTTCAACTTTAGGGCGGCTTTTAAATAAATTTGAACAAGGTTTTAATCGGCTTATCGCGTTTTATGAGAAGTTCATTCATTTATCCTTAAATTATAAAAAAATTACCCTAAGTGTTGCTTTTGGTCTTTTAATCGGGAGTTTTTTCTTAGTTCCGTTTATTGGTGCGGAATTTATTCCCAAATCAGACAATGGTAAGTTTGATGTAAGGTTTAAAACGGCCGTGGGCTCAAATGTTGATTATACAGCGACTAAAGTTCAGCAAGTTGATGACATTTTAAGGAAAGCTATTCCTGAAATTAAGAATATTACAGCCGGGATAAATAAAAATTTTGGTGATGGTACCAATAATGCCAGTTTAACCATTGATATTGGGAGTAAGCTTAGCCGCTTTAGAAATATAGACCAGATAATGGAACAAAGCCGTAAATTGGTAAATCAGGTAGGTGGGATAGATGTACAGAATATTATGCCAATTGGTGGGCCAGGGGGGGATCAAAAGCCGATTAATGTAGAGATTAGTGGTGATAATACTGAGGTATTAAAGAATATTTCTGATAACTTACTACAAAAAATTCAGAAAATTAAAGGGATTACAGACCTGGAAACAACCTACCAGCAGGCAAATCCGGCATTTGCGGTAAATGTAGATCGTGAAGTGGCAAGTAATCTGGGCATTAGTTTATCTGATGTAGGGAATGCTTTGTCGGTATTATTTGCCGGGAATAAAGTTAGCCAATGGGAGGACACGAAGAATGGGCAAAATTACGATGTTATGGTGCAAATTCCGGAAGAGTATAGGAATAGGGATGCATTAAATCTGTTGAAGGTTGTAAGTAACAAACTAGATAGCAATAATTTGCCGCAGATGGTTCCGTTGTCAGTTATTGCCAGTACTAAAAGCGGATTATCACCACGCGAGTTAGACCATATTAATTTACAAAGAACGGTGACAATAACCGGGAATGTTGATGGTAGTGATAACCAGGCAGTATTTAGTAAAATACAGACCTTACTAAATCAGTATAAATTACCAACAGGTTATTCTATAGTGCAAAGTGGTAGCAAGCAGGACATGGATGAATCATTTCTTTATGCTGTAGGTGCGTTATTAATTGGTATTGTATTTATTTATATGATTTTAACTGCTCAATTTAGAAGTTTTATTTTGCCTTTAGTGATTATGGTTGCACTACCACTATCATTTGTTGGGGTATTTTTGGCCTTGCTGCTTTTTAAGAGCACGCTAAACATGTTTTCAATAATTGGTATAATAATGCTTATGGGTTTAGCTGCCAAGAATGGTATTTTACTGGTTGATTTTATCAATGAAGAGATGAGGCGTGGAGTACCTAAAGTAGATGCAATCGTTAATGCAGGTGTTATTAGGCTGCGGCCAATTATGATGACTACCTGCGCAATGATTTTTGGAATGTTGCCAGTGGCGTTGTCTAGCGGTGTTGGGTCAGAAACAAGAAAGCCTATGGCATATGCAATTATTGGTGGAATGACAACTTCTACATTACTAACATTGATTGTAGTACCGGTTATATATTATTATTTAGAGAGTTTCTCTAAATATATACGATCTAAGTTTTAAACTATTACGAGCCCGGCTATTTTGGCATGGGGATCTATTTAAATTTAAGTTGGAGTGTTTTTGAAAAAAATAATATTTGGTTTAATAGCCGGCTTACTTGTTGCTATTTTTATAATAAACAGCTACAAAACTAAACATACAGCACCCGTAACTGATAATGCTATATTATTAAGTAATGCTGATGTTGCAATTGTAAAACTAGGTGCGGTAGATAATGCAATTGCATTTACAGGTGATTTGTCGCCATTAAACCAGTCAGTTATTTCCAGTGAAGTGGATGCAGTTGTAAAACAAGTTATGGTGCAAGAGGGGCAGTTTGTTAATAGAGGCCAGGTATTAGCGGTACTGGATGATACTGATTTGAGGCAGGCAGTTAGTCAACAGCAGGCAGTGCTATCAAGCGCTAAAGCAAGGTTTGAGCTGGATAAGAATAAGCTGGAGAAACAAAAGGGGTTATTTGATCAGGGGTTTATTTCAAAACTAGCTTATGATGAATTACAAACCAATTATCATGCTTCGCAAGAGCTAATTAATCAGCAGCAGGCATCTTTGGAGCGGGCAAAAAAACTATTATCTGATACAAAAATCAGAGCGCCTTTTACTGGGTATATCTATCAAAAAAATATTGATAACGGGCAGTTGGCAGCTAAAAATGGAAAATTATTTTCAATTGCCAGTTTGGATAAATTACAAATTAAGGCGGCAATTCCCAGTGATTACATAAGCCAAGTAAGAGTAGGACAAATGGTTTCCTTTGGTGTAGAGACAAGAACTGCATCATTTTCGGGTAAAATTTCGCGGATAAATCCGGTCGCAGAGTTGGGGACCAGGTCATATTATATATATGTAGACTTTGATAACAAAGAAGCAAAGCTAAAGGCGGGTCAATTTATTAAAGGCTCTATAACTTTGGCTAGGATTAGTAATACGCCATTAATAACGCGTGATGCTATTCGCGGTGTTGGTGATAATAGTTATGTTTTAGTTTTGGTAAATAATGTAGTTGTAAAAAAGCCGGCAAAAATTTTATTAACCAATAAATTAACTAATATGGCTGCAGTATCTGGAGTTAATGTGGGTGATGTGGTGTTATTGGCTGCGGTTTTGACTATTAAACCCGGTGATCGTGCTAAAATCGTGAATTAAAAAAGGGAAATAATGTTACAGCATATACTTATGGATATAGACTGGGGTGAAGTAAACCAGGCAATTTTTGATACTTTGTTTATGTTAGGTGTGTCGGTATTTTTTAGTGCATTAATTGGGATTCCATTAGGGATAATTTTATATCTTACTGACAAAGGGCAGATTTTACAAAATAAGGTATTCTATGTAGTGTTTTCTTTTGTAATTAATTTGCTTAGGTCTATACCGTTTATCATTTTGCTAATAATAATGATGCCGCTTACAATAATGTTAGTAGGCACATCGTTGGGTGCAAAAGGAGTTATTCCTCCGCTGATTGTTGGGGCATTTCCATTTTTTACGAGGCTTGTCGAAAATTCATTAAAAGAGGTAGATCGTGGGGTTTTAGATATGGCCAAATCTTATGGTGCAACAACCTGGCAGATAATTCGCCATATTTTACTACCCGAGGTTATGCCGGGAATAATTGCCAGCATCACAATAACGGCAATTACACTGGTATCATATACAGCAATGGCAGGTACCGTTGGTGGGGGCGGGCTGGGCGATTTAGCAATCCGTTATGGCTATCAGCGTTTTCAGACCAATGTAATGGTTCTAACAGTTATTTTGTTAGTTGTTTTAGTGCAGCTTATCCAATTTATTGGAGATAAATTGGTTAATCATATGCGTAAACATTAGCTCGAATTGCAAACCATGCTATAAGTATGACCGTGTGTCTTCTCGAAAAATGCCCGGGCATGACTTGGCAATCTAAGTTTAAAGAGGAATAGAGATGAAGTTTAAAATATTATTGTTAGCAATAGGTGTATTCTCAGCAAATGTTTTTGCTGCGGATGAGGTTATTAAAATTGGTGCCACTTCAGTTCCACATGCACAGATATTGCAGCAAGCAAAACCTATTTTAAAAAAACAGGGGATTGATTTGCAGATAAAAGAATTTTCTGATTATGTACAACCAAATTTCCTGGTTGATCAAAAGCAACTAGATGCCAATTTTTTTCAACATAGGCCATATCTGGAGCAGTTCAATAAAGAGCGTGGAACTAACTTGGTTGAATTAACCGGTGTACATATCGAACCTATGGGGATTTATGCCGGCAGTAATTCAAAGCTGACTGATTTTGTTAAAACTAAAAATTTTAGTAAATTACCTATGGGGTTATTAGTTGGGTTGCCAAATGATACGACCAATGAAGGGCGTGCATTATTACTTTTACAAAAAAATGGTTTTATTATACTTAAAGATGGGGTAAAATACCCGACTAAAAAAGATATTGTTACCAATAAATACAAAATTAGCTTTAGCGAGCTTGACCCGGCAATGCTGCCTAGGGCAATGAGTGCTAATCAGCTTGATTTGGCAGTTATAAACTCTAATTTTGCCTTGCAAGCCGGGATAAACCCGTTAAAAGATGCAATATTTATAGAGGATTCAAACAGCCCGTATGTAAATATAGTGGTAGTAAAATCCGGTAGCGAAAACCTACCAAAAATGAAAAAATTGGTGGATGTATTGCAATCGGCGGCAATTAAAAAATATATAACGGCAAATTATAAAGGTGCAGTTATCCCTGTTACTAAATAAAAAGCTGTCATTCCCGCTTTAGTCGGGAATCCATGCTCTAAATAAGGACTAATATGATCGGTAGATTAAACGGTGTGATATTAGAGTTACGACCACCGCAAGTGTTATTAGATGTATCAGGTGTAGGTTATGAAGTTGATGTACCAATATCTGATTGTGCAAAATTTGAAACGTTAGATAATAAGGTAACGTTATATACGCATTTGGTTGTACGTGAAGATGCACATTCGTTGTTTGGATTTCTAACGGTAGAATCACGCGATAGTTTTAGAAGCCTTATAAAGGTTTCGGGAGTAGGGCCTAAAATTGCTTTAGCATTACTTTCAACATTATCTTTAAATGAATTGCATTTGGCATTACAAAACGGTGATGTAGCCAGTTTATCCAGAACACCTGGTATTGGTAAAAAGTTGGCTGAGCGTATGCTCTTAGAACTAAAAGGCAAATTTATTTTTGAAACTGGATTTAATGTCCAAAATAAGGCAAATAGAGAGGTGCAATTGCCGGGTATTACGGCCGATGTGCGTAATGCTCTTAGCTCGCTAGGTTATAGTGATAAAGAAATAAATTTGGTGATGAAGCAATTGCCAGAAACATTAACTGATTTAAGTAGTGGCATCCGCGAAGCCTTAAAGTTATTAAACAAGTTCTAAGACAATAAGTAGTCTCCGTAGTTAAATGGATATAACGGCCCCCTCCTAAGGGGCAGTTACAGGTTCGATTCCTGTCGGGGGCACCATTCTCATCACTTTTTCCCCTAAGTTTTTCGGTACAGTATACTTATGTATAGTGTTATTATTACGCAGAGTTTATTTTTATTTTAAAGGGAGAGTGTTATGTTATATTATGCATTGGTATTTTTTCTTGTTTCTATAGTTGCCGGGATATTTGGATTTACCGGTATTTCAGCAGCAACAGCCGGGATTGCCCAAATATTATTTTATATCTTTATTGTTTTATTCCTGATTTCCCTGGTCATGCATTTAATACGCGGTAAGAAATAAGGCAGGGGCAGAGAATAGATATTCTATAAACGCCCATTGAACAATGAAGTGCTAACTCAGAGCTGGAACGAGATCTCGAATCTCAATCCAGCTTTTTTATTAAATTTGCATGTTATGTGGTTTTTTGGTACAATGATGGTATACATACGGTACATTTTATTGAGGGTAAACTACCATGTTGAAAACAGCCAAAAATAAACAAAGTAGTCATGTCCATTTGAGTATAAATCCATATCTTAAAAAAGATGCAGAAGTACTTTTAAAGCAAATGGGTTTGTCAATGGCCGAAGCGGTCCGGTTATTCTTACGTCAAGTTGTTGTGGAAGAAGGCATACCTTTCTTTATTAAGTATAGTGCTAACGTTCCTAATTATGAAACCAGGCAAGCTATACTTGATGCTAGAAATGGAAAAACTAAAAAAACCAGTATAGAAGGTCTTCGCAAAATGTGGAATGAAGCATAGCAATGCTAAGCCTTCATTATACAAATTCTTTTAAGCGGGATTTGAAAAAAGCTAAAGCACAGAAGAAAGAGTTTATTAAATTATAGGCGATAGTAAGCTTACTAGTTAATGAAATACAGCCGTTGCCTGTAAAATATAGAAATCATAAATTGACTGGCAACTGGCATGATAGCTGGGAATTACATATTCAACCAGATTGGTTACTGATCTACAAAATAGAAGATGAAGTTTTAATTTTAGAAAGATTAGGCAGCCATTCTGAGCTATTTATCTAATTCATTTTCATTCTACAAAACCTTAAAAAAGACATTATATGTTCGCAGTTCAGTCAAATTATCCATTAGACAAATTAAACACCTTACATCTGAAAAGTATTGCAAAAAAATATTTTGCCCTAACAGATATAGCTGACTTGCCACAAATAACGGCGGAGGCTAAAGAGTCACCTATTTTTGTGCTAGGGGGTGGAAGTAATATTATATTGCCGGAAGTATACCAGGGCCTGATTATCCATAACCAATTAAGAGGAATTACTCTAATTGAAACCACAGATGAATTTGTATTGGTAAAAGCGATGGCAGGTGAAGTTTGGGATGATTTTGTAGGATATACTATAGCAAAAGGATGGTTTGGTCTGGAAAATTTGAGCCTGATTCCGGGAACGATTGGAGCTTCTCCTATTCAAAACATTGGCGCCTATGGAGTTGAGGTTAAGGATTTTATAGAATCAGTAGAAGTCTATGATAGCAAAAATAAGCAATTCAGCCAATTAAATAATTCAGATTGTCAGTTCAAATATCGGGATAGTTACCTAAAACATAACCTGCATCTAATAGTGACTAGTGTTACATTTCGCTTACTTCGCATGGCAAAATTAAATACCAATTATGTAGACGTTGCCAAAGCATTAGCCGAACTTACAAACCCAACAGCGCAGGATTTACGCAATTGCGTAATAAAGATTAGGCAAACTAAACTACCAGACCCGGCGGTGATTGGTAATGTAGGTAGTTTTTTTCATAATCCGATATTAGATATGGCGTTAGTTGGGCAATTACAAGAAAAGTATCCAACAATACCGGTATACCCAGTTAATGATGAAAAAGCCAAAGTATCGGCTGGCTGGTTGATTGATAATCTAAGTTTAAAAGGTTATCGGCAGGGTAATGTAGGGGTTTATGACAAGCAGGCTTTGGTATTGGTAAATCATGGTAATGCTACAGCTCCTGAGTTACTGGCTTTAGCCAGTTATATTCAGGATAAGGTATGGACTAATTATGCTATACGCTTGAATATTGAACCATTAATAGTGCCTGAAAAGCATAAGAATTATGAAAAATGAGTCTTCCACTGGTCTACTCACCTATTTAGTTAGTAGTTATAATTCTCAGACATTGGTAATACTTGAAGGGCAGGTTGATATCCAATTTATAATTGATGCTTTTAATAAAATATCATTTCAAAACTATAAGATTATTTTAATTCATGCTGTAGGGGAATAAGAGATAAAAGATTAAAAGAAGAAAGAAACCAGACTATACTTGCAAATATTGAGATGGAAAATTGGGCAACTTATAACCCTATAAGCTTATTCGTACTTTGAATATAATCAGTTCAATACTTTTTGAAATACTAATCCTTTTGAGATACTAATCCCTACAGCGGGATTAGTATCTGATTTATTATTTAATTTCTGCTTTTACCATTATAAATCGGTCATAAGCAAAATATGTAGGGCAATATGTCTTAAGTTGATCCCATGGCCCTTCCTGTGATGGAGAACTAATATCAAAACTCATGTAACCCATTGCGGTGAATGTTGAGCATGCTTGGTCGTCATAATAAAAGTGTGTATCTCCTTTTTGAAACCAGTCAGCTAAAGATACTGATAGTTGAGGGAGGTCTCCGGTTGGATCATTATCAGCAAGGCCGGTATATGTTCCAGGAGTAAATTTTTTAATGGGTAACATAAAAAATTTTGCAAAATTAACTTGAGATCCCGGTTCTAACTCATAATTTTGTGGAATATAATAATCAAAATCATTATTGCAGGATCCATTACTACAGATTAAAGAACCATCCGGGCCCATTAGAGCTCCCTTATTTTCATCTTTATACTGAAGTACCATAAATTTATAATATTTCGTTTTATGATCTTGGTAAAAGTTACTTAAAGTGAATGCCAGAGATCCTACATTAAGCCCAATCATTGCAGTAATTTGTTTTACTGCATTTGCATCCGATAAGTATGTGGATATTAAATTATGTCCTAATGTATTGCTACTTGAGTAGGGTATAATAATATTAGGCGGCAATAATGATGGATATAGCACCTTTAATCCCCCCATCACAAAATCATTTGCTGACGTTATATAGCTAGTTACGTTTTTGACTCCCACCGCTGCATATTCTCTTGTTATCGAATCTCCTTTATTAGAGTCTGCCGGGCTTGCAATACCAAAGATAGCAATTCTGGTAGCAGCTAAGTGATACTGTGAAATTAAAGTTTCAAATAGGGCATTAGCATATAAATTACCTTGCGAATGTGGAACTATTAAAAAAGTATCCTGAACCCCAGTGTAGTCACTAGGTTCTGGTGGCGGAAATTTTTCTAGAAAATTTTTCAATATGGCTGGAAAATCATCACCGGCTGATTTATCAAAAGCCGCTTTATAATCTGGTGCCATTCGGCTTTTTAGTGCATTATATTCGGGGCTATCAACAGGATAATGTAAATGATGTACTACCATATAATTATCTACATAATCATTAATTGAAACAATATTTTGTTCTCTCGATTTTTGTTGCATAACAATCCACATACTTCTCAATAAATCAATAACTTTAGTATTTGATGGATTATAATCCAAATTCCATTCTATAACATTTGTGTTAAGTACAATGGAATTTTGTAATGCTATTAGGTTTTGACAAGCTTCATCCTGGGTAGTATTTATACCATTAATATGCACTAAATGTACGCGGGGAATGGAGTCTGCAAATGTATTTATTGCCACAAATGACAATAAAAAAAGTATTAATGCTTTCATTAATATTTACCTCCAATATGACAGTCATTATTAACTGCCTTGTTATTTAAATTGAATATCTTGAAAGCAGTTAACTGCTCGCTTTTTCTCTGCTGGGTAAACCTTAACTGGTTATCACCCCTGATTTCTACGGTTTTTAAAATTAAATTATGGGTATTGGTCATACCATAACTATCAGATAAACAAGATATGGCATACATCATATCTTGCATATTCTGGCTAGCTTCATCCTTGTCATTAGACAAATACATTGCCTGGCTATATTGTGCGTATCTAATAGCATGATATAATGCTGATGCATTAATATTTGGTACTGATTCTACAATATTTTTTAAAATATCATCTCTTAAACCAAACTGATTAGTAACTTTGCCTACTAGAGGTTTCTGGGATAGCGGTATCTTATTATTATTAGCCGGAATTTTTTGTTGAATATCAGCTAGTTGTGGATAGTTATTGACCCAAACTGAAGATATGGGATCACCTGAAACTGAGATACTTCCTATATTGCCTGAAGCCGCATTGCTATAAGGTGTGATCCATAACAACATAAACATTAAATAAAGTAATTTAAATATATTTTTTTGCATGATAATTCCTAAAAAAGTTATAACAAAAAGCCTAAAAAGATCGATGTATGCAATTGCTGCAAACGTGAATAAAAGAAAATAATATTTTAAACTAATATAGAAGATAACTTATTTTTAAGTTAAGATTTTGCCGGATATCTTAGTTATATATAACCTATTTACAAAATCTGTTAGTAAGTAAAAACTAAAATAATATTAGTTTGTCCTAAGGTAATATTTTCTAAATATTTTGAACAAGCTATAATTATGCTATAAATAGCAATAAATATGCTTCTATAGATTATTCGAAAGACTTGTATGGAAAATTATGCTGTTTGAATTATAACATTTTAATAAACAATAACGGAAAAATATCTTTTTTGTAGCTCTAGATACTTACTAAAGGTTTTATTTGCTGATCAACACTTTAACCAAACTAAAATATCTTAGTTTTTTGCATTACTCATGAGGGTGTTGTTTAAATAGAAATATATCCAGCACTTTGAAGTAGAAGGAAGTAGATTTGCTAAAATCTATAACTTTATCCGAATGAATTGAGGTATAATTCAGTAATGTTTTTAAGGCCATAAAAATGAAAGCAAATATTATAAAAATTTATCTACTCAACATGTTTATTGCATTATTTTTCTGCATGGGAAATGCTATCGCCGGTCAAGCTGGACTTTATTATGTGCCGATAGAAGAGAATGATATAGCTTGGCTTGAAAAAATAAAAGGGCTACAGATAAGTGGTCAGAATATTGTTATCAAATGGCGGCTGATGGACAATAAGGCGCTCACCCTTAATATGAGTAGCAGCTCTCCCGGCCAACAGCCCGAATTTAGTATTGATCTAGATGGTAAATTGGGGTCTTTTACAGGGTTTTTCCCTAATAATGATCAGTATGGCTATACCTTTAAACGCCTACACGCAGCTAGTGGTACAGGTTGGCTTTTTACTCTCTTTCGTTTAGAGGTTGGGCAGGATGGTACCAGCAATAAACATATAATGTCGAGTACACTTACCAAACAAGGCACTGAATTATATGACTTGCCAGATGAAATGACACCTCAGCTGGTTGAAGCAAAGCTTGTTGAGAGCATCCAAAGTTTAGGTATCACTGATATACCTCACTCTCCGGCATCCCATGCTACTACAGTCAGAGCTAGAGAACTTATAATGTCGGGGGCTTGTCAAAATTATCAAGATCCTAAAGATTATTTTATCTATATGAGGTTTTATGAGAATGGCACAGCAATGATCACACGGGATCCTCATGGTCGATTCGAGTATAGAGGTGGGAAAGGTGAACTAATTAAAGGCAAAGGCTTACAAACCGGATATTTAACTCTTAATAAAGCAGGGGATATTGCAGATGCAAACTTTCCTAGGATAGATGAGATGCCTGAAGTAACGTTAATCCGGAGTGCTTTTACAACAGGTCTACTGAACCGTGAAGTAAAAGAAAAATGGGAGATTATTACTGTTAATACCAATGGCACAAAGGTAAATGAAACATTAAAATGTGGAGTTACAGTATTTAGAAAGCAAGCTGCGGCTTCTTTAGTTGGTAAAACTACTCCTGAAATCGTTCGAATTATAGGTAATGCAGATAGCGCGAAACCTTTATCGGTTAAGGAGGTGTCTGCTAAAACTGAAACTCCTATAATGTCCGGATCCTGTAAGAGATATCCATATTCTAAAGATTATCTGTTTCATATGAAGTTCTATGCAGATGGTATAGCAATGATCACAGGCGATTCTAAAGGCAGGTTTTTGTATAAAAATTATGCTAATGAATTGGTTGAAGGAAAGGGTCTACGGATAGGGCAGGCAATGCTTAATGGTGAAAATAATATATCAGTTGCGAATTTTCCTAAGTTAGGTAAGGAACCTAAAATATCTTTGATCAGAAGAGAATTTAAAACAGATACTACTGATAAAAGTGAGCAAGAATGGTGGGAGGTTGTTACTAATGAGACTAATAAGGAGATTACAACAGAAATAGTACAATGTGATGTTGTAAAGTTTGAGAAAAAAGTTGCTGGACCTTCAGAGGGCAAAGCTTCTTCAGAAAATCCGTAAATATAAAAGGTATAATAAGTGATGAAGGTGAATAGCTTAAGATTTGCGTTATTTCTAACTGTATGCACCTTAAGTATGTTCGCCTGCACCTTATCTACCTTTATTATGCAGGCAGTTTCTTACTTTCATGTTTCAGCAACTAGTGCCGGGACATTAGAGTCTTATCAAAATTTATCTCTTTTAGTTTTTCTGTTTGTTTTATTCCCGTTTATTTTACGCTTAGGTTATAGATATTCCTTAATGCTAATTATAGGGATAATGGTAGTTATCGCCATCTTATTACCAATTATTAATAGCTATTGGATGATTAAAATTTACCTTATTGGGCTAGGGTTAATCTTTGTCTCGATGAAGGTTATTGTTTATTCTACTGCACCTATGGCGGTAAATAGTGAGGCCAGGCAAGCGATGTTACTATCATTTCTTGAGTTTTCCTGGGCGCTTGCTACTCTTATTGGCCAATGGATAATTGCTCATTTTCTTAAAGAATATCCTAATATGTGGCTAAGCTTTACTTGGCTATTTGCTCTAATGGGGATTTTGTGTATCGTTGCGTGGTCTTTTGTTAAATTTGATGAGAGGGCAGTTTTAGAAGAAGGTCATGCCGGGATTAAAACCCAATTAAAAGATATTCTAAATTTATGTAAAAACCGTTATGTTATAGCCGCAATTGTTATTTTATTTTTTGCCAATTTTATTGAAATGGGCTTTGGTGCCTGGCTGCCGGGTTTTTATCGACAGGGGTTTGCTATTCCCGATTTTTTAAGTGTTAGAGTTGCAAGTTTTGCGATGTTGGCAGTTATGATCGGTCGGCTTTTAGTGATATTTGTATTACGTTATTTAAGTTTCGGTAAGACACTATTTTTATTTTATTTATGCGGTTTAGCTTTATTGATTTTTATATTATTTCATGTGCATCCGGCATCCCATTCCATACAAACTTTGAGTGATGTACCGCTTTTGGCGTTATTGTTGCTGGCATTTGCTTTCTTTTTGGCGCCAAGTACTCCTATATTAAATGCCTCCATTTTAAGCAAAACGGCAAAAGATAAACATGTTTTATTAATGACGTTATTAACTATTATTTTTGCTATAGCTTCAAGTATTGGTGCAAGGTTTATCGGCCAGCTGGTTGATTATTACGGCATAATTGAGGGGTTTAAAATTGCTACCCTAATTCCACTAGTGATATTAGTTATCCTGATTCTTCCTTATGAGAAGTTTATACATAAAGGTAAGATCTAATCTAGTATAAGCTTTAACTACCACTAGGAACCAACAGCTTTTCTCTATAGTATTTTAATTCATTAATTGATTCATGGATATCGGCTAGGGCTTCGTGTTTATTGTGCTTTACAAATGCAGCAAATATTGAAGGATACCAGCGTTTTGCCAATTCTTTTAAGGTACTGACATCCAGGTTTCGGTAATGTAGGTATGCCTCAAGTTTGGGCATATACTTGACCAAAAACTTACGGTCCTGATGGATGGTATTACCACAAAGCGGAGATTGGCCTTTATAGGTATATTTTTTAATAAATCTGAGTAATAGAGCTTCTACTTCTTCAGTAGTAGAGGTGGAGGCGCGAACTTTTTCAAGCAGGCCAGATTTGGTATGGGTACCAACATTCCATTTATCCATTTTTGTTAGTTCAGATTCCGGCTGGTGAATTACGTAGCTGGGAGTTTCAGCTAAAATATTCAGGTCGCTATCAGTAATAACAACAGCCGCTTCAATGATGACGTTTTTTTCTACACTAAGGCCGGTCATTTCCATGTCTAGCCAAACCAGATTACGTGTTTGTTTAGTTTTTTGATTTGCGACTTCGGACATTTATTGCTACTACTTTCATCACTAATTTTCTGCAAGTGAAATAGTGGTGGGCCCTGCTGGACTCGAACCAGCGACCAAAGGATTATGAGTCCTCTGCTCTAACCAACTGAGCTAAGAGCCCTCAATTGTTTCGGAAGGTAAAGATTATATCATAACTAAATCTTTCCTGTAATAAAATTAAGCTATAATAGCGTCAGATTTTAAAATAGCTGCTTTTTGAAGTTAAACCAGCTTAATTTTTTTATTAGGAACAATATGAAAGCGCAAGTGAGTAATAAATTTGAACTAATAATAAAAAATTTACGTAGGCGGCATTTATGCCTGCGTGCTTTATAAGGCAAAAGGATCATGCTGCACACTAATTGGAGAATAGGTCTTTTAGTGGTTTTATTATTACTATTTTTAGTATCCTGGATTAGCATGGCACTTAGCTGTATGTTAGTCGCTTATAGTGTTAGAAAAAGTATAGAGAAGAAATATAAAGAAGAATTACATTTTTGGCCGCTGGTTTTTGCCATGGAGTGGACATTTGCAATTAAATATACATACTTAGCCGGGTATATTGTTTTTAATTATCTTGATGTTAAAAATATAGTCAAGACTAACCGCTATAAAACCAGTGTTTATAATCCGCTGATAAAATTTAAAAATCGCTATAACGTGTTAGAAGAAAAAAAGATAAATCTAATAATTTGTTTTATACATTTTTTTTCGGCAGCAATATGGCTAATATCAATGTTGGGTATGATACTAATAGGCATGCTTTGCTCAATATAATTTCCTAGCCTTTTCCTTTAGCCGGGCAATTATATACGCTATAAGTGCGTTGTCCGGCCTCAGCGCTAGGGTGAGGTACCACAGTGTTACCGCCCATAGTTGCAGCCTGATTACGCGCTAATGTATCTAGTTGTTCTTCAGTTTTAGTGTGGCTTTGGAAAGTATCAGCCTTTGACCATAAAGAAACATTAGTATTACCTAGTGATTTACATCCGGCTAATGATTTTGCATCCTCTGCTACATTAACATCGCGTGCCTGCGGGTCAAGACTTACGAAAGAGCAAGCGGTTAAAACTGTAACAGCAGTAAAAGATAACATTGCTAATTTATATTTTCTCATGTTTAAAATCCTATATCTAAATAATTTATACTTTTAATTTTCCAAATAAATAACCTTGATACAACATCAATCCGGCTAAAGTTTTACTATCCATGATTTCTCCGCGATAAGCTAGCTCAAAGCACTCCTCAACACCCATAAGGGCTGGCTCTAGAAACTCTCCCGGATCAAGTTTTGCCGGGCCTGGGCTCAAATCACGAGCTAAATAATAAATAATTCGCTCATTTGAATAACCTATGCAAGGTAGGGCACTGCCTAATTCTATCCATTTTTTTGCACTATATCCGGTCTCTTCTTGTAGTTCGCGTTTTGCTGCAGCCAGCGGGTTTTCTTTAGGTTCCAGCCTTCCTGCCGGTATTTCGAGCATAACACTTTCTACCGGGTGGCGATATTGGTATTCCATCACGATTTGGTTATCTTTAGTGATGGCAATAATTGCAACAGCTCCGGGGTGTTTGATATATTCTCGAAAAGCAGTTTGTCCATCCGGAAGTTTTACTGTGTCATGGGTAACTTTAATCCATTTGCCTGAAGCAATTTCGATGGAATCGATAAGTATTTCTTTTAAGTGTTTCATTTTTATTCTGCTTAAAAGCTATGTTGAAATAAAGAGGGAAGATTAGTCGAATAAGCCGGGTTTTGTATAAGAATTTTAAAATTCCGTAGCAATCATTCATCTAGGCCAGATATTACTAGCTGGCTCAAGCAACCTACCCGTGATCATAGATGTGCAGGATTACACATGATCACCTATTTGGTCTTGCACCTGACGGGGTTTTGCCTGCCACTACCATCACTGGTAGTGCGGTGCGCTCTTACCGCACCTTTTCACCCTTACCAGGTTGCCCTGGCGGTATATTTTCTGCGCCACTTTCCGTTACTATATTTATTATAAATACAGTACCTGGGAGTTACCCAGCGTCATTATCCTGAGGTGCCCGGACTTTCCTCGTAAAGATAACTTCACGCGATTGCCTGGACTAATCTTCAGGAATCAATTATACCAAGTTTTTTGCTGATACATATGCTAAAATATACGCTTAGAGGATTTGGTTAAATTTAATATGGTATAAACGTTATACCGATTTTAAGGATTAGAAAAATATGGAGGCAATGCAGCGCGGGTTTTCGCAATGGTTTTACCTTGGTTTGTTAGCTGTTGTTTTTGGTGCATTTTTAATTTATAAAGCTAAAGGTCGGAATAAGAGTAAAAGTATGGAAAATGGATACTTTATTCTTATTTTAGGTATGGTTGGTATTATATCTGAATGGACTGACTTTGCCACAGTGTTGCTGTTATTGGTATTATTTGCCGGTACAATTTTGATTATAGACCGGGTTTTTCTGAGTAAAAGACGTAAGTCAACAGAAGCAGGTGTGCCGCATTATGTGCACTATGCGCGCGAATTTTTTCCGGTAGTCTTGATTGTATGGATTTTACGGGCATTCTTGTTTGAAGCATATCAAATTCCAAGCAGTTCAATGCGTCCGGATTTAACTGTGGGTGATTTTATTTTAGTTAATAAGTTTACCTATGGTATTCGTGAACCGTTTACAAATAAAGTTTTAATTGAAGTGAATAAGGTTCGGCGTGGGGATGTGATAGTTTTTAAAGATCCAAATGCACGTAACCGTGACTTGATAAAGCGTGTAGTGGGTATTGGTGGCGATAAAATTTCATACTATAATAAACGTTTGACAATTAATGACAAACCGCTAACCTACCTTGAAAATGGTACCTATAATTACACTGATCATATTTCAGCAGATATAACTAAAGATTTTGTTAATCAGCGTTTCATCGAAAATTTAACCGGGGTAAATCATAGCATTATTACCTTTGATGAAGTACCACCTGTATTTCTGTCACAAGTTATGGATTTTAAAGGCAGGGAAAATTGTACTTACCAGGGTAATGATGGTTTTACCTGTGTAGTACCACAGGGTAAATATTTTATGATGGGGGATAACCGGGACAATAGCTTTGATAGCCGCTATTGGGGTTTTGTATCAGAGGAAGCGATACTTGGCAGGGCAATTTATGTATGGTTAAATTTACATGAGTTGTCTAGAAGTGGTACCAAAATTTAGATAATATATGCCATTTAGTTATACTTGCAGTATTTAAGAAAAGTATCAATTATGAGTGATTTAACCAAACTACAAGAGACTTTGGATTATAAATTCAATGATATGACATTACTTAGATTAGCTCTAACACACAGAAGCTATAGTCGGCAAAATAATGAACGGTTGGAATTTGTTGGCGATGGTGTTTTGGATTATGTTATTGCCATGAATTTGTATCATAGATACCCTCATCTGGCAGAGGGCCATTTATCTAAAATTCGCGCTGCTTTGGTTAACCAAAATACTTTGGTTGAGATTGCAGCAAAAATGGATCTGGGTAAGTATCTATTCCTGGGTCCGGGTGAAGAAAGAAGCGGCGGCCGTATGCGGCCATCAATTATTGCCGATTGCCTCGAAGCATTGTTTGGGGCGGTGGCTTTTGATTCAAGCTGTATCCAGGCTACTCGTGTTATAGAGCGTTTATTTGAAGAATATCTAGATAATGCTGAGCATCTGGTAACTAAAGACTTTAAGTCAATCCTACAGGAATATGTGCAAAGCCGTAAAATTAGTTTACCATTATACGAGACAAAGGGCACTGATGGTCCTGATCATAACAGTGTTTTTATTGTTGAATGTATAATTCCTGAATTAGGAATTAAGGTCCCGGCCCGCGGCCGGAGCAAAAAAGAAGCAAGCCAGGTGGCAGCAGAGAAGGCATTAGCCCAAATCCATTCTTCCAAGGAATATTTTTGAATCAGCAAGCAAACACATATTGTGGATTAGTTTCCATCATTGGTCGTCCAAATGTAGGTAAATCAACGTTGATGAACCACCTAATCGGCCAAAAAATTAGCATTACTTCGCGTAAACCACAAACTACCCAGCATAAAGTCAGCGGAGTTGTAACTCTTGGGCAATGCCAGTATATCTTTATTGATACTCCTGGATTTCAAAAGCGTTATATTAACAAATTAAATACTTTGCTCAATAAAAGTGTGGTTAGCAGCTTAGCTAATATTGATGCTATAGTTGTAGTTGTAGAGGCTGGTAGTTTTAATGTCGGTGATGAAGAAGTTATCGCATTATTACCAAGAAACGCCAATGTATTTTTGGTAGTGAACAAGCAGGATAAAATAAAAGATAAACGCCGTTTAGATGAATTTGTCCATCAGGTTAGCCTTAAATATCCATTTAAAGAAGTTTTGCTGACATCAGCAAAGCAACATTTTGGTATTGAAGAGTTATTAGAGCGGATTAAGACTGTTTTCCCACAAGGGGAATTTTTATATCCAGAAGACCAGCTAACTGATAAAAGCAGCCAATTTTTATGTGCCGAAATTATTCGTGAAAAATTGTTTCGTTATTTGGGGGAAGAGTTGCCTTATAGTCTGGCAGTTGAGATTGATGATTTTAAATTTGATAATGAATTATACCGTATTGCTGCAACTATTATTGTTGATAAAGAAAACCAGAAGCCGATAGTAATTGGCAGGGGTGGCGAAAAGTTGAAGAAAATCTCCAGTGAAGCAAGGTCTGATATGGAACAGCTACTACATAATAAAGTATTCTTACAGGTTTGGGTAAAAGTAAAGAGTGGTTTTGCTGATGATTTAAAATTTTTATCCCAGTTTGAAAGTTAACCTGCTACAATGAGTTCACAAATAAGCATAGTGATCAACGTTAAAAATGGTGAGCATACTATTGCAAAATGTTTATCTGCATTACACAGATTTACTGATGTGGTAGTTTTCGATAATTATTCTACGGATAAAACTGTCACAATTGCTAAAGCTTATCCTAATGTAAATTTAATTCAGCATGAATTTTGCGGTATGGGGAAGGTGCGTAATCTGGCAGCAGGACATGCAAAATATGATTGGGTATTTTTTGTAGATTGTGATGAAGTTGTACACCCGGATTTAGTTGATACGTTATTGTCGACAAATTTTTGCGCGGGTACTATTTATCTAATAAAACGAAAGAATTACTATGCTAATTATTTGGTTGATTCAAGCTCCTGGGAAAATGATTGGATAAAGCGTCTATTTAATCGTAATGATACGCGTTTTGCCCCAAACGAGGTACACGATAGTTTTGAAGTAACTGATAAAATAAAATATAAAAAAATTTCCCCGGGTTTTTTATATCATTTTCCGTACACAAAAGTATCAGGGCTCATTGATAAAATGCAGTTTTATAGTACCTTATATGCAAAACAGCATTTTAATAAAAAGCATCCTTCTTTATGGGTAATTCCATTTCGGGCATTTTTTATGTTTATTAAATGCTATATTTTAAAGCGTGGTTTTTTGGATGGGTTTGCTGGCTTTGCTATTAGTTCGTATAATGCAATGGGTGTATTTTCTAAGTACATCAAACTTTATGAGCTATACAATAATTATACCTTAGCCCTGGCAGTAAAAATTGATAGAGTAGAAGAGTTGGTTAATTTAGCAAAAAATATTAATTACCAAAACCTGTTACCGGAATTTGTTTATGTGATGTCGGGCACTGATCTGGCAGGTAAATATTCCGATGATTTAGAAAGTCATATAAATAATCTGTGTGTATTAAAAAAAGTAATGCCGGCTATAAGTATCAATGATTGGAAAATGCAAACAGAAAATACCCTGGCATTGGATTACCTGGTATATATTGAAGATAGCAGCTTACTTACTGATAAAGATTTGCTTAAGCGATGCAAGAGCAGTATTACGGGTAAGAAAAAGATATCAGATAAAATAAGAATAATTGATTTGAGATAGTAAAATAATGCAAAAATTTTTATTAATATTCCTGTGTTTTGTTATTGCCTGGATTAATTATCAAGGTAAGTTTGGGCGTGGTGGCAAGAATGATGATTTGCAAATTGTACTGCAAATTAATAAGCAAACTAAGCTAAATCATGATTTATCGGAACGAAATAATCAGATGGTGATGAAGATTGCCGGATTAAAGGGGTCAAGTGACTCGATCGAGCAACGTTCAAGAGAAGAGCTTAACATGATAAAAAGCGGTGAGACGCTGGTGATGTTACCGGGTAATGATTTGGCAGTGGAAAAAAAAGCGGTGGGTAAAAAGTGAATGTATTAGAAATAAAAAAAGTAAGTAAATATTATGGGCAGTTTAATGCTCTAAGTGATGTTAGTTTTAATATTAGCCAGGGCGATTTTGTTGGTTTGCTCGGAGTGAATGGTGCAGGTAAAACAACACTAATATCATCAATCGCCGGGATTAATAGTTTTACCGGGCAGATCAAGGTAATGGGACATGATGTGATTACGGATGTGGTTCGCGCCAAGCGAAATTTGGGAGTGGTGCCGCAGGAACTAGCTTATGATCCGTTTTTAACAGTGTATCAAACACTCAAGTTTCAGGCCGGTCTTTATGGAGTGCGGCATGACAAAAAATGGCTGGATGAAGTTATTGAGGGTATGCACTTAACGGACAAAATAGATACCAATACACGTGGCTTATCCGGTGGGATGAAAAGGCGATTGATGGTTGCACAGGCTTTAGTACATAGGCCGCCTGTAATTATTCTTGATGAACCGACTGCCGGGGTTGATGTTGAGATTAGAAAAAGTTTGTGGAAATTTATTAAAACCTTGCATAATGCAGGGCATACAATTTTATTAACTACACATTATCTTGAAGAGGTTGAGCAGGTATGCAATAAGATTGTTATGATAGATAAGGGGCGGATATTGGCCCAGAGTTCCACAGCAGATTTGATGAAACAGGCACATGATTTGCCAACAACGGTCCGGATTGAAACTATGGGCGGTAATTTTGCTCCGGGTTTAAAAGATAAAGTATTAAATCAAGATGGCAATGTATTTACGTTACGTTTAAATAATTCGGATGAGTTATTGTTAATTTTAAATACATTGAAACAAGCCAATGTTAATTTTGGTGATATAAATATTAACCGCCCATCACTGGAGGATGTTTTTATTAATTGCCTGCATCATGGCATTGGGAGTGGAAGTTAAGTTATGTTGCCTTTTATAGAATTAGTAAAAAAAGAAATTTACCGCTTTATGTCGATTTGGGTACAGACCATATTTGGCCCGGTTACCACGGCTGTATTGTATCAACTTATATTTGGAGAGAAGTTGTCCTTAATTTCAACTGGTATACCGGGCGTTGCCTATGCTACATTTTTGATTCCCGGTTTGATTATGATGCAGGTACTTTTAAATGCTTTTGGTAATGGCAGCAGTAGCCTCATCCAGTCTAAATACACCGGAAATATAATTTTTATATTAATGGCGCCAATTTCACCCCTTGCAATATATATGGCATTTTTAGTTTCCAGTATTGTTCGCGGCATAGTTGTGGGTGTAGCAGTTACCATAGGAATTGCTGCGTTTGGTATTGCTTTGCCAAAAGCTATATTTGCGCTATTATATTTTTTGATTTTTGGAGCAGCAATAACAGGTGGCCTTGGGCTAATTGCCGGTATCTTATCTGAAAAATTTGATCAGTTGGCCGGATTCCAATCGTTTGTGATTGTGCCATTAATTTATTTAGCCGGTATATTTTTTAATCCACATAGTTTTTCCGGTATCTGGCAGGTATTGGCAATGTTAGACCCGTTTTTATATATTGTTGATGGGTTTCGTTATGGGTTTATAGCTCATGCTGATTATAATATAGGTTTTGGCGCATTTTTTGTAGGGGTATGTGCAATAAGTGTGAATTTAGTTGGATATTGGTTAATAAAGCGCGGTATTAGGATAAAAAAATGATAGAAGATATTATATATCAGGCAATAAATGAGCACATCCGGTGTAGTTACCTCGATGTCTCTGGTGATGGACGGCATTTTGATGCTGTAGTGGTTAGTGAAGATTTTATGGGTAAATCACGTATTGAGCGCCATCGTTTAGTCTATGAGGCTCTTGGCGAGCGTATGAAGGAAGAAGTGCACGCATTATCAATGAAGTTATATACAAGCAGTGAATGGAGTAAGGTTAATGGATAAATTAAGAGTTAGACAGTCTCTTGGCCTAAAGGGGGAAATTCGCATATCAGGTGCCAAGAATGCAGCATTACCAATTATTTGTGCCGGGTTATTAACCTCGGAGAGATTAACTTTAACTAATGTACCTGCCCTACGTGATATCAAAACTTTATCCGATCTGTTATGTGGTATGGGAGCAAAAGTTAACTTTGCAAATAGCACGATGGAGATTGACGCAAGCGATATAAATAATTACACTGCGCCATATGAATTGGTTAAAACTATGCGTGCATCAATTTTAGTTTTAGGGCCGCTTTTGGCCAGATTTGGTGAGGCAAATGTCAGCCTTCCCGGCGGTTGTGCAATTGGTGCCAGACCGGTTGATCAGCATATAAAAGGCCTGGAACAAATGGGTGCACAAATTAATATTGAACACGGGTTTATAAAAGCAACGGCTGGCCGTCTAAAAGGTGCAAGAATTGTTATGGATATGGTTACCGTCACCGGGACGGAAAATTTACTTATGGCTGCTGTTTTAGCTAAGGGCACTACTGTTTTGGAAAACTGTGCGCGCGAGCCGGAAGTAACCGATTTAGCTGAATGTTTAATAAAGATGGGTGCGCAGATTGAGGGTATTGGGACTGATACATTGGTTATTCATGGTGTAGATAAGTTGCATGCCGCAAATCATGCGGTAGTTGCTGATCGGATTGAAGCGGGTACTTATGCAGTTGCTGCAGCTATGACATGTGGTGATCTAACACTCACTAATGCACGTCCTGATACCATGGGGGCAATTATAGATAAGCTAAGCCTGGCTGGGGCAAAAGTTGACCTGGGCAATGATTTTATGCGGGTATGCATGACTGGCAGGCCTAAAGCAGTAGATATAATTACTTCCCCGTATCCGGCATTTCCAACCGACATGCAGGCGCAGTTTATGGCATTAAATACGCTTGCAGACGGCGTTAGTACATTAACAGAGACTATATTTGAAAATCGTTATATGCATGTGCCGGAATTATGCCGGATGGGTGCAGATATTTCAACAGACAGTAACATTGCTATTATTCGAGGTGTTGAAACGCTAACGGGTGCTACTGTTATGGCAACAGACTTGCGTGCTTCAGCATCATTAGTTATTGCTGGTTTGGTTGCAAGTGGTATAACTACCATAGAGCGAGTATACCACCTGGATCGCGGCTATGAGCAAATTGAGCAGAAATTAGGTAGGGTAGGGGCTGATATCACGCGTCTCACAGATTAACCCCTATAATACTATATTAGTTTCCTGGTCTATTTCAGCGACTTTTGAGCTTTGACAAAAAGCAACATATTTCGGGTGTGTCACTAGGAAATAAAAGATTAGAGCCATCACAATAGTATAAATGTGATTTTGACTAAAGTATAATGACCATAAATACCCAATGATTGGTAGGTTTAGGATAAGCAGGTCTTTTATAGACAGCTGCCCGTTTTTAACCCCAATTGCACTATAAATAAGTACTAGGATGGTAATAGAGCTACTAATCAGGCACAGATCGCGTGCCGGAATAGTTGACATTATAAGGCCGATTAATACAAAAACAAAAGCTCCGAATAATCTGGTTTTAGATTTAATAGCACCCATAGAGACCGGAGCCGCCATATAACCGATAATATTATATCCACTAACCACTAACATCAGCGTAGCCCAACTTTCTGATCCCCACAGGATAACAGCTGCTATAATAAAGTTAAGTAGCATAGAGCGACGACATAAATTATATTTAGGGTGCAATTTACTAATCGTCCATTTTGGCATCTGCCCGGCAGCAGCCATTGCATAAAACATGCGCGCAGAGCCGCCTAAATATGAATATCCGGTACCTGAAGGACTAACTATACTATCAGCGATTAAGAGCATGCTTACAAAATTAAGCCCGAGTAAGAAAGATAAATTTAATAACGGGGAATGAAAGTTAAGCGATGCCCAGCCGCCGGTTGCAATCATATCATGGGGTACCCCACCCATAAACGCTAATTGGAGCAACATATATAGTATCATGACAATAATAATTGAACTTATCATTGCAATTGCAACATTGCGTTTAGGATTATTTATTTCACTGGCAAAAGATGCAGGTAGCTGAAAGCCATTATATGAATATATCAAACCGCCGCCAACAATTGCAGAAAAAATGGAGCTTACACTATAGCTTGCATTACTGGCTAATGAAAAATTACTGGTGTCAAATTTAGCAATTAAAAATACTATTACGGTAAATATTGGTGTAAATATTTTAAAGACTGTAACTGTATTATTTACTTTGGCAAGTAATTTAATTCCATAGTAGTTTATAAGTAAATAAATGCCCAGTATTCCCAAGGCAAACATTTTCCCCGCAAAAGTCAGGGCATGGGTATTATGATCTATTAATGTTGCCGATTCCATTGCAGCTGCCAAATATTGGGTTGTAGCTTGAGCCTCATTGGGCACAGCTACTAAAACGCCAAACCAGTTGGCAAAAGCAAAAGGCATACCAAAAATATTATTATGTGATAATGCACTTGATCGGGTTGTTGCACCGCGTACTGGGTATCTTGCTACTACCTGAGACAGGCATAGTCCGACTAACAGGACGATAATTGCTGCGGCTATCCAGGCTAAAAAAGCGTAATCGCCTGAGAGTTTTGCATTAAGTTGCGCGCTAAATAACCATCCCGAACCAATCATGGATGTTGCACTAAGGGCAATAGCACTAAACAGTGATATTTTTTTTGGTGGATTTGACATTATATGATGCCTTATAAAAATATAACCCCAATAAAAGGGTAGCAAAAATAAAGATTATAGCATAGAAAGCTGGTATTTATGTATATGTTTTATACGATTTCTTGATTACTGTCTCCGTGCTTATCAGTTTCCAAATTGCTTAAATTTTGGCAAAACCCGACATATTTCGGGTAGGTTACAAAGAAATAAAAAATTGTTGATACGATTACTGCATATATGGGATTTTGATTAATATATAGCGACCATAGGTAAACAATAACCGGCATATTTAGGCTAATTAATTGTTTTAATGTTACTTGTTTATTTAAGAGGCTGATAGTACCATAAATACCCAGAAGAACCATAACTGATAAATTAATCATCAATAAAGCATGTATCGCCAAAGTAGACATTATCAGGCCAATTAAAGCAAACACTGCGGCACCAAATATGCGTGTTTTTGCTTTAATGGCGCCCATACTAATCGGGGCCGCCATATAACCAATTATATTATACCCGCTAACTACTATCATTAAAGAAGCCCAGCTATCCGATTCCCATAAAATAACTGCGGCGATAAGCACATTGATTATCATTGACCGACGGCATAGGTAATATTTAGGATGTAGTTTGCTAATTGTCCATTTTGGCATTTGTCCTGAAATAGCCATTGCATAAAACATACGTGCAGACCCGCCCAGATATGAATATCCTGTACTGGAGGGGCTTATTATGCTGTCCGCAATTAAGAGCATACTTACAAAATTAAGACCAAGCAGAATAGACAGGTTTAATAGTGGCGAATGAAAATTAAGGCCGCCCCAGCCTGTAGTTGCCACTATGCTATGCGGCACCGCGCCCATAAATGCCAATTGAAGTGACATATACAGTAATAAAACAATAATAATTGAAATTAACATTGCAAAAGAAACATTTCGCTTAGGGTTATTAATTTCACTGGCAAAAGTTGCCGGTAGCTGAAAACCATTAAATGAGTAAATTAGGCCTCCGCCCACGACTGTAGCAAAAACTGAGCCAATACCATAGTTTACATTACTAATTAGAGTGAAGTTACTGGTGTCAAATTTAGCAATTAAAAATACAATTATAGTAAATATGAGTGTAAATATTTTATAGGTAACAACGATATTATTTACTTTGGCTAATAATTTAATCCCATAATAATTTATTACCAGATAAATGCCTAATATGCATAGGGCAAATAGTTTACCGGTTACTGTCAGGGTGTTATGCTCCATTAGGACTGCAGATTTAGTTGCTGCAGCAAGATATTGCGTGGTAGCCTGAGCTTCAGTTGGCACGGATACTAAAATACCAAACCAATTAGCAAAGGCAAATGGCATACCAAAAATATTATTATGTGATAGAGCGCTTGACCTTGTAACTGCACCACGAACTGGATATATTTCTACTACCTGGGCTAAACATATCCCAACTAAAATTACAATAACTGCAGCAGTTATCCAGGCTAAAAATGCATAATTACCTGCAAGCTTTGCATTAAGCTGGGCACTAAATAACCAACCTGATCCCATCATTGATGGCGCTGTAATAGCAATAGCACTAATTAATGAGATCTTTTTTAATGGCTTTGGCATTTGTTCTGGTCTACCTTGTAAAGGCACTGATTATCTTCTATTCTCATGAAAACATCAATGTGCACTGCAACATTAGCTATAATATACCCTTAATTTAATCGATAATGTTGAAATGGGGTCATCATGCAAGTAGAATTAGAATGTATAGAAAAACTTAGCCATCCTGGTATACCGGTTGAGGCTGTTGTTATTTGGCTACATGGTCTAGGGGCAGATAATAATGACTTTGTGCCGATAGTAGGAGAATTACCTTTAAAACATTCTATAAAATTTATTTTCCCCAATGCACCGATGCGGCCAATTACAATAAATGGCGGTTATGTAATGCGCGGCTGGTATGATATTAAAGTATTAAATAATTTAGCCCATCTAACGGATATGGATGGAATTAATCAATCGGTTGCCCAGGTTGAAGCCATCATACAAGATCAAATAGATTTAGGGATTAGTTCTGAAAAAATTATCCTGGCGGGGTTTTCCCAAGGTGGGGTAATTAGCTATATTACAGGTATAAATAGTAAACATAAATTAGGCGGTATTTTGGCTATGTCATGTTACTTACCGCTGATGCCTACAAAAATTTTGGATAGTATTAATAAAACTACCTCTTTTTTTGCGATACACGGCACCGAAGATCAAGTGGTGCCATATGTTGGCGGATTGCAGGCATATGAGGAATTAAAAAAACATGGATTTAATATAAAGTGGGCTGAGTATCCGATGCCACACAGTGTGTGCTTAGAAGAAATAGCCGATATCGCGGCTTGGTTAGATAATAATGTAAAATACGGGAATTCCGTATAGATTATTATTATAAAAATACGTATAATAACCCTGAATTACTTTTATTTGATATTTAAAGGGTTAAAAAATGAAAACGAATAAATTAAATCTATATATTATTCCTGGCCTGTTTTGCATTTTATGCCCTGGCATAAATGTAGCTTATGCTGGGGTACTACAAACTGGTCAATGTAAATTTGAGAGTGAAGAAAAGCAGCAAAAGTTATATGAAGCCCAAGAAGCGCGAGTAAACCGATACAAAAAAGATAGTATCATAAAGCAAACGAATGCGAATGTGATCGGATGGACTCTTTCTGAATCAGACGAGACTGATCCAACAAAAAGAAAAATGTTATTAGAAGTTTCTTGGTTGGATAGTGATATTCAAAGAAATAGTATAAGTCCAGCTCAATTTTGTTTTAGGGAATTTTATGCTGATAATAATAATATTACAAAGGGTACACGAATAGCACTTGTTAGCATAAAAGAATTTACAGCTGGAAATTTTATTATGCCACATAAGAAAAATAAGGAAACTACTCTACTAAAACCAGATACGCCCATCTCGTTTAAAATGGAAAACCCTAAAAAGAATGTATCAAATAGGGCTATGCAGCCTTGGAAAATGGCTTATGGAAAAGGTATAATATCAGATCATTCAAGTTTTATTTGCGATGTAGATTATCCGCAACCAGTTTCTCCTCCGGATGCAGTTTCTTTTCATCGATCTATTCCAATGCCGTTATCTCCAAGTTCTGCACAACCCGACAGATCTCAAGTATCTGCTGATTTATTAGAAGGGCCTGAAGAATTATGCATTACTGCCTCAAGTTCTCGGGGATATGACGAAAAAACAGAATAATAATTTCATATTTCCGGCTAAAATAGAGGCCGGGAGATTATTTACACACACAAATTAACTAACTCTTTGCATCAATGCTGCAAAAAAACCATCAGTAGTATGTTTATGCGGTAGTAAATGTAAATAACCAGTAGTGTTAGCTAATGCGGGGTTATCTAATATACCGCTTGCTGGCACCAATTTAAAATTGGTGTTCTCAGCTAAAAACTTTTCTACTATATCTTCATTTTCTTCTTTTAAGATACTGCAAGTTGCATATATCAGCATACCGCCAACTTTTAAAAGTTTGGCTGCGCTATTTAGAATAGACAATTGCTTAATATTTAATTCATTAATGGCGTTTTCAGTCTGGCGAAATTTAAGCTCCGGGCTACGCCGAAGTGTACCCAGGCCAGAACATGGAGCATCAACAAATACTTTGTCAATTTTACCTTGTAAGCGTTTAACTTTTGAATCATTTTCATTTTGGATAAGCTGTGGGTATACATTGGATAAACCAGATCTGGCCAGTCGTGGGGTTAAATTACTTAAGCGTTTTTGATTGACATCAAAAGCATAAATACGCCCGCTATTACGCATAAGCATGCCTAACAATAATGTTTTGCCGCCGGCGCCGGCACAAAAATCTACTACCATCTCACCGCGTTTCGGGTTTAATAGCAGTCCGGCTAATTGGCTTGCTTCATCCTGAACTTCAATAAGACCTTCGGTAAATACTTTGTGTTTAGATAAAAATGCCCGGTCATTAAGCGTTATACCATAAGGTGAAAACTTACACTCAAGCGGATTAAATTTTGCTAGTTCAGTCATTATTTTTTGTCGGTTAGTTTTTAATGAATTTACCCGTAATGTGAGCGGAGCCTGGCTTTTCATTGCTTCTACTAGCTGTTGCATCTGAATTTTTGGCATCTGTGTGGCTAATTTATCATAAATCCATTGGGGCAATTCCATATTACGGATGGTAGAATAAACAGTTTCGGCAACAGTTTCTCGTTCGTTACTCTTTAACTGCCGGTTATGTCTAAAAAACTCAGATAAGAGCTTATCAGTGGGGGATTTAAATTTTAGTACTTCATTAAGCAGTGTGTTAATTAACTTATTTAGATTGGTATCTGTAGAATATTTCATTTAGTCCAAATATTATAAAGTGTTATAGATTGGTCATTCGTATCGGGAGATGATCTTTGTATACGAGATCATTTTTTCTAATACTGGTTCGGGGAGGTACTTTTTAGCAATTTTTTCCCAGCCGTTGCTACCGATTAGCCCTTTCACCATGCTGGAAGATACTTCAGCAAAGTTGCGTGGTGGCATAAGAAAAACTGTAGTAATGTCGCGGGCCAGGTCAGAGTTAATGTGCCGTATACTTTTTTCATACTCATAGTCGGTATAATTACGGATTCCGCGAACGATAAAGCCGGCGTTAATTGACTTTGCATAATCAACTAAAAACAGGTTTTTAAAGTGAGTAACTTCAACATTAGAAAATTTACTGGTAGTGTTCTGGATCAGGTCTATTCTGTCTTTTAGGTTGAAAGTATATTTTTTATCAGCATTTTCACCAATTGCAACAATTAATTTATCAAACAATTTGCATGATTGTTCAATCATCCACAAGTGGCCATTGGTGATTGGGTCAAAACTCCCTGCATAAACTGCAGTTTTAGGTAGGTGTGACATATGTATTTCCTGGACAAAATTTCTGCATTTGCCAAAATTATAACACATAAGTGCTTATTCTAATAAAGCGATGGAAATTAGGATAATACAATATTTCTAACTAATTTAATAAGAATGCCTACGTGCTTATAGTCAATATAATGTAAAATACCGCCATAATTTAATTTATTTAATGAGAAAATTATGCATCCACAATCCACCATTATTCAAGCCGGCTTTGGGTTTATCTTCTTATTGCTTATTTGTTTTTGTTTTTCTGAAAATAAAAAAGCAATCAATTGGAAACTAATTTTATCGGCTTTTGTATTACAAAATGTCCTTTTTCTTCTAATTAGGTACGTTCCGTTTGTTCATTCGATGCTTAGTCATGTCTCTGGGGCTTTAGTTAGCCTGCTGGGTCATGCAGAAGCTGGGGCCAAATTTATTTTTGGTGACCTGGTAGATTCCAAAAAATATGGGTTCATATTTTTAATGGTAGTAGTACCAACCATAATTTTCTTTGGTAGCCTGATTGGCTCTTTATATTTTTTTGGAATTATTCAGCGCCTAATTGCCGGTATGGCATTTTTACTTCGTAAAACAATCAAGTTATCTGGAGCTGAAAGCCTGATTGTTATTGCCGATATATTTTTAGGTCAGGCTGAAGGGCCCATCGTAATTGGCCCGTATATCAAATCCATGACCCGCTCCGAGCTCGCCTGTGCTTTTACGGCAGGGTTAGCCAATATTTCTGGCTCTACCATGGGGATGTATTTAGGTTTTCTATCTGCAGGGGATCCACAACAGTCTCTATTATTTGCTAATTATTTGCTAACAGCATGTTTTATGAATGCTGTATCAGCAATAGTCTTTGCTAAAATATTATTTCCCGAGACAGATTTTGACAATGTATCTTCACAAAAGGTGGAGGTTAGTGCACATTTTAGTACCAATCTTTTAGATAGTATTTTTACTGGTGCAATGACTGGGTTAAAAGTTGCTGTATCTTTGGTTACAGCATTAATAGCTATTATTGCTTTAGTGCATATGATTGATAATGTGTTAGCCGGGTTCGGTGGCCTGATTCATGTGAATGGGTATATAAATTCATCAACTAATGGAGTATTCAAAGATTTGTCACTAGAATACATACTTGGGCAAATATTTAGGATTTTTGCGTTTTTCATGGGTATAAATTGGATAGAAACGCTTAATGTGGGCAGTTTGCTGGGGCAGAAAGTTGCAATTAATGAATTTGTTGCCTATGTAAGTTTGGGTGAGATGAAAATGCACAATGTATTATCAGAAAATTCAATTTTTATTTCAACATTTGCATTATCAAGCTTTTCCAATTTTTCCTCAATTGGGATTTCATTGGGCGCCTTTGGTGTTTTAGCGCCATCACGGCAAAAAGAACTAACTGCTATTGCCTGGAAAGCATTATTTGGTGCCGTTTTAGCTGGGTTTATGACAGCCACAGTTGCTGGTTTTTGGCACGGTATTTTAGGATAAGACATGTATTTAATGGCCTTAACCAATACCGACTATATATTAGCCACAATTTTCTTTGGCATACTATTTTTAACTGCTTATGCATTTAGACGTAAGCAGCAATCAGCTAATAAATTTCTGTTTGCAACCGATGATGTGCCAGTCACGCAAAATAATAGCTGGATACTGGGTTTTGGCGTTATAGAATTGGCTGCAGCTGGTACAGTTGGTGCTATGTATGGCCTATCCGGGTTATATCAGGTATTAATAATTGTTATAGCGAGCTTTATAGTTGTATATTATATTTCAAAAGCGCTCCAAATGAGTTCAATTTATGACTATTTAGCCAATAAGATTGGGCCCATAGCTTCTGCAATTTACGCAATTTTGAGTATGTTGTTTCTTTTGTTATGGTTAAGTGTCTCAGTGATGCTTACTAGTAAATTATTTCTTTCTCTTTTAGGGTGGAATTTTGTTAATAGTATTTTTGGTATTACGTTATTAAGTATTATTTGTATTGAAGTCGGTGGCAATAAAGGGGTTAAATATAACAGCAAGTTTTTACAGACAATCATTATATTGGCGTTCATTTTTATTGTTAGTTTGGTATTTTATACATTACCGCCTGTAGATATTATTTCCAATTTAAAACAGCTGGCTATTAATCAGGGTAAAGGGCAGGATTTTTATACAACATTTAATAATTTGCAGTTTAAAAATATCATAAATGCTTTTTTACCAATTTTAATTATTATGCCAATAATTACTGCACTAAAAATTCCAAAAAAACTAAATATAATTCCAATTACTTTATTGCAAATTGGGTTACTTATTCTTATGGTGATCTGCGGAATTTTAGCTATTACGACGAAGCCAGGGAATATTTCGGGTAATAGTAATAGCAAAATCATTACCTATCAGGCCCAGTTACCGGATGGACAAATGGGTTATATCGTTAAATCGGTGGATAGTACTGGTGACAAATCACCAAATATGGTTCCGGGTATAATTCCACCAATGTTAAATAGTAAAACTAGTTTGGTAGAACCAGGTAAGTATGATTATAAATTGGCTAATGTTGTAGTTTTTAGACATTATCTACCAGCATCAGCAATGTTTTTATTAGTTATTACTCTTATGGCGGCGTTTATATATGCTGTATCAAACTATTTATTATCCATTGCCAAAGTTATTACAATAGATATTTGCCCACCTTTGGGTTTATTTAAAGATTATGGCATTGAGGGCAAATTATGGTGTTCCCGGATGAGTGTTATTTTTGCGGGGGCAATTGGCATATTTGGTGGATATTTTCTGGGGCAATGGGTCAATTTGGAATATCTGGCATATATACTATTTGGTTTTGCTAGCTTCTTAGTTCTAATATTATTATTTATTATTGTTATTTACAGAAAACATAATTGAAAACCAGTTCCAAAAAAAATAGGGTTGTTAAAGCTTGGATGCATGACCATGTAAATGACCATTATGTCAAATCGGCAACAAATGCTGGCTACCGTTCGCGTGCTGCATATAAACTCCTTGAAATAGATCAAAAATTTAATTTATTTAAAAATGTCAAAAAAGCTGTGGATTTGGGTTGTGCGCCGGGTAGTTGGTCACAGGTAATTTTGCAAAAAATCGCTGCTGGTAGTATAGTGGTAGGGGTAGATTTACTTGAGATAGATCCTATTTATGGGCTAAATTTTATCCAGGGCGATTTCACCACTGATGAAATATTAAAACAATTAGTTAATGCGATAGGCGATAAGGTGGTGGATTTGGTTGTATCGGATATGGCGCCCAATCTTAGCGGTATAAAAGGTGTAGATCAGGCACGTGGCGCTCACTTGGTAGAGCTAGTCCTTGAATTTGCCAAAGATTATTTAATTACTGGCGGCAAATGCGTGATAAAAGTATTTCACGGTGGCGAATTTGACAAATTAGTAAAGCAAATGCGGACTTTATTTAACCAGGTCATAATTTTTAAACCGGATGCCTCACGTTCCAAAAGCAGCGAGACTTACCTCTTAGGTTTGGATAAGCTCTAATCGTAAGCAATTCCAAGTTACGGAAATTTACATCTATGACAGCATGTCGCAGCAACGATCCAATCTTAGTGGCAGAAACTTCTTCAATAAAAACTATGTAAAGAATGGATTGACTCAAATCAATAAATATAAAGAATGTCACACTTTTCTCATGTCGAAAAAACACCAAAAATTCGACATATAAAAATAACGTATCGAAAATTTAGAAATTTTTCGACACGAAGAATACGCTATTTTATTTTTTTCTGATTCTTTAAAATAACGGGCGTGACTATTTTAATTTTTGCTGTTTTTGTAAAATAGTGAAACATGCTATTTTACTTTTTCTCGATTTTTATTTTATCTCAAATCAGCGTTTATGACTATAATTTAGCTGTTAAATAATTTTAGGTAATCATTAAATACATAAACTCTGTCTCGCTTTAAGCCTGTGATTTCTTTTAATATATTAACTTGCTCTAGTAGGCTAATTAGTTTTGCAGACGCTACATTGGTAATTTTTAACAACTTGGAAGTTTCCGTTATATTAATAAATGGACTTTGATAAAGGTAATTTATGAGAGTAGTGGCATTTTTAGCCCGAATACCAAGCCCAGATAATTTAATGTCTACTTCTTTCTGTAAGCGTAAAATATTATCAAAAGTTTGTATACTTTTTTGTGCTGTTTCAATAATGCCAACTAAAAAAAATTTTAACCAGTTTAAAATATCATTGTGTTCCCTAACTCTTGTTAGTTTGTCATAATAGTTAGAGCGGTTTTTTTCAAAAAAATCTGACAGGTATAAAACAGGTTGTTTTAGAGTTCCAGTGCTTACTAAAAACAATGTAATCATCAATCTACCAATACGTCCGTTTCCATCCAGAAATGGATGGATGGTTTCAAACTGATAATGTATAAGGGCAATCTTTAATAGTATTGGTAAATTATTGGTTGTGCTGTGTGAAAAACTCTCCAAATCTGTCATTAAATCGTTAATGGTGGATTGATGTGGTGGGATAAAAATTGCATCGTTAATACTGGCGCCACCTATCCAGTTCTGACTAACCCTAAATTCTCCAGGTAATTTTTTATTGCCCCGCACTCCCTGTAATAAGATTTTATGGGTATCTCGAATCAATCTTGAGCAAAAAGGTAATTCTTCAAGCTTTTTTATTGCAAAAGTCATTGCTGCTACATAGTTTTGCACTTCTTCCCAATCGTCTCTCTTATCTAATGGCACGCTCTCTTTATCTAATAAGGCATCTTCTATGGTAGTTTGAGTTCCCTCAATTTTATTTGACTGCGTTGCTTCTTTAACAACGTTCATATGGATAAATAAATCAATATTGGGTATATATTCCGAGTACATATCAAGTTTGCCCATCTCTCGGTCAGCTTGACTTAGCAAATTAATTAACTCCATATTATCTATTTTCCAGCTACGATTAATAGGATTTGGCTGGAAACTTTTATAATATGGTTGTTGTACGTACTGTCCTGCAATGAAATCTTTCATTTTGCCTCTAAAATAGTTAATATAAAATATAAAAAGGGTGTATTATAAGCTAATCGTATGCTCGTCAATAAAATAGCAGAATGCACTATTTTATTTTTTCCTGTTTTTTTAAAATAACGGGCGCCACTATTTTAATTTTTGCTATTTTTGTAAAATAGTGGAACATGCTATTTTACTTTTTCTCGATTTTTTAAAATAAGCAATAACATTATTATAACCATTATGATAAGAACAAGTAATAAATTTATAATATAATTACTACATATGTAAAAATAATCAAAAATATTAGCATATGAGCATGCAAACGTTAAAAAAAGTCGATTTTTTTTAACATTTGGTGTCGCTAAAGCTCTCATGTCGAAAAAACACCAAAAATTCGACATATAAAAATAACGTGTCGAAAAACTAGCATTTTTTCGACACATTAAGTCTAACTGGCCTCCATATACAAATCAATTATTCCCAGTTCAATAAATAGCAAATGTGTATAAGCATCAACAGTTATATAGTGCTTAATTTGGGTGCATCCTGGTGCATTGCCGTATATTTCGCTATAAAAGCCTTCTAAGTGTTTTTGTGGAGCTTCGGTTTCTGGATGTAGCCACTCAATTGTTTGCATAAGCTTCACATGTTTTGGTGGCAGTTCGGAGAAACAAATGGCAAAGTCACTTAAATCGTACGCTTTTGTCTTACGGTACTTTTTCTCTATTTTATGTAAACTAGTAATTTGGGCATGGTAATCTAAGTTGATGATATTGCCACGCGCATGCTCAATGACGCTATTAGCAATTGCTATTTTTTGTTTAGTAGAATATAGATTTGACATGATTTTCCTCTGATAACTCCGACAAGGAAGTCGGCTAAATATGCTTACCATATGGCTATTTACTAATCTCCACATAGCCTGTATATAGATAAGATTAGTTACTTATGTGCCATTGTTAATAAGTACAACACTTAAAAGCATTGTTACTTCCCTGTATGTTTTTGAGTTATCAGACTCTTAGGCATTATGATAAGTGATAGGATAACCCACTGTCAATAAAATTTTATATAAAAACTATGAAATTTTCTATGTTTTTAAAATAAAAATGATTATCTGCAGGATAGCTAATTTTGCGACATTAGAAACTACAATATTACATCAAGTGTTTTGGAGTCATATTTCAGATGATTCTGAAGTTTTAATTAAAACAGATCAGGATAAGGACAGCTCTAATTCCCCTCAACAATCCGCTACAAAAACTAAAGAATAAACTACTAAATCTCTATCAAGACTCGGTTTTTGATATACCTATTTAATGTAAAATACTAATCTATAATAATCCTACCCTAATTCGTAAAGTAAGGGTGAAATACCCCTATTGCAGTAATGTGCTATAATACTGCAAATATTTATAACAAATAAGATTCCCGCTTCCGCGGGAATGACATGTGTTGCATTGGAAATGGAAGATTATGCGAAACGGCAATTTATTTAAAAGTCTGATTCTCTGGGTTCTAATCGGGTTAGGCTTAATGGTTATATTCAATAAATTTAGCGAGCAAGGGGAAATAAAAAATAGTATTGCCTATTCCCAATTTATTAAAGAAGTAGAAAGCTCTCAAGTTAAAAGCCTGGTAATTGAAGGTGGAACCAAACAAAACCAGTGGATTAAGGGTGAGCGTAAAGATGGTAGTAAATTTGTAACCTATGCCCCATATGACCCGCAATTGGTTAATGATCTGATTAAAAACCAGGTGACCTTCAGCGCCAAACCACAAGAAGAATCATTACTTATGAATATCTTTGTTTCGTGGTTTCCTATGCTACTTTTAATCGGTGTCTGGGTATACTTTATGCGTGGGGCTGCAGGTGGCAGTCGTGGTGGTATTGGGGGCGTATTTGGTTTTGGGCGTTCACGGGCAAAAATGATAGACCCTAAGGAAAATGCTATTCGTTTTTCCGATGTTGCTGGTTGTGATGAGTCCAAAGAAGAAGTTAAAGAAATAGTAGATTACCTAAAAGAGCCAAGCAAATATATTAATCTGGGCGGTCATGTACCTAAAGGTGTATTGCTAAGTGGAGCACCCGGAACTGGTAAAACCTTGTTAGCCAAAGCTATAGCAGGGGAAGCAAATGTACCTTTTTACAGTATTTCCGGTTCGGATTTTGTGGAGATGTTTGTAGGTGTCGGTGCATCGCGTGTGCGTGATTTATTTGAACAAGCCAAGCGTACTGCACCGGCAATTGTGTTTATTGATGAAATTGATGCGGTAGGGCGCCAGCGTGGTGCAGGTTTAGGTGGTGGTAATGATGAACGTGAACAAACCCTAAACCAGATGTTAGTTGAGATGGATGGTTTTGATACCAGTACTACAGTCATCATAATTGCTGCAACAAACAGGCCTGATGTACTGGATCCGGCACTAATGCGTCCGGGACGTTTTGATAGACAGGTAGTAGTCCCATTGCCGGATATTAAAGGTAGGGAGCAAATTTTAAAAGTACATATGCGTAAAATACCAATAGCTAATGACGTTGAAGCAAGCGTTGTAGCGCGTGGGACTCCTGGTTTTTCCGGTGCCGATTTGGCCAATTTAGTAAATGAATCAGCCCTATTTGCCGCAAGACGTGGTAAGAGTTTGGTAAATATGTTAGATTTTGAAGATGCCAAAGATAAAATTATTATGGGTGCCGAACGTAAGAGCATGGTGATGAATGAAATTGAAAAACGCAATACTGCATACCACGAATCAGGGCATGCAATAGTTGCCAAATTACTACCCGGTAGCGACCCGGTGCATAAGGTAACGATTATCCCGCGCGGACGGGCCTTAGGGGTGACTATGCAGTTGCCGGAAGAAGATCGTTACTCTTATACTAAAGATTATCTAATGACGCAAATAGCGATTTTATTCGGTGGACGTGTTGCCGAAGAATTATTTATGAACCAGATGACAACCGGAGCTAGCAACGACTTTGAACGTGCTACAGATTTGGCACGCAAAATTGTAACCAGGTTTGGTATGACCGAAGAGTTGGGCCCGGTGATTTATGGCGAAAATGATTCGGAAGTGTTTTTAGGGCGGAGCATTACAACGCATAAAAATGTTTCTGAGGCAACACTCGAAAAGATTGATCAAACTGTCCGGACTATTTTGGAGAACCAGTACAATTTGGCTAAAAGGTTGTTAAATGAAAACCGCAGCAAGGTAGAAGCAATGGCTGCAAAATTATTGGAGCAAGAAACTATTGACAGCCAGGAAATAGACTGGATAATGCAAAATGCGTAAATATTTTGGTACTGATGGTATTCGCGGTCTGGTTGGCAATTTCCCGATTACGCCTGATTTTGCACTGCGTTTAGGTTATGCCGCCGGAGTCGTGCTAGGTAAACATGGTGACAGGCCGTCGGTAATTATTGGTAAAGATACTCGGTTGTCCGGTTATTTGTTTGAATCAAGTCTTGAGGCCGGCTTATCCTATGCCGGCGTTGATGTATATATGGCAGGTCCAATTCCAACACCGGCAATTGCTTACCTGGCAAACACCCTAACTCTCTCAGCAGGTATTGTAATTAGTGCTTCGCATAACCCTTATATGGATAATGGGATAAAGTTTTTTTCGGGCAAAGGCACAAAGTTACCCGATGATATTGAATTAGAAATTGAAGCTGTGCTTGATCAGAAAATGGTAAAGGCAGAAAATTTGGGTAAAGTTGTGCGGCTTGAAGATGCCCAGGGTAGATACATAGAATTTTGCAAAAATACGTTTAACCGTGGGCTCAATTTAAAAGGCATGACAATTGTTTTGGATTGTGCAAATGGGGCAACGTATAAAGTTGCCCCAAGTGTATTTAGGGAACTTGGTGCAAGTGTAATTCCAATTGCGTGTGAACCTGATGGTTTGAATATAAATCGTGCCTGTGGTTCTACCCATCCAAATAGTGTTATTGCTGCTGTTTTAAAACATAAAGCCGATCTGGGAATTGCATTAGACGGTGATGGTGACAGGGTTTTATTTGTTGATAAAAGTGGTAATCAATACGACGGGGATAAAATACTTTATATTATCTTGCGTTCATATTTAGCACAAAATAAGGAAATACCGGGGATTGTAGGCACAGTTATGACTAACTTAGGTTTGGAGCATAAGTTGGCACAAATGAATATTGAGTTAATCAGGACAAAGGTTGGTGATCGTTATATATTAGAAGAATTGGAACGTAGAAGCTGGTCTCTGGGAGGAGAAGCATCGGGGCATATCTTATGTTTAGATTCTCATACAACCGGGGATGGCATTATTTCTGCCTTGCAGGTTTTGGCGGCGGTAAAAATTCTAGGTTTAAGTTTGGATAAAATAATTGATTATGTTGATTATCAACAAGTTATGATTAATGTTAAATTAGAAGACGGTAGCCCTAATTGGCAGCAAAGATCAGAAAGTATAATTAAAGAAGCACAAGCAGCTTTAGGTGCTGATGGGCGCTTGGTAGTTCGGGCTAGTGGCACAGAGCCCTTAGTTCGTGTTATGGTTGAAGCTAAGGATGAAGCTATGGCTGACAGTTGGGCGCATAAAATTGCCACGGTGGTAAAAGGTTAAAATGGAAATTTTGCATTATTTACTCGAATTTTTTGCAATGTATGGCTATGTGGCTGTATTTTTGGTGCTGGTAGCGTGTGGCTTTGGCACGCCAATTCCTGAAGATATAACCTTGGTAGCCGGGGGAATAATATGTGCTTTGTCTTTGACCACCAATTATCCGCTTAATAAATATACAATGATATTAGTTGCTCTATGTGGAGTGTTAATCGGTGATAGCGTAATGTTTTATCTGGGGCGTATTGTCGGCCCAAGAGTAACAAGGCTACCATTTGTTCGCCGGATTATTACACCTCGGGTATATATAAAGATGCAGGATAAAGTGCATCGCTATGGGAATAAAATATTATTTATCGCACGTTTCTTACCGGGTCTTCGTGCCCCGATCTTTCTAACTGCCGGAGTTAGTCACCGTGTTCCTTTTTGGAAATTTTTGCTTATGGATGGTAGTGCTGCATTAATCAGCGTACCGGTATGGGTATATCTGGGTTATATATTTGCATATGATATAGATGAAGTTTTACTTTGGCTACATAAAAGTGAAGTCTTAATTATTATTGCTGTGGTTGTAATTTTAGTTGGTATGTATTTATATGGCAAGATTAGCAAAAAGAATAAAAACAAATCTTGAATTAATGGGCAAATTTAAAGGCCTAAAAATATATTTTTGCACTTTTTTTCACAATTTATTTTGGCAAAATATTGTTTAATTAGAGTATGTTAATTAGTAGGGAGGTGTAGACATACAAAAAAAGATTGCACACTTAGAATTTTTATATTATAATGCCGACTTGAGATATAACTTAACTTTAACGTATTAGCTTTTTTTTAGAGGAGTAAAATTATGCGTAAATTATTGATTTCTCTTTTAGCGGTTAGCTCAACTGCTTCTTTCGCGGTTGCTAACAATAGCGAGTTTCAAGAGTTTGATAACGTAGCTAACATTGGCTGGGGTATGAACCAAACATCATCATCTTATGGTACAGCAGCTGGTGTACCAGGAAAACCAGTTACTACAGGTAATGTTTTGCAACTTGAAGCAGAGCGTTTATTTAATAGCGGTGTTTGGGTTGATGTAGTTGGAAATATGCAATTTGGTGCTGGTCCTAGTACTATTATTGGTAGTAATCCATACAATGGTCCTTCATATGGTATAAATGGTAAAGTTGGTTATGGCTTCTCTATGGCAAACCAGCATTTAATGTTAACACCTTATGGTCAGGTTGGAATGAACAATAATGCAGCAACACAAATAAATGAGCTGCTTTTTACTTCAACTCCTGGTGTTACAGCTAACAATTATGTATATACAGCTGGTGTGGGTGGTCGTTTAGAGTACCGTATCAACCGTGCGATCGAGTTATATGCGGATCAAAACGCATTGGAAAACTGGGATCAGTCAGGTATGATTGGTGGTATTATGCCTCAAAACTATGCATCATACACTTCTACTTTAGGCGCGAAATTTAATCTTGCACCTAACTTCCAGTTAGGCGTTAAAGGTTATTTAACTGCGTTTGATAACCAAGCAAGCAACAAAATCCCTGCGATTCCTGGCGGGTATTTTGCTCAAAGACAGAACGAATTTGGTGGTTTGGTCACAGTTGGTCTTACATACTAAATTAAATAGCACTTTTAAAAATTCCCGCTTTACTTCAAGCGGGAATTTTTTATCATTCTGTGGGTAAAAATTATGCGTAAGATTAGTTTTATATCGTTGTCCTCTTTATCTATTATAGCAAATGCTATGTCAAATAACCTGTTTCAAGAATTTGACAATCGGGCAAGCATTGGTTATGGTATACAACAAAATACATCCGGTTACGGTACGTCTGCTACAGTTCCGGTGAATAGCTGGGTATATAGTACTTCAAATGTTTTAAATTTTGAAGTAGAGCATTTAATGAACGTTGGAGTCTGGATTGATGTAAATGCCAATATGGCATTTGGTGCTGGCCCGGTAAATGCAAATCCGGTAACGGGTTCAAACGGCGGTACATATCAATCATCGGCCTATGGACTAAATGGTAAAGTTGGTTATGCATTTACTATGGCAAATCAGCATTTACAAATTACTCCATATGCTGCCTTAGGTATAAATAGCATGGCTGGCTCTATACAGTATATTTCTGCCACACCTGGAGTAGCTGCAAATAGTTTTGCTTATTTAGGTGGCGCCGGTGGACGTATAGAATATCGTATAAATCATGCAATTTTATTGTTTGCTGATCAATTATTTGCATATAACTGGGATCAGTCCGGGCCCATTGGCGGTGTTATGCCACAAAATATGATCACGTTAACTTCAACTTTGGGTGCCAAGTTTAATTTGGCTCCGAATTTTCAGTTGGGTGTGCAAGGTGTGTATAGCAATTTCCAACCTTTAGCCTCTAATAAAACATCTGCCGGGTTTATGATGCAGCCCCAATGGTCTGTTGGTGGGCTGGTTTCACTTGGAATAACATACTAACTGATTGTGCTGTGCACATACATTAAATTTGCAATTTTTAGGTGGATAAGCGTACAATCGCCGGTGTTCATTTTTATTAAGGAAAAACATGCGTAAGATTTTATTAACTACTTTAACTTTAACGTCAGTGGCTTCCTTTGCTGCTGCAGCAGATTACACCCCATTTCAAGAGTTTGATAACCAATACAATGCAGGTTATTCGTTTAGCCAATACCAATTAAGCAATGGTGGCGGTCAGCAAGCCCTACAGCAAAACCAGGGATTAAATATTCAAGTGGAACGCTTATTTGATGTTGGTGTTTGGATGGATGTTGATGCCAATTATGTGATATCGACTAATTCACTAGGTAACAAATCAACCGGTACTGGTATGGGTGGCGCACAACCTGCAAGTCAGGTGCCAAATTTAGGCGGTGTTAATGGTAAAGTTGGTTATTCTTTTGCAGCAGTGCCAAGTCACTTACTTATAACTCCTTATGCTTTACTTGGATATAATACCAACATAGCAATGTCAACTATAACATCAAATAATTTTTCTAATGTTACCAACGATACATATATGACAGCTGGTGTGGGTGGTCGTATTGAATACCGCATCACTAAATGGGTTGATATTTATGCTGATCAAAACGCTGTATACAACTGGGATCAATCAGCGCCATTAAATGGTATTATGCCACAAAATAATATGATCTATACTACAGCCCTTGGTGCTAAGTTCAAGCCTTATAGAAATCTAATTTTGGGCGTAAATGGTTTTTATAATAATTACCAATATATGGCTGCAGCTCCGGCTTCTGGCTCAACTAATGGTGGTAATAGTACAAGTGGTAGCACTTACTCAATTTATCAACCACAAAATAATTTCGGTGGAATGATAACAGTAGGTCTTACTTACTAATCTTCTTTATCCTGGCCCTGAATGGGGCCAGAAAATTATTAATACTAGTGTAAATAATAACTTTCTTTTTTGTTTTGATAAATTATGAGGTTATTATTTATAAATAGAATTGTTGTGTAATTTTATTTTAGGAAATGGTTAATGTTTAAAAAGGTTCTTTTGCTTATCTCTTTTATTTCTATTACCAGCTCATATGCTGCAATTTCCGATTCTGCAAACCAGTCAAGTTCATCTGCTAACAATAGCTCTAATTTAAACCAGGCGTTCCAGGATTTTCAAAATGAGTATAACGTAGGTTATGTTTACAGCCAAGGTCAGTTGATTAATGGAGCTCATGCGACAGCACCGTATACTACCGGTGGAATAAACCTGGAAGTAGAGCATTTATTTGATATGGGAATATGGTTTGATTTTAACTTTAATATGTTAACTAGCAACAATCAACCAAATTTGGGACCACTAAATGGTGGTAATGGTAGTTACACTGGCAATCCTGCTTATAACAACGGTGCAGCATTTAATCAAAATCCTTTTGTTTTTACTTTCAATGGCAGGGTAGGTTATGCCTTTAACTTAATTAAGGATACGCTGCAGCTTACGCCGTATGGAATGCTTGGGCGTAATACCAACTGGGCTACTTCTACAGTTTTGGCTAATGGTTCAGCCAACCTAACCCAGGATTACTTTTATACCGGTGCATTAGGCGCTAAGTTATCCTACAGGATAAATAGTGCAATTTTATTATATGTAGATGGAGCTGGTGTATATAACTGGGATAATTCGGGAGCGGTTAAGAGCATTCAAACATCATCCGCTTATTATGGCAAGAGTTATGCAGCAACTAATTTTGGGTTTAAATCGACAATTGGCGCCAAATTCAATGTGTATAAAAACTTACAGCTAGGTGCGAATACTTTCTGGTACAATTTTGAACCACAGTCAAATATCTCTGGTTTAATGTATACGCCTACTAACACCTTTGGTGGTGAGATTTCAATCGGCCTGACCTATTAACTGTGGGAATTAGCTTTTTTAAGTCTTGCGGTATCTCCTCTTGGATTCCAAGATTCTTTAACCATTACGGGCAACGGTTTTTTGGCAGTTCTCGATATTGCGCCCTGTGTTTTATGTTGTTGCTGGTGCTTTGTCGCGATAGATTTTGATTTATTACTATCCATTACCGGTTCTCCTTTATAGTCTTTAAGATTTTACTACCTTTACTATAGATATTTTATCATTTTTATTAATACAATGGTAATCTAAATATGCACAGGATTCTGAAACTACTAGAAACAGCAAGCAAAATTTTGCGTACCGAAAAAAGGCTGCTTTTTTTAGGTTCACGTTAAAATTATGGAATGCGGCATTTGCGTATTCTTCGCATATAGTTTTTTGAGCATTTTCTTGAAGTTGTGGCATATTTTCATAATAATATTCAAGTAATGTTTTAGCATGTGGGGAGCGTTGATATTCAAGCCCAACCTGATGTTTAATTGTAAAATATATAAACCCCAGTATTGAAACAATTGCTATAAAATAGAAAAAATAGAATGTTATTGCGGTAGCAGTTGCATAGCTTTGGATTTGTCCGATATCGGAGTATGGAAAACTCATACCTGATAATAGTAACCCAAAAAAGCCAATATATAGACCGAAATAGTTATTAAAATTTTCTTGTTGTTCCAATTCAAAATCATATTGATTTTTACAGTATTCTACAATATTTTTATTCATTTATACACCTGTTAGTAAAGTAATGGCGTTATTATACTATAGAGCGATATTATAATCCAGGATTAATTTAAAATAATGGTGTGTAATCGTATAATATTCCGTTTGTATAAATAAGCGATAAATAAATGCTGACTTTGGTATTAAAAAGGTGTGAGTTAGAGGTGCGCTTCTTGCCCAAAAACATTAGCTATTTGCTAACCTGCGCTTTATCATAAAAATTATATCATCATTGGTATTTCGATATGTGAGTTGAATTGTTGTTAAACCCTTATCCAGAGACGGCTTTAATAGTGACTCAAGGCAACAGATACTCTGGACTTTAGTAGGTTGTATTGACTGTCCATGTGTAATCATGTGACATGGAAACAGAGTTGTAAAATCCTCTGGATATATTTTCTAATGTATTTCCTCCGCGATAATGAAGAATTGCTTCTTCACGGCAAGATAAACTTACAGGATCATATCCAGAATACTTGTCTAAAGATGTGCTTAGGGAAAAGAGGTTATTTCCTACTTTTTTTAGTTCCCAATTCCCAATATAAACTTTGCTGCTATTGCGATTTGTTTCGCCTTTGGCAGAATTTAGAAATGATAATACACTCCTGTTATCACCTGAGCTAATAAGTGTTTTCACAGGAAAACTAATTGGTATGTCATCAGAATAATTGTAATATTCTTCCAAGTTGATGTCAATTTTTTTATTATCTTCGTTAATTATTGCTTTTAATTTAACAGCTTTAATGTAAACACCTTGATCATAGCTCTTGGTAGGAGCGCAGTCCAGGATTGTTAATTCTTTTGCTTGGGGGCTAGTTAAAAAACCTGTTATAAGTAGTAGTAATAAATAAGTTTTATTAAGAATTGGCATTTGATTTCCTCTGTTGCTAATTTAACTAAAATTCATTGTTAAAATAATACTTTTCTACCAAAAGCGTGGATTTAAGCACATAATTAGGTCTCACAGTACTATTATATCCATGATTGAAATAATAGTCAATACGGAAATTCCGTTGATGGGCCTATTTAAATCAAGAAAATAAAATAGATAAAATATCCCAATTAAATAAAACTATTCAGATTACTTATTCAGTGATAATGGAAAATCTTGAATACTAACTAATAATCCTTGTTCTTTTATATCATAGACAGGACCTGGACATTTATAACCTGTATACGAATAACCTTTAATCTTATCATAAGCGGAGAGTGGTTCATTATCCTTGTTCCAGTATCCAGCTAATTTGTCATTTGCTTGGAAAGGAATTTCAATTGAATTTGCAGTATTAATTTTTCCAAAATGCGTAGTTGGATATAAAGTTACCATATTTGAAAGTGATAAATCTGATGATACATAAGAACAGTCTACATTATAATCTATAAGGCCCTTTTTACTTCAATCTTGGCTAAAAAAATATTATAGCACAAATCTAGGATAAGTAGTTCCTGCAATCTAGACAAGACAAAGAGGAGTTTTAATTTGCAATCAATTGATTTTATTCTATATAAAGATTTATTAATTCCAAATTTAAAAGATTAGGTTTAGGTGCTGATATTAAAACGCCTTATAATTTCATAATATTTATCACTGGTTTTAGCAATAACCTCACTGGGTAAATCAGGGATCGGCGGTATTTTATTCCAATTAATTTCTTTCTCCAGATAATTACGGACAAACTGTTTATCAAAACTGTCTGGCTCTACACCTATCTTAAAAGTATTGGCATCCCAAAATCTGGATGAATCCGGTGTAAGAACTTCATCCATAAGTATTAGCATACCATTTTCATCCAGGCCAAATTCAAACTTCGTATCGGCCAGAATAATGCCATGAGTATTGGCAAATTCATTTGCGCTTGTATAAAGCTCCAGGGCAACTTTTTCAATTTGTAGGGTTAATTCCTTACCGATTAAATTATAACATTGGGTAAGCGTAATATTCTCATCATGATCGCCAACAGCCGCCTTAGTTGAGGGGGTAAAGATAGGGGCTGGTAATTTCTCTGCTTTTTCCAATCCGGGTGGGATTGAAATACCACTGATCTTTCCTGTAGCGATATAGTCTTTATAGCCACTACCGGCAAGATAACCACGCACAATTACCTCAATCGGTACCGGTTTTAGTTTTTTTACTATTACACCACGCCCGTTAGCATAGGTTAGCTCGTTCCCATTAAGATAGTTGGCTAATTTTTTATCGCTTAAGTGATTGGCAATAATATGTTTTAGCCGGTTCATCCAAAATAACGAAATTTGGGTTAGGTAAACACCTTTTTTTGGTATTTCCTGGTTTAAAATAACATCAAAAGCAGACAGCCTATCACTGGCTATCATCAACATATATTTTTCGTCAATGTTATATAGGTCGCGTACTTTACCTGAATATAGTTTTGGTAATGAGGTGATACAATTATTCATAGCGGTGCACTCCGTATCTTTTTACTGAAAATTTAATAAGTATGGGGGTGATTATGGATGCTATAACCACTGCAGATACAATTGCAGATAATACATGCCCATTGATTATTCCTATGTCACGGCCAAAAGAGGTGAATATCAAGCCAGCCTCGCCAATAGGAGTTAAACCAAGGCCTAAAATTAAATTATTAATATTTTTTTCGCGAATAAGGTATCCGCTTAATATTCGGCCGAAGAAGCTAATCAAAATTAACGAGAGAGTTAAGGAAAACGTTCTAAAATTAAGTAAGTTAGATACATTTAGCATCATACCAATATTTATAAAAAATATCGGTACAAACAAATGAGAAATTGGTTTGAGCAATTCTTTTATCGTCTTGCCTTCTTGCTGGTCAATCACATTATTCAATTGTTTGCGTAATTTAATGTCTGGCACTTGAGTTGCAAGATTACGTAACCGGATAAAGAAATTAGCCCGGCTAAAAGTTTTAAAATATACTTCATCCAGGATCAAACCGGCGACAAACGCTCCCACTACAAAGGCAAGACCCAGAATGTGGGCTAACCAGGAAAAGAAGAAGCAAATGATTAATAATACACCAATTTTCATATTAATTCCGGCATGAATTTTAGTTGACCAGCTCGTAATGTGTGGCGTAATCCATCGCCCAAATACGCCTGCAAAGATAAAAAATATTAAAGCCTGGGCCAGGGATAGAGAAATGCCAATAAAACCAACTGTCTGGGTAATTAGCATTACAGAAATTATCCCAAAGCATAAAATGCTAATTAGCTCATCCAAAATTGATGAGACTAATATTATCCTTACTTCCTTAGTCCTAAGTAAGCCCATGTCTTTAAATATACGTGCGGAGATCCCGGTTGCGGTTGCTGCGCATATAACTCCTATTAATAGGTTTAAAAACAGGTTCTGGTCTTTAATCAGTAACCATGATAAAAAGAAACCGCCAGAAAAAGTAAGGATGCTACCAAGAATTGCTAACTTTATTCCGCGCCGGAAATTTTTCTTAAGATCACTAAATTTTGACTCAAGCCCGATTTCAAACATAAGAATTATTGAGCCTAGTTCGGCCAAAAATTGGATTACGGTATTATGTTCAATTGATGCAAATAAATTTATCCCAAACATGTCTAGCTGACCAAGAATTATACCGGTCAATATCTCACCAATAGCAATAGGCAGGCCAATTTTTTTTACAAAGGAAAGGCTCCGGGATAAAAATATAAAAATCACCAGCCATAAATATATAACCGGATCGTAGTCACTGCTGCCTGCAATAGGATTGCTATAGCTACAGGAGGCTAGCATAAACAGGATTAAAAATCGAAAAATCATGAATTTATTCCAAGCAATAATTTAATTTCATTTAATTGTTTGTAAAGTACTGAAATATCATTACCTAAAATAGTTAAATGCCCCATTTTTCGCCCAATTTTAGCCTCTTTTTTATCGTATAAATGAAGTTTTATATTGGAGAATTTACCCAGTATTTTATCCCATGGGGGCGTGCCATTTTTAGGCCAAATATCCCCAAGCAGATTTAGCATTATGGCATTAGTAAATAATTCGGTGTTGCCCAGTTTCAAATTACAAACTGCACGCACTTGCTGTTCAAATTGTGAGGTCATACATGCATCCAGGGTATAATGACCAGAATTATGCGGTCTAGGCGCCATTTCATTAGCAAGGATTTCCCCGGTATTTGTGATAAAAAATTCTATGCCTAAAATACCTATATAGTCCAATTTTTTAATAATTGTTTTTGCTGCTTTTTCAATGTATATGATAATATCTTTATCAATTTGTGCCGGTGCAATAGTAGTATCTAGTATGCCATTAATATGTAGATTTTGTACCACTGGATAACAAGATATTTCATTTTGGTTCCTGGCTACCATTACCGATACCTCACAATGTAGGGGAACTATTTTTTCCAAAATAGCCGGAACCTGATGTAATGCTTTGAATGCCTTTTCAAGGTCACCATAATCCTTGACAATAATTTGACCTTTACCGTCATATCCAAGAGTATTAGTTTTAAGAATCGCCGGAAGCATATTTTCCGGGACCTGTCTAATATCATTAAGTGTATTTATTGCAATATACCGGGTGGTTTTAATTCCACAAGAGTTGAAAAAGTTTTTTTCTAATATACGATTTTGTGTAATTGCAATAGCACTATGTTTGGGAAATACTGCTGTTTTTTGTCCCAGGTACTCCATACTCACTGCGGGAACGTTTTCAAATTCCGTAGTAATTACAGTACTATGCCTAGCTAAGTTATCCAGGCCGATGGTGTCATCATAGCGACTTATAATATGGTAGTTGGCAAATAATCTGGCTGGGCAATTTTCTTCTGGTTCCAAAATAGCAATTTGGTATCCCATTTGTTTTGCTGCGATTGCAAACATACGGGCTAATTGGCCTCCGCCCATAATTCCCAGTGTCTTAGCTGGTATAATTTTATCCATATTTCTTGGTTCACTTATCAAAGAGGCTTTAAGCTATTATTTTAACATGTGAATTAGCACCACGTTCGCGTATTTACCTGCTATTAGTCATTTTCTAATGTAAAAATTCTGATAAGAATGATTTTAGCTCTTCTTTTGTAAAAGCCCGTATTGTCCAGGTAGAAAAATCCGGTACCTGAGTCGGTTCAAGTGTTACTTCATCTTCTCCAAGAGGAACAAAGTCACACTTGGCTCCTAAAGATACTGCATCAGTATTTTTTTCAATACAATATTTTTTAAATTTAGGTATCCATTCATTGTTAAATTCAGTCAGAGAGTTGTATATATGAGCTTGTTTATTAGAATGTGGGTGCAAATTATATACTACATAGAACATTTTATACTCCTATAAAAATTAGCCAATTAACGTTAATCCATAATTATTCTTTAATTATTCTAAAAAGACTATAGAATTGCCACCGTAATTTTTAGGTATAGCTTTACGTATGAAGATTTGACTGGACTATACGGTTCATTTCGCCTACAATAACGCTGTGAGCAAAAGAAACTAATTGGAGCTTTGGTTCATAAAAAACTATAATTAATCAATTTTAATATAGGAGATAAATGTGTTAATAAGTGGAGGGCTATTATGAAAAATTTAGTGAAAATCAGCGCGTTATTTAGTACCGCGTTAATTATACTTAGCGCATGTAGTAACGAAAATTTACCTACTCCGGCGAAATTAGGCCATGATGTTCAGACATTACCTCCTGCTACGGGTATAGCCGTAGTTGCTATGGAAGATCTGGATGTGCCTGAGGATGCTCAATTAATGAATAACCAGGCTGCTTTTAAAGTGCTTGATAATGTTTATGCCGAATATGGCAATAAGGTTATTGTAAAAAAGGGGTCAATAGTAAGCGGAACATATTTTAACAATGGCACCCAATGTAAGATTAGCTGGAATGCTATATATGTTAATAAAAAGCAGTATAAGAAAAAAAGAGGTGCTGCCTTGTCAGATTCTATAGCTCAGCCATCACTTTGTGATCCGGTAAAAGGGATTAAAAAAGGGCAACGAGTTATGATTCGGGTAAATAACGAGTTTTTGGATTAAATAAGATTAAATAACATTAATTAAGGAGGAAAGTAAATGAAAGAACATTCTACTCAGGTAGTCCGTACTGCGGATGTAATTAGTAAAACTGTTATTGATAATAACAATGAAAAATTAGGAAAAGTCGAGGAGCTGGTATTGGATAAATGTAGCGGCGAAGTTCGTTATGCAGTTTTATCCTTTGGCGGGTTTATGGGTATGGGAAGTGATTTTTATGCTCTGCCATGGCAGGAATTGGACTATTGCCCGGAAGAAGATGCATTTAAGGTTTCTGTTCCCAAAGATATCCTAAAAACTGCTCCGGGATTTGATAAAGATAACTGGCCGGATTTTGCCAATGTGGGATGGAGTAAACCGGTTGATGAGTTCTACCATTCCCCACAGCAATATGGTAGCAGGACCCAGTTTGACCAAAATAATAGAATTTAATTAAAATTTATAAGGAGAAAAATTTATGAATAATCAAAATGAAAACAAACAAGAAGGAGAAAAAAATATGAGTTCAATGAAAGACCAGGTTTCAGATATAAGTAAAGAAGCAAAAAACAAAGCAGCTGATACACTAGATACTATTAAAAGTAAGGGGCAGGATATGGCTGAAACTGTTAAAGACCAGGCTCAAAATGTTGACAAGGCGCTTTCAGGTTTTGTTAAAGACAAGCCGTATATAGCTCTGGCCTCAGCGCTTTTTGCCGGATGGGTAATTGCTAAGGTTGTATTATAGCTTTGTATCTTTAAAGATAAGATATAAAACAGATTAATACATCTGTATTATTTAGGATTGTGGCCTTAGTTTAGCCCTATAATTTAATTGCTTATATTAATTAGAGGGGGCGGCTTTGGCCACACCTTGTTTATAAGGGGAAAAGGAGGTTTATTATGACTACTTTAGTTGGTAAAAAAAAGAATTTTGACGACGTAGTTATTGATTTACTTGAACTGGAATATGATGTAATAGGTGGCTACAAACTTGCCGTGGAAAAAATGTTTCATTCTGAATATAAAGATAAAATGTATGATTTTTTAGTCGATCATAAATTACATGTAGATGAAATAAAGGAATTCTATTCAGATAAGAGATCAGATTTGCCGGATTCGGGGGATTTGATCAAAGGGCTATTGACCCGGATGAAAATTTCTATAAGTGATATTACTGGCTCAGATGTCAATCTGCTAAGGGCAATGTTAGATAGTGAAGATGATACTAGTCAGGCATATCAAAGAATATTAAACCATCCGGGATTATCAGATAGTGAGAGATGTGTATTTGATAAAGCATATAAGGCAGAAAAGCAACATAAAGGATGGTTGGAAGCGACTATAAGTGAGGTTGTTTCTGACGAGGTTAAGCATTAATCATATACTATAGTAGATATTTATCCTGTAAATAACTGCATTTTTATATTAAAATTATAGAAATATAGCAATATCTGGTGTTACAATATATTCTGGAAAGAGGGTATTAGATGACAAATAAAAGCGATTTTGCTATAAGGCTAGGGGAACTTTTTAAAAAAAACAAAGTTACCACTGCAACTTTAAGTCAGGCAACGGATATTTCAGCAATAACCATAAATAAAATTCGTAATGGTCAAAACTCAAACCCGACAGTATCTACTATCCTTGCAATAGCTAATTATTTTGGGGTATCTATTGATTATCTGGTGACTGGTTCTACGCTTGGCGCGTCTAAAACTATACAAGTAACAGATATCGATAACTTTGAAGCAAAATCGCTATCGTTAGAAATAGACAATTTTTTTACTGATGTTGATTTTGCAGTAAGAATTAGCAATAATAATTATAGCAAATTTGTAAAAGACTCTCTTGTATTAATTAAAAAAAATACATCATTTAATAATGACGATACAGTATTAGTTAAATTAAAAGATAGCTATACGTTGTGTACCCTGATAATTGAAGACAATATGTATATTGGCAAATCACTTACAATTTCTGAAAAATACTATGATTTAACTAAAGATAGTATACTAGGAGTGGTTAGTGGAGTGATATGGACACCTGTAATAAGAAATAGCTATGAAACGATTAAATAAAGCTTATTCTCGTTCGATGCTTATAAATTTTACAATATTTTGGTTCTTATATATACTTATCTACTTACTCTTAAATAACTTGGCTCCATCCCACTCCTGGACAATAGTAACTGTTGGTCAACTAGGCTTTAATCTCTTAAGCTTTCATATAGGCTTTAAGTTATATAAGCGCTCTTATGGTACTGCCAAAAGAATATTTTTTTGGTGGAGCATTGCATTTATATTTGGCTTTATTGCCGATTTTTTTTATAACAGTATAAATAATATACTCTTACTTAATTCTTATAGAAATTTTTCTCTATCTTCACTTTACCAAGTACCTTTTCTAGTATCTCTAGTTTGCCATAACATTGCTTGGATGATTATTGTTGCTCCGGTAATTGACTTAAAAAAGGGGCAGAAGCTAGTATATCACATCCCTATTTTTATTATGGGGGTAATAGTATTAACCATATTTATATTTGCTTTTGGTGTAAATACTGATACATTTTCGCTAAGTGCTGCATTCAGGCTTTTTGATACTATTTTAGAGATCATTGGTTTTATTCTGGTATCTATCTGTTTTGTTGCCACCAATATAACCCCAATACGTTTTCTGGCAACAGGGTTTTTGCTCGTAATTATTTGTGATTTAATTCTTAAAATAAACTTTGTTTATCTTACATTAGGTCCGAATAATTTAATGGATGTCGGATGGGTAATGGGTCTAATGTTTATGAGTGCAGGGCTATATGGATTTAATAAGTTTCCGGTTAGCTTTAGATATTGGAATTCGAGGGCTAATACTATTCAATTACAGTTTACATTTTGGATATTTATCGTTTGTATTTTGTTTATTGGGATTTTTATTACCTTAAACTATTTTATTTTTCCAAGTGTGGCAGCTGCATATCACAGACATATAAAAGTATTGGGATGCTTTCTGGTTGTCCTATCAATCCTTATATTATGGGTTAGTTACATTTTTACCAAAAGACTTTTACAGCCATTAGATAACATGAGAGACGCGATTAAGAAATTTGTCTCAACCAATCAACCGGAGATCAAATTATTAGAATCCAACTATGGTACGGTAGAGTTTCGCCAGTTAAATAATTTTATCCGCGAGTCATTTGTGAGCATATTAGAGCGGCAAAAATTTGAAAATGCATTTATTAGTAATGCCGCACAGATTGTACATGATATGGGTTCTCCGTTGACCACTATGGAGGTTGCAATCAGGAGTTTGGAAGAGCGAAGCGCCGATAAAGATACAGTTAATTTACTAAAATCTTCTGTTATTAGTGCCAGAAGTATAGCTGGCAATTTTTTAAACCAGTATAAAAATTTTGATAGCCATAACCTGCAAACTGATATTATCGAGCCGAGACTTGTAATTTTAAGTACATTTATTGATAAATTAGTGGAAAATAAGCGTATAGAATGGAATGATCCGGAATGTAGTATTACTTTAAAATTAGATTTATTACCGCAAATGTGGTGGGTATTTATATCGCCATTGCAAATGTCAAGGCATTTGTCTAATCTTTTAAACAATGCCTATGAAAGCCAGGATATAGCGAGGCATAATATAAATATATACGTATCAGTGATTGATAATAATTTTGAATTAGTAATTGAAGATAATGGACGTGGGATACCAGAAGATAAAATTGATTATGTATTAAGCGGCAAAAGTTTAAAGCCAGGTGGACACGGAATTGGCTTATCTCGTGCTGTTGAGTACTTTAAGAGTTTAGGTGGAACCTTACAACTTGAATCCACCGTTGGGGTTGGTACAATTGTCAGAATCACTATCCCGGTTGCACCTACACCGCTTTGGTATACAAACGTGATTAAATATACCGATGAGCAAACTTTTGTAGTGCTTGATGATGATATTGCAATTCATAGTTTTTGGCAAAAAAAACTAAATGAACGAAAAATCAACTCTAAGCATTTTGTCAGCAGTAATGATTTTTTAGAGTGGTATGATTCAGAAGAAGAAAAACCGCCAATTGTTTTACTTATAGATTATGATTTGCATACAAAGGAATATACCGGTTTAGAAATTATTCAGAAATTAAATCGTAAAGAGCATACTTATTTAATCACCAGTAAAGCTGAGTCTTACTGGTTGCAGAATGCCATTGTTGGATATGAGATTAAACTTTTGCCTAAATATTTTATTGAGTACATTATTTTAACTAAAGAAGCATTAACCTGATTGCCTGAAACATGCTATAATACAATTCATATTAAAGCAATTAAATTCATTCTCTACATTTTGCAAAGGTTTTAAAATGTCTCTTCCCCTTTTTTATTTCCCTACAACGATTGTCTGTGTTGACGATAACGCTTTAATGCTTAAGACGCTTGATACACTAATACATTCAAACATAAAGCAGCACCAGGTTAAAAAATTTGATAACTCTGGCGGAGCCTTGGATTTTTTAAAAAATAACGCTTCTGGCATATCTAATATTCAGTTCCTTAGAAGCTTTGTAGAGCATGAATATTGCGATTTAACTAATCATAGTCCTGTAGACTTGGAAATAAGTAAGTTTAGCGAGTTAGCAGAAAACTCTAACAAGGTTAATGAAATTAGCTTGCTGATTGTAGATTATGAGATGCCAGGCCTCAATGGCATAGAGTTATGCCAGCAATTAAAGGATATATCAGCAAAAAAAATATTATTAACTGCACATGGTGATTATCAGAAGGCATTAAATGCTTTTAATAATAAGTTAGTTGATAGGTTCGTGGTAAAAGGGCAAAATGACACCCAGGATAATTTAGTAGCTTATATTAAATCGCTGACCCATGAATACTTCGATGATATAACAGCTAAATTACAGGCTCATTTAAAGGTAAGCGGTAATTTAGCTGTTTTTGATGAAATTTTCATTAAATTTTTTAATGATTTGGTATTGCGGGAGCAGATAAAAGAATATTATTTAATTGATAAAAATGGCAGCTTTTTACTAATAAACTCCCTTGGGCAACATTCATATCTCCTTGTTCATACAGATAGTAGCTTGGATTATTTCGTTGAGATATACAATGAAGAGCCGGATGCGGAAAAATATGTCAAACAAGTTGAAGGACGAGGTTTGATCCCTTGTTTTGGCCCTGATATATATCCGGAAAAAATAAATATGCAGGAATGGGGTAAATATTTTTGTAAGCCGCAAATATTAAAAGGCGCACATGCTGCCTACTATTGGAATATCGTTAAGGCTTAAAAACAAGTGCCGGCTTATAAGCCGGCACTTTTCTTTAGTGGCAATGACTGCTACAAATCATCTTCGCTTCTGCGTCGTTTATTTCGATAGAAGTCGTTTTACTAAATAATTCGGCAGGCAGGAAAGTATGCAAATTTAAACCAATTGCCTTTTCAATTAGCTGATTTTTATTTCCCACATGAAAGATAAGTTTTAATTGTTCCAGATAGTCGTTTACTCTAACCGGGGTTATTTTATGACCAAATTCATTTAATAAAAGTGCTATTTCCGAATAAGAGTAATTATTTAAAGCCATAAACAATACCATACGTTGCATATGAGAAAGCGGGTATTCTTTAAGCGGATCTTCTTTGCTTTTAGATGCCATTAATAATCCCTTACCACCATGCATTTTAAATAGGACTTTGATAACGTTTGGTAATAGTAATTTAGTCATTTGGCCTCTAATCCCCAAGAAGTTTCCGGTTTCTGGATTAATGATAGGAGTTTTATAGCATAAAAAGATATCTACCTGTTCTTCACAATGAACTACACCAAGGTAAGTTTTTTTATGTTTAGTACGCCCAATTTGAACGTCCTGTTCTGCACATTTTTTAACTAGCTCATGAGTAGATTCAGGTAGGGCTGCCGAAAACTCTACTAAAGTCTTATTCAAGATATTAACTGCGGTATCGGCATGTATAGTTTTAAGAAAATTATTGGTTACTGCCTGAAACTTAAAGTCAGAGTTTTTTAAAAAACCCATTTCTTCTGCATCGGCTGAAAAAATTGTTTCAAAAGATTTTTTATACTGGGCAAAATATTTCTTGTCGTCCATGTTAGGCTCCTTTTAGAAAATTTAATTTTTGTTTATCTTTTATTAAAGTTTTCGAGGCTAAACAATAATATTAATAATTTAGGGTTTATTTTTTACCCCATACCGATAGTATAATATAAATGGAACCAATTATGCAAATATATTTTATATTATAATATAAAATATTGTTAGCTTTATAGCCTTGAATAGTCATAAAATAGTAAATGATATAAAAAAATCAACCTAAATTCTTTGTGTAAACTATTCTGTTGTATATAATTGGTTGCTCCCCATACAATAACTATAGGCGTAAACCTAAATAATTTCAAAAACATTTTTTAAGGAGATCTACTATGAGACTTAAAACTAGTTATGACTTGTTTACAAGTATAGGTGCAGGACTGCCGGCAAGGGCCCGGCATATTTATGAGAGAGCTTTCAATCACGCATATATGGTATATAAAAATCAGCATAAGCATCGGGATGAGATTTATCGCGAAGAATATGCTCATCAGGTAGCACTAAGCACATTGAAAACCAAATTTGAAAAAAATCATCATTCTGGCAGTTGGCGAGAGAAAGATAACAAGCCTTCAAGGATAAGGAGGTTTAGTGAGGAGTACTAAAGGGGCAAATTCATATCCAAGACACTTTGTGTTTGTTCTTGCCTGAATTGATGCAATTTTGCAGCTAATTTTTCATCAAAGCGGGCAAGTACCGCAACTGCCAGTAAGGCAGCGTTGGTACTTCCTGCCTCACCAATTGCTAATGTTCCAACTGGTATGCCTTTAGGCATTTGTACAATTGATAGTAAGGAGTCTTGTCCTTTCAAATATTTAGAAGGGACTGGCACGCCAAATACTGGTACGATAGTTTTACTTGCAATCATCCCCGGTAAATGGGCAGCACCTCCGGCACCGGCAATAATAACTTTAATTCCACGTGCATCAGCCAAATTTGCATATTCAAAGAGTAAATCCGGGGTTCTATGTGCAGAGACTATTTTTGCTTCATACTTTATGCCAAAATTATTTAAAGTTTCAGCAGCAAATTTCATAATTTCCCAATCTGACTGGCTTCCCATTACAATTCCAACTTGTACCATGGTTTAACTCCTTTACTCTTCCTTTAGCCGGTAAAACAATTCTAATGCTTGCCGCGGATTTAAGTCATTAGGGTCAGTTTGTTTAACCAGGTCTAATATTTTTTGATCTATTATACTTAATTTATTTACTACAGGCGCTTCTTCTTCAATTAGTGGGACGCTGAATAAATCAAACTGTGCTGGTTTTGCTTCTAATTGTTTTAGATATTTACCAGCTAATGAGATAACTGCTTTTGGTACCCCGGCAAGTGAAGCAACCTGTATGCCGTAACTTTTTTCTGCCGGGCCATCGTGCACATGGTGCAGGAAAACAATGTTATCCTGATGTTCCACCGCACTTAAGTGAACATTTTTAACGCATCGGTGATATTTGGCTAATTCGGTCAGCTCAAAATAATGAGTTGCAAAAAGGGTATATGCGCCGATTTTTTCAATTAACTGGCGTGAAATAGCATGTGCTAATGCCAGCCCGTCAAAGGTTGAGGTACCACGCCCAACTTCATCCATTAATACCAAAGAATTTGCAGTAGCATTATTTAAAATATTTGCAGTTTCAGACATTTCTACCATAAAGGTTGATTTACCGGAAGCCAAATTATCTGATGCACCAATACGCGTAAATATACGGTCAACCGGACCAATTGTAGCCGCGGTTGCCGGTACAAAGGAACCAGTGTGTGCTAAAAGTACAATAATCGCAATTTGGCGCATATAGGTAGATTTACCGCCCATATTCGGCCCGGTGATGAGTAGGAATTTCTTGGCTAAATTAAAATCTACATCATTAGCAATAAATTGTTCGACTTGTTTTTCTACAACCGGGTGCCGGCCACCAACAATCTGGATCGTTGACTGACTCACAAGCATTGGTCTAACATAATTATTTGCTTTAGCTATATTGGCAAATGTATCTAGAGTATCAAGTGCGGCAATGGCATTGGCTGCTGTATATAGTTCTGACAGATGCGCATTTAAATAATCCAATAATTCATCATAAAGCTTTTTTTCAAGAGTAATTGCCATACCTTGAGCAGATAATATTTCCTGTTCAAATTCTTTGAGTTCCGGTGTTGTATAACGTTCAACATTTTTTAAGGTTTGAGTTCTTCTATAATGTGCCGGAACCTTATTAACATGACTATTGGAAATTTCGATATAAAACCCATGTACCTTATTGTACTCAATTTTTAGGTTAGTAATCTTACTGGTTTCTTTTTCCTGAGCCTCCATTTTAGCCAGTACATCATTACAGTTTTGCTCCAGATTTCTTAAATGATCAAGTTGTGGATCATAATTATGATTAATCACTCCACCATCGCGTAGCCATGTTGCTGGTTCGGGTAAAATTGCATGATCTAACTTTTTAGCAATTTGAATAAGAGCATCATGTTTTAAATCTTTAACCAGGCTATCTAATAATTGGTCTTTACCATTACTATCTAAACAATAAAATTCAGGGAATACTTTTAATGAATCACGTAGTGCCGACAAGTCACGTGGCCTGGCTGATTTCAGGGCTATTCGCGAAGTGATGCGTTCTATATCATTAATTTGTTTCAAGGTGCTTCGTAGATCATAATTATCATCTATAAGAGTTGCAACACATACATTACGTTGTCTAATTTGTTCATGATTATTTAATGGATTATTTAACCATATACGTAAATTTCGTGAGCCCATCGCAGTTGCACAGTTATCCATTAGCGAAAGTAAGGTGGGGGTGCGTTCACCATTAATTGTACAATTTATTTCCAGATTGCGTCTGGATATAGAGTCCAATCCTAGAAATGAACTTGTATTGGTATAGACAATATTAGTGATATATTTCAGTTCATTATATTGAGTTTGTTTAACATAGTCTAGTAATACACCAGCAGCAATTATTGCTAAAGTAAATCCGCCCAGGCCAAAACCATCTAGATCTTTTACTGCAAAATGGCTAATTAGTTTTTCACTACAGGCTTTTATATCAAAATTCCAATCCGGCATACCCTTTACAGATATTTCCGGACAGATTTGACGAGTAAAGGAGTATAAAGAATCGGGGGTAATTATTTCTGCAGGAGCCAAACACTCTAAGTAGTTATTTAAATCCACATCAGCAACCTGAGTAACGTTAAATTTACCGGCAGCTAATGAAAGGCTGGCAATGCCATAATTTTGCTTCAATTTATAAATAGAACAAATAAGATTCTCATTGCGTTCATCCAGTAGCATCGTATCAGTTAGGGTGCCTGGCGTAATAATCCGGGTCACTTTACGTTCAACCGGGCCTTTGCCGGTAACTTCGCCGACCTGATCAACGATTACTACCGATTGACCGAGTTTAACCAATTTGGTAAGATATTGTTCGACTGCATGATAGGGAACACCAGCCATTTTAATTGGATCTCCACCTGATGTGCCACGGGCAGTTAGAGTGATTCCCAGAAGAGTTGAAGCTTTTTCTGCATCAGCAAAAAAAAGCTCATAAAAATCCCCCATACGATAAAGTACCAGCATATCTGGAAATTCTGCTTTTATTTTCAGATATTGCTCTATCATAGGGGTGTGCTGTTTATTCATAGATGTGCCTGAATGATTTTTAGCATTTGCGATAGTAGTTTAGGGTTAGCTGCAACAATGTTACCACTTGCCCAGAAATCCTGGTTACCGTCAAAATCAGTAACCAAACCGCCGGCTTCTTTTACCAGCAAGTATCCGGCAGCAAAATCCCACTGCGATAAATTAAACTCCCAGAAACCATCTAAATACCCGGCAGCAACATACGCCAGATCAAGAGCTGCAGAACCTTGGCGGCGGTGCCCTTGAGTGTGTATCAGCATATCTTTAAAAATTTTTAAATATTGGTCTAATAAACTTAGGTCATAGTGAGGGAAGCCGGTTGCTAAAAGTGCATCTTCAAGATAACTTACCTTAGTTACCCTGATTCGTTTATCATTTAGAAATGCACCCCTACCTAGTTCGGCACGGTATAGATCATTACGCATCGGGTCTAAAATAACCCCTTGAGTAACCTTGTCACCTTCTTTAAAGGCAATTGAAATAGAGTATTGCGGATGAGTATGCATAAAGTTGGTAGTACCATCGATTGGATCAATAACCCAGGTGCATTCAGAGTTATTATTTTGGGCTCCGCTTTCTTCGGCTAAAATATTATGCTCAGGGAAGGATTTTTTAATGGTATCGATAATAATTTGTTCAGCTAACTTATCTAATTCAGTGGCGTAGTTATTTAGTCCTTTTTTCTCTATACGTACTTTGTTCATGTCCTGGCTGCCACGGCTAATGGCATTTGCTGCCGCATAGGCAGCTTTTGTCGCGATATTAATAATTCCTGAAGCCATGTTGAGTTTAATTCCTTAAAAAAGTACCTATCATTCCCGGTTTCCACAAGCGTGTGACCGGGAATCCATTATTAGAGTCTATATTTTACCGCATTTTCGGCTATTATATGAAGAATATCTGCTGATACTAAATACAATTACAAGTTTGTATGATTGATAGCTTATTTATGGCTATAAAAAAACTATTTTGTTCTAATTTTAAAACTATTACTGACTTCAGTTAAAAATTTGTCGCTGGCTAGTTGCCCTTGCAATGTAAAATCGCCCATCCATTTGCCGGTGGCATTAAACTCTGTAATAAATTCATCACGCTGGCGTGATTTTAATTTTTCTAGCCAATTTTGCATGTGTTTAATATACATTTCAATTAATTCAATACGTTTGTCATCCGACATTATGATATCAGCATATAAGTTGGCATCCTGATAAAAAATTCGCCCAAGTAAGGCAAGTTTTGCCTGATAAATTGGGCTTGCCAGGCCAAATAACTCTTGTGGATGGATGCCTTGTTGTTTTAAGAATGACCCCAAGGCAAAAGTAGAAAAATGTTCAATACCTTGAATAAAAGACATTGCTGTATCGTGTTCGTGGGCTGGCATAGTACGAATTGTAAAGCCGATTTCCAGAAGACTGTTAATAACCCAGGCAGATTTGTCTGTATTACGCCCACCACAGTTTATAATAACCTGATTTTTGGGGCTACTAATTGTTGGTCCGAACATGGGATGTAGGCCCAAAACAGGACCGCTAAACGATTTTTGCATATTCTCTATAATTGGCTGTTTCAGGCTGGTAAAATCAGCAAGTATGGTATCAGGCCTAATAAATTGGCAGGCCCGGGTAATTATATCGCATGTATCATGAATAGGAACACAGATTATTACCAGATCGGCTTTGCCAATTAATTTAGGTGCTTCATTCCAGTTATTTCGTCCAATACTACTAACAATTGCACCAGTATTTTGCCAATATTTGGTAAATAACTGACCCATTTGGCCATTACCACCAATGATTACGATGGATTTGCTCAAGGCGGATTGTTTTTTCATGAGAGTAAACTAGAACTGAATCAGGCTAGCACCCCAGGTAAACCCGGCGCCAACACCTTCTAAAAGAAGTAAGTCTCCACGTTTAACCTTACCGCTTTTTATTGCATGATCCAGTGCTAGTGGTACAGATGCTGCAGAAGTATTTCCATGTTTATCAACAGTTGTAATTACCTTCTCCATAGGAATATTTAAGTGTGCTGCTGTAGATTCGATTATTCGTAAATTAGCCTGATGTGGGATAAACCAATCAATTTGGTCTGTGGTATGTCCTGATTTATTTAGCACACTGGCAGCTACTTCAGCTAAATTACGTACCGCCATTTTGTATACGGCTTTGCCATCCATATACATATAAGGATTACCTCTAACCGCTCCATTATAAAGATGGCCTTTTACATTGAGTACTTCCTCACCGCTTCCATCTGCATGAATTTCATTACAAATTATGCCGGGTTCATTACTGGCTTGTAATATAACTGCACCGGCTCCGTCGCCAAATAGAACACAGGTGTTTCTATCTTTATAGTCAATAAACCTGGACACGGTATCAACACCGACAACCAATATGTTTTTATAGGCCGCACTTTTGATAAAAGCATCTGCAGTTGTGATTGCATATAAAAAACCAGTACAGGCAGCTTGTAAATCAAAAGCTGGAATATTGGTGAGCCCTAATCTTTTTTGTATCAGGCAGGCTGTTGCCGGGAATATGATATCAGCCGATGATGTGGCGACCAGGATCAGATCAAGCTGTGATGGGTTAAGTTTACTTGCAGCAATTACATCCATTGCAGCAGCGTATGCCATATCACTAGTTGTTTCATTCTCTGCAGCAATGCGCCGCTCTTTTATGCCACTACGGCTTACAATCCATTCATCAGAAGTATCAACCATTTTTTCCAAATCACTGTTTGACAAGATTTTTTTGGGTAAATAGCTACCTGAGGCAAGTATTTTTGAATATAGTTTCATAGTAGTATGTCATTTCCGCATAACATGTCATTCCCGAGTACACACGCGTGTGGTAGGCTGGAATCCAGTTTTATAACATGTTAAGATCTTTAAATTCCAGAAGTTCTTTTCTTGGTTCTTCGCGGTTTAGTATTTCTTTATGCTTAACTAAATAGTCCTGAAGCATTGTAATAACGCCTGCATTTATTTCGTGGTAGGCTTGCTTTAGGGCATAATAAAATCCAACGGCATCAGCACCGCCATGACTTTTTATTACAAGACCGTTTAAGCCAAGTAATACCGCGCCATTGTATTTGCGGTGATCCAAGGTGTTTTTTACTCGTTTTAATACTGGTAATGATATTAGCCCCATTATTTTAGCTAATATTGAACGATTAAATTCCTGGCGTATAAAAAAACCAATCATTCTAGCAACGCCTTCTATGGTTTTTAGGGCAACATTCCCGGTAAATCCATCGCAGACAATAACATCAACGGTACCTTTATTAATGTCATCACCTTCTACATTACCATAAAAATTAAGCCCGCTTGTCTTTAGTAGGGCAGAGGCCTTTTTTATTTCTTCATGACCCTTGATATCTTCACTACCAATATTTAAAATACCAACGCTAGGTGCCGCTTTACCGGTTACGGCTTTCATTAGCTGTGCACCCATAATTCCAAACTGCAGTAGATGTTCTGGGCTGGATTCAAGATTTGCCCCTAGGTCCAGAACACATACATCACTTTTAATCGCTGGTAATATTTTAGCTATGGCTGGTCGCTCAATTCCATCCATTGTGCGTAGTACATAACGGGCAATGGCCATTAGCGCGCCGGTGTTACCGGCAGATACGACAGCGCCGGCTTTTCCTTGTTTAATAAGGTTAATTGCTACGCGCATAGAAGAATCTTTTTTATTACGCATTGCAGCTTGCGGCGATTCATCCATGCCAACAACTTCTGTTGAATGTACTACATCAATTCGATCGCTATAAAGAGATAAATTATCACCGATATGCTTATAAATAGTATCCCGATCACCAACTAAAATCAAGCTGACATCGAGATGCTCTTTCAAAAAACGTATACAAGCAGGTACAGTGACGTTGACCCCGTGGTCACCGCCCATTGCATCAACTGATAATACTACAGCCATAAGTGAATAAACCTATAAAAAGCTAACAGTTATTTATTCGTCTTTGCTTTTTATTACTTTCTTACCGCGGTACATTCCATTACCATCAATATGATGACGTAAATGTGTAGTGCCAGTTTCGCTGGTTACAACTGTAGGTGCAGATAATGAATCGTGTGAACGACGCATATTACGCTTTGACGGCGATTTTTTATTTTGTTGAACTGCCATGTTTTTATCCTTAAATATTTATTTCATTAAAACGCTAAACGGGTTGTTGGGTTTATCATGATATTCTACCAGATTGCACGTTTTATGCTTTGGTGCAATAGGTAATGACATGATTAATTCATCCTCGACAAAGCTTTCGATATCAAAATTAGCATCGGCCAAAATTCCATCGTCATATCCGGCTTCGTCACCAAATAGCGCATTATCCATATCAGCTTCGGTATAGAAAATTGGTACATCGTTACTACAATCAATAGGTATATCCAATTTTTCCAGACAATTCTGACATAAAGTAGTTATTTTACCATAAATCCTGATTGTAAGTACGGGCTTGTTTTTATGGTCGATGCTGCCAGCTATTGTATAGTTTATATCGCCGCCTAGTTCTTCAAGAATTTCAGCAGTGCGTTTTAGGCTATCAGAGTTAATGCTGCCGTTGATAGTCCGCTGTTTTTTTGCAAAATTTACATTATCAATATATTTCATTGGATATGCCAGCCATGAGATGCAATCATTGACTGTCCGGTCAGGGCGTTGGTTTCAAATCCGGCTAAAAATGTTGCAAGACTTGCAATATCTTCTGTTGTGGTAAATTCACCATCAACAGTTTCGCCAAGCATAATATTTTTAACCACTTCATCTTCAGTTATACCAAGTGTTTTAGCTTGTTCGGGGATCTGTTTTTCTACCAATGGAGTTTTAACAAAGCCGGGTCCGATTAAATTAGAGCTGATATTATGCTCTGCGCCTTCTTTAGCAATTGCGCGTACAAAACCAAGCAAACCATGTTTTGCAGTAACGTATGCTGCTTTATTTTTTGACGCTTCAAATGAATGAACTGAACCCATTACAATAATACGCCCGCCATTGCCTTTTTCAATCATTTTTTTCATGCAGGCACGAGTTGTTAAAAATGCACCATGTACATGAATGTCAAATAGCCGTTTCCATTTGTCAAACTCAAAATCGACAATAGGGGATATGGTTTGAATACCGGCATTACTAACCAATATATCAATCTTACCAAATTGGGCAATTGTTGCATCAACGCCGTCATTTACTTGTTTTTCGTCTGTGACATCCATTGCCACTGCTAACGTATCTTGATTAAAGTCTTTTTTAATTTCATTGGCAACCATAGTTGCAGCATCTAAGTTTAGATCAGCGATAACCACTTTTGCGCCATGTTCTGCATACATCTGAGCAATACGTTTGCCAATCCCGCTGGCACTACCGGTTACAATAGCTACTTTTCCTTTTAAGTTTCCTAACATGAAGGTACTCCTTTTATAAATTCAAATTTTTTGCCAATATCATATCTTAAATGTGCGCATTTAGTTAAATTTCCCACCGGCGAGTCGCTGGTTAAATTTTATGTGACACTGCCATCTGTGCTTCTAGTGTGTAAACTGTAACTCCTGTGTCATGGGCTTTAAGCCATTCTTTCTCTTCTGCTTCAATCATATTCATCGTATTAATATAGCCTAGTTTACGATGTTTAATGGCACTTTCCTCACTAAATTCATAATCTTTACTGGCCAGTTCAGTGCCTTTTTCGGAACGATAAATTAGGTGAATAATATCTAAACGATGTGCATAGCCTAATTTTATTATATCTTGTACAGCCTTATCTTTTAGTTGAGCATTAGTCATTTTGCTGGTTAAGAAATGAATTGCATGAGATAAATTTTGTGTGGTTGCATAAAGTGCATTTGCCCGTTTGGCGTGTGAAGAATAGCGAATATCTTTAACTCGCTCCATCAGCCCATCCATACTGTGTGGTAAAAGACCCTTCAGTGGGAATAGATCAATCATAAAACATAAAATATTTTTGACATCTCTTTCTGTAGTTGCAAAATCATCAATTACTTTTGATAATGGCGTATTGGAGAAAACACCACCATCGATATAATAGCGCTCGCCAATTTTAATCGGGGGAAATCCAGGCGGCAGGGCGCATGATGCCATTATATGTTCTGGAGTAATTTCTGTTTGGGTATTATCAAAAAATACAAACTCACCAGATTCCAAATCTACTGCTCCCATACATAGGCGGATTTTACCTTTATTTAGATAATCAAAATCAACCAATTCTAATAATGTTTCACGAAGTGGAGAGGTATCATAAAAAGATAGTTGATCCGGGGTTGAATCAAGCATTGCAATAGGATCTAGTATTTTGGGTACAAAAAATCCCTTTTGGCCCATCGTTAACGAACTAGCCGCACTTACCCAGTTGTGAAATTTGGCTAGCCCCAGATTTGCTTTCATAGGAAACGGCATTTTAGTCGTTATTTTATCCCAGAATTCATATAGTCTTTGCTTGCGCATATCAGGTTGATTACCGGCAATAATTGCCGCGTTGATAGCACCAATTGATATACCAATTACGGTATCTGGGGTGTAACCGTGTTCTGATAGTGCTTCAAATGCACCAACTTGATAGCTCCCTAATGCTCCGCCACCTTGGAATACATAAATGACTTCACGTTTACAATTTTTAGGCAGGTGATAAAATTCAGGAATGTTAGCTTCTTTCGCCTGATGCGGGGCTAAAGGAACTGTTGTTTCTTTTGGAGCTTTTTTTATCATATGGTAACTTCCTTAATACTATTTTTCTAAATAATCATACACGACTTTACCAAAGCCAAGAGTTAAATCACTTAGTATATGGGTGCCTGAAATTACCCGTTTAACCGGTAATGTAGCAACAGGGGCTAAGGCATGTTCAAATAATTGTAGTGCTGCCGGGCCACTCCAGGCCCCTTTAATTTTAAGGTCTTTAATATGGTATTCAACTAGTTCACATACCCGTGCGGTTTTGCCATCTACGTCCGGGATTATTTTTAGTAAATAATTGGGATCTTCTTCCATTTTTGTTTTTAATGCATTTATATCCAATTCCTGGTATTTATATCCCATTGTTCCAACAGCAACTGGTAGTTTATTATAATGTAGTACGCCTTCTAAAGTATCGCCCGCGACTGAAAGTTTTGGGTTTGCAAGCTTCTTGGGAAAGCCCCATATTTCACGTCCGGCAACTATAGGTGCCAGATCATCCAGATACATGGAGTGAACATAGGAGCCCGGTTTATCATTAAATTTAACCGGAATCACCTGGCCGCATTCAGTATAATCGCCAAATCCGGCCGAGTCTGGCATTTTTATAAATTCAAATTTAACAATTGGGTCATACACTTCTAATGGTTCGGGAACCACTGCTTTGAGTCTTTCGATATCAGTTTCGTAGGTGATTATAAAAAATTCGCGGTTAGTAAATTTAAATTCAATAGGGGGATAAGATGGTGAAGTTAGTGGCATAGCAAAAGCTTGCTTTTTTACCTGTTCAATTTTCATAAACTCTCTCTCCTAAGAAATTATTCCTTCAAACAGGACGATTATACCACTAATTATTGTACTACACGATTTTGAATAGTCATGCTACCGCTATCCGCATCAATTTTCACCTGGGAACCAATAGGTAGGGTATAGTTTGACCCAAAATGCCCAACCATGGTACCGGCAAAAGCTGGGATTTTTAGTGGTTTAATATATTCTTTAAATGTTTTCATTAAAGTTGAATAGCCTAAACTAGTTAGATTACAGTTACTACAAGAAGCAAATATAAAGCCTGAAATTTTATTTAATGCACCAGAGTTTTTTAGTTGGCCAAGCATACGGTCTATTCTATACAGATCTTTTTCATCAGCATCTTCAACAAAAAGTATAGCATGATTAAAATCCGGCTGATATTTAGTACCTAAAAGGTTCATAAGTAATGTAAGGTTACCCCCAATCAAGCGTCCTTCTGCCCTACCTGATGTTATAGTAAAATTTAAGTTAGAAATATTTCCATCATCGTCCAGTGCAGGAATATACTTGTTTAGAACCAGGGGATATGCACCATCCATTACCAGCCATTTGAAATAATTATAACTAAAATCATTCCAATCCATTACTGCTACTGGTCCGTGGAATGTAACTAATCCGGTTTGCAGGTTGATTGCCAGTAGTAGTGAAGTTATATCGCTAAATCCAATTAAGATTTTTGGATTTTGTTTAATGATATCATAATCTAACAAGTCCAGAATTTGGGCGCTACCATAGCCACCGCGTAGTTCAATGATTGCTTTTACTTTTTGGTTTTTAAACATATCCATTAAATCATCCGCACGCTCTTTAGGCGTTCCGGCATATTGAATATATGAATGATCAAGATCTTCTTTGATATTAGGATTAGATTCGGAGAGTTTTGTTGCGCCTATAGGCAAAGGTGCGCTTGCATATATATTTTTACCTAAAATAACCTTAAACCCCATAGATTCAAAGCGTCGCTTAATTTCTGGAATTTCATTTAAGTGAGTAATATTTGACGCAGAGGCAACAATACTGATGGTATCACCGAATTTTAATCTTGGTGGCAGTATAAGCTTATTGACAACGGTAGTGGTATAGTTTTGTTTGGCTTGCTCTTTGAAACGGATTTGTTGTATTGAAACTTTAGTGGTAGATAAATTTTCTGGATATACGAAAGTAGTTGTGGTAATAAACAAAGGCATTAGTAGTAAAAATTTTTTAGACATTTATGCATCTCCGTACATTTTGTCATTCCGACTTGATCTGGAATCAATCAATGCTCATTGTGAGCCCGGCACAAGCCGGGCCCTGCAACCACCAATTTACCTCTTAGCCTTACTGATTAAGGGTTTTCTGGTCTTATCATTATTTATAGTACGCATGATATGTTCTGCTTCATCAAACGGTACGGTAATAAATGAAAAGCTATCTAAAATACGTACATCTTTAACTTTACGTGCCGGAGTTTTGGCCTTTGTGTGCAAAAATTCAAGAAGGCTACGCACAGTAGTTCCATCTTGTCTACCCATTGCAACGAATAAGCGCGTATCATCTTCAACATTACCATTAATGTATCGGTTGCCATCGCGTTCATTACCACGCCAGTTACGATTTTCATCCGGATTTTTTCTATCACGGTCCCGGTCGCGACCATCACTACGATTTCCATTTCGTCCGCTACGATCATTGCCGCGGGTAACTTCAGCAATTTCCTGGTATCCGCTTGGCATAAATTCGTCATTATAAACATTCCGAAGAAGTGCCGCAAGGACGGCCTGTGGTTCATTTTTGGCAAGCAAATCATTTGCAATATCCAAATAACCAATATGATCTTTTTCGGCAATAATTTCAGAAATTATCGCATCAAGAGTTTCTTTTTTAGCCACAATTACTTCATCAATACTGGGTGCTTTTTGCAGCTTGATATTTGCCTTGGCAGCCCGCCCGATCCGGCTAATCTGATAAGATTCACGTGGAGTAACAAAGGTAATGGCAACACCTTTTTTACCAGCGCGGCCGGTACGGCCGATTCTATGTACGTATGATTCTGCTTCGCCGGGAATTGAGTAGTTAATTACGTGGGTAAGATTGTTTACGTCAATGCCGCGCGCAGCTACATCGGTTGCAACCAGGATATTTATAGTTTTTTTCTTAAAGCTCTCAAGGGTGCGGTTACGCATTACCTGGCTTACATCGCCATGAATTGCATCAGCATCATATCCGCGTGATTTTAGACGGTCCGTAATTTCATTGGTATCTTGTTTCGTCCTGGCAAAGACAATGCCATAAAAGTCGCGTTCAAAATCCAAAACCCGGCATAATGCTTCAAATTTATCCGATTCTCGTACCTCAAAATAAATCTGTTCAGTCAAGTCGGTAGTTGTTTCTTTGCTTTCTACTTTCAGGATTTTATATTGTCCCATATATTTTTTAGCAATAGACAAAATAGAGGGCGCCATAGTTGCTGAAAAGAACAACATTTTTTGTTCATCCGGGTTGGATACTTTTAGAATTTGTTCAATATCATCAATAAATCCCATATTGAGCATTTCATCAGCTTCATCCAGTACAAAAAATTCCAAATCTTTCAAGACCAGTATTTTACGTTCTAATAAATCAATAATTCTACCTGGAGTTCCAACTACAATGTCCACTCCACGTTTTATATTTTTAATTTGATGCTCGATTGAAGAACCACCGTACACTGGAAGCACACGAAGTTTTTTGTCACCGATTAGTGAATAAATTTCGTCTGATACCTGATTGGCTAATTCACGGGTAGGGGCTAATATCAATGCTTTAATTTTTCCGCTGCCGGTAGTGATCGTTTCAAGGATTGGTATTGAGAATGCTGCAGTTTTCCCGGTTCCCGTTTGGGCTTGTCCGATTATATTTGCTTTTTCGCGGAGAAATTCCGGAATAACGAGCGACTGGATTGGGCTTGGGGTTTCAAAACCTTTACGTTCAAGGGCGTTTATCATTGTGTCACTAAGGCCTAAATCGGCAAATGATGTATGTATATCTTGCATATTTTTCTTTCATGTTAAAACTATGAATTATATCATAAATGCCCCACTATGTTCCGCAAATTGGATAGATACGTTGCTAAATGGAGAATATATTTGAAAAAACATTTCAAAAATGCCGGTAGACAAATATCTGTAAATATGTTACAGTATAGTAAAGGTACGGTTGCTTATTATACTAAATATTATAATAAGTACACATTACTGTCAATTGAGAGCATTTTGTAACAATGTGTGGTAATCTTAATTAGTATAGTTAAATTTGAAATTTGGTATTACAATTTGTTTTAAAGAGGGAATTATGAAAACTTTGAATACGAATGCCTTAAGAATTGCTATGGTATTATTCTTTCTGCAAAATATGATTCAGGCAGAAGATGTGCAATATGGTCATTGTTTTATTTATTTAAACCGTAAAATACCTGATCAATATACTTTAGGTTTGGTCATTAACAAAGAATCAAAAAACGAAAATATGTGCGTATCCAACCAGGATTCGATCAAATGTAGCTTCAGGTGGCGCTTTAAGCAACATCAGGATCAAAGCGGCAAACCGTATTATACTGTTATTACAAGTCTTTCAGATACGTTAGATAGTAGAATACATAAGATGCAGGCTGATCCGCTTGTCGGTGTACGGGAATTTACAGCTTCTCATGAAATTTATACTGGTAAAAATAAAAATCGGGTAATACAATATACGATTACTCTTGAGAATATGACGCAAGTTTCAGCCAGAGGATATCCTAAGGAAAAAGCACCAAAATTGTGGCAGGCAATTAGTAGTGTGGAAATTGCCTGGCTTACCGCTGGCGGTAAACAGCTTATATTAAATGAAGATGAAATGATTTGCTGGGTTTCAGAAGAGGAGGTGTTAGTAAAAAGAGAATGGTCAGTTGACGAAGTTCCAATAATCTCATACGATAAGATTGAAAGAGGCGGAGACTAGCGTTTATAGCTATGATTTTAATATAAATGTTGTGCCAGAGCCCACTTTATATGTTCCTGCACCATTGTAGATGGAAAATTTTGTTTACTTTCTAGCGCTACTATTATTTGCGGTGATGTTTTGGCGTTGCCTAAGGCAACTGCCACGTTTCTAAGCCAGCATTCATAGCCGATACGATATATAGCGGATCCTTGCATTATTTTTTGCCACTGGGTTTCATCAATTAAGAAAGCATCAATCAGGGACAAATTTTCCAGGTTGTTTCTGGGCGCAAAATCATTTAAAGATGTTAATTTGCTAAATTTATTCCACGGACAAAATAGTTGGCAGTCATCGCAGCCATAAATTCTATTGCCAATGGCTTTACGATATTTTTCCGGGATACTCTCTTTATTTTCGATTGTAAGATAAGATATACATTTTCTGGCATCCAAAACATATGGGGAGACAAATGCTTGTGTTGGGCAAACTTCAATGCATTTGGTGCAGCTACCGCAATGTGCGGTGACAGAATTGCCTGGTGTAAGAGGTAGATTGGTAAAGATTTCACCGAGAAAGAACATACTGCCTTCTTTTGTATTTAACAATAAAGTATTTTTCCCCCTAAAGCCAAGCCCAGAATTTTTGGCAAGTTCAATTTCCATGATCGGAGCTGAATCGGTAAATACCCGATAGTCCGGTTCTAAATCAAATTTGCTAATATATTCGCTAATCCATGTGGCATACTCGTTTAATTTTTTGCGTAGTACCTTGTGGTAATCCCGCCCAAGTGCATAGCTTGAGATGTAGGCATGATTAGTATTATTTAGTCTATCTTTGTGCGTGTCAACGGGTTTAGTCAGATAAGGTGCTTTAATGCATATAATCGATAGGGTGCCATTATGCAAAAGTTCCGGATTAAAACGTAAATGGGTGTTTTTAGCTAAATAATCCATATTGCCATGGAAGTTTTTGTTTAGCCAACCAAGAAAATTGGCCTGGGTTTTGCTATCTATTTTAATTTGGGCAATAGCAGCTTCCAGAAAGCCAAAAGAAGCTGCTTGCTTACAAATATCATTAGTTAATATGCTAAAATCTATCATTTAAATATACTTTATGTGTTATTCCCGTTGTATCAAGGGATCCATGTTTTAAGAGTTACTTATGAATTTTCAGTTAAATTCTTTGTCAGATACCCACACATTGGCAGGGCTTATTGCAGAGGTAATTGTACCAAATTTTGTAATTACGCTTAATGGTGATTTGGGGGCCGGCAAAACCACCTTGGTACGTGAGATACTACAAGCTATGGGAGTTACTGGCAGCATTAAGAGCCCAACATTCACCTACGTTGAGCCGTACCATTTGGATTATATTGATATTTTTCATTTTGATTTATATCGGTTTAGTAGCGCTGATGAGTGGTTAGACATGGGCTTTGATGAATATTTTATCAACCCGCACTTATGTTTTATTGAATGGGCAGAAAAGGCTAATGGCTTAATTCCAGAGATGGATTGGGATATTACTCTAAGCATAAATAACGAAATTCATAGCTGCCGGATTACGGCACATACTAATAAAGGTCAGGAATGTCTAAAGAGTTTGATGAAAGCCGGCGTAAGTTTATTGAACTAGGGATATTTTGCGGTATTGGGTTATTAGTTAGCCGCAATGTATTTTCCGATGAACTAACCGATTTGATTAGCCGCCCCACTGTGGCCAATGAATTAATTGCAGTGCGACTGTGGCCATCTTCTATTTATACCAGGTTAACTTTAGAGGCCCAAAATAGTATTGTAGCTAAAACCCATGTAGAGGATAATCCGCTTCAGTTAGTGGTAGATATCAGTGATATAATTTTAAATGGGGTATTAAATAATTTAGGTTCCAAGGTATTAGAGGCTGATCCGATAATTAAAGATATTAAAGTTAGTCAGCTTGGTGAAGATACCCTTAGGCTTATTATTATCTTAAAACAGCATGTACGAGTACAAACGAATTCAATTGCCCCGGTTAATCTGGGCTCGGTTAATTACAAACATCGTTATGTATTGGATATATATCCGGATATTGATAGTGCAAATACAAATGACGAAGGCTTAAATGATGATCTACTTGCACTACTTGAGCTAAATAGTGATGGAGGTGGTAGTAAAGCTTCAACAGGTACGCAAATTAAAGCGCCGATTGCAGTAGATAAAACCCCTATGCCGGACATTACCGAGGTAATTAAAACTAAACCTATAGTGATACCTACACCCACCCCTATAGTTAAGCTGCCGCAAATAGTATTATCCAAGACATCTGGCTCAAGAGGTAAATTTATTGTTATGATAGATCCCGGGCATGGCGGGGAGGATCCGGGTGCAGTTGGCCCTAGTGGATTAAAAGAAAAGGATGTAGTATTGGATATCGGCAAACAATTGCAGCAGATAATTAATCAAACTGGTTATATGGAAGCAAGACTAACTAGGAATCAGGATGTTTTTATTCCTCTGGCTACCCGCGTTGCAATTGCGCGTCGGGCCAGGGCTGATTTATTTATTTCAATTCATGCGGATGCCTTTACTACCCCACAGGCACGTGGCTCTTCGGTATTTGTTTTATCTGGTCGCGGGGCAAGCAGTTCCTTTGCCAGATGGATGGCTAAAGTGCAAAACCAAGCTGATTTAATTGGTGGTATATCGTTTAATACCCAAGATAGGTCGGTAAAGCGAATATTGATGGATATGACACAAAGTTGGACTATGAATAGTAGTAATAAATTGGGACGTATATTGCTTGGGCAGATGGCAAGTATAAATACATTACATAGCAAAAATATTGAGCATGCCGGATTTGCGGTATTGAAAGCTCCTGATATCCCATCTGCATTAGTAGAGACGGCGTTTATTTCCAATCCTGTAGAAGAAACATTATTAAAACAAGCAGAATTTCGAAGTAAAATTGCCGATAAATTAGCATTAGGGATTACTAATTTTGCACGAACGCTACAATATGGTTAAAGTTTTTTTGCTTATCCACAAAAGCTGTGGATAAGTCTGTGCACAACTTAAGCCTCACATTTGAATAATTGAATAAGATCAATTCTTTTATGAAAAAGAAATATTTTTACAGCTTTGAATAAAACGATACAAAACAAGATGTTATAAAAGTCAAGTGATTTTTTAAAAATATTTTAAAAATATTACTTGACTTTGTTTATTAAGAAGGGATGCTGTGGATAAGTTAATCATAAAGCAAGGTTTTACAAGGCCAGATTTAGGCAATTTGGAGAATTACGATGAGAGTATTAGCGTTAGCCAATTAAATAAATTAGCTAAAACATTACTTGAAAATAATATGCCGATAATTTGGATCAAAGGTGAGATTTCGGGAATAAGGACTTATAGCCATATATATTTTGATTTAAAAGATGAAGGTGCCAAAGTTTCTTGCGTAGTGTTTGCCGGGTTATTAAAGCTAATTGATTTTAAATTAGAAAACGGGCAGCAGATAGAGGTGCGGGGCAAAGTAACAATCTACCCGCAAAACGGCAGTTACCAAATAAATGTAGAGCGAATTCGTAAAGTTGGGATGGGTGAGTTATGGGAAGCTTATAATCGCCTGTTAAATAAACTGAAACTAGAAGGGCTATTTGACCAAAAGCATAAGCAAAAGATACCAATTTTCCCTAAATCAATTGGTGTGGTTACATCGTCAGTTGGTGCAGTCATTCGTGATGTAGCAACTACATTAAAGCGCCGCATGCCAAATATTCCGATTATTGTATATCATACTGCAGTACAAGGCATGGACGCAGGTATGCAAATAGCCAAAGCAATTAAAACAGCCAACAAACGTAATGAAGTAGATGTTTTGATAGTCTGTCGCGGCGGGGGCAGCATGGAGGATTTATGGTGTTTCAATGAAGAAGTGGTTGCTCGTGAAGTATTTGTAAGTAAAATTCCGATTATTAGTGCGGTAGGGCATGAAACAGATACGACTATTATTGATTTTGTTGCCGATTTACGTGCGCCCACGCCAACGGCTGCTGCCGAATTAGTTGCCAAAAGCTGTGCTGAATGGAATAATTTACTTAATAACTTACATAATAGATTATATAATAATTTTACCTATATTGTAGATAATAGTAAAAAGCAGCTGGATTTATATATTATGCAATTAAAGCATTTAAACCCATTAAATCAGTTGCGCGAATGGCATGTAAGATTAAATAATATCAATTACCGCATTGGTTCTGCCCTAAACCAGTTGGTTTATCGACGTAAAAACAACTTACAGATGCTTTGTGCAAAGTTTGTGCATAATAAGATTAATCTGGAGGAATCAAGGGCATTGCTTGAGAATTTATCTAGGCAGTTATCTAGTAATATGGATAGAGTATTAACGGCTAAGACTCGGCAATTGCAGGTTAGCTCCCGGCATCTGGAGCTGGTTAATCCAAAAAATATTTTATCACGTGGTTATGCGATAGTTAAAAACCAGGAAAATCATGTTATTTATTCATCTAAAGATTTAAAGCAATATGAACGGCTAAATATTATCCTGCGAGACGATGAAGTTAACGTAATAGTAGATAAAAAAGCTCATCAGGATGAGCTTATTTAGTAAATTTATTAAAATAATTTACCAAATGATTCCAAATAAGTATTATGCAAATCTAAAAACTTAAAACCGATATCTCCTTTTTTTATTAGTAGGTCATAGATTTTTTTACTCTTGGTATCTGAGGATAAATAAAAACTCACAGAATTGTCAACATAGGCCTGAGCAAATAATTTAGTATCATTTGGAATAATTGTTCTTTCCACTGCGATTAGGTTTCTACTCTCAAATACATATTTTGCAAATTCTCCAGCCTTAGTTGCGTGGTCGATATTGAACGGGACTATTTGTATATTTTTTAGGGGCAGCTGATCCAAACTGCCGATGACACAATATTCAGCTATAGAAATAGTACTAATTTTCATTTTCATATTTTGTTCACAAAAATATTTAAAGTACTCATTAGCAATCTTATATAATTTACTATCTTCCTTCAGAAGGTGTATGAAAAAGTTTGTATCCAATAATACAGCTTTAGAGGTCATAATCTCCCCTCATTTCTCTAAGCCATGCATCTGGATCTTTAACATCGCCCCAAGATTTTTTTGCTTTATCTCTTAAGGATTTTAGATAGCTTTCGTCATAAGCTGAATTGTAATCGACTAATCCAATAAATTTAAGTGAACTTCGTTCAATCTCACCGGTATCAATTCGTTGTTTACCTATTGCACGAATACAAAAATTTTTGTATAAAAAATTGGTTTCATGCTTAGCTATGAAATCTTGTGGGGTTGCAATTGTCAATTTGCCAAAATCTTCTGTTACTAAATCAATCTTTGCCGACCTTGCACCGCCACCAAGGGTTATTTTGCCATAAAAATAAAATTCAGCATCAATTAGAATGTTTTTGGGTAATAAAAATTTGGTGCTTTTATCTATGTGTATAGTGTTCGAATCAGTTATAGATGTTTTAATATCAAAATTATAGCCTTTTTTATAAGCTATGTCCTGAATATGCTCTATAGCCTGACTAGTAGGTAAATCAAGAAAATCAATGCTTCTATTTGTGTTAATTTGTCCAATAATCGCGTTAAATGCGATTATGTATTGCATAGATGTTTTAAATATATGTTTAACAGATCCGGATTCAATCTGGTATGTAATTATAGGACGCTCTCTTTTATCACCAGAATAAATTAACTTCTCGACATTTTCTAGCATATCCTTAATTTCACGAATGTCATAATGTTCAGGAGTTAATTCAAGATTACCTTGAGTACCTGTAATTCTAATTTCTATGAAACCAATCTTATCCACGATAAAACTCTTGATAATATTTCTAAATTATGGACTTTAACCAAAATCCTTGTACGAAGTAATTATAACACGCTTTTATTTTACTACGTATACAAAGTATGTATATTTAAAACGTTATACTCAATGAAAAGAATATATTTTATCTGGAAATATGCAACTAACTGCCGTAATTTCTACGGCAGCATGAGACAAACTATAAAAATTACCTATTAGTAGAGCTCTTTTAATATTCTTATATTAATCAGCTCTTTGGCTAGTTTTTTAGCTCTTGTCAAACGATTGCTTCCGGCATATATTTTATGAGGATTATATAGGATATTGGTATTGTCAATGCCTCTGGCTAATAAGGAATTAAATAAACTATCTTCAATTAATGAAATACAGCAAAAGTATTGATGCATAACATGTTCTATATTTTGCAAATGATGAATAGTATTATTATATTGATTCTGGGTTAACTGGTTAATATGTTCGACTTTATTCAGTTTACAAATTCTGTTTTGTATACCTTCTGCTACAGTATTATCTAGCAGCCGGGTTTTAAAATAACGGACAATACTTTCAATTTGAATGTAAAGGTTTTTAAGTTGATTATTGGTGATAGCTATTGATTGTGATGGTGCAGATTTGTCTGTACTGATATAAAATTTAGACATATTGATACTCCTAGTTGTAGATTATTTTGAGTAGGCTCAATACATAATTTGAGTATGTAAGGAGAGCAGGAGTTCAAAAAACCGCAACTAGTCGGCCAGGCTTATTTCCCGAAGGTGTTTTATTCGCCAACTCCCGCCCAGAGGTATATGCCTATGGATGGCCATATAAAAATAGCCATGTTTATCGGAAGCGGCTTAACCGCTAGTTGTTTGGGAGTTTTGAGCTCCAGAATGGATATTAACTCATCAGATATAAAACTGTCAATAAAATATTGAGAGTTATGTGTGTTTAATTTTATGGGGTTTGATTTTAAGTTTAGTTAAGATTAAAAAAGATGCTTTCCCTAAAAAAGAAATTACCTGAACTATTTCTGGAAGCTTATGATTTAGCCTTGGATGATGCAGTTCAGGAGACTGGGTTTGACTACGTTGTATTTCCTAAAACTTGCGAATGGAGTTTGACGCAAGTTTTAGAAGATGGTTTTTTACCTGAATGACTACCAGATAATCACTCTTTTTTCAGGTGAAAGGTACATTTTATCGCCTGGTTTTACGTCAAATGCATCATAGAAACCGGGCTGGTTTTTAACTGTACCATTCGCCCTAAATTGTGCGGGCGAATGTGGGTTGGTTTTAATCATTTGTATCATTAGCGGATCCCGCATTTTATTTCTCCATACTTCGGCCCACCCAAGATATAATCTTTGATCGCCGGTAAAATTATCAATCACAGGTGCTTTATTATCTCCCAGTGATAAATGGTAAGCTTTATAGGCTATTGCCAGACCCGAGTTATCCGCAATATTTTCACCTAGAGTTAATTCACCATTAATATGATAACCAGATAATGGACTGTAAGCGGCATATTGTTTTACCAGTGCTTTAGTTTTACTTGCAAATTTTTCTTTGTCGGTTTTAGTCCACCAATTATGCAAATTACCGTTTTCATCATATTGGCTGCCTTGGTCATCAAAAGCATGACTTATTTCATGTCCTATAACAGCACCAATGCCGCCATAATTAAATGCATCATCAGCTTTCACATCAAAAAATGGTGGCTGTAATATTGCAGCAGGGAATACTATTTCGTTTAGCTCCGGGTTATAGTAGGCATTGATAGTTTGTGGTGTCATCTGCCATTGGGTTTTATCTACGGGCTTACCTAGCTTATCTATTTGGCGGTTATACTCAAACTGGCTTGCACGCATCACATTTCCCACTAGGTCATCAGGTTTTATTTCAAGCTTTGAATAATCTCGCCATTTATCCGGGTAGGCTATTTTAAGCATTAATTTATTAAGCTTATTTTGCGCTTTTGCTTTAGTGGCCTCACTCATCCAGTCCAAAGAATTAATACTGTTTCGATAAGTTAGTATTAAATTATCCACCAATTTGCCCATTTTCTCCTTATTTTCCGGCGGGAAATATTTTGCAACATATAATTCGCCCAATGCTTCACCAAGGCTTTCTTCAATTTGGTCTATAGCTCTTTTATATCTTGGCTTTTGCTTGGGTATACCATTTAAAACTGTGCTATAAAAAGCAAAATGTGCATCATCGTATGCCTTAGATAGCAAAGGGGAATAAGCGCTTAATAAATGCCATTTAAAGTATGCTTTCCATACGGATAACGGAGTTTGTTGTAATATATTATCAAGACCTTTTAGATAGCTTGGCTGACTAACCACCAGATAAGATATTTTTTTGTTAAGCCTGGCCGAATTTAAATAGCCTTCCCAATTGAAATTTGGCATAAGAGCCGGTAGTTTATCCAGAACAATTTTATTATAGGTTTTAACCGGGTCGCGATTTTGGACATTAGTCCATTGGATTTTCGCTAGTTTGGTTTCTAGTCCTACAATATTTCTGGCATCTTGAGCGGCATTTGTATCACCAGACTGACTTAGCATCATGCGAATATGGTCGCTATATTTTTGTTTAATTAAGCTCAGGTTTTTATCATTAGCCTTCAGGTAATAATCACGATCCGGCAGGCCTAACCCATTTTGGACAATATCGGCAATTACAATACTTGAATCACGGGCATCCTGGTGTATGTTAATATACATGGGGGTATTAACGTCAATTTGGTTTAAATTTGCAATTAGCTCGGGAATTTGTTTTTTGTCGGTTATATTATCTATTTCTGCTATTTGTCCATTAAGCGGGGCGATACCTAATGCCTCTAGTTTTGCCTCATTCATATAGTTTGTATACAGGGTATAGATTTTCTGTTTATTTTCTGTATTTTTATCAGTTGCCAGGCTGTTAATGATTTGGTGTAGTTGTTCTATTGTATTTTCGTGTATTTCGTTAAATGCACCCCATGATGCTTTATCTTCAGGGATAGTGGTGTTTTTAAGCCATGTACCATTTACATAGCTATAAAAATCATCTTGTGGTCTAATCGATAAGTCAAATTTTGGGTTCGTTGCAGCATAAGCAGAAGCAAGCCCGGAAACAAGAAATAATTTAAATATAAGTTTTTTCATAGCTAAATATAACTCCAGTCGGTTTATAAAATAATATTATACACTATTTAATCTATTTGCAAGCCATTATCCTAGCTAGTATGCTATTCTGTAAAGCTATAATGCACACTGTAATTTCCGTTAACATATGTGTAGATGAGAGGGGTATCGGTTTATAACTTATCGTATAAATTAAGAAATTTGGGCAAATTATTCTCAAAGATTGCTTTTTGCCCGATCAAGTCATGGTTAAATTTTGCAGTTTTCTCAAAATCTACGGTTTTAAGAGCATTTAATATATAGTTATCCAAAGCTTCATTGTTTTGGCAAATACTACCATTTATTCCGTCTAGTACCCATTCCAAGTTAGCTGGTATATTAGATAATATAGGATAACAGCCATATCCGATTGCTTCAATTACGCTAAGTGAAGTAGCATCGCTAGATGGAAGGGAAATAAATATACGTGCTACTTTATAGTAATTAATTAAGTCAGTATAACTAAGCATTCCCACAAAATTAACCGAGTTTTCTAAGCCTAGTTTATTTACCATATCAATTAGGTATTCGGTTTGAGGTCCGGAGGCGGCAATTATTAGTTTATAATCTGCAAGGTGTTTATTATTCTTAATCAATTTGGCAAATGCTGCAATTATTTTATCAATATTATAAAGTGGCTTATGCAGGCGGTTAGATAAAATAATGTTTTGTTTAAGGCTCATATCAACGCAATTAGGATAATGGTGTATCCCAAAATTTATAGTATGTATTGTTTTGCTATGAGGTGCTAGTTTACGGATTTCTTCAGACATATAAAGTGAGTCAGAGGTAATGATATCCGTATGATTTAGATTAAATTTGACCAGGCGTTTAAATATTATGCCTTTTTTAGGTAAAACTAAAATATCCGATCCCCATGTAGTGAGGATAGTTTTACAGTTTATTTTATATAACTGGATAGCTTTTAAAGTATGGTATGCATAGCTATTTGCTTGTTGAATATGGACTAATTTTATCTTGTGCTTTAGCAGGATGTTTGCAATTTTCCTCTGGCAGCTTAGGTTTAATAATTTAAAATTATTTGTATAAGTAATAATATTATTTGGACATTCTTCAGGAATAGGCCAGTGGCCATTGGTAATGAAGACTATTTGTTTGAAATACGGGGCGATAGCCATCAGGTAGCGAATGGTATGAATAGAGTTAGAGCCAACTAGTGCGATAGTATCTTCTTTCATCTCTATACTTTAGTCCATTCATTGTAAAAATCCTGTAGAGATGGGGTTTCATCCAAATATTGTCTATCCATATCACGTGTATCGCCGATGATCTGTGCCGGGTTACCACCTATAATTGCAAAATCCGGAAATGTGCCTTTTACAAAACTATATGCCGATATAATAGAACCTTTCCCGATTGATGTGCCGGGCATAATTGTCACATGTGGGCCGATAAATGAATAAGCCCCAATTTTTACTGCACCGCGCACATAGCCGATATGTTCTTTCTGAGAGATATAGTGTTTGCCATAAAGGCGGATGCTTATATGGGAAGAATGGCTAAGAATGCTGATATAATTGGTAATCTGGCATCCCTCACCAATAGAGATTTGATTACTTGCTTCAATAAAATTATAGTGCCCGATAAAGATATTATCTCCTAATATGAGGTTTTTGGGATTTACAATGCAGGTAGTATTACTGATTCTAGTGGTAGGCAAATATACGCCGCCTGGGTTGGTATAACCCATAACCATACGCGGGGCGGCAATATATTTATTTAGCCAGTTAAATATTTTCCAGATAATTGATTTGGTATTCATTAAAAATTTTTAGTTACAGTTCCAATATTTATTGATATAGTCGTATCCACCCTCCGGCATCAGTGTTAGAGCAGCTATTTCAATTGATGACTTACCTGTAGTAAGCCGCATGAAACATTGATCAAGTGTGTTAGTATCAACCTTAACTTTTTGAATATATATGCCCACATCCTGAAAAAATGTTTTAGTGCCTGTTTGCAGATTTTTAAATTCATATAAATAATTAAATTGTGGTGATCTGGCTACTATAATTTTATTTCTATCAGCTGTGTCATTTTGGTTTAAGAAGTTTATTAAAAGCGAATTGTTATCTGGGCTATTTTGTCCTCTTTCTAGCGCCCATAATATTTGTCTGGTGGAAATCATAAGAACTGATTTATTTTTTTTAAGGTTTATATTTTGCAAAAATGTAGACCAATTAGTATTTTTATTAAATTTTTGTATTTTTAGATTTAGTGCTAAAGCAATAGGTTCTGCTGTAGCTCTAGGTGCTTTACTATCTGAAATGATAATTTGTCCAATTGGACATATATCTTCTCCAAGTAGCTTGCCTATCCATTGTGATGATGTATTCGAAAATAAATCTTTATATGCAATAACATGGGCTCTTCCTTCCGGTGTAAGTGGATACGTAGTTGGGTCTACTGTTGGGGAAGATATATCTTCCTGCTTTGAGTAATCTTCGCCATGCCGAAGCACAAAAAATTCTTGTATACAGGTGGCATAAGATGCAGATGCTATATTAAATATTAGGAACGTAACTACAGCTTTAATCATATTTTTTGCAATCATTTTATTATTTCCTAAAATTATATTCACTTAAATATTATTCCAGAGGAATAATTTATTTCTAAGCTTTTGTTAATATGTTCTTTATGGTACTTGAAAAATTGCGACATCGCTTATAGTTAAGGAAGATCTTAAACCTTTATCTGTATATGGCATAGAATCTACATCAAATATCAGCCTCATATTGCCCCGAGTAAAGCCATTATAAACACTTTGCAAAGCATTATGATAGCGACTATCATATTTGCTAATAGTGGTACAACCTTTGCTGTTGTGGTCTGTATATTCTGCATTTGAATTGACAATTACATTATCCTGCCAGGTACAAAGTTTAAGGGCTTTATCTTGGTTATTAAATTTCCATTCCAAACCATAAGTTATTGGCATGTTGTTTGGATAGGGTGCGAATTTTTGGACTGTTTGCATATTCTCACGTTCAAAATAACATTCCCCAGGCTTTCCATCACAAGCGGTAGATTTCCCGATAAGATGAGTATAGTTTTTATCCCGGTACTGTTCTGCGATATCTATTTCTCCGCCATTTGGCCATTGATGTTGCTCATCAGTGCCATCTAACCAAAATGCAGGCCTTGCTCCAATTGTGGAGCCGCCACTTGCAGAAAATTTCAATTTTGCTTGCATATAGCCATGAGGGATCTCATCAATGAAATTATCCATATTAAGTAATTGTTTCATATTATTTGTAGTTGCAAAACAAGTTTTTGCCCTTGTTCCATCCAGCCCTCTATTTAATAACGTAAATTTCTTATTACTCTGGTCCCAGGAGCTATAGCCATCGTTACATACAACTCGTTGTTCATGGTTATCATTGATACGAATCATATGGCTTGCATCATTTTTTAATTCCCACACCGGATCACCACAGCTACCGTCAGCACATGGACCTGTTGGCGTCAGGGCATGGCTGGAAATTGATGCTGTAAATATAGCTACAGCACTTAGCAACTTTTTTGATATGTTGTTCATCTGATACCTTTATATATAATTTTTATTGTTAATTGCTATATTATAACAGAAAACCCACCATAAATGGCGGGTGTATTATTGCGATTCTCACTATGTTAAAAGCACTTAAAGCGCGCTTTAAAATCGGTGAAATTATCGTTATGTGTTAATAACTCTAGGTTTTTTAGTCTAATCTCGGGTTTTATACCATTAACCCATTCACCGTATGAATTATCTTGTACTTTAAAAACACAATTGGTATTTGCCCAACCATTAAAGGTATTGTGTCTGTAAAGCTGTACATACATATCAACATGATTAAACCTTTTAGTAATTGGATCTTGCTCAGAAAAAATATAGATTTCATTATGAAATGGGCTTTTAATATTTCTGAGATAATTCCGATCAGACTCCTTATTTGCAAGAATATTAAGCACGCTATCACTATCCATATTGTCACCCCATAACGCTTCTTTACTAGCTGCCATAAATGTCGACGTATTATTAGCTGTTAGTGAATATAAAAACCCCTGATCTTTCCATATCGATGCCCCTGGAGTAAGGGCTACGCCATTATAACTTGAAACTATTTTGTCAATATTATTATACGCATCGTACTTGCCAGAAGCTTCTGCTAATTTTCTTACTGTGTTAAATGAATTTGGACTCCCACGATCAGAGGAAACAAAGTGATCTATATAACAATACTTGGGATTACCACTGCTATCCTTGATATTTGCAATGGCTTCAGGTAAATCTGCTTCATACATTCTTGCGTGACTTTTCCCAGCCTCTGTCAGTTCATGCACACTTTCTTTATCTTCTGCATGGCGCACAACTATAAGTGCTGGTATACATGCGTATGTTGCAGAAGCAAGCGTGCTAAATGCCAAACAGGCTGCTAAAATCCTAGATACTTTTCTAATCATCTCATATACACCTTTAAATAAATCTTTTCATACCTGGTCTCTTATCACTACCTTTTATGCATAAAAGATACTGAAAATTAACCACTTTCGCTATTATCTCAAAAAATCCTTTTCACCGCAATACGGAATTTCCGTAGTCAGGCACATTCAACCAAATCCGTTAAAATTTTTACTTCTTTATCTAATTGTAGCATGAAACCCAACTCTCAGTCAATTCTCTATAATGGTTCATTCAAGTAGTCAGTATATGGTATTGCTTTAATATTTGGATAGATACTTTGCTTTACACCATTATAGATCAATATTCCTTCATCATATGGTTGCATAAATTTTTTTATTGTAGAAGTCATTTTAGTGGTTAGGGTAGAGGTTTTTTTAATTTCAATCAAGACGTTTTTCTCTATATCCTGTATTACCAAGTCAATCTCGTATTTATCACTGGTCCGGATATAAGAAATAGTTTTATTAGTAATTATGTGTAAATGCTGTTTATATATGTCGGCAATAATGTAATTTTCAAATAAACTTCCAGCCATAGGGCCGTGATCATAAAGCTCGTAGTTTTTGATTCCTGTAAAATAAGCAACCAGGCCAGTATCATAAAAATATACTTTAGGACGTTTAATTAAACGAGAATTTAAATTATTAGAATATGGAGGGAGTAAAAAAATAATATAAGATGCTTCTAAAATTGATATCCAACGTTTTATGGTTGGAACTGATATGCCCAAATCCCGGGCATAATTAGACATATCCAGCACTTGCGTGGTATTAGCCGCTAATAACCGTATAAAACGCTGAAAATCATGCATGTCACCTATATTAGTTAATGAACGAACATCTTTATTTAAATATGTATCTATATATGAGGCATACCATAATTCGCTTTCATAATAATTGCGTTTGACTAATTCAGGATATGAGCCTTTATATATAACTTCCTCTGTTTTACTTGGCAGCTCGGAATATTGTAATGGCAAAAGAGATAATAATCCAATGCGTCCGGACAAAGATTCAGATATTTTTTTAAATGTAGCAAACTGGCTGGAACCAGTAAGGACAAACCGGCCATAGCTACTGCGATCTTGGTCAATAGCAATTTTTATATAGTTAAAAATACTTGGAACATGTTGTACTTCATCAAAAATTACGTGGCTATTGTAACGCTTCAGAAACCCATGTGGGTCATTTTCAAATAGGTCAATATTAAATGGATCATCAAAGGTTATATATTCATAATCAGGCAATACATGTCTTAATAATGTAGATTTACCCGATTGTCTTGGGCCTGTTAATCCAATTGCCGGGAATGCCTTTAGATACCTGTTTAAGGTTGTTTCGATTACTCGTTTTATATAATTCATTTTGAAGATCTTTGTAATATATTTAACACAATAGAATTATAGCAGAAACACAAAATTCTTGCAATTTTAATATTGCATGTTAAAAATACAAGCTTTTATAAAATTACTTGAAATATTTCAGGGCTTCGATGCATAGTATTAAGTTTTGTATTATAATGCAGTGCTTAGTGTATTAAATATGATAAAATAACGCCAATCTTATGCAAATAAGGTTCGGTGTATCGCCCGTACGGGTGGTAAAACGCCTGCATGGGCGGTATGAATTGGTAATCTTTTAAAAGAGAGGTCATTTATGCTAACTTGTGCAGTGATTGGATTTCTAATTTTGAAAAAAGTCGGACCCATACGTCTCACCGTTAAAATCCGACTTCGAGTAAAAATGAAGAAGTCTTGTAGCAAACACCATTAAGAATTGCTACGGGAGCAGGCTGTTTATAGCAGCCTGTTTCTTCATACCATTAGTATACTATAATAATTTGTAAGATGTCAATAGTAATAATAAAACGCCCAAATGCATTAGCTAATGCATTTATTTCGATAATTCATCTAAGATGAAGGTGATATTTTTTACTTTATCATCAATGATGTCGGATTTAATACTCCATACCAGTTTACTCTTATTATCATACCGGACGGTTTTTAATTTCTGCATTAAACTAATGATTTTAGTGGGCTCAATATTAGGTTTATCAATAAATACAAGACTGATTTGGCTATCTGTTCCATCAATTTTTTGGATATCACATGCAGTGGCTTTAATTCTTAAATAATGCATCTGAATCAGATTACGCGTACTTTCAGGAGGTAGCCCCCAGTTGTCCATGATATCTTGATAAACACTATCAATTTCATCAATAGTAACAGCTTTAGACAAGCGTTTATAATAAATTAGCCGCTCATGTATATCCGGGCAATAATCCGGGGTAATAATTGTTGAAACATTAAGGTTCACTTCACACTCAACTTCAGGCGTAGTTATTTCATGCTTTTGCTCACGCCGCAATTTATTTATTGCCCGCTTTAACATATCGGTATATAATGACAGACCCACATGTTTTATATCACCAGATTGTTTATCACCAAGTATCTCACCAGCGCCCCTGATTTCCAGATCGTGCATTGCCAGGTTAAATCCACCACCCAATTCAGCTGTTGCTCCGATTGCCTCCAGGCGCCTGGCTGCATCAGATGTGACATTTTCGGGGACGATTAAATAACAATATGCCTGGTGGTGCGAACGCCCAACACGCCCGCGTAGCTGGTGTAACTGCGCTAGGCCAAATTTATCGGCACGATAAATGATAATAGTATTAGCATTGGAAATATCAATACCATTTTCAATAATGGTTGAACAGAGTAATAAGTTATATTTTTGTAAAATAAAATCGCGGATAGTCAGTTCCAGGGCGGTTTCATTCATTTGCCCATGAGCAATAGCAATAGTTAATTCCGGCATCAATTCATTTAGGCGCCGATACATCGTTTCAATATTTGCTACATCATTATAGAGGAAAAATATCTGTCCACCACGGCGTAGTTCACGTAAGATTGCCTCACGCAGCATCTGGCTATCATCATTAACAATTAGGGTGTTTACTGCAAGGCGTCGCTTTGGTGGGGTAGCAATAATTGAAAAATCACGTAAACCCTCCATTGCCATAGATAAAGTACGAGGGATAGGCGTAGCTGTTAATGTCAAAAAGTCGGTGTTATAGCGCATTTTTTTAAGCACTTCTTTTTGCTTGACTCCAAAGCGATGTTCTTCATCAATAATAACTAAACCTAGTTTCTTAAATTTTATATCGTCCTGGATTAATCGATGCGTACCGATTAGAATATCAATTTGTCCTAAAGCTGTTTGTTCCAAAGTATGATCAATTTCTTTTTTGCTTTTGAAACGTGATATTTCAGCAATTTTTATGGGGAATTCTGAAAATCGATTGATAAAATTTTGAAAATGCTGTTCGGTTAGCAATGTAGTAGGGGTAAGGATTGCTACCTGATAGCCATTCATGGCACAAATGAAAGCAGCCCGCATGGCTACTTCAGTTTTACCAAAACCGACGTCCCCGCAAATTAGCCGATCCATTGGTTTTTGCGAGGTCATATCTTCAATTACCGAGTTAAAAGCCCGTTGTTGATCATCGGTTGCTTCATAACCAAAACTATTGGCAAAGGCTTCATATTCTTCGGGTAATTTAAATTTATTTCCTTGTGCTATTTCACGTTTGGCATATATTTCAAGGAGCTTTGCTGCAACATCATCAACTTTTTTCTGCGCTTTAGTTTTAATTTTATTCCAGGCCGGACTGCCTAATTTATTAATCTCAACTAACTTATCTTCTATTTGTGAATAGCGACTAATTAGGTGTAAGTTATAAACCGGAATAAATAATTTTGATTCACCGGAATATTCAATTTCCAGCATATCATACTCAATATCAGCAATTGTTTGGGAAATAAGCCCCCTGTAAATACCAATTCCATGGTTGACATGTACGACATAATCGCCGGTTTGTAGTTCGGCCAGATCACGCACTATCATATCGTTATTTACCTGGGTTTTAATATTTCTACGCCGCTTGATGATATTATCATGGCCTAGTTTGTACAATTCTCCTTCGGTGATAAATGCCTGGTCTTTAAAAATAAAGCCATTATATAAATTGGCTTTGACAATACTAATACTCTTATTAGTTTTGCTAATACTTAGACAATCAGATAAACTATTTAGTATTTTGCATTTTATATTGTAATTATTTAAGGTTTGGCGTAGTATTTCCGTACGGCCAATACTGTCAGTAGTTAAGATGATTGTGCCGTTAAAGGTTTGGTAAAACTGCGTAAGTTTTGCTAGCGGATTATGCTCTTTATTATTAACACTGATATCGGGTAATGCAGCAAAACTATACTTATCCAAGGCCTCATTGGATTTACCAATTATATATCGCTTATATTTTTGTTTAATCTGGGCTAAAATCTGCTCACCGGATATAAATAATTTGGCTGGAGCTAAGCATGGGTATTGATGGCTGTATATTTCATAGCGACGGTTAATTTCATGCCATGATTTAGTCAAAATATCTGCTAGGGTGTTTTGGTATACCACATGCCATGAAGCATCCAGATAATCAAAAATTGTTGCGGTATGTTCAAAAAATAGGGGTAGATAAAATTCACTCCCGGCAGGTAGCATTGCATGATTAATTTCTTTTAGCAGGTATTGGTGCTGTGGCTGATTGAATACTGCTCCAAAATTAGCGGCAAAGTGTTTTAAACTTTGCGGGTCGGTTGGGTATTCACGTGTTGGAATTAGTTCAAAAGCATCAACTTTTGATAAGACTGTTTTATTTTGAGGTTCCAGGATGGCTAAAGATTCAATTTCATTATCAAATAATTCGATACGGATAATTTGTTTGGTACCCATTGGCATAATATCAATGATGCCACCTCTAAGAGCAAATTCACCAGCTTCAAATACTTGTGTAGTCAAGCTATAATCACTGGCAACTAATTGTTCTTTTAAATGTTGCAGGTTGATAGCTGTACCAACTTTTAGGCTAAATTGGCGTCCCTGAAGATACTCTTTGGGACATAAGCGGGACATAAGGGTAGTACTACTAATAATTAGAACATCCAATATACCTGAGTATAGCTGTTGGAGTGTTTTTAGCCTAAGTGCAATAATATCCTTTTGTGGGGTTGCACGTTCATATGGCAGAATTTCGTAATCGGGGAATATTGCACATTTTAAATTTGGTGCAAAAAAATCAATCTCATCAAAAATACGTCTAGAATTAACACTATCATTAGTAATAATAAGAGTCTTTTGATTTGCTGATAACTTGGAAATGTATAAAGAATCAGTACCTGCCATCAGAGATGGCAGGTACAAAGCTTGCTCTTTTATCATATGAGCGGGAGCTGGTTAAAAAAACACATGGTTACTGCACTATCTTATGCGCCACACCTGATTTTTTATGTTTGGCGGCAGCTACAACTTTTCCTACATGACTATCTGTAGCTACATCAATAATTGGGGTAGGAGCATGTTCCAAGGCAATCGCTAATACCTGATCAACGTTTTGTACCGGAATTATTTCCAGCCAATCTTTTATTTCATTTGGAATTTCTTCCAAATCTTTTACATTTTTTTCAGGGATTAATACAGTTTTTATGCCGGCTCTAAGTGCTGCCAACATTTTTTCCTTTAAGCCACCAATTGGTAGTACATCACCATATAGCGTTACTTCACCTGTCATTGCTACGCTAGACTTAACCGGAATATGATTTAGGCTGGAGGCAATGGCAGTTACCATAGCAATACCGGCGGATGGTCCATCTTTAGGTGTTGCGCCTTCGGGTACATGCACGTGAATATCTTTATTTTCATAAAATTTATCATCAATTCCCAAGTTTTTAGCTCTACTCCGAACTAATGAAATTGCTGCCTGGATTGATTCAAGCATTACATCACCAAGTTTACCGGTTCTGATTACCTGGCCTTTCCCAGGAACAGCAACAACCTCGATAGTTAGAATTTCGCCACCTACTTCAGTCCACGCCAGGCCAGTCACCCGCCCAATTCGATCCTCATGAGCGCTTTTACCAAAATCATAAATAGGCACACCTAAAAATTCATGCAATTTTTTCGCGCTAACCGTGATTTTTTTGGTCTTGGCTTTTTTCGTATCAATAGCGGTAACCACTTTACGACATATCTTACCGATCTGGCGATCTAAATTACGTACCCCGGCCTCAGAGGTATAGTAGCGGATAGTATCAAGAATAGCGTTGGTTTCAACGTGTATTTCAGTCGATTTTAAACCGCTATCCTTAATTTGTCGTGGCAATAGATACTGCTCGGCAATTTTAAGTTTTTCTTGCTCTGTATAACCAGATAGGCGGATGATTTCCATTCTATCGCGTAATGGACCGGGAATATTTAATGAATTAGCCGTAGTAACAAACATTACCTGGGATAAGTCAAACGGAGTCTCACTATAGTTATCTACAAAGGCTTTATTTTGTTCAGGATCCAGGACTTCAAGTAAGGCAGAAGCCGGATCACCTCGGTGGTCTGCACCAATCTTATCAATTTCATCAAATAGGAACAATGGGTTTTTAACTCCTACTTTAATAAGATTTTGTAAAATCTTACCTGGCATAGCTCCGATATAAGTTTTACGATGTCCCCTAATTTCAGCTTCATCATGTAAGCCGCCCAGTGCAACCCGTACATACTTACGTCCGGTAGCTCGAGCTATGGATTCGCCCAGGGAGGTTTTACCAACACCGGGAGGGCCGACAAAACATAAAATCGGGGCCCGGTTATTTTCAACACGTTTTTGCACAGCCAGATATTCAATAATTCTTTCTTTAATTTTTTCTAAGCCATAATGGTCTTTATCCAGTACCTTTTGCGCTTTATCCAGGTCTTTGCTGATCTTACTGGTTTTATCCCATGGTAACTCAATCAAATGCTCAATATAATTTCGAATAATCGAACTTTCTGATGACATCTGCGGCATAAGCTTCAACTTTTTAACTTCGGATAGAGCCCTGGTTTCTGCTTCTGGCGGCATCTTGGCTTTTTTTATTCGTCGCTCCAGGTTATCCAGTTCTCCCAGTTCTTCTTCTTCACCCAACTCTTGTTGTATAGCTTTGGCCTGTTCATGTAAATAGTATTCTTTTTGGTTTTTTTCAATTTGCTGTTTAACCCGTCCTTGTATTTTTTTCTCAACATTTAGAATTTCTATTTCGCGGTTTAGCTCGCGTAATAGTTTATTCAAACGTTTTTTTAAGGATATGGTTTCTAGTAAATCTTGGCGAATCATCAGGTCCATTACTACATGGGTAGTAATTACATCAGTTAGTTGCTCAATATTTTCAATTTTGGCAATCAGGCTGATAATTTCATCCGGAACTTTTTGGTTTAATTTAGAAAATTCGTCAAATTGTTGAATAATTTCACGGCGTAATGCTTCTAACTCAATTTTGCTGATATCCGGCTTAGTATCAATTTGTTCAACATTAGCAGCTAAATAACCGGCTTTTTCAGTGATGGAGGTAGCTTTGGCGCGTGTCTTGCCTTCTATAAGAACTTTATTCGTACCATCTGGTAGTTTTAGTACCTGTAGTATTTTGGCCAAAGTCCCGATATCATAGATATTATAAGGCGTTACTTCATTATCACCTGGGTTTTTTTGGCTAAGTAAAATCACCATATTGTCTTTTGTTGCTGCAGCCTCCAGTGCAATAATAGATTTTTGCCGCCCGATAAATAATGGTACAACCATGTTAGGGAAAATTACAACATCTTTTAGTGGGATGATTGGGGTTAAATTATCAACTTCTGTCAATTCCGTCGGATTATTATTTGTTTTTTCTGAAATCATTCTTTCCCTTCCTATTTAAACCTAAACTAGGTTTTATTACCAAATTAAACAAAATTTTATTTAATTAAGTAATAAACCTATAAAAAATTAATTTTTTGGATAAAATCAGTACCACTTAAGTTTAGTACCAGATTTTCTGCCTGTGGTAAGTCTTTCACGCTTAAAGTAGCAGTTATTAATGCAGTTTCTGCAGATTTATATTCTTGATTTAACTCTAAAATATTAATCCCAGACTCGGAGATCAGGTGTGCAAATTTACTAAAAGTGCCGGGTTCATTTAAAATAGAGGCTTTAAGTCGTACTGAAAATTGTTTGCCAATATCATTTATTATATGGATTAATGAAAATTTATCAAGCCCAATGCTACGAACATTTTTACAATTTGGCTTATGAAGTATTAATTCTCCGTATTTAGTTATGCTGCCAAGCAACGTTTCATCGGGTAAGGGTGAGCATAATGCATCGGGGTTTATGGTAAATGTACATTTACTGAGATAAATCGGTAGAGTTTCACCAAAAGGTATCTCCAAAATTTGTTTTGTAACTGTTAAAGTAGGTATATTACCATTACCAATAGCATGTTCCAATGCAGGAACATCGAGTTTTGGGTAATATTTATCAATTATCTTTTTTAACATTTTATCAGTTACTTTAGTGTCTGACCCAAGCATTGATAAGCTCTGGTTTATAAGTTTAATTCCATTACTTACATCATCGTCATATTTTTGTTCTTTAAGGTAGTGCTTAATCTTGCTAATAGCTTTTCCGGATATTACCATTTGCAGCCAGTCATCGCTAGGTTCGACTGTTTCGTTGGTAAATATTTCAACTATATCACCATTTTGTAATTTAGTATCTAATTTTGCTGGATATTGGTTTATCCGGACGCTTTCACAATGATTACCAATATCGCTATGAATATAGTAAGCAAAATCAAGAGCTGTTGAGCCATTAGGTAATAAGATTATTTTGCCTTTAGGGGTAAAAGTATAGATATCACTTGGGGATAAATCTTGTTTTAAATTGCTTAAAAATTCATTGGCAGAAAAGCTACTGGATTGAATATCGAGGATATTACTAATCCATACATTTGTTGCCGGGTTATTTGCTAGGAAATTATCCCCCTTTTTAATCCAGTGGCTGATGATCCCATTTTCGGCTACATCTTCCATGGCTGCAGTACGTATATGTAATTGAATTGGAGTTCCGTGGGGTCCCATAAGGGTTGAGTGTAAAGACTGGTAGCCATTACTTTTAGGGATAGCTATATAATCTTTAAATTTTCCCGGCAAAGGGCGGTACAGGCTGTGCAGGACGCCTAAAACTAAATAACAATCGCGGATATTTTCAACAACCAGTTTAATTTCAAAAATATCATAAATTCGGTCAAAACTTTGTCTACGTCTTTGCATGCGTCGATATAAATTATATATTGTCCGCTGACGATATACAAACTGTGCCGACACGCCGTTTGATTTTAATGAGCTTCTAATGTTATGCAGTATCACCTCTACCAACGGTAGGCGTTTTTTCTGCGATTCATTTACAGCTTTGGATAGAACCTGATAACGATAAGGGTGTAGATACTTAAAGCTTTCATCGGCTAATTGTAAATGTACTTTATGTAGTCCAATCTTATTAGCTAACGGTACATAAATTTCCATGGTCTCCAAGGCAATACGCTTCTGTTTAGCGGCTTTCATATTACCAAGGGTGAGCATATTATGTAATCTGTCAGCTAGCTTAATCAAAATTACCCGAATATCCTTAGACATTGCCAGGACAACTTTTTGGAAGTATTCAGCATGGGCAATTTCTTCAGATTCAAAATGTATCTTTTCTAACTTGGTGACCCCGTCTACCAGTTCAGCAACGGATTTGCCAAACATTTGTTCTACATCTACCTTAGTAAGCTCGGTATCTTCAATAATGTCATGAAGCAGGGCACTAGCGATAGTTTGCTCATCCAAATTCCAGTCACAAATAATAGTGGCAACTTCGGTTGGGTGGGTGATGTATGGTTCACCGCTTTTACGCGTTTGTTTGAAATGAGAACGACTTGAAACTTCAAAGGCAAGAGTTATGAGTGCCAGGGATTTTTTTCCGAGCTTGGCTTCTACTTTGTCAAATAAGATTTGTTTTTTTTTATTAACTAAATCTTGATAAATACCGTAGTCCAAGGTTGTCATAATTGGATCTCATATCTAGTCAATTGTGTTTAAAATTGAACCATCAACTTTTTGATCAGCAATTTCTCTAAGCGCCAGAACTGTAGGTTTATCATTTTCTTCATTATCTAATAAGACTTCGGAGCCTTTTTCAATTTTACGTGCCCTGAGTGCAGCAGCTAATGTCATATTGAAACGGTTATCAATACCTCTTAGGCAGTCTTCAACAGTAAAACGAGCCATATAGTTTATTCCTTAAAATATTATGCTTTCCAAATTTCCAGCACATGTTTGGTTTTGAGTCTACTAGACAGTATTATACTATAAAGGTCATCGATAGCCCGATTAAAATCATTATTTATCACAGCAAAATCAAAATATTTTGCATAAGAAATGTCGTCTAAGGCTAAATTCAGGCGTTTTTCAATAACCTCGGGTTTATCCGTATTTCTACTAAGTAATCGTTGTTTCAAGGTTTCAATATTTGGCGGTAATATATAAATTAAGGTAGCATCTTTTATTAACTTACGAATTTGCATGGCACCTTGGTGATCTATTTCAAGTATTATGTCGTTTCCTGCCGTCACTAACTGCTCAATAGTTGTTTTATGTGTACCATAATAGTTGTCATAGACCCGGGCATGTTCTAAAAACTGATGATTTTGTAACATCCGTTCAAATTCATCTTTGGAAGTAAAATAATATTGTACACCATGTTCATCGCCGGGGCGTTTTTCACGAGTGGTATGTGAAATTGATACTTTAATTTGTGGGTCCCTGGCGCATAAAGCACTAACTAAGGTTGATTTACCGGCACCGGATGGTGCTGATATTACAAAGATATTGCCCGTTGTCATTTATTTTTCCTATGATATAATCTAGCCCGATTATAACAAACTGGAGCGCATTAATGTTAGTAGATTCGCACTGCCATTTAAATTTTGACGAATTGTATAATAATTTAGATAGTTATTTGGAGCAGATGAAAGCAAATAAAGTAACACACGCTTTATGTGTTGGTACCCGACCAGATAATCTGGAAAAGATTATTGCTATTGCAAATGCTCATGAGAATATTTTTGCATCAGTAGGGGTTCATCCTGATGAAAGACTAGAGGGATTTAAACTAACTCACGAATTTTTAGTACAATATGCAGCTCACCCAAAAGTTGTGGCAATTGGAGAAACTGGTTTAGATTATTATAGGGTTGATGATTTACTGCCTGCGGAAAAAGATATGAAATGGCAACATGAAAGGTTTATTTTACATATTGAGGTTGCAAGAATAAGCCAGTTGCCCTTAATTATACATACGCGTGAATCAATTGATGATACCTTGGCTATTATGAAAGAACATAAAGCGGTAGAAGCAGGTGCAGTAATGCATTGTTTTACTGAAAATCTGGATAACGCAAAACGTTGCCTTGATATGGGGTTTTACATTTCTATATCCGGAATAGTTACTTTTAAAAATGCACATATTGTCCAGGAAGTAGCAAAATATGTACCCCGGGATAGATTATTGGTTGAGACTGATGCACCATTTTTAGCGCCAACGCCATTTAGAGGGAAAACTAATCATCCGGCAAATACATTATATACAGCGCAATTTATTGCTGATTTAAGAGGGGTTAGTCTTGAATCTCTGGCTAATGACACAACAAATAATTTCTTTACATTATTTCATAAGGCACAAAAATAATGCCAATAATTATTATAGATGGTCCTGCATCCTCTGGAAAAGGTACGGTTGCTAAAAAGGTAGCCGAATTTTTAGGTTTTAATTATCTTGATTCGGGCGCAATATACCGTGCATTGGGTCTTATGGTTATCAGGGAATGCTTGCAACAAACAGATACAAAAAATATCTTAAGGTTAATTGATCGGATGAAGCTATCATTTCAGGATGGTAAAACATTTTTAAATGGACAAGATGAAACGGATGCTCTACGGTCAGAAAATGTGAGTATGATAGCATCTTCAGTTGGCAAGATTGCCGAAGTTCGTATTAAATTGCTTGATTTCCAACGAAGTTTTGCTAAAATGCCGGGTCTGGTAACTGATGGGCGGGATATGGGCAGTGTTGTGTTTCCAGAGGCAGATTTAAAGGTGTTCCTGACAGCTTCTGCAGAAAAAAGGGCCAGGAGACGACATTCCCAGTTGCAAAAATTTGGTGATTCTGGTACAATTGGGGCTATTTTGCGTGATATTCAGGCCAGGGATAAGCAAGATCAAGAAAGATCTGCCGCACCATTGGTTTGTGATAGTACGTATAAGGTGCTGGATAATTCGGATTTATCAGTTGAAGAAACAGTCCAAACTGTAATCAACTGGTACAAGAGTCATTGCGAGCCAGGCTAAAGCCGCTCGTGGCAATCTATCCGGTAAATTTTAACTTTTTTAGTGAATGTGAATTATATAATAAATGGAAAATTTTGCAAGTATGTTTGAACAGCATTTAGCTGGTCTGGAAATGCGCGAAGGTGAGGTAATTAATGCCAAAGTTGTTGCGGTCGATAACAAGTATGTGACAGTAACAGCTGGGTTAAAATCAGAATCTATGATCCCGGTAAGTGAGTTTAAAGACGATAGCGGTGAGTTAGAGGTTAAAGTTGGAGATGAAGTACAGGTTGCAATTGATGCCATAGAAGATGGCTATGGTGAAACAAGATTATCTCGCGAGAAGGCTAAACGTCTGGCAGCATGGTCTGAGCTGGAACTTGCAATGGAAAAAGAAGAAGTATTAACCGGCCCGATTTATGGACGTGTAAAAGGTGGATTAGGCGTAATGTATAAAAACGTACGTTTATTTTTACCGGGTTCATTGCTTGATGTACGTGCTGTACGTGATTTTGCTCCGTTTGATGGTAAAGAAGTTGAGTTTAAAGTAATTAAAGTTGATCGTAGACGTAACAACATTGTAATTTCAAGAAAAGCAGTATTGGTTGAAAGATCCGGTGAAGATAATAAAGCTATAATTGAAAGAATGCAAGAAGGTAATGTAGTAAAAGGTATTGTTAAAAATATTACTGATTACGGAGCATTTGTTGATCTTGGTGGAATTGATGGTTTATTATATATTACAGATTTATCCTGGAAACGGGTTAAACATCCATCTGAATTGCTAACTGTTGGTCAGGAAATTGAAGCTAAAATACTACGTTTTGATCAGGAAAAACATCGTGTATCTCTTGGCTTAAAACAAATGTCCAATGATCCGTGGATGGGTGTGGCAGAACGTCATCCGGTTGGTACTCGTTTGTATGGTAAAGTTTCAAATGTTACAGATTATGGCGCATTTATTGAAATCGAAAACGGAATTGAAGGTTTAGTACACGTATCTGAGATGGATTGGACAAATAAAAATGTTAACCCGTCAAAAGTAGTTAAACTAGGTGATGAAGTTCAGGTCCAGATTTTAGAAATAGATCCGGAAAAACGTAGAATTAGTCTTGGCTTAAAACAATGTCATCCAAATCCATGGATTGATTTTAATGAAAAACATGCTAAGGGTGATAAAATTAAAGGACAGGTTCGTTCTATTACTGACTTTGGTTTATTTATTGGTCTTGATGGCGGAATTGATGGTCTTGTTCATGTATCTGACATTTCCTGGAATTTATCCGGTGAAGCGGCGATCCGTGATTATAAAAAAGGTCAGGAAGTTGAAGCTGTAATTATCTCCGTTGACGTTGAAAAAGAGCGTATTGCACTGGGGATTAAACAGTTAGACAATGATCCGTTTGGTGTGTATACATTAGGTAATGAAAAAGGCGCTATTGTTAAAGGTACGGTTAAATCTGTAACTGCAAGTGAGGCTATTTTAGAGCTGGCTCCTGAAATTGAAGCAACTTTGACTGCGCGTGAGGCATCTTCTGAAAAAGTTGATGATCTGACAAGTGTAGTAAAAGTGGGTGATGAGCTTGAAGTTTTGATTACCAATATTGATAAGAAGCACCGGACAATTAGTGTATCAGTGAAAGCTGTAGAAAAAGCTTCTGAAGCTGAGGCAATAAAAAAAGTGAAAAATGCCGAAAAAACTTCTGGTACTACTAGCTTAGGGGCATTACTTCAAGATAAATTTGGTTCTGAATAAGCGAGGACCAGATGAATCGTTCTGATATAATTGATACTATGGCGGAGCTTTACCCCAAATTGGTCCATAAAGAGATTGATTCTGTAGTGAAGCAGCTTTTAAATCTGATGTCAGAGAACATTGCTAATGGGAAACGTATTGAAATTCGTGGTTTTGGTGCGTTTTCACTTAAAGAACGCAGGGCTGGATTAATTAGAAATCCGCGCCTTGGCGTTTCAATAGAATCTGATGGACGCTACGTGGTATACTTCAGGCCTGGAAAAGAGCTGAAAGACCGCGTTAACACGCTTGCAAAATAATAAAATGCCCTGGAAACAGGGTGTTTTTCTTTTAATATATTATATTAAAACATATTGAAATTTTAATCTGTTTTAATATCATAATATTTTAAGTTAATTCTGCGAGTGGTAAATGAGAAAAGTATTTTATATTTTAAGCATGGCTGTTATCGGTTATGCTTTGAGTATGACTATTATGGGTTATGCTTACTCTGACGGTGGCTTATTTAGTCCGCAAACCCAACCTAATACTGACCTGAGAGGCCAAGCTCAGGTCCCCATCGTTGTCAGGCAATCTGAGTATAGTTCCTTAGGTAGTGGTAATGCCAGCTTGAGTTTAGACAATCAATCAGCTGTTGCAAATGCCGCTTCAGGTAATACTCCTCCAGCAGCAAAAAATGACAATTCAGGCTCTTATACTCCAGATATTTTCCAGAATAATGTCGCAATTCGTAGTGGACTATTATTACAAAATTATGGTTATAGTATGTTTAGCCGTCCTACGACGTTTGCACCGGCTAGCGACATCCCGGTTGATGCCAATTATACCTTAGGTCCTGGTGATCAGGTGTATATACAGGGGTGGGGTACTATTAATGTAAACTATACTGCTAATGTAGCTAATGATGGCACTATATTTATTCCAAAAGTTGGTAAGATCAGTCTTGTTGGTATAAAGGCTTCAAGTTTAGACCAGTACCTAAAGACTAAAATTGGCCAAACCTATCGTAACTTTTCAGTTTCAGCAACAGTTTCCAAAGTCAGGTCAATTCAAGTCTATGTAACAGGTTTTGCACTAAGTCCCGGTACATATCAGTTAAGCGCACTATCTACTTTAACCAGTGCTATTTTTGCTGTTGGCGGGCCAGATAATACTGGGTCATTACGGCGTATACAAGTGAAACGTAACGGTGTGGTTGTAACAGATTTTGACATGTACGATGTGCTACTAAGGGGAGATACCAGTAAAGATATTCGGATTCTTCCGGGAGATATAATATACTTTGTTCCAAAGGGGCATCAGGTAGCTATTTATGATGGTATAAAAGTGCCAGATATTTACGAAGTCAAAAAAGGTGAAACAGTTAAAGACGTTATAAAATTTGCTGGAGGATATACCTTTGATAATGCTCGTGATAAAGTTATTATTGAAGAGTTAGATCAACATCAGGGACTGCAGGTTTTAACCTATAAATTTGATGACGGACTAAAACAACAGGTAACTAATGGACAAATAATTCATTTTTTTACTTCAGCAAATCGTTATCAAAATTCGATTGTATTAGTTGGTAATGTGGCGCAGCCAAGTAGGTTACAGTATACCCCGGGAATGAAGATAAAAGATGTTATTCCATCGAAAGAAGCCTTGCTTACCAAAAGTTTTTGGAATAGCTATAGTTATAATACAGCAGGTGTGGATAATCAGAAAAGTTTATCTGGTACAGAAAAGACCACTGGTGCATCTTCCAAGTTAGTGACAAACGATGTAAACTCTTCTAGTCGCAGTGGCAGCAACGATGCCGCCCCTTCAGTATTTAGTAGTGGCAGTAATTTAATTACTGCTGGTCCGATAAGAATACCCGATGCTGATATTAACTGGAATTATGCAACTATTGTCCGAATTGATCAAAAAGACTATAGTATGCATGTTATACCATTTAACTTAGCTAAAGCAATTGCAGGAGATGCTGCAAATAATCTGGCATTACAACCGGGTGATGTAATTAGTGTGCTATCTTCAAAAGATGTACGTATTTCACAAAACTACAAACCAGTATTTGTTTTTATTGATGGTGAGGTTGCCTCTCCTGGAGTATACGAGCTTAAATTTGGGCAGACATTGCCAGATTTAATTAATATAGCTGGCGGATTGACAAATAAAGCGTATTTATTTGGTACTGAGTTAAACCGTGACTCGGTTAGGCGAAAGCAGATGGTTGTTTTAAACCAGATGATAGATCAGATGCAGCAATCATTGTTATTTCAGGCAAGTAACGCCACTTTGAATATTACTACCCAGACGCAGACCCAAATACAATCACAAGTTTTACAACAGCAGCAATCGCTATTAGATAAGCTAAGACAGGTAAAACCTGTTGGTAGAGTGGTTTTAGGGCTAAAATCAGCTAAAGTTACGTTTGCAGATCTACCCAAGGTTGTTCTGGAAAACTCTGATACGGTATATATCCCGGCTATGCCAACTACAGTAGATGTGCTAGGTCAAGCATATAATCCTGCTACATTTATGTATAAATCAAATTTTACAGTTGGTGATTATATAAATATGGCTGGGACTGAGAATAAATTTGCTGATACATCCAGTGAGTTTGTATTACGTGCTGATGGTAGTATTTATAGTAAGCAACAGGCAGGGTGGTTTGGCAGGTTTGCCAGCAGGAGCCTAAACCCGGGGGATTCAATAATTATACCGCAGGATATTCAATTTGGTAGCGGAGTGCAAACCTTATTAAATTGGACCCAGATTTTAGCTAACTTTGGTATTGCAGCTGCAGCAATTACAGTATTTAAAAACTAAAGAGGTTACAAAATTGACCTATAAAGAGTTTGATTTATTTAAAGCCTGGCAAATTGTAAAAGATGGCAAGAAAATTATTGCAATTGGTAGCGGAATTACTACATTTATAGCAATTATTTATTGTATTTTTGCTACCCCGATTTTTACAGCAAAGGTAATTATTAACCCGCCAAAATTGACTGATCCCGGGATTGGTTTATCACAAATGTTGCTTGGGTCTTCATATGTGCCAAATAGCAATTTTAGCTTTGATTATACTACTAAAACAGATGCTGATACTGCAATTGCTATGATGAGGACAAATGCCCTGATGGATATGGTAGTTGATAAATTTAATTTGACAAAACTATATAAAAGTAAAGATAGGGAGATAGTAAGAGGGATATTGTATGGTAGGGCTCAATTTATTTCTAATATAAGAAGTGGGTTTCTTGAAATTTATTTTGATGATAGCAACCCTAAATTAGCTTCTGATATTGTAAATTTTTATGTGGTAGCTTTAGGGCAATTAATTAGTAATGTGGCTCATGAGAAAAGTCGACAAAGAATGCAATTTTTCTTGTCCCAGATGTCTTCCACAAAAGATGAAATGATAAAAGCACAAGATAGTTTAAAAACCTTTGCTAAAGCAAATGGTATAATAGCAGGTCAACAGCTACAAGCTGTGGCAGGACTTTCGATTCAACTTCAGGCCCAATTAGTTTCGGCTAAATCCCAACTACAGGCAATGTCATTGTATGCAACCAATAACAACCCTGAATATAAAAGTTTACAGGCAACAATAAATAGCCTTAAAGCACAACTGGATAAACTGTCGGGGCAATCAAACGCGGTTGATCAATTACCAATCCCATCGGGTTTAGCACCAGGACTAGCGCAGCAATACCAGAATTTATTAGGTGATGCCTTATTGCGTGAGGAAATATATAAATTAGTTGTTAAACAGTATGAATCAGCAAAGATTGATGTAATTAGTGAAGAAGTTCCGGAAGCAATTCAAGTAATAGATCCGGCACAGGTACCTATCCATAAATCTAAACCACGTAGGTTGAGGATTATATTTTCTAGCTTTGTACTGGGGATTTTTCTGTCCGTAGTATACCTTTTATTTAAAAACAGAAAGAGTCTTATTATTTATCACTTAAATAACTAATCTGGAGTAGAACATGGCAAAAAAAACTGCCTTGATAACAGGAATTACTGGTCAAGATGGCTCTTTTCTAGCGGAGTTTTTAATTGCTAAGGGATATCAGGTACATGGGGTTTTAAGGCGTAGTTCCAGCTTTAATACAAAACGCATTGAGCATTTATATGTTGATGAGCTCATTAAGGATTGGCGAAGCAAAAGACAACTGCAATTACATTACGGTGATATGACAGATTCGAGCAATCTTATCCGCTTAGTAAGCCAGATTAAACCTGATGAAATCTATAATTTAGCCGCACAATCACATGTTAAGGTTTCTTTTGAAGTTCCGGAGTATACGGCAGATACTGATGGTATGGGGACTTTAAGACTGTTAGAAGCAGTAAGATTTCTCAACTTAAACAAAAAGGTAAAAATTTATCAGGCTTCTAGCTCTGAAATGTATGGTCTTGTTCAGGAAATTCCTCAAAAAGAAACTACTCCATTTTACCCAAGAAGCCCTTATGGTGTAGCTAAACTATATGCATTTTGGATAACCAAAAACTACCGTGAAGCTTATGGCATTTTTGCAGTAAATGGCATAGCCTTTAATCATGAATCCGAACGCCGTGGTGAAACATTTGTTACACGTAAAATCACCTTAGCTGTGGCCAGAATTGTTCATGGCATCCAGGAAAAATTGTATTTAGGTAATCTAGATGCTTTAAGAGATTGGGGCTATGCAAAGGATTATGTTGAGTGTATGTGGCTAATGTTACAGCAGGATAAACCGGAAGATTTTGTTATTGCTACGGGTGAATATCACACAGTTAGGGAGTTTTGTAAGTTAGCTTTCATGGAAGCAGGGATAGAACTAAGTTTTACAGGATCTGGAATTCAAGAAAAAGGTATAGATGTTAAAACTGGTAAAGTTCTGGTTGAAATTGATCCTACCTATTTCAGACCAACTGAAGTTGATCAATTATTGGGTGATCCATCAAAAGCAAAACAGCTTTTGGGCTGGAATCCAAGAAAAACCTCCTTTAAAGATTTGGTGAAAATTATGGTTAGTAGTGATTTAGAGTTAGCAAAACGTGAAGCCTCTGGCAAAGAAGATATTACGTATAATCCAGAAACGGATATGGGATGATATTAGTAACTGGAGCAACCGGTTTTTTGGGCAAAAGAGTTTGTAAAAAGCTAAAAACTGCCAATTTAAAGTTTTATTCTTCTTCATTAAGCTTAGGTGTTGATCTGCGGGATAAAATATCTTGTGATGATTTATTTGCTAAAGTTAAACCTGAATATGTTTTAAATTGTGCAGCATATGTAGGGGGAATCAGCTTTGGATATAAACACCCAGCGGAATTATTTTCTAATAACCTGAAAATGACAATAAATTTATTAGAATCGGCCAAAAAATATAATGTTAAGAGAATTGTTAATCCTATTTCAAATTGTGTTTATCCTGCTAAAGCTACATTATTTAAGGAAGAAGAGATCTGGAATGGGCCGCTGCATGATTCAGTAATGGTTTATGGGTTTGTCAGGAAAGCATTCTGGGTCGGTTCATGGGCATATGCCAAACAATATGATTTAGATATCATAAATATTGTATTATCTAATATGTATGGTCCTGAAGATCATTTTGAAGAAGAGCGTTCACATGCTTTAGGGGCGCTTATTATGAAATTTGTTAAAGCCAAACAAAATAATGAGCCATATGTTAATGTTTGGGGCAGTGGGGAACCGGTGCGTGAATGGCTTCATGTAGATGACGGAGCGCAAGCAATGATTCGCGCAATGAAGATAGAAAAACATCTTGAGCCGATTAACATAGGTGTTGCTAAAGGTATTAGTGTGTTGCAAATGGCTGAATTAATAAAAAAATATGTAGATTATCCAGGTGAGATTAAACTAGACCTAACTAAGCCTGATGGTGCTGCCTACAAGACAGTTGATGGAAGCATTGGGGAAAGATTATTTAATTGGAGACCAGAAATGGATTTTGTTACTGGTTTAAGAGAAACCATAAACTGGTATATATCAAATAAATAAGCAATCTATGTGTCATTCAAGAATAGATTGGGAATCCATACTATAATTTAAAGAAACAATCTGTTTTTTAAAAGTGAAGATATGAGTATTAAGGAAATTATTAAAGATGGAATTATTCTTGCGCGGTATATCCCATCAAACGCATGGACAGAGGGATTAAATTTTTTCTCTAAAGATGAAGATTTTATTCAGGCTGGGAGCTGGGGATATGATTCTGGCAAAGAGCTTTTACCGCATATCCATAATGAGGTAAAACGAATAATTACCCGTACCCAGGAATTGTTATATATTCGTCGGGGAAAAATATTGGCAAAAATTTATGACTTACAGGAAAATTTGGTTGAAGAAATTGAAGCAGCTGTTGGAGATACATTAATTCTTCTAAATTGTGGGCACGGGTATAAAATTTTGGAAGACGATACTCAGGTACTAGAGGTCAAAAATGGTCCATATCCTGGAGCAGAAGCAGACCGAAGACGATTTTAGGAATATTTTGCATGTCATCCCCGACTTGATCGGGGATCCATCTTTTAGCAAAAAAGTAACGTTTCTCAGGAGAAGTAATGGCTTTCACAGATGTCGAATATAAGTTTAAAAAAATAGGTAAGAATGTTCAGATAGGTAGAACAGTGTATTTCCGTTATCCGGAAGAAGTTGAAATTGGGGATAATGTAATTATTGATGAATTTTGTTATTTTACAACTGCGGTAAAAATAGGTAACTACGTGCATATTGCACCGTCGTGTTCAATTATTGGTGGAAAAGAGTCTGAGTTAATAATGAGTGATTATTCGGGATTAGCTGCTGGAACGCGAGTATTATGCGGGTCTGATGATTATGTTAACGGTCCATTTACAAATCCAACTATTCCAGCTGAATTTAGACCAAATACTAAAAAAGGAAAGGTAGTCGTTGCAAAACACGCAATTATCGGAACAAATGTGGTTATCCATCCGAATGTGAAAATTGGTGAGGGGGCAGCAGTTGGTAGTCTTTCCTTAGTTACCAAAGATCTTGAAGCTTGGCAGGTATATGCCGGAATTCCTGCAAAAATTATAAAAGCAAGAAATAAAGAATTAATTTTAGATGGCGAAAACAGATTTTTAGAATATTTAAAAAAATGAATTTCATAAACCAAATGGAGCCACTGATCGGTGAAGAGGAAAAAAAAGCAGTAGTCGATTATATGAATTCGGGGGCATGGCTAACCGAGTTTGAAAAAACCAAAGAGTTTGCTGCCATGATAGCTAATTATACAGGAGCTAAGTATGCTTATATATTGGCTAATGGTACAGTGACGCTTACAACAGCTTTATGGGCATGTGGGTTAAAGGTCGGGGATGAGGTTTTAGTGCCAGATTATACCATGGTAGCTACGGCAAATGCAGCTGCACTTATTGGCTGCGAGGTTAAATTTGTTGATATTAACCGACAAAATTTGTGCATGGATTTTGTTAAGATGCAAGAAGCTATTTCATCTAAAACAAAAGCTGTTATGTTGGTAACAATTAATGGGCGTTATCCGGATAATATTGAGGAATTTGCTAGTTACTGCAGGGAGCGTGGAATTTGGTTAATTGAAGATGCTGCCCAGTCACTTGGGTCAATGTGTGATGGTAAACATTTAGGAACTTTTGGAGATATTGGCAGTTTTTCATTCTCTATGCCAAAAATTATTACAACAGGCCAGGGTGGAGCGTTAATTACTAATAATCCTGAGCTGGCTGAGAAAATTGCCAAATTACGGGATTTTGGACGGGAAAAACCAGGTGCAGATCATTATTTAACTCAAGGGTGGAATTTTAAATTTACCGATCTTCAGGCGGTAATTGGTATCGAGCAAATGAAAAAATTACCGGATCGGGTCAAACGCAAAAAATTAATTGGAAAACTATATCTAGAGTTGCTTAAGGATATTCCACAAATAGAATTAGTTCCAACAAATTTGCAGAATACTGCCCCATGGTTTTATGATATTTTTGTAGAAGATCGGGATAAACTAAATGGCTATCTTAAAGAGCATAATATAGGTAGTAGAGAGTTTTATCCGCCACTACATTCAGAGCCGGTATATGCTAGAAATACACTTAGTTACCCGGTGGCTACAGAAATTTCTCAAAAAGGGTTATGGCTTCCATCTTCAGTGCAGTTATCAGATGAGCAGGTAAATTATATTTGTAATACCATAAAGTCATATTTTTTAATAACAGGCTCTAAAATTTAGGCAGAGTAAAGCATGATAAATAAGCTAATTTCTGCTTTTATGACTAAACATAAAGAACATATCTTAAATTTTGTTTCATTTATATTTACACGACTAATAGCAATCATAGCTTATGCTATTTCAGTTCCTTTTTTTATACGGCATAATTCTGATGCATCTTATGGAATAGTTGCAATTGGTTTTTCATTGCTAAGTTGCAGCGCTTTATTTGATCTGGCAATAGGTTATGTGCTAACGCTTAGCCTTGGGCGTGGTCTGGCACGCTCCGGCAATAAAAATCAACAATTGGTATCGGGCATGATATCTGTATATATTTACTTAGCTATAGCCACTACAGTTTTGATTCTATTAATATTAGCTATTCTGGATATTACCTTATCAGAGCGTATATTTTATGGCGGCTTAGCTGTATTATTACCTTTTCTGGCAGTAAGTGGTGTATCAGCCGCAGTTTTTCAGGCATATAATGACTTAACATATATCAATATTTCCCGGTTTAGTTTTGAAATTTGCAAAGCTTCAGCTTTAGCAATATCTGTTTTAACGATGGCCAATTATAAATTTATCGGTTTAATCTTGCTAGTTGGAGCAGCTGCCAGAGCAGTAAGTGATGTTTTGGTTCTAAGGAAGCGTACTGGTTACATACTCAAATTAATATCACTCAAATTGGCGAGGAATTATGTCCGCCTTATACTTGTTGGTTCATACTCTTTTGGAGTAGCACTAGTTTCATTACTAATATTAATTGGAGATAAATTGTTGATTAAAACTTTAATTTCCAGTGAGGCAGTAGCATATTATTCATTTGCTTTTGATATAAATTCAAAAGCCTACCTTTTAATGGGCGCAATAAATACAGCAGTATATACACTTATTTTAAGAAATCATGCGCAGGGCAGGCCAAGTCATATCCATATTCGTATCGGTATGCTAGGCATATTGATATTAGCAATAATATATTATATACCGTTGATGTTTTTTTCGTTCAATATCATCAGCTGGTTGGTTGCAAGCACATTTGCCATGAATACCGCAAAATTAACTTCGCTCATGTCTTGTGCAAGTTTAATCTATCTTATAGGGGGGGTATATGGAAATGCTTTATCAGCAATGGGAGGCACCCGCTATTCATTCTATGCACACACAATAGCAATCGGCTTTTATTTTATATTGTTATTTTTCCTGGTTAAACCATTTGGAGTATCTGCCTTTATGTATGCATACTTAGGTTTATGTATAGTTTTAGCAATAGGGCTTATATATTCGTATCATATATTGTCTAAAAAGAGAGCTTTAGATCTTGCAATTGCAGAGGAAATATATTTGAAAAAGTTGGCTGAAGAACGAAAAAATCTGGCAATTGTTGTTGCTTCTTGTGATAAATATTCAGACTTATGGGAAACATTATTTAGTTTGCTTTTTAAATACTGGCCAGATTGCCCATATCCGGTCTATTTAATTGCCAATAAGAAAAAGTTTGAACATGAAAGAGTAACAACTTTATTAGCCGGAGAAGATTTATCATGGTCAACCACCATCATAAAGGCGTTGCAGGATTTCCCACATAGTCACTTATTGTTTTTGCTGGATGATGTTTTTCCTATAGCAAAAATTGAAACGGCAGAAGTTGAAAGAATTTATAAATGGGTTATTGACCATAATACATGTTTTATTCGCCTTAGACCGAAGCCAAAACCTAAAATCTGGTTATCCGAAGGAATAGGGGTATTGGATAAATCAGCAGCATACAGGGTATCTTTATTTGCTACATTATGGTCTACTAAAACTCTTAATATGATTCTTAAAGATGGGGAAAGTGCCTGGGAGTTCGAATTATTAGGAACAGAGCGTTCACGACAATTAGATAAATTTTACTGTACAAAGAGAAGTTTTATAAAATATTTGCACGGAGTAGAAAGAGGTATATGGATACGTTCAACCGCTAGAAAACTTGAAAATATGGGGTATAAGCTTGATTATTCAAAGCGTCGGCTAATGAGCAGGGTAGATAGCATATGGTATACATACCGGCTGTTTAAGTCATGGGTTTTTAGTATAATTCCTGAGAATAAGCGAATTACTATTTTAAAATATATTCAGAAATTTTATAAATTGGTTGGATTACGTTGATTAGTTATAATAAGGTACCAGACTCAATTATTAAAACTGCATTTAAGGACATAAGCTGTTTTACTGGTAATACAGATAATATAGATGCAAAAATTGTTAAGTCATTTAGCGAAGAGTGGAGCAAGTTTAATGACTTTAGTGATAATGATATTAAAAAAATGGGGGATGAATATTTTGATATCATAACTGAGCAAATGTTAAGTGAGATATCTATAGTATTAGACATTGGCTGTGGAACCGGAAGATGGTCTATGTACTGGTGTGATAAAGTAAAGCATATAGATGCTACAGATCCCAGTGAAGCTGTTTTGGCGGCGGTAAGATTAACCAGAAATAAACAAAATATCAGGATTACTCAATGTGATGCAAACAATCTCCCTTTTAATGATGATTCTTTTGATTTAGTAATGAGTGTAGGTGTGCTCCATCATATACCTGATACACAAGCTGCTTTAAAAAGTATTACTCAAAAAGCTAGGGTTAATGGATACGTATATGTCTATATTTATTATGCCTTAGATAATAAAGGACTTATTTTTAAAAGCATTTTTTGTATTGTAAATTTTATGCGAGTGATGATTTCGAAAATGCCGCCACTAATTAAAAAGGTAATTTGTGAGTTAATTGCCATTATAGTATATTTACCGCTTATTACTCTAGCAAAAAGTCTAAAAATTTTATTTAAGCATAAATTATTTTGGAAAAAAATACCATTAAGTTATTATGTGGATAAACCATTATATGTGATTAGAAATGATGCATTAGATAGGTTTGGTACATCTTTAGAGCAACGATTTACAAAAAAACAACTTTTAGAGATGATGAAAAATGCCGGGTTAGAAGAAATAGCTGTCTCGGATAATCAGCCTTACTGGCATGCAGTTGGCAGGAGAGCCAAGTAATCAGGTTAATACTTAATAATTTCTTGTAGTTCAAGATTCCATTTGTTATAAATAGAGGCCTGGCTAAAATAATTAGCAGCAAATTTAGCACCATTTTTGCTAATTTGTAATAAGATATTTAAGTCAGTGTGTCTATAATGTTTAAGCTTATTAATCAGATCTTCCAACTGACCATTATATGTGAGAAAGTGTATATTTGCCAATAACCCAAGACCGCTGTATGTGCTTGGGTTTCCAATTAAGATGCAACCACAAGCCATTGCTTCAAAGGCCCCCAGGGCCGGAAACCCAGCGAATTCTTCTTCGCCCACAATAGCAAATTGAAAATTATTATATAAATCAACTAGATCAATTGAAAAATATTGTTTTTGTGAGATAGAAAAATGCCTCAATATTTGTTTCAATTTTGAGGTTTTTTCTAGGGAGCGGTACGGGCTAATTTTACTTTCAATTATATCAGTTAGTGCAATTCTATTTTTATAGATTTCTTTTCGAATCGGGTGATAGGTATCACTGCCAGTTTTTTTCCTATAATCTTCGTATTTTTTCACTGGTATTTCCTGCTTTAAGTCATGAAAACTTCCCGTTGCCACACATCTGGTATCTCGCTTAGCAAAGTCCTGTAAATATGTAAATCGTGGTTCAATAGCAAATGGCATTACGAGGAATTTCTTGTTATACCACGAAAAGAAATGTTTAAAATAATTATTTTCAGAAATATCACTATCTCCGGCTAAGCAAACATTTTTTAATTGTGCCAGGTTGGTAGCTTTCACACTAGTTGAGATAAAATAATGACTCATATGAAATATAGTGGCTCTATATTTTAGAAATAACTCTCGTCTTAATGAAAATCCCTCAGCTGCGGCTTTATAAGAGAAAGCAAATAGTATTTGATCTGTAGGAGCTTTGGGTAGAGCAACTCGTGAAACTCTATGATCAAATCCATTGATTTTACGCCATAATATAAACTCGGCTGCAGCAATTAAATGACGAAGTACTTTAGGTAAGTAAATAAAAAATTTTGTCGGGATGAAAGCTGAAATTGTTCCGTCAATAACAACATTGACTTTACCTCTTCTGGCTATTTCCTCTGTTATAAAGAAACCATATTTTTTTAACGCTTTACGTTTTAATAAGCTAAAATGTGGAGGCTTAGCAAATAAATCATCAACATGAGGGTTATATAGAGTAATCATCGAGATGCTTTTTTATAGAGTTTATAGCAACTTCCAATAGTATAATAAGTATAAGCTTTTAAAATATATGTAATCATAGTATTTAATTTCATGTATATACCAAATTCTTTTACCAATATTAGATGACCTTTTGCCAATAGTGGCATTCTTTGCAAAAAACCAGATAATGTGGATAGTCTATCCCGGCCATTTTTGGTATACACACGAGCTGTAATCTGGGAAAGTACTGCAGGACCAAAATTTTTAATAATTCTACAGCAGCCTAAACCTTCATACCCTTTGAGTTGAGTAATATACGGCTGATATTTTACCAAATCTTTATTTATTGCAGTTAGTGCTTCTCCAAAGGAGGTATGTCTAATATATGTGGTTAAATCAAGGTTAAGGTTTTTATAAAACTGCTGTCCAATAGGTTTTCCCTGCTCATCAACGCACCGGAAAAAAACTATAGGTGTTTTTGGGTAAGCTGTAAGCTCACTTAAGATTAAATTACCACCCTTGCTTGTATAATAGTCATCAGAGTCTAAAAAAATAACCCAATTGGATTTAGCTACCTTATACCCTGCATTTTTTGCCCCAGTAACTCCAAGATTTATTTTATTTTTTATCACTACTAGCTTTTTTGTTGCAATTTGCAGGACAAAGTTTTTATTAAGTATGGCTACTGTATCATCAGTTGAAGCATCATCAACAACTACTACTTCTCCATTAGGGATGGTATTTAAGGCTGAATTAATGGCTCTTATCACTACATCCTGGCGATTATAGGTGGTGATTACGGTTGTGAGATTCATTTACGCGGCAACTTATCCAGCGTGTTAAAATAGGTCAAATCATCTGGAATGCCTAGTCCGTAAACCCCAGAGCGTTCATTGCCCACATTCATAAATCCAATGCGATAATTTTTTTTGAGCATATAGTTATAGGCAGGTGCTACATAAAATTCATTATTTACCCGGTCATTAGAAGCTATCATGTCTTTGGCCGCCTGCACAAAATAGTAGCCATGCTTATAGTTATAAATCCCGACAGTTGCTTCGGTTGAAACAACTTGTTTTTCAACTACTTCAATTACTTCACCAACATTATTTAAACGAACAAATGACCATTTGGGATCATTAGCTGTCATCGTCATAATAAATCCATCGAAAGTGCTATTATCAAAATTATTTAAATAATTATTGATAGATATGGAAGTGAATTGGTCACAGTTGGCTATCATCAGAGGATCATTATTCTTAATAAATTTTTCTGCCAGTAGTACTGTACATGCAGCCCCCTCAGTCATATAGTCAATAGTGATTATTTCTGTATTATCTCCTGCATGTTTCTTTAAAATTGGTCTTAAGTTGAAATTATCCAAATGATCTTTTTGACATATAAAAATAAACCGGTGTGGGCAAGATGGTCGTAGATTTTCTATAACCACTTCAATCATGGGATGCCCTTGTACAATTAACATGGGTTTTGGTAAATTATATCCATTATTGATAAACCTACTTCCTTTTCCTGCCATGGGAACTACGATGTTAATCATTTTTTGATTTCACCATATATTTGTCGTTTGCAGAGGCTGGGATTTTAACCACTACTGTTATTGTATCAGCAAGTGCTTCAAAGTCGGTTTCTTCTCCCGGTGAAATTTGTATAATCGAATTTGCACCATAGGTTTTACCGTTCATTTTAACTAATCCAGACACAATAACCGTGTATTCAGTGGCTATTTTGTGAATATGTGAACTTTCGCGGTCACCGCTGCTATAGTGTTTTACCGCACATTCAAACAAACTGGTATTCAAAATTGTTGGTGTGAATGGCCCAATAAACCACCCATTAGTCATATCTTGTAAGTTACTTAATTTCATAATAGAGCTTTAAATAATACACCAATAAGTATACCATAATGCCAACAAGTACTAATAAAAACATATTAAATGTAGGTAATACAGCTATTAAAAAATATAGTTAAAAAATAACATTTAGTCATTAGAGTATATTATAATCACTTTATATCAAAAGCACGTATAGCTGAATTATCATATTCTGTGGAGGCATCGATAATGAAGTTACTCTGCCACCGTGGTTGGTGGAGGGAAATAAAAGACCAAAACTCAATAGATGCATTTAGACTGGCTCTTACCCATGGGTATGGTATAGAAACAGATGTCAGGGATTTAAATGGAGAGTTAGTTATATCCCACGACCTACCAAAAATGCCTACTAAAATTTCGTTTGACAGCTTCTTGAATTTATATAGTGAATCTAGAGAAAAACCGTTATTAGCCCTTAATATTAAGTCTGATGGATTACAAAAGATTTTGATGGCGAAATTGGCAAAATATGCGGTAACAAATTATTTCGTGTTTGATATGTCAATTCCTGATACCTTAGGATATATGAAATTAAACATGCCTTATGCTGCCAGGTTAAGTGAATATGAAACTGAGTTGGGATTAGCAGAGAGTAGCCCATACATTTGGTTGGATGCTTTTGTTTCTGAATGGTACGATATTGATCTGATTTCCCAACTTCTTGAAGATAGTAAGACTGTTATTGTGGTTTCTCCGGAGTTGCACAAAAGACAGCATAAGACATTATGGAATGAATTAAAATTAGTTGAAAAAAGTGCAAATTTGTATTTATGTACAGATTTAATTGATGAGGCAATGGGAGAGTTGTATGTTACAAAAGATTAAAGCTGTGATATTTGATCTTGATGGCGTATTGATTGATGCTAAAGACTGGCATTTTGAAGCATTAAATAGAGCATTACTATTATTTGGTACACAAATTAGCAGATATGATCATTTAATAACATATGACGGATTGCCCACACGCAGAAAATTAGAAATGCTAAGTATAGAAAGTGGATTCCCAACAGGGTTACATGAATTTATTAATGAATTGAAGCAACACTACACAATGGAAATGATATATTCAAAATGTCATCCGAGGTTTAATCATAAATACGCATTATCGAGGTTAAAGACAAATTGTATAAAGCTAGCTGTATGTTCTAACGCAGTTAAAGATACTGTAGAAATGATGCTAAAAAAGTCAGGCTTGATTCAATATGTTGATTTTTATCTTTCTAATGAAGATGTGAAGTTTGCTAAACCAGATCCTGAAATATACAATTGTGCTATTAAAAAATTAGGTATAAAACCTGAGGAGTGCTTAATTTTAGAGGACAACCGCAACGGGATTATGGCTGCAAAGCACGCAGGTGCACATGTTATGCAGATTTCAACGGTTGATGATGTTAACTTTGAAAATATATATGAACAAATCAATATCATAAATAAGGGGATTAGCTTATGATAAATATACTTTTACCAATGGCTGGTGATTCACCTCTTTTTGATCCAGGCTTATATCCCTACCCGTTACCACTAACAGAGTTGGGTGGTAAACCAATGATAGATCATGTTATTAATAATCTTTCTAGTATAAGTAATGAGTTGAGATTTATTTTTGTAGTTAAGCGTAGTGAGTGCTCTCAGTTTCACCTGGATTATACTCTGTCTTTACTTGCTCCAAATTATGAGATTATAAGGTTGGATGGACAGACAAAAGGGGCTTTATGTTCAGCATTAATGGCAGTTAGTTATATTGATAATATTGACCCCCTTATTATTGTCAACTTTGATCAGATCTTTAGTAATGGTTTATGTAGTTTGGTTAAGGAATTGCAGTTTACAAAATGTGATGCAGGTTGTTTAGTTTTTGATTCTGTACATCCAAGATGGTCTTATGTTAAGTTGGAAGATGGTTTAGTAGTTGAAGCTGCAGAAAAAAAACCTATTAGTAGAAATGCGATAGCTGGGTTTTATTATTTTGCGCAAGGGAGTTTTTTTGTTCAATCTGCAAAAAGGGTGATATTAAATCAGTCAATGGTCAATGATAGATTTTTTATTTCCTCTACCTTTAATGAACTTATTTTAGATAAAAAAGTAGTAAAAGCTGTTAAGGTGCCGCAGGATAGTTATCATTCTTTTTATACTCCGCAGCGAATAGAAGATTATGAAGCAATGGTAAAACCAAAGTAATGGTAATAGGTTGATACAGGCATGGTTCACAACTTTATTGCAGTATAAATTATGAATATTACAAAGTTTATTTTTGGCACAATTACTGCGTTACTAACATTGCTATTTACAATTGCGTATTATCTTAACCCTGCTGATGAATGGTGGGTTGAGTGTTATTTTTCAACTATTGCTCTTGCTCTTATATTTTTGTGGAATTCAAGAAATAATTTATTAACTTTAAGCCCTATTTTTGTATCAATTTATCTCATAGCAATAACTTTTCCGGTTATGCCCTATTTTTTATTTAATATTATTACAGTAAAATTATTAAACGAATCTATTTTTGTAAATGCATTAGGGTTAATGGCATATCTTAGTATGGCTTTTTATTTATTTCCTATTAAGGAGATTAGATATAAAGAAATTAATTACTTAACTAATGCTAACTGGCAGACATTCTTTAGAGTTAATCGAAAAATATTCATATTTACTCTACCCATTTTATTGTTTGTTATAATTTACTCAGGTGGCTGGAGGGTTTTTTTCTTAGGTTTTAATGCAAAAGAAAGTGGATTTGATCGGATGACTACGCTTTATGGTATGGGTCCGTTAATGATTTTTTCATACTTAAATGTGTATAGTGGAACTTTTTTAACTATTGGATACTGGGCGCGGGGAGAAAAAATAAAGGCGGTTATGTGTGCATTATTTTTTCTTACTCTAAATGGTTTTACTGGTGGTAGGGGAAATGCAATTTGGTTCTTTATGGCAATTTTGTTATTTTATGGTACCCAAAAAAAAGTAACTTTTAAGGTGGCACTTATTTCACTTATAGCGGGGTTGGCCATCGTATTATCTAAATGGTTACGTAGTTTAGATACTTCAAGCGGAATTACTTTAGAATATATTTTGTTCAACTTTGTTGGTGATTTTGATAGCATAAACAATGTCTCTGCCTTATTAGATTATATAAAAAGGACTGTTGGTTACCCAGGGTTTTACCATATATGGTCGGATATTTTAATTTTTGTCCCAAGGTTTTTAGTGCCAGATAAGCCTTATGATGTAGGGGGATTTTATCTTAATACATTAATTTTTCCTGGAATATATTTTGGAGCACAAGGGGGTACAGGTCTATCTTTTGGTGTGGCAGGTATATTACTTGCTGTATCAGGAATTACTTCATTAGTTATAGGGTGTATGTTATTAGGTATTGTAACTTGTTGGTTCGATAAAGGTTTATTAAAATTTGTGGTGAATCATAATCGACCAACTAGTTTCCTTATACTATATCTAATGATTTTAGGTCAGGTTATTGTATTATATAGAGATGGAACATATGCATTTATGAATATGTTATTTTTTTATATTTGCTATCGTACAGTATACTTATTTTTTGCAAATAATACAATAGCCGATAAATAGTTATTAGATGATGTTTAATTATGAGAAAACAGGATAATGTGTGGAATAGTCGGATTTATTGATGAAACTATCAATTACGATGCTTTAGACACCGTAGATAAAATGGGTCAAGTTCAAGAGTCCAGGGGCCCTGATTCTTTTGGTGTATGGAGTGATGGTACACTGGGTGTTTACTTTAAACATCAGCGATTGTCAATCTTAGATTTATCCCCAGCTGGTCATCAGCCTATGTTATCTGTCTCAGCTAGATATGTGATAAGTTTTAATGGTGAAGTATATAATTGGAAAAAGATAAAATTTAATTTGGAACAAATATGTGGTCAAATAAATTGGAAAGGGCATTCTGATACTGAAATAATATTGATGGCATTTGAAGTATATGGTATAGATATAGCATTAGAGCTAATCGAAGGAATGTTCGCTATTGCATTATGGGATAGACAGGAAGAAATACTTTATCTAATCCGTGATAGGATAGGGGAGAAGCCTTTATGTTATGGCTATTTTAATGGAGTATTTGCTTTTTCTTCTGTCCTTACATCATTAAAAATGCATCCAAAGTTTGAACATAAAATTAATCGTGAAGCAATAGGTCAGATGCTACTGCATAGTTGTGTTCCGCCACCGTTATCAATTTTTGAAGGTATTTACAAACTAATGCCTGGCACGTATCTAAAACTTAGCTATGCGAATTATAAAAATAAAGTTTTGCCTGAGCCTGTGAGGTATTGGTGCCTGACAGATTTTCTAGATAACAAATATAATGGAAGTATAATAGATGCACAAAATGAATTGCATATGTTACTTAGAAAGTCAGTTTCAGATCAGATTTTTGCAGATGTGTCTGTAGGATGTTTTTTGTCTGGTGGCATTGATTCATCAACTGTTGCGGCGATAATGCAGGAACAATCTCCTATTCCTGTTAACACATTTAGTATTGGTTTTCATGATCCTGCCTATAATGAAGCACATTTTGCAAAATCAATTGCGAAGCATTTGGGTACTCGGCATACAGAATTGTACGTAACGAGTAAAGATGTTTTGAATGTCATTCCTCAGCTGTTTTCTATCTATGATGAACCTTTTTCTGATCCATCTCAGATTCCGACATATCTGGTTGCAAAACTTGCAAAACAACATGTTACTGTTGCATTATCAGGTGATGGAGGAGATGAGCTTTTTGCCGGGTACAATCGCTATTTATATTCTGAAAAATTATATAATAAAGTAAGCCATATTCCATATTGGTTAAGAAAATTAATAATACACATCCCAGTAGAGTATTTACTACCGCTTAATAGATTTTTAAAACTGCCCGTGAAGAGTTTAAATGATAAATTAGTAAAATTATATGGATTATTGGAAGCAAAAGATTTTTTTAGTTTTTATTTGAATTTGACTGGCAATTGGTTAAATTATAATGAGGTTGTTCTGGGTATAAATGGCAATTCCAGCTTATGGGAGAGGCGGATATTGGAGTTTGAGAAAAATCCGGTTCTTGGAATGCAATATTTAGATAGTTTAGGATATTTACCGGATGATATTTTAGTAAAGGTTGACCGGGCAACAATGGCAAATAGTTTAGAAAGTAGAATGCCGTTATTAAATCACAATATTATTAAATTTGCATTTTCACTGCCGATGTCCTATAAGGTACATCAAGGTTGCAGTAAATGGCTTATGCGTCAGATACTATATCAATATGTGCCAAAAGAATTAGTAATACGTCCCAAGACTGGTTTTGATATTCCGATAAGCAATTGGATTAGGCACGACTTAAAAGATTGGGCAATTGCCCTACTTGATGCTTCTAAAATAAAGAATCAGGGATATCTTAATGCAGAGTTGATACAAAAAAAACTTGATCAGCATTTAAGTGGTACAGCGAACAACGCTTCTTGCTTATGGGATGTGTTGATGTTTCAACAATGGTTAGAGAGTTCATGACATTATAATGCATGACTGGGATATATTAAGCAAAATTTGGATTTATAAAGATTTATTTATGCAAAAGTTACAACATTGCTTGCAAGGGAGGATATATCATGGATCCTAAGAGATTAGTTATGGGTGGAGTGGACTATTTATGGTATGACTATAGAAAATTTAAATCTTGTATTTTTGGTTTGATTCCTAAGAGCAGACGTGTTGTGGTCGCCAAAATATGAAACTAATTCCCGCTATCTCCTGGTCAGCGTTAGCTACTGTTGTAAGTCTTACTACAGGATTTATTTCAATAAAAGTAATTGCAGTATTAATAGGACCATTTGGTGTAGCTTTGGTTGGCCAATTAAGTAATTTTATTCAAATTGTTATGTCTATTGCCTTGGGTGGGGCTAGTCTGGGACTAATTAAATATACATCACAATTCAAAGATAGTAAAGTTGAGTTATGTAAAATTTGGGGGACAACTGCTTGGATTGCTGTAGCCACTACTGTAGTTATCACCTTTATAATGTTATTATTACATAACTATTTAGCCTTGACTATTTTGCACAACAAAAAATATGGGATTATTTTTATTGTTTTTGCCTTTAGCTTAATAATATATGTGGCAAATTATCTAGTGTTAAATATTTTAAATGGAATGCACCATTTAAAAAGATTTAACATTTTAAATATGTTAAATAGTATTTTAAATTTAGCTATAACAGTTACTTTAGTATATCTGTACAATATCTTTGGAGCATTATTAGCATTAGTTACCAGTCAATTGCTTATATTTTTGGTGATTATGATAGTTTTAGTAAGGTCAGGTTGGTTTAAAGATAATGGTTATTTAGTTAAATTTGATAGGTACTATTTTTATAAATTAATAATTTTTGCTTCAGTATCGATTGTAGCTGTATGTTCTACCCCGATTTCTGAGATGCTGATTCGTAATTATTTAATTAATAATACCACTTGGCAAGTTGCAGGTTACTGGCAGGGTTTACAGAAGATTTCAGACAATTACCTAATGGTTGTATATGCTATTTTAGGAACATATTTTCTGCCAAAATTAGCTAGCCTTGAGAATAAACAATACATTTCCAAGGAAATAAATAATGGTTATAAGGTTATTATGCCATTTGTAATTGGTGGAGCTATTTTGATTTATTTGTTACGTGATTTAATTATAAAAATATTATTTACTAATTCATTTAGTGCAATGCGTGACATGTTTTTCTGGCAATTTTTGGGAGATTGTTTTAAAGTTGCAGGTTATATTTTTGCATGTTTGATGCTAGCCAAAGAAAAAACCAGGATATTTTTTACAACAGAGATAATTTTTAGTATAACTTATATTATACTAGCTTATATTTTCATACCTTTGTTTTCTGGTATTGGTGTAGTCATTGCATTTTGTTTAAATTATTTTTTATATTTTAGCTTGTTTATAATTTTATATAAAAAAGGTTACTTATTTTGAAAGTAATCAATGAACAAAATACTTTGGGGGTGGTTATTGGTTCATGTGATAAAAATTGCGACCTATGGGATATCTTCTTTGATTTATTCTTTAAACATTGGCCCGATATACCGTATCCTGTTTATTTAATAGCCAATCATAAACAATTTAAACATGAGCGTGTTACAACTTTATTGGCTGGAGATGATCTGTCCTGGTCAACAACAATATTAAAGGCTCTGAGCGGCTTTCCTCATAGCCATTTATTATTTTGGTTAGATGACGTTTTTCCCATTGCACCAATTGATAGCGCACAAATTGATAAATTTTACGCATGGGGGGTTAACAATAAAGCTAGATATGTACGTCTCATGCCACACCCAGGTAAGGCAAAGGTATGGAATCCAGAAGGTGTAGGGGAGCTTGAAAGAGATTCTGAATACCGTGTTTGTTTATTTTCTTCTATTTGGTCTGTTGAGACTTTAAAGACGTTATTAAAAGATGGTGAAAGTGCAAGGGAATTTGAGGTATTGGGATCATTACGTTCAAGAACTATGGATGGGTTTTATTGCACACGAAAATGGTTATTAAAAAACCATTTGATTCATGGTGTACATAAGAAAGTTTGGTTTCCTTCAGGTGTAAGGGCTCTTAAGAAACTGGGTTATACTCCTGATTTTACTAAACGACGGGTAATGAGTAGAAAAGAGGCGTTAGTTGTTCAGTATGAGGTATTTAAGAGCTTTGTATACAATTTACTTCCTGAAAGAATGCGAGCGCCGATATTAAAAAAAATTCAAAAATTCTATAAAATTGTTGGGCTACGCTAGTGATAAGCATAGTAGATAAACATAATAAAACAAAATATCTGTAACATAAATGATGATATAATTGCTAATATTTATTAGTAAATTCGGCAATTCTTGATACTATTCATTGTTACTTAAATCATCATTAAGCACCACTGAATAATATTAGTAAGAGTTAGACACTTAGGATTGAGCAGCGTGAGATATACTCAAAATGCCGGAAAATATTTACAAGATAAAACTATTCACTTATTATTTGAAGAGCAAGCTGCAAAAACACCAAATAATATTGCTGTAGTATATGAAGATACTAAGCTTACCTATCAGGAACTAAACCAAAAAGCAAATCAATTAGCAAACTACCTACAAAAAACTTATAATATCAAAGGCGATGACTTGATTGCTCTTTGCTTGGATAGAAGTGAGTACATGCTAATTGCCATACTTGGCGTACTCAAATCAGGCGGAGCATATGTACCGATAGATTTAGGCTATCCAAAAGATAGGATTAATTTCATATTAAGCGACACTAAGGCTAAGGTATTACTAGTTAATTCTGGTTTTGATGAAACTAAAGTAGAATCTGGCCAATATGAGGAAGATTTTTATAGAAAATCTGATTTAGCAATCTTAGCGATAGATAGCAATGCTTTTCTGGAAACCCTGAAAATATACCCAAAGACGAATCCAAAGCAAATGATTACAAATATTAATCTGGCTTATGTAATTTATACTTCAGGCACTACTGGTAAGCCAAAAGGGGTTATGGTTGAGCATAGGCAATTATTTTATTTTACACTTGGGTTTATTAAGTCAGTATTGGACACAAAAAATAAGCAACTCAATTGCTTAAGCACAACACATTATGTGTTTGATATATTTGGATTAGAGTATATTGTACCATTGATCAATGGCTGCTATGTAGAGCTAATTAATTTGAATAAATTTATAAATTTATCATGCAAAATTGACATTAGTAAATATGGTTTTATCCAATTGACCCCATCAAAAGTGAGATTATTCCTTAATCAGGTTATCAGACTAAAGAAGAGAAAGACAATAAATGTATTAATTGGTGGTGAAGCATTAAGTCAATCTGAGGTCAATCTTATATTTGAATATGAGCAAAATAATAAAAATATCAGATTTAATATTATCAATGTTTATGGACCAACAGAAACCACTATTTGGTCAACGTATAAAAAAATAAATAAAACTGATATTATCTCTATAGGTACGGCATTACCAAATGAAACGACATATATTTTGGATAATGTATTATCACCAGTTCCACTAGGAGAGATTGGTGAATTATATATAGGAGGCTCTGGCGTTGCCAGGGGTTATTTGAATCAACCAGAGCTAACCCGGAAATCCTTCCTGGCTAATCCATTCCAAACATATGCAGAAATAATATCCAATACAAATACCAGACTTTATAAGACCGGTGATCTGGCACGTATGTTACCTGATGGTAATATTGAGTATATAGGGCGTCATGATCTTCAGGTAAAGATAAGAGGTTATCGTGTAGAGCTAAGTGAAATAGAGCATGTAATGCACGAATGTCCAGATATTGCTAAGTCTGTTGTTATAGCTAAATTAAATGAATCGACACAACAGTATTCATTATTTGCGTATTATACAGTTAAAGATATAGTCGGTAATGGTTCTGTCATACAAGATTGGCTAGATGTTTATGAAAAAGAGTATTCTGAGAATTTTTCTGCCGATAATTATAAATTAAATATTAATGTATGGAAAAACTCTTTTACAGATACGACTATACCTAAATATGAAATGATTGAATGGGTAAATGAAACTAATAAGCGCATTAAAGAAATTTCCTGTGGGAAAATTTTGGAAATAGGTTGTGGTAGTGGATTGATACTGTTTAATATAATTGATGATACAGACTACTATTATGCTACAGATTTTTCAAAAGAGGTGATTACAAATATAAATAAAATTTCTAAAGAACATGGTTTGTCAGATAAAGTAGAAACGATTACTAGTCCTGCAGACAAATTACCATTTGAACAGCTAAAATATAATACTACAATTATAAATTCTGTAACGCAGCATTTTCCAAACCTGTGCTATCTTGAAGACCTGATAGCTAGGATTGTAGAAAATACTGAAGAAGAAGGCATCATATTTATAGGAGATGTCAGGGATTTTAGATTATTAGAGGTTTTTCATTATGCAGTTGCGACTTATAAGTACAAAGATGCAAGTGTTGCTGAAATAAAAAAAAATGCCAGATATGAAAATGAACTTTTGATATCTCCTGACTATTTTATAAATCTTGGATATAAGTTAAAAGGAATTGCCAATGTTGATATTTTAGCTAAACATGGGCAGTTTGATAACGAAATGAATAAATTTCGGTATGATGTGGTTATTTATATAAATAAGAAACATATACCAAAAGTTTCAAAAAAGATTATTTTTACTGATACAATCAATATTCAGGAATATTTAGAAACTAATAGTAAAGATAGTTTATTTATTCGCTATCCAAATAAACGAGTTTATGCGAATTATAGTAAATGGATCGCTATATCATCCCAGCATAATAAGATCATTTCCGACTGCAAATTTGAACCTATCTCTTATTCATTAGAGCAAAAGGATATTCTAAGTGTTGATGAAATAGTAGCTTTTACCGAGGGAAAAGGGTATGTTGTGAAAATCATGCTTGATTTGAATAGCCCAGATAGCCTTTTAATAATTCTGACAAAAACCAAAAATCAATATTTTAGTAGTGATTTTACTTATTCAAATAATTTTAATGGTTTATACGCAAATAATCCTGCAGTATTATCATATATACAAGGCAGTAATTTAGAGCAGAAAATATACGATGCATTAAAAGATAAGCTGCCTGAATATATGATACCAAATACATTAATATATCTGGATAAATTTCCTTTAACAGTAAATGGCAAATTGGATCGTCACGCGTTATCCGATATGGCTGTTATTGGTATCTCATCAAAATATATAAATCCTCGTAATGAGCTGGATAAATCATTAATAAACATATTTTCCAAAGTACTAGGTTTAAGCAAAGATAAATTATCAATAGATGCGGATTTTTTCCGGCTTGGCGGTAATTCGATTTTGGCAATTAAGTTAGTTAATCAATTAAATAAACAAATTCCTAATGCCAAGGTGAGTGTTGCCGATATT
>JAJFBE010000008.1 GCA_020697255.1 Burkholderiales bacterium | reverse complement strand
GTTTTAATCCTTAACTTAACTCTTTATACTTAAATCCATCACCCAGTTAAATGGTAACGAATAAAGTCGCTTGACGTCTTGAAATTAACTTAATTATGTTTTATCATAAAAAGGTTATAAATACAAAACACCAAACTATTGCAAGAATATATTTGCCTAAACAAACATACCCTCTTTTCTTTGCAATAGCCAGATGCCTCACATTTATTGATTTATTTAACTAACTTTTTAAAGATCTACTTTAGTCCCCCGATTACATACTCTAAGTATTTCACCCGAAAACTTTACCCGCCTTTTAAGCGAGAACCGGATTATACACACGTGTTCAGCCGAATGTCAAATTTATTTGAATTTTTTTATAAAATAATTTAGGAAAAAGTAGCTATACCTTTTTCCTATCAAGTATAAATTACTACCCGATAGGTAAGAACCCGGGAGTGAAGTTCCACGGTATTACTTACCTATATAGTATTGAAATAAGGTTTTAGCATCCAATCCTGAAGCAATAAACCCGGCCTTTTAAAATATTTGCATTTTTTACTATCAGGGACGTATAATATCCACCTCAAATACGGAAGCTTGGCAGAGTGGTTGAATGCAACGGTCTTGAAAACCGTCGAGGATGCGAGTCCTCCGTGAGTTCGAATCTCACAGCTTCCGCCATCTTTTGTGGTGACTCAAATGTATATACTGGTAATAAATGCTGGTGCATCATCGCTTAAATTTAAAATTTTCAAATACTCAAAAAAAAAGAATAAAACCCGGTCTTTGCTACAAGGGCAAATTGATGAAATAAAAGCAAAACCGGCAATACTTGAAATTGAAAATTTAGAACCCAATCTAATTAAAAAATTTGAACTAAACTTAGATGCCAGAAATCTTCACCTAAGTGCTATAAAACAATTATACACCAATAATACTTTTAATCAATATAGCGCTAGCATTGATTATGTAGTCAACCTTCTACCGTATACAAATAATGCCCAGAGCGATCCTATAGTCAGGTTACATGAAACGACAATCACAGAGTTAATTAAAAGCAATAAAGGCTCCATGCCAATCCACCAACAACAAAAGATCAATCTAGACATTGCCGAATATTTTATAAAATTATACCCTAAGTGCAAACACTATGGATGCTTTGACGACGTATTTCATCAATCCATCCCATCTATTAACAAGACTTTAACACCCTTTGAAAATAACCATTCTCACGGTATTATATTTTCTTCTATTGCCCACAAATTAAATTCATTGGTAGACAAAAAGCTATCTAGGGGTTACTGGTTGATTATTAATCTGGATAAGCTAACTGGTATTTGCGGAATAAAGAAAGGCAAAAGCTTGGTTACACAGAATATTGTAGCAAAACCCAAAACAATAAATTATATCCACGAGGATATAAATAAACTTATCCAAAAGAACAGCTCAGCATTTACAGACATTGACTTTTATACTCTCGAAATAGCCAGCAAGCTTACCATGTGCGCTACGTTATTAGGTGGATTAGACGGTCTAGTTTTTACCGGAAAGATAGGTACAGAAGCACCTAAAATCCGGCAAATGATTTTATCTAAACTTGAATGGGCCTGTATTATGATTAATCGTAAAGCCAATAATAGAAATAAACCTATAATTTCACATAAAACAAGCCTGGTTAAAATTTTACAAACACTAGCAGATGAAGAATTAGAGATGGTAAATTTATTCATAAACCATAAGCTCTAGTACATTCACTTGCCTACCATGCCACACCCAGTTTTAAACCAAACGCTTGCGCTGTACCAGTCAGATCACTTTGACTTAACCCCCCCTGATTAATCGCTAAAGAGGCCGAGTTATTTGGGTAATTAAATGTTGTAGTGTACTGCCAGTATGGGGTTAAGGTAATATGTTCCGAAAGCCTGGTACCCATGCCTATTTCATAAGTCGTAGCCCACTGATTTAGCGTCCCCGAAATCAGTGTATTGTTATTATGCGTTGTTGCATTTGGATATGACCCTACCAAATCATTAGTTTGAAACCCGCTCCAAATATTTATAAATGGAGAAAAAACCGATGTAGCCTTAAATACCAATTTACCCCCTAAAAGAAGCGCGTATGTTGTTGAATGTATATAATCACCATCTGTATCGGCATAAACCGGCCCCATATTGTTATACGCATTTAAGCGCACATACGGGGTGATATCAACGGATGAATTAGGATGAAAATTATAACCTAAAATGCCTACAATACCATAACCCAGCGGTGGATTTTCATCAGAGGCAGGTATTCCCGGGATATTGGGGTTTGCTGTTACATAATTATATCTTCCATAAAGCCTGGCTTCATAATAAATATCATTTGCCAACGTTTGTGAAAAGAATCCATAAACATTAGTACCATTTGGTAACAGCTCAAAAGCCGCCCCGCTACTTGAAACCGTGTCATGTTTTGGCGCCGTGCCCTGCACTCCTGAATATTGCTGCAGCACGTACGACTCTGTTTGTTCCTTTGTAGTTTGTGATACCTCATTTGCATTTATTCCGGTAGCTCCTGACTGATTCATCCATAAAGCACAAAATATTACCGTAACAATTAAAAGTTTCTGTTTAAAACTCATAAAACACTCCTATAAAAAATTAAACAACATACATATTTTTAGAAAAATTCCCGACAAAAAAATACAAACCGGTATAGTTAAAACCCAGGCAACAACCATATTTTTAACAACGCTCCAGTTATTGCCTCTAAGACTTCCTGCTCCCATTACTGAGCCAGATACCGCATGTGTGGTACTAAGCGGAATCCCTAATCTGGAGCCGGCAAAAAGAATAAGTGCTGAACTTAACTCGACTGCAATACCACTAGCCGGTCTTAATTTAGATACTTTAGTACTTAGTGTTTTTATAATTTTTATTCCACCATAAAAAGTGCCTAAAGCCATGCATAATGCACAGGCAAAAACCACCCACTTGGGAACGGATACACTCTGGATGAGATGATAATTAAATAGAACCAATGTAATAATTCCCATGGTTTTTTGTGCATCATTGGTACCATGGCTAAAAGATAGAAATGCGGTTGAGAGCACTTGTATCTCGCGCATAAAATTATTTACCTTGTACGGCTTTGAATTAACCCTAAGCAAGTTATAAATAATAATTAGGATAAGTAGCGCAATGCAAAAGCCAAGCATTGGCGAAATAAGCATAGGCAAAATAACCTTATGTAAAACTGTACTAAAATTTATTGCAGCAAGGCCTGCTTTAAATAAAATCGCGCCTACCAATCCGGCAATTAATGCATGTGAGGAACTAGAAGGTATGCCAAAATATGCTGTCAAAACATTCCAGCTAATTGCTGAAATTAATGCACAAAAAATTACAATTGGTGTCGCAAGCATAGGATCGGCAAAGCCTTTGACAATAGTTATAGCTACGGCTGTGCCACTTAGAGCGCCAATTAAATTAAATACCGCTGAAATTGTAATTGCCTGAACTGGTGTTAGCGATTTAGTAGCAATTGAAGTTGCTACAGCATTTGCTGTATCATGAAGCCCGTTGCTAAATTCAAATAAAAGTGCAACTGTAATTAATACAATTGCAAATATTGGGATACTCATTCATTTCCTCCTAAATATTTTTAATAGAAATTTGTAATATAAGCTCTGCCACATTAACGCTAAGCTCTATAGCTTTATCAATATTCTTGTATATTTCTTTAAGTTTTATGACCATCAATGAATCAAATTTGTTAGAATAGATTTCATTGATAGCAAATTTAAAATCTTCAATACTATTTTCTTCCAGCTCATGTATTTCTTCAATAGTTGGTAAAATTTTATTGGTATCCCTGAGTTTTAATGCGGTAATACAATAGCCGATTTTCTCGGTTATTTGTAACAGCGTGGTAGCATTTTTAATCAGGCAATCATCAGATTGGGCATCGATGTTATAGATCGTGAGTTTGGAATGAATTTTTATAATTAATTTGGTTAGTTTATTTAATTTGCCGGATAAATCTTGTATATCGCCCCTATCCATTGAAGTTATAAATATATTATTTAATAGCTCCAAAGTTTTTTTATTTACCAGGTTTGCATTTGCTTTTAAGTCTCTTCCCTGAAGAATAGATTGCTTACTATCTTCTTCTATATGCATTAATGTATATAGAAGATTTTTTGCCGCTGTTTGTGTGTTTGCTCTGCCTTCTTCAAAGAAGGTGTAAAACATATCCTCTTTACTTGGAATTAAGGCTTTGATTATTGCTCGTAACATTTGTCCTCCCGAACATTAAATTATTTATTAAGTACCACTTAGCACTTACGGGAGGAAATGTAACAATAACGCGGAAATCGCCTTGAAAATTATTTTTAACCATTTAAGTTGTTGTCAAATAATTAGCCAAATCAACAGGTTATGTGGAATAATTTATTGTAGTTTGTAGAGATGAATATTGAGGGAAAAATCGGGCTTTTTTAAATAATTAACTTATGAATTAAAACCATAAATAGTTAGGAAATACAAAAAAACAATAAGATATATTTGACAAATTTGGTGTAGGCATGACATAATAATGGCTTATCTATCGCGGGGTGGAGCAGCTTGGTAGCTCGTCGGGCTCATAACCCGAAGGTCGTAGGTTCAAATCCTGCCCCCGCAACCATTAAACTCCTTGTAAAATGAAGCATTCCCAACAATTCAGCAACTAACTTATAAATTTCTTTTAAAATTAACGTTTATTTATTTAAGTTCAATTAATTCGTTCGTATTAAGCCATGACCAAAACCAAAATTGAATAAAGATTTTTTTGCCTGCCGGCAGCATCAAACTTTCTCAAAACAATGAACATAGGGTTTTCTGCATTTCGCACTAGAACTCAGGTATAATTCAGTACAGGTTAATTTTTGAAAAGACATTTATGTAAAAGTATTAAAAAGGTAATGCATATGAGTTATTTTCTTGGAATAGATGTTAGTACAACTGCATCTAAAGTACTGGCAATTGATGAAAAAGGCATTGCAAAGTCTTGTAAGTCATACTTACATACACTACAAACACCAAAGCCCTTATGGTCAGAACAACATCCACATGAATGGTGGCAGGCTACACTCAATGCAATTAAAGATGTTTTAAAAGAAATTCCGGCTAATAAAATTGCATCAATTGGGTTAACTGGTCAAATGCATGGTTTGGTTATTCTAGATAAACATGGTAAAGTACTACGTCCAGCAATTTTATGGAATGATGGACGAAGTAGCTTAGAATGTGAGAGCATAACAAAGACATTTGGTGCCCAATTCATACTTGAACATATTGGTAGTAATTTATTTCCATGTTTTTTAATCACAAAATTATTATGGTTAAAAAAACACGAACCAGATTGTTATAATCAAATTGCTCATATTTTATTACCTAAAGACTATATTCGATTTTGTTTAAGTGGTAAGTATATAACCGATGTTTCCGATGGATCTGGTATTGGACTAATGGATATAGCAAAGCGCACATGGTCTGATGTTTTGTTGCAGGAATTTGACCTTACATATAATATTTTGCCTAAATTATGTGAGTCACCTGAGGTATCTGCTACTGTAAGTGTTGATGCTTCTATTGAAACAGGTTTAATTGCTGGCACTTTGATTGTTGGTGGTGCTGGAGATCAGCCAGCTCAAAGTGTAGGCAGCGGAGTTATCAAGAAAGACATGCTAAGCCTTACCATTGGTACTTCGGGTGTTATTTTATCGGCAACAGATAGCTATAACCCGGACCCTAAAGGTCGTGTAAATACATTTTGTTATGCTATTCCTGGATATTGGTTTAACATGGGGGTAACTATGAGCGCTGCAGGAAGCTTAAGATGGTTTAGAGACAATATTACTCCAGGTGTAGATTACCCAGATTTAGATTTATTAGCCAGTAATATTTCTCGGGGAAGTAACGGGCTATTATTTACTCCATATTTATCAGGCGAAAGGCATCCTTATTCAGACCCTTTTGCTAGAGGTAATTTTGTTGGATTAACTCTACGTCATAATTTATCACATATGGTACGCGCTGTATTAGAAGGAGTGGCTTTCAGTTTACGTGATGTGTTAGACTTAATCAAATCACTTGGAATAGACCCTATATCCATAATGATTAGTGGTGGAGCAGCTAACAGTTTGCTTTGGAAAAATATTATTGCAGAAATTATGGGCGCAACTCTTTATACTATTAATTCAAATGAAGGTGCAGCGTTTGGAGCAGCAATATTAGGTGCAGTAGGGGCGGAAGCTTGGTCAAATGTACCAGAAGCATGTAATGCTTTAGTTAAGAAGAATGAAACTATTATTCCAGACAAAGTGGGAATTGCTACCTATAAAAGGTTGTACCCAGTGTACCGAGATATATATCCACAATTACAAACGATATTTGATAAACTATCAAAATTCGAAGAATGGCTCTAGTTTTAACCAATTGACCTGGAAAAGGTATTATTCAAAAAATTGTTTAAATTAGTTGAGCTGTGTTGCGTACGAGTGCGAAAATGACTAATTTAAAAGCCCCATTTTAGCCCCAGAGAATATTTTAAAATAGAATAACTTGAATGAACACAAAGAATTATGCAACCACTAACACGGGCTCATAACCCTAAGGTCGTAGGTTCAAATCCTGCCCCCGCAACTCGCTACTTTTTTCAACACCGTGTTCTTTCCAATAGTCCGTTAATTTATTTCTGGTTTCTTGCCCGGTCATACGTTGCTGTATCCGCTTTTCACTCCGCCCATGTTGTTGCCAATTTTCTCGCGCCCGATTTAGTGAAAGCTCCGGGTCTACTGACTCTTGAAGACGTTCATATGCAACTTTAGCCAACCATAACTTAATTGGTTCAGCCTTTGGACTTGGCACGGATTGGATTATCCTGAGTAATGTTTTAATATTTGCAACATCAGTTAAATATTGCTTGCCGTCTCCCGCCGTCAATTTCAGTCGGTGACAATTTGTCACCGACTGACTGCCTCTTTATTTAACCGTGATTTCAATTTATTCCAATACTTTCTGGAAGTTTGATAATCTGCCGGATGTAATAATACATGCATTACATCTGTTACAGAAAAATACCATGCCTGCTTTTTTTCATCATAAACCCGGCGAACCGGAAAATCATCAAATTGTAATATTTCATTCATCTTTATCTTACTTTCTAATTTACAACTCGTCATAGTAAAATTTTGTGTTTCCTAATAATCGCTCGACATTGAGTGGTATGTCAGGAATCTCAACATACCACTTTTTCATCAAATTCATTTTCTTTTAATATATTAAAAAGCTATTCTGCTACAGCACCTTTTGTATTTATGCTGCAACATTCTTATAAATATCGCGAACACCCAGTTCAATAAACAGTAATTGGATATATTTATCTACAGTCATAAAGTGTTCTACTTTCGTTATTCCTTGTTTATCAGAAATAGCAGCTTGGTAAAAATCGGTCTGCTCTTTAACCGGCGCTTCGCTAAGATGATCAAGCCAGTTAATGGTTACCATGAGCCTATAATGTATTTCAGGAATTTCTGTTAATCGTATACAAAAATCACTTAAATCATAATAACGCCCATTGTGACAGGGCCACCTCATTAAAACTTAGATATTTCCTTTAAATAACATGGATAATAACTCATTCTAATAGTTAGGACTGAGCTATGCCAAATACATTGAAAGATATGACGGGTTTCTTGGATTTTTTTGAAAGCGTTCCAGATCCTAGAGTTAACCGGAAGAAATTATATAGCGTAGGCGAGATTTTATTATTAACATTTTGTGCTTTGGTATGTGGCTGTAATAGTTGGGATGATATAGAATTTTTTGGAGTATTAAGGTTGGAGTTTTTGAGAAAATATCTTCCTTATGCAAATGGTTCTCCAAGTGATGATAAATTAAGAAGATTTTTTAGAGTTTTAGATCCACAGGTATTTGAAATAAAATTCCAGGAATGGGTTAAGCAATTTGGCTTTATATTAGCAGACAAGGCAGGGTCACCTCATTAAAACTTAGGTTTTAATAAGATGACCCTGGCCTTGTGACAAAGGGTATTGACAACCTGCTGTATATAATGATAAAATATTAATATAGATACATATACGTGAGTACCTATAATTATAATGGCAAACAGTAATCTGCAGCCTGTCATCTGATGGACAAATTACTATTTACCATGATTCAAAGTAGAATTTCTTTATATTTTATAGAGGTGACAAATGAATAGGGTAAAAACATTAATTTTATTCAGTTTAGTTTTTATATTGATTAAATTGGCTAATGCTGATGCAACACAAACAACGCTAAATTATTCTTTTTCAAATTGGTGGGACTCTGGTATGAATGTGTCTTATCAGGTTTGCGATGGTGGCGGTAATTGCCACATAACTCAAGGTAATGAAGTTAATGCGGGGGAGCTCATTATTAAAGACAAATTCTGCTTACGACGTAATCCTTTAGTTGGCGCTAGCAATTTTACATTATATCAGGTTCTTGATATGGGTAAGAATGTTGAAGTAGAGATAAAAGGAAATCTTATTAAACCTTTACTGTATTCAGAGTTACAAATGCGAAATCAATTATTGGTGTGGAGAATGGAGGACCGTGCCCTATCTTTGACCCTATTGTAAATGCCGGTATACAATATCAAGTACGAAATAGCACAAGTCAACCCATTACTTCCTTACAAGTCTTTACTACAGAAAATAATGGAGCAGATGCAAATAAATATTGTTCAGGTTGTACCTCATGGTGGCATAGTTGGCATAATGATAACCTTATTTCACTTAAATCTGGAAGTATATTAAAACCCGGCTCCACGCTTCCTGAGTATGGTTGGACCGCTTGGTTTGATAACACTTCTAATAGTAACGGTACCAGATGGTTTATTAAATATTGCACCGCGCAAGGGAAATGCTCTAGCACGGTGTCATATAATAACGATGGTAAATATTTAGATACTAGTAACTTATGTGACTATTCGCAAAATGACGTTGAGAATAATAAATATCGCCCGACAATATTAGATATTAGAGACGGCTATGCTGCTGTGATTCCTCCAACCCAAGATAGAGCTTGTACTATAAAAATGCAGTAAACCTGATAAATTATTCTTGCCGCACAGTAAAGTGCGGCATTTTGTTGCGTGTTTATATTGCAGTAATTCTAGCTCAGTTTAAAATATTTGTAAGCAAGGTCATAATCCTGATTATTACTTATCCGGTTCAAAGCGTAGCAAATCCCCAGGTTGACACTCAAGCACAGCACAAATAGCGTTTAAGGTTTCTAGCCGTATAGCTTTGGCTTTACCGTTTTTTAAAATGGATAAATTTGCAGGAGTGATCCCAACATGCTGCGCCAAATCCTGTAATTTCATTTTGCGCCTGGCTAGCATTACATCTAACTCAATTATTATAGACATTTTAACTACCCTTAAACTGTAAATTGTTGCTCTTCATTCATTTTTTGTCCTACTACCATTACATGTCCGATCATTATTAAAATAATTGCAAAAAATATCGCTGTCATATTACCCAAAGTAAAACCAAATGCAATCGTACGTTGGCCAACAGGGTTGTTAAATGTAGCACATAACGTAAAAAATATATCACTCAAGGGTTTTAATAAAAGAGCTTCTATAAGGTAAATAACCCCCAATAGTCTATATGACTTCGCATTATTTAGTGTAAAAACTTGTCCATTTTTATAATTATCCGCAACATTTAGCATAATTTTTATGCCTATTACCAATGGCAAAACAGTAATGATTGAAGCAATAATTCCGAACAATCTGGATATAGGCCTTAGATTTGACATAAAATCATCTATATTTTTATGGTATGTATCCATAAAATTATTAAAGTTTTGTATGCTAAGTAAAAATTTACCCAAACCGGTAGTTGGGAAGGCCCAAGGAATGATTACCATTAAGAAAAGCGCAACCAGCATTACCCATAAAACTAATTGCATTGTTTTACTAGCGCTAATAAGTTTTTGATTATTCATAATTTGATCCTTTAAAAAATTTATGTTGAAAAATTCAAGTTATGCATTATAACATGATAAATATACTGCTTGTCAAATTATTTATATCGTAAAACAATAATATTTTATTCTTATGCCCAGACACGCCCCCACAAAGGCAACAAAGTTAAGGTCTAGTAGAAAAAGGGTATAGTATAATGTAGTATTAAAAAATAAGGATAATACAAATAAAAAAATTACTTATTCCCATTATACTTACTATACTTTTCGCTATGCCATATTATTCATTTGCTGCAGAAGCAATTGCTAATGATATTGACATTGAAGGTCCACGCCCAGGAAGTAACGACCAGATCGGCAATATGTTACTGCAATCCATGAATTTGATCGGAATCCCATACAAATGGGGTGGAAATACCCCAAGTTCCGGCCTTGATTGCAGCGGCTTTATCCGTTATGTATTTAAAAAATCCTTAGGGATAACCCTTCCCAGGACTGCCAATGAAATGGCTATGCTGGGTAAAAAAATTCCGTTTGATCAATTGCAGCCAGGTGATTTAGTATTCTTTAAAACCCATAGTGGCAGGCCAATTACCCATGTTGGAATGTATTTGGGCAACAACCAGTTTATCCAGGCACCAAGAACTGGTAAAGATATTCAAATTTCAGCTCTTGATGAGTACTATCGCAGTAAATTTGTTGTTGCTAAAAGGATGGTAGAAGAAGATATAAATGAAGAAAACCAAACTGTTTTGGATGATATACGTAGCACAAGGGATCCGGTTACCACAAGGAAACAAAAACCGGTAAAAAAATCCAGCTATAAAAGACGAAAAATATAGCCGATCTACCAGCTACAAATCTTTTTTTCAATATCATAAAAGCGCCCCGAGTCTTCTGCTTGCAAGTTTTCAATTATTTTAAGTAATTTACTAACACTCTTTTCAACTGTCATAATAGCGTTACTTCCACCCATCTGCGTCTTAACCCATCCCGGACGCAGTGAAACAGTAATAATATTTTTATTTTCAGCAGCAAAACAGCAAGTTAACATATTAAGTGCAACTTTAGACATCCTATATGAATAACCAAACCCACTGGCAGCACTGAGAGCGCCCATTTGGCTTGATAAATTTATAATCCTGGGGTTGGCAGATTTTAATAAATTTGCCTGGAAAGATTTTATCGTCATTAACGCTCCCAGTGCGTTTGTTTGAAAGGCAGCTAATATATCTTGGGAATTACTTGCGCTTATTCCATTTCTGGAGTGATCTTCCGGAAAAATCCCGGCATTGTTTATTACGATATCAATTGGTATATCCTTATATTTTCCTGATATGGCAAAAAAGTCAGATTCTAATGTCACATCCAGCTTTTCAACTGTTACGTTTTTAGGATATTGCTTTGCCAATAAAAGTAACTCTTTAGCTTTTTCCGGTTTTCTGCAACTGGCAATCACATTATAACTATGCTTAATAAATTCTTTAACTAACCCTAAACCAATCCCTCTATTTGACCCGGTTATTAAAACAGTTTCTTTTTTCATTTTTACTCTTTTAAAAAATTAAATTGCCATTCCAAACTTCAATAAGCGTATGCAGTTGGGAATTCATTAACTTACAGGTAAGTTTTTATATTACCAGGCTATATTTAATTTTAATGCAAATACCTGGGCTGTACCGGTAAGATTACCCTGATTGAGGCCACCTTGATCAATTGCCGTAGATGCTGCTCCATCTGGCTGATTAATATTCGTTATGTATTGCCAATAGGGAATTAAAGTAATATGTTCGGATAATTTGGCACCTAAACCAATTTCATAAGTAATTGCAATTTGGCCTAGCTGACCATTTATTGGGGTATTAGTATTTGTTACAGCATTAGGATATGTGCCAGATAGATTATTCCATTGATAGCCGCCCCATATATTTACATATGGCGAAAACATGGGTGTTGCCTTAAACGCCAACTTGCTACCGGCTAAAAGAGCATAGGTTATTGAATCTATATGATTTCCATTACTATCACTATATACTGGACCCATATCACTTTGTACATTAATTCTGGCATATGGCGTAATATCCACCACATCACTTGGATGAAAATTATAACCCAAAATCCCGGTAATACCATAACCAAGTGGGGGAGTTATATTTGAAGGTGGCAGTCCCGGTATATTTGGATTTGCCGTTACATAATTGTAGCGGCCATAAAGCCTGGCTTCATAGTAAATATCATTTGCCAGGGTTTGGGAAAAGAATCCATAAATGTTTGTACCATTTGGTAAAAATTCAAAAGCGCCACCTGCATTGGAAATTGTGTCATGCCCGGGCGATGTCCCTACAATACCTGAATATCCGGCTAAAGCCTGCGATTCATTTCTAATTTTTTGAGATGCTGCAGGGAGATTGGCTTGTGTATCTGCACTCGCCCATGTCCATATATATAGACAAATAGCGCCCATTATTAATAATTTTAATTTAAATCGCATGTAATATTATTTCATTTAGTTAAATTTTATTATCGGACCATACTTTAGCATAAGGTAGTCTTATTATTGATAATTATTTTTGAACTTGATCACTTAACTAGAGTATAATGAGGATAAATTTATACTAAGTATTTAGCTGGCATTCTTCTTAAACTTATAATATAATTAGATAAACATTTAAAAAGGAGTTTTTCATGATTCGCCTGGGTGTTAATATCGATCACATTGCAACTATTCGGAATGCACGTGGAGAGGCTTTTCCCAGTCTTATTGAAGCCGGGTTAATTGCGGAAACTAACGGTGCTGATTCAATCACTGTGCATCTACGTGAAGACCGCCGACATATAAAGGATAATGACGTAATTTTGCTTAGGCAGACCCTAAAAACCCAGCTAAATCTTGAGATGGCAGCAACATCTGAAATGGTAGAATTTGCCCTGCAAGTTCGCCCCGACTTTGTCTGTCTGGTACCGGAAAAGCGTGAAGAGCTAACTACAGAGGGTGGCTTGGATGTCCTGGGCAATTTGGACCATATAGGTAATGTAGTTAATGTTTTACAAAAAAATGGGATTATTACTTCTTTATTTATAGATGCGGAAGAAGACCAGATAACTGCAGCCAGTGATCTGGATGCCAGAGCAATTGAAATTCATACGGGTAAATATGCTATTTTAAAATCTGATTATTATGAAAGTGATGAATTTTTCCAAATAAAAGATATGGCCGAATATGCTTCATCACTTGGCTTAATAGTAAATGGGGGACACGGCCTTAATTATCATAACGTAAAACCAATTGCCTGGATACCGCAAATGCACGAATTAAATATTGGTTTTGCCATTATTGCCCAGAGTGTTTTTTGGGGACTACCTAAAGCAGTACATGAAATGAAACGCTTAATGCAAGAAGCATGTAGTAGTCGCGGGTAACAAAAGCTATTATTACAATTTACATCAATAATTGTAAATTATAATGCGCCATCAATCTCTGTAGCACGTATTCTAGCTGGACGATTAGCCACTCTAGCCCAATATTCTACAAACTCCTGGCGTTTTTCCAATTTACCAATTTGCATACAAAAACCAATGTAAGAAGCAATGTATACATCAGCTGCAGTAAATCTATCACCTGTAATGTAAGTTGATGTATTTACAGCTTTTGCTAAAGCATCAAGTGCATCTTGTGGGTTGCCACAACCAAGTGATCTTTGTAATTCGGGGGTTATTACAGGATTAAAGTTACTCATCTCAAATATTTCCACAACCGGGCCTGCAGTAAAAAATAACCATCGGTAATATAACGCACGTTCTTCATCGTTTATTGGCATTAACTTAGCTTCTGGAAAAGTTTCCGCCAGATAAGCACAAATTGCAGCAGCTTCAGTTATTACATTATCGCCATGCTTAATCGCTGGAACTTTACCCATTGGATTAATAGCTAAATATTCTGGGCTTTTCATAGTTGTACCATATTCTAAAATCTTTGTTTCATATGGTACACCTATCTCTTCTAACATCCATCTTACAATTCGGCCGCGTGACATCGGATTAGTATAAAATATTAGATTCTTCGACATTTAGTTCCTTTCTTAAATAGCTTTGCTCAAAACAATCAATGCCTGCCCGGTTACCCTCGGCACAATCCATTCATCCATAGAATTTCTAAATTCATTTACTCTATCCTTAATCGATTCTTTAGATAATAACCGTAATTTTACCAAAACCAGCTTTACTTTATTTTTTGGAAATAAATAAATTATCTTTAATATAAAACCTAAGTAGGCGCTTTGACCAATGACGGGCGTAATTAACCCCGATCCTTGGACGTTTAATAATTTTTATTTTAGAGAGCTCATCCGGTGCAGCAATATAAAAATTATCGCTACACAAACTATATCCATTTAATTGTCTATCAATACTCATTGCTCTACAAAGTAATCCCGGCCCATTAGTTTTTGCATTAATATTAGCTATTGGCTCTATTGCCCGAATTAATACCGCAGAACCACACCCCTCTTCTTCTGTCACTACATTCATGCAATGATGTACACCATAGATTAAATATACATATGCCAAACCTGCAGGTCCAAACATAATTTTTGTTCTATCTGTGAGGCCTTTAGAAGAATGTGCCGCCAGGTCATGTGCACCAAGATACGCCTCTGTCTCAACAATTTTACCAATCATCTCAACTTGATTATATTTATGTACCAAATATTTACCCAATAATTCACGGGCAACTATCTGTGTATCTCGGTTATAAAACTCGTACCCTAATTTATGCATCATATCTAAAAACTCTAATAAAAAACATCATTATAATCTTTTTCAACCTGGTATGATACAATTGAGTATATAAATATTCATATAAACTTATTACTTAAGGTAACCAGTATAAATGGCAATTTACTCTATAGGGCACGATATAGTTGAAAATAAGCGCATTGATGATTTAATTGAGAAGTACAGTGCACGTTTTATTGATAAAATTTTATCTGTCAGTGAAAAAGAAGTTTTTGCAAATAAAAATGATAAAATCAGATTTGTTGCCAAACGCTTTGCTGCTAAAGAAGCTTTCGCTAAAGCATGCGGAATTGGACTACGGGATCCCGTATTAATGCCTAAAATCTCTATTAGTAATGATGCTCTTGGAAAACCGTATTTTGTATTAGATAGTACAATAATCAGTTTTTTAGATTCACACGGTATTGGCACGTGTCATTTATCAATTAGTGATGAGATTAATTTATCTAGTGCCTTTGTTGTATTAGAAAAAAAGCATGAATAAAATTCATGCTTTTTAATGCTATGTGAATAACTTAACCAAATTATTTAGCAGAAGCTGTAGAAGCAAATCCTCTGGCAGATCCGGCTTTTTTAAATGAATTTAGTGTTGCTGTTGTAGCAGCTTCTACATTTTTATTTGTAATAGCAGATACTTGTTCGGCAACTTTTTCAATTGTTTCACTTGCTTTCGTAGTTGCTTCAATGATTTTTTGTACTGACTGTGAAGCTGCTTTTGACCAGCTCGGATTTACTTTAGCAACCTGATCAATTGAAGATAAAATTGAATCACTGGCGTTTTTAAATGAGGTATTTGCTGCATCTTTAAAAGACTCTTGTGATTTGCTCAATACATTTAGCATCTCTTTGGTTTTTTCGAAAGTAGTTTCTACTGAAGAAGCAGCAAAATCTTTTATTACGCTAGTAGCTTGCTCTGGCGTTTTAGCATTGAATAAACTTTTTGTTGCATTTGTAGAGCACTCAATTAGAAAACTTGCAGTTTCACATTGTAATGCAGTAATTTTTTGTGCATTCTCCAGTGAGCGATTAGCCAAGTTTGCAAAAATATTCATTGCCGCCTCGCAATTTTCAGTTGCGTTGGCAAATTGTTGTGTATATTTAGTCATGATTTTCTCCAAAAATATGTTAATTAACTTTCCTGACATTATTATGCTGCATCGCACAATATTTTGTCAAGTTTTTATGCATCAATATTTCTGGCGCGTAGTGCATTTTCTTCAATAAAGTTGCGTCTTGGCTCAACTTCATCGCCCATAAGTGTACTAAATACATTATCAGCTGCAATTGCATCTTCAACAGTTACTTTGAGTAAATTACGAACCGCCGGATCCATAGTAGTATCCCATAGCTGCTCGGCATTCATCTCACCTAATCCTTTATAGCGTTGTATGCCCAGCCCTTTTTTCACTTCATTCATCATCCACTCAAGGCCTTCGCCAAAGCTACTTACAACTTTGCTATTATCACCACGCCATGCAGTTAAATTGGCAACGTTAATTGATGCGGCCATTTCTGAAGCAATGACAATTTTGGAATAGTCAGAGCTATCTAAAAAGTAGCTGTCTAAATTAGTAACCACATGGTTACCATGCTCAGCCCTGGCTAATTTGAGTCTATACTCATTACGGACATCATCATAAAACTTTTCTATTTGTACGCTCTCACCTAAATGCGCGCTTAAATGTTTAACCGCAAGATCAGCCTCCTCTTCAGTTTTTAAACTAAGTCGTGGTAATACTAGAAGAGCCTCTAATATTCGTTTATCCATAAAACGGCCATGCATATCAATAATATGTTTTGCCTTTAAATATTGCTTGGATGCCGTAACTAATTTACTTTTTTCGAGTAAAGTTTTATCATCTGCCATAAATTTAGCATCATTAAGCGCCAGTTCTATTAAATATTGGTTTAATGCATCTTCATCTTTTACATAACGCTCATTTTTGCCTTGTTTTACCTTGTAAAGCGGCGGTTGTGCAATATAGATATGCCCCCGATCTACCAATTCAGGCATTTGCCGATAGAAGAAAGTTAGAAGTAATGTCCGGATATGCGCTCCATCGACATCGGCATCAGTCATAATAATAATTCTATGATATCTAAGTTTATCCGGGTTATATTCCTCTTTACCAATCCCGGTGCCCATAGCAGTAATTAAGTTAGTAACCTGCTCTGAAGCTAACATTTTGTCAAATCTGGCCCGCTCGATATTTAGTATCTTTCCACGTAGTGGTAATATAGCCTGAAACTTACGATCGCGGCCATTTTTAGCAGTACCGCCTGCCGAATCTCCCTCAACCAGATATAATTCACATAATGCCGGATCTTTCTCCTGGCAATCTGCCAATTTACCCGGTAAGCCTAAACCGTCTAATAACCCTTTACGTCTGGTTAATTCACGTGCCTTACGCGCAGCTTCGCGCGCTCTTGCAGCTTCTATAATTTTATTACAAATAATCTTGGCATCAATCGGATTTTCAAGTAAATATGTTTTTAAGGCCTCACCTATAATATCTTGCACTACCGGAGAAATCTCAGAAGATACCAATTTATCTTTAGTTTGTGAAGAAAATTTAGGATCAGGTAGTTTTACAGATAAAATACATGCCAGACCCTCACGCATATCATCACCGGTAGTAGTAACTTTGGCTTTTTTAGCCAATTCATTTTCTTCTATATATTGATTTAATGACCTGGTCATTACATTACGTAATGCGGATAAATGTGACCCACCATCGCGTTGGGGGATATTATTAGTAAAACATTGTACATTTTCCTGATATGAGTCATTCCATTGCATAGCAACTTCAACACCCATACCATCTCGTTCACCAGCCCCATAAAACGGAGTACTATGTAGTACTGTTTTATTGCGGTTAATATAGCTAACAAAACCAGCTACCCCACCAGAAAAAGCAAAGTTTTCTTCTTTACCATCGTGACGGTCAACTAAGGAAATTTTAACACCGTTGTTTAAGAAAGATAGTTCACGTAAACGCTTGGCTAAAATTTCGTAATGATATTCAATATTACCAAAAATTTCAACGCTGGCCATAAATTGGATTTTGGTTCCTTTTTTACCATTGGCATCGCCAACCACAGCCAAAGGTGCAACCGGCTCACCTAAGCGAAACTCCATTGCATGCTCTTTACCATCACGCCAGATGGTCATTTTAAGCCAATCAGACAGCGCATTTACTACCGAGACGCCCACCCCATGCAAACCACCGGAAATCTTATATGAATTGTTATCAAATTTACCCCCGGCATGAAGAACTGTCATAATAACTTCAGCAGCAGATCTACCCTCTTCGGCATGAATATCCGTTGGAATACCCCGTCCATTATCTTCAACTGAGACCGAGTTATCCTCATTAATAATAATAGTTATCGTATCACAGTGGCCAGCCAAAGCTTCGTCAATTGCATTATCCAAAACCTCAAACACCATGTGATGAAGCCCGGATCCATCCGAAGTATCGCCGATATACATGCCTGGGCGTTTTCTAACTGCATCTAAGCCCTTAAGTACTTTAATACTACTACTATCATATGCCTGATTTGTCATGGGTACTTTATCCTCTTTATATTTATTATATTAGCTATATATTATAACGCATTATTTATCTTTTTGCAGTTATTGTGTATCAATTACAGCAGTCATAACATTGAAGGATTTTTTACTGTCTGGCGTTTTTAGTTTGCAATTAGTAAGTTTAAACGGATTATAAGGAACATTTTTTTCATCAACCAGATTTCCGGTAAAACAGGTATTATCAGAACCTTCCGCAACTACAGCCTGAGTTAATATATAGTGCGTTAATACTTCATCATACAACTTGATTTGTTTCTTTGTATGAGATGCGCCTTTGGCAAGGTCAAGATTTTTTCTGATATTAACCTTACGTGATTTACCATACTTATAAATGGTATCATCATCCACACTATTAAAGATAATTAAGTATTTATCTACAAAAGTTTTAAAATATGGCAAGCTTGGTAGTACTGAACCTTGAGCCTTGGTTGTTATTTTACCACCATACATGTATATAGATTCACCATTTAACTGGAAGGTCGGCTGATGCCCATATCTATCATGCTTAGATTTAATTGGTATAATATTGCTTGTCTTGAAAGAACTATCTTTTCTTAAAATTACAAAAGTTATTGTTTTACCATTAATATCTTTTGCAAATTTTTGCCGATCATTTGCCGATAAAGTAGCCCTGGGGCTGTTAACCATATCATTAGCATTTTGCTTATCCTTACTGGCATCCATATTAACAGCATTAGCAGCCGTTAGACCTATTAGTAATGATAATAAATACACTTTTTTCATAAACGCATTCATAAAACTCTCTCTTTCAAAATATATAGCCCATTAATATTTAAATTTGTTAACTTGTTCAATATGTTTACAAAAGTACTCTAGCTCAGCTGGTAACTTTGATTTTATAACCAATTTCTCATTGATCACAGGATGTGTAAACTCTATTTGGCAGGCATGTAAAAACATGCGTCTTAAGCCTTCTTTTGCCAGAACTTTATTTTTGTCAAATTCCCCGTATTTATCATCTCCGGCAATAGGATAGCCCAAGTGTTGCAAATGTACCCGGATTTGATGGGTCCGCCCTGTCTTGATATCGGCTTTAACCAAAGTATATTCTTCCCATGATTTTACCACGCTGAATATGGTATGTGCGAATTTACCATTGACTTGGTCAATTCTTACCCGACGCTCACCATCTGCAGTCAAATATTTAAATAACGGAGCTTTTACATTTCTAATCTGATCGCGCCATCGGCCTAATGTTAGGGCCAGGTAATATTTTTTTATCTTACTATTACGGATTATTTCCTGTATCTGAACCAAAGCCTGCCGTTTTTTTGCCAAAATAAGCACTCCGGAAGTATCCCGATCCAGGCGATGAGCCAGTTCAAGAAATTTAGCCTGGGGATAATTTTGCCGCAGTTGCTCTATAACACCAAAACTAACCCCACTACCACCGTGGCAAGCAACACCGGATGGTTTATCAATTATCAGGAAATAATCATCCTCATATAATACAGGGAAATTGCCCTCTGGAATTATTGGGGCATTTATCTCTGCCACCTTTACTGGGGGAATCCTAACTATATCACCAAGGGTAACCTTTTGATGAGCATCGCTTTTTTTATTGTTTACCTTTACTTCTTTATTTCGGATAATTCTATAAATATAGCTTTTGGGCACCCCTTTTAACAACTTGGCAAGTAAATTATCCAACCTTTGATACTCATCTTTTTCGGTTACTGTATAAAAATTTACTTGATTTTTACTAAATATCTTCATTTTGGTTTATAATATCACCTTAGCTACATAGATTTGTGACTGACATAATTTTAGCTTACATTATACCCTAAAGTGTAATAATCGTGAGTTATAAGGCACGTTCTATGGTAGCTATTTATAAAGTTTGTAGGAAACCTAAATCCGTTTTAACTAACGAATTTTTGTATGCACAGGCATAGGAAACCTGTTGTAAATTACAAAAGTAAATTTAGTCCTAACAAAAATTGGGGGAGGATCCTGGGTAATTTGACCAGATCCTAAAGATAGTACCTTTTAAGCTTATAAATAGCAAACTATAAGACTATTTAATAAAGCTAACTCGCCAATATCTGATATTTTTAAGATTATAAATATAGTTTATGTGTAAAACCAATTTTATAAGAAAACCCGTACAAAATAAGCGGGTTATTAATCTCGGGGGTTATTTGTCGTCTGAGCCTGATTTTAGAATAAAGGATAATAGAAAAGACATACCGACTAGTATAAACTATTGGCGCAAAAGGTACTTTTAATTTTAATAATGTGGTCCCGGAGGTTTCTGGTACTGCTTAAAATGAAGGTACATACATGAAAAGAATGTTATTTAATGCAACTTATCAGGAAGAACTGAGGGTTGCAACTGTAGAAGGTCAGAGATTAATAAACTTTGACATTGAAACATCTAGTAAAACCCAAAGACGCGGTAATATCTATAAAGGGGTAATTACCCGTGTCGAATCATCATTAGAAGCTTGTTTTGTTGACTACGGTACAGAAAAACAAGGCTTTCTACCTTTTAAAGAAATAGACCCGCGTTACTTACCGGATACTGGACGGACACGTGACCTGTCTAAACTACATGTTGGACTGGAACTAATTATCCAGGTAGAAAAAGATGAACGCGGCAATAAGGGAGCTGCCCTCACTACATTTGTCTCGCTTCCCGGGCGTTATTTGGTATTAATGCCAAATAGTTCTCGTTCCGGCGGTATTTCACGTCGCATTGACGGAGAAGAACGTGAAGAATTAAAAGAAGCTTTGTCCCAGGTAGAAGTACCTGATGGTATGAGTATAATTGCCCGTACTGCAGCTTTAGGCCGTATTCAAAAAGAATTGCAATGGGATTTGAATTATCTATGTAATTTATGGGAAGCTATCACAACTGCCGCACAAAATAATAAAGGAAGTTTCCTGATTTATCAGGAAAGCAGCCTGGTTATTCGCTCAATTCGCGATCATTTCTCGCCGGACATCTCAGAAATTTTAATCGATATGGAAGATATCTTTGATCAGGCGAAACAATTTATGGCACATGTAATGCCAACTTTTGTTGATCGGGTCAAATTTTATCATGACGACGTTCCGCTGTTTTCTCGTTTCCAGATTGAGCATCAAATCGAATCAGCTTATGGCCGAATGGTAAATCTTCCATCCGGTGGCTCTATTGCCATAGATCATACCGAAGCCTTAACCGCAATTGATGTAAACTCAGCTAAAGCCAATAAAGGCTCAGATATAGAAGCAACTGCTTTTTCTACCAATCTTGAAGCAGCAGAAGAGGTTGCCCGTCAGCTACGTCTTCGTGATTTGGGCGGCTTGGTTGTTGTAGATTTCATTGATATGGAAAATATGCGTAATCAGCGCGAGGTAGAAAACCACTTCAAGCAACAATTAGGCCTGGATAGAGCACGGATCCAGATGGGTAAATTGTCCAAGTTTGGTCTTTTGGAATTATCCCGCCAGCGTTTATCAGCATCTCTTGAAGAATCGACTACTATTACCTGCCCGCGTTGCGAAGGGATTGGTTCAATCCGTGGTATTGAATCTAGCTCCATTCATATTCTACGTATAATTCAGGAAGAAGCGGTTAAGGGCCATAGTTACCTATCGGCCTTACATGTCCAATTACCGGTGACTGTTGCTACATATCTATTAAATGAAAAGCGGGATGATGTAGCTAAAATTGAAAATCGTTTAAAAATTAAGGTAATCCTAATTCCAAATATTCACTTAGAGTCACCACATTACAAAATTCGTAAAGTATCTCAAGATAGTATGGAGAGCCTAACCAGTAAAGTTAGTTATAATTTGGTAGAAAATGCCGAAGAAACGGCCTTAAATTATCAAGGTTCCGGTAAAGCCGGAAATAAACTAGATGCTAAAGCAATGGTAAAAAATATTACTCCGGCACACCCGGCACCTACTATACCATCAGTATCAGCTATAGGCGGTTTTTTTGCCAAAATTGGCAAAATGCTCAAAAAATTATTGAGTTCTGAGGATAAACCATTACCTAGTGCCAATACAAATAATAACCGTAGGGATCAACGTCAAAATAACCGGCATCCAAAAGGTAACCGAACCCGGCCAGTTGGGCAAAATCGTAGTAATCACAAGATCCAAACGGTACGCCCGCAAGCACCCAGGTCTACAGAAAGCGCTCAAGCGCCTCAGGCAGAAAGACAGCCATCTCCTGCACCAAGGAATGTGCCAAATCGGGGTAATCAAGCAGAAGGAAAACCTGAAAATAACCGTAATGATAGAAAGTCATCGCCAAGATCCGGGCAAAATGATAGGCGACAGCAACAATCTTTCACCCAAAAACCAATTGAAACCCCGGTTAGTAACCCCCAGGCTACTACCAATCCAACGCCAGCTACTAAGCCGCCAGTGAACCAGGAGTGGCAAGAAACCAAGCCAATTATTGTAGTAAAAGATGAAGCACCTGCTACCGTAGCGGCTACTCCTACGCCAGCTACTGTGCCAGAAAAGGCGGTGGAAGAAGTGGTTAAAAAGGAAGTAAAACCTGTAGTTAATACTATAACTCAGCCAGTTGATCTGGGGGCTTTACAAATGGTCGCAACTGATCAAGACTTAGTAAAGAATATTGTTGTTCCGGTAGTACATACCGATATTAACACCAAGCGTTTTAATGATGTTACTGTAGATAAACCTGCCCCGCGTAATGATGATTTACATTATGAGCTGGTAGAAACTAAGCACTCATAAGCATTGCCATGCCCGGCTTAAGCCGGGCATGGCAATCTATACTGTCATTTCCACATTTTCTTATCATCCCGACTGTTATCCTCGGGATTGACCCGGAGATCTGGGATTTAGCTTATTCTCTTTAATAACCATATTAAAAAAATAGCTAAAAATTATCCTATCCTTCAGACTTCTATAATATAATAGCTCCCATGATTGTAACTTCTGGCAATCTTCAAGGTAGCCTCATTAAAATTTAAAATCATTAGGTCTGTTATTATAAAATTATAGGTAAGTGAGATACCAAGTACCCAACACAATTAAACTAATTAAAAATTTTAATGAGGCAGCCTTAAAGTTTCCTGATTCCTTACAGCATAAAATACCTACATTTTAATAAATTTTATTTTTAAGGAAATGAAAATGAGAAAACCCTCTATCCACGGTTACTTACTTTATTTATTCAGCGCATTTATGCTACTTTTTTGTATAAATACTGCCCAAGCTATTAATGAAATGTACACATGCACTCTTACTAGCAATACAGATGAAAAAACCTATACAATCAAACTAATTCTTTATGGTGAGTATGGTATGTCAAGTTTTGGTTTAGCAACGACCATAGGAGTTAATAACAATCATCTAGTGTCTTTGATTAGCAATTATGGATGGAGTGTTCAAAAAAATTCAATCGCTCAATTCTGGACTGTAAAAGGGAAAGACGGTATATCTTCAGAGGAAGCCACGTGTCAGCTTGAACAATTTGACGAGCAATTGGCATTAAAGGCATTGAATTTCTTTGACCCAAAAGGCTCTCACAATTCCGGAAGTATTAATACCTATAATGCAAATTATTCCTCTCGTAATAATCCTATTAGATATGTTGGACAAGATTCTACTTCTTTAAATATTGAAAAAGATTGCCCTGATGGCGAACATACTGGTCTATTAAATGGAAAGAAAACTTGTTGCGCCAAAATTAGAAATGGTATGTGTGTATTATTATAAAATTTAGCGGCGTCAAAACTTATAAATTTGCTGCTGTTTTAGCAGCAAATTACCATTTAATTTAGATGTCGTATTACCCATTACGCCAGATTGTACCGGTTGGTTTATCTTCTAAAATAATACCCTGCTCTAGGAGGTCATTCCGGATTTTATCCGCCAATGCAAAATCCTTATTTTGTTTAGCTATTTGACGATTTTTTATCTGCTCTTCAATTAGTTTAGGAGAAATTTTACTACTAGAATTAAAAAATTCTTTCACTTCTCTCGTAAGTAAACCAATTGACCTAGATAACATAACTAATAGCTCGGCTAATTGCTGGTTTGGCTCTTTGTTTATTTGACTTACAATTTCAAATAAAACGCTAATAGCTAAAGCTGTATTAAAATCATCATCCATTGCCTGCTTAAACTTGCTGGCATAGCCTATATTCCAATCAATATGCTCATCTTTATTAATTGTGTACGGCTTAATTGCTGTATATAACCTGGTTAATCCGCCTTTTGCATCACTAAGTCCATCATGACTAAAATTTAGCGGACTTCTATAATGAGTCCTGAGCATAAAAAAGCGTATCGTTTCTGCATCATATTTATCCAACACATCACGCAAGGTAAAAAAATTACCCAATGATTTGGACATTTTTTCATCATTAATATTTAAGAAACCGTTATGCATCCAATAATTGGCAAATTTACAGCTATTATGCGCCTCACTTTGTGCTATTTCATTTTCATGATGCGGGAATTGTAAATCCTGCCCACCACCATGAATATCAAAATTTTTACCAAGTAACTCTTCGCTCATTGCAGAGCACTCAATATGCCACCCAGGGCGTCCGTTACCAAATTTTGATTCCCAAAATGGTTCACCTTGCTTGGATGCCTTCCATAATACAAAATCTAATGGATCTTGCTTATTGGTATCTACCTCAACTCTTTCACCAGCACGCAAACTATCTAATGTTTTGCCGGATAATTGCCCATAACCCACAAACTTTCTAACGGCATAGTAAACATCTCCATTAGAGGCCTGATATGCATAACCTTTTTCAATAAGACTTTCTATTATATTTAACATTTGTGGAATATACTCTGTTGCTCGTGGCTCTAAATCAGGGCGTATTATGCCTAATTTATCAAAATCCTCGTGCATATAAGCTATAAATCTACTGGTTAATGTATTTATATCTTCTTTATTCTCTATTGCCCGGTTAATTATTTTATCATCAATATCTGTTATGTTTTCTACGTAGGACACCATATAATCTGATGCAATAAACCAACGTCTAACCATATCAAATACAACTGACTTCCTGGCATGCCCCAGATGGCAGTAATCATAAACTGTCTGCCCGCAAACATACATCTTTATTTGGTTCTTTTCAATCGGTACAAATTCTTCTTTTTGCCGGGTAAATGAATTATAAATTTTCATCTTATTTTTCTTAAATAATATCTAAAAACCAGATTGGCTTTATCAGGGGTAATTAATGTCATCCAGTTGACTATTAATTTTTTTACACTATTATTCTAGACTGAGTTATAATACTCTCAGTTTCGCGCTTTATAGGCGCGAAGCAGGGAATGATCCGGGCCACGACACCCGAACCATTCGTTCACGTTAACCTTTGCTAAAGAAAGGAACGCTATGCTACGCGCTAGCGATATTTTACTACACTCTCGTCCATTCGATAGAACTTCCACCATAAATAAGTTTGAAGACTTAGTTTATGATATTCTTGGACAATTCAAGTTAGAGCATTTAGATAGGTTAATCTACTTAACCAATAAGCGTGTTTCTGATATTGAAATCCGGAGGAGTTTAATCGATGGAATCATCCGTGGCAGATGTAGTAACTTAAAAAAACTATTTTCCAGCCTATCAATCAATGAGCAATTTTTTGTCCTGGCTCACTTAAATCTGGATTCCTTGACTCCCAAAGTCGAAGATCCAAATCCGGTTTTTGTGAGTATGGTACATTCATTTGTCCGTGATTTGATTATATAGGAGTATTAATGGTTTCTAGCTATGGAGAGAAATTTCTATAGCTAGTTTTATACTATAAATATGTCCGAATATGTCCGAATATGTCCGAATATGTCCGAATACTTTAATTACTGTAAACTAAACTAAGAGCCAATTTTCCAAATTGTACCTCTGGTACCGCCAACCCTGCCGATATATCCCATTTGTTCTAACTCCACTAAAACCCTTCTAAGTGTCCTATCTGTAAGATTAACATTTTCCATATGTTTTAGAATCTCAGCAGACGAACCTTCTTTTATTTTAGAAATAATATGTAAAATTTCCTGTTGACGTTTAGTTAATTTTTTATTGTTATGTTCTAGTGTAGTGGGTGCATTTACTTGAGAAGCCACACCTAATGAATATTTAAATGGTATTGTTAGTAAAGTGCCAAGTGAATTTTGTGCATAAAATGGTTTGGGATGCCCAGCTTTTATACATTCATCTATTATCATATGTATGCCACGTCCCCATGTTTCACATATCTTATGATAGTATAAAACATTCGCAATTAGCGGATTTCTCGGTATTGATTTATTTAACTCGTTTAGATTATTTAATGATACACCTCGAGGAAACAGACCATAGTTCCATATCTCAAGTCTATCATCATATATTCCTAAACTTACACTACCATCGTTAAAACTATAATCTCTATGGCACAAAGCATTAGCAATAGCCTCTCGTAGTGCAACAATAGGCAAAAATGGTGTATCTTTACGTAAAATCTCACCTTTAGGAAAAGTACTTGCTATAGGTAGGTGCATATTTAAAAACGATAAGGCTCTATCTAATAATACAAATATATTACCAAATACTCGTTTATTATCAATAAACTCTGACTTGTTAATGCCTCTAAACCTGGCCATTGCTAAAACGCATTGTGGGTATTTCTTTTCCGGATTTTTGCCAAATAAAACTAATCCGGCATTATTAATTTTATTCTCTTCAATCAAGCCTAAATGCTGTAACCCTTCCCATGGGTCATTGGTTACATAACTATTAGGAATTCTCCCATTTAACCCACCTTCTTTTAGTGTTAATAGAATTTCTTTAGTATCAAGGTTATCTATAGTAATATTTTTGGCAAAAGCATTTTCCCAGGATAATGCACCCTCAGCATGAAGCAAGGTAAGTTCGTTTTGATATTCTCTAGGCATTGCTATAGTGTTGGTCTGAATACGCATAAAAGCCTTACCATCATATAAGTAAGGCCTCTTTGTACTATCGGTAGTTACATGAAAAACAATAATATATTTATTGGTATCAGGCATATTGATATAAGTTATCTCAACGTCTGCTCTTGGTGTAATTTTAGCTAATTCATTTCCAATATCTCGTTTAGTCTTATCTGACACTTCTTGCCAAATAATCTTCCCGTTATCTGTTACACCAAATAAAACAATGCCACCATTACTATTTAAAAAAGCAGATGTGGTATCACATGCGGATTTTAACCCAGCTGTAGATTTCTTAAATTCAACCACATCAGATTCACCCCCAGTGGCTAATATAGAGATTTGTTCTAAGTTCATTATCTTCCTTGTAAATTTATTGCCACTTTAATCTTTTATTTAACCAACTTTTTCAATACACAATAATAAAACCCATCACCATTTCCATCTGGCAATAATTGCATTTCACTAATTACTTTTATGTCTTTCAATTTTTGTTTAAAGAAGCTTATATTATCCTGGTTTTCTTCTTTAAAAATTGAACAGGTTATGTAAACCATATTTCCATTATCTTTTAACATCTGCCATAAATTACATATAATTTCTCTTTGCGTAGCCACAAAATTTTTTATATCACTTACTTTACGGTGAAATTTAATATCTGGATTTTTTTTAAATGTACCACTTGCTGAGCATGGTACATCAGCAATTATTACATCAAATTGTTTTTTATCCCACCAGTCCATTTCGGCCGCATTAGCACATATGGTATTTGCTTTCAAATTTAATCGATCTAAATTTTGCCGCACTTTATCCAATCTATTATTATCAATATCCAAAGCTAATAAGTTAACCTGATTATTTTCAAGTATCTGACAGGATTTACCACCTGGTGCACTACATGCATCTAGTACATATTGGTTAGGTTCAAACTTAATGACGTCTTTTAATTTCTGAGCATGTATATCCTGAATAGATACGTAGCCTTCTTTAAAAAATGGTATTTTCTCTATTGCAATTGTATTATCTAGTACAATTACTTTATCTACTAGTTTATATTTAATATTTTCTTCATTCAAATATTTTATATAGTCATCTACTGTTATTTTCTTTGAATTTACTCTTAAACATATTTTAGGTTTATTATTAGAACAATTTAATATGCTTTCCCAATTATCTGAGTAGTCATTTTTTAATTTATTTATTAACCACTGTGGAGCGTTATATTTGTACTCTAAATTATTTGCTAACTCTTTTTCCAATTCAATTTGTCTACGTAAAAAATTACGTATTATGGCATTAACAAATTTTTTGATTTTTATATTTTTAGTTAATTTAAAACTAAACTCTACTATATCGTTAGTAATTGCATATGCCGGTTTTTTGCTATATTTTATTTCATAGAGAGCAATTAACAGCAAAATCCGTATTTCACTTTCCGGATCATTTTTTATTAGTTTATTTATTATATAATTTAAAATAAAAAAATAACGCATAACACCATAAGTTACATCTTTTACTCTACTTACATTTATATTCTCAACGTTTATATTTTTATTGAAAGATTCATTTAGATTTTTACCCGATATAACTTCGGATAATATTTTTAGGATTAGATGTAAATCAGTTATAATAGCATAGTCACTTTTTTTATAGTTTGCAGATTTTTTATTATTTATCATATTTAGTTTTAATAATGTTTCACATGAAACACTATATTTAAAATATACTCAAATAACTTGAGTTTTATATTGTATACTCAATATACTGAATTCTAGATGAGGAACGACGAAATAAATTGCTACGTAGTCTAGATAATATATGAGAATATATTTATAAAAAATGATAAAGTCGATGTTCAAAAACAATGAGTATATTACCAATAATTCTCAACAGCCATATTACCCGGCTTACCTCTACGCGATATCGCTAAACCTCTTTCCGCAAGAATATTTCTGGTGTCATCTACCATTTCCGGATTACCACAAATCATTACTCTACTGTCAGATACAGTTATTGGCGTGCCAACATGTTGTTCTAATTTATTATTTTTTAATAATTCGGTTATTCTACCGTACAAATCTGCTCCATTTTCTTCTCTGGTGATTATTTTTACATAAACCAGTTTATTTTTAACCAATTCGGCATAATATTCATGGGTAAAAAAGCTGTTTATTAGGTCTTGGTATGCTAATTCTTCTTTTGTACGTACGCAATGTACCAATATAACTTTTTCGTACTGTTCCCAAATGCTAAAATCATACAATATAGAAATAAATGGTGCTAGTCCTGTCCCGGTAGATAAAAACCATAAGTCTTTACCATTTTCAAATCTATCGGTTGTAAGTAATCCATAATTGGTCTTATCTATGTATATAGTATCGCCTACGTTCAAGTTTTTAAGTCTTTGGGTGAATTCACCATCTGGCACTATAATTGAATAAAACTCTAATTCTTCATCATAATCAGCAGATACTATAGAATATGGTCTCCATACAATAGTGCCATCTTCTTTATCTACACCTAACCTGGCAAATTGTCCTGGAATAAATTTAAAACTTTCATTTCTGCTGGTTTTAAAGCTAAAAAGATGATCAGTCCATTTATAAAGGTACGTTATTTTTTCTGTAGTATATTTATCAGGCTTTGTCATGTAAAAAGAATTCCATAATTATTTAGGACATAATTATCTCATAAAATACGGATTTTATTTAAATAATTACTTTTCTATTTAAGACTTATTTTGAATAAAAATATTATTAACATTATTATTTATTTCTTATATATTATATATATTATTATTAATGTTATCAATATATTTTTCTGTTAATATCTAACTTTAATTTAATTATATCAAGATCTTATATTGTTAATAAGTAAATCATTAAGTTTCAGGTATCTTTCTTATTAATTGTTAATAATTTTATTAATAGCTGAAAAACTGTGCATATCTTGGTATTATAAACATCCTATTTAAAAGTTATCAACATTTAAATGTTAATATATTATAAATTTATATTATTTTTAAAACAAGCCTATATATTGGAAATCTGATCTATTACTATTAGAATAATAGTTTTTAATTATTTTCTAATGATACTAGTATACTTAACTTTAAAAGTATAACAAATATAACAGAATTTACTGCTATAAAGCTAATTAAGTTATAATAAGTACTTATACAATTTAAGGTAACTATAGCTTAATTATTATGAAAAAAATCCTTATCATTCGATTATCTTCATTAGGGGATATTATACATACATTCCCTATGATTTATGATATAAAGAAAAATAATCCGGATTATGCAATAGACTGGCTGGTGGATGAAAACTTTAAAGATATTGCCAGGTTTTGCCCACAAATAACTACAGTAATACCAATCCCATTAAGACGCTGGAAAGCTAGTAAACTTAGTGCAATATTTGAGTTTATAAAATGGAAAAGTTCACTTAAAAATAGGGAATATGATTATATTATTGATGCTCAGGGATTAGTTAAAAGTGCTATATTTACCAGGGTTTTTAAGGGAACAGTTTATGGTCTTGGCAAGTATTCTATAAAAGAAAAATTGGCAAATAAATTTTATAATTATAGTTATGAAACCGGTAAGGAATATTTGGCAACAACTAAGAACCGCTTATTAGCCAGTAAGATATTTGATTATAAAATAGATACTAATACAGTAAATTTTGGTCTAGATTTTAAAAGTCATATAAATAATAATGAACCAGGCTACGTAATATTTTTTCATTCTACCTCTAAAGATAGCAAAAAGTATAGTAAAAATAATTGGGCAACTTTGGCCGATTATTTAGTTAAGGGCTATAATCTGGATGTTATTCTCCCTTATGGCAATATGCTTGAAAAGATTGAGGCAGAGAGTATAAAAAAAATAGCAGAATCTAATAAAATCATTGTCTGTGACCGGGTTTTAAATTATAACGAGATGGCAGAGTTGATTATAAATGCCAGGTTTGTATTTGGTGTTGATACCGGCTTAATACATCTGGCCAATGCCTTGGATAAAAAGCTAATTGCTATTTATACCGATTCTGACCCGGCAAAAACAGGGGTTTTTGAATCTGTAAAAGCAAAAAATGTTGGTAGTAAAGGTACAGCTCCGTTAGTCAGTGATATTATTGATTTATTTGAAAAAATTAAATAAATGAGATATATTTATTCTTTAATATTATACGTGCTTATGCCCGTATTGCCGCTATATCTAATAAAGCGTGGAAGAAAAAATCCAGAGTATAATTATAATTGGAATGAAAGATTTGGGTTTGGGCTAAAAAATACGGCTAAAAAACCCATCATATGGATACATGCTGTATCAGTTGGAGAGATAAGGGCTGCTGCTAAATTAATAGCGCTAATTGAAGAGAAGTACCCAACATATCAGATACTAGTAACCCAAATGACGCCAACAGGCAGGAACACAGCTAAAAACTTGTATCCTAATGTAGTGCTTAATTATATTCCGTATGATTTACCGCATGCAGTAATTAATTTCTACAAAACCTTTAAACCGAAAATAGGCTTGATTATGGAAACTGAAATATGGCCTAATTTAATCCATTACGCAAAAGAATTTGAGACCCCGTTATTTCTGGTAAATGCTAGATTATCTACAAAGTCATTTAATGGCTATAGGAAGATAAGTTATATTTTAAAGCCAACACTAAACAAATTTAGTGCCATTTTAAGCCAGGATCAAACCACACAGGACAATTTTACCAAGCTAGGCTTTTGTGGACAGAAATTAGTAGTAGGCAGCACCAAATTTGATTTAAATGTAGATAAAAAATATTTTGAATTAGCCACAGAATTAAAAGAACCAGTAGCAAATAAAAAAATAGTTATTTTTGCTTCCACACGGGATGGTGAAGAAGAGCTGATAATAAGTAATATAAAAAAACCGAACTACCTAATTATTATTGTGCCGCGTCATCTTGAACGATTTAAGTTGGTTGAAGAATTGTTAATAAAATATAATATAAAGTATATTAAACGAAGTGATGACAAACCATTAGATCAAGATACCCAGGTGCTTCTAGGCGATAGTATGGGTGAAATGTTTATGTACTACGCTATGTCTGATCTAGCAGTTATGGGTGGCAGCATAAATAATTTTGGTGGACAAAATTTAATTGAACCAATATTTTTAAATAAACCGGTTATACTAGGCCCATCAACATTTAATTTTGCTAAAATAGCCAAAGATGCAGTGCAAAATAAATGTGCTATCCAAGTAGAAGATGTTAAGGAATGCTTTAAGGTAATTGATAGGTTATTTGCCACAGACAAATCAGAAAAACAAAAAAATAATGCAGAATATAACTTGATGGCGCATAATTGTCAATTGTTTACCAAGCAGTATCAGGGTGCCTCACAGCAGATTCTTGATTTTATTAGTGCATATATTTAATGTTTCACATGAAACATTTTTGGATTCCTGATTTCGCGGGAGTGACTATACACGCCGGAATAATATAACACTTAGGAATTATAAGGGAACAAACATGTCAGAATATATAGGTCTACACAAAAATCAGTTAAATACACCAGTCTTAGTGATAGATAAAACCAAGCTATTAAATAATATACACAGCATGCAAGAATTTGCTGAAGCAAAGGGCATAGGTGTAAGACCGCATGCTAAAACGCATAAATGCAGTAAAATTGCCCAGCTGCAGCTTGAAGCTGGCTCTATAGGAATATGTGTTACTAAAGTTTCGGAAGCCTATGAACTTGCCAAAAATAAAATAAAAGGTATCTTGATTACTTCACCAATTGTATCTCTAAATAAAATGCAAATATTAGTTAAAGTGTTGAAGTTAGCTCCGGATACAATGTTAATAATAGATAATTTGGTAAATGCACAAACAATTAATGAACTCTTAGCTCGGCATGATCTAAAACTAAATGTTTTATTAGATATTGATGGTGGAATTGGCAGGACCGGGGTAGTTTTTACCGAAGTAATTGAGATAGCAAAACAATTAAATAAGTTTAGTAACCTTTGTCTTAAAGGTATTCAATGTTATGCTGGGCATATACAACATATAGCAGATATTAGGTTACGTACTAAAGCATCAAAAGAGATTTTGCAAAAAGCCGGGGCAATAAAACAGGATTTGGTTGATGCCGGAATTGAGTGTAGTATACAAACTGGCAGTGGAACGGGCACTTTTAGTATTGATGCAAATATTCCTACAGTTAGCGAAATTCAGCCCGGCTCTTATACCGTTATGGATCAGGAATATAGTAATATTGAATTTGCCGATAATAAATTTTTGCCGGCTATGACTATGCTAACTACAGTAATTAGCACTAATCAGTCGACACATGTAACGGTTGATGCCGGGACTAAAGCTATGTATAAGGTAGATACCAAACCAACTATTATAAACCAGCAAAACTTGATATATGATTGGGATGGCTTTGGTGATGAACATGGAAAGGTTATGGTAATTAATAATGGTAAATTGCCAAAATTAGGTGATGTGCTTGAATTAGTAGTTGGTCATTGTGATCCGACGATAAATCTATTTGATAAATTTTATATTACCGAAAACGATATTGTAATTGATTGTTGGGAGATAGATTTACGCGGCAAATGCCAGTAATGGAGTTGAGTGTTATATTATGATTTTAGTTTTAATTAGCTGGTTAGTAAATAGTTTTCTACTTAGTATCACGTATCTATTTGCTGATATTCTAATAAATAAACATATAACACAACCAACTAACTGGTTATTGTTTGGCTACCTGCTAACAACAGCTCTAATGGTAATTGGTATATCTAAAGCCGGTACATATTTACTGGAGCTATATATGGGATGCCGTTTGCCAATTACCAGTGAGCAGCAAAAAATAGAACCCCTGCTACTTGAAGTTATAGACAGGGTAAATCAGACTAAACGAACAAATTACACAACAGATCAATTAAAGATCAAGTTAGTTAATAGCCAAATACCTGATTCACACGCACTAGGCAGCGACACTTTACTAATTAGCGATGGATTACTAAGAACGGCAACGGATGATAAAATAAAAGCAGTAATTGCTCATGAATTGGGACACCTATATAATAAGGATAGCTTCATTTTGAGTATGTTTATTTTTAGTAGCTTGGCAACCAGAACGGTGATTGGACTACATATGGTAGTAATGTTTTGCTTTAGGTGGCTGTCTATTATATCTAAAAAATTTGGTAAGAAAGGGCCGCATCTGATGCCATTTATTATTTTTGTTTTATTAATGCTATTTTTACCGGTAATAGTTTTTAGCTGGGGAGCTAATAAATTTTTTGACATAAGCCTAGGCTTTATGTCGCGACAATATACCTATCGGGCAGATATGTTTGTTAAAGAGGTTGGTTATAAAGATGGGTTGGTTAGCTATTTAGAAACAATGCATCTAATCACTAATCCACAAAGTTCCATATGGGAAAGAATTACAGCTGCAAATCCACCAGCCATGAAACGGATTAGTAAGTTAGAAAAAGTTTAAGATAAATATAATATTAACATGGAGCAAAAAAAGATATCAGAAAGATTGTTATTGATGATTTTACAGCTGCCAGGGTATTTTATTCGCTATGGCATATTTGATTAAATCCGATAATTGCAAGTATAGCTATAGGCCTATTGTCAATCATAGTAATTTTAAATGCTCTGGGCTTAAGCCAAATATAAACAATTGCTGAAATTTGGTGACGAAATAATCTATAAGATATCCACGCAGATTATTTTTATAACGCATATTGTAGAGACATCCGGTATATTCAGATACATTAATATTAGTAATAGAACAAGCATAATAAGCCCAGTTTGAATCAATATTAATTGGTTCACGGGATTTTGTACTGTTTCCACTATAAGCCGAACGATACATAAATTTACTTATGTCATTAGTCGAAATTGTTTTAATAATATTTCCGATATTTCCCGGATAAGCGGCATTTAATTGATATTCAATTTGCCAGTTGAATTTTTTATCAATAGCCAGGTCTGTATAATAAGCAGTATAGCTGTATAAGTATCCTATATCATTTAAGGTTAGTATTTTAAACCCGGGGTTATTACCAAAGAAACTATTAAAAGCAATGGTGGAAATCATGGGAATTTTGTTAGCTATAAGCCTAAAATAATCACTATGAAAATGCCCGGCATAAATGCCGCTAATATTATTTTTATATTTCGATAATACTTTTAAATACTGCTGTTCGATAGGCGTTTTCAATAACATTACGTTTGTCTTGCTAATCGCACTTTTATAAGAATCGGGGCCGTACGGAATATGTTGTAGCAAAATTACATGTTTGTGTTGTTCTTGTGCCATGGCTAATGTTTGTTCTAACCAATGTAGTTGTAAGGTGGAGGTAAATATTTTTTCAGAACTTTTGGCAGATAGGATATTACTATTAATTCCTATGATAAGAGTTTTGTCATTTAAGGGCAAGCTATAATACCCGGCAATAGAAAAAATCTGTTCAAAGGATTTTTGTTCTGCTGCTGGTAGCATAGCACTTAAGGTTTTTGCAAAGCCAGATAAAAACTCAGTTGATGGTTTTACATAATCTGGCTGATCTCCGTCATTATTACCAAGGGCATAAAATATTTTTGGGTTATTTACTAAAGATTTTATCTGTTCTATAATATAATTGGATGTTTTTATACTAAATGCTGTGAAATCCTTGTGGTTTTGAAATTGTTTATCTGCATATTTAAAATATTCATCATCAAAGTGGTGAGCTAATATATCGCCGGTTAAAAAAATAGTATGGATATTATTTTGTTTAGTGATAACAGCAAGGTTTTTTAAGCCTATAATTAAAAATCCATTGCTGGTTTCAGCTCTATAGTTAACAATATTATCCTTAATCAGGATCTGTGGCCAATCTTTGGTGTCAGCTTTAATTAACTGATTTAGTACTGGGCAAGGACTGTTTTTACATAATCCATATGGGTTAAAGTGAATATCTGATAGAAAAATAATATTCTCTTTTGCCCAGGTTTTTCCGATAAGACCAAGTACTATAAAACTTGTATAGATAAAAGTTTTCATCATATAGTTTTTAGACAACCTTGCAATATTCTGTATGATAAAATGGAGTAATTATACCCGGATTATACATGTAAGGATATTAAGATGCTGGATATTCTCAATCAGCCTAAAGCAGAACTTTCTGAATGCTAAATACATATGAGTTTAAAATTTTTTTATTTTTATAGACAGTAGGCTTATTTTGTGCTACAATACCGACTTATTAACATTTGCTTATATGCTAGGTTGTGTTAGTTAAATAAATGCTTACGTGAGGGCTCTAACAAAAATCCATCCAAATGCTATATCTATAGAACACTTGCTTAAAATGTTCTAGTAGCATAACAAGCTTTAAAGCCCTCACGAATACAGTCATTATTTATTAATGGTTTGCATTAGGTATTATATCTTGTAGTTTTAATTCTTAACTAGTCCAATAATCAGTACTCCAGTATTTTGGAGTAAAAAATATAACAATTGTGAGTACGTTAGTGTTATACTTTCACGATAGCAAATCTTATCGATATTACTGCTTGCTTATAAATTTTTATGGATAAGCATGCAGTACTATTGCATCTCTGGTTTATCAAACCAAACTCATGTAAATAGCCGATACTCTTTTATATTGAAGCTACAATAGTGTGTATCGCTCATTGCCTCTATTTAGGTGGCTTCGCTCTTTACTTTATTATAGCTTCAATCTGTTCGAGTATACTATTATATATTTATTAGAATAATAATGAAACGAGGTAAAATATGAAAAAATATACAGTTGTGAAGCCTGAAAACTATACAGAAGAACATGTTAAATATATAAATCAGTTTAAAGACTCTATTTCTTTATTGTCAGTACAAACTAACTTGATGTTAGGTCTTAAAGATACTACTTTAAAATTTATTACAGGTACAGATACCAGTGCAAAAACGCTTGGTTTAAAATATGGTGCAGATTTTACCGGCAGAGGTATCCTTGATATCCCTTGTGATGGTGTTGCAAAGTATGCTGAGCAAATTAATCAACAAGAGCAGGGTTTACTTGACACTTGTGACATCAGTAAAGGTCTAGAGGCGCTAAGTGTATTTGAATTTGCCGATGGTTTAAAAGCAAGAACCGTAACCCGGCAATTATTTTATTACCAGCCATCAGCATCAATATTAGGCATAACCAACTCTGTTATAAACGTAAAGTTAAAAGATTTTATTAACATTATCCCTAGTTATATATTACGCTTTGGAGCAATTGGCAGTATAGAAGCGATGCAACAAGATACAAAGATTGAAAATATTACTTTGAATGAATATGAGCAGGAAATTTGTTTTCTCTTTTTACTTGGTTGGAGCATTCAACAGGTTACTGATTTTATGGATATTTTTAGGCCCAACAATACACCAAGAACAGCAGATGCTATTATTAAAAAGAAAAACTACATTTGCCAAAAATTAGGACTTACAAATACGAATCTAAAAAATTTATGTGAATACCTATTTTCTATAGGTTTTCAAAATAAAATGCCAGAGTCATTTTATTTGAAAATGATTGGCACTAAAATTATAAACTAGGCATCCACTGAATTTTTGCCAAATATGAAAGTATAATTTTTATGCCACAAAGCACCGAACTCGGCCGCAAACATCTATTTCAAGTTAGTTTTACCACAAATATTTTTGAGATTTATGATTTTTTACTTTCCGGATACATGGCCGTTATTATAGGACATTTATTTTTTAAAACAAATTCAGACCACATGGCTGCAATCTTAAGCTTTGCTGTTTTTTCATCTTCATTTATTATGAGGATTGTCGGTGGTATTTTCTGGGGACATTTTGGGGATAAGTACGGCTCAGGGCAGGCTACAAAATACTCTATGCTGATTATGGCCGCCCCCAGTTGTTTAATTGGGTTATTACCTACCTATAATACTCTTGGGTATATAGCCACGTTTTTGTTACTGATATTAAGATTAATTCAGGGGTTTGGAGCTGGCGGACAGGTCCCGACAAATTTATGCTATGTTTACGAACGTACAACAGAAACTAAATATAGTAGTTTATTTTGTGCCTTGGCCGCCTCCGGTGGGTGGGTGGGCTCCTTATTAGCGTCATTTGTTACATTCTTACTTTATGCATGCTATACAGAAAAAAGCATATATGATTGGGCATGGCGTATTGCCTTTTTAATTTCTATACCTATGTTTGTGGTTATATTTTATTTCAGAAAAAATATAGAAACTGAACATTGTAGAGTTGATGTTGTACAAAAATTTGACTGGGTTTGCAAAGAGTTTATTCAACCATTTATTAAATGTTTTCTTCTATTATCGTTCATGCATGTGTGTTTTTATATGTTGTTTGTATGGATGCCAACCTATCTGGAGAGCGTATTAAAAGTTGCACATAAGGTGGCACGTGGGGAAAATGTTGCTTCACTAATTGTTGCAACTAGTTGTGTTATGTTGTGGGGATATTTTGGAAAACATATTAGTTATAAAAAAGTGATGCTATCTAGTGTCGTCTTACTTATATTATTTAGTTACCCACTATTTGTTTTACTACATAGTGCTTCATTTGTACTGTTAATAACAGTTGGGGTGTTTTTTGCTATTATATATACCCCGCTAGAGGGTAATTATGTTTATGCAGTGGGACGAGCCTTTAACAGCAAATTTCGTAATCGTGGATATGCTCTAAGCTGGACTTTATCGATAGCAATATTCGGTGGGACAACGCCGCTTATATGTACTTATTTTACTCATTTACTGCATTTCACGCTTTTTCCAGTAGTATATTTAATATGTTTTGCGTTAATTACACTCCCGGCGGTGTATTTGCTGTAGATGTATATAAAAATGAAAAAAGAATATGATTATAAAACCTGAAGATTATACAAAAAACATATAAAATATATAAAAATCCTAATTAATTTTGTGACATAACATATAGCCGGGTTATATGCCGCGCATCGAAAGTAATCTCCGTTTTGTTTTGGCATGAAAGTGATCTTTTCAGCCCTGTTGCCGTTCCAATTTCAGCAAATAATAAGGGTGCCAGGACTATTTCATCTACTAACATAAATATACAAGAAAAACAGACTAAGAGAGAAAGCATTTGAAACGTTTTCATTTTCAACTCCAGATAAAATTAATTTCGACCAATCGTGATTGAGTAAAAATTAATTTTAATAAAAGGAGTAAACGTACATCGCTTCTTATTAAAGATTAATTAAATTTGAACTGGATATTAAGTATATCACATGGCTTTTGCGAATGTCAAGGCTTTTTGCAAGAATTTTTATAACATTGCGTTAGTATCTGCTATTTCTTTTTTTAACTGTTCATTTTTATCTTCATTTTTTGTCGGATCTACTTTGGGGTTTACCTTAAGCGTTACATTGCCATTATTATCCCCGGTCATTTCTACCGAAACGCCGTTGTACCATTGTATGATATTTTTGCCGCCAAAGCGGTTTTCATTAGTTCGCGGACTACCGCTAACCTTACCTAAGCACTTGAAAGTATCAAAGCATACCAGTGCAAGGTTTTCATATTGCCCAAAATTGCCAATCTGACCACCATTGGCATTAAATATATTTATCCCAAATACATAGGTGGTATCTTTGTCAATTATATAGTAATCGCCTTTGGGTTGAAATCCTTCTGCTTTGAAGCTTAGGTATATAGTTGCAGATAAATTTGGGTAGTAAATAGTTCCGTTTATACTAAAAGAATTATTATATACCTCAGAATAAAAGCTGGTTTTACTCAGGCTATTATTAGTATTTAATACCGGATGAAGTAGTGTGCTGGTCATAACGGTATTGCTTTTTACATTTGTCTGGTTTACAAAAATTTCCCTATTCCCAGTTGCTGGTTTATAACTATATGCAGGACTAACAGCATAGTATTGCCCTGATTGTACAAAGCTCACATCCGGAACGTTCGCTTGAGTTAGGTTTTGTCCGCTTGTTTTTGTGGTTACTGTTACCGAATTAATTTCAAGGGGAGTGTTAGAGTTTAAACGAAATTTAGCCAGGGTTTGTCCTAAGGCATCTTTTATCCCGGGGTATGCTAAGAAACATTCGTAGCAGCCAGCGATTGTTGTATTTAACGGATTGGATATATTTAGCCTGGACCACGTAGATTTTTTAGCATCATGATTAATCAAAACACCAAGAATATTATCTAATTTAGTGATCTTTTTATAGTACACTAGACTTCTGACCTTACTATTTGGGTCCTTCTGATTACTCAGGCATTCGGTAATAACAAATGGTTCAGCGGGATAGCGTGGATTTGGATACCATTTAATAATACCTGGCAAATGAGTTTTGGGATTACTACAAACCCGGTTTATCATATCGTATTTATCTGCGGGAAATCCTTCAAAAAGTGGGAACATTTTTGAACTGGAAGGTCCCATAAATAAATTTTTTATGGCATCTAGATAACCCTGGGTGATCGGATAAAGTTTGCTTCTTGCAGCCCCCCACCTAATATCGCCGTTAAAAAGCCCCAATGTACGGCCAGTTGCGCTACCAAGCCATGCATCAGTAATATTTTTATTATTTTGCGCTAAGACAACAGTATCTATTTCATCGCCTAATATTGCTTCTGTACTACCTACAGCGGAAGAAATATCTGCAATGATTCCTGTAATGAGCGTATTACACTTATTACGACGTTCTATGACATCCCCATCAATATCTTTTGTGTTCCGACACAGTTTATTTAGATATGTCATTATTACTGGTGTATCACCAGATTTTGGAATAATTATTATATCTTTAAGCAAATTAATAAATTCACGCGTACCGCTGATTTTATCGGCAAATTTAAAATCATCTCCATATAAATGTACAAAGCCCAGCTTATTTCCTTTATCATCGTGCGCTGATATAGAATAGTCTTTTAGACTACTTTTTGGAGCATAGATTAGTCGGTAATCACTTACATAACGATTAAATTTATCAAGGTTGTGTTGATATTTTTCCAAATACTCTTGAACTTGAGTGTCATAAATTTCTGATTGGAAAGATAACATATCATAGCCATGATTTTTTAAGCTGACTTGAATCTGTGTTAGATTATCGGATATTTTTTCAAGTTTACCCTCGATGTTATTAAGGTGGTTGTCTATCTGATCAACTCTCTCGGCAATATCCGGGCACATGTCTTTATGTATTGGGGCTAAAATTCCGCTAAGGCCCAGAGTTGGGATATCAATAAGGTATGAGTAATACGTGACAGCACTTTGATATTCGCGGCTGCATACAGGATCATTTTCAGATAATGTAGCGGCACTAGCGTAAAAGCTAAGAATGGCGCTTAAAAATAAAAATACTGGTTTCATGTGAGTACCGCTATTAGGGTTTATTCTGTTTATTGCACATTATACCCTATATTTTGGAACAATTGCAATAGCATGAGTGGATTTGTAGAGGTCACCTCATTAAAAAGCTAAATAAATGATATGATACTAACTCATTCGACAATTAGGGGAAAGTTATGTAAGGGCTAAGATATTACATTATCAGCATACAAACAGATGCAAAAATATACTTCATATTATCCGCCAAAATTGGGGAATTGAGAACTCTCGTATTGTTAAAGCTAAGTTCCCCAAAATATATGGGATACCAACCAGCATTGTTAGGCTACGTAAAATTGCTGGCTGGGCCGAGGAGGTATTGTTAAACGTAATTAAACCAAAGAAATTATTACTTTTGCCCTGCCTTCAATGCGGCCAGTTGATTAGCGGTCCATCTTATAACCAACGGGATATCGCATTTGCCTGAATTATAGGGTTGTACTCTTGCACGGAGCTGGTTAGTATAACGTGCCCTGCCATCAGTTGATGGAGAAATATTATTACCTGCTTCAATAAAAACTGCGGAAAACTGACGTCTATCATTAAAGATTATCCGACATGCTTGCTTACCTGATGACGTGTCCACACTGTATACTATTGGTTCCCCCGCATAAGTACCATACGTAAAACGTAGCCCCCATTCTTCAATAGTAAGATTCCCATCAGTTTCTACTGTAACATACCCCTCGGTTGGTGTGCTAAAATTTTCAACTGTTTTAGCCCAATAATAGCTACCGTGAGCATTTGTAGTATTAATAGCATTATTCGAATCATATGTATCTGAGAGATTGAGGCCGTTTGGCGGTAGCTCGGGAATATTTAGTACTTTAGAGCTTGATAATTTGTAACCATCCGGTGTAACAGACATTGTCACATTTTTAAGGGGTAAGTCTGTATTATTAACTACTTGAGCGAAAAATGTGAATGTTTCAGCATGCGCTGCAACGCTTAGACCGATAAAAATGGCTGTACTAAAAAGTGGTTTTATTAAATGTTTCTTTCTCATTATGATACCCCTACACTAAAAATTAACTATTTATTGTATAGAGTTTAACATAAACTTAAAATAATAAGCAATACCGAATTTCCGTATAAAGTCTAAAACAGGAATTTATTATAGTATTTGTTATATAATAGGGGGTATTATATTCATTAAGACTTTTTACAATGCGCAAATTATTTTTTTATATTATGATGTGGGTTCCTACCTTTGTAGGAATAACAAAATTATCCTATGCCGAGGGTGGATATTATCTGGGGCTTGGCGCAGGATACGCCAGTATGACAAATATACCGCAAAACAGTTTTAGTTTTAATAATGGTAGCTTTGCCAGCCAGAATGTCGGGTCTTTCGCAACGGCTATATATGCCGGTTATGATTTTAATCGCATTGTTGGGCTTCAGATTGATTATAATGTGGCATATAATGGATGGGCTTCAGGATTTATTGAAAATCAGCAGCTGCTTGATGGAGCTATTTTAGTACACTTGCCTTTTAGTATTATTGCTGATTCACTAAGTGGGTTTTCATTATACGCTAAAGGTGGCATAGGGTATAGTTATTATTCTTTTGGTCAGGTTTCTCCCACTTGTACGACATGCGTTTTCCCTCCAAATGATACCAGTTCTGCGGTTCCGGTATATGGTCTTGGAGCTGAATACGCTTTTAAAGATTTTATTGCGCTTCGTGCTGAATGGAGTCATAGTGGTAATGTTACAGCGGCTAATGTTGGAAATAACCAGCTTCTGCTAGACTCAAATATGTATTTCTTATCAATACTTTATCGTTTTTAGACAGAAAGAGCTATTTGTGAAAATTTTATTTATTTGTGATCCGGTTGCCAACTTTAAGCTACATGGCGATAGTACAATTGCATTAATGGTTGCTGCCAATGATTTAGATTATAATATTCATTACGCCCTACCTAAAAATATCTATTCCAATAATGATACAGCATTAGCTAATGTGATACCCCTGGATATTTTAATTAAAACTGATGATTTGAGCTCTGCTATAACCACCCCATGGTATAAAGAGCATGAAATGTTGCCTGCTTGTGATTTAGCTCAATATGATGCGGTTATGGTTAGAAATGACCCGCCATTTGATATGGAATATTATTATCTGACACAACTGTTACAATTGGCTGAACATAAGGGGGCCAAAGTCATTAATAATAGTCATGCCTTAAGAAATTTTAATGAAAAGCTAAGTATTTTAAATTTCCCGCAGTTTATCCCTGAGACTTTAGTTAGCCGTGACAGAACAGTAATTTTGCAATTTATAGATAAGCATGGAGATTGTGTGGTTAAGCCACTTGATCAAATGGCTGGACGTGGAGTTTTTAAACTTGGTAAAGATGATGTAAATACACTACCCATTTTAGAATTAAGCACTAATTATTTTTCTACTTCAGTTATGGTACAAAAATTTATCCCAGAAGTAATTTATGGTGATCGGCGGGTATTTATTATTAATGGCAAGGTTATTTCTCATTGCCTCCATCGAATCCCTGGGGAAAATCAGATTCGCGGTAATCTTGCAGCCGGTGGTAGAGGCGAGGTTAATCCGGTATCCAAAGAAGATTATGCCATCGCAAACAGCATAGCAAAATGGCTAAATGAGCATAAGATATTGTTTGCCGGAATTGATATTATTGGTAATAAACTAACCGAGATTAATATTACAAGCCCAACAGCGCTTCGCCAAATTTTTACAAGCAGCGGTATTAATATTGCTAAGCAGGTAATTGAAAGCATTAATGGAAAATAGTCTTCTGGCTAAATTTGTTGCGATTGTCGGACAAAATAATATAATAACTGATCCTGCACAACAGCAGCCATACCTAGCTGACTGGCGCGGACGATACCAGGGAAAGGCAATGGCTGTGGTTAAACCCCAAACCACTACCCAGGTTGTGCAACTGGTCAATTTATGCAATGTAAACAATATAACTATAATTCCCCAGGGTGGTAATACTTCATTATCCGGTGCTGCTACACCATTGAATCAATCTACCCTTAGCCAGGTTATTATTAATCTCTCCATGATGAATAAAATTTTGTCGATAAACAAAGAAGACAATAGTATCAATGTTGAAGCCGGTTGTACATTAGCAAAAGTGATTGATTATGCGGAAGCAAACGGACGCTATTTTCCTTTGAATATTGCAGCAAAAGATAGCTGCCAGATAGGTGGCAATATTGCAACTAATGCCGGCGGAATTCATGTCATTAAATATGGCATGATTCGCGATATGGTTTTGGGTTTGGAGGTTGTGCTACCAAATGGCGAGATTTTTAATAGCTTGAATAATTTGCGCAAAAATAATTCTTACCTTGATTTAAAGCAGTTGTTTATTGGTAGTGAAGGAACACTTGGGATTATAACCAGGGCAATCTTAAAATTATATCCAAAACCAGTTGGTGTTATTACAGGTCTAATTAGTGTAAAAACTATTTTTCAGGCCATAGATATACTAAATAGGCTATATGCCCATTTTAGTGTTTGTGCTTTTGAGATAATCGGTAAAACAATGCAAAGCATCTATAATACACATTTTGCTGCCAATAAATTTCCACTTAATGATAATTGGCTGATATTGTTTGAGTTAGAAACCAATAATGAAAATAATACACTTAATATTTTATCCGAGGTGCTAAATGATGTATCAGTAGTTATTTGTGACAGTATGGTATCCCGGCAGAACTTGTGGCATATTCGCGAAAATTTGCCGCTTGCAGAAAAAATCCATGGTATTGCAATTAAACACGACATCTCTTTACCAATTAGCCAGATAGAGCTATTTATTAAACAAAATGAGAAAAGTATAAAAGATTATTACCCGGATGCACAAATAATTATTTTTGGTCATTTAGGGGATGGTAACTTACACTACAATGTCCAGCTTGCAACAAACGAGCAAACAATAGAGCAAGAAGTGTACATAAATAAACTAGTTTATACCGATGCATTAAGTTTAGGTGGCAGCGTTTCAGCAGAGCATGGAATTGGGCAGCTAAAAACATCTTGGTATAAATTGGCTATAGATCCGGTTGGCTATAATTTAGCCAAACAAATTAAACAGCTCCTGGATCCGAAAAACATTTTTAATCCAAAAAAAATATTCAGTGAGATCATTCAATGAGTTATCATGGTATATTTGCTTCAGTTGTATTAATTACCGCAATTGCTGCGTTTCTTAATGAGCGCTATTTACGCTTACCAAAGACGATAGCCCTGACGATAATAAGCTTGATGATATCAATTGTTATTACTAATTTATTACGCTTTAATTCAGGGTGGGCATTATCCATACATAATATTTTAAGTGGGATAGACTTTAGAAAAACAGTACTGGATGTAATGCTTGGCTATCTTTTATTTGCCAGTTCTCTACGTATTAATGTTTTAAACTTGCGCAAGCATTTATATTCGATAATGTATTTATCAAGTTTGGGAGTAATTATCTCGACATTATGTACCGGTTTTTTGTTATGGTTTGTTAGTGAGGCAGTACATTTTCCTCTCAGCTTGCCGGATTGTCTTATTTTCGGTGCTCTTATTTCACCAACTGATCCGGTTGCGGTTAATAGTGTTTTGGGATTGGCCAAAAATGTGCCCGAAGAAACTAAAGCAAAAATTACGGGCGAGGCCTTATTTAATGATGCTGCCGGGATACTTGTGTTGATAATATTGGCGCGTATTTTTTATCAAAATGATGGTGTAAACCTTACTATTGGATCAATTAGCTTTATGTTTGTAAAAGAGGCTTTAGGTGGAATCATTGGTGGGCTGATTGTTGGGCATCTTACCTCGCAAGTCTTATGCAAGACAGAAGACCAGGAGGTAAGTATACTTTTAACTATTGCAAGTGCCGGTTGCGGTTATATTTTGGCAAACACGATACACATTTCAGGTCCAATTACCATGGTGGTTGCAGGTTTAGTTGTTGGGAGTCATTTAAAAAAGAAAAAATTTAGCAAAAAAACCAGTGAATATCTGGCCAATTTTTGGAGTTTGGTTGATGATTTATTAAATGCTCTGTTATTTGTTCTCATCGGGTTGGAGATGTTAACAATTAGCATTCATTACACAACTATAATAATGGGAATTATTGGTATTTTTATTGTAATGCTTGCTCGCTTTAGCAGTGTTATTTTACCGCAGAGTATTTACATTTTATTTAATTATAAAAAGCGTAGTTACAATTGGCCGGAAGTAGGCATGCTTTGTTGGGGCGGAATCCGCGGTGCTATATCAATTGCGCTTACTATTGCAATTACTGGGGTTCCAAGCCAGCTAATTGCCATGACATATTTTTTAGTGATTTTTTCAATACTAATCCAGGGCTCAAGTCTTAAGTGGGTAGTAGAAAAACTTTACCAAGGACAACAAAAACATAATTGAATTAATATTATCGCTTATTTGCAGATATGATATACTCGAACCATTGGAATGTAACAATATATGGAGTTTAATATGGGCAAGAATATAGTACTATTCATTCTGGTATTAGGGCTTTGTGTGATTTTTTATCAAATCGGTAAATATTCTGCCCCGGTGATACATATAAACTCAGCTACTTCTTGTGGTGTGTACCCGCAGGAAACACCAACCCTGGCTCCAAAAAAAGCAGAGATTAAAAAAACTGCTATAGCAACCCCAAAAAAGGCACAGGTATCAAGAGGAATTGAATTTGTATATGTCCTAAATGCTAACAGTACAACGGTTTCGCAATGCCCGATCAGTAGCAGCGATGGATTGTTAGAAGGAGCTTGCGCAACAACCGGAAAAGACTTAAATGCTCCTACAGGGATTGCTTTTAATGCGCCCCAAACAATGGCATACATTGCCAATAAAGGCTCAAATACAATTTCTGTCTGTAGTATAAACCCATTTAGCGGATCTTTTGATAATTGTTACGCAACTGGTAGCGAGTTTGCTTCCCCTTCTGCTGTTATTCTGGAAGAACAAAAATCTATAGTGTATGTCACCAATCAAGGCGATAACTCTTTATCCAAATGTACTCTTGATCAAAAAGGTGGTTTATCAGGCTGTAGCAAAGTGTTCATTGAAGGGCTTTCCAGCCCGACCGACCTGGCCCTGGATGTAAACCATAATTTTATTTATATTACAAATGCTATGAATAACTCGGTAATGCTTTGTTCACTGGACGGACAAAAATCCGGGGAGTTACAAAACTGTAAATCAACCGGTAGTGGCTTTAATTTACCCCAGGCAATAACAGTAGATAAATTTAATAAATATGCATATATAACTAATAACGGTTCGCACACAATTTCTTTATGCGAACTAGACTCTTCTAGTGGTGAACTAAACAATTGCACTACAACCGGCAGTGGTTTTAACGGCTTATCTGATTTAGCCTTTAATTCTGCAAAGACTATGGCTTACATCTCTAATGCAAATACAGTTTCTGTTTGTAAAGTGAATGCCAACGGAGAGTTATCTGACTGCAAAAGCTCTGGCTCAGGGTTTAACATTCCTTCCGGGATAAGATTACATACTGTCAACCCGCAGTAAATAGCTGTTTGTATAACGAAAAGTATTGCAAGGCAGGGTTATCCCAGCTAAAATCTTGCCCCATAGCGTATTTCTGCACCCTTTTCCATTCCGCCCTTCTTTTATATAGGGCAAATGCTCGCCTAAGTGCAGCATTAAATGCTGTGGTGCTAAATTGGTCAAAGACAAACCCGCTTGCCTTACCAGTGTCCAAATTTTCCAGGCTGCAATCGACAACTGTATCGGCTAAGCCGCCAACATTATGTACTACAGGCAAAGTTCCATAGGTCATTCCATAAAGTTGGGTTAACCCACACGGTTCATAACGTGAAGGAACTAAAATAACGTCGCTGCTAGCAATAATCTGGTGTGCATATTCTTCGTCATAACCAATCTTTACTGATATTGATTTGGGATATGTTTTAGAAAGAGACCTAAATGCTTCCTCCAACTTAGGATCACCGCTACCGAGTAAAACCAGTTGTCCACCCAGCTTGATTAGATTAGGCATTTCATCTAAAATTAAATTAAGCCCCTTTTGTTCGGCTAAACGGCTAACCACAACAAATAACGGCACGTCATTTTGAACAGTTAACCCTAATTGTTTTTGTAGGGAAGTTTTGCAAGTTAATTTTCCAGACATAGAACGATGGCTGAATTTTTTATCAATAACTATATCTGTTGCCGGATTCCAGACATCTTTGTCAATCCCATTTAGAATACCTACTAAGTCATGCTTACGTTTACTTAGGAGGCCATCAAAGCCGCACCCTTGTTCCCCATGTTGTATTTCTATTGCATATGTTGGGCTAACTGTGGTCAATTTATCGGCAAAAAATAAACCTGATTTTAGAAAGGATATATTTCCGTAAAATTCTAGCCCGTTGATATCAAAAAAACTTATGGGTAAATTAAGCTCATCAAAAATTGATTTAGGAAATGTGCCCTGATATGCCAGATTATGAATAGTAAATACTGATCTTGCTGCTTTTTTCCCTGTTTGTATTTCATGTGCCTTTAAATAGGCAAATGTAAGTCCGGCATGCCAGTCATGACCATGTACTATCTGTGGTTTCCATTCATTGTCAAGACCTTCAGCTAATTTTGCTGCTATATATCCAAGTAAGGCAAAGCGACGGTAGTTATCGGCATAGGCGATTCCCTGATTATCCTGGTATGGGTTGCCTGATCGGTCATACAAACCTTTTGCATCTATAATATAAACACCAACTTTAGAATTTGGTAGTGTACCATAGTATAAATTAATAATTGATACGCCAAATTCTTCTGGCATAACTTGGATTAGTTTCTTATTTGTTACCCCATTCATAAATGCAGGAAACCCGGGAACTATGACTCTGGCATCACATTTAAGGTTTACTAATGCATTACTCAGGGCCGCGGTTACATCAGCCAGGCCCCCGGTTTTAAGTAATGGGTAAAGTTCGCTACAGACATGCAATATTTTCATCTTAAGCTCCTATAGCTGACTTAGCATACTTCGTGTAACTAAAACGACACCATTTTCAGTACGTGAAAATCTTCGACTATCTTCTTCCGCATCGACACCAATAACAGTACCTGGGGGAATATTGCAACCACGATCAATAACCACTTTTTTAAGCTGGCAGTTTTCACCAATATGACTACTTGGTAAAATTACGCTTTGTTCAAGTTTACAAAAAGATTCGACCCGTACATTAGAAAACATTACGGTGTGTGAAATATGTGAGCCGGAAATAATACAACCGCCTGAGGCTAAAGAATTAAAAATTGTTCCGTTATTACCATTACTATCAGGGACAAACTTGGCTGGCGGTAGTTGCTCTTGATGTGTCCAGATCGGCCAGTTACTATCATATAAATTTAGTTCAGGCATATTAGAAGCCAGATCTAAATTGGCTTCCCAAAATGCATCAACTGTACCTACATCACGCCAGTAAGCTTTATTTTCTCTAGCTCTTTGTACACATGAAAGTCCAAATGGATGGGCAAATGCCTGAGATTCGAATACAACACGTGGAATAATGTCTTTGCCAAAATCATGGGTTGAAGCTGGATTAACAATATCTTCCTCTAGTAATTTATATAAATAATCCGCGTTAAAAATATAAATTCCCATGCTGGCTAATGAAGTTTCTGCACTTCCCGGGATAGTTGGAGGATCTTCTGGTTTTTCAATAAAGTCACTAATTTTACGCTTTTCATCGATAGCCATAACACCAAAAGCACTCGCTTCACTTTTTGGTACTTCAATGCAACCAATTGTGCACCCATAACCGCTGGCAACGTGGTCACGTAACATTATCGAATAATCCATTTTGTAAATATGATCCCCGGCAAGAATAACAACATATTCAGGATTATATGAATGAATGATATCAATATTTTGATAAACGGCATCGGCTGTTCCACGATACCAATGTTCTTCATTAACCCTTTGTTGTGCCGGTAAAAAATCAATAAATTCGTTTAATTCACCGCGTAAGAAGCTCCAGCCGCGTTGTAAGTGCCGGAGCAAAGAGTGTGATTTGTATTGGGTAATAATACCAATACGGCGAAAACCTGAGTTTAGGCAGTTAGATAATACAAAATCAATTATTCTAAATTTACCGCCAAAATATACGGCGGGTTTTGCACGGGTGTCAGTTAATTGTTGCAAGCGTGATCCGCGTCCCCCGGCCAGTACTAAGGTTACACAACGTTTGGGTAGCTGGTTTAATGTATCTAGCGTATTATTTGGCATATAGCCTTTCCTATTATGAATGGTACCATATTGTATCAAAACCGCCCTATTCTTTGTAACTTATTCGTATAACAGCAAATAAGTGTAAAATATAGGATTAAACTTATAATCAGGATAATAAATGAGTGCAAATTACACGCATAATAAAACAGCCGGTATTATCAATGACACAGATATTTATTTGTTTCATGAGGGGCGGCATTTTACTGCATACAATTTTATGGGTGCACACAAGGCATATGAAAACAACATTGATGGTATTCGTTTTACTACCTGGGCACCTAATGCGCTTAGTGTTTGTGTAATTGGTGACTTTTGTCACTGGCAGATGTTATCAGAATACTATATGCAAAAAATTAGTAATGAAGGTCTGTGGTCAATCTTTATTCCAGACTTACAGCATGGTATAAAATATAAATTTGCTGTTACTAACAGGGACTCCGGGCATATGGTATATAAAAGCGATCCGTATGCAATTAGTTCCGAATTACGTCCGAATACAGCGTCAATTATTAATACACAGGCAAATTATGCTTGGAGCGATGATGCTTGGCTATCACGTAGAGTCGATAGAGATATATTTAGTAGCCCCATGAATGTTTACGAAGTCCATCTAGGTTCATGGAAAACTAAGAATGGACAATTTTTAAGCTATGAAGAATTAATAAATCTACTACCTGCTTATGTTAAAGAGATGGGTTATACCCATGTAGAGTTTATGCCCCTAAATGAGCATCCACTTGATGCATCATGGGGTTATCAGGGGACCGGGTTTTTTTCGGTAAATAGTCGTCATGGCGATTTACGCGGATTAAAACATTTAGTTAATGAACTGCACAAATTAAATATTGGCGTTATTTTAGACTGGGTGCCTGGGCATTTTTGTGTTGATGCGCATGGATTAATAAATTTTGATGGTAGTCCGTGTTACGAATATCAGGCCTCCTGGAAGGCGCAAAACACAGGATGGGGCACGCGTAATTTTGATTTGGGGCGTTTTGAAGTAAAATCATTTTTAATTTCTAATGCCATGTACTGGATTAATGAATTTCATATTGATGGTCTTCGTGTTGATGCTGTTTCAAATATTCTGTATCTTGATTATGGTAGAGAACCTGGGCAGTGGCAGCCAAATATCTTTGGTAATAACCAAAACCTGGAGGGGATAAATTTTTTAAAAGAGTTTAATCATGTGATTAAAACTCCTATGTCAGGTGTAGTAACTATTGCTGAGGAATCTTCTGCATGGACTGGCATAACCACAAAGATAGAACATGGTGGCTTGGGATTTGATTTAAAATGGAATATGGGTTGGATGAATGATACCCTTCGGTATATAAAACTAGATCCGGTACATCGAAAATATCATCATAACTTAATAACTTTTTCTATGCATTATAATTATTCAGAAAAATTTATTTTACCTATCTCGCATGACGAGGTAGTTCATGGTAAAAAATCCCTGCTAGATAAGATGTGGGGCAATTTATGGAATAAGTTTGCTGGGCTACGACTTTATGCTACGTATATGATGGGGCACCCTGGGAAAAAGTTATTATTTATGGGTTCAGAATTTGGCCAGTTTGTTGAATGGCGTGAATATGAGCAATTGCAGTGGCAGATACTAGATGAGTTCCATACACATAAAGAGACACAGCTTTTTTTCAAACAGTTAAATCATTTCTATAGAGAAAATAATGCTTTGTGGGAATATGATTACGATCCTTGTGGTTTTAGCTGGATTGATGTAGGAAATAAAGATCAAAGTGTTCTATCTTTTGCACGTTTTAGTAAAACAGATTGTTTGATTTTTATTTGTAATTTTACGCCAGTGGTATATTACGATTATCATATCGGTGTACCTAAAGTAGGTTACTATAAAGAGGTGTTCAATTCGGATGGTATGGAATTTGGCGGATCTGGGCAGATAATAGATGAAAAGCTAACGAGCGTGTCAAATTGGCAGCATAATTATCCCCAGCATTTAACACTTAAGATCCCGCCAATGGCAGTAACTGTTTTGAAACATATAGGATAAAGTAAATTAATGCACAATGATTTAATAATTAAAGCATCCGAAAATTCTATTACCATAGAAACAAAATTAGAGCTTATAGCTATTCGAGAATCAATTTCTAAACGTAATGAAATAGCTAGTGTTGAGTGGTCATTTGAGCCAAAACATGAAAGAATAACTTTAACTGATAATAAACTTTTAATCACTTCAGATATTTCTGGTATTAGTGAAATTACCGTTTATTGTGTGGAGATTAACACCAAAATAAGGGCAGAGCGCACCTTTAAGGTTTCTCATCAGTGTCGGCTTGGTAAGTTAGTTCATTTTATTCGTGGTGATAATATATATTCCGGTGACGATTATGCCTGGAGCTTGTGGACTTATGCATCAAATAAAATGACCAGTAACGTAGCGTTTTCTACTTTTGGTGATTTTGGTGTATCTGCAATTAGTACAAATAATCAGGTAATTGCGCATAAAATGGTTTGGGATCATTCATGGTGTAATGAATGGGCTGAGCAAAGTTGTGTTTTTGAACTGGATATGCTGGAAGATAACTATTATATTGTTTATGGGGATGCCACACTTTATACTTCACTGAATGATGTTGTAAATAGAACCAATCCACGCCTTGAGTATGCAATTATGGATGAGAATATTAATGCTCACCTATCTCACGAAGCATTACCCGATACTTACTTTGATTTATATATAAATTCAAACAAACAAAATGATGTTGTGATTACGCACGAAAATAGAAATATTACAATTAGTAATTTGCCATCAAGTATTATGCCATCTGATTTGCTGGTAATTAAGGCAAACCAAACTTTTTCACCATGTATGGTACAGTTTCGTAGCTATCTGGATAAATTTTATTATGCAGGTAATGACTTAGGGATTATTTTTACAAAATCAGATATTTTGTTGGGTTTATGGGCACCAACTGCTATATATGTAGAGCTTCTTTTATATAAAAATTTTGATACGGTAGACAAAGAACCTGATTATGTTTTTCGTTTGAATAATGATGTACAAAATAATATTCATAATATCCGGATAGATCGTTTGCCACATGAGAATTTATTCTATATGTATCGATTACATTTTAATTACCTGGATAAAAATAACCAAAATACCGAGATGACCACTTATGCTGTAGATCCATATGCAACAGCTCTTGCAATAAATGGTATAAAAGGCTGTTTAATTGATTTGGATTCACCATTGGCTAAGCCTGATGGCTGGGTGGGTGATAAAAAGCCAGATTTAAATGATAGCATTATCATTTATGAGACCCATGTACGTGATCTCACAATTGATCATTCTTGCAACAGTTCGTTTCCGGGTAAATATATTGGATTGAGTGAAAGCAATACATGTTTTACTGACAAGGCAACCGGAATCTCAGTGAAGACCGGCATGGATAGCTTGGTTGAGTTGGGTATCACCCATGTACACTTGCTACCGGTTTTTGATTTTGCTTCAGTTGATGAAACTAAAATGGGTGCAATAAATAACCGCAATTGGGGGTATGATCCGAGAAATTACAATACTCCAACAGGTATTTACTCTACCAATGCGTATAACCCACATGCAAGAATTCGCGAATTTCGTGAAATGGTTCATAGTTTGCATAAACAAGGTCTCAGGGTTGTAATTGATGTAGTATATAATCATATGGTTAATACTATAAATTTTGATAAGATTGTTCCAGGTTACTATTTTAGAAGCGATAAATATGGGCGCTTTACCAATGGTTCTGGTTGTGGGAATGAATTGGCTACAGAACGACCTCAGGTAAGTAAATTTATCCTTGATTCTATTATGCATTGGATATTGGATTATAAGGTCGATGGGTTACGCTTTGATTTGATGGAATTAATTGATATTGATACCATAAAGAAGGTCGTAAGTCTTGCGCGAAAAACAGACCCGGGTATTTTAATTTATGGTGAACCATGGCGGGCAAGTGATACCCCTCTGAAAAATGGTACATATCGTGGTAGTCAGAAAAATGAAAATTTTGCAATATTTAATGATAATTTTAGAAACGCAATTCGTGGCAATAATAACCCGGGGCATGGGTTTGTTAATGGGAATTCACATAACTCAGATATATGCTGGGGAATAATTGAAGGATTAAAGGGCTCAATATATACTCTGACAGCTAGCCCACAGGAGAGTATAAATTATGTTGATGCCCATGATAATTATACCTTGTGGGATCATATTGAAAAAAGTCATAATACGCATTTAAGACCAGGTGAATATCATATACATATTGATGAAGATAATCTATTTGGTAATATGTTGATCCGGCAAAATTTATTAGCCATCGGTTTAGTACTAACTGCTCAGGGTATTCCATTTCTTCATGGTGGCGTTGAATTATTACGCAGTAAAAGAGGGGATCATAATAGTTATAAAAGCAGTGATATAATAAATGCATTTAATTGGCAGGATAAGGTAAGATTTTTGCCAGTTTTTGAGTATATCAAAGGGTTAATTAAATTACGTAAAGAACATCCGGCATTTAGAATAAAAGACAGGAAAATTATTGAAAGCCAGTTAGTTATTAGCACCACATATAATGATGATAAATCAGGTGTCATTTTGTCACATTTTAAAGATAGTGCTAACGGGGACTCATGGCATGATGTTGTTGTTATTTATAATGCCACTAGTATTGATAATTATTGTGTAAACAAATTTCTGCCATTACCGCAAAAAGGACTCTGGCATATTGTTGTTAATCATGAAAAAGCTGGTATAGAAACCATTGGTGCTTACAAAGCCGGAGAGCTACCTCCCCTTAGGTCATACTCCATGATGATTATTCATAGCTAATTTGATCCCAGGCCAGGCCCCAGGATGACAAAACTTTATTACTCCGTCTTGTAAGCGTATAGAAGACGTGAATCTATGATCTAAAACGGCGGTTATAATAAATTATTGATTTATTAAAAAATATGTTAAAATCTACTACAATTTTGTATAAAGGAAGTAATTCAAATGAAAAAAATTATTATTACTGGAAATGTGGGTCGTGACCCGGAAATGCGTGCAGACCAGACGGGAAACCAGTTTGCATCATTTTCTGTTGGGGTTTCAGTTGGGACTAAACAAAACCCAAAAACCGATTGGGTTGATGTAACATGTAATGGTAAGTTATCGGATCTTGCCAGGAATTATATAAAAAAAGGCTCTAAGCTCTTGGTTGAGGGGTTTCCAAGTGTTAATGCATATCTTAACCGTGAAAATAAACCGGTTGGCACACTTAGAATTTATGCAAGTAATATTGAATTTTTAAGTAAACGTGATGATGCTACCGATTCTGATGATACAAGCAATGGTGAGCCGGTATACAATTTACCGGAAGTAAATCAATCACCTATGACATCATCTGGCAGCCTTACTTCGGATGATATTCCGTTTTAAAAGGAACTAGATATGGCAAACACAATAGTATGGTTTGATATACCGGTAACAAATCTTAAGTCCGCAACAGAGTTTTATGCTAAATTGTTAGATAAACCTTTACAAATTAATACGGAACATGGGTTTGAGATAACTGTATTTCCTCATGAGGATAATAGCAGTGATGTTGCAGGCTGTTTATACGAAGATAAAACAAAAAAACTTAATGACAGTGATTTATTAATTTACTTTGATGTAAATAAGCGCATTCATGATGCAGTTGCTGTAGCTCAAGAATGTGGAGGTAAAGTGGTTGAAGATATCCAGGCAATCGGGCCCTGGGGGTATAGGGCAGTTATTTTGGATTGCTGTGGGAATAAAATTGCGCTTCACGCAATGGAAGATAAATAACTCCGGATGTTACCCGATACCAATTTATTAATTGCAGCACACCCTACTTTATATGGGTATTTAAAGGCGTTTCATTTAATTAGTGTGGTATGTTGGTTTGCTGGCTTGTTTTACCTGCCACGGTTATTTGTATACCATGCAATGACTAATAATTCCATTAGCAGCAATCAATTTAAGACGATGGAACACAAATTATTCTGGTATATTATGACTCCTTCGGCTGTGTTATCCATCGTTTTAGGCGAAGTTTTGGCACATGGATTTAATATTTCAGGTATTTGGCTTCATTTAAAACTAATCTTGGTTGGTACATTGGTGATTTACCATATTTACTGTTTTAAATTGATGGATGATTTTGCTAAAGACTGTAACCAAAAAAGTCATAAATGGTTTAGGGTTTTTAATGAGTATCCGGTAGTAGTGTTAATATTGTGCGTTATTTTAGCTATAGTAAAACCTTTTTGAAAATCTAACTATGTATATCTTTCGTAAAGAATTAGAAGTAAGGTGGTCAGATATTGATGCCAATTCACACGTAACGCATACCTCATATGCAGAGTTTGCTACCCATACCAGGGTTGAATGGATGCGTTCCAAAGGTTATACCATGAGTGACCTGATTGCCAAAGGCTTTACCGCTGTTCTATTAAAAGAGGAAACCGAATATTATCGTGAAGTTTTTTTGGGCGAGCAGGTAACTGTTGAGTTAATAATTTTAGGTGAATCGCCGGATCATGCAAAGTGGAAATTTTTACATAATATTTATAATTCAAACTATAAATTAGCAGCGAAACATATAGTATATGGCGCATGGATTAGTTTAGCAAATCGCAAGATTTGTCCTCCGCCTGAGGATTTTATCCAATTAATAAAAGATTTACCCAAAGGCGATGATTTTATCGTTCTATAGTTTATAGAGTATTATTGCTAGAATGCGCTTATAGAATTAGTCGTCACAGTGCGCATGATCCATACCCTCAAATTCATGCTGTAGGGTTACATGATCAATATGGTGTTTTTCTTCAAGCATTTCCTGACACAGGATTAGAGTCTTTTGCCATGACAGCGGGTCTTTGGCAACGATATGTGCTGATAATGCACTTTTATTAGCAGACATATACCAGATATGCAAATCGTGTACACTGCTAATTCCGGGAATTGCTTCTAGATCACGCCCGACTTGTTCATAATTTAGATGCTCCGGTACTCCTGCCATTAAAACAATGCTAGATCTCTTGATTATATTATAGTTAGATACAATCATAAAAATTATTAGGAATACCGATAAAATTGGGTCAGTCAGAGAGAAACCGGTCAGATAAATTATACCGCCTGCAATAATTGCTACAGCAGAACCTAGCATATCTCCCAGCGCATGGATAAATGCGGCTTTTGTATTAAGAGACTCCATACTTTTGGATAAGACTAAAGCGATACCCCCATTTACTATTAACCCGAGGCTTGCAATAATAAATAAGCCACCCCCGGCAACGCTAACTGGATGAATAAACCTTGTAATGGCCTCTAACAATAAACCCAATGTCAGGATTATCGTAAACACACAGTTAACCAAGGCACCAATAGCTTCTGCCTTCCCAAAGCCAAAGGTTAAATTAACTGTAGCAGGTCTTTTACTAATGACATTGGCAATATAGGCAATTAGTAGCCCGGCAGCATCGGTTAGCATATGTACAGCATCGGTTTTTAGAGTCACTGAGCGGGTAATATATCCCCCGACTCCTTCAACAAATGAAAAACCAAACGTAATTAGTAAACACCAAAATAATATACGGCCGTTTGTGTTTCTAAAGTCATGGGAATGGGAGTGCCCTAGTCCGCCATGGTCATTTGAGTGGCTATGTACACGATCGGTATTACTATCGTTTTGATCATCGTGGGCCGGTTGGTTTGGGTCACTAATGTCATGTGCAAGATAGTTACTTCCGGTATTTTGCATACAATCTATCCTTCTTTTGCATGATTAATGGTGTATTTCGGAATTTCGATTACCAAATCTTTATTATCAACAATTGCCTGACAAGATAAGCGCGAAACGGATGTCAGGCCCCATGCGCGATCAAGTAAATCTTCTTCCAGTTCGTCCATTTCATTTAAAGAATTGAACCCCTGGCGTATAATTACATGGCAGGTGGTGCAAGCACACGCCATATCACAGGCATGCTCGATTTCAATATTATGATCTAATAGCTGTTTGCAGATATTTTTGCCAGGCGTTGCTTCAAAACTGGCACCATCCGGGCATATTTCAGGATGTGGAAGCACTTTAATAATGGTCATTTCTATTATAATTTCCTATTTTAACATCAAAATTTTATGAAGTAACGTAACTTATTTTACAAACAAGTCGCCACTTTTAGTTATGTTCCTTACTTTACTATCCGGACCAAAGAAAATAGTTAGACTATAGTCCTTTTTTAAATTATTGCTTTTATAGTCCTGATAAATGAAATCCCAGCGATTTTGGTCAAACATATATTGACAAAGCGGTTTGCCAATAATATAGGATACCTGGTCTTTTGTCATACCATTTTTTAATTGTTTATACTGATCTTCAGCAATATATGTTCCTTGCTGTACTTCCATCATATATGGGAAGCGCCACTGGCTAATACTGACTCCGCTACATGCGCTAATTATTAGGCAAATAATTATTAGCACATTTATTTTTAAATATTTATCCATTACGGACTCAAAAAAATTTTAAATTATCCATTATTTTACCTCTAAATAGGTATACAGCGATAGTTTAAATTAGTGTAAAATACAAAACTTGGAGAAAAATATTATGAATTCGGACATTATACAAAATAAAGGGCTCAAGCTAACTAAGCATAAGTTAGCTATTTTAGAAGCTTTTAAGCTACATAAGCATTTGGATGCACATCAGATTAATACAATATTAAATAAAAAAGGTAACGTTGTAAGTGCGGCTACAATCTACCGGGTTTTGGCAAGCTTTGAGGCTAATGGTATAATAGTCAGGCACAATTTCAAAGAAGACCAGGCGGTTTATGAATTGGCTGACCCAAGCCATCACCATGATCATTTGATTTGTACCAAATGCAATAAAGTTATAGAATTTTATAATTGCCAGATTGAGATATTGCAAGAAGAAATAGCAAAAAAGAATAAATTTGAAATTATAAACCATCACCTGAACTTATATGGTATTTGCTCCGACTGTAAAAAAACACACCCTGCTGGATTATAACTATGTTACAATTTGGTACTTTTTTATGAATTTCTATTTAAAATAAAGATAATAAAATAAATGTTAACAACCAAAAGAATTAATATAGGTATTTCTATAATCAGCAGAATATTAAGAGTTGTTATAATACTGTATTCTGCTTCACTTTTAGCTAATTGCATATGGTGGTTGCTGTCTCCGTCTGATGCGGATATTTTTGTGCAACAGCCCTCCTTAGATACGCGTGACAGAGCAACGACCTATATTAATAATAATTCACCATTTGGTATAATTGTTGTTAAAGCAAAAGTTACCGAAAAACCACGGATTATTGACCAGTTAAAGTTAACCGGGGTGTATTTAAACACTAATAAAGATAGTTTTGCATTTTTAGAGTATCAGGGTAAGCCAACTATTGCACGCCAGGGTGCACAAGTTGCAGGGTCTGAGGCAACTATCAAAAGTATCAGTCCATCGAGCATTGTGGTTAATTCTGATGGTGAAGATGTGACTATCAAAATCACAGCCGGCAGCGCAGCACAGACAGCTAATAATAATCAAACCGGACAAAGGAATAATCCAGGAACCTTATTTGGTGGTCGAGGTAGCTTTAATGATATTAATTCCCCGCAGCATAATACTGGTTCAGGACAACAAAGTTCACAACAGCAAAGTATAGAAGATTTTAAACAGCGGCGGCAAAAAATGATGGACGAATACAATGCTGCCAATTCCCGTGGCACCCCGTCCAGGTCGGGTAATGTAGGTAACTTAAGAGAGCGGTCATCTGTCTCTGATGATTAATAATATTAACAAAATCATTTGCATTTTAGGAAATTTATGAAGCAGAAATTATTTTTTATCCTAACTTCAGTTTTGATCAGCAGTTCATTTGCTGCTCCAAGTATGGGAGCCAAAAGTAGTCCGAGCAGTAACATAGGTAGTAAGGCGGCAGCAGGTGACTCTAACCGTGCATCATCTTCTGATGAAGCTGCTACAGCAACAACTACATCGTCGTCAGATTCTACGCCGAAGCTTAGCCCGGATAAGGTAGTGCTTAATTTTGAAAATGCTGATATTCCTTCGGTTATCAAGGCGATTGGCCAGCTATCTGGTAAAAATTTTGTAGTTGATCCACGGGTTAAAGGTACGATTAATATTGTTTCAACCCAGCCGGTTTCAAAAGTAGATAGTTACAAGGTGTTGGGGTCTGCGCTACGGATGCAAGGGTTTGCAACTGTTGAGGACAATGGGGTTATAAAAGTATTACCTGAAACTGATGCAAAAACATACGGCATGAAAACTTTTGGAAGTGCTCAAGCAGTGATGGGCAAGAAAAACCCTGGAGATCAGGTTGTAACCAAAGTTTTTGTATTGCAACATGGTTCTGCGATGCAAATGTCAAATTCATTAAGACCATTGATTGCTCCTAATAATTCTATATCCGTATATCCAGCTAGCAATGCTTTGGTAATTACCGATTACTCATCAAATATTGCGCGTATTACTAACATTGTTAATCAGTTATCTACGCCAAGACCGGCAACACAGCAATCCATTATTATTACATTCAAACATGCTGTTGCTGCTGATGTGGCTCAGGTATTGCAAAATTACTTACAAGGCGGCGGCTCGGGTGGTCCGGGCAGCGGTGGTGGTGCTGTGGACGGTCCTGCGGTTACTATTACTACGCAGTCACAGACAAATTCCATATTATTGTATTCTACCAGTCGGGAAAAATTAAATGAAATGCAGGCTATTGCATTAAATATGGATAAGACTATGGGTGAGAATAATAATGATTTACATGTAGTTTATTTGAAGAATGCAGATGCCACGCATATTGCTGATGTTTTACGTGTGGTTATAACTAATCAGGAAAATACTGATATAACGGCTACACCGGCAAGTTCCAAATTTACTACTGAACCATCAGGAGTATTTGCTAGTTCAGGCGGCAGCGGTGGTGGAGGTGGTGGCGGGTCATCAGCTTTTGGTGGTAATAGAGGCGGCTATCAGGGTGGTGGATATCGGCCTGGCCAAGGTGGTGCCGGGCAAAACGCAGCTCAAAAAGATCAGCCTAAAATGTATGTACAGGCTGAACCAACAACCAATTCACTTATTATCCAGGCGCCGGAAGCTGTATATCGCAATCTGCGTATGATTATTGATATGCTCGATGTACGTAGAGCCCAAGTAATGATTGAAGCCATGATTGCGGATATTAATGCGACAAATTCAGGTACTTTTGGTATCCAATGGGTTGTTGGTGGTGGTAGTAACAATGCCGGTGCAATTGGCGCAGCTAACTATGCAGGCAATGGTAGTGCATTATCTTCTTTGGCTACTACAGCACTAGGCTTGCAAGGTGCTGCAAATGGTAATGCGGGAGCTGCTGCAGGGGCTGCCGGCGGCGACGGAATTAAAATACCTAACGAAGTATATATTGGTTTAGTAACCGGGACTACAACAGTAGGAGGGCAAACAATTCCAACGCTTAGTACCTTAGCCGACATGATTTCATCAACCAGTGCCGGAAATATTTTATCCCGACCAACGCTTATTACTTTGGATAATGAAGAAGCCAAAATTCAGGTTGGTTCTAATATTGGTATACCAAATGGTAGCTTTACTGCTACATCGGGTAGCCCTGGTAATTTAACAACTACTATTACTCGACAGGATTTGGGAACTTTCTTACAAATTAAACCAAAAATTACCCAAAATGGCTCAATTCAATTGGATATTTATCAGGAGGATTCGCAGCTAAGCCCAAATCAACCAGTCAACTCTGCTAATGGCCCTTCATTTTTAAAACGGACTATGCGTTCAACAATTTTACTCGATGATGGGCAAATTATTGCTTTGGGTGGTATGACTTCAGATAGAATTAGTTTACAACAAAATGGGATTCCAATTTTAAGTAGTATCCCGTATCTTGGTTGGCTATTTAGCTGGCAATCGCGCACGCATGAGAAATCAAATCTTGTGTTGTTTTTGCGCCCTGTTATTATTCGTAATGCGGAAGGCTATAAAGCACTTTCTAACCAACGTTATCAATATGTTATGGATCAACAAAACCTGGTTCAGGCTAAGGGGAATATTTTATTACCGGATATCAAACCAGTTACTTTAGATAATCAGGTTTCGTATGATAATCTGGTGCCTAAGCAAAAAGCCGCCCAACCGGATACTCCATTAGTTGATATGAGAGCAAGTGCTGTTAAAGCTAAAGCTCCAGCTACAACAACAGTTATGCCTACAACAAGCCAGGGTGTTCCTGATACCGGGGCTAATGTATCGGTATTGACTGGTGATAGCGCACCAGTAACAGTTACCAATGTGACCAAGTAAAAAAATGGAAAATATAAAATTTGTGCCCAATCGCTTCTCCCGGCGTATACCCTATGCATACGCAAAGGCTAAGCAGGTTTGTATTTATGGTGTAGAAGGGCCAAATGTACTATTGGCAGTAGCAGGTAATACAATACAGCCAGAAGTAATTTCTGAGATAAAGCGTAAACTTGATGAACCTTTAAAAATTACGCAAATTGAACAGAAGTTATTTGATGGCTTGCTGTCTGAGGCATACTCCTCATCTAATGCGGCAGCAATTGTTGATGATATACAAGATGATATAGACATTTCTGATTTATTGCACAATATGCCTCGTGTAGAAGATTTACTTGAGTCGGAAGATGATGCTCCGGTTATTCGGATTATCAATGCTTTTCTAACCCAGGCAGTAAAGGATGATGCCTCCGACATACATCTTGATGCATATGAGCGTAGGTCTGTAGTGCGTTTTCGGCGGGACGGGATGCTCCAAGGTGCTGTAGAGTTAAATCCTGGTTTGCATGCAGCAATGGTATCTAGAATTAAGATTATGGCACAGCTTGATATAGCGGAAAAGCGTCTTCCCCAGGATGGTCGCATATCACTACGCTTAGCCGGACGTGAGGTGGATTTACGGATTTCAACTATTCCTACCGGCCATGGTGAACGTGTGGTAATGCGGTTATTGGACAAAAACAAGGATCGCTTACAGCTAGAAGTGCTGGGAATGGCTCCTTATACGCTAGCTCCAATTGATAAACTAATTCATCGTCCACATGGTATTTTTCTGGTAACCGGACCAACCGGGTCTGGTAAGTCAACTACTTTATACGCAGCTTTAGCAAGGCTTGATTCCAAAGCATTAAACATAATGACAGTTGAAGATCCGATCGAGTATGATATTGAAGGAATTAGCCAAACGCCGATTAACTCAAAAATTGATATGACCTTTGGTCGGGCGCTTCGTGCAATACTTCGTCAGGATCCGGATGTGGTAATGATTGGGGAAATTCGTGATCTGGAGACTGCAGAGATTGCGGTTCAGGCCAGTCTTACTGGTCATCTGGTATTAGCAACCCTGCATACGAATACTGCAGCATCTGCTGTTTCACGGTTAGTAGATATGGGTGTAGAGCCATTCCTATTATCTTCTACACTACTTGGAGTTTTGGCACAACGATTGATCAGGCGGCTTTGTCCAAAATGTAAGACCTTAAATACCAGTATAGATGAGGATATACGCAAAGAGTTTAATATACCTAAAGACGCACAAATCTATAAAGCCGTTGGTTGTGAAGAGTGTAATGATACTGGTTATAAAGGTCGAAGCGGTATTCATGAATTATTGGTTGTTGATGAAGAGATAATGCGTATGATCCATACGGCAACTCCGGAAATTGATATGGAAAAATATGCTATTTCTAAATTGGGGATGCATACTTTAAGGATGGATGCAATGCGCTGGGTGCTGGAAGGACAGACTTCGATTGAAGAAGTAGCAACGATCACTCAGGAAAATTATGGCGACGTATAACTATAAAGCTGTAGACAGCAAAGGCAAAAGTAAAAATGGTGTAATCCAGGCAGATTCCTCCAGGGCTGCCCGGACATTACTGCGCGAAAAAGGCTTAACCGTTGCCAAGCTTGAAGCTGCATCTGAAGGCGGCAATAAGAGAAAATCATTCTCTTTCAAAAAAACCATATCTGCACTTGAACTATCCCTAATTACCCGTCAATTTGCGATTTTACTCAATTCCGGCTTATCAGTTGAACAGGCACTAAATGCACTGATTGATCAATTAGAAAACCAGGATCAAAAAACGGTTATGATGGGAGTTAGGACTGAAGTTTTAGGTGGGCGCCCGTTGGCTGCTTCAATGCGGACATTTCCAAACGTATTCCCTGCGGTTTATTGTAGCTTAATTCACGCCGGTGAGCAATCCGGTAGCCTACCTCGAGTAATGACAAAACTAGCAGATTATAGTGATAAAACACGTGAATTGACTGGCAAAATCATGATGGCGCTTCTTTATCCGGTAATTGTATCAGTTGTAGCCATTTTGATGATTATTGCCTTATTGGTTTACGTAGTACCACAGGTGGTTAAAGTATTTGAATCATCCAAACAAGATTTGCCGATGTTGACAAAAATCCTGATTGCAACAAGTAACGGCTTACGCAGTTATGGCTGGATTATGATTTTGGCTATAATAATTACTGTTGTAACTTTTATGCGTCTTTTGAAAAACCATGAATTTAAACTTAGGTTTCACCGTCAGCTATTAAAATTACCTGTAGCCGGAAGATTATTAATAAACATTGATGTAGCCAGATTTACCCATACACTGGCAATGTTATTAACCAGTGGTGTACCCATGATTCAGGCGCTTGAAGCCGGGCGGGATACATTAAGTAATTATATGATGAGAAATGCAATTAATAAAGCATTAAAACTGGTGAAGGAAGGGGTTCCATTGGCTGTTGCCCTAAATCAGCAGGATGCATTTCCACCCGTGGTGATTCATCTGATCGCCAGTGGGGAAAAATCAGGAAATTTAGATGCACTACTTGAGCAAGCAGGTGCACATCAGGAGCTTGAATTAACCCATAGAAGTGAGTTATTAACCGGAATTTTAGAGCCGGCTTTAATTGTATTTATGGGTGGTATTGTGATGTTAATTGTAATTGCAATTATGTTACCAATACTGAACATGAACCAGATGGTCCAATAGAGTAGTTGCTCACCCTGCATCTTGTCTAACTGCATCATACGCCAGAAGACGCAATGCTCATGTACTACTAGTACATTCCAATTGCTTGGTTGGCTATTCCTTATTATACAAGCGTATGCTGGCAATACGATAGAGCAAATTAATTAGGTATAATTTCATGAAGAAGCTGTTTGGCTTTATATGTTTGTTACTATTTTGGATATCTTCTCACGCAAATATCTTAGATTCATTTACCAATTCTTCAGTAGTACTTTCTCCGGAACACGCTTTTAGTGTTAGCGCCTCTTTCGAATCGGCTACTGTAGCCAAGCTCCATTTTGATATCTCACCTGGATTTTATATTTATAAAGATCGTCTGGAAATTAAAAGTAATAATCTTCAGGCTTTCAATAGCTCGGATATTTTGCTACCATCTGGTGTAGAAATGAATATATTTAATGGTGTAAAATATAGTAAAGAGGTAGTTTTAAATAATAAATTTGATGTATTTATAAAGCTAAGATATCCACTAGATAAACTAACTTTGTTGGTGCGCCTATTTGGTTGTGATGGCAAGACAGTATGTTACCCGCCACAAGATTATAAATTTGAATTAGAACAACCGGGTACATTATTAAAGTATTTTGGTAATTTATTCACAAAGATTAATTCCGGAATTTCAAATAATACATTAGCCAATCCGTTTAAATTATTTATAGTATTCTTTTTAGCCGGTATTGCAATTAGCCTAACTCCATGTGTATATCCACTCTACCCTATAGCATTAAGTGCAATTAGTAAAACTGCAACTAAAAAGAGTAATGTTATAAAACTGGCTATGTGCTATATTCATGGAATTTCCCTGATTTATGTACTAATGGGGGTCATTGCTGCATTTTCTGGTTATTTATTAATTACATTGATTCAAACCCCGATTTTTGTTTTACTTAGCAGTATGGTATTTTTGATATTAGGTTTGTCAATGTTCGATCTTCTGGAAATTAAATTGCCGAGTCGATTTCATGGTTATATTCATACAAAATCAGCTAAGGTAAATAACGGTGGCTATATATCTGCATTTATTCTCGGATTCTTCTCCTCTTTTTTATTAGGCCCTTGTGTAACTCCACCATTAATTATTGCAATTAGTTATATAGCAAGTAAGGGCAGTGTTATTAGTGGTGTCTTAGGACTATATGCAATTAGTTTAGGAATGGGAATGCCGATTCTTATTTTATCTACTGCAGGTAGTAAACTCTTGCCTAAATCAGGGCCATGGTTAAACGGCATTAAGTATATATTAGGTTTTGTTATTATTGCGGTTGCAATTTATATGGCATATCCATTAATTAATATTGGACAACCCTTACTTGGGGTTGGGGTATTATGTTTTGTAACCGCATTAGCCTTTCTTTTGATCAAGCAATTTCGTTCACGCGATCTTGAGCTTCTTATTCATACGGTTATGCCCATTTTAATGATAATTATCGGCTTGGCATTTATAATCATTGGTAGTCATAAAATAGCAAATGAAACAGTAGGAACTATTGCAAAAAATAATTTAAGTTTAAATCAGTTAAATGAAATGGTGGTAAGTAGTAATAAGCCGGTAATAATTATTGTTTCAGCCAAATGGTGTGCCATATGTCGCGAGTTGGAAGCTACAACATTCAAAGATAAAGAAATTTTAGAAAAATTTAAACAATATACCGTGATTAATTTTGATATAACTGAGAATAAGCCGGATGCTATTAATTTTTTACGCCAATATAAATTATACGGGCCGCCAGCTATCATAATTTTTGCTAAAGACAAGAAACTAAAAGAAAAAATCAGCGGATATATTAGCGCCGCTGATTTATCTAAACACCTGAATTATTGAATAGGATTTAGTAGTGCATAAACTCCTTTATGTTGTTCAAAAATTTCATTAGAACCACCGACAATATCAAATGAAAATGTTTGCTCAACATTCGAATTGTTTGCATATACCTTGTCAAATTGATCTCCTCCGCCATTGCAACAAGTGGGTATATTCGATGATAAGCCAGACTTATTGCTGCCTTTGAACAGGCTAATAAATGTACTGCCTAATGAATAAAAATTTTGTCCTATTTCATTCATATCGCCAGCCATGATTATTCGAACATTGGCAGCATTGAGGTTATTTGCAGTAAGTATCCTATTAAGATCACCATTAAAAGTCCTGTTCAAATCTGTCGCTGAACCACTCCAATTGCCATCTCTATGGGGGAAATGTACACTTATAAATAATACTTTTTTATCATTTGGGCTAGCTATATTTTGAAATAATGCCATCAGATACGGCCTGTTATCAGCAGTTGGCCCGCAGCCTTTAAACCCGTTGCTGAAAGGCCCAGGCGCCATTAGTCTCCATTTGTTGCTATTATATACAATCTGATTACCATCATAATAACAACTACTGTAAACTCCAGCCCATCGTATACCTGCTACTGGAGCTAATTGTCCATCCAAGTGAGTAATATTACTGATTGGTGTTTTACCATCAGGTGCAAATTTTTCATTCGTTTGAACTAAACCAATAAAATCAATTTTATTGTTCTGGGTTTTAATTTGAGCATTAATTGCACCAATTAGCTTGCCCCTATTGGTAGTGTCATTCCAACCCCCAGGCGGGTTTTGATGATTGATATAGCCTTTGACATTGTAACTTATAACACCAATCAGGTTGTCAGTTGAGCCCAAAGATGCGGCATCCGCGGTTATACTACTATTATCTGATGAGTTAATATTAGTAGAGTCAGCAAGTGTTGTGGTGGCGGATGTTGAGTCTCCACCTTTTACTAAAGCTTCATCTTTAGCTTGTGAGGATACTGCAGGTGGTATTGCAGTGTTGGAAGCTAGAGTGGGGGCCGCTGCTGTGGAAGATGAAGAACCGGAATCCGTATTACCACCAATACATGCAGTTATTGCAACACTTGAGAGTAATAAAATTAATAATTTTGAATATTTGTTTAACATATTAAGGGTCCTTTGAATAAAATATGTAAAACAATAATTACCAAAGTGAACGTTTTTTGCTGATTTTGGGAATTACTGCTGCTTGTAACAATATTTTAACATTTAGAGCTATACCCAGTCAACCCGTCAGCTCTTAATTAAGCATTGTACCTTTGCCCTGATATGGTAAAATGATGCACTTTAATCTTTTAGGAACTATTGAATATGAATTTACATGAGTATCAGGCTAAAGAGCTATTAGCTAAATACGGTTTACGTGTACAAACGGGAATATTGGCAACTAATGCCACAGAAGCAGGTAATGCATATGACCGTCTAAGTGGTAAATGTGCCGTAGTAAAAGCACAAGTACATGCAGGTGGTCGTGGTAAGGCAGGTGGCGTGAAGGTAGTAAAATCGCGTGCTGAAGCAGAAGAGGTCGCAAAGAACCTGATTGGAACAAATTTGGTAACGTACCAGACAGATAGCTCTGGGCAACCTGTTAATTCAGTTTATGTGAGTGAGGATTTATATCCGGTTTCCCGGGAGCTATATCTGGGAGCTGTTGTTGATCGCTCGACGCGCAGGGTTACATTTATGGCTTCAACCGAAGGCGGTGTAGAAATTGAACAAGTTGCACATGATACTCCTGAGAAGATTTTTAAAGTTGTGGTAGATCCACTAGTAGGTTTACAGCCATGCCACGCACGTGAAGTTGGTTTCAAGCTTGGCTTAAATAATGAGCAAGTCGGACAATTTGTAAAAATTATGACTGGTAGCTATAAAGCTTTTATTGAAAATGATTTTGCTTTATTTGAAGTAAATCCGTTAGCAGTACGTGAAAACGGTGAAATAGTTTGTGTTGATGCTAAAATAAACCTCGATTCAAATGCGTTATATCGTCATCCAAATCTTTTAGCACTACGTGATAAATCACAAGAAAATGAACGTGAGTTGCAAGCATCGGAATTTGATCTTAATTATGTCGCATTAGAAGGCAATATCGGCTGTATGGTAAATGGGGCTGGTTTGGCAATGGCTACAATGGATATTATTAAGTTATATGGCGGACAGCCAGCTAATTTCCTGGATGTAGGTGGTGGCGCAACAAAAGATCGAGTAATCGAGGCCTTTAAGTTGATTTTGGCCGATCCAAGTGTTAAAGCGGTACTAATTAATATTTTTGGCGGAATAGTTCGTTGCGATATGATTGCTGAAGCTATTATTGAGGCGGTAAAAGAGGTTCATGTAAATGTGCCGGTTGTGGTGCGTCTTGAGGGTAACAACGCTGAGCTGGGCGCAAAACTTTTGCGTGATTCAGGCTTGGCGCTTATTCCAGCTGATGGTTTGGCTGAAGCTGCGCAAAAAGTAGTTGCAACATTAAAGTAAGAAATTTTAAGGATTAGATAAATGAGCGTCTTGGTTAATAAGAATACCAAAGTTTTAGTGCAAGGTTTTACAGGTAAAAACGGTACTTTCCATTCGGAACAGGCAATTGCCTATGGAACTAAAGTTGTAGGCGGGGTGACCCCGGGCAAAGGTGGCAGCGTCCACTTAGATTTACCGGTTTTTAATACCGTATCTGAAGCGGTGCGTGAGACCGGCGCGGATGCATCAGTAATTTATGTTCCTGCTCCATTTGTGCTTGATTCAGTGGTTGAAGCAATCGATGCCGGAATTCCATTGGTGGTGATCATAACAGAAGGTGTGCCAACACTGGATATGTTAAAATTAAAACGCTATGCCGAAAGTAGCCAGACACGGATTATTGGACCAAATTGCCCGGGTATTATTACTCCGGGAGAATGTAAAATTGGTATTATGCCCGGGCATATCCATCTACCTGGGAAGATTGGTATTGTGTCGCGTTCGGGAACGCTTACTTATGAAGCGGTGGCGCAAACAACCAAATTAGGTTTGGGACAATCAACTTGTATCGGCATTGGTGGTGATCCTATTCCGGGAACGTCGCATATTGATGCTTTGAAGCTTTTTCAGGATGATCCACAGACTGAAGCAATTGTTATGATCGGTGAGATTGGCGGAACTGCCGAAGAAGAGGCTGCAGAGTTTGTAAAAGCCCATGTTACTAAACCGGTTGTAGGCTATATAGCTGGAGTAACCGCGCCAAAAGGCAAACGGATGGGGCATGCTGGAGCCATTATTTCCGGAGGCAAAGGGACTGCTGAAGAAAAATTTGCAGCCTTTGAAAAGGCAGGAATTGCCTATACCCGCTCTCCTGCAGAAATTGGTAAGACTATGTATGACTTGCTAAAAAGCAAAAAAATGGTCTAGGCATTCTTGCAAAAACTCCTGAGAAATTATCTGGGCTACTGTAGTAGCCCTTATTTTTTATAGAGGTATCATGACAATATTTAAATTACAGGTATTTAATCATGCAGCAAAAAAGCTATCCACAATTCGTGATTTGCTGCGTTTTGCGGTGAGCATGTTTCAAAAACATCATTTATATTTTGGGCATGGTACTGATAATGCATATGATGAAGCGTCATACCTGATTCTACATACGCTACATTTACCACTTGATCAGTTAGATCCGTATCTGGATGCCAAATTATTGGATGATGAAATAACCGCAGTATTAAAGGTATTACATAACCGTGTGGTTAAACGCCTCCCGGCCCCATATATTACCAACGAGGCGCATTTTTTAGGCTACTCTTTCTACGTAGATGAGCGAGTAATAATCCCCCGTTCTTATTTAGGTGAGATTCTAGTCAATGGCAGCCTTGAAGCATGGATAGAATATCCTGAATTAATTCATAATGTCCTGGATTTATGCACCGGCAATGGCTCTTTGGCAATTATTGCTGCAGATTGTTTTCCTGATGCAGAAGTGATAGCCAGTGATATTAGCTCGGATGCGTTAGAAGTTGCTAGCCAGAATATAGCAAAGTATGAGCTACAGGATAGAATTACATTACAGCAATCCAATTTATTTGCTAAGCTTAAGAAAAGAAAATTTGATTTAATTTTAACTAATCCGCCATATGTGGATAAAAGCCGAATGGATAATTTGCCTGAAGAATACCGGCATGAGCCGCATTTAGCGCTCTCTGGTGGTGGTGATGGTTTGGTTTTAGTAGATAATATATTAAAAAATGCATCAATGTATCTGACTGGAGCTGGGATTTTACTTCTTGAGATGGGTGATAACCGGCTGGAGTTGGAGGAGCGTTATCCGGGGCTAAATTTTGCCTGGCTAGATACTGAAAATGAGCAAGGCTTTGTTTTTGTCTTAACTGCGGCGGATTTGAAAGAGTATTTTGCAAAAAAACGAAAAGCATGATATGACTACATCTTTGATGGAATTGAAGACTCCATTAAGTATAATCTTATTTCAGCCGGAAATTCCGCCTAATACCGGGAACATTATCCGGCTATGTGCCAATACCGGAGTCAGCCTACATTTGGTAAAGCCTTTGGGTTTCCCTCTGCAAGATAGGAAGTTGAGGCGCTCTGGACTAGATTACCATGAATATGTTAATATAACGGTCCACGAGGACTGGTTTAGCTGTTATCAATATTTTTCGGGTAGAAGGATATTAGCAATTGAAACCTGTGGCGATAAATATTACCACGAAATAGATTATAAACCAGATGATGTTTTATTGTTTGGCTCTGAAACAAAAGGCTTACCAGATAAAGTATTAGATGCTGTTGGTCGGGAGAATACTTTTCGATTACCCATGCTAAAAGGACAAAGAAGCTTAAATCTTTCCAATAGTGTGGCCGTGGTTGTTTATAGAGCCTGGAGTAAATTAGGTTTTATTGGAGGATTGTGATGCAATACAGATTATCACAACTATTTATGCTGTTTATGGCAATTGGGGTAATGAATATGGCTAATGCCAACATTTCTCATACATACGCACATACTCATCATAAAGCAACACATAAGCATGCGCATAATAAAAAGAAGCACGGTAGCCATGATTATATGGTTGGTACTGCTAGCTTTTACGGCGAGAATGACGGTTTTCAGGGGCGCCAGATGGCCGATGGCTATAAATTTAACACTAACGATGTATATTCGGCAGCTCATCCAACTCTACCACTTGGAACTAAGCTTATGGTGACTAATTTGGCTAATGGGCGGACTATTTATGTCGAAGTGCGGGATCGGATGCCAAGACAAGGACGGGTTATTGATTTAACTGTAGCAGCTGCCAAATATCTGGGGATGCATCGTCGGGGCTTAACCAGGGTTGAGCTAACCCGGGTAAGCGACGAAGAATTTGAAGAAAACAAACGCTACCTCCAGGTTGAGGACGGTGATAGCGGCGCTCAGGGCTAATGTGCTTATCTCGAAATATTGCCAGTTATGATATGCTGCAGGTATTTCTTTTTACTCCGGCTGTATCTGAGGTGTTTGGATACTCATCTTCATCAATAGGAACCGGTGCTTCAACATAACCTTGATGAAGAAGAGTCCTATAGTTTTCTAAACTATCTTTTGCTTTTATATAATAAGAGTCATTATTTTCTGTTGATATTACTTTGCCAGTTACAGTTTCCTGATCAAATCCATAAGCATTGATAATCCATTTATCATCAGATACAGTGTCTTTTTTAATACTCCATACTTCGTTTGAGATAGCATTCGTGCCATTCATAAAGGATAATTTAGAGACTTCAGATGGTCTACCAAAAATTGAGTTTAATACCGGAGTATCTCTCCACCAAAGATTAATCTCTATTTGGCAATATTGCCTATTCTTTTTTAAATATTTAGATACAGTAGCATAAACGTATTGAGGGTTTGCATTTGCTATTTCAGCAAAAAAGGATAGGCTTAAGAATAATGCAGTAGATAAAATGTATAAATATTTGAATGACTTCATTTTTGTTCCTTTAATGTTATTTAGTTATAATTATTATATGTGTCTTATAACAAAAAAGAAATACGGAATTTCCGTATTTAGGAATATTTTTCATCCCCATGATATTGTAAATCCCCGTGCCAATGGGGATTTAACATTACATATGACGGCTATGAACAGGTATGTCTTCGTAGGCTTCAACGATTTTTTGTACCAATGGGTGACGAACCACATCCATTTTAGTAAAATGATGAAAATGAATTCCGCGAATTTTATGCAAGAGATTTTCTACCTCAATCAGGCCGCTTTTTTGTTTGCGATCCAAATCAATTTGGGTTAAATCGCCCGTGATTACTGCTTTGGAACCAAAGCCAATCCTGGTTAGGAACATTTTCATTTGTTCCGGTGTGGTATTTTGTGCTTCATCCAGAATAATAAATGAATTATTTAAAGTGCGTCCGCGCATAAATGCAAGAGGTGCAATTTCAATTAAATGCTTTTCAAATAATTTGGCAACTTTTTCAAAACCCATCAGATCATATAATGCATCATATAATGGGCGTAAGTATGGGTCAACCTTCTGGGCCAGATCGCCGGGCAAAAACCCTAGTTTTTCACCAGCTTCAACAGCCGGGCGGACCAAAACTATACGATTTATTGTTTCGCGTTCAAATGAATCTACGGCGGCGGCAACCGCAAGATAAGTTTTTCCAGTTCCGGCTGGTCCGATACCAAAGACGATATCATTATCTAAAATTGCCTGAATATAGGTATTTTGATTAACTGTACGGCCATGAACTTCGCCATGCCTGGAGCGGAAAGTAGGAGCATTTTCGCTAAGCGCACTTAAAATATCGTGCTTTTTTTCAACTAAGCCTAATTGAATATCTTCGGTGGTTAAATCTTTCTTTTTTGCCAGATCATAAAAGTGTTTTAGATAATCAATAGCTGTTGCAAAATTGTGCCCCCTGACTTGGAAACATTCGCCATGGCGATTTATATCTACTTCGCAATGATTAGCAATTTGACGGATATGTTCATCCATCGGACCACATAAAATTGATAAAATTTTGCTATTTTCCACATCAAAACAAATTTTATTTGTCTGCATCTATTCTCCACTATAAAAAATAAAATTATAATAAGTTACTCAAACAGATTAAAGTTACAATGCAGCAAAGAGCGAAGCCGCCTATAATATATATAGGCAATAAGCGATGCGCAATATTGTAGCTTTAATATGGCAGAGTAACTATTTCTCCACGTAGGCTGTTGGCCAGTGCTTCTACAATTTTAACTTCAACTATTTGGTTAATCAAACGTTCACTGCCAGCAAAATTTACCGTTTTAAAATTTTCAGTCCGTCCGGTTAATTCTTCACTATTTCGCTTTGACCTACCATCAACCAATACTTTTTGTACGGTACCAACCATGTTATTACTAATTTCGCGTGCCATCTCTTCAACGCGTTTTTGTAAGCGCTGTAGGCGCCTTAACTTAACGGATTGATCAGTATCATCTTTAATTTCTGCTGCCGGAGTGCCGGGGCGCGGTGAAAAAATAAAACTGAAGCTGGTATCATAACCAACACTTTCAATGAGTTGCATAGTTTTTTCGAAATCAGCTTCAGTTTCACCGGGAAAGCCAACGATAAAATCTGAAGAAAAAGAAATATTTGGCCGGTGAGCCCTGATTTTACGAATTATTGATTTATATTCCAAAGCAGTGTAACCTCGTTTCATTGCGGCCAAAATTTTATCAGAGCCGCTTTGTACCGGTAGGTGTAAATGGGAAACTAATTTAGGTAATCTGGCATAACAATCAATAATTCGTGCATTCATTTCGCTGGGATGCGACGTGGTATAACGAATTCGTTCAATACCCGGAACTTCGTGAACGTATTCAAGTAGTAATGCAAAATCGGCGATATCATCATCTGGCATAATTCCACGATAAGCATTTACATTTTGGCCTAAAAGATGTATTTCCTTTACTCCATTATTGGCTAAAGCTGTAACTTCTGCCAGCACATCATTGAATGGGCGGGAAATTTCTTCACCCCTAGTATATGGTACCACGCAGTACGAGCAGTATTTGGAGCAGCCTTCCATTATGGATACATAGGCGCTTGCCCCTTCTATATTTGGCTTGGGTAAATTATCAAACTTTTCAATTTCGGGGAAACTAATATCTACCTGGGATTTTCCGCTTTGACGTTTTTGTGTAATTAAGTGTGGAATACGGTGTAGCGTTTGTGGGCCAAAAACAATATCCACATATGGTGCACGCTTAACAATAACATCCCCCTCTTGAGATGCAACACAGCCGCCAACTCCGATAATTACATCCGGGTTTTGTTGCTTAATATGGCGAACACGTCCCAGGTCGGAAAACACTTTTTCCTGGGCTTTTTCACGAATAGAGCATGTGTTAAATAAAATTACTGAGGCATCTTCAGGATTATTAGTTTTTTCATAGCCCTCAAAATTTTTAAGTAAATCAGCCATTTTGTCCGAGTCGTACTCGTTCATTTGGCACCCGTAAGTTTTAATAAATAGTTTTTTTTCCACAAAGAACCTCTGAATCATAATTTTATGACAATATTTTAACATAGTGCTGGGACAAATATGATACAATCCCGTCCTATGAAAAATAGCCGCAAACACATAAAGATCATGTATAGATTGGTTATGGTTCAGTCTGTTATGGGGTTATTAGCCGCGATTATCATTGCAGTACATACTCGTAGTATGAATGCTTTATTAAGTGGGATAGTTGGGTTATTCATAGCGCTTATATCAACTCTTATCGGGGCAAAAATTGCTTTTGGTGATAGTTTGGTTGTAGCACCAAATGTTGCATATGCACGACATAAAAAAGCAATGATTAGTCGGTTTATACTGAATTTATTGCTTTTTGCTGTGGTGGTGCTGGTTTATAGACAGTGCAACTATATTGCGTTATTATCAGCGTATATTGCAGCTTTATCCGGATATTGGATAAGTTTAATTATTACTTAGCTCTTTGAGGTTTATATACATAGATGTCATCAACAACTGAATATATTGTCCATCACCTGACACATAATAATGTGATTGTATCAGATCAGAGCAGTGGATTTTGGTCAATCCATATTGACACATTCTCCATGTCGTTGCTTTTGGGTTTTATTTACCTGTTTATTTTTACTCTGCTTGCCAGACGGGCAAAAGTTGAAAATCCGGGTAAACTGCAGCTATTTTTTGAACTGGTTGTAGAAATGGTAAGCCAGCAGGTAAAAGATGTTTATCATGGCAAAAAAAGCAAAATGATTGTTCCATTATCACTGACAATTTTTTGTTGGATATTTTTAATGAATTTAATGGATTTATTGCCGGTAGATTTAATTAATTTTACTAACCATTTAGCTGGTAACCCTGAGGCGCACTGGCGGGTAGTGCCGTCTGCTGATGTAAATGCTACATTTGCGATGTCAATTTCAGTGTTATTCCTGATAATTGGTTATAGCATAAAAGCTAAAGGACTTGGCGGTTGGGGAAAAGAACTGATAAGCGCTCCTTTTGGAATTTATGCCCTGCCATTAAACATTTTGTTTCAGCTATTGGAGCTAGTGACTAAACCAATTTCATTGTCACTACGGTTATTTGGTAATATGTATGCAGGTGAGTTGGTTTTTATCCTGATTGCTTTGCTGCCGTGGCATACACAATGGCTATTGGGCGTTCCGTGGGCGATTTTCCACATCCTGATTATTACTTTGCAGGCGTTTATCTTTATGGTATTAACGATTGTATATTTAAGTATGGCGGTTGAAAAACATTAACTGTTGTACGTGATTTTTTTGCACTTTGTTTTTATTTTTTATTTTATAGGGGTTCGTAAATGGAAGGTCTTATTTCAAACATCACGGGTTATACTGCATTAGCTGCTGCCATATTAATTGGTCTTGGCGCATGTGGAACTGCTATAGGGTTTGGATTACTAGGTGGTAAATTTTTGGAGTCTGCAGCAAGACAGCCGGAATTAGTAGCAATGTTGCAAACTAAGCTATTTATTATCGCGGCTTTGGTTGATGCGATTTCGATGATTGGTGTTGGTATTGCCTTATTGTTTATTTTCAACAATCCATTGTTAAGTACAGCATTAGCATTGCTTAAAACAGCACACTAACAATTAGCTGTTTATAACGTTACAAGGGGTTTAGTGTGGAAATTAACGCAACATTACTAGGACAGGCAATAACTTTTGCCATCTTAGTACTTTTTACAATGAAATTTGTATGGCCGCCATTGAACAACATGATGGAAGAGCGCGCAAAGAAAATTGCTGATGGTTTGGCTGCTGCAGAAAAAGGCAAGCAAGAATTAACTGCTGCAAAGTCTAAAATTGAAGAAGAGTTAAAGCATGTACAATTGCGCGCAACCGAAATCATGAGCAATGCTGAGCGTCGTTCTGATCAAATAATTAGTGAGGCAAAAGAACGTGCGGTAAAAGAATGTGAAAAGATTCACAGTGATGCCAAGGCCCAGCTTGAGCAAGAAATTATGCGCGCTAAAGAGCAATTACGCATGCGTGTAGGAGCTTTGGTAGTTAAGGGAGCTGAGCAGATATTAAAGGTTGAGATTGACCAAGGCCGCCATCAGGCATTATTGGCAAGTATTAAGGCGGAGTTATAATTATTATGGCAGATACCAGTTCCTTAGCTCATCCTTATGCCAATGCAGTATTTGCATTGGCAAAATCACATAATAATATTGATAGCTGGTTAGAGGATTTATCTATTTTAGCGCAAGCTGTAAAGAGCAAGGATTTTATTAATTTAATTGATAATCCCAAAATTTCTGCTAGCGATATTACAGCAACTTTAGTGGGTCTTACCAAAAGTCCAAACAAGTTATTAGCTAATTTTTTAACAATTCTACAGGAAAATAACCGTCTTACGTTACTTGGCGATATTTTTATCTTGTTCGAGAAAATGGCACAAGATGAACAAAATACTTCTAAGGCTGTTATTTTGTCGGCTTTTCCAATGGATGAGAAAGATAAAACTGAGATTGAACAGCAATTAAGCAAGAAATTTGGTCGAAAAATTGTAGCTTCTGTGGAAGTACAATCAGAGCTAATAGGTGGCATCAAAATACTTATAAATGACAAAGTTATTGATGCATCAGTTAAGAGTAGCCTTAGCAAAATGGCTGCTCAAATTATACAATAGAGGTGGTTCATGCATTTAAATCCGTCGGAAATTAGTGATATTATTCTATCAAAAATTGAGGCAACCAAAGAGGGTTCAGATTATAGAACCAAAGGTATAGTTGTTTCAGTTGCTGATGGTATTGTACGTATATATGGTTTATCAGATGTTATGCAAGGTGAAATGATATTATTTCCAGGTAACGTATATGGTATGGCCATGAACTTGGAGCGTGATTGTGTTGGTGCTGTGATTTTGGGTGATTATGAGCATATTGCAGAAGGTGATGAAGTTTCTTGTACCGGGCGTATTTTGGAAGTACCGGTAGGCCGAGAGTTAATTGGCCGTGTAGTTGATGCTTTAGGTCGGCCAATTGATGGAAAAGGCCCGGTTAATGCCAAGCTAACTGCTCCGGTAGAAAAAGTTGCACCAGGCGTTATCGCGCGTCAGTCTGTATCTCAACCATTACAAACAGGTTTAAAAGCTATTGATTCAATGGTTCCAATTGGCCGTGGTCAGCGTGAGTTAATTATCGGTGATAGACAAACTGGTAAAACTGCTGTTGCAGTGGACGCAATTATTAATCAAAAAGGTACAGGTATTACTTGTATCTATGTTGCAATCGGACAAAAAGCCTCTTCTATTGCTAATGTGGTAAGAAAACTTGAAGAGCATGGGGCTTTAGGGCATACTATAGTTGTAGCCGCATCAGCATCCGAGTCTGCAGCATTACAATTTATTGCACCTTATGCCGGTTGTACTATGGGTGAATATTTCCGTGATCGTGGTGAAGATGCATTAATTATTTATGATGATCTATCAAAACAAGCTGTTGCATATCGCCAGATTTCTTTGTTATTACGTAGACCACCAGGTCGTGAAGCTTATCCAGGGGATGTATTTTATCTACATTCTCGTTTATTAGAACGTGCAGCACGAGTAAATGCAGAATATGTTGAAAAATTTACCAATGGTGAAGTTAAAGGCAAGACCGGTTCATTAACGGCATTGCCAATTATCGAAACTCAGGCAGGTGATGTATCGGCATTTGTACCTACTAACGTAATTTCAATTACAGATGGACAAATTTTCTTAGAAACTGATTTATTCAATTCAGGTATTCGTCCGGCGATTAACCCAGGTATTTCGGTATCTCGGGTGGGTGGTGCAGCACAAACTAAAGTAATTAAAAAATTAGTTGGTAGCATTCGTATTTCATTGGCACAGTATCGTGAATTGGCTGCATTTGCACAGTTTGCTTCCGATTTAGATGAAGCAACCAGGAAACAACTGGCTCATGGACAGATTGTAACTGAATTAATGAAACAAAAACAATTTTCACCACTAAGTGTTGCCGAAATGTCTTTGACTTTGTACGCGGCTAATAATGGTTATTATTCAGACGTCCCGGTTAATAGTGCATTAGCATTTGAATCATCATTTTTAGCATATATGCGGGCGAATCATCCGCAGGTGTTAGAAAATATTGATAAAAGCGGTGAACTGGCATCAGCTGATGAAGCAATTATCAAATCAGCATTGACTGAATTTAAATCAATTTTTGTTGCAAACTAAGCAGATATTTGAGGTTTTAAATGGCTGCAGGAAAAGAAATTCGCAGTAAAATAAAAAGTGTACAAAATACGCAAAAAATTACCCGGGCGATGCAGATGGTTTCAACATCCAAAATGCGTAAGACACAGGAAAGAATGCGTTCAGCCAGGCCTTATGCTGATAATATCCGGCGGGTGATGGCGCATTTGGCGCAAGTAAACCAGTCCTCAAAAAATATTATTCCTTTTTTGCGCAATCCGGAAAAGATTGAGCGTGCGGGGATAATATTGATAACTTCCGATAAAGGCTTATGTGGCGGCTTGAACGCCAATGCCATAAAGGTGTTTCTTGAGCATATCCGGCAATTACAGCAAAACAGCGTTGAAGTTGAAGTTTGTGCATTAGGACAAAAAGGCTTGGTAGCTGCTAATAGATTAAAACTTATGGTAAGTGGTTCAGCAGTTGCGCTTGGTGATGTGCCGAAGATGGAGCAAATCATAGGACCATTGTCTGCAATGCTTCAGGGGTTTCATGATGGTAAATTAGACGCGGTTTATGTAGTGTACACCCATTTTGTAAACACTATGAAACAGCAGGCAACCGTTGAGCAACTATTGCCGTTGACTGAGCGTGACTTAAAGCTAAAAAATGAGATGCCTTGGGATTATATATACGAACCATCTGAAATTGAAGTATTGGATGAACTGGTTCGTCGCTATATTGAATCAGTTGTATATCAATGTTTGGCTGATAATATGGCCTCAGAGCAGGCTTCTCGTATGGTTGCGATGAAAGCGGCAACAGATAATGCAGGAAGTGCAATTAATAATTTGCGTTTAAGTTATAACAAATCACGTCAGGCTTCAATTACTAAAGAATTAGCTGAAATCGTAGCTGGTAGTGCGGCAGTTTAACACCTCCGGTGAGGGAATTTATAGGAAAACTATATGACAGAAAATACAGTACAAGGAAAAATTATCCAGATTATTGGCGCGGTTGTGGATGTCGAATTTCCACGTAACAACGTTCCAAAAGTTTATGATGCATTAAAACTAAAATCGGGCGGTGCACTAGTTCTTGAAGTACAGCAACAGCTTGGTGATGGTATTGTCAGGGCTATTGCTATGGGTAGTTCTGATGGTTTACAAAGAGGGCTCGATATTGTCAATACGGGCAAGCCTATTTCTGTACCAGTAGGTACGGCAACTCTTGGTCGGATTATGGATGTATTGGGTAATCCGATTGATGAAGCAGGTGAGATACAAACTGAAGAACTACGTGCAATCCATCAAAATGCACCCAAATTTGACGAAATTGCACCAACTACTGAGCTACTTGAAACCGGTATTAAGGTGATTGACTTATTATGTCCTTTTGCCAAAGGTGGTAAGGTTGGTTTATTCGGTGGTGCCGGTGTAGGTAAAACAGTAAATATGATGGAATTGATCCGGAATATTGCGATCGAGCATAGTGGTTATTCGGTATTTACCGGGGTTGGCGAAAGAACTCGTGAGGGTAATGACTTTTATCATGAAATGAAAGAGTCAAATGTATTAGATAAAGTATCATTGGTATATGGCCAGATGAATGAGCCACCAGGAAACCGGCTGCGTGTTGCCTTAACCGGGCTGACATTAGCTGAAAAATTCCGTGATGAAGGGCGTGACGTACTACTGTTTGTGGATAATATTTATCGTTATACACTAGCAGGTACCGAAGTGTCTGCATTGCTTGGGCGTATGCCTTCAGCAGTAGGTTACCAACCAACTCTTGCAGATGAGATGGGGCGTTTTCAGGAGCGCGTAGCTTCAACTAAAGATGGTTCAATTACTTCAATTCAGGCGGTATATGTACCAGCTGATGATTTGACCGATCCCTCCCCTGCTACTACGTTTGCCCATTTGGATGCAACTGTGGTTCTTAGCCGTGATATTGCTTCTTTGGGTATTTATCCGGCTGTTGATCCTTTAGATTCGAGCTCACGTCAGTTGGATCCGTTAGTTGTAGGTGAAGATCATTACAATGTAGCACGTGGAGTACAGGCAACATTACAAAAATATAAAGAACTACGTGATATTATTGCAATTTTGGGTATGGATGAATTGTCTGAAGAAGATAAACTTGTAGTTATGCGTGCACGTAAAATCCAGAGATTTTTATCTCAGCCATTCTTTGTGGCAGAAGTATTTACCGGGTCACCTGGCAAGTATGTATCTTTAGCAGATACAATCCGTGGATTTAAGGCAATTTTAGAAGGTGAATATGATCATTTACCAGAGCAGGCGTTTTATATGGTGGGTACCATTGAAGAAGCGGTTGCGAATGCAGAAAAACAGTAAGAATCGGAAATAACCATGGTAAAATTGATGCGACTTGATTTAGTTGATTCAGAACATCAAATCTTTTCTGGTGATGTGGAGCATTTTGTAGCAACGGCCAGTGATGGTGAAATAGGTATTTATCCAAATCATATCCCATTAATTTGTAAACTAAAACCAGGGGTTTTAAGATTACAGGTGCCGAATGAAAAATATCAGCTAATTTATGCGGTTTCTGGAGGTTTTCTTGAAATTCAGGACAACCATGCAACTATTTTGGCAGATATTGTTGAGCGTACTGAAAAATTAGATGAAGAGCGTTTAATTGCTGAACATGAGGCAGCGCTAGCCAGAATAAAACATTCTGATTCGTCGCAAACTCTCGACGTTGCAAAAGCTCAGGCAGCACTGGATGTTGCAATTGCACAGCTAAAGGCATTAGATTATATAAGAAAACATGTTAATCACTAGATTTTTATATAAATTTTAAAAAAAGGAGTATATTGATAATTTTATGTGCTATAATAGCGCCAATTGTTGTCAATTACATAAACAGTTATAACTTAAAAAATTTTTCGAAAGGTATAATATGAAAAAATTACTAGCTTTATTGCTTGTTGGTGTTGCAATGGTTGCATGTTCTAACAATGAAGGTGGCGCTAACGCTAATGCTTCTGCTGCTCAGGCAAATGCTTCTGCCGCTAATGCAAATGCATCAGCTGCTCAAGCTTCAGCTAACGCTGCTGCTGTTGAGGCTTCTGCTCCTGCTGCATCAGCTGCTCACTAATAAGACTGCTTATTGGAAATAAGCCAAGCTTGAAGCTTGGCTTTTTTATTAACTATGCAAGAAAATATTATTATTGTTGGTATTACTGGTGTTGGTAAAACTACAATTGGCAAATTGATGGCAGAAGCTCTTAACAAAGAATTTATTGATTTGGATAAGAGTATTGAGCTGCGTTGCGGCGTGGACATACCTACTATATTTGAGATTGAAGGCGAGGATGGTTTTCGGGAACGTGAGACTTTTGAACTAAAAGAAATCATTACAACAGGACGTAATTTTGTACTGTCCGTTGGCGGAGGATGTGTTATTAAAGAAATTAATCGTGAATTGATCTTAACATCTGATAACATTGTAGTTCAATTTCATGCAGATATTCCTACATTAGTTGATCGCTTATCAAAGTCAATTAATAAACGCCCATTAATGGCCAATACAGATGTTGCAAATAAAGTTACAGCACTTTATGAGGCCCGCAAAGAATTTTACGACAAGGTTAGCCACTTAACTTTTGATACATCTGGAATGCGTCCAAATCAGGTTGTTGAAGAGGTCGTTTATAAATTGAAGAATTTAAGAAATGCCAAAGTGCTCTAAAACACATACATCTAATCAAGACAAATATCAAGTTCGTACTGATCAATCAGTTGAGTTATTAAAAGAACTACATATTCTAACTCGTGATGGTAAATTAAACCAGGATAGCCGACGAAAACTAAAACAAATCTATCATTTATTCCAATTTATAGAACCATTACTTAAACAGCTTGATGGTTCTGATATTTCTTTGGTAGATCATGGGGCAGGTAAATCGTATTTAGGTTTTATTTTATATGATTTATTTTTTAAGCATTTGGATAAAAATACCTTTCATATATATGGAATTGAAACTCGTGAAGAATTGGTTAAGAAATCTCAAGAGCTAGCCAGTCGGTTAAATTTTTCAGGTATGTCATTTTTAAACCTTTCTGTCAGTGATTCTATAGGCTCACAGTTGATTCCTGACAAGGTAGATATAGTGACAGCTTTACACGCTTGTGATACTGCAACAGATGATGCTATACATTTTGCACTAAATAAGCGAGCTAAATACATTGTATTGGTACCTTGCTGTCAGGCAGAAGTAGCCGCTATTTTAAAAAAGAATAAAGCATGGCAAAATAATGTACTTGGAGAAATGTGGCGGCATCCTATACATTGCCGCGAGTTTGGCAGCCATATAACTAATGTCTTACGTTCGCTCCAGCTAGAAGCTAATGGCTATTCAGTTACAGTGACAGAGTTGGTTGGGTTTGAGCATTCATTAAAAAATGAACTAATTATTGCCAGCAATAAAAATAAGCCCAATATAGTTGCTGCTAAAAAACTGGATGATTTATTAGCATTGCTTGGGCTTACACAATTAAAACACAGATTTTTTTATTAAGTCTATTATCAAATATTATTGCTGCCTTAAAGGGGTATAAACAGCAAAAGTATGTGTAGTAGAGGAGCTATAGCTGGTTGATACCTGATTTATTGTACCAGAAGATATCTATGGCAAATCTCCGGCTAATACTATATGGCCATTTATATGAGCTAATTAACTTATCGTTTTCGCCCCAAAATTTAAACTGCATACCTTTATTAACCATACCTTCGTCAACTTTTACCTTACAAAATTTTCTGGCACAAATAAATTGGCTCACGTTAAATACTTGTCCATCATCATATGTTATACTAATTTTATTTATATCTTCGCCGGTATCGTTTCTGATCTTGAATGATTTATTATCATAAATTGTGGCGGTTGTATTTAATGATTGCGTGCCTGGATTTTGGGCATTGCCTGCACCAGATCATGAATCTCCATCACAGCCATTTAGTATAAATATACATAAAAATCCAAGCACAGGGATTGAAATTTTCAAATGTTTCATGTGTAACACTCTAAAAAACTACAGTGGTACCATATCGTTGCAACCGCTTAAATTGCAATGATATAACACCGGTTAAAATAACTAAAATAATAAAAAAATTACTGAAATCTATATATAATTGATAGATAAATGTTTAAATATAATAAGTATCAATAGAAATTTGCTGCAAAAATGCAAAATAAGAATGGGCTTCAGCCAAATGGTAGGTGTGTAAGAATTATAATGTACAAAGTTGTTTGCATAAAATAATATTAACTGTTAATTAATAATTCCTAAAAAAAACGATAAGCGGAATTTAGCACTGAGATAAATGACTTGTCAAATATATATTTTCAATAATGAGTTAACATCTTCTGGCAGAGGGCTTTATATACGTTTTAGTTTTAAATGGGAAGGTCTAAAAACTTTAAGAAAATCATCTCGTTTTTTGCTACTACAGCAAAGATTACTTTTATGTTACAATTTACAATATAAAAATACAATAAGATCTGATTTGAGAGGATATGAGTAATGCGGCAATTTATTGGTATTTATGATACATTTTCGGCATTAATAGTAACTAAAAAGCACAAGGATATATTTTTAAGCGGCTTGTCTTACACCGCAAGTCAATATGGTCTTCCGGATATTGGTTTTCTTACCTGGGAAGATGTAATTATTCAAGCCAGACGAATTATGAGTTGTTGCCCTGATGCTAATCTTCTGATTGATATTGATGATGGTTTTGGTGGGGCGCAAATTACCCAGTATGTAATTAAAAATTTGGAACAAATCGGTGTTTTTGGAGTTGTAATTGAAGACCAGAAACGCCCAAAAAAATGTGGGCATTTACCAGGAAAGCGGCTCATACCTCTGGAAGAACATACCGAAATATTAGAGGCAGTGATTCGTGCCCGGAAAAAGTTATTTATTATAGCCAGAACAGATGCTTCTGATCCGGAGGAAGTAATGCGTCGAATAACAGCATATAATAAAATGGACGTTGATGCTATATTGGTTGATGGGATTAGCTTGAACAAGTATTTGGAACTCAAAAAGATAATAAATAAACCGTTGGTTTATAACTTTATCCCGGGAGGCAAGAGTGACAATTTAAACTACGATATAGACATAATGTTACTAAGCCTTGCCTGTTTATCACCTGCCGGTGCGGCTATCAATCAGATGATTGATAAAGTTTTAAACAACGATTACAGTATTTTAAATGAGACTTCATTTAAGCTAAACAAAGTTCGGGAATATACCGAAAAACTTTTAAAATAGAGTACATTATAATGTCATTTATCTACGACCCAAATCATGTGATGTTTTACCAGGATGACCTGGTAATTTCATATAAAGATTTTTTATTAATCACGAAATACTTCGAAGAGCGGTTTTTTCAGGATATTAATCTCAAAAAAGTAGCAATTATTTTACCCGATGGTATAGTACCATTTATAACCCTTATATCCAGATTGGGTAAACAATAAAATTATTAATACCATTTCACTTGTACTTAACCTTGATGATCTATTTCTACGTTTTAATTGCTTTTATCAAAGAATATTTATGATGGACTTCTTTTATACTATTCAAGCTTCATTATAGAATCAATCTATGCCAATAAAACATAAACCAAGCTCGGCAAAACTTGTTATGTGAACGGCTAAGCAATACGCGCCAGTGCTTTATTGGAATCCTAAAAAACTTATATCCTTATCCCGAATTGGCGTTAAGAATATGTAGGGAAAATAATGAATGGGATGCATATTGGGATGAGTTTAGAAGAATTTGAGTCTGTCAGCAAGTCCAATGCATGTCCTGATGGAGGAAGAACTACAGCACAAATGCAAACAGTGTCTACTTATAAGGGGTGGAATACAAATATTTGGAAACTTACTGATGGAGAATACCCTAAATTGTTGTGGGAGCTACAAAACGATCCTTCTAACCAATAGTAGTTTTAAAGGCCATATGCCTTTTTATTGTATAAATGCGGCACTGTTAGATTCTGGCTACTTTTAATCTAGCCATAGCCTATTTTAAAATAGTGTCGTTCAATAAAATTTTGGTTATTCCCAATTTAATTGCAAACCTAGATCGCGATGTTTTTGATACTTGCATTTACTGGGATAGCAAAGTTTATTGAATGTCCCTTGAAAGGGTTGAAATATATTTGGCCATACACACATAAAAATTATGTTGCAAATAGTGCTTAATTTAGTGTATTATTATTACCTCCGATTTATGCGGAAGTGGCGAAATTGGTAGACGCACTGGATTTAGGTTCCAGCGCCGCGAGGCGTAAGAGTTCGAGTCTCTTCTTCCGCACCACCCCTTTTAGATATTCTAAAAGTCAAGCAAAATTCCACCTAGACCATTGGCAACATTACATTTTACCTTAATTTTGCAAATGATGCCTTTTACTCAAAATGAGTCATTTTTGAGCCTGTTTTTTGACTTTTTGTCCCAAAAATGTCCCAAAGAATAGGTAAAATTAATGAAAAGTATTGATAAATTTGGATGGTCTAAATTGGTAGGTTCGAATAACTCGCTCCACACCATAGAAAATATTTTTTATAAGCTTAAACTCATTGATACAGATGGCTTAAGCTTCTATGATGTTATGTATTGCGAATTCTCGCAAAAGATTTTAATTATAAAATGCTAAAATCGCCCTATCAATATTTTTTAGTGGATATTATAAAGGTATAAAATGAGTAAATTAAAGATTTTCCAAGATAAGCATGTTAGATCACACTGGGATGCAGATAAAGAACTATGGTATTTTTCTATTATAGACATAATTGAAGTGCTGACTGGCAGCAGCATACCCAAAAGATATTGGACAGATTTAAAAAAGAAGCTTATAGTAGAGGGTAGTCAGTTGTACGAAAAAATCGTACAACTGAAATTTGAAGCAGCAGACGGTAAAAGATACGCTACTGATTGTGCCGATACTGAAACTATGCTTCGGTTAATCCAATCAATCCCATCACCTAAAGCTGAACCGTTTAAACTCTGGTTGGCTCAGGTTGGTTATGAACGAATTGAAGAAAATGAAGACCCTGAAAAAACTATTGATCGGGCTATGGCTGCTTATTTAGCTAAAGGATATTCTAAAGAATGGATTAACCAGCGCCTTAAAAGCATTGACGTTCGAAAAGAATTAACTGACGAATGGGAACAACGCGGAATAAAACAAGGGCAAGAATTTGCTATTTTAACCGATGAAATAACCAAGGCCTGGAGTGGGATGACTACAAAAGATTATAAACAATTCAAAGGATTAAAAAAAGAAAACCTCCGCGATAATATGACTAATCTTGAACTGGTACTCAATATGCTGGCAGAAGCAACTACCACAGAAATATCTAAGGAAAAACAACCGCAGATATTTACACAGAGTAAAATAATTGCAAAACAAGGCGGATCTATAGCTGGCAATGCCAGAAAAGAAATCGAATCAAAGACAGGCAAGAAAGTAATAACTAGCCAAAATGCTATCGAACTGCGTAAAATTAAAAAACTAAAATAAGCAAATTTAGCTTTTATAGAAACATAAACCTATTATGAAAAATCATATAGTAGCATTTATTGATTTACTCGGCTTTAGTACGGCAGTTTGCAGAGCTAAATCGGATTATGAAAATAATAATCTATTGGAGTTATTGAAAGCATATACAAAATTGAACAACCATGGAACTTTTAACGAAATATTCCCGGCTAAAGATGGTAACGTAAACTATCAAATAGCTCCAGCATTTACCGCAGTTTCTGATAGCATTATAATATCTTATTCTATTTCGACCGGAAACGAAAATATTGATAACCCTCATTTCCACCTTAATCAATTAATGAGGCTTATATCTTGGATTGCTGCTCAAGCTCTAAAAAAAGGTTTTCTTATCCGTGGTGGAATATCAAAAGGTGAAATGTACCATAAGAATGAGATATTCTTTGGTAAAGCTTACATTGAAGCATACAATTTAGAATCTAAGTGTGCTAACTATCCAAGAGTACTTATTTCTAATAAAATGATTGAATATAACTCTAAAAATAACGACAGGCCTCTATTTATTGAAGACACTGACGGTATGTATAGATTAAATTATCTGCCTGAAATGATATTTAATAATTCTGAGAAGATGGGGTATGGACTTTCAAGTCAAGCTTTAAAAGCCCAAATTAAAGAATATGAAAATATTATCAATAAAAACATAGCCCCTATATTGCCTTCTAAAGAACCGTTACTTCCAGAAAAAGAAATGGGAAAATGGAAATGGTTTTCACATCAATTTAATCTGGCAAGAGATTATTGGTACAATCATAAAAACAGCCACATATTCTTTCAAGATAATTAGTTCTTAAATACATGCCTTATAAACTTTGGCTATTAATTTGTCACTGATAAAGCGCTAGCATTAGATTCTATACAAGATGTCCCAAAAATGTCCCATAACATACTCTAGAACTCGCGGAGCTAATGTTATCAATGGGTTTCAAAATATAGCGTGAAGTCTCTTCTTCCGCACCATGGTTTTTGTTTTGATCTTTGAATCTCCTTGTAAGTATTGCGTTTATTGCATATCGACTTAAAAATAGATATCTTTTCAACTTATAATTATAATATGCTAAAATACATTTTATAATCAATAATTAACTCGTAAAGCCTTAAAAATTTTTAACTTCATGGTCAAATAATCACATGTATATTACCTTAACTGAGCTACGATATATCGTGGCCGTTGCACAAGAAAAACATTTTGGAAAAGCTGCTAGTAAATGCTTTGTTAGTCAACCAACATTAAGCATTGCAATTAAAAAGCTTGAATCTAATCTGGATATAGCACTTTTTGAGAGAAATCAAAATCAGGTTACGATCACAGATGTCGGTCGTGAGATAGTTAACAAAGCCATTCAAGTCCTAGATTCCGTATGTGAAATTGAAGAATTTGCAAGACTGAATAATAACATTTACAGTCAGCCGTTAAAGCTCGGAGCTATAAACTCGGTTGGACCATACCTTTTTCCTCAGCTGATTACCCAAATTAATGCATCGCCAATTAAATTAATTATTGAAGAAGGTTTTACCGAAATATTAAGCGGTAAATTATTGGCCGGAGAAATTGATGCAATTATTGTTGCCAAACCATTTGATAAACCTAATCTAATAACTATAGATTTATATACAGAGCCATTAAAAATCATTTTACCTAAAAATCATAAATGGGCTAATCAAAAATCAAAAATTAATCCGCATAATCTAATGTATGAGACTATGCTATTATTAGACAATGGTAATTGTTTTCGTGAACAAGTCCTAAAAATATGCCCCAAATGTATAGCGTCTAAACCAGGAGCCAACAATATGGCAATTAGCACTAGTTCTATTGAAACCATTAAATATATGGTAGCTAGTGGAATTGGATCTAGCATCATTCCCGGCTTTTCTTTAAATGAAGATAATCAGTCATCATTTGCCATTAAAGAGTTTATAAAGCCAGTTCCCACACGTGAAATTGTTATAGCCACACGCAAAAGTTTTAACCGCATGCCAATAATTCATCAATTAGCAGAAATTATCCAAACCATTCATAGTTAAACCACACTCAATAGCTAAAATCTATTGACTGTATAGTAACAATCAATTGGATTTATCAAGCAACATTAGATAAAATCCTCTCTGTGAACATAAGGTTAATTTTTTAATGATTTTAAAGGATAAAAAAAATGAGTAATAAAAAAAAGTTCTTGCTTTCTCGTTTAGTTTTTATATTTGCACTTTTTGTAAGCGTAGCTAATGCCCAAAAGTTAAGCTACAGTGTTTCATCATCTCCTCCAGTTAGCCTTGCTATTTGTGATATAAATGGTCGCTGCATTAGTAGTAAATCTGGGGTCATGGAAACGGGTAACGCATTTTGCACACAATATACTTATCTAATGCCTGTACATGATCTGTTCGTGGTTACTGATACCACTCAGACAGCAAGCATAACTTATGGTTTTGACAGCTATGGAAACGCTGTTTACAGCAATCGTCAAAATGTAACACAAATTTCTTATTCTGCTGATGGCCCTTGCTCTAATATGGACCCAGCCCCAGATTCAAATATAGCTTATCAAGTACATAATACTACCACTAGACCTCTTACTTTCTTACAAGTTTTCACGACAGAAAATAACGGAACTACACCTTATCCAAAATATTCAGGTTGGTTGAAATGGTGGCACAAGGATAGTCCTTTGTCGCTTGAAGCTGGTAGTGTAATAGCACCTGGAGGATACTTTCCGCTTCCAAAAGAACCTTTAGGGCAGACTGGTTGGTTTACTAATACTTCTGGCTCAAACGGTACTAGGTGGTTTATTACATATAGCCATGGAGACGATTGCTTTAGCACTACTTTTTATAATGACCTCGGTGTTTATTCTGATCAGACTAATTTATGTGATTATACAAAGGCCGATAGTGAAGACGTATATTATCGTCCAGCCGCACTAAATATTGCTGATGGTTCTGCTAATATGCTGTATCCAACTTTACAGAGAAGCTGCAATATAACGATGTACCCAGTAGATTTAAAGTATTGTAAAAATTAGTAAGTATGAAGTGCTACTGATTTAATTAAATTATTGAGGCTAGCTAATTGCCAACCTCAATAACCAGTATTTAATGCTACAACTCCCATATATATTGATAGATAGCGTTGACTAATATTAATTTTATCTATATTCACCGTATCCTAATATACTGGTAAAGTACGCTCTATTTACGTCCTATAACATACACCAGAACTCGCCAAGCTAATGTTTTCAATGGGTTAAAAATATAAAGTGAAGTCTCTTCTTCCGCACCACCTGGGTATCATCCAAAATATATCTAATCTTTTGTTTAAATGATAATTTTATAAAATAGTTCTTTGTTGAACTATCATATTTAGTTAAGTTAATCGTTATAATTATCCCCAGAAAATCCCCAAGATTTTTAACCTGGTTTAATTCTCAATCTTTAAGTGATTTTTCCTTGATCTTTAACTAATATTTCAAGGATACAATTATTTCTACACAACAAAAACGCTATTACTGGCTTAAATTACAAGAAAACTTCTTTGAACGTGATGAAATTAAGATTATCGAGGCTATGCCTAATGGAATGGATTATATTCTATTTTATCTGAAGCTTATGCTCAAATCAATTAACGATAATGGTCGTTTAATATTCAAAAATACTATTCCTTATACTCCGGATATGCTTAGTACAATTACCCATACTAATATTGATGTAGTAAGAATAGCAGTAAATACATTTACCAATTTAGGTTTAATGGAAAAGCTAGATGATGGAGCATTATTTATGAGTGAAGTCAGCAAAATGCTTGGTACTGAAACAGATTATGCACAAAAGAAGCGTGAATACCGCCAAAAACAGAACTTGCTTTCGGACAAAACCCGGACAAAAAAAGACAATGTCCTACAAGAGATAGATACAGAGCTAGAGATAGAAAAAGAATCCCCTTATAGTCCCCCAAGTTTAAATGGGGGTAATGTTTGGTTAAACTGCATTGAACAATCTGAGTATAAATTTACGGCAGAACAAATTAAAGCTATCCAAGCCTGGGCAAAGTACAAAGCAGATAAACATGAATCTATATCACTACAGCAGATTGAGCTTACTTTAAAACAACTTAATGACCTTGTTATAACCAAGCAAAATATAGTGTATTTAATTGAAAATTCAATTTCCAGGGGTTATAAAGGTATTATGGAGCCAACTAATCATTCAATGAATGTAACTCAGGCTCCCAAACTTAAATATCTGGGCACCGATTATATTATTCCGGAAACTCCTCAACAAAAAAGAGAGCTGTGTAATTATTTGGAACGCTGTTATTTATTAAAAGGGGTTGACCCCAGAACCTGTAATCCGCTTACAGAGGAGCAGATAACTCTTATTCGCAAGCATCTAAAACGCAGAAAATCATTAGGGCTTACTCAGTATGATTATATTTTCCAACATGAAGTGCTAACTGGGGTTTGCTTGCTTGAACAAGTGATTGATAAATAAAATGACCACTTGAAAAATACATATTTACATTTATATAAACAAAAGCTAATAAATAAGGATAAAATATATGGCAGAGAAAAATGTAAAATTAGTTCCACCACCAAACAATACTGAGAGAGTCCCTCTGAAGCGCGCGCCCGTGACGAAGCCCCCTATACCACCAAATAAATAAAAAATTCAATTTTCATGTGGATTTTATGAATAAAAATAAATTAGACAATAAGGATGAAATTGACAATGCTAGGGATCAATTAGAGAATTCAGCAAATAACCTTGGTACATGCCTAAATGAAACTTATGACCTTATAAATGACATAATATTCAAATTCAATGTAATACCAAATGCATTGATCACTGGTTTTTTACTTTCATCTGATGTTAGATCAATTCTACAAGATAATCTTATTCTCAGATGGATATATATCGTGTGTATCGCATCCTTTTTTTCATGCTTACTCATAATATCCATTTATCTATTTATTCATGAGTACGTATATGGAAAAAGGCATACACAATCAGTAGAGTTATTAGAAGCAAGTAAACCAGCTGAATATAATGATAACATTACTACGAGTAATCAATTTATCAAAAAAGTTGCTGAAACTATACAAAGAAATAATGAATATTTACCAATTTTTAAAAAATTATCATTGGCCAAAATCATTGTTTTAGCAATTAATTTATTAACATTTTTAATTTTTATAATAGGACTAGCATATATCATGACAAATAAACCTACAAATAATACGAAATACACTCAGGCGTCAACCAATTTTGCAACTGACCACAGGCCTAAAGTCACGAAACCACCAGTACAACATCAACTGCCAGGTAAACCTAATCCGGCAAATAAGCCCAGCAAGTAGTGACTATTTGATGATTCAATATTTACTAGATTGAACATTTTAGTTCAAGTAATTAGATCTAGAAATACTGTATATCAGCGTATAGACATGCCATTTTTTATAACAGGCTGATGTATTTACATTTTTAATTTCTGTATATACATGTATATACAGAAATAATTACTACATATCAACAAGTTAAATCCTTTTACCAAATATCTTCAGGTAGGTAGGTGTGGAAGAAAATAGAGAGATTCAAAATAGCACGGATACTTGTTAAATACACATATTTAATGTTGCCAGAACAGGATTTAATTTACTCATACATTTTAGTAAGCTCCAATTCAATAAATAGCAAATCAATATAAGCTTCTACTGTTATAAAATGTTCAATTTTAGTAAAACCTTGTTTGCCATGATATACAGATTTATAAAACCCAATTAGAGATGAAATTGGTTCTTCTGTATCAAAATCAAGCCATCTCATCGTCAGCATCAATTTAAAGTATTTCACCGGTATTTCTGATATCCGAATACAAAAATCACTAAGATCCCAGCTTCGGCCATTGCTGCTAATATATCTCTGTTCCATTTCTCGTATCTCATCAAGCATAGGTGCATGATGTGATACATTATTACAAAATTCAGATACGATATTGTTAGCTAAAGCAATTTTTTGGCTAGTTGAAAAATAATTAGCCATGGCATACCGCCACTTCGTCATTTTTGATTTGCTGTTGTATGTTTAATAGAATAAGATTAGATATAATCATTGGTACATTCCTTGTGTTTTATTATTACTAATTTCCTAGTTACTAAGTAGGAAGCCAGGAGTTTAGTAACACCGACACAAGACGGCTGGGCGTATTCCCCTTGCGGGTATTTTATTAGCCCCTCCCGGCATAGAGGTAGTCCGGGAACTCCGAACCTAACTATGTTGGGTATGCTTCTTGTGTTTAGGAGTTACTAAGTCCTTGACCGTTATCTTACCATTAGTTTATGTCATTATGTTAATAAAAGTTTGATTATTATTAGTAAAAGGTGTGGGATTAGAGAATTACTATTGCTGACTTCTAGAGGTAAATTGAACAGTAAAATTCTATTTTTATGCTAGCATGGACAATTACTCACTAATTTCTTAGTTTTTTAGCTTCCATTAAATTGATATATGCTTTATGACCATGCTTTTCTAATAAGTGTAATAGATTGCTTCCATCGAGTAGTGTTAATGGCTTATCTTTAGCAAATTCATATGAGTCAGCTCCATAATGCGAGGTAGTAACAAGAATACCTTTTACAGCTCCTTCATTCATTAGGGTTCCATATAAATCCCTTACTGCTGAGACTCCAACTACATTGGTATATCTTTTAGCTTGAATAATAAATTTCCCACCCCTTATTGGATCTGGGTCGAAAATAACTGCGTCTACACCACCGTCTTTACTAGCTCTTGTTATCTTAATTTCCCCATCATGAGGTGCAAATTCTTTTTCGAAAATTTCCCTTATTAAATGCTCGAAATCCGCCCAGTCAATGGCAGCCAAATTAAAACCTTCAATTTTTTCTACTACATTATAGGATTCTACAAACCGGCTATCGTTAGTATCTAATTTTAAAATTGGTGCTACAGGTACAAAGTCACATAATTTAGCACCTGATATTCCTTTAAGGCCTTTAAAGCATACTTTCGGATCAACATTATATAGATTTAATTGCATAAACTTACTCTTAGTTGTTTGTAATGTAAGTATACAATTGGTTGCTATTTTCCCATTTGCTTTATTTACTTGAGTAATCCAGCCGTTAAACACAATTGAGTCCAGTAAATCCACATCATCAACAGAATAAAGACCATATACCACACGTAAAGTCATTTGGTATAGAATTTCATCATATATTTTAGCTAAATCTTTTTCTAACAACAGAGTTTCTGCAAATTCATCCCTTGTAGCGATATATTTTACCTGCTTTATTTTAGGTATATCATCTATAAGAGGTAATGAAAAATCTACAACTAATATATGGCTATCTTCTTTATATTCTAATTTGTAATCACAATCGAAGTAATTAGATTCATATTCAAAACTAGTTAGAGCTAAATCAAAATAAAATTCCACCCCTTCTTTTTTGCCTTGGTTTAGCAACATTTGGTATTTTTCTAATTTATTATTATTTGAAGCTTTATGCTCTTCAAACGCATTTTGTTTATTTTGCCAAAGAACTAATTCATCTGTATATTTTCCTTCGAGTACCTGGTTTTTAACGTCTAGCTTTTCTTTTAATTTTTTCCATTTAGTAGATTTAATTTTATGTATTTTCTCAAATACTAGTTTTTTAAGCTTATTGATAAAGTTTTGCGAATTAAGTCCAACCCTTAATTCTGGCATTACGGGGATCGTTTTATATAGAGGTTCTATTGGTTTTTCTTCGGAAAAATTCTCTCTAATGATGTAATTTTGCAAACAAAAAGATTTTTGCTTGCTGATAGAATCTTTCAACACTGATAATAGTACATTTCTTTCAATCTCAGCTTTATCTGTAATTTCTTTAGCATAACGAATATTATTTTCCTTTATTTCAATTTTTAAATAACGCTCTTGCGCTTTTAATTCTCTAATACGTCTTCTATTCTCTCTCTCTGATTCAATAATACCCTGTTTTATTATTGTCATAATACTTGGATTCCTTGCCATAATGATCTCTCCATACTTTGTTTAGTTTAATTATATATACAACAATGATTTCTATTTGCATTAGCATTATTGAATCAATTTTTAGGTAATGTAATGGTATCATCCATTATACATGCAAATAAAAAGAGTATTTGTGCAATAATCAAAATTAGTACCCCGACAAATATAGGCATTGTATAAGCTGCAATCTTCATTAGTTTTGCACTATAACTAAATAGGTGATTAGAAGTACTTTCTGCAATAATATCAATATTTAAACCGGTTCTATGTAAAAGAGTAATAGGAAGTAAAAAGTATGTAATATAACTCATGAGCACTATCATGATTTTTGCACTTAATGAAACTGAACTGGACATAAATATAAAGTATCCGATTCCAAGCACGAATAAAGATATTACTGCTAGAATTATTGATAATATATATATTCTAGTAAGTTTCGTCTGGAAAGTTTTATCAAGCTCCAAATATAGTAGGAAATATGCTATTGCATTAACAATTCCTTCTACTACCCCAATAACAAAAGATGTAGCATTATTTATTATTATGGTAGAAACAGGAATTAAACTTAAAATAGCAATAATAATAGCTAGTCTCCGGCAGAGCTTATTAATTTTATGACAACCATTCTTTATAAAACCATCATTTAGTTTGCTAAATTTATATATTACAATGCCAACTATGGTTCCAAATATTAAAATAACAAGTATTCCTAAGCTAAGGATTGCCAAATTAATCTGATCCAAAATACTTATTTCATTATATTTTTGCATCATCATTAATTGCTGTTGAGCTATAGTATTACCTTGGTTTGCTGACTTAGTATACAATTTAAAAGCTTGGCGGTAATCTTTTGAAACCCCAAGGCCGTCATGATATAAGCTTGCTAAATTGGTTTGTGCATCTGCATTATTTTCCTCGGCAGCATTTTTAAATAGTTCAAATGCTAACTGATAGTTCTGTGTTACACCTTCGCCAAATTTATACATTACTCCTAAATTATTTTGAGCTTCTATATTGTGTTGATTTGCAGATCTAGTGAACCACTGGAAAGCTTGTTGATAGTTTTTAGGAACTCCATTTCCATTATAATAGATAATGCCAAGGTTATACTGCGCATCAGCATTCCCTTGAGTTGCAGATTTGGTATACCATTGAATTGCTTCCTGATAATTTTGTGCTACTCCATTTCCAACATAATACATACCTCCTAAACTATACTGTGCGTATGAATCTCCTTGGGCTGCTGCTTTATAATACCAAAAGAAAGCTTTGTTATAATCTTGCGTTACTCCATGTCCAGTATAATACATATCTCCTAAATTGGATTGTGCATATGAATCACCCTGAGCAGCTGCTGTAGAGTACCAAAGGAATGCTTTGTTGTAATCTTGTGCTACGCCGTTCCCATAATTGTACATATACCCCAAATTAGTTTGAGCAGATATATCTCCTGCCATAGCATCTTTCAAACAAAGCTGTAAACCTTCTTTATACTTATGCTTTTTAATTAAATAATCGCAGCTTATTTCTACGGCATTAATTAAAGAATCTGCGAGTGGTTTGGGTGTGGCCGAAGCGTCAGAAGTGGTATTAACAGCTTGAAAGCTCTCAAAACTAGTGTGACCGCCATCATCTTCATTTTCTTGTACAACGCGTTTAGCAACATTGATCCTCTCACCCCAGCTGCTATTAATTTTTGTAATTTTAACACCATCTATTGGTGATGCCTGAATGAACCTATTATTTCCAAGATAAATCGCAACATATGTATTAGACCCATACTTGGTATTAAAAAATAACAAATCCCCTGGCTCTACTTCTTGTAAATTTATTGATTTACCTACTTTTGAGATTTCTTGCGTTGTATTTGGTAAATTTATTCCCATAGAGCTAAAAAATAAGTAATGAACGAATCCGGCATCATCTAGCCCTTGATCCGGGTTAGTCCCGTTTTTCTTGTAAGGAATGCCAATAAGAGAGATTGCTTTAAGAAGCATATTACCTATATGATCTGACTTAGTAGCTTTTACTTCAGTAGTTGTGTATGCAGATGGAGAGCGGCTTGCAAAGGAAGTATTAATAAGTACAGCTAAACTAATGATAATAAATAATATGATTTTCTTCAGTTGCATAATATTTTCCTTCAATAAATATTCTTTAATTATAATAATTTTGAATTAAATATTTTGATCTTTTGAGTACTTATCCAATTTATACATATGGCTTTTTTCAAATTAAGCAAAAATTCATAACATTTTTAGTTTTAAGACCAAGTTTTTAGCCAATTTGTATGTAAATTATTAGTAAATAAATATTTACGGCTAATTGCTGAAAAATTATTACAGGTTTATTAATTGTTCGTCTAAACAGTACAACTACACGTCTTTATCCATTTTCCCACACGTGTCGTTTTCAAAACAAGTACAGGTATATTGTGCTCCAACATATTTACTCAAAATGCCGGATTTAAAACAAGTAAAAATCATGAGATTTTACAATTTATCCAAAACATAGGCTGCTGTTATGCTGCAAATGACCAGCAAATGAAACCTTCTATGTAATCCATTGATTTTATTGAACATTTTAAAATGGCATATCCAATGTGGGGCTTGATGTGCAAATGACCAGCAAATGACCAGCAAATGAAACAATAACTATGCCCAAAATGGGATATAACGCAATGATTTTCTGTTTGCATTAGCATCATAAACTCGAATTAAACCGCTTTTTATTGTTTGGCTTATTACACGAGAAGTAGAAGCACTATTTTCTTCGCCTAAATTAAACCTAGCCCGTAGTGATGCGTTATTCATTGGCATACTACTTACATATTTTAAACAACAATGCATATAACATGCCTTGATACGCTCTTCAGTATTCATCTCGTTGAAATTTTTGTGAGAAAATAAGGTTGCTCTTGTATGATCACCAATAATTACAAATTCTGGTGCGGGTAACTGGAACAGCTCTGTTTGGAGCACAACTTTATCAATTCCACTACCACGTTCTTCACTAAACCCCATTCGTCGCATAAGAGCAGCAATTGATTCATTCCGGCTTCTAGGAGGTATATCCAAAAATCGGATAACATCTACGAGAGGTACTCCAGGATTAGTAATTTCAAGCCGATTACTAAATATTTCTATCATAGGAGATGTACCCGTTATAGATAAATCTTGGTGTATAATTGCATTAGCTACTAATTCACGTACGGCTATTTCCGGGTACATAGTAACAGTTTTTCTAAGCACACTTCCAATGACTTCATTACTTGGTAGCAGAGAGTTAATATTTCCCATCAGCTCATGGAAACCACTTAATAAAAAATATTAAATAAATTCAAAAGCTTTGATGCAGAATAATGAAGGCTTCGAGTCTCTTCTTCCGCACCATAGTTTTTCAATATTTTTATCCCAACCCTTCAATTTTCTACGTCCTAATTATGTCCTAAAACTTACTTTCAGTTTATTAGAGTTTAAGCGAGTTTATTTTATGCTTACGGCCTAAATTATCATTTTTTTGCCTAAAACTTCCCCTTTTATAAACTTGCCATATACCTCATAAATCATTTTCGTATTTTGATGACCTACTATTTTATATAGCACTTCTGGTCTATTACCTGCCATCAGCATATATGATATAAACGTATGTCTCATTTAATGCGGGTTCCGGTATTTAACATTCGCACGCTTTAGAATTTTAACCCAATGGCGCCGGAAACTCGTAACCCACAATGGATAATGAGTATAATGGAAACTGTACCAGCGCTTAAGGAATTAGGTACAAAATTGTCCGCAACTATGAACCATTATATCCGCACAACAAAGATAGCTTAATGTTTTTTGTAAATATGAATTATAAAATTGATGTGGCCAGTTATTTTGACTATTTGAATGACAATGGGTTAGACGTAACTGATCCATGTAAAATTGCTGATATTGTTAAGGTCTATGATTTAAATATTCCTCGCTAAAACTACTCCAGCATAAATTATAATAATATACATTGTTTTGCCAATATCTGCGTGAGGGCTCAGTGGACAATGGAGTAGTCACAAACCCAAGCTTTCGTCGAGGTCGAGGTTTTTGAGTTTGCTATACTCCACGGAATTGAGCCCTCATACAAATAAACTAACAAGTAGACTCAATATTCTTATCTGTTATGACCGTATTGTATATAAAGCAGAAAAGTTTGGCATCAGGGGTTTTACCGGAAATATTGCTGCGCTGCAATATGCCAAATTATTACAACTTCCTGGCCTCCAAATGATAAAATATTGCTTATAACTTTTTAAGGATAAGAGATATGCAAATTGCTGTTGTTTCAGGTGGTTCATCAGGAATAGGTGCAGCCTGTGTAAGTAAATTTTTACAAAATAATTATTTTGTTTATAATTTGGACATTGCTAATGCCAATATTTCCCACGAAAATTATAAATATATTAAAACAGATGTTCGTAATTCCAATGAAATAAAACAATCCATAAACAGTATAATCCACGAAAGCAAGAAAATTGACACTTTAATTGTGTCTGCAGGTAAGCATTTATCTGCTGATATTGAAAGCACTAGTGATGAACAACTAATGGAACTTATAAACTTAAATATATTGGGCGCATTCTGGTTAATTCAAGCTACGATTCCACACATGAAGAGTAAAGAAGCTGGCACAATTATAACGCTTGGTTCAGATCAATCTACAATCGCTAAGAATAACTCCTCGGTTTACGGTATGACAAAAGCTGCAATGGCTAGTTTGGCCAAAAGTACTGCACTAGATTATGCCAAATTTAATATTAGAGTTAATTGTATTGGTGCTGGCACTATAGATACCCCGTTATACAGAGCTGCAATTGTGAAATATTCAGAAAGATCAGGTCTTCCATTGGCTGAAATTGAACAAGAAGAAGATATGCTGCAACCAATTGGTAGGATTGGTAGGCCTGAAGAAATTGCTGACTTGGCATATTTTTTGGCTGGTGATAATTCATCATTTATTACTGGTGCACTTATTCCTATTGATGGCGGATATATTGCCCGATAATTAATACTTTCATAGTGTAAATAAAACAGGTAATACTAAAACCCCTAATATTGTTATTAACAATCCCGGGAACTCTAAATAATTTAACTTAGATATAAAAAAACTACAGATAACCGGGGTTAATCCACCAAAAACTGCTGATGGAATAGTATAACCCAAAGCCAGTGAGAGATTTTTCTTATAGTTACCAAATAAGTCATTCATAGCATATAAAAATGTCCCCTGTATTGGGCTAAGAATGAGAGCAAAAAATACTTGGACTAAATAAATAATAGCTTCATTTTTATATATCAACGCATAAAAACATGGGTACACTAAGACTATTAACCCAAGCGCAGAAAGGGGAATGATTTTTTTGTAACTAATTTTAGTGCCAATATACCCAAATGTTATTGTAAATATTGTTAAGGTAGCCATTGCAATCATATTAGAAATATGTGCCGTTTCTTTGCTAACTTTAAGAAAAATAGTCAGGTAGGTTGGAAGCCAAACGAACAACACATACATATTAATCTGTACAAATCCGATAAGAGCGGTAGTTTTTAAAAGCGGTTTAATAACAATTGAAGGTAAGAACTTATTAGAGTTGTCTTGCGGCTTTTCTGTAGGGATAGATTTTCGTATTTTAAGTATTACTAAAAATAAAGGTAAACTTAGTAAAAATGGGACTCTCCATGCATAATCTGCAATTGTTTTTTCAGTGAATGCTAAATGTAATAATGTGATCGTAATAGAAGCCAGCAATAGCCCCATCATGCCGGAAAAATTTACGAATGAACAAAACATATTTGCTTTTTTATACTGCGAAGATTTATCAAAAACATAAACGGATAGTAATGGAAACTCACCACCCGCAGCAAAGCCTTGAATAAGACGTAACAATATAAATAGCCCAGTAGCAATATAGCCAATTTGGTTATAGCCGGGTAATATTCCAATAATAAAGGCTGGAACAGACATAAGTACTAAAGACCATTTGAGAGCTAATGCAGAACCATACTTATCTCCAAGCATTCCCCAAAATACACATCCAATTGGACGAATTAAATAACTTAAAGCAAAAACTGAGAAAAATTGAAGCGTAGCTAAAATATCAGAGTGACTGGAATTATAAAAAAATACATGACCCATAGTAGTAGCAAGGTATGCAGAAACTATAAACTCGTACCATTCTATAAGGTTTGCAGTTAAGCTAACTTTTAATATTTTATTCTTATCCATAAGTATCCATTATAAATCTAAAGTGTGGGGGTCGGTTATTTTCATTAAATACACAATCGCAGATAGGTCTAGGTTTTTTGTTTTTCTATTTAAATTACATATATGCGACTCTACAGTTTTGATAGAAATATTAAGCAAATCAGCTATTTTTTTATAACTATCAGCTTGTGTCCTAGCATTTAAAACTCTTATTTCAGCCTCAGTCGGGCATTCACTAAATAGATGAAATATTCCTACATGAATAAGATACATTCTAATAGCAGCTTGCTTGTTTATTAGATAAAATTTTTTATACAGTTCCCATAGCTGCCAGAGAGTTAGCTTATCAGTAATATTTTCACTCATAGTAAATACACTACTAATAATACCAGTGTTACTGGGGATCGGGGTTTTTGTCATGTGATGAATACATACAAAACCATCTTTACTTAAAAAAGCCCTATCTGTATCTACCGTTGATTTTCCAGTATACAGTACTTCTTTTTCCTGCTTGATAGCATTTGGGACAACATCTTTTCCCCAAAATGGCAGCATAAAATCATTTAAATCATGTATGGTTGCCCCAACTATATCTTCTGGCTTATTAAACCCGAATTTACGAACATTAATTAAATTTGAACATATATATTTACCGGTTCTTAAGTCCTTTACGTGAGCAGAACATTGTAGTGATTGCATCATATTACTAATAAATTGATCGACTAAAGCACTCAATATCTGCCCCTTGGCAAGCCATGTTTTACCATACTATAGTGCAATAATTTAAGGCTTTGACATTACTTTGAAATTAATAAATGCTTTTAATTTATGGTAAAAACAGTAGCAAAAATTGTAAAAATACACTATAATAATGACTATATACGTGAAGATTCAGTATGAGCTATACTGACAGTTCACTAAACTGTCTTCAGCTCATTAAATCCTCACATTGATAATCTAATATTAACTCCCTAACTATTGAATAAATATAGTGCAGAGTAAATATTATAGTATGGTCGTATACGTGAAGATTCAGATCACCTAGCATGCAAAGCAGCTAAACTGCTTACGCTACTAAATCTTCATATATGTTACCAAAAGATATGCTAATTATACTCGTGAGAACTCAGTGTGCCTGTTGCTGGCAAAGGCATGTGCTGTGGCGGGCTCCAGTACATGCCCTCTGATGACACACTAAGCCCTCACAAATATAATGCTATACTTGTATTCTTTATCCACCACCCAAGTAGTGAATTAGAGTAGTTGAATTAACGAAGACTCATTTACTAGAAAATGTTTAAACAATGTCCACCCTTGTTGTATGGTTCTCTCAGCAATAAGCCCTCGCTAATGTAACCGAGGTTTATATGATATTGAGGTAGCCTTATCAGATTTATTCTAATAAACTATTCGCCTGTATCATATATTAATTAAATGCTTATCTAACATTCAATTAATATAAAATATTTTTTGTGAAAATAAGTCAAACAACTTATTTGATTTACTTACGATATTTTACTTACATTAGAAATTCTTTTTCTACTAATATTTGGTAGAAAAATACCGTATATTAAATAATTTCTTTTAGGTTTAATTAAATGAAACAGATTGTTGATGAAGCCATACAAGGCAATTTTACTGATAAATACTTAATTGATTTATGGCTAAGTAGGTATCATATGGCTGCTGTTGCTGTCGGCGATACAGTGGGTATTTTTGAAGCTGCTGCAAAAGGTATTGTTAATATAACGCAGCTTGCGAATATGCTAGAGTTGGAAGCTGAAGGAGTTGAAGCCCTAACATGTTTACTAGCTAGTCTAGGGCTATTAAATAAACATTATAGTGTTGTTAGCTTAACAGAAACAGCTAAACAGTTTCTGTTAAAAAATTCTTTTGTATATTGGGGTAATGTGCTATCTTATACCAGGGATACATTGGAATATAAGGTTGTTCTTGATGCTATTCATAGCCGTATAATTCAGCAATCAACGCAAATATCAGAAAGTGGTAATAGCTTTTCAGATATGTGGAGTAGCGGTAATTTTGAAATAAGTTCAGCAAAGAAGTTTATAAATATAATGAATAGCACAATTTTTGTGCCAGCTATGAAGGCGGTACAAAGCAATTTATTTAATGATGTTAAACATTTGCTTGATATAGGAGGCGGCTCAGGGTGTTTTGCTAGCTTATTTATTAAAAAATATCCTCACAAAAAAGCAACTATATTTGAAATACCCCAGGTATGTGACATAACAAAATCGTATTTAAAAAAATGGAGAACTATAAGTCAAATTCAATTGCATCCAGGCAATTTTTTTAAGGATGAGTTTCCATATGGTATTGATGCAGTATTGTTTAGTAATATCCTGCATGACTGGCCTATTCAAAAGGTTAAAACTTTAATTGATAAAGTTTTTAATATCCTTCCAAATGGTGGGCGTATATTTATTCATGAAATGTTGTTAAATGAAGAAAGAAATGGACCTTTAAATGCAGCAGCATTCAATTTATTTATGTATGCTAACTATAAAGCTCAGCAGTTTACTAGAAGCGAACTATTTCTACTTTTAGAAAGAGCCGGGTTTTATGAATGTGTTGAACATAAAACACATCAGGATTACTCTATAATTACAGCAATTAAACCATCAGTAATTTAAATTATAAAGAGAAAGATGACATGGATTATAAGAATTGGCAACAGCAAAAAATCATTTTAGCAAAAGAACATCAAGAAAAAATATTTAAAAAATTAAATAATTTAAATTTTATTAAACGTATAAATAAAAAAGTTACATTAGATAATAATAAGGATTACATTGAATTTATTTCATGTAGCTATTTGGGTTTAGACCAACATGAACGAGTAATAAACGGCTCCGTAGATAAAATAAACGATATTGGTTTTTCGTTTTTATCTTCCAGAACGCGTATGAAATATAAAGGTTTAGATATTTTTGAGGATATTTTAAATCAAATATTTAATGCAAAGACCGTAGTTTTTTCAACTACTCATCTAGCACACCTTGGGTTAATCCCATTAATGGCCTCTGGTGAAATGCCGTCGATTAAATTGTCAAAGAATGGAGGTCACTTTTTACTAGATAAACACGTACATGCGTCTATACAGATAAATCGTGGTTTGATGCAACAATTTGGGCCAGTTGAAATATTAGACTTTACTGATTTATCCACATTAACGGAAAAACTTGGTAAAATTAAGGCTGAATCAAGGACCCCTATCTTAATGAGTGACAGCGTGGGTTCTATGGGTGGCATATTGCCATTGCAAGAATTACACTCTCTTACTCAGGAATACCAGGGATACCTTTATTTAGATGATGCACATGGAATGTCTATATATGGTAAAAATGGGGCTGGGTATGTTATAGATGTTTTTAAATCTTTGCCAGAGCGGGTAATTTTAACCACCTCACTGGGTAAAGGTTTTGGCACATGTGGCGGGGTGGTAATTTTACCAACTAATGAAGATATTAATTTTATTAAAACATATTCCTCGACTTACATGTTTTCCGGTACATTGGTTAATCCCCTGATTAACGCGTGTATAGAATCTGGGAAAATACACTTATCACCTGAAATTAGCGAGCTGCAAAACGAATTATTTAGAAAAGTTGCTTTATTTGATACATTAATTAAAGACAAATCTAAGGTTTTAAACTATGGATTAAAAACCCCTATAAGAGGCATAAATATTGGGGATGAGTTTCTAGCAATAGAAAAAGGTTTATTATTAAAGGAAAAAGGGTATCTTACTGTAGTGGCGACCTATCCAATAAGAGAAAAAGGAAGCGCTATTGTAAGGTTATTAATTAATGCTAATCACACCGATATGGAGATTGAGGGATTATGCAAAACAATAAATTCGCTTCTATAATTTCTGAGATTGATAATAACTATATTCTGGATCATATGCCAGGTTATATTTATTGGAAAGATTTAAACTCGGTTTATTTAGGATGTAACCTTAATCTTGCTGTGGTATCAAATCTAAAATCTCCAAAAGACATAATTGGTAAAACAGATTATGATTTTGAATGGGGGGCGAAACAAGCAGATCAATTTGTTAAAGATGATAAATTTGTAATAGAAACCGGGGAAACTCACACTTCAGAATATGAACTACCAACAAAGAACCATTTAGGTATGAATTACATAGTAAGAAACGTAAAAAGGCAGTTACTAAGTAAATCTGGGCGTGTAATTGGAGTTTTAGCGGTTGCAATAGATATTACTATGGAACGCGTAGCGGAAAGGCTACAGGAAGAAAAAAACTGCCAGAAAGATTTTATTAATTTCATGGATAATGTTCAGCAATTATTTAATACTTTCCGAGTAAATACATTAAATAAAGCAGCTGGAACAAAAGTTAATATTATAAACGGAAGTGGTAATACCAAGCTTAGTAGGCGTGAAAGTGAAATTTTATATTATTTATCAATGCATAGAAATCCAAAAGAAATTGCTATAATTTTATCTGCTTCCGAAGGTAAAAAAATAGCGCCTTCCACAGTATCTTCAATTATTAACAAAGGATTATACCCCAAGTTTGATGTCCATAATACTGGTCAGCTAATTGATAAGGCTATTAGCTTGCAATTGCTTACTTTTTTCCCTAAACCTTAAATGCTATTATACAGTTAAGCTGACTATTTAAATGTTATACCATAATCTCTAGTACTACTAGAAAGACATAAAACTAAGCGCCTCTAATTCTGGAATTATTAATATTCCTGCAAATAATTACTAATTTGTTTGCAGGAGCATAATTCCATGCCAATAATCAATAAAGTACCGAATAAAAAAATCAGTATCAATCTACAGGGTGCAATTAGTATACCCAGTACCGATGCAAATATCATGCTAATTGGGCATAGGTCTGGAGCAATAGCTAGTTACTCACAATTACGCCCTAAACCTGGTTATCCGCAACTCACTGCATATAGAACATATGACTTACCGAATTTTAATAGCGGTGATGCTGCGATGAGCTATATGCAGGCGCTAGATTTTAGTGTAGGTTATGGATCATCTAATGATTTGTTATTTATAGCACCATCCCAAATAATACCTCCGCCTAATAGTCCATCATCAAATAACGAATTACCAGCCAATAAAGCTAAGTTTAAAAAAGATGATGGCCAAGGTAATGTAAATATTCAAAAACCAGACGGCGAAGCTGCCAATTTGAATGTTACAGGTACTACTACAGGAACATGGTTTTCGTTTAACAATATACATAATTATGGCAATATGACCATCATATTCCAAAATAAGGATGGTCAAACACCTGTAGATATAGTTGTATCAGGTGCCGCCACAATTTACAGAACTCTAACAGTAAATAGTTCAAGTAATTTAAATGGAAGAGCAACTGTTAATTCACAATCAGATAATCTACCACTTAACTTAGCTGGAGCTGGTGGTCAATTCTGGTTTTTTACTAGTGGTGGGCAATATAATGGTGCAGTAATTAGGGGCGGTAGTTCACCAGATAACTTCGGGCTTACCTTTACTGGTACTGATCGGGTAAGAATTGAAGGGGTTGGTGGTGATAACCGTATAGCAACGTTACAAGATTTAGCAAATATCACTTTTATGCAGAATCCGGGTTTGATGAATGGCGAGATTGCTACAGGTTTTAATGGGTAGAATATTATGTCAGGGTCAATAGGAAAATTAGCAACGTATTCAGTAAGTTTTCATCGTTTTGGTAAAACTTGTTATGCTTTATCAAAGGCGATGTGGGGTGATGCTAGAGCTGATGGTAGCTATCCATTGCCACAATATGATTCCTGGATAAACGGATTTGTTAATTACAATACAGGTATTGGTTGTGCCTATGGTTTTATCATTCCTGGTAATATTACCTTTTATGTCAATGGCGGTAATTTTGATATTGGCGTATATAACGGTAACCAGTTATGCAGGGTGGCAGGAGGTGCTACAGGTTTATTTAGTTACAATAATATCTGGAACCAAGCAACTTTACCCTCAAAAAGAAGGTCGTTGCTTAAAGAGAAGTATTACCTTGATATATATTAACACTATGCAAAAAGATTATCCGGGTTTTAAGTTCCTTATTCATGATGATGATATAGCACAAAAGTATTATGTAGCGGTTGATGATGGCAACGGCAAGCTAGTTGTTAGAAAGCTAGACTTAATCAATAAAACTGATGAGTTATACCTAACTTATACCAATTTTAACCTGATCGCGTTAATTGGCTATGTTAGAGCGAATTACCCGCTATTGGATAAGCAGGTAGCTCAGTTAGAGGATATTGCAATGAATAACCAAGCTATTAGCCTAATAGATGCAAATAGAATAGTTTATGACAATGACATTTTTACAAAGAATTATCTAAATTTTTAAGATTGCCACATCATTTTCTGTTGCAACATTATGACTGTTCGACCCATTTTTCATATTCTGGTATATTTACATATAGCATACCATCCTTAGCAGTCTTTACAATACGTTCGCTCCATTTGCCTTCATGTCGTTTTTTACGAACAGCCATTTCAGTCATTCCGGTTAGTTGACAAAACTGTTTGAGCTTTACCCACTTAATTGGGATTACTACAGTTTCCATAATTTACCCCCTGTAAGGTATTATTAAACAAAAGAATATATATTATTGTGAACTTGAACACCAATCATTATACTAACTAATTCCCTATAATGGGTAAATTTTATATTATATATAGCATGCTCTAAATTATAGTAAATTTAACGACATCTCTGTTATAATTTCCTCATTCAATTATAAGAGACACCTTAACTATGAGAAGAATTAAATCAATAAAATTTAATAACCATCCTATTTTAAATGACTTGAAACTTGATTTCACTAAAGCCGATGGTACAATTTATGGCACAGTCATTTTAGCCGGTGAAATGGTTCAGGAAAAACTTCTATTTTAGATAGTTTACATGAATATTTTGCTTTCCGTCCTCTGTCAGATGCTAATGGTGGTAATCATGTAAATGCATCTTTAGAAATGTATTTGCAGGTTTAGCTGATTTTGATAAATTTAGCCAAGTATATCTAGATAATGGAGCTATTACTTGGAATATCGGTGATCAGATTATCGATATTGCGCCCGATAGAGTGTATGATGAACTTAAAAACCATAAAGTATGGGAATTAAAATAAACAGATTAAAAATAAGGTAGCTGCAAAGCACGTCCTATTTACGTCCTATAATTACGGCTAGTCCTAAAGAATCAATAAAAATAATAAAAAGTATTGATAAATTTGGGAAGTCTAAATTGGTAGATTCGAATAAGTCACTCCGCACCATAGAGAATATTTTTATAAGCTTAAACCCATTGGTACAGATAGCTTAAGTAGCTATAGCGCCATGCTTTGGGAATTCTCGCAAAAGATTTTAATTATAAAGTGCTAAAATCGCCCTATCAATACTTTTTAAGTAGGTATCATAAAGGTATAAAATGAGTAAACTAAAAATATTCCAAGATAAACATGTCAGATCACATTGGGATGCAGATAAAGAGTTATGGTATTTTTCTATTATAGATATTATTACAGTATTAACTGGTAGCGATAGACCTCGCAAGTATTGGAATGATCTAAAACTTAAGCTTAACAAAGAAGGAAGTCAGTTGTCCGAAAAAATAGGACAACTGAAAATGAAATCAGCAGATGGTAAATTATACTTAACAGATGTTGCCGATACTGAAACCATGCTCCGTTTGATCCAATCAATCCCATCACCTAACGCTGAACCATTTAAACTTTGGCTGGCTCAGGTTGGTTATGAACGAATTGAAGAAAATGAAGACCCTGAAAAAACTATTGACCGGGCTATGGCTGCTTATTTAGCCAAAGGATATTCCAAAGAATGGATTAACCAGCGTCTTAAAAGTATCGACGTTCGAGAAGAATTGACTGACGAATGGGAGCAACGTGGAGTAAAGCGTGGATAGGAATTCGCTATACTAACCGATGAAATAACCAAAGCCTGGAGCCGGATGACTACAAAAGATTATAAACACTTCAAGGGATTAAAAAAAGAAAAATTCAATAGCATCGACCATTTGTTCTTTATTGAGCAGGGTTATAGAACCTGTTCCCGGCAGTTCTTCATTCATAAATCCTCGAGTTTTATATAGCATACGCCTAAAGACTGTTAGAGTATATTTTAAATTAAATAACACTTTTAAAGTAATCATTAAGTATGAAACATATTGCTATAGTCCACAAGGCTGGGATGGTATAGTTTAATTTAAATTTATATAATAATAAATAAATTATAACTCCTGCTACGTAAGTAATCAGGGGGTGAAGTATGAAGTTATTTATTGGCTCAAAGTACGCTCTTTGCCTTATAATATAGCTAAGGGAGATAGCACAAATTGGTACAAATACTGTACCTAAAATAGAAATATATTCTACATAGTTGTTTATAATTCCTTTCCCAAACACAGAAAAAAGTAATGCTAATATTGACACTACAATTGTGGCATTTGGGCGCGAAAGTTTGGTAAACAAATTATTAAAACAAAATCCTCCACTATACAGATTAAATGCATTTATTATCCATACATCCAGTATTAGCACAACAGCCGTTAATATAATAAAAAATATAGGCAGATGGTATAAAAAAAATATTTCAAAAGGGTTAATACTTTTTATATTTGTAAGAAATATAGCCAAAGCAGAAAATGAGCTAGCAATTAAAGTTCCAAAGATACTGCCAAAAATTGCCCCATAATAAATATCATTGGACTTATTATTGTATCTTAGAAGGTCAGAATACTCTACAGCACCTGAGAGCATAGTAATTATAATAGTATTCACCCATAAAAAGACCGCTTGCCAGCTTGGGATTTTATATAAGTAATTTTCGTTTAAAATAGAAGTATTATTTCCATATTTTAAGAGAGTAAATATTAATATTAAAAATACAGAAATTTTTAAAAATATAATAAATTTAGATATCTTTTTCAAGAGTTTAAATCCCCAATAGGCTGTGAGGATTTGTGACAATACTATGCCCATAAATAGAACATAATAACTAATATTTAAATGTAAGGATTTTATTAAGGATTCAAGTGTAATAGTTGTAGCTATAATTTGGAAAGCAAACCAATAAATAGAAATAATTAGCCTTGGAAGTGCCGTAAGATATTGGCTGCCTTTCATCCCAAAAATATGTCTACAAAGTATCTGTCCCGGAATCCCCTTTTTGGCGCAAAAATTACCAATTGGCAGTATAAGAAGTAATCCGCAGATTACAGATATGATTTGTATAGATATTGTGGGAATAATACCAAAGCCAGCTAAACACATTATACCCGTAGAAATTATGGTTCCTGGATTTAATAAAATGTTGAAAAATAATGAGAATACAGTCCAAAATCCTTCTTGTCGATTTTCGATTGGCACTGGTTCTAACCCATATAACTCTGGATGAAAATCCATAATTAAGCTTTCATTACTTATAAATTTATAGAAAAAAATATTATCGGTACAAAGTAACAGATATTAGTTAGACTATTTAATATATTAGGAGTAAGCCTAATTATACCTTAAATTTAATGAAAAATATTGATAAATTTAAGGTGTTTAACTTAGAAAATACGAAGAACCCACTCTACACCATAGAAAATATTTTTGTACCCCAAATCCCTTGGTACAAATAGCTTAAGTATTTATGATGCTATGGATTGCAAATTTTCGCAAAAGATTTTAATTATAAAGTGCTAAAATCACTCAATCAGGTTAACTTTTAACCTAGATATCACAAAAGAGCAGAACCATTTAAGCAGAGTAAAATAATTGCAAAACAAGGTGGACCTGTAGTTGGCAATGCCAGAAAAGAAATTGAAGCTAAAACAGGCAAAAAAGTAATTAATAGCCAAAATGCCATAGAACTACGTAAAATTAAAAAGCTAAAGTAAATAAATAATTATGAATGAAATTACCAATTTAACCCAAAAACTTAAAATTAAATATCCAATAATTCAGGCTCCTATGGCTGGTGGCGCTACTACACCGGAATTGGTTGCTGCGGTCTCCAATTATGGGGGACTTGGCTCTTTAGGCGCTGGTTATATGCAACCAGAAGAGATAAGAGCCGCAATAAAACAAATTTGTAAATTAACTGATAAACCATTTGCAGTAAATTTATTTATTCCACAAAAAGCCAGGGCCACTTCACTGCAAATAAAAAATATGCGGGATATCTTAAAAAAAGTATGTCCAAAATTTGATATTAATGATACTGAAAAATTAACTCCTTATGCTCCGGATTATAATGAACAGTTACAAGTAATAATTGATGAAAAAGTTCCGGTATTTAGTTTTACTTTTGGCATGCTTCTACCGGAAGAAGTCGAATACTTAAAAAGCAAAAGGATTACCCTAATTGGTACGGCAACAAGTGCCCTTGAGGCTTGGATTTTAGAAGATGTTGGTATAGATATTATTGTTGCCCAGGGTATTGAAGCTGGTGGGCATAGAGGGGCCTTCCTTGGTAGAGAAGGTCTGGTTGGATTATTGGCATTAATACCACAAATTATTAGTAAAGTTAAAATTCCGGTCATTGCTGCCGGCGGGATTATGAATAGGCAAGGTATCGATGCAGCATTATTACTTGGTGCATCTGGTGTTGCTATGGGAACTGCATTTTTAACCACACATGAATGTGGAATTCATCCTAAATATAAGAAAACTCTACTAAAGAGCGAATTTGATTTTACATGTTTAACCAAAGCCTTTTCCGGTAAATTAGCGCGTGGTATTTGCAATGATTTTACCAAGCGTATGGAAAAATTTGAAGATCAAATTCTTGAATACCCAATTCAAAACAAGCTAACTCAACATATTAGGAAACAAGCGGCCCTTAAAAATGATATAGAATTTATGTCATTATGGGCTGGTCAGGGAGTGCATTTATGTAAAGAACAATCAGCTACTGCGTTAATGCAAGAACTATGTAAAAACCTCTGATTAAAAACGAACTAATCCATATGTATTCTATATATTGTTCTCATTTTGTTACAAACACATCTTATTAATTTACGCATTATTATCTGGATAAATATAAAATTGACAAGTAAATAATCAGTCATGTCATAAAATGTACCCGTAGAAATCTAAAAATGTGTTATAATATTTTTTATATACAAAACTTTTATAAGTTATATAATGACGTACTATAGCTCCTATAAGATATAAAATACTCTATATATTACGCTATGCCATAAATTGGCTGCAATATTTTATAGTTTAATCTATTTGAATTAGCAGTGATTTTGTTAGGTAATCCATAATGGTCATCTAACAAAACCATTAAAATAGATAAGGGGGTATATGATGAAAAATTTTAAAGTTATATCTGTTTGTTCAGCATTGTTATTTTTGAGTGCATGTGGTGGCGGAGGAGGCGGTGGCTCCAGCTCAGGTCCAAGTCCGTCACCACTCCCTGCCCCAAATCCGGTAAGTGTAGGCACTGGCGTAAATATTGGTAATGTATCGACTATCCCTGTAGGCACAGGGGGCGGTAGCACCTCTGCAATAGTAACCAATAATTTCCCTAGCCAAGTTTTGTTAACTGGTGCTACTTATACTTTATATAATGCTTCAGGCGCAGGAACACCTCATGATGCAACCAGTTCAGGTGGGCCGGTTAATACTAGTTTATGTTCTTCTATTCAAGCCTTTGGAACCTGTAGTCTGGGCTTAAGTGTCCCGGCAGCAGCCAATCCAAATGAAGGTCAATATCTGGTCACCATGAACTTTATTAATACAACAACCGGAGAAACAGCTACAACTTCACAATTAATTTCTTACTCAGCAGCAGTGCCTATTAACAATAGAGGGATCCAGGTCTCTACAATTAATAACAGTATATATAATTTACCTGGCGCTTCTACAACGTATTCTGTACCTTTTATCCTTACTCAAGCAATTAATAACTTAACCGCTACTAGCCAATATAATAACCCAGCCTTTGCCCCAGTTATTAGATGCGTAGGTGAAGCGCCATACCCGGCAGGCACTACATGTACATTATTTATTAAGATTTCGCAAACGGGTAATGCAACTACTATTAACGGTAATGTAACAGTTTCTGGCGAAGTTGCGCTTAGCTCCAAACTACATGGCAAATCAATCGGTGTGCAAGGTGCTACCGGATACTTATTTAACGTACCTGTTACCGTGTCACAAAATAGCACTGGTAATTTAGTTACTTCAGCAATTAATGTTATAGTTAACCCAGCAAATGGTACGTCTCCACAAACTATTACATTACTTAATAATGGTAATGGAACAATCACCGGGATAAATATTACTCCTGGTACCCCAACAGTAATTGGATCAAACACGTGTAGTTCATTAGCTATTGGAGCATCCTGTACCTTTACCGTAAACGCAACATTAACTCAAAATGCTCAATCTTCAGTTACAGTTAGTTATTCATCTAATGGCACTACTAACACCCTAGCTTTTAATGTAGTTTACTTAGTGACAGCCTCAACCGCCGGGTTATCAATGACTACTAGCGGAAATTTGAATAACACTGTAGTTAATTCAACAAATTCTATTAATGTTACCGTTACCAATACTGGTACCGCAACTTTAAATAATATTACTTTTACACCGCAAAGCGCGTTTCCTGAAAGTATGACTTACGGCAGTAACGCTAGCTGCGCAACAGATGGTAGTCAATCTTTAAGCGCTGGGCAAAGTTGTACTTTAACAATCCAATATTCACCTCTGAGTACGTCGAATGGCCCTACATTTACTATACGTGAGACTGCAACTTATATTGATCAATCAGGTAGTACAGCATCTTATACAGCAGCTTACCTAGATATTAGCTATACCGCTATTAATGGGCAGGCCTTTGTCTATATTAGTCCAAATTATGTGGCTTACGGCATCAGGGCCGATGGCGTGGATACAGCAACCCAAACTTTTACAATTGCTAACGCTGGTGCAATTGAAACTACAGTAAATCCTTCAAGTCTGGCTAACCCATCAGTTACCGCATACACTGTAACTGGTACAACTGGCGCGTGTTCTACTTTCCCGGCATCTTTTAACCTTACTAGCGGTGAATCTTGTACGATTACTGCCAGATTTGGCCCTACAACCTCAACTATTAGCACTAGCTCACAAATGCTCTCAACATATATAACGTCTGGTAGTTCAACAGCAACTGCATTTTCTACGTTGTCATTTACCAGCTCACCAGCAGCATTGGTAAGTATACTCAGCATGACTCAAAGCGGCACAACTGGTGGTGACGGAAAACTTAATAGCACTCCGTTTACTTTTTCCAATTCTCCTGCTGCAACACCAATTCAGTTTACTATAACTTACCAAAATACAGGCACACAAACTGCGGAGTCTTTCAATGTTGCCTTAAATACTCTACCTGTTGGTTATTATAAGTCTGGCGGTACCTGTAGTACTGGGGCAAGCGCCAGTGCTCTTGCAACAAATGGCTCCTGTACCGTTATATTTAGTGCTGAAAGTACTGCTTTATTTAATTCATATAGCCTAAACAGCTCTATAAACTTCAACTTCCCTGGGTTTAGCTATAAAGATGCAAGTACTGGGCTAAATACTAACACAGCGCCTACTCTTACAGGTTTCCCGACTTCTACAGTATACGTAACACCAACTGCTTTAGCTACAGTTACAGAATCTACTCCGGCAAGCTGGACAACTGGCGGAGCCGGGGGTACAAATACTCTTACATTCCTGGGTGGTTCAGGAACTCCAAGTAGTACTCGGGTTACAATTTTGAATACATCTAGCTTCTCTCCAAGCATTACTTTTGGTACTGGCAGTGGCGGCGGGGCTGGTTATTGTATTATCACAACGACTAATGGTAATTGTACAATTCCAGTAACCAATCTAGCAGGGTTACCACTAACCACCGTTTACTTTTTCTATTTAGTAGCTCCGGACTCAATTCCTGGGTCCGGGATTACACAGTCAGGAAGTTTTACATATACAAATTAGGTCTATAATAAATCCATGGGTTTGGGAAACCAAATTCCATGGATTTAGAAAAATGAAAAAATGAAACTTCTAAGAATAATTGCCTTATTTTTAACTTGCATCACTTTAGTTGCATGTGGTGGCGGTGGCGGTGAATCGTCCTCTACGACCCCCTCTCTTATACCAACTAATGAACCAGGAGTAAATATTGGCAATATATCCACTATTCCTTTAGGGGCAAAAGCAAGCAGCACCTTTTTGATTGTTACTAATAATCATCGAAATAATTTGATATTAACAAATGCCACTTATACACCATATGATTCTGATGGAGCACTGTCTCCAGAGGATGCTAGAGGACCCAATAGCCCCATAAATGTAGAGCAATGCGCTATTATTCAAGCAAGTGGATCATGTTCTATTGTAGTTAACGTTCCAGATGATACTGCACTAGATTCACCACGATACTTAATAACTATGAATTTTAGAAATAGTGCAACTGGGACAAGTTATACAACTTCGCAAATTATCTCTTACTCTGATTTAGTTCCAACAAGCCCAACTGGAATTACATTTTCAACTATAAATAATACTCTGTATAATAGAGCAGGACGCTCTACTTCTTATACGGTCCCATTTTTACTGGGAAAACAGACAGAAAGTCTTTCTGTTACCAGTGAATATGATAACCCAGCTTTTTCGCCCGCAATTAACTGTCCAGGTAACAGTCCATATCCGGCCGGAACTTTGTGTACATTGTATGTAAACATATCAAATACCGGAACAAATAGCCTTATTTCTGGTAATCTAATTATTACAAGCTCTAGTAGCTTGGCAAAGGTACATTCTAAAAATCAAAAAGTAGGTGATAGTGCTTCTGGCCAAACCGGATATTTATTTAACGTACCAGTTACAGTAGTACAAAATAGTATTGGCAATCTAGTTACTTCAGCAATTAATGTAATCATTAGCCCCGCTGATGGTGCTAACGCAAAATCTGTGATATTACTTAATAATGGTGCAGGACCAACCACAGGTATAAGTATTACATCTACTGGAGTAGTTACCGCATCTAATGGATGTCCAAGTACATTAAATCCTGGCGCATCTTGCAGTTTTACGGTAAATGCAAACCAAACAGTTAACGGGCAATCTTCAGTAATAGTTAACTATACTACTGGTACCACTAGTAACGTATTGGCTTTTAATGTAGCCTATATTGCAGCTTCAAAAACTCCCGCAATGACAATGACTACCAGCGGAACTTTTTTAAATACTGTAATAAATAATGCACCTAGAACACTCAATATAAAAGTTTCCAATACTAGTACTGCCCAATTAAATAATATTGTTTTTACCCCACAAAGCAATTTTCCCGCAGGTATGACTTATGGTAGCAGTGGCAGCTGCAAAACAGATGGCACTCAATCTTTAGGCACAGGGCAAAGCTGTACGTTACAAATTCAATATGCTCCAACTACTTTAACCTCTGGCACATTTACTATACGTCAAACTGCACAATACATTGCCCAAGATGGCAGTACCGGATCTTACACTGCAAGTAAAGTGGACATCAGTTATGCTACAATTGCAGGTAATGCCTTTCTTTATTTTATTCCCAGCATGGTAGACTTTCAGATTAGAGCTGATGGATATGAATCACAAATACAGATGTTTACTTTAGTTAATTCTTCATCGTTAAGCTCTACCGTAAATAGCCTATCATTTGCTGGAGCAGATTATGCTTTTTCAATAATTGGGGGAAACTGCGGTTCTTTCCCTATTACTCTACCAGGGTTTGCTATATGTGAAATTATCACTAAATTTGGCCCAACAACAATAAACGTCGCTGGTGTTTCTGAATTTATGATTGCAACATATGTAGCTAACCCAACAACCCTTGAAATTGCTACTACATCTGCGTATTTGACATTTGCTTCTTTTTCTGCTGCGCATATTACGTTAAACAATGTTGTTGTTACTGGTAATAATGGTGGTGGTAATGGTAATAGTGCTACACCATACCAATTTACTAACTCACCAACTAATACACTCAAGTTTGTATTTACATATGCAAATACTGGAACCCAGAATGCAGATAATTTTAATGTTGCATTAAATAATTTGCCAGTTGGTTACTATGTTGAGAGTCAAACGACTACTTGCCCATATGGGTCAAATACTAGCATTCTATACTTTCCTGGTGCCGGTACAAGTAGTTGCCAGGTTACAGTTGTAGCAATGAACCCTACTGGTTTTTATAACCCCTATGCATTTGCTGGTGCACTAAATATAAATATCCCTGGATATAGTTATAGAGACAGCAGTACTGGAAAAAATATTAATACAACACCTACTTTTTCTTCATTATATACTTCAAATACCATAAGCGTAAGTGCGACTTTACTTGCTAATGTTACAACTAGCACTCCAGCCTGGAATGTCGGAACTAATAATTTTACTTTTACTAGCGCAACTAATGGCACAGTCATTACTATTCCAAACGATCAACTTAGTATATTTACTATAGGTAGTAGGACTTGTACTATAACTGCAGGAAGTTGTCAAATTAGCATAACAAACCCTACCGGATACCCTAGACCATCAACTGTTAACTTCCTGTATACTGTTTCCCCTGCTGGATCATCACCTGGATCAGCGGGAATTATAAAAACAGCAAGTTTTACTTATAATTAACGGGGTAGTCTTATGCGGTATAAATGTTTCAATTACTTTATCTTTTGTATAGCAATACTATTTACTAGCTGTAGTGTTGGTAGTAATAGTAGTCAGTCTTCCCAAACTCCTACATCAGCTGATTATACAAAAATACAAATTGGTAATATTTCTACTATTCCACGTGCTAGCTCTAATTCTAGTGAATATGCTACCGTTAGTATCACTAATAGCTCTGGCAATGATATTACCTTACAAAACACCCAAATTAATGCTGGTGGACATTTCATGCCAGCACCAGCTATAGCCTCTTATGTTGACCTGGGAGACTGCTTACACATTAGTAAAGATAAATCCTGTAGAGCAAAAATTCTAGTTCCTGATACAGTACAGACTTATTTATTAACCCTTACTTTTGAAGACTCTTCGGGTAATGCATATGCAGCTAGACAAATCATTAGCTTTAATGCATTATTACCAGTACAAAACGGCTTTATATATGATGCTACTAAGTTAGATATAGGCAATCAAAAAAGTCTAAGTATTCCTTTTCGTTTAGCAGATAATTATTCTAAAGTCAATGTGACTATGAATGATAGTCCCATTGAGTTTAGTTGTAACCAAAATAAATATACTATTAATACCTTATGTACTGCAATTGTTGAAGATACTAATTTAGCTGTAAATACAACAGGTAAAGTTAAAATTACTGGGTACAACGGTTCTCAAACTAACGACTCTACATTTAATGTAACTTATGTCTATAATTCAAATTCAAATATTATTACCTCTGGGCTAAACGTAGTTGTTAATCCAGATGATGGGACTAATCCGCAAACAGTATATCTGGTTAATACTGGCGTGACCGATGCAACTGACCTGATGATTACACCACAAACTCCAATAACTATTGAATCTAATACCTGTGGTACTACCTTATCCAGCGCTTCTCCTGGAGGTTGCGCATTTGTTATTAACGTACGGGGATCCATTACCAGTGGGCAGTCATTAGTAAATATTTCTTATTTTGATGGTCAAAGTACACAAGTTTTAGATTTTAATGTTAGTTATATTAATCAGGTAACTCCTGCATTAACTATCACTTCCAGCGGTAGCTTTTCAAATGTAGTAGTAAATGCTGGACCTATATATATATGGGTTAATGTTAGTAATACCGGTTCCACAGATTTAACCAATCTGCAGTTTAATGATCTTAGTTCACAAAAATCTACTATGTCATCTTTTAACATTGGTTCAACTTGTGTAAATGGACAAACCTTAAAAATTGGGCAAAGTTGTGCTATGGTCCTTAGTTATTCCCCAACTGCAGTAGAAAATGGAACAGTTAATTTTATCCCAACTGGCACATACACAGGAGCAGGCGGGCAAAGTCTTACTTATGCCAATTCAATCCTTCAGATTAACTATTCAGCAGTAGCTAATGCTACTTTTACCGCTGTAGGAGAATATGGTACTGTTATCAGCTCGACTAATAGCCCGCCAACTACCTGGAGTGCTAATATCAATAGTCCATTTGCAACTTCCAGCACAGTTGCTAATGGCATATCGATTAACAATGGCGTGTATGCTGTAATGCTAAATAGTGGAGTTGTAGAATCCAGTACTCAAAATGGCTTATTTTGGAAGGCGGTGCCGACAACTGTAACTGGTCTTAGTGCTTCTAACTGCGGGTTGGTTTTTGACGGTACAAACTATTATACCTGTGGAACGGCAAACGGCTCAACAGGTACTCCATGTGTTAACGGTAGTCCGTGCATAGAACGCAGCTCTAATCTCACAAGCTGGACCAAACTATATAAACCATCCCTATCGAACACCCCTTATAATACGGCATACTATATAAATTTTCTTGGCGCCAGATATCTTTTTGGACAAGCTAATACTACAGCAAATACGGGCATCACTGTATCAACCGATGGCACTAACTTTTCAGAACCAAACACGGGTCTCACTGCTGCAAATAGTAACGTTACTGCTTTCTCTATAATGCCAAGTACAACTGGGACTGCTGCCTGGACTTCAACCGGATTTAGTACAAGCTCAAGCAACTTAACAAGCTGGACAGCTGGTACTAGCCAGCCTGCGGGGGTAACAGCCCCAATAGGCGGCGTAGCGGTTAAAGTTGTCGGTGGCACAGACAACTATTGGGTAACTATTAATTCAGGCAGTACTGTTACTGGGAATATTTATGTAGTCGCTGGTTTTAACCCTACTACAGGCACCTACACTCTGGCCTATAGCGGTAGCACTGGAAACCCACTAAGGGGACTTGTCTATAATAGCGGTCTTGATACGTTTGTAGCAGCAGGCGGAACAAATGCAGTTTATAAAGTAGGGGCTGGAAACTGGACACTTGATACAACAAGCCCGGGAAACTATACTGCAGCTTACTTTAGTGGTAGCAATTCCTGGTTGGTAGGTACCAGCGCAATCTACACATCTCCGACCGTTCCTCCGGCTGCGGGCTCTTCCTGGCAAGCTCCAGCTCTTATTGATATTACCAAAAATGAAAGCGGTACTTATCTTGCTATTGATAACTCTGGATTTATTTATAGCTCGACTAACCTTACTGCATGGACGCAACAAACTAACCCCAGCGGAAAAAAACTATCTAACATATCTTGTATATTAACTAATAACATATGTTTTGCCATAGGAGAAAGCGGCGTAATCCTTAAAACGACGGATAGTGGAACTAATTGGACTCAATTAACTAGCGGAACTACTAATTATCTTAGGGGGGTTACTTGTCAGAACGGAAAATGCGTAATAGTAGGCGGTACTGGCAGTGCCAGCTCTGGTACCATTTTAAGTAGCACTGACTATACTACCTGGACAGTTCAAACTAGTTCTTTGGCTACCACCAACCTCAATAGCATCAGTTTTTTTAATGGCCAGTTCCTTACAGTTGGTGATGCAGGAACACTTTTTGCTTCGGCAAATGCGATTAATTGGGCAAGTAAAACTTCTGGAGCCGGTGCAAATAACTTAAATAGTATTGCATGTGGCAATTTAGGCTGTGTAGCTGTTGGAAACGGAGGAACTATTGTCTTCTCTGCAACTGGTGCTAGTTGGGCAGCACAAACTTCAGGAACAACCAACACTTTGAATAAGGTAACTTCTAACGGGTTATTTGTTGCTGTAGGCGCTAGTGGAACAATTAAACAATCCACTAACGGCACTACTTGGAATAACGGTACATTTCCAGGCACCAGCAGTAGCACAACCAAATTATTTAGCGTAATTAGTCGATAAATTCGGTTTAATTTATACTAAATTCTCTGTCTAAACACTGATTCTTAATTTCCTTATTGAGTTAGTTTTAGATAAAGCTATACCATTTTGCGTTAGTAACATAATTTTGCTCATTAATAATGGTACTAGCAAAGTTTCCAAATGCCGACCATAGGTTTCAATAATTCGAAAGTGGATCATTTTCGCTTAGTATATTACGTTGTAGATGCACCGAAAAAATCTCACTTTTTGAAGTGGCTGAGTTAGAAAGCTCTATACTCAGAATCAGGTATAGCCATGGTTATTCCGATACATAAATTAAGTATCACGGCCAATTTAATATTTTTCATTTGAACTCTCTACAAGTGGTTATTTATATCTTACTTAATTATATTATACAAACATAAAATGTCAAGCAGTTCTACATATAGTGCCATCCTCAATACAGATGTTGCTTTGAATTATGCTAAAATATGGGTAACTAATCAAAATTAATAGTGCAAAAAATTACCTATTGGAAATTTCAATACTTACTAATATTTTTTGCATGAATTTATGGGTTTGACTGAGTATTAAATGTTAGAACATGTATTAACAATATTTAGTGGAGCAATTTTTGGGATTACCATAATTGCCGGAATTGGACCACAAAGTTTAAATATTTTAACACATGCAATTAAAAATAATTATCCATACCTGGTGGCAGCAATTTGTATTATTGCTGATGGGTCGTTAATTATACTAGGTTCCTTTAGTTTAGGATTAGGTAACTCTAAATTATTATTTAGCTTGGTTAACCTATTTAGTATTGCTTTTATACTATGGTATATCTCCCAAAAAATTAGAGGCCTTTTTCGACAATTCAATCAATTTAATTTTAATAATAAAATTTTAAATAGGAGCCAATCGACCTTAAAAGCATTATCCTTGACGCTACTTAATCCATTAGTATTTATAGATACTGTTATAATTATTGGCGGTAATTCATTGCGTTATCATGGTTTAGCCAGGTTAGACTTCATTTTAGGTACATTAATTGGTGATTTTATATGGTTATTTGGCCTGGTCTTAGTCGGCAGAAAATTTGCTTACTGGCTAAATAAAAAATTAGTCTGGATTTGCATTGATGTGCTTACTATAGCAATAATGTCTATTATTTTATATAAAATAATTGAGTGATTTTAGTATATTTACACTAAAAAATGTAAAATCTAATACCAAATCTCCACAATGTCAAATTATTAATTATTGATTTATCTTAGTTGTCCTATATCAAAATCCTAAATAATTCGGGTTAAATTTATACGTTAACATTTATATCCATGCAGTAACAAAATAAAGATATAATTTTATTCTAACACCAAGATTAAATTTTAAATGCGCTAAAATCATAAAATATATTTTTGTGGTTGCTAATAAACTGTATTATAAATATTAATAAGGAGGAAAAGAAAATGGAGAATTTCAACCAACTTAATGATAATTTTGAACATTCAGAAGAAACTAAAATATCAACAAAACTTGATGGATATTTTATACTGGAAAATATTGCTGAAAAAAAGGATTTTCCAGTGCAAAAAAATACAAAGACTGATTATGGTAACGATACAAGTTATATTTTGGTTGCACCAGTTAAAGATGGCAACTCATGTACAGGAAATTCAAATGATTGCTTGGTACTTATGGACAATACTCCAGCTGAAAAATATAAGGGCGATATATCTCACAATAAAGTGTATGTAATGTCTATCAATGATTTATTTTATCTTAATAGACCTAGATTACCCTCTAGAATCAAATATATAAAATCGTTATCAGGTGAAGATGATTGTACATATCCAGATTTAACTACAAAAGCTATAATAACTGATAGTAAACTAAAAATTATTGGTAAATTGGCTTGTGTTGTTAAGAGTTAATTTTAGTTGATTATTGCTAAATATTATATCTGGCCAGCATAATTTTGTTGGCCAAACTTATATAATATTGATATTTTATAACAAATCTTATCAATAAGGACATATTAGTATCATTGTAAACATTGCTAATGCATGATAAATATATTATTGGATCATCCAGGGAATAAATAGTGGCCAAAATTTTAAAGGCAGAAGAATATGTTTTATTACCAGAACATCCTGGGGTCTACAGATTTTACGATAAATATAAAAATTTGCTTTATATTGGTAAAGCTAAGTCTCTGCGCAAACGTGTAAAGTCTTACTTTTCATCTTCAATTGTAAACAAAAAAACTAAACAGCTAGCAAGCCAGATACAATTTATCGAATATACTTTGACGGTTGACGAAGAAGCTGCACTAACACTTGAAAATAATTTGATCCAAATTTTAAGTCCTCAGTTTAATATTTTAGTAAGGAAAGAAGATAGTTTCCCTATTATAGAAATTAGTAAAGATAAATTTCCTCAAATAAAATTAACCAAATTAAGTAAGGCAAAAAGTAATATTTATGGACCTTTTATATCAAAAAATGATGCTATTTTAAAGTTAAATTTTATAAAAAAAATTTTTAAGCTCCGCACGTGTGAACAAAAATCTTTTATAAATAGGACTTCTCCTTGCTTTAGTTACCAAATAAAAGAATGTAGTGCTCCTTGTATTGGCAAAATATCTTCTAACGAATATGAAAGTAACTTAGCAAAAGCAATTTCTTTTTTAAAAGGTGAATACCTAGACATTTATGAAATATTAGAGCAAGAAATGTTTATGGATGCCAAAAGCTATCTTTTTGAAAATACGGCTATTAAGCGGGATGCTTTAAAAGTTTTGGATAAGCTTGATAAAAATAGGCTAGAGCCAGATTTGAGTACTGAAAGTTTTGATATATTATTATTAAAACAAACTAGAAGTAATATTTTTATTTATATTTCCATAATTAGATCTGGGATACAAGTAGGGGATAGTCATTATATTAACCGTCGGCAAAAAGATATACCATCCTTTTTAGCTAATTATATAAAAACCCGGTATTTAAAAAATTTTAATATAACTCAAGTGTATATTAACATTGAACTAACTCAAGAACTAAAAGGTATGGTAGAAAATTCAACTAATATAAATATTTTGCTAACTAAAGATTTTCTTAGCCAATCAATGATAAAATTAAATCAGAGAGCTCTTTGTAATCTTGATTTGCTAATTGATAACTACTCATACCAAAATCTTTACTTAGGTGGTATTTTAAGTATAAAAGAAAGATTTAAGCTATCAAACCACATAAATATTAAATATGTAAATTTATGTAATAATTTTAGTGTATTTATTTCATCCGAAAATATTGCAAAAGCTAAAATATTAAGGACTGGATGTATAAGTTTAAAAAAGCATTTATCAAAACAGGATAAGATTATAGATATTTTGTTTATCAAGGCCTGGGATAAGCAAGAAAAAGAACTTATCCAGGCTTTATCCGATTTAAAACCAGGTTTTATTATTCTACTTATAAAACCTATAAATCATGGAAAAGATGTTATCTTAGAATTGGATAAATCTTTTATGTATAATTCTGAAAATATTATTAAAAATAATGGGATAGAAAAACTAGTACGTTTATTAGAAAAATTTTATTAATTTAGCATTTTATTTTTATGTTATAACCAGGCAAAGCATAACATTAGCTTATTTAGCCGAGCTTAAGGGATTATAGATGAGTTTGCCCTGTAAAAGTTCGAACACATACCGGAAAACTGATCTATTAAAATAATGTTTTTTAATGGAGAAGTTTGTATGTATAAAATAATAGGTCAACCAATAAATTTAAGGTATATT
>JAJFBE010000007.1 GCA_020697255.1 Burkholderiales bacterium | reverse complement strand
CCACTCCTTCCCATCTCGAACAGGACAGTGAAACGCTTCATCGCCGATGATAGTACGAGTTTACTCGTGCGAAAGTAGGGCATTGCCAGGCTTTTTATACTGCAACCTCAGCAAAAACAAAACTAAGACTGAGGTAAGCAAACATGATCATATCTCCCTCTATAACAAGACTCCTGGGGATTTCTCCAGGGTCACGTTATAGGGTTTTATGTCAACAATACAAATTAAAAATGAATCCAAATCCAAATTAAAAAAGTTAAACACTTTGGTAACTCCAGAACTCATTTCCTAAATTATTGAATACTGACACAAGCAATTTTATTATTGGCTATTAAAGGGAAATCAAATGAAAATCATTTATATTGCAATGTTTGCTTTTTTATCATTAAATTTTTCACACACTTTTGCGAGTTGTCCAGCTGTGAAAAAACTTCGCTATGATGAAGAGATGAAAAAATTTGTTGGTACTGACATAGAAGGGAATACTTGGGCTGAGTATAAAACTAATTTTCATAAAGATGGTGGTGGTTTAACATCAAAAATAGAATTTAGTAATGTGATAGCAATCAGTAATACATTAGATTCACCTTTATTAACCCCCTATGATATATACTGTAATTATTCAAATCGAGAAAAACTAGTTGGCCAAATTTTTAAGTCTGCCCTTACTTTACGCATGGTTTCACCGGCTAATATACTTAATAATCAAGAATGGAAAAAAATTACAGCAGAGGGTTCAGTTACTTTATGGTGTGAAAAATCAGAAAAAACAAAATGTAGTTTTTTAATTAATGTAACTTACTGCCCTTCACCTGGGATGATTAGCTATGACAATAAACAGCGAGCATGGGCTGCTGAGGGCCTAAATGGGGATAATAAATGGTTTGGAAAAGTAACGCAACAAAACACTAAATCCTTAACTATAGAAGGGACTGTACCTGATGGATTTATTACTTTCCTTGGGGCTACTATAAGTGTAACTTCTAGAGGGAATGATCAACCGCCTTTATATCCAAAGATTTTCTGCTACTATACCAATTTTGATCCTGCTAATATCCAGCCTAAGGGAGAAAATATTTGGAAACATGCATACTTTGGTGAAGAGAGAGGTAATGATAAGGAATGGTTGCGTAATAATGCAGGCTTTGATGAAAAGAGTGGGGATGATAAAGTAAAGTTGATCGATAAGGAATATCAACAGAATTTAAATGAAAGTTTTGAAAGGTATTTAGATTTTGCTACCAGAACCATTATTTTATCTCCTCAAAATGAAAGCGATATTGGAAGGCATAAACCGCCAGTAAATTTGATAGACGAAGATTATTCTGGTGTAAATACATATGGTGGGAATAATGATTCAAAAGATCCTAAAAATATTTGGAGACTCATGAAATATGAAAAAAATGGCAAATTAATTCTTGCATGTTTCAATTCGAATACTAAATTTTGTCCAGTTATTCTATTAAAGAAAATAAGTACTATAGCTGATAAAAGCTCCGACCAAAAAAACGAATGACTCAAATGAGTTTGTTAAAGATATAATTTTTATTTATTGAACCAGATAAGCCAGGTATAATTGCCTGGCTTATTATTTGGTGCACCGCGTTGTAAAGATAAGAACACTTATTAAGTAACTATGCTACAATCTCGTAATAAATTTTTAGAAGTAATTTTATGCCTGTAAAAAAACCGACGCTTATAGTAAGGGCACGTTCAACAACTTTATGGACAATAATGGGTGTATATACCATAATTATATTTTTTGCTGCGCTATTAACCGCTTTTTGCAAGCCTGTTACACGTAATCGGGTGATATGTACCTGGACATGGTTATTTAATTTCTGTGCCAGAAATATTTGTGGGGTCAAATATCAGGTAATTGGTGCAGAAAATATTCCAAATACTCCGACAATTATTGCTAGTAGTCACCAATCCATGTGGGAAACACTATGTTTTACCCAAATTTTCCCACAACACGTTTGGGTTTTAAAAGAAGAATTATTAAAAATTCCTTTTTTTGGCTGGGCATTGAGTTTTGCAGCCCCAATCAGTATTAATAGAAATTCTAGTGCAAAAGCTATGGATAAAGTGTTAAAGCAAGGTCGGGAAAGATTTAGCCAGGGCTTTTGGATATTAACTTTTCCCGAAGGGACAAGGTTAATGCCAAAAGAACGTAAAAAATATAAATTTGGTACAGCAAAACTAGCTATACTTTTAAATTCACAGATATTACCGGTAGCTCATAATGCAGGTTACTGCTATCCAAAAACCGGTTTATGTTTATACCCGGGATTAATTACTGTAAAAGTTGGTAAACCAATAAGACCGGATAACCGAGGTGCAGAAGAATTGACCTATCAGCTTGAAGTTAGGACTAATGCGATGCTAGATGAAATTGGCTCTTGACCGGTTTAGTTTAATTTAATTTCAATAGCTTTTAATATTCCACGCAATAAATCAACTTCATCTCGCTCTAGTTGTGCTTTATGCAATATATTTTGCAATTTGCGCCTGGTTTGTTTATTATCTTTATTTTTATAATTAGCAAGATTTAAGATCGTCTCTAAATGATTTAAGATACCCTGATTATCCGCAAAGTTAGCTGGTTCAATACCTTGCTCTAGATGGGCAACAGATCCATTATACTGGCTATAAATTTCGTAGCACATAATTTGCACCGCCTGAGCCAGATTTAGCGAAAAATACTCAGGATTACCTGGTATAGTGACTAGACGATTGCATTTTTCCACTTCTTCAATACTTAGTCCAAATTTTTCCGAGCCAAAAACAATAGCAACCTTATTTCCGCCAGCAATAGAAGTAAAAATCTCTGGTAAAATTTCCTTCGGAGTACTTAGATGTGGTGTATATTCCCGTTTTCTAGCACTCAGGCCAATTGCCAACACAGTATCAGATAATGCCTCATCCAAGCTGGTTACAATTTTGGCATTTCTAACTACATCAGAAGCGTTGCAGGCAAGTGCTATAGCATGATCATCTAAAGCAGCAGTCGGATTTACCAAAATTAAATTGGTTATACCCATAGTTTTCATGGCACGTGCTGCGGATCCAATATTTCCATTATGTGAAGTATTGCATAGTACAATTTTGATATTATTTAACATATTACTCAAACAGTTTACCGTTAATTAAGATAGTCTCACTGCGATCTGGTCCCGTTGAGATAATATCAACTGGGGTTTCAATAATCTCTTCAATGCGTTTTAAATAACGCTTTGCAGCCTCAGGTAATTTCGCATATTCCTTTATGCCGGCAGTTGTTTCGCTCCAGCCAGGCATACTTTCATATATTGGCTCACAGGCAACCACTAAGTCCGAACCAAAAGGCAATATATCATATTCTTTGCCATTACGAATATAACCTACACAGATTTTTATTTCTTCCATACCATCCATTACGTCCAGTTTGGTAACGCAAAGACCATCAATACCATTTATCTGGACAGAACGCTTTAATGCCGCAGCATCAAACCAGCCACAACGCCTTGCACGTCCCGTAGTTGAGCCAAATTCATTTCCGCGTTTGGCTAAGCCTTGGCCAATATCATCGGTTAATTCGGTTGGGAATGGGCCTGAACCAACGCGAGTAGTATAAGCTTTTACAATTCCCAAAACATGGTCAATCATGCGCGGGCTAATACCGCTACCGGTAGATGCTGCTCCGGCAACGCAGTTAGATGATGTTACATACGGATATGTCCCCAGATCCACATCAAGTAATGTTCCTTGTGCCCCTTCAAAAATAACTTTTTTACCTTCTTTACGCAAGTTAAATAGTTTACGTGAAATATCAGATACTAAAGGTTTAATTTCTTCGGCAAGCCTAAGCGTAGAATCAAAAATTTCATCAAAACTAATGGTTGCCGCGTTATAATAATTTTTAAGAGAAAAGTTATAATAATCTAAATTCTCATGCAATTTATCAGCAAAAATATTTGGATCAAACAAATCCTGGACCCGTATTGCACGCCGGCCAATCTTATCTTCATAAGCAGGTCCTATGCCACGACCTGTAGTCCCGATTTTATTAGCACCCTTTTTAGCTTCCCGAGCCATATCCATAGCCACATGATATTGTAATATAAGGGGGCAAGCCTCAGAAATATGTAAATTATCTACTACATTAACACCTAATGCTTCTAGTTCTCTAATCTCTTTGATTAAAGCCTCAGGTGACACTACAACACCGTTACCAATTAAGCACTTTACTCCATGATGCAAGATCCCGGATGGTAGTAGATGTAATACTGTTTTTTTACCATTTACTACTAAAGTGTGCCCGGCATTGTGTCCGCCTTGAAACCTAACAACAGCATCTGCACTTTCTGTTAGCCAGTCTACTATTTTACCTTTGCCTTCATCACCCCATTGAGTGCCGATTATTACTATATTATTTTGCATTGCAATCCTTGTAGTATATATGTGGTACAATCTGTACTTATTAAAAAACAGCTAATTATTATATCAAAAGTAGGTGCTAAGAATATGGCAAAAACACAAGTAAATTTACAAAGTTCATGGTATTTATATAAACGGATGTGGAGTTACATGTCTGAATATTGGAAAAGATTTGTTTTTTCTATACTGGCAATGGTAGTTGCTGCAGCTACTGAGCCTGCTTTTGCCAGGGTCATGAAGCCATTAATTGATAATTTTGGTAAGCAGGATAAGTTTACCCTGATGATGGCACCGCTCTTGGTTATGGTGATTTATTTGGTTAGGGCCATAGCATCTTATGCCAATGAATATTTGACTAATTGGTTATCTGGTTCTATTGTTGAGAAGATGCGTGGCATGATGTTTAGACGTATGCTAAGGCTTCCGGTACAGTATTATGATGATAATAATTCCGGGCGGGTTATATCCAGAATTGTGTTCGATGTTACCCAAATTACTGAAGCCGGATTTAATATTGTTACAGTTACCTTTAAAGACGGGGTGACGGTTCTGGCCCTTATTGCATTACTACTATATACTGATTGGGAATTAACGTTATTTTGTACTGTAACTTTGCCATTTGTCCTTGTGTTAATTAGGGTATTATCAAAACGTCTGCGCAAGCTAAGCCGTGGTAATCAGGAGCAATACGGAGAAATGACGCAGATTATTACTGAAGCTGTTCAGGGACAGAAAATTGTTAAATTATTTGGCGGCCAGCAATATGAAGAAAAACGCTTTGCTACAGCTGTAAATGCAATTAAAACTAATAATGTAAAACAGGCAGCCACATCATCGCTTAACTCGGGCGTTAGCCAATTTTTGGTAGCTTGTGCATTAGCTATGGTTTTATATTTTGCTGCATCAAAATCCAAGTATGGACATTTTACTGCTGGTGATTTTGTCTCATTTGTTACAGCCATGATTATGATTTTCGCACCGATGAAGCGCATTACCAATGCCTCACAATCATTACAAAAGGGGCTAACGGCAGCAGAGTCTGTTTTTTCTTTTTTAGATAATACAGAAGAAGTTGATTTGGGTCAAAATAACCTAAATGGAGTTCGGGAATTAATTAGATTTAATAATGTGAGTTTTAAATATCCATCTTCTGAACGAAATGTTTTAGACCAGCTAACCCTAGATATCCCGGTAGGGCAGACAGTTGCCTTAGTTGGTAGTTCCGGTAGCGGTAAAACTACATTGGCCAATTTGATTCCCCGCTTTTATAATATTGAAAGTGGGGTAATAACTATTGATGGAATTGATTTAAAAGATATTAAGCTCAATTCATTACGTGATAATATAGCACATGTAAGCCAAGATACAATTTTATTTAATGATTCTGTGTATAATAACATTGCTTATGGGGTAAACCATAGTGTCAGCGAAGAGCAGGTTATTGAAGCAGCCAGGTTTGCCAATGCCTTAGAGTTTATTGAGCAATTGCCAGAGAAATTTAATACTGAAATTGGCGAAAACGGTACGCGCTTATCTGGTGGGCAAAAGCAACGCTTGGCAATTGCCCGGGCAATACTTAAAAATGCGCCAATTTTAATTTTAGATGAAGCAACTTCAGCCCTGGATAACACTTCAGAAAAATTAGTTCAGGAAGCATTAGACAAATTAATGAAAAACCGTACAACGGTAGTTATAGCACACCGCTTGACTACAGTATTACATGCTGATAAAATAGTAGTTATGGAAAGAGGACGGATAGTAGAGACCGGGCAGCATAACGATTTACTGGCCAAAAACGGAGCATATGCAGCATTATTTAACGTCCAGTCCAATTGGCATTAAAGATTATTAGGGTAAGTAGAATGTATAAATTAAATTTCGAATGCTAAAAGTAATAGCAATTTTGTGTTTATCCATAAATATGTTTCGGGTTTATGCCTTTGAAGAAGTATTCTGTTATCCTGAGGATATATCCCAGCGGTTTAATGGCGAGTTTTTTAGTTATAGTCATATTAATCTGAAAGATTATGTGGGTGATCCTAAATTTGCTGCTATTCCTGATGCAGTAAAGCGTTACCCGGCTAATCAGCAAATTCCAACTTTTTGGTTTAAAATGGATATTGTAAATGACGTAATGGATGAGGGAAAACCTGCTGCTGCAGCAGCAACTTATGGTTATAACCGCCATGATGGAGACTTTGAATGGGTGCCTGGTACGAGTATATCTGGAAGAGATAAGAGAGCAAATAATGGCGCTTCATGGAAGTTTGACATAGATTATAAAACTAATAAAGCCATTGTTACATATAATAAAAGAAGTCTTAGGCTCATATGTAATAGAAGCGAGGATCCATCAAAGCCATTGCAAGAATTCAAATTTAACCCAAAGGATACATATTCTCTTCCTGTAAGATTTGCAAATGATTCGATTCTTCCTAGATATGTAGAAGGCAACCCGCCTGCACAGGCAGGCCTTTGTTACGATGCAAATGAATATCTGGATCTCACAGTTTCTTGGTCTATAGATTCTAATAAGAAACAAAATTATATAACAATAGAACAACAGTCAAATGATGATGAAGAAGGTTCTTATCCGTTCAAATCAGCTGGTACACATAATTTGAGAATAATAAAAACTACAGCTTTAGACTCATCCCGGACTTTTCTAAGCGGTTTAATACTTGGTTTAAATGCTAGTGAAAAAGCTAGTGAAAAAACTAGTGGTGATGTCGAAAATAGTGATAAGAAGGCTGATGCGGGTAAAAGCAGTGATAATACAACTGCTCCACAGATTACCCTGCCTGAAGTTAGCCTTATGGCAGAACAGAAAAAATTTTATTCAAATATCATTTCTCCGGCTAAAGATAATTTGCGAAAACTTCTGGCAATTCAAGGGGTCAACATCTATAATAGCCAAAATCTAGCAGAAATTCTTAGCAAGAAATTGACTGCATCATGGATGCTTACGTTAACTTATATGCCTGGAAATGAGCGTAAAATTCCACTACTTTGTACTCCAAAGCTCTACCTTCCTTGGGAAGGCAATACCAAACGTGAACCTTTAAATGCTGATGATAAAGCAGTAGTGATGCATACGCATAATCCATCTACAACAGCCGATGGTGAGTATAAACAATAATATAGCCAGGAATATACTCTGGGCTATGGCCTGGGGTTGGGGTAGGAATAACACACAATAAAAAGAAGGCAATTAGAATGTATAAATTAAAATTTCGTATGTTAAAAGTGTTCATGGGTATATGTTTAGCTGTAAATATGTTTCGGGTTTATGCCTATGAAGAACAAGTATTCTGTTATCCTGAGGATATATCCCAGCGATTTAATGGCAAGTTTTTTAGCTATAGCCATATTAACCTGAAAGATTATGTTGGTGATCGTAGATTTGCCAATATTCCTGATGAAGTAAAGCTTGCTCCTGCTAATCAGCAAATTCCAACTTTTTGGTTTAAAATGGATGCAAAAAAGGTAACGGATGAAGGAAAGCCTGCTGATGCAGCAGCAACTTACGGTTATAGCCACGGTGATGGAGTCTTTGAGTGGGAGCCTGGTACGAAAATATATGGAACAGATAAGAGAGCAAATAACAACGCTTCATGGATATTTGAACTTGATGATGCAACTAATAAAGCTACTGTTACATATGATAGAAAAAGTCTTAGGCTCATATGTAATAGAGGCGATGGTTCATCAAAGCCATTAAAAGAATTTAAATTTCACCCCGAAGATACATATTCTCTTCCTGTAAGATTTGCAAATGATTTTCCACCTCCTCAATATCGCCAAGGTACACTGCCAATACAGGAGTGGAATTGTAAAAATAAAAAAGACTTTCCACGGCTTGAGGTTTCTTGGACTGTAGATCGTAAAACCAGGGAAACTTATATTAAACTAAATCAATTAGAAAACGATGAAAGTGGCTCTTACCCATTTAAATCAAAAGGCGAATATATCTGGAAGGTAGCAGCAAATACGGTTATTTCAGATTATTCAAGAGGTTTTCTAAACGGTTTGATCCTTGGCTTATCTGCTGATAGCAGAGTTATTCCTAAAATAAAAAATAATGTTAAAACATCTGAGGTACAAATTATCCTGCCCAAGGTTGACCTTATAATGGATAGTTTGAGTGATGTCAGAAGAGTTGTACCAAAAGATGAAGTAATGAAGAAATTTTATGATACATTTATCAACTCGATCCAAAACTACCTGGAAGTAGCTTTGACAATTCAAAGAACTAATGTATATAAAAGTGACTACATAACACCTGTTTTGCGTAACTTATTGGTGACAAAATGGACTCTTACATTAACAGATGAGGCTGCAAATGAGCGTAAATTCCCACTACTTTGTGCTCCAACGCTCTACCTTCCCTGGGAAGGCAATACTATACGTGATGATAATGCTGTAGTGGTGCATACCCATGATTCATCTACAACAGCAGATGGCGAACATAAAAACCCGTAGCCGCTGGCATAATTAAAAACGTGAGATTATGGTATAATAGTAAAAATTAGCATTAATCACAAAATCATATAAAAATGTTTTCTTGGGAGAGTGAATATGAGAGATATTGATGTGTTAATTATCGGGGCTGGCCCGGTTGGCTTACATATGGGTGTATGTTTGGCCAAACTTGGAATTTCTTTCGCGATTTATGATAAAAAATCGGGACCTACAACTAGCTCTAATGCAGTTGGGGTTAACCCCAGGACTTTAGAAATTTGGCAAAGTCTGGGGTTTATTGATGAAGCTTTAAAACGTGGTATTAAAGTTTATGGTACTGCTTTACATAGTGATGGAAAAATATTAAACCGGGTTAAATTTGATGTACTTAAAAGTGATTTCAAATTTATGTTATCCCTTCCGCAAGCTCATACTGAGCAACTCCTCCTAGAACAATTACAAAAATCAGGTCATAATGTCAATTGGAATAGTGAATTGACTGAACTAAGCCAGGATGAAAATGAAGTTAATGCTAACTTTACTACTACTTCAGGCACAACAAATATTAAGGCTAAATGGATTATTGGTTGCGATGGTTATAGAAGTGCTGTGCGGGATTTATCTGGTATGAGCCGTGTGTGCCATGATCTCTCACTTCATTTTTTAATGGTTGATGCTGAGGTAAAAGGTGCTGTACCCATGGATACAGTTAATCTAATTTTTCACAAAAATGGATTAATTTTTACTATTCCGATGTTAAATAATGTAAGGGTAGTGGCTGAAATTAGTTCTGATGAGAAATATAAAACGCTCAAAACCTGCGAACCTGAAACATTTAGGGATATTATCAAAGAACGTTACCCGGATATAACGATCGGTCGTATTGACTGGAGTTCGGCATTTTATATCCATGAATGTTTAGCTGCAAATTATCGCGATAGACGGGTATTTCTAGCAGGTGATGCTGCACATACGCATTCACCTATGGGTGGGCAGGGGATGAATACTGGTTTGCAGGATACCTGGAATCTGGCCTGGAAACTAGCTATGGTTATTAAAAATGAGGCTCACGAAAAACTTTTAGATAGCTATTCTTTAGAGCGGCGCGCAGTTGGCCATGATGTTTTAGAACGTAGTGGAGAACTGACTACTGCTGCAACTGCCGATAATTTTATATTTAAACATATACGTAATTTGGCAATTAAGCATATTATGGGATTGGATTTTGTTCGTTCAAAAATGGCCAATGGAATTGCACAGACTGATATTTGTTATGCAAATAGCCCTTTAGTTGATCATAAGCAGGTGATCAAGCATAAAAAATTGAAATGTCCCGAATATCAAAATGGGTGGACAGTTTTAACTAATGTGGAGTGTGCTAATGATATATTTCCAAAATTTACTATAGTTAAATCAATTGATGAAAAGTTTGGGCATAAGGCTAAATTTTGTTTAATCCGTCCAGATGGGTATACTGCAATTTATGCCAAAGAAGCATTTGAAATACAACAATATTTTCTAAAAAATCATATTTTAACTTAGTAATTTTGTGTATGTAAATGACAACCATGTTTCGGCCACTCTAATTACATCTTAGGCAGATTGGTTGATATCCGGACCTTTTAAATTTGCAAAAGAAATACAGTATAATTACACCAGAAAATTTTGTGAATAGATTTATTTTGAGCTGATGTCCTTTTCAGTATTACTCAAGCTTTTAACTAAATAAGATGAATATGTTAAAACTACGTGATTTAGAAATAGTAAAATTTATTGCATTATTCGGTTATATAGAAGAGCGACAGTTAGCTATTTTTTGCAATTTAGGCTTAACTCAAATTAGGCGAATCCTACAACGCCTAGAGTCAGATGGTTATATTAGATTGAATAAAGTGCTGATAAAAAGTGGCAGCTACGTATTTTTAACTGCCACCAGCGGTAAAATGCTCGAAGTTAAGGTACCAACCAGGGCAAATCTAAATACTTTATTTCATGATACTTTATTAGTTGATTTATATTTCTACATTTTAAATAATGATAGTATTGAGCGGGAATTAATTAAAACTGATAAGCAGCTGCGCAAAGAATTTGGTATTTTTAATGCAAATGCCCAGCAAAGAGTTTGTGATTTATTGATAAATGATGAAATTGCCGTTGAGTTGGAGCTAAGCGAAAAACCAAAAGCCAAATTACAGGAAATTATTAATACTTACATAATAGATGATAATATAAAACTAGTATGCTATTTTTTACAATCTGCTCACTTATTAAATAAAATTTATACGCTCACCCAAGATCATCCAAAATTTAGATTTTATCTTTTTGAAGTTGATGAAAATAGGCAATTTATTAAAATGCAACAGCATACGCCAAATAAATTAATCAATATCAGTAAATTAAATCTACTTCAATTACCAGCCATAGAACCCAAACGATTTGGTAATTACCAATTTTAATGCCAAAACATGTGCTAATTCTTGTCATAAATTATAAAAATGAGCATAGTCTAGTCCTGAAAGATTTTATTATTTTGACATTGGGGTAAAAAATAAGCTTGCAGGGATTGTGTCGATATCACAAAAAACTGATTTATTTGAACAGGCATTTGAGCACTTTATTGCGTTGGAACTTCGTGCCTATCTAAGTTATACAAGAAAAAAATCACCGCTATGTTTTTGGCGAACAACTGAAGGGTACGAGGTAGATTTTATTATTGAAAACGAGATAGCAATAGAAATAAAGTCGAGCGAGAAGCTATCAGAAAAACACTTTAAGAGCTTAAAGTATTTAATTGAAGAAAATAAGTTAAAAAAATATTATTTAATTAGCCAAGATCCAATTCCGGCAAAATATGGTGAAATTATTGCATTGTCATGGGAGCAATTTCTAAAACAGCTTTGGGATGGCGATGTATTATCTTAATAACACTATAATAAAATGTATCACCATAGAAACTCCGGCATAGACCAGTAAAGATATTACATATATACCGATAAACCAGAGTAATTGTTTTTTAAAACCAAATTGTTTAGTAGGTGATTTTTTTCTTGTCATCTACTTTCCCACCAAAAATATGATAAGCATATGCTGTATAAAATAATAGTAATGGTAATAAAACCGATACGGCATACAACATTAATATATAAGCGCTATCGTCTACTTTTGCCTGAGTATATGTTATTTGGCCGGGCACTATATAGGGTAAGCCATTAAGAATAAATCCTATGTAGGCAATAACATACACCCCCACCAAAGCCCAAAATGGCAGATTTTCTATTTTACGTTTTATACTAATTGCATGAATTAACATAAGTAGGGTGACGACTATTGCAAACATTAAAATAAACGGGGAGTGTAATAATGGTGATTTAAGATTATTTGGTGAATAAAAGCCAACAAAAATAACTGCAATAAATAAAAACCATTGTAAAAGACCTGATACTTTAAATAGCTTTAATTGTAACTCCCCATGTGTTTTTTTTAACAGCCGGGCAGAACCCAGAAGCGTATACCCGAGAATTAATGCAATAATACAAAATAAATTAAACCAGTTAATAAATTCATCTGCTTTTATGTGCTTATTTTCAGCCACAAAACCTTGAACATAGGTACCAATTACTATTCCCTGGGCGACCACGGCCATTAGAGAACCAATAAAAAAACATTTTTCCCAGATATGTACGCTGCTCGTTGCCTTATGAATAAATTCAAAAGATATGCCACGAAATAACAAACCAACAATTAAAAGCATTATAGGCATATATAATGCACTCATTAAAACCCCAAAAGCATTAGGGAAACCGGCATATAAAGCCGCTCCGGCAAAAACTAACCAGGTTTCATTGCCATCCCAGAGTGGTAATACTGTAGAAATCATGGTATCTCGCTCATTGCTATCCCTGATCCAGGGAAATAGTAGGCCAACGCCTAAAGTAAAACCATCTAAAATAATATACATTATGATAACAAATGCGATTAATACCAACCAAATAAAAGCATATGAAATCATTTGATGTCTCCTTCATCAGTAGGACCTATATAGCTAAATATTTGTACCGGTTCTATATCTGCTGGACCTTTTTTGATAGTTTTATCCAGGAAGTAAAAATAAAAATAACCAAAAATTATTCCGTACACAATTACCATTAGGATAAAAGATACAAATACACTATAAAATGTTACATTAGATACCGCATCGCTAGTTCTAATTAAATTATAAACAGCCCATGGTTGGCGTCCAACCTCTGCAGTAAACCACCCGGTTAAAACTGCGATAAAACCAAGTGGTGCCATCCATTGGCTAATTAAAAGCATTTTAGGCGAAGTATAAAGAGTTTTTCGTATTAGCATAAAAGTTGCTATCACAGCATAAACAAGCATTAAAAGCCCAATTCCCACCATTATTCTAAAGCTAAAAAATACAATCCATGCTTCAGGTTGATCTGAGACAGGCACAGTTTTTAAACCAATGAGTTCCCCATCAATTTTATGTGTATTTATGAGTGAAGCGCCATTAGGAACACCTATTTCAAACAAGTTTTTTTGCTGTTCATTTGAGGGAAGCGCAAATAAAAGTAATGGAGCACCTTTTTGCGTATTCCAAACTCCTTCAATTGCGGCAGTTTTAATTGGTTGATACTCATTGACATGAACTCCTGCAATATCGCCAACTAATATTTGTAGAGGTATTAGAAGTGAAACCATGATAATAGCTGAACTTAGGGATTTTTGAGCCATTGGGATAAATTTTTGCCGAAGTAAATAATAAGAGCTTATGCTTATAATTACAAATGAAGTTGCTAAGTAAGAAGCTAAAATCATATGAATAAACCGAGGCAGGGTGAAGGTATTAAACATTATTGCACTCCAGTTAGTAGCAATAAATTGACCATTATGGATAGTGTACCCAACCGGATGCTGCATCCATGAATTAGCGCTTAGAATCCAATATGCCGATATAGTTGTACCAAGGGTTACCATTATAGTTGCCAGATAATGTAGCTTTTCACCAACTCTATCCCAGCCAAATACCATAATACCGATAAATCCTGCCTCAATAAAAAATGCACTTAAAACTTCATAGATAAATAACGGTCCCAAGACCGAACCAACCTGTTTAGAAAATCCGGCCCAATTGGTGCCTAGTTGAAATTCCATAACAATGCCAGCTACCACGCCCATACCAAATGTGAGGGCAAATATTTTAGTCCAAAAGCGGATAATCTGGTAATAGATAGGGTCTTTAGTTTTAAGCCATAAGCCTTCCATCACTACCAGAAATGTTGCTATCCCAATAGAAAATGATGGAAAAATGATATGAAAACTCATAGTAAAAGCAAATTGTAGTCGAGATAATATTTCCGTGCTTAGCATGATTATAAACCTTCTAATATAACCCAAAATATTAATGATTATACTAAATATTATCAATATATGTTTGAATATAATCTGTATTTCCTGCAAATTCAGGGCATAATTTTACGGAATAATATTTTACCTATTGCTAAGCTTGCTATTTTAACTTCTTAGGCTTAGAATATTGGTAAATACCTGGCAATAATTCTAATAATTTTAGTTGCCTATTTCTGGATAAATTAATGAGTAACTTTTTTTAAAGTTGAGAGGAGGTAGATATGGCAGCTATAGACGGTTCTCAGCCAAATTTTAACGATGCAATTAAAGCATTGATAGAGCTTGAATATGGTAGTACTCCTGATGAAGAAGATTATGAGTATGATAGTGCTTTGCATGAAATTGCCGTTTTAATTAAAGATATTTATAAGTCTATTATAAGGTGGGCAAAACAGCTACTACCATAGTTTTTTAACTGCAATAATATTTCAATTATCTCTTGAAAATAAAATCTCAGGCCTTATTATTTTATTATAAGCATGTTATTCCCCATATGCGGGAATAGTTGTATTAGAGAGATTTCCTGTTTCTCAAAAGGACAGTCTGATTAAACTTTATTTTAAGGAGGAAATATTATGAGTTTAGTTCGGTATAATAATCCTTGGAGCATGGTTGATCAAATAAGAGATCTGATTGGCTCCTATGGTGAACCAGATTCTTCAAGTGTTGCAACCAGCACTTGGGCTCCGGCTGTTGATATTCATGAAGACCAACATCAATACACAATTGAGGCTGATTTACCAGGTGTAAAAAAAGAAAATATCGAAGTATACATGGATAAAGGATGTTTGTCTATAAAAGGTGAACGCTTAGAAGAGAAAAAAATAGAAAAAGGCAATTTTACGCGTAATGAAAGGATGCAAGGAACATTTTGCCGCAAGTTTATGCTACCAGATACAGCAAATACTGATAACATAAATGCAAGCTTTGCTGATGGAGTTCTAAAATTACTTATCCCTAAGGTCGAAGCAGCAAAGCCTAAGCGAATAAATATAAATAGCAACAGTACTCAGAATACAACAGTTGGTAATATGGAACGCAGTAACAAGGTTGCATAATTTTAACTACCTGGCCTTCATTTTTAGTGAAGGCCAGGTGCCATAATCATACACAAATTAATCTTTAATAAATAATAGACTAAATTTGCTATTTCTTTTGGAAGTATTCCCATTTTTGGTGTAATTTACAGTAACTTCCAAATCTTTTCTGATTACTTGATCAGAAGTTATAGTAAGCTTAGAATCTTTTTTAGTCATGTAATCAGGATTTTTTTGTAGAATTGCCAATGAGTTTGGCAAATCGCTTACCCCAACTAATTTTACACGTTGTGTTATTTGAAAGCATTCATTTAAATTTAATGTATTGGATAGTGTATTAGACGTTTGTGTTGCTGCTTCATTATTCGCGCATTTACGGCCATTACTGTGTACTATTACTGATTTAAGGACTATTGATGAAGATTTGGCCTGTTTGCCAACTTGCAATATTACATCGGTATTTTTTTGTTGGTTCCAGCCATAAGTTAAATCACCTGCTAACACTAAAGAACCGGATAATGCTAGCAAGTTAATTAATAATAGTTTTTTCATGATTATCTCCTTATAAATATTAATGCTTGCACCATTATATCATCAATTAGCGCCTTAACTTTTTTAAATAACATATGTCTTTATTGCTATGATACAATTACGTATAAGATTTTCATATAAAATTAATGTGCCAGGTAATTGATGGAACACATTATGCGTGATTTATATATACCCGTTCAAATATTATTTATTTTATTCTTTGCCATACTATCCCCGGTAATAGCCTTTTTACTATTTGTTTATTTCTTTTTACTACTAAAACCAATACCACGTACACAAGTTTCGTTTTATTCTTTAATTATTGGTCTATGTCTAATTGTAATCAATTTATGGCAGTTAAATTCTTTAGGACTTATCAACTTATATCACTTGAATATTGCGCAGCTACATAGTTATAAAGCATATTTAACCGTAATTAACAATTCATTAATTAATTTTAAATATTATAGCATCAATAATGGCTTAGTGGGTATATGCGGCGTATTTCTACTTCTTTATGGGTTAGTAGGGATTGGCACTAATTATTTCTATACAGGTAGATTAATAGCATTAGCAAATAACCAATATACCAAGCCGGCTAATAATCAAAGTCAGCAATATGAACATCCAATCTTTAATGAATTAAATCTTGGCACTGATCTAAACCAAATACCTGTTATGATCAGCCATAAAGAATTAAATCAGCATACTTTAGTAATTGGTACTACCGGGAGTGGTAAAACCAGCACCTTATTAAATATAGTCTATGATTGTTGCAGCCAAAATCTGCCGCTCATATATTTAGATGGTAAGGGCAGTATAAAACTAGTTGATAAAATTAGCCAAATTTGTAGCCAATTTGGACGGGCATTAAAAGTCTTTAGTATTGATCCTGGGCAAAATATTACCCATTTAGCCAAATATAATCCATTAGCCTATGGTAATTTTACCGAATGGAAAAATAAGATAATTACTTTGCTAGGAGAGCCGGAGAGTAAAGGGCAGGAGCATTATGCGACTGAAGAACAAAGTTATATTAACCTAGTTTGCGAGATTTTAAATAAAAGCCAGAGGCAAATTGATTTGGAAGCTTTTCTTGGTTATTTGTCTCATCCGGATGAATTACAAAAATTAGCCAATAAGCAAAGCCCTGAAATTGCAAGACGCCTGGTGCAATTTGGGGGTAATAATAAAACTAATGATATAATCAAAACTTTAGAGCTATTTTATCACTCGCATTATGGTCATTTATTTTCTACAAGTAAAGAATCTCCACATAACATTATAAATTTACAGCAGTCAATTTTAAACAATGAGATTGTGGTATTTTTATTTGATGCGGCAAGTTTTAAAAAAGATACCAGCCAATTAGGTAAATTAGTTATAAATGATATAAATTCGGCATTTTCTTCACTGGGTAGAAGCGGGCAATCAGTCAAAGCGTTTTGTATTTTTGATGAATTTGCTGCATATGCAAGCCCCAACATGTCAAATATCCTGGCTATGCAGCGGGATAATGGTATGCACGCAGTAATCGGTACGCAATCAATTCATGCTATTTCGGAAGAAAGTCAGCAGGTGAGGCGAATTGCTGTAGAGCTAATTGCTAATTGTAATACATTTATTATCCATAAGATTAATGATGCGCATGATATAAGATTATTGCAAGAAACTATTGGGAAAGAGGCTAAGTACAGTCTACATAGCATTAGTGATAACGGGGATAGACGGGTGACTACAAATTTAAATGATGAGTATATCTTAGATGGTAGTAAAATAAGGAGTTTAAAACCGGGATATGGTTATATATGTCGTACAGCAGTAAATTTAAGACCGCAAATAGTTAAGGTTAATTATGTATAAAAAGATAAGAATAATTACCCGTAAGAGTGAGCTTGCTCTTTGGCAGGCAAATTTTGTAAAAGAAGAATTGCTAAGACATCATCCAGGTTTACAAACTGAAATCATCGGGGTGACTACCAGTGGCGACAAAATACTGGATAAAACACTGGATAAGGTTGGTGGCAAAGGATTATTTATTAAAGAGTTAGAAAGTGGCTTACTTGCCGATACGGCAGATATTGCAGTTCATTCGCTAAAAGATTTACCAGCGGCATTAGATCCTACATTTAAGTTAGCGGCCATCCTAAAAAGGGAAGATGCAGCAGATGCTTTCGTATCAAATAAATATTCAAGTCTTGAAGCTATGCCAGGAGGTGCAGTAATTGGTACTTCGTCGGCCAGGCGCGTTGCCCTATTAAAACAACATTATCCACAACTGCAAATTAAGTTACTTCGTGGGAATGTCCAAACCAGGCTGGGTAAATTGGACAAAGAAGAATATGATGCAATTATTTTAGCTGTTGCCGGTTTAAAACGCCTTGGGTTATCTGATAGAATTACCCAAAAATTGGATACTAATAAATTTTTGCCATCTATCGGCCAGGGCGCTTTAGCAATTGAAGTTTTAAGTTCCGGGACTGATTTGATTGATTATTTGAAGCCTCTGGAAGACAAAGAGACTAGGTTTGAAGTAGATATTGAACGTATGGTTGGTAGTAGGTTGGGTGCAAGCTGTAGTGTACCAATAGCCGTATATGCTAAAAGTACTGACAACCAAATATGTTTGACAGCCTGTTTATGGGATGTAGTAGATAATCGTTGCTCTTACAGCCGGGTACAGCTAGATAAATCCAAACATGAGGAAATGGTTAATAATTGTTTGGAAGAATTGTATAAAAATGGCGCTAGAGAAATCATGGCAAAATATCCCACAAGTCATCGCGAGGAATTCGAAAAATTCCGTGGCGATCAAAAAATTAAATAAAAAATTATGTTTTTAATAATATCTAGCCAAAAAACTAACAGTTATCTAAAAAAAGAATTGGGCAAATTAGACATAAATGCAGTAGACATTTGTTGTGTCCGCTTAAGCCCCAACTTCGCCGTAATAGAAAATGTAAAACAACAAATCAATAACTTTGATTTTGTTATTATCACCAGCCCAGCGGCTATCAACTACGCATATGAAGTATTTAAAATAGCTGCTAAAGAGGTAACTTTTATTGTTCCTGGTATTAGTAGCTATAAAAAACTTGGGCAATATACTCAAAATCAAATTTACTATCCAAAGAGTAGTTCCGGGGCAGAGGCAATGATTAACCAGGTTTTGGAAAATACCAATTTATGTGGGAAAAAAATAGCCATAATCCAAGGCTCTAATACTAATAATACGCTGCAAAATTATTTGGATGCTAAATTGGGCAATGATTCATATAAAGAAATGATTATTTATGAGCAAAAATGGCAGGATTTAGATAATCAGGGCATTAAAAAACTATTCATGAGTAACTCCATGCAAGGTATAATACTCACTAGTAGTGCACATGCGCGATATTTGTTTAACCAATGGCAAAAGCGCGGGTTTTATGATATGCTCTTAAAGACTGATTTTATTACATTGCACATTAAAATTGAACAGGTAATACGAGAGTTTGGCGCAGAAGGTCAGGTTTTCATAAGTGACCATGCTTCGATGGAATCTTTAATTGAGTTGATGGGGAAGTTGCATGACAGATACGGTAAGCACGGTGAAAGCTAAAGGAGCAAAACGAGCTACATTAGCATTATTATTAGCTATTGGTGCACTCGGTGTATCCGGGTACATGTATTATCAAGGTACAAAAGCGCATGCTCATACAGTATACCAACTAGCTTCACTAGATAATGCCACTCAAACAAATAATACACAATTGCAACAAAATATTACCGAGATCAATCGCCAAATAGATTTATTAAAAGGTAAAGTTGATAGCTTTAATACATCTAAATTTAGTGCAAATAATTACCAGATTAATACCCTAATTGGTTTAGCTACCCAAAGTTTAATTGCATATCATGATATAAATTCAGCAATTAAGTTATTAAATTATGCCCAGAGCGTAATAGATGCAAATAATTCTCCGATATATACCGAATTAAAAGTAGCAATTACGACTGATGTAGATCGGTTAAAACAAATGCCGATTTTGGACAAGGTGGTAATTGCAACTAAATTAAATAATATTATCATAAATGCTGATAAATTGGCGCTAATAATAAATAACGATAAAGATGCACAGCCTATCCCTGACGGTGCTCCTGATTCCAAATGGATTAGATTTTTAGATGATATTAAGACGCGGATATTAGGTTTAGTCCAAATATCAAGTATTGATGGTAGCAATGCTCTAAATTTATTACCGCAAAATAGGGTAATAATTCATCAAAATTTAAAATTGGATATTTTAAATGCCAGAATGGCCTTATTACAGAGCGATGAAAATAACTGGCAGTACAGCCTAAATTCAGCCAGGCAGAGCCTAGTGGCATATTTTGTTAATAGTGCCGATATGAGTGGTGTGTTGGATGAAATTACCAAGCTACAACAAATAAATGTCTCATACAGTGAAGTTGGCATAGAACAAACCTTAAAAGCACTAAATAAATTAAATAATTTAGAGAAGTAAAGACTAAACAATTATGAAACTAGTTATTAAAATAGTTCTTTTATTTATTCTGGCAATATTTATCGCAATAATGAGTGGTTACGGTAATGGGCATGTAATTTTGCTTGTAAGTAAATATAGGCTGGATTTATCTTTTTCTACCCTATTACTGGTTATCCTGGTTATTTACGTAATTTTGCATTATACTGCTACTTTTTTTGTCAGTATTTACAACATGCCACGTGGGATCAGGCGATATCGGCAAAATGCAACTATAGTAAAAAGTCGTAATTATTTTAATATGGCAACAAATAGTTATTTTCAGCAAGAGTACCAAAAAGCTTATAATAGTGCGCTTAAGTCTATTAGTCAGGATGTATCCACAGATAATAAGCTGCCGGTATTGTTACTTGCGGTAGATGCGATAAATTTAATGAATGAGGATAATACAAAAACATCAGTAAAATTAGATAAGCTGGTAAATAAGTTATCAACTAATGAAGAACGAAAGTTTGTTTTTAATGAGTTAAGTAAAATAAATAAAACTAAGAATAATAAACTCTATATGGAAATTTTAACAAAATTGGGATATTAATACATGTTCGTTAACACAACACCAAAATTTGCAAAGAAAAATCGCGATACAATTTTGCCGGTAAAAACCGCAATGCTTATGAATTATGCAGTAGCAGTACTCCTTTTCGCCCTAACTTTTCTTTTTGCCCTAATGTTGGTTACATACTCACCGGATGATAATTGCTGGTTTAAATCTTCGGGAAACCCTGTTATACATAATAAATTGGGCATATTTGGGGCATATTTTTCGGATATTCTATTATCAATGTTTGGTTTTTCGGCATGGTGGGTAGTATTAGGGATATTTTACTTAGGCTATAGAAAAATCATTCGTGAATCAATAGATGTTGGCAGCTGGTTTTCTATTGTACAGGGGGTGAGTTTTATTGTGCTCATGATCAGCTCTTCAATTTTCGAGTATGTAACTTTATATTATCATCCATCGACATATTTACATGATGGTTTTGGCGGTATGCTGGGGAAATTCTTTTACCCTTTACTGGCAGAACGGTTAGGTCAAGGTACCACTGCCACACTTATGCTTGCACTGATCTATATAAGCTTTGCCTGCAGTTTCAGTGTATATGTGTTAATAATAGTTGAAAAAGTTGGCTGGTTATTAGAATTTTTATATAACCAGATGGGTAATATGATTAGTCGTGGGCCTATTATTGAGAGGGCTCATACTATGGATACTATAGAGCCCAAACTAAAACCTGCGATGGTACATCAACCGGTAGAGATTGAGCCTGATTTTGGTTCGTTGTTAGATGGCTTGGATGAAAATAAAGAAACCTTGATAAAAAATCAAAATTTATCAAAAGCAGAAGCGATAGTTCATGATTTTGAAGAAGAAATAAGCGTTGATAACCCGTTTGCTAAAGCAGGGGAGGCATCTTCATCCAAACCTAATTTTTTTGATCGTGGCAACACCGCTTCAGATTTTGAATTTCCAAGTGATGCTAATTCAGATGCTGAGGTTTTACCAGTAATTAAGAGCCCTAAACCCAAAGTTGTGGCAGCGCCAACACGGGTATTTAAGCGTACTCAAACAGATGGTGGTGAGTTGCCAAGCACGGATTTACTTAATAATCCTAAGCAGCAGGTTGAGACCATTTCGGCGCAGAGTATTGATTTTGTTTCGCGCTCTATTGAAAACAAATTAGCCGAATTTGGGGTTGAAGCAGCTATTACCAATGCTGAAACCGGCCCGGTAATTACCCGTTATGAATTATTGCCTTCTCGTGGTGTTCGTGGCGACAAGGTTGTTGGTTTAGGTAAAGAAATAGCTAGAGGGTTGGCGCTTACCAATGTACGGATTGTTGAAACTATACCCGGCAAAAACTCAATGGGTGTAGAGGTACCAAATTTTAAACGGCAGATAATATACTTAAAAGAGATTTTTGATTCGCCAACTTATATGCATAGTCCAAGCAAGCTGACCCTGGCCTTAGGTAAGGACATTGCTGGTAATGTAGTGGTGACTGACTTAGCTAAAATGCCGCATTTATTAGTTGCCGGAACTACCGGCTCCGGAAAATCAGTTGCGGTAAATACCATGATTCTATCAATTTTATTCCAGGCAACTGCTGAAGAAGTAAAATTTATAATGATTGATCCTAAAATGGTTGAGCTATCATTTTATCAGGACATTCCACATTTATTAGCACCGGTTGTAACCGATATGACCCAGGCAGCCAATGCCCTTAAATGGACAGTAGGTGAGATGGAAAATCGTTACCGGACTATGGCAAAATTAGGCTGTAAGAATCTTGCTTCTTATAACCATAAAATTAGTGAAGCCCAAGCACGAGGTGAGCCGATTCCAAATCCTGTATCAATGACACCGGATGACCCTGAGCCTTTAGAAAAATGGCCATATATTGTGGTGATTATTGATGAATTGGCCGATTTGATGATGGTTGCCGGTAAGAAAATCGAACAATATATTGCGCGGATTGCCCAAAAGGCAAGAGCGGTAGGTATTCATCTGATAGTTGCTACCCAAAGACCATCGGTAGACGTAATAACCGGTTTAATCAAAGCCAATATTCCGGCTCGTATATCATTTCAGGTATCAAGCAAAATTGATTCAAGGACAATTTTAGACCAGATGGGTGCTGAGGCCTTGCTTGGTCAGGGCGATATGTTGTTCCTACAACCAGGCTCTGGTATTTTGCAGCGGGTCCACGGTGCATTTGTTAATGATGATGAGTTAAATAAAGTAGTTGAGTTTCTAAAATCAACCGGTGAACCAAGTTATATTGAGGAGATACTCTCCGGAGAAGCAGCGGTTGAGATTCCGGGAATGAGTGAGGAAGGCGAAGATACAGAAAAAGACCCGATTTTTGATGAAGCGGTTAAATTTATATATGATACTAAGCGCTGTTCAATTAGTGCGCTGCAGACCAGGTTTGGTATAGGTTATAATCGTGCTGCCCGGATTATGAGCCATCTGGAGCAAATCGGTATGGCAAGGCGTAATGAGCGCGGCAGCTACGAACTGCTTAAAACCGAATAAAAAGCTTAAATTTATAAAGACAATAATGACACAGAGATTTATACCATTTGCACTACCCGATATTGGCGAAGAAGAAGTTAGTGCTGTAAGTGACACACTTCGTTCATTATGGGTCACAACAGGTCCTAAAACCCGTGAATTTGAGCATAAATTTGTGGAGTTTTTAGGTGGGGGATTGGAAGCTATTTCGGTTAATTCAGCCACAGCCGGTCTACATTTAGCACTTGAGGCATGTGGTATAGTAAGTGGTGATGAGGTAATTATACCAACTTTGACATTTACTGCCACTGCTGAGGTTATCCGCTATTTGGGAGCAAACCCCGTATTTGTAGATTGTGATCCTCAAACCCTAAATATTGATATCGATCAAGTTGAAGCCAAAATCACGCCTAAAACTAAAGCGGTTATTCCGGTACATTTTGCCGGTCTTGCCTGTGATATGCCAAAGCTGCTCTCTATTGCCAAACAGCATAATTTGCGCGTTATAGAAGATGCGGCACATACATTACCAAGTACATTTAATAATGTAATGATTGGGCAGCATGATTCAGATGCTATAGTTTACAGTTTTTACGCTACAAAAACTATTACAACCGGTGAGGGCGGAATGGTAGTTACTAAAAACCCGGAAATAGCTAAGCGGTGTAGAGTTATGCGTTTGCATGGAATTAGCCGGGATGCTTTTGATCGGTATACTTCAACCAAGCCGGCGTGGTATTATGAAGTAGTAGCTCCCGGGTTTAAGTATAATCTAACTGATATTGCCAGCACTTTGGGTTTATGCCAGCTGGCTAAAGCGCACAGATTTCACCAAAGACGTGCACAAATGGCAGAAAAATATCAAAAAGCATTAAAAGATTTACCGGTACAATTACCCCCGGTTGTAGCCGATCCGCAGACTGATATCCATTCCTGGCATTTATTTGTAATTAATATACTCCCAGAGGCAAAAGTAAGCAGGGATGAATTTATTGCCAAAATGAGCGAAAAGGGAATAGGTACCAGCGTACATTTTATCCCATTACATATTCAGCCTTACTGGAAGAGTGAATACAATTTAAAAGAAACAGATTTCCCACATGCGACCAAATACTATTCAACTGCTGTGAGTTTACCGCTATATACCAAAATGAGCGATGACAATCAGGATTATGTCATTGCTACTATTCATCAGATACTTAGCTAAATTTAGTTAGATGGCATACCTAATTCTACCCAGTTTGAAATGGCAACAGGTGGCTTTGTTGGATCAATTCCATCATTTTACCGGATTACTATACAAGAATCATTATTACTACCAAGTGAAGGCTCGGACCTCAGTTGGTTATGAAAAAAATGATAAATCTGTAGTAAAATGATATAATTATGACGTATGCGTAACATATTTTTACAAAGATCTAAAATTTAGCATTGCAAGTATTTGCGGAGTAATAGTAAAATGTTCAATGAGCTTAAAGCAACCCAAATGGCAGCTTTCTTTCTACAAAAAGAAGGGGGAAGCATGTATCTATTAAAACTTATGAAATTACTATACTTATCAGAGAGGGAATCTTTTGCCCGTTTTGAATGTTCTATCTCAGGTGATAAATTTTATTCATTACCTCACGGACCAGTGTTATCCAGAACTAAAGAATTGATGGATGGTGAACAAAAATCAAGCATTAATGGTTGGAATAGCTGGATTACGGATAGAGCAAATCATTTACTCGGACTTAAAAAAAGCAAGGCAAAATTTCCACTTGAAAAATTAAACGAATTAAGTACATCAGATATTGAAGTATTAGAGCATGTTTGGGAAAAGTACGGTGAAATGGATCAGTGGCAAATTAGAGATTATACTCATAATTATTGTGCTGAGTGGAAAGACCCCAATGGTTCAGCTTATCCAATCACAGTTGAAGAGTTATTGCTAGCTATAGGCAAAAATAAAGAACAGATATCTGCAATTAAAGAAAGACTAAAAGAAGAAGAATATTTAGATTCAGTTTTCAAGCATTAAATATGTTTATTCCATTCAAAAAAGCTACATTGCTTATACCTTCATCACCTAATAATTTAAAAGACACCAAACATTTATTTATTATCTTAACCGATCCAGCCCAAACCAGACAATCAGAGGTCTTGTTAGTAAATGTTTCAACAATCAGAAATGGCATAATATTTGATGAAGCATGTATTATTGAACCAGGTGAACATCCCTTTATAAAAAATCGCAGCTTTATTTTTTACCGACATGCTAGACTTGAAGAGTCAAAAAATCTAATTAGAAAGGTAAAAAGTGGAGAATTTATAGCTCATGAAGCAATCTCTGACATTTTATATAATAAAATAGCTGCTGGTCTTTTAAAATCAAAATTTTTAGCATCTAAATTTAAATACTTTTATCAAGAACATTGTAAAAATGTTTAATAATTTGTTTAAAGCATTTGGCAACATTATAAAAAGGATATTTGACATTGTGTGTTCATTGATGGGGCTGATTATATTATCACCATTATTTATCATAATTGCTGTTTTAGTTAAATATACTACACCGGGGCCAGTATTTTTTCGGCAAATAAGGGTTGGGCACTATGGTCATGAGTTCTCAATTTACAAGTTTAGGACTATGGTAGTAAATGCCGAAAATATGGGGCTACATATTACAGTTGGGGATGATGCCCGCGTAACAATTCTAGGAAAGTTTTTGCGAAAGACTAAGCTTGATGAATTAGCGCAACTTATAAATGTGCTAAAAGGGGATATGTCTTTAGTTGGTCCAAGGCCAGAGGTTCCGGAATATGTAAAAATCTATCCACAGGAAATAAAAGATATAGTTTTATCTGTTAGGCCAGGAATTACTGACTGGGCATCAATAAAGATGATAGATGAAAATTTGCTACTTGCTAAAGTAAATAACCCAGAGCAGATGTACCTGAATCAAATCCTGCCACAAAAACTGGGATATGCAGTCAAATATGTAAAAACCAGGAGTTTTATAACTGACCTGATTATTATTGTTACGACAATTGGCAGAATATTTATCCGTAAATGAGCTAAAGTGCTAACACTAGATTTCTAGATATTTTCCTACCAAAGTTAACTCCTGGCGTCGCTATTTTTTTAAATAAAAACTTATCCAAGGCTGTGCTTGTTGCTAAATATGTAAAAACCAGGAGTTTTATAACTAACCTGGTTATCATTTAGAAAAATCAATAAGATGGTAAGGCCTTGAACCATTCATCTCTGTTGGGATACTGTATGTTACCATGTGCAATTATATCATCAAATAGCATGCATTTAGCATTTGTAGTATCTCCTGATGTTTCATGCGTTACAGTATCTTCAAACTTTACGACCCACTGTAACTTCTCTGGTGTACCATAAGGTGTAAGGGTTATAGTATCTCGTCCAAATGTCCATTTTGTAATATATGTGCCATTAAACTCGGCATTTCCTTCCTGGTTAGCCAAAAGTTTATTTGGGTTTGTTTCGTCTATATCATGATAATTACCAAGAGCTTTGTAAGCTGAAATTGGAAGATTATTTTTGGGATATATTGTGTCTTTAAACAGATTATTATAAACTAAAGTTAGAAATTTATAAGTTTTCTTTTTCGGTGTATCAGACGTATATTCACTCCAAACACAAACCCGTTCTATCAAACCATCAACAACAGGGTGGTCAACTTGGCTACTACTACCACAAGCATAATTAAGGGTTTTAAGTGTGTTCTTTTTTTCATCCCCATAAAAAAGGTTAGAATACAAAGTCGTATCATTTTTAACATAATCACTTTGGTTGCAAGTATTACTTGTTTCATAGTAATATTTTGATCCTTGGTTATCATGCTTATTTTCAGAAGGGCAGGTACCTTGGGATAACCATATAGAAAATGGCGGGAAATTTGACCTGCCTTTTGCTGAGTTATTAGCTTGGTCAGCTGGATTAAGATAGAAAGATCCCTTTGCTTGGCAGCAAGTATATGTTTTTTGCGGATTTAAGTAACATGAAGCACTTGATGCCGCCTCAACATTGATTAAGACACTGCAAAAAGTTAGCAAATACATCATTCGATTTTTCATAATAAATTCTCTTCATAAAAATCTACTCATAGTATAACATGATTTTATACAAGGGTAAACACGGAATTTCTGTAAACCGGCCCATTCAATCATGAAATGTAACTGCTGCAACGGTAACATTTTTAAAGTATAAATTTTGAATTTTCGGTCAATTGATATGGGTAAGACCCCTAAATCTGGTATAATATAGGGATTATCTAGTTGCCTTTTGTTGTCTTACATGAAATATAGAATTTTTTTTATACTGCTAGCACCGATATTGCCGTTTATATCCTATGCAGCTGATCTTAGTACTTCTTATACCAGTGCGCTTGGTTTTAATGCTGATTATTTGGGACAAATAGCCAAAAATATAGCAGGTCAGGAAAGTGCCGTACAGGCTAGGTCTCAGTTATTGCCACAAATTAGCGCCACCGGGGGGTATAGTGAAAACTATTTAGGGGCGTCCGGTTCAAGCACATATTACCACCAACCAACTATTAATGCCACCTTGTCACAGGTTGTCTTTGATTGGAGCAAATATTCCCAATACACAAAAGGTAAATATGCAACACAGGTATCGGATTTACAGCTGGCTAATGCTAAACAAAAGCTAATTGTAGATGTTGCTACGAGCTATTTTGATGTGTTATATGCCATTGATGTCCTAAACTCAATTAAGATTACCAAAAATGCGCTGCAAAAGCAGTTAAACCAGGCAGAGAAATCTTTTACGGCAGGAACAGTTACAATTGCCGATGTAAATGATGCAAAAGCCGGTTTTGATTCGGCTAATGCCCAGCAAATTCAGGCAGAAAATGACCTGATTAATAAAAAGAATATCTATAGGAATTTAGTTGGCTTAGATCCGGAATTAATCCAGCCGCTTATTGATGATTTAATGTTAGTTACACCAACCCCTAATAGCCCTGATAGTTGGTCAGATAAGGCAAAAACTAATAATATCAATATAAAAATTGCTATGAAACAGGTGGAAATGGCAAACATGGACATACGAATTGCCATAGCTGGTCATCTGCCCAGTCTAAATGTTGCGGGTAATTACTTGTATCAGGGTGCTGGGGGAATCGATGGGCAAAACTCTACAGTGGGTCAATCAGAAAGCGTACCTGGTACTCCATTATCCAGTTATACTACCGGATCATTGGGGTTACAGCTAAATGTCCCGATTTATTCAGGTGGTGCGATAAATTCGCAGGTACGTGCCGCAAGAGCAACCTATGCTCAATCACAGCAGCAGTTGCTTTCAATACAGAGGCAAACCGATCAAAATATAAAAAATGCTTTCTGGCAGGTACAAAATGGGGTAAGTATAGTAAAAGCCCAAACCCAGGCTTTAAAATCGGCTAAACTTAAACTGGACTCTGACCGGTTGGGCTATCAAGTTGGGGTGCGTAATAGTATTGATCTGGTAAATTCAGAAAAGAATTATGCAACAGCTATTCAAAATTATAACCAGGCTCGTTATCAATATTTAAATTATAGATTGCAGCTATATTATTTAGCCGGGAATATTGATGAAAAGCTTTTAGCAGAAATTAATGCTAATATTAAGCGCCGGCAACAAACTGGTAGCTGATTTAACAAAGTCATGCCATCATGTGCTATAGTATGCGGCGCATACAGGCGAGGAAGGCATTGATCTAAAAATAGATGAGAGTAATTGAATGTATCAAACTTTTATATTTGGCTTAAACTATGAAACCGCAGACTTTGAGATCCGCGAGAAACTTGCGTTTTCACGTGATGAGATTCCTCCTGCGTTAGAACGTTTAAAAAGTTCAGGTATTATTAAAGAAGCTTTTATTTTATCTACATGTAATCGTACTGAAGTGTATTGTACAACCCAGGATATCAATTGTGTAATTAACCTGATTTGTGATATCCAGAATGTTTGTCCCAGAACTGTTAGAAAGCATAGCTATATACATTCTGATGAAGAGTGCGTTAATCATTTATTTCGCGTTGCATCCGGGCTTGAATCTATGGTTTTGGGTGAGACTGAAATTGTTGCCCAAACAAAGGATGCAGTATCTTTAGCTAAGGAGCATGACTGTATTGGTTCAACGCTAATGGCCATTTTTCAAATGGCTATGGAGGTTGAAAAAGACGTAAGGAATGTTACTGAGATTAATAATATAGCAATTTCGATTGGATCTGCTGCCTGCAACTTGGTTGCAGTTAATGTAGAAGATATTGCCAGGCAAAAGATTTTATTTATTGGTGCTGGCAACATGATGAAACAAATAGCACCATATTTTGCCAATGTGCGCTGTGATAAAAAAACTATTATTAACCGAACGCCTGGACACGCTCAACCTATTGCAGATAAAATAGGCGCTGATGTAAGTAACATAAGGGATTTGCCTAATTTAGTAAATGAATACTCGGTGATAATTGCAAGCTATAATAGTGATGAAATACTCTTAAATAATGATATTTTGCAAAAAAGTATTAGCGAGGAAAAAAAGTTATTAATTATTGATTTATCAATGCCATTAGTCAGTGACATAGGACTTAGGAAAAACTCATCTATAACTATGTTAACTATTGATGATATCGCAAAAATTGTTGATGTTGGTGTAAATAAGCGTAAAATAGCAGCCGCGCACGCCGAGTCAATCATAAATGCAAAACTTGCTCATTATAGAAACTGGCTAAATAAAAAAGAGGTTACCCCAATAATTAAGGCATTAAGAGATAATGGTGAAAATATCCGTCAGGAAGTATTAGCCGGAGCCAAACGGCAATTGCAAAATGGTGAAGCAGTGGAAGATGTTTTAGACAGTTTATCTATAAAACTAACTAATAAATTTTTGCATGCTCCAACGGTAAATTTATGTGCAACTAATGGCAAATTGCAAAGCGATTTGTCGGATTTGGCTAAATTTTTATATGATTTAGAATTATAATAAGAAATGACAAAGTACAGGATTCAAAGACGAAGAGTTATATATTCAAAGTATTTGGATTCTGGACGCGAAATGACGTAATAAATTGTGACGTAATGTAGATGTACTACATGAGGAGCAATTTATCAGGAATGACAAAGTACAGGATTCAAAGACGAAGAATATGAAGCAAAGTGTAATAGATAAGTTGGAGATACTCTCCAAACGTATTGGAGAGCTATCTGGGCTGTTATCGCAGCCAGAGGTTACAGACAATATGGAGCAGTATACAAAATTAAACAGGGAGTATGCTGAATTACAGCCGGTGGTTACAACATATCACCAGTATGTTGATGCAGTTAATGATTTAGCTGTTGCAAATGAATTGCTTAATGACCCGCAGATGAAAGATTTTGCAGCTGAAGAACTGGCTACTGCCAAAGAAAATATCCTGCAATTAGAAGCTGAATTACAAAAGCTTTTATTACCTAAAGACCCTAATGATGAAAAAAATATTTATTTAGAGATCAGGGCTGGTACTGGGGGCGATGAATCAGCCCTGTTTTCAGCAAATTTATTTCGTATGTATTCAAGATTTGCAGAACGCAATTCCTGGCAGGTAGAAATTATTTCTGAATCACCTTCTGATTTGGGTGGCTATAAAGAAATCATTGCTAAAATCATTGGTTATGGGGCTTATTCCAAGTTAAAATTTGAATCAGGTGCGCACCGGGTACAAAGGGTTCCGGTTACCGAAACACAAGGTCGTGTTCATACTTCGGCGTGTACCGTGGCAATTATGCCGGAAGCTGATGAGGTGCAAGATGCACAAATTAACCCGGCAGATTTAAGAATTGATACGTATCGTGCTTCCGGTGCCGGCGGGCAGCATATTAATAAAACAGATTCGGCAATCAGGATCACCCATTTACCAACCGGATTGGTGGTTGAATGTCAGGATGAACGTTCACAGCATAAAAATAAAGCCAGGGCTTTAAGCTTACTGGCTACCAGGATTAAGGATGCCCAGTTACGTGAACAACAATCCAAGATAGCTGCAACCAGGAAAAGTTTGGTTGGTAGTGGCGATAGATCGGAGCGTATCCGGACCTATAATTTTCCGCAAGGAAGAATGACCGATCATAGGATTAATTTAACCTTGTATAAACTGGATATGATTATGGATGGTGATCTGTTTGAATTAACCGATGCCTTAATTGCTGAGCACCAGGCCGAATTATTAGCCAGCCTTGATAGTAGAGAGTGATTATTATGAATGATTCTAATCGCCTAAATATAGCGGCTTATTTTGATTTTGATGGGACAATAACTACTGAAGATACATTATTGCCGTTCTTGGTTCATTGCGTTGGGTGGTCTAGAATTTTACTTAATATGCCTCGAATTGCACCGAATATTATTTTATATATACTGCGAATAATAGATAATGAAAAGGCTAAAGAGCGGATTTTAATTATACTTTTAAAAGGATATAGTTTTACTAATTTGGATAAAAAAGCAAAGAGCTTTGCCTATACCCATATAAGTAAATATATTAAGCCTGAGGTTTTTGCCAAGCTTGAGTATCATATAGAACATAGGCATAAGGTAGTTATAATTAGTGCTAATCTGGCAATATATTTACGTCATTGGATTGATATACATAAGATAGGAGACGTGATTGCCACCGAGCTAGAATTTGTAAATGGGACTGCAACCGGTAAGTTAGCTACGCGTAATTGTTATGGTGAGCAGAAAGTCATACGCCTAGAGCAGTATTTGACTGAAAAAGGATTGAATTTTGACTATAGCTATGGTTATGGTAATTCCAGGGGTGACCATGAGCTGCTGGACTATGTAAATGAGGGCTATATGATTAAAGGTGATGAGTTTAGCAAATGGGAGAAATAAATCATATTTCACTATCAGGCATGCCATCCCCAAGATCTGTCATCCTCGCGCAGGCTGGGGGCCAGGAGATAGAGTAACTCATGACACATGAGCAAACGAAACTATTAATTAATGGTATTAACGAGCTTGGCTTAACTCCAGATGAGGAAAAAGTAGATCAACTAATTGCATATACCGGCTTACTTCAAAAATGGAATAAGGTTTATAGCTTAACTGCAATTGTGCAAACAAAGCATATCATAACGCACCATTTGCTTGATGGTTTGACTGTTGCGCCTTATGTTACAGAGGCGGCAAATATTATTGATGTTGGTAGCGGCATGGGTGTCCCGGGAGTGGTTTTAGGCATTTGGTACCCAACAATCCGGTTTACCTTATTAGATAGCAGCCAGAAAAAATGTACATTTTTAAAACAGGTTGCAATTGAACTTAATTTAACAAATATAGATGTTGTATGTAGCCGGGTAGAAGAATATATCCCAAAACAAAAATTTGATGTTATTATATCCCGGGCATTTGCTAACACAAGGCTTTTTATTGATCTAACGTATCACTTACTAGCCGATGGCGGATATTTTTTAGCGATGAAAAGTAAAGTAGATGAAAAAGTTATAAATTGTGAACAAATTAAAGTTAAAATTCCGGGTGTAGATGATGAACGTATACTTTTAAAGTATAAAAAATTAAAATAAGAATTTAAAGACGATGAATGTTTAGAAATGAAGATATGAAAACGAAGCAAAGCGGAGTTTCTGCGGAATTAAGCAGAAATTTGATGGATAATAAAGCAGCTAAAAATATAATTGCAGTAGTAAACCAAAAAGGCGGTGTAGGCAAGACGACCACTGTATTAAATCTGGCATCTGCCATAGCCCGTAAAGGGAAAAAAGTGTTAGTAATTGATCTGGACCCGCAGGGTAATACAACAACAGGCTGTGGTATAGATAAAAATCAATTGGCAACTTCAATATATGAGGTTTTGGTTAATGATGTAGATGTAGGAAGTGCAATCTTGCATATGGATAAATCCGGTTTTGATATTATCCCTGCTAATAGAAACTTATCCGGTGCAGAAATTGAATTAGTTGATTTGGATAAACGTGAGTCAAGGCTTAAAAATAGCTTGGTAAAACTTAAAGATTCTTATGATATCATTCTTCTGGATTGTCCACCATCGCTGAGTTTACTAACTTTAAATGGTTTAATTGCAACAAATTATATTTTAGTTCCGATTCAATGTGAATATTATGCATTAGAAGGGTTGACTGATTTATTAAATACTATTGACCGTTTAAAAAATGGCCTGAATCCGGATATAAAACTATTGGGAATTGTCCGTACCATGTTTGATGGGCGGAACAATTTATCGTTGCAAGTTTCAGAGCAGTTATTTACTCATTTTAGTAAAAAGATGTTTAAGACATTTATTCCCCGAAATGTACGCTTAGCTGAAGCTCCAAGTTTTGGTTTGCCGGGAGTGGTTTTTGACCCGCAGGCAAGCGGCTCTGTTGCATATATGGGGTTAGCAAAAGAATTATTAAAAAGGTTATAAAATGGCAAAATTAAAAGGTTTGGGTAAGGGGCTGGATGCACTGCTTTCTGCATCCACGTCTGTAGGAACATCTTCCAAAATAGATAAGAATGATAAGTCGGTTCAGGTTTTGGAAATTAAATTAGATAAAATTAAGCCGGGAAAATTCCAGCCACGTAAGGCTTTTGATGAGACGGAACTACAGGAACTATCGGATTCAATAAAAAGTAACGGGGTTATTCAACCAATTGTGGTTCGCGAGATAAAGAGCGGCCAATATGAAATTATAGCCGGTGAACGGCGGTTTCGTGCCAGTAATTTGGCTGGGTTTAAGCAAATTCCGGCAATTATCCGTGAATTTAGCGACCAGGAAGCTCTTGCCGTATCACTTATAGAAAATATCCAGCGTAAAGATTTAAATGCTATAGAAGAGTCCCTCGGTTATAAACGCCTGATTGATGAATTTAAATTAACACATATTGAATTATCCAAAGTTACCGGACGCTCCCGTAGCCACATTTCAAATACATTACGCCTGCTAAACTTACACCCTGAAGTACAAGACATGGTTATCCGTGGACAGTTGGACATGGGGCATGCCAGGGCATTATTGCCTTTGGGGGAAACGGTACAGCTTGCCTTGGCTAATTTGGCAATAGACAATGATTTCACTACTGCTGAGGTAGAACGACGGGTAGCCAAGATATTACATCAAAATACGCCGCATAAAAAGACTAAGAGCAAGTTAGCTGCTGACCCGGATATTGGTAAACTTGAAACCAAGATAGCTGACAAACTGGGAATGATGGTTAGCATCAAACATGGACGTACAGGTAGCGGTAAGATAGTTCTTAGCTATGCTACGCTGGATGAGCTGGATCGGCTACTTGAACTTGTCGGCTAATAACACCGAAGGTTGTTATATTATGCATTACTTATTGGCTCAATTTTGATACATCCACGTACAAAATGGCTTAGGTTAGGGAAAACCCAGCCATGTTTATGAAATCGTGCGTCTTCTTCAGGTAGCAGTAGACTATTCTTAATCTCCCGGCTAAAGTTTTCAGGATCGGGATTACTGTGATAAAAAGAAAATTTCACGCTTTTCATAATGTCATATAAATATGATTCTTTGCTTTTTAAGTTCTTTAATACATAATTTTGGCATAAGTTGACAACAGTTAATACCTTATCCAGAAGATCGATAACTGTTTTACCTTTAAATGTTTCCGGGTTAAAGTTAAATAACGTAGATAAATTTGGTGAGTAATAAACCGGCTGATTGTTTTCCAAATTAAATATCTCTGGCTGCATAAGAGTAGGCCATTGTCTTGTCAAGCCATATCCTTTGGTTGTATATGCTTCTTCTATTAGTGATTTTGGGCACATTCTGTCGTCAATTACCGGGGCAAAACCAGGAGCGCCGCCGATAGCAATTAAAAATAAATGTTTGGCAATATTTACAGCATAAGACGAATAATCATTTGCTCCTGTTGCACTCATTATCCTGTTGATCTCACTATCCCAGGTACGAATTGCATAATGCCATACAGTATAAGCCGAACGATGGGTATGGCTAAATTGTGCATATAGTTCTCTCTTTGTTGGGTCTATGATTAATTCATTTGAAAATTTATTTGAAAAAAATATAATATCTTGTGCCCATGACGGTGCACTATTACTAATTGCTCTAAAAATATTGCATTGCTGCATATAATCAGTAGGTTTAGCAATATTTATTCCATATGCTTCCAGTAAATTGTTATGTTGCTGGCTATTAGATATATTAGCCAGCATAAAAAGTAACCTAGCGCCTGCATCCAAATCTAAATCAGAAATATATATTTTTTTCTGAACTTTGGGATTTTTGGGTGATGCAACACTGTCCATGATATGTGCAAAACCAATTAAATGTCCCGGGGATACTATTTGATAAGATTCAACACGGTCGTTATGCTGCATATAAAATTCAGAGTCTTTACTTAAAATTATTCCGACTGGATTATTAACTCCTGGATTATAGCTCAGATGTTCACGTAATAATGAGGGTAACCTTTGATCATTAAACGATATGCTTTCACCGTTATCAAGTGGTAAGAATACTTCACGATTCTTAATGATTTTACTGCCAAAAGGGTAGCTTGCTTTAAAAGCAATTATTTCATCATTAGTAATGTAATTTTTTATACATTTAGCTAATTCAGGGTTTACTAGGAGTAATGTTTTATAAACTTCATACCCTGTAAGGGGTTTAACATTATCTAATGAACTATTTTGCGCTAGCGTCATTTAAAATTCTCTCTTATAACAAAAAATTAAAATAATTTTATACTGAAGTTATAATAAGAAGATAATTAAACGAGCAGGTTATATAAAATACGTTAAACTTTATAACTTCAATAAAATAATATGATAATATATAATTTTATATAAGCCACAAAAAAGTTAACTATATTACTCAGAATTAGACTACAATTATACAATGTTCATTATGTTTATGAGGATATAATTACCAGGTTTTTCACAAACCTTATAAACATCTATATGTGTAGGCAGTTATTAAACTATATCTACTTAAAAAATGAAATTGCTAAATTTGGAGTCATATTTATACAATTGCTTATACTAAATAAAATAGTTACACAAATTTATCAACATGCTATAATAGAAAATTATTCTTATCCACCTATATGCTTGTCTTTAAAAACAATTGTAAATAATTACCATATCGGGACTATGTATGCGTTCCTTCGTAAATATTATAGAATTTATAATAGGAATTGGTGTTTTTATAAATGCTATATTGTTTATTCCACAAATAGTGAAACTTATAAAATGGTAAAATGTGCAAAGCATTTCATTACTAATATTTATAGGGTTTGATGTAATAAACATATTACTTGTAATACATAGGTTAGTAAGACACGATAACATATTAATTCATTATTATCCTGATTATAAAATATAAATACTTTACCAAGTACTAGTTTGTAAAAGAGTATTAATTTAGCATAGCGGAGCATAATATTATGGAAAATAAAATAAAAATTGCATTTAAAAATATTAGTTTAGAGCAAAAAGCACAATTTGCTGACTCTGCCTGTCTTTTAACTATTAGTGTGGGGCAAGAAATGCACGAAGGAGAGCTTTTTAAGCTGACAATTGACCTAATTAATAAATCTTTTAAATCATGTATTATTTTAGTTGATGATAGCTTACAACGTTATACTATGGCCTTAAATAGTGATAAATCTCCAGATGATTATTATAACTTAGCAATACTGGAAGGTAGGAATTGGTTGCAGAGAAATAAACAATATTATGATAGCTTAACTATCCCTTATAAAATATTACATTGGGACCAATGGCTTAAGCATGACAACTTCAAACAGCACAATAATATGATTAGAGAGGCCATAAAAACCGATCCGGCTTATAAAGCTAAATTTGATAAAGTTGTAGAAAATTTTGTTGACAAATCGAGAAAAAGATCTAGCCCTGATAGTAATTTTAACATAAGCCGTGCTAAGCAGCTTTCTATGGCTTATTTAACCGAGGAATGCGCAGCATTATGTTTATGGACATCCTTGAATTGTCAATTTGAAGTTTATCCAGGGCCTAGAAATGAGGCTATGAGTGCAACACATAAAAAATTCGTATTGCCAAAGTATCCGGAGTTATTACATCCTGCTACAATTAGGTTTAGACATGCGGATCAGTTTAAGCCCCGGATATTTGACAGCGTTAACAGTATTAATGATTTAACCAAAGACAAAGAATATTTGGAAATGTTGGAAAATATAATTGCTATTATGCCTGGCCATGTTTACTGGTTAGATACAAATGGTGTTTATTTGGGTTGCAATAATAACCAGGCAAAGTCAGCCGGGCTTGGATCAAGAAAAGACATTGTTGGGTTGAGAAATAAAGATTTACCCTGGAATAAGGGCGCTGATCAATTAGTTACTGAGCTAGATCAGGCTAATTGGGAGGTTATGAGTGGGAATCCTGTTTCACTGGAAGAACCTGGGAATTTACCTAATGGTAAGCAAGGAGTATTTCTGTCAAATAAAGTCCCTCTTTATAATAGCAATAAAGAAATAATAGGACTCGTTGGTATATCAATTGATATAACTGCACAAAAAGAAGCAGAGCAGTTAAAGTTTGAAAATGAGGCAAGTAAAGCTACTTTAGCTGAAAAGGAAAAGCTTATTGCTTTGAAAGAAGCTGAACGCTTAAAACATGAGAACCGAAAGCTAGAAGCAGAAAATAAAATGAAGCAAATGCTTTTAGAAAAAGAGGCGGCAGAAAAAGAAACAGAACGCCTTAGACTAGAAAATGAATTACAAAAATTAGAAAATGAAAAACAAAAGGCTGCAGCTGCTGCAGAGGAGCAGGAAAAGTTTAGAAAAATAGTTGGGCAGATGGTACATGATATTCAATCGCCGCTAGCCAGCCTGCGCGGGATAGTAGAGGATACGGCAGGTATTATGCCGGAGCAAAAACGTATCACCCTACGTCAGGCATCAATGCGTATTAGCGCTATTGCCAGCCATATGCTTGGCAGCTATAAAAAAGAAGTAAATAATAACGAGCTGGCAGAATCGATGCTAGTATCAACGGCTTTAAGCGAAGTCGTGAGTGAAAAGCGGTTTGAACATAAAAATATTATTATCGAGACTGATTTCTCGCTAAATGCCTATTTTTCTTTTACTCAGGTAGAACCGGGGCAGTTTAAACGAATGATTTCTAATGTTATTAATAATTCGGTTCAGGCACTAGGTGACAAACCAGATGGTAAAATTAAGGTTGAGCTTAATATTATACCTGACTGGATAAATGTTTTTATTGAAGATAACGGCTGTGGCATGTCCCAGGAATTAATTAATAAAATAGAGGGAAATTTTAGTGTTACTTCAGGTAAGAAGGATGGTCACGGAATTGGTCTAACGCAGGTTCGTGAAACATTAAAACGTAATTACGGGGAGTTTAAAATACATTCTACTGAGGGAGAGTGTAGTTCGATTATGTTAAGGCTACCTAAAATTCCATCACCAGGTTGGATCGCAGAAGAGGTTAAAATCATCAAAGGCGATACCATAATAGTTTTAGATGACGATGATTCGATTCATGGTACCTGGGACTCGAAATTTGAACCTATTTTGGCTAAATTATCAGATAGCCTTACAATAAAACATTTTACTAAAGGCGTAGATGTTATTAATTTTATAAATTCTTTATCTGTCAAAGAGAGAGATAAAGTTTGTATGTTAACTGATTATGAATTATTAAACCATGGTATAAATGGGTTACAGGTAGTAGAGCAAATTAATATTAAACGCTCTACTTTGGTCACAAGCCACTATGATAATATTGAAATACGTGAAAGAGCTGCGAATCTAGGAGTTAAAATCCTGCCGAAAGAACTAGTTTTTGCTGTTGCCATAAATGTGGATAAACAAATAAAGCAAGGCAGTAAAAAAGTAGACATGGTATGTGTCGATGATGATTTGGGTTTTGTACATGGGTATGTTGAGCGCTTTTTCCCGCATCTAAAAGTTGATATGTACAGTAATCCGAATGTTTTTCTTGAGGATGTAGAGCAGTATCCGTTAAATACCAAAATTGTGCTTGACCATTTTTATTCCGAAAATTGGGGCCTAAAACCTAAATATATCGGGGATGGGATAGAAATAGCAAAAAAATTAAACAAAAAGGGATTTACCAATTTGGTAATGCTAACTGGCGAAGAAATTGATCCTGCTATCATTCCGCCATATCTGACTGTTATTTTAAAAACCGATGATAACAGAATTAAGAATATAGCTTAATTTTTAATAATCCAAATTTATTATAAGCATTATGGATCCCTAGAAAAAGTCCGAGGATGACATAAAGTGTTCCTCTATGCTGTAAAAATGAAAGGCCAGCAGAAATCCCTGGAAAATGGTATAATTATAAATATTTATCTAATTGATATTGGTGTTTTCTTATTAGGATGTGAAATGAAAAAATTATCTTTAAAAAGTTTTTTATCTGGTTTATTTATTACGTTTATACCATGTGTATGTATAGCTGAAATAAAAACTTATGAACATTTACTTTGCAAGCCTATTCCACAGCAAATTACAATAAAATATGCAAATGGCGAAAAAAGGGTTATAAATGACCCAAGCATTACCAATTTATGGGAAGTGGAACAAAACCAGGAGGAAATTATAGGTAGAAAAGAAGGGAAACATATAGTTAGGTACATATATTTGTCATGTTGGGCAGCTAATACCCCTTTAGAAAAATGTTCGGGTTCGAATTTAAAAAGCAACTTTTATTATCCTAATATATTTAACTATAAGGGGGGGTATTTTGGTAATGCAGATCCTATAACAAGTACTATTACGTCAGGATATATATACCCAGCAGATTCAAAGCTGGAACAAAGTAAACTTTCCCCTAAATACTGGAGAGCTACGGGTTTTTTTACAATGTCTTTCGATGGTGATGGCAATCCCCGTGCTGAAAAAATCTCCGGTAGTAGTGGGATCTGGTTTCAGTGTAAGCTAAAAATAACTAATTACAAAGTAGGATACTATGAGCCTAACGATGCAGACAATGAACATAATTTTTTGATAAATAAAGCACTTCCTTTCTATATTAAAGATCTAGATCAGGATACAGGTTCGGATACAGATACAGATACAGGTTCGGATTCAGATAGTAATTAATACACCTTGAAATTAAATCAATGCTTTTTAGGACATTCCGCAAAATGTAGTAGTTAACATCTCTGGTTTTTCACAAGCGATGTTAACTAACTTTATAAGTACAATGAAGTTATTAATTAATAGGCAGGATAGCTATTGGCATTAGCATTGCTATTGCCGCCGCACACACTTGGTTTTTTAGCACTATTACATATAGTAGACAGGCTCCAGTCTGAAAAGTTATTATTTTCGATCTTCCATGTCCAGAAAATAGCTTCTACGCTTGCTTCCGCAGCATTCTTAACCTGTGCCTCGAGGAAGGTATTACGGTAGGTATCAAAATTTGTAATAGTTATAGGCTTATTGTTATTAAGTGCCCGTCCGCTAGAGCCAGATTTCCAAGAATCAGAATTGGTTCCGGCACTAAACTCGCTGGCAAATACCAGCTCGTTATTATCTAAAATTCCAAGCTCTCTACGTACATTCAAAAACCATGTACTACAAGCTTTAATCTGGGCAAAGCCATTTCGATTGTCTACAAAAAGCGTACCATCAGTTTTTTTATACGTTTTATTAAAATTATCATTATCTATAATTGTATAAGTTCCATCGGGATTTTTTATGGCATATTGCAGGATTGTTTTACCTGAGCTATCTTTTTCAAAAATCGGACTCTTCCATACGCCCGGATCATTCCATTGCAGGTCACCGGTTTGGTTGTATAGTGGATGCTTTGCTGTTAGGACATTATTACAACCGCCATCCCAGGCCACATAGTGATGAATATCTACAGCAGCCCACACTTTCCGCTCTTCAGGGCTGGTTATGCCCAACCACCAGTTTCCTATAAGGCTAAATGGGTACGTTTTTTGATCTTTTGGATTATAGTCATTGGGGTTATACATGGTTTCAATTACATTCATAACTAATTTTACCTGCGTTTTCGATAATACTGATGCCCTAAAATCTTCTACTGCAAGAGCCAATGTATCTAGCACATCTTTTGGCTGTACTCCCCAGGATATAATTTTGCCGGTGCTGTCAGTAGCGCTACATACAGGTTTTTTTGAAAGTAACGGTTCATTTTTGGATATTTCCAAAAACCCCATAAGATGGGCTGGCTCATTCATTGGTGTTAGACCGGCTAACCCCGCGAATGCGGCAGGGTCGGTTTCTTTTAAGTCACTTGCCCAGGCAACCAGCCTATCAAAAATAGCCCTGAAGTTAGCTTGATAAACTTCTTTTTTAGGCAGCCAAAACCTTGGGGCATCAGGCCAAACTCCATTGTATGTGCCATCACTGGAGCCACCCGGAAATGCATGTACATCCAGGATAACTTGCATTCCAAGTTGGTTTGCTCCTTTTAAAACTGCTTCGATCTGGCTAATTGGGATACTTGCCCATTTTTTATCCGAATAAAAAGGATCCTGAATTAGCTGGACATTGCCATTACTTTTAGGAACATTAGCTATAGTGTTTCCTTTAATGTCGTACTCCGCAGGTAGGGTAACTACCTGTCCATCTGGCTTAGTAAATGTATATGATTTGTCATATTGTATTGCCCAGGTTATTGGTAGACGTATTATTTTTATGCCGGTGGCTTTAGCCTCACGCAATTTGGTGAATACTACTTCATTATTTTCTAAGGTTTTACCCAAATATGTATCACGATGGTATTGGAAAATCTTTTCAATATCTTCTGGAGAATAACCATGACCAGACAATTTTTTAATTAAATCGGTTTCAGAGGTCCAGGTGAAGTCCGCTACTTGTTTTACCAGGGCATTCCCAATAAATACCTGGCTACTACCCACGCCCCCATTTTTTGCTTCTTCACATGTTGATGACACATTATGACCAACAGTATCCCGGGCAAAGAACCAGTCTTCCAGGACAAAACCCCCGCCAAAATTTGTTTTATCAAGTTTTATGGCAGCCGATGCAGAAGTATAAACTGGTGTTGATAGGTTGCTAAGGGCTAAACCTGTCACGCTAAAGCTATAAATTCCTATTGTAAAGATTGATAAATGTAAATAACTGGTAAATTTAATTTTGGGTAGAGTTTTCATAACTAGCAAGGGTCCCGTATCTGATGAAAATAGTATCAAATAGCCTATAGTAGATCATTAAGTATTTATAATCTACTACAGGCTTGTTTGGAAGTACATTATGTCAGTTCTTATTTTATCATGTATGACCAAAACTGGCAAATATAATTTTACTCAATTCCTGAGTACTTTAAGAGCGCATCAACCTGTGGAATCCGACCCATAAAAGATTTAAAGTTATCCAGCATTGGTTTTAACCCACCAACAGATAAGATATTTTCATAAAATTTTTGTCCCAGGCGAGCATATTCTTGTATACCGGCCCCATCAAACACGGCAAAAATATCGGTTGCCAACACTTCAGCCCATTTGTAACTATAGTAACCAGAAGCATACCCGCCGGCAAATATATGCGAGAAGGTGTTAGGGAATCTATTATATTTTGGCGGTATAATCACAGCAATATCTTTCCTGATTTGATTAAGTAGAGCATTATAGTCAATCCCGGCACTCAACGCCTGGTGAAGCGACAGGTCAAATATAGCAAATTCAAGCTGGCGTAACATTTGTAGACCAGACTGGTAATGACGGCTTTTAAGCAGTTTGTTATATAGCTCAAGTGGCAATACCTCATCAGTTTTTATATGCCGGGTTATAGTTTGCAGTATATGATAATTCCAGGTAAAATATTCCATAAATTGTGAAGGGAGTTCAACGGCATCCCATTCAACCCCATTAATACCGGAAATGGCAAAATGGTTAATTCGGGTTAATAAATGATGGAGTGCATGTCCCATTTCGTGAAATAGAGTCTGCACCTCATCAAAGGTCAGTAAGGATGGCATATTATTAATTGGCGGTGTAAAGTTACAAATGATATATGCTTGTGGCGTAAAGGTTTTACTGCCATACGTAAAGCGATCCCGGGCCGAGTTCATCCACGCCCCCGATTGTTTACCATTTCTAGCGCTGAGATCCATATATAAATTACCAATATTCTTACCATCTTTTATTACATTGAATGTTTGCATATCCTTATGCCAGGTTGGAATATCATTATTAGGCACAAAATCCACATTATATAGCTGTTTAATTAATTTAAATAATCCATCGATAACAACCGGTAACTGGAAATATTGCTTCAATTCATCATTAGAGTAGCTATATTTTTCTTGTTGTAGTTTTTCGCTAAAATACGCTATATCCCAGGCTTTTAGGCTGGTTACACCAAATTTTTTCGCTATATTTTTTAATTCATGTACATCTTTAGTTGCATGTGCTTTGGATTTTTCTGCCAGTTGATATAAAAAGTCTAGTATCTGTTTAGAGCTTTCAGCCATTTTGGTATATAAGGAAAGCTCGGTATAATCACCAAAACCTAGAACCTTGGCTTTTTCCTGACGTAGCTGTAATATTTTACTAATTAGCTGTGTATTATCTAGTTCGGGGGGGCCAAACTCGCTGGCCCTGGTTACATATGCGCGATAAAGTTCTTCACGTAAATCCCTGTTTTCACAATACTGCATGATAGGGATGTAGCATGGTAAGTGCAGGCTTATTTTATATAATCCATCATGTCCATCCTTAGTTGCATTGAAAGCTAGCATTTGTAGTACATCACTGGGAAGCCCTGGTAATTGTTCCATTGTCACGAGCTTAGAATATTTGTCAGTGGCATCTAATATGTTTTGTTCAAATTTTGTAGCAAGCAGGCTTAATTGATTTTGGATTTGTTTAAATGCTGCCTTTTTTGTCTTGCTTAGATCAATTCCGCTTAAAAAGAACTCTCTAAACTCATTATCAATTACTTTTCGAGTAGTCTCATCAAGCATTTCATATCCTTGTTTTTTTATATGTTTATAATGCTTATATATTTTTTCATTTTGCCCTAAGTTTACATAGAATTCAGTGATAATTGGCTGAAATTTAGCTTGTAAATCGCGCAATTCCTGAGTATCATTCACAGCCAATAGGTGCCCGGTAAGGCCCCATAATTGGTTTAATTGATAAAGTTTTGAGTGCAAGAGCTGATTAACTTGATCCCAGGTAGCATTATTTAGTTCTTCTAATTGCGTTATATTCACTTTAATCTGGGAGAGAAACTTGTTTAAAGCTTCTTCCAGTTGCTTAACATCAAATTTACCAAAAGGAATAAATTCATATTTATGAAGTAATGGATTCACTAATATCCTCTCATTAAACGTTAGGGAATTGTTTTGGATTAAACATTAACCAGAAGCACACGCCGCCACTTATACAAACAATACTGCCAACAAGTATAGGTAATGTTTCTCCAATACTTGCGATATATCCTGATATTATTGCCGGAATTGCCCAGGACATAGCCATAACGCTAGAATTAATTCCCATTGCTTCTCCGCGCATATTCTCAGGCGTAACCCGGGTTATTAGCGCTCCGTTAAATGACATGGTTAGGGCATTACACCCGGCTAAAAAAGGTGGTATGACGTATAATAAATAGTAGGAGCCGGTAGGAATAAAGAAATATGCCATTAAACAAATACCCGTCCCAAATAAGCTAAACCGTAATACCTGGTAATCTTTGGCAACTTTTGCAATCCTCCTGACTAAAATGCCCTGGGATAAGACAATCATTACCCCAACATAAGCAAAATAATTGCCAATAGCTGTTTGTGTGAAATGATATTTGGAGGCCATTATTACAGCACAGAATGTACTAAAAAAGGTAAAACCACCGTTAAACAGAAAAATTGCAGGCATTATATTGCGAAGGCCTGGTTTTGAAAATGCCATAGCGATATTATGAAGTGGTTTTGTAATATTTATACGTTTTTCGCTTCTTATTTTTAATGTTTCAGGTAAAAATTTAATTATAAAAAACATGTTGAAAAAACATAATCCGGCAATAAAATAAAATGGTGTTGCTGCATTAAACCAGCTGACCAAATTGTGATTAGAAAAAACTCCACCAATTACTGGTCCTATAATAAAACCCAGACCAAAAGCCATTCCGATTAGCCCAAAGTTTTTAGCTCTGTTTTGCGGAGTACTAATGTCTGCAATTGCTGCCTGGGCAATAGCTATATTTCCACCAGCACAACCATCCATTATCCGCGAGAAAAAAAGTAATGGAATATTTTTGTATATAATTGCTATGGCAAATAATAAATAAGATATTGAAGTACCAAATACTGATAAAAGCATAGTTCTTTTGCGGCCGAACTTATCGGATAACTGTCCCCAGATTGGTGAAGAGATAAATTGTGCCATAGGGAATGAGGCACTTAACCAACCAAGCATTAGTAGCCCAGAACCAGATGACCAGGAGTCTGGAATTACTCTAAATGGTGAATGGGAAACTACCAATAACGGATATATGGGGATAAGTACTCCTACTCCCAGTAAAGCGATAAATATGGTTAAAAATATGCTAAACAGTGCTCTATTTTGATTCATTTGCCTGGTCCGTAATCATAAAATATTAACCCCTAATTTTAACGGATTTGTGCCTTAAGCAGGAGAGTTTATTTATTGAGGAAGAAGAACAGTACATGCAACCCAGCCGTTCAATAAATATTTTTATCAACACTGGCCTTGAAAACTTTTTATAACTATGATAAAATCTAGTGATTATGGTTCGTTTAGCCTTTATGTGCTCGATGTATTTTTCAAGAAGGTGTGTCATGCATAAATTAAAGTATATGTTATGGCTGGTTTTTTGCATCAGTGCTGTAAATAGCTATGCTGCTACAGCAGCTTCCTGCTATCCGGGAAGGCAGTATTTGTGTTTGTCTTGAAAAAGATTACGGCAATATTTTCGCATCGTTATGGGAGGCCAGGTGGGTAGATATTTCATTATCAAATGGTAGTGGATGGAGGTCAAGGAGCGATTGTGATGAAAATACTCTGGTATTTCGCTCAGGCTCCCATGGACCTGGATTCTCTAGCCCTAATGAATTTAATGAGCTTACGCTCTCAAATTTATGTTCTAGTGCAACAATCGATTATCAAGTAAACCAGGTTTGTGTTTATTACGAAATGTCCAGCCAAAAATACAAACTTTTGGCCTGGAGCTACAATAAGAATGATACTGACAGAAAAATTTATACTGCTAGTGGGGTAAGCACTGCTATTCCTGTAAGTTCAAAAACTATAGGAAAGTTATTACCTGGCGATAATACCAGTCATTATGAATGGACAAATGGTTCAGGCAGGTATGTTGCATATACACTTCCTCTCAATGGAGGCGAGTGGGTATTAAAAAGAAATGATTATACTTTGGCTGAGCATGCTAAGTGCCGGCTAGTTATAACCCCTGGAGTTATAGATGTCAGCAATTATACCTGGGATGATTTTAAAAAGTTACCACCCCTTTTTTAGGGTAATATAAGTGTTGCATAAATTTTATAAGAGATTGATAAAGATGGTTGTATAATGAATAAACTAAAACATTTTTTTATATTAATACTTTGCATCTATAGTACAGATATCTTTGCTACAGAAGCAGTTTGTTATTTAAAAAATTTAGATAAAGAAGAAAGTTATACCTGTAAAAAATATGCATACTGGGCATATTGGGTGAGTAGCCGACAAGTTTTAGACGATAGATGGTCTGATACTACTGGTTGTGACTTTACATCAAAAGTAGCAGATGGTATAAAAAATATCACTATTGCAGATAACCTTGCTACAGTATGCTCAGGTAGAGGAGTTGTACAAGATAATAAACTTATAAGGGTTTGTTTTTTTTATAATGATAAAGAGGAAGGGCCGCATCCTTATACGTTTTTGTCATGGTCTTATACTAAAGACAGTGATAGAGTATACACTTCATACCCGACAAGCTTTACAGATAATATGCAGCCTCCTGAAAGAGATTTAGGTACACCTATTGATATGTCAATTGCAAATACTAGAAGCAAATATGTATGGTTAGATGAAAAAGGTAATAATTACGAAGTCTCTAAAAATAGTAACAGTGAAGGTAATATTATCTGGACTATAATGAAGAACGGCACTAATTTATCACCAAATGGTGCTAAATGCGGGATTTTAAGTGATGTTTTTTTAGCCGGGTTTAATAATCCAAATTACAAATGGTATAGTAAGGAAGCTTACGATAATTTTAAATCTTATTAGAGTGTTTTAAATAACACAAATTAGAAGTATTACAACTTATGCTACAATTTAGGCCTTAATAAAATTTAAGGATGTAGTGATGATGGTTCTATCCGGAAAATATAGATTATTATTAAAGTTTTACTTAAGCTTTTGGGTACTTATTGGGTTTTTGCCAATCAAACTGGTTGATGCTGAACCTGTATATGGCGGTCTAATGACGCGATGTTTTGAAAATAAGGAAGATGGCGCAAAATGTGTTTTTGCCTGGAGGACCAGGCCGGTTGCTGATAATGCCAAAAAAAGGAAGGCTGCTGGTGATAATAGCCCTGACAAATTTATACTTGAAACTACAGCCGGAGAACCAACTGAATTTTACTCTAAAATAAAAATATCCCCAGAGACAAATTTTTCGTATTATTATATTGATAATATGTCGGGTAAAATTAATTTAGGCCCCCAATGGAGTGCTTCTGAGATTCAAGAAGAGGGTGGATTTAAAAAATGGATGCTTGTTTTACCGGGCGTTAAAATTAAAAATGTTTGGTGTAAAACTACGATAATTAATCCTACATTAACTAATCCAGTAGCAGTTAATCCGGCTTCAATTAATCCTATAGCAACCATTCCTACAGTCACTGATCCGGGATCAATTCATCCTGCCTCGATTATTTCTACTGATCCAGCATTAATTCACCCTGCATTCATTAATCCTGGTCCAGCGGCAATCAATGTTGCAGTAATTAATCCCAATTACTTAAGTAATATTGATTTTAAAGAAGCAGCCAATTGTCTTTTTTACCATTATTCCCCAGAAAAACAAACTGGTATCCTATATAGCCCATATTATACCGAGACTGATGAATGACTCATAAACCTATTGTAATCGTTGGCGGAGGGCCGGTTGGGATGGTAGTTGCCATAAAATTGGCAGGCTATGGCCACAAAGATATTACAATATTAGATGCAAATGCGGATAATATACAAGATGGCAGGGTTTTAGCACTATCTTATGCAAGTTGTAAATTACTTGAGGACATAAACGCCTGGGATGAGGCTTTTGCAACAGCAATAAAGCAGGTACATATATCGCATAGTGGTTTGGGGATTAGCCAGATTAATGCCTCAGATGTCAATCTTCCTGAACTTGGTTATACGATTAAATACACAAACTTATGTAATAGGTTGCAACAATGTATATCAAATTTTCCAGAAATTAAGTTGACTAAGGCTTGTGTTAAAGAAGTAACTCCTGGTAAAAACTATGCAACGGTTATTTACAATGATGGTGAATGTTTAACGGCTGATTTGGTAATTTTAGCTGAAGGTGGTAAAATAAAATTAAACCAGGTCCGGTATAAGGAACATGATTATGGCCAGGTGGCAATTATTGCAGCAGTTAAAACCGAATTAAAACACAATAACGTTGCTTTTGAGCGTTTTGATGATAGTGGGGCGTTAGTTCTACTTCCTCATGGCTCTTTATATATTTTGGTCTGGGCTTGTCCTATGGCCGAAAAAGAGTATCTGCAAAATCCGGAAAATTTAATGAATAGATTAAATGAATTAAAATTTATGAAACGTTTTGGCGGGTTTGAAGTTATGGGCAAAGTGCATTCCTATCCATTAAAGCTTAGGGTAGCTAAAAATCGTGTACTTGATCGAGTTATTTTAGTCGGTAATTCAGCGCAAAGTGTTCATCCGGTATCGGCTCAGGGCTTAAATTTAGGCTTACGGGATGTGGATGCCCTGTTAGAACTAACTGATGGCGACTTAAGTAAAATAGATGATTATGCCAAACTAAGAAATGGTGATTCCAAATTTGTAATCGGGTTTACCCATTTTCTAGCCAGGTTTTTAGAAGCACCATATACTAAACACCTACGTGGCTTAGGTATTATGACTCTTAGTAATTGTAAGCCACTACAAAATAAATTGGCAAAAAGCCTGATTTTTGGTAATTAAATAAATATGCAGAATTTTGATATTATTGTTGTTGGTGGTGGTTTAGTTGGCGCGGCTTTTGCACTTGATTTGGCCACACAAAACCCCAAACTTGAAATCGGGTTATTAGAACCAAAACCAGTTCAATTGCCAGATTTATCTGGTACTTTGGATAATAAGATTTACGCTATATCACCGCTTAATCTTGAATATCTGGATGCAATTGGTGGCCTTCCACCAAAAGATAGGATGGGAGTTATTCAAAAAATGGATATCTTTGGTGATAATAAAAGTAATTTATTATTCGATGCTAAATTGGCAAACCAGTTTTTACTGGCTAAAACCGTAGAGTATGGATATTTACAACAACATTTATACAAAAAATTAAAAGATCTAATAAATATCAATTTTATTTATGGGCATATCGAAAATATTATAATAAATGAACAACATGCATTACTTAAATGCCATAATACCAGCTATACGGCACAGTTAATTGTAGGTTCTGATGGGGCCAATTCAGTTGTACGTAAATATGCCAAAATTGAAACTAAATTGATTGATTATAAACAAGGTGGGCTAGTTGCCAATTTTGAGTGTGAGCTGCCACATAAAAATACTGCATACCAGTGGTTTAACCAGGGTAACACGCTAGCTTATTTACCATTGGCGGGGAATAAAATTTCAATTGTATGGTCTTGTCAAAATTATAAAGAATTATTAAATCTGGATAGTAATACTTTATGTGAAAAAGTTGCTGCTGCCGGTAGTTATAAACTTGGCACCCTCAAATTACTCACACCTGCTGTAGCTTTTCCCCTTCGGTTATATATATTAGAAAAGCTAAATGCCAATCGGGTAGTCCTAATCGGGGATGCAGCGCACACGATTCATCCGCTTGCCGGACAAGGACTAAATTTAGGTTTTTCTGATGCCAGGCGGCTTGCTTTAATTCTTGGCAAAGTACCACAGTACCAACTAGGAGATGAAGCACTTTTGGCTAAGTTTAATGCAAAGCGGTTACCCTTTATTTATCAGATGCAGTTAGTATGTCATGGATTACATCATCTGTTTGACAGCAGGCAATTGGCCGTTCGTAATTTGAGAAATTTGGGCTTAAACCTGATAAATAATTTGCCAAATATAAAAAAACATTTGATTTCTGGGGCAATAAAGTATTAGAATACTATACTTAATTTTTTTGAAATGATGGTTAAGTATAACGACTTCTAGTGATCAATGTTTCACTATAAGTGGTTATAGGGAAAATTAATAAATTTTAAGATAGGATTAAAAGTGAAGAAATTATTAGTAATGTTATTGTTAGGTGTTGGTTTAGCGGCATGTAATCCTGGAGGCAGTTCTAAATCGCCGGATCAAATTAAAGCTGACTTATTGAAACAAATCCCAGGGATTGGAAAAATAGATGCAGTAAACAAATCACCTGTTGATGGTGTTTATGAAGTCGTTATCGGGCGTAAAGTATTTTATATAACTAATGACGGTAAATATTTATTCTTTGGTAATTTGGTTGATGTAGCTAGTAAAAAGAGCATGACCGAGAAACGTACCCAGGAATTAAGCAAGATAGATCCAAAACTATTGCCACTTGATTTGGCTATTAAGGAAGTTAATGGTTCAGGTAAACGAGTATTATATGTATTTTCAGACCCAGAATGTCCGTACTGCCAAATGTTTGAAAAACAAATTGCACCAATGTTAACTGATACAACAATTTATACATTCTTATTCCCATTACCTATGCATGCTCAGGCCAGGCCTGATTCACAAAAAATATGGTGTAGCAGCGACAGGGCTAAAGCCTGGACCGATTGGATGAGAAACAAGATAGCTTTACCAACAAATACTAGTTGCGATACATCTGCATTAGATAAAATATTCAAAATTGGTACAGATATAGTACAGGTTGAAGGTACCCCAACTTTGATTTTATCTAACGGGCAAATTTTGCCAGGTGCTATGCCTGCGGAACAATTATTGCAGCAAATGGATGAAGCTAGTGGTGTAAAACCTGCGGCTACTTCAGCTCCAGCTGCTGCCTCAGCACCAGCGGCTACTGCATCAGCGCCAGCAGCTTCCGCAGCTAAGTAATATTAATGTTATTCCCGCGCTTTGCACTTGTGCGATATGCGGGAATTTATATTACAAATTTTAGAGGACCTGTATTTACGTTCAGGTCTTTTTTATTTAATGACAATATGTGTCTGAAATGGTAAAGTATAAATGTTAAAGTTATTAAAGCTGTTATGCTTATGTATAATTTTATTTCAACCTATAGCTAATGCCGATACTGCACCGGCAAATATTTCTGCCCAGCTACGCAAAACTTTAAAAGACACCCTGCCGCAATTACCGATAGACCAGGTAAACATATCCCCGATTGGTGGTATATATGAAATTATTTCCGGACGTAAGGTATTTTATGTTGACTCTACTGGTCGTTATGCTATGCTTGGAAATATGGTTGATTTAACTATTAAACAGAGCCTGACTGAACAGAAGGTAAAAAGTTTATCAGTTGTTGATTGGAATAAAATACCGACTAAAATCGCAATTGTCAAAATTATCGGTAAAGGTCAGCGCAAGATTGCAGTATTTACTGATCCGGACTGCCCATTTTGTAAGCGCTTAGATGCAGATATACTAACTAAACAAAAAGACCTTACAATCTATTATTTTTTATATCCGATGGCTATGCATGCCAACTCGGATAATGATGCCAAACGAATTATTTGTGCTGAAAATCCGGATGTAACCTATATCGACTGGATGGTAAATGATAAGACCTTGCCAATACAAAGTCAATGTAAACGGTTGGCTAATTTGGAGCAAATGAAAAAAGTTGGTTCTGAAATTGTAGGGGTAGAAGCTACTCCAACAATAGTTTTGCCCAATGGGCAAATAGTTTCAGGCCTGATTCCAGCAGATTATCTGGATAAGCTAATAACGGATACAACACCAGCACCTGCAGCACCAGCTAATGAAAGTGGCGTTAAGCCTGCAAATGAGAGCCAGGTTAAACCGGCAGTAGTTACCTCAAAAGCACCATCTGCGCCAGTGCCTGGAAACCCAGCAAAGTAGCTGTACGACGCCTGTGTGCAATATGTAATTACCGCAGGGTTATATCATCCCACAGGTTACGCCATACTCATTCATGGGCGAGTCCATACATGATTAATTGAAAATTTAGATATTGAAAGAAAGTTATTAAACCACATGAAAACAATACTAGTAACCGGCGGATTAGGCTATATAGGTTCACATACAGTTGTAGAGTTAATTAATGCCGGATATACTTCAGTAATAGTTGATAATTTGTCTAATTCAAGCATTAAGGTATTAGATCGTATAGAGCAAATTACCGGTATAAGACCCATTTTTTATCAATGTGATATTCAGGATAAGCAGGCGTTAACCGATATATTATACAAACATCAAATTGACGGGGTTATACATTTTGCAGCCTTAAAGGCTGTGGGTGAATCTGTACAAAACCCCCTGGAATATTATCAAAATAATGTCAGTGGTAGTATAGAATTATTTCGGCAGCTAAAAAATCATAACATAAAAACCATTGTGTTTAGCTCATCAGCAACAGTTTATGGTGACCCCCATAAGGTGCCGATTAAGGAAGATTTTCCATTAAAGCCAACCAATCCGTATGGTTGGAGTAAATTAATGATTGAGCAGGTATTACGTGATTTATACACTAGTGATAACCAATTTAAAGTCGGTATTTTGCGCTACTTTAATCCAATCGGGGCGCATTCATCTGGTTTAATTGGTGAAGACCCGCAAGGGATACCCAATAATTTGATGCCGTATATTGCCCAGGTTGCTGTAGGCAGGCGTGAGTACCTGAGTGTTTTTGGTAATGACTATGCTACACATGATGGGACTGGTATACGTGACTATATTCATGTAGTAGATTTGGCACTTGGTCATGTAAGAACCCTGGAGTATTTATCTAATGCTAGCCGGGATAATTTGCTTACTGTAAATTTAGGTACCGGCAGGGGATATTCGGTATTAGACGTAGTACAAGCTTTTGAAAAGGCCTCGGGTAAAAAGATAGATTATAAATTTATGCCAAGAAGAAGCGGTGACATTGCTGCTTGTTATGCTGATACCAACTTAGCACAACAATTACTTGGTTGGAGAGCCAGATTTGGTATAGAAGAGATGTGTAGAGACACCTGGAACTGGCAAACTAAAAATTCAAATGGTTATACCAATTAAACATCCCAAATTACAACAATATTAGTCAAATAATTTTGACTCACCTCTTGAAAAAGCTCAAATTAACCACATAACATTTGATATGCTAAACAAAACCATATAGATTATGAGGTAATAATGAATAATACACCAAATGAAAAAATCAATGCTAACGCCGAGGCAGAAGAGCAAGGCATAGAGCTGTTGGACGAAATTGCAGCCCAAAATGTTGCCGTTGAAGATGAGAATATATCGGCTAACACCGAGCAGGACAAAATTAATGAATTAGAACAGAAGGTTGCCGAATTAAAAGACCTGTATGTTCGTTCCCAGGCAGAAATGCAAAATATCCAGAGGCGTAGCAATGAAGAGGTTAAAAAAGCCCGTGATTATGCCATAGCTTCTTTTGCTAAAGATATGGTTATAGTAAAAGACTATCTGGAAATGGCGCTAAAAGATACCTCGGGTAATTTTGAAGCGATAAAAACTGGTGTTGATTTAACATTAAAGCAATTGGTACAAACCTTTGAACGCCAACAAATAAAAGAAATATGTCCAAATTCCAAAGATAAACTTGATCCGCATCTGCATCAGGCAATGACTACTATTGAAACAGAAGGTGCAGAACCAAATACAATCATAGATGTTATGCAAAAAGGTTACGTTTTAAATGAGCGGGTGCTAAGGCCAGCCATGGTGACCGTAACTAAATAATTGCATTAAAAACTCTTGAAAAACATAAAAATAACCTTATTTTAAATATAACAATATAAAAAATTGGCAGAAAATCTTTTTGCTACCAAATCTGAAAGGAAGAAGACAAATGGGAAAAATTATAGGAATTGACTTAGGTACCACAAATTCATGTGTATCAGTTATTGAAAATGGTCAGCCAAAAGTAATCGAGAACTCAGAAGGTGCCAGAACTACCCCTTCAATCATTGCTTACACCAATGAAGGCGAAGTATTAGTTGGTGCTCCGGCAAAACGTCAGGCAGTTACCAATCCAAAGCATACTGTATATGCAGTTAAACGTTTAATTGGTAGAAGGTTTGAGGAAAAAGAAGTACAAAAAGATATAGACCTTATGCCATATGAGATTGTTAAGGCTGGTAATGGGGATGCGTGGGTTAAAATTGAGAAAGAAAATTTAGCACCACCACAAATTTCTGCCGAAGTTCTTAAAAAAATGAAAAAAACTGCAGAAGATTACCTGGGTGAGACAGTAACTGAGGCTGTTATTACAGTACCTGCATATTTTAATGATAGCCAGCGTCAGGCAACTAAAGATGCCGGGCGTATTGCCGGTCTTGAAGTAAAGCGGATTATTAATGAGCCTACAGCTGCGGCATTGGCCTTTGGGTTGTCCAAAAAAGAAGGACGTGATCGTAAGATAGCGGTATATGACTTAGGTGGCGGAACATTTGATATTTCAATTATCGAGATAGCTGATGTTGATGGTGAAAGCCAGTTTGAAGTATTATCAACTAATGGTGATACATTTTTAGGTGGTGAAGATTTTGACCAACGTTTAATTGATTACATTATTGGCGAATTTAAAAAAGAGCAAGGAATTGATCTAAAAACTGATATTATGGCATTACAACGTTTAAAGGATGCCGCTGAAAAAGCTAAGATTGAATTATCATCTTCGCAGCAAACCGAAATTAACCTGCCATATATTACAATGGATGCAACTGGTCCAAAACATTTGGTAATGAAATTAACCCGTGCTAAATTTGAGTCTTTGGTTGAAGAATTAGTTGCACGTACAGTAGAGCCATGCCGTATTGCGTTAAAAGATGCCAATTTATCAGCATCTGATATCGATGATGTAATCTTGGTGGGCGGTCAAACCCGTATGCCAAAAGTTCAGGATACGGTAAAAGAATTTTTTGGTAAAGAGCCAAGAAAAGACGTAAATCCGGATGAAGCGGTTGCAGTTGGCGCGGCGATTCAAGGTTCAGTATTATCTGGTGATCGCAAAGACGTGTTGTTATTAGATGTTACGCCATTATCTTTGGGTATTGAGACTATGGGCAGTGTGATGACTAAGCTGATTAACAAAAATACTACGATACCAACTAAAGCTTCCCAAGTATTTTCAACAGCTGAAGATAACCAAACTGCAGTTACTATTCATGTATTGCAAGGTGAGCGTCCGATGGCATCTGGTAACAAGAGCCTTGGCCAGTTTAACCTGACTGATATTCCACCGGCAATGCGTGGCATGCCACAAATTGAGGTAACTTTTGATATTGATGCCAATGGTATTTTACATGTTTCGGCTAAAGACAAAGCAACTGGTAAAGAGAATAAGATAACTATCCAGGCAAATTCAGGCTTATCTGAAGAAGAAATCCAAAAGATGGTGCAAGATGCAGAATCGCATGCTGAAGAAGATAAGAAAATGGAAGAACTGGTTGGGGCAAGAAATAATGCTGATGCTATGATTCATTCGGTTAAAAAATCTTTAGCTGATTATGGTGATAAAGTTGAGTCTTCAGAAAAAGAAAAAGTTGAAGCAGCAATTAAGGCTGTCGAAGAGGCTCTTAAGACTGATGATAAAGCAAATATTGAGGCTAAAGTGCAGGAGTTGATGACTGCTTCACAAAAAATCGGCGAAATGATGTATAAAGACATGCAGGCTAACCAGCAGGGTGCAGCAGAAGGTGCAGCCCCAGGTGGCGCAGAAGAAGCATCTGGCAGCAAGCCAGCAGATGATAACGTTATTGATGCTGAATTTACTGAAGTTGGTAAAGACAGTCACAAGAATAAAGACGAAAAACGTTAATTGATATAATATTTGCCATTCCCACGTATGTGAGAATGGCCATTCGTTATTTAGGAATTTCGGTCCATATAGATTTAAAATCTCCCTTACAAGATCCGGATAGCATGTTGATCTCATACTTTCCTCCATCTATAAAAATCCGTATATTGTCAGGTGGATTAAGGTCATTTGTCTTAACCTTACATTCCTTCTGGACGCCAAAGATATACTTGTCCCAACCAAGAGGTGCAATTCGGATATTCCAATTGTTAGTGTTTAAAAGGTCGTCACTGCCAGTAACAGTGCCTCCTGTAGCAAAATTATTGCCGTTACCAGTCATTATAATTTGCTTTATAGAAGGAACGTTGGACGAGCCAACAGTAACTTCGACAAACAGTGGCTCTTGAAATCTATTTATTACTGTAAATGGTACTTTAACATTTCCATATGCCTGGTTAGAAATACCTAAGTAACTAGAGATTATTAATGCGAATATTTTAAGATGTGAATAATTTAAGATAAGCTTTTTCATTTTTATTGCCTTTAAAAAATATTGAAACGAGCGTGGATTATTAACTAAACGATGGCATATGCCTGTAAAATGTATCTGGTCCACAGTCACCAGATGGCATCAGTATTTGATACTTATCATCTATCAAGTCAATTGTTATGCCACCTTTATCCTCTTTAGGGTATATCTGGCAGCTTTTGTAACTTGCGCCCTTAAAACTTTTAAAAATATAAGTCTTCCAGCCAAGAGGTTTGTATTGAATTAGCCACTCATTAAGTCCGTACCCTTCTGCAGTTGTATTATATGTATCATTTGGGTTAAGATCAATATCTTTTGCAATTGCTTTAAACCCATCACGCCTAGGGCCCATGTATTCAACATTAACAGTAATCGGTTGCCCGGTGTTATTTATTATTTTAACGGGAACAGAGTATTCCTCTGCTGGATCTGCATATGCTTTAACTGAAAAAGCTAGGTACACCAAAAATAATAACGTAAATATACGTAAATAACGTGAGGTTGATGGTTTCATTTTATATTACCTTTCTAAAAATATTTGCAAATTTTATTTTTAGCATTACAAATATGAGTTATTATACTATACTGCAACAGAAAAGTCACTACGGAATTTCCGTACTTGGGCCCAAAATGAATGCAGTACTAAATAGTGGAAATGAATGTCATAAATTTGGCGAATATTTTTATTATTGTGTAGTAAAATAGTAGATTCTTCCACAACCTGATCGGGGCCACAGGCTCAGAGTGCGGCGCACAAAAACTCCGCCAAAACACTTGTATATATGATAAAATACTTATATTTGTAGTGTGTTTTTGGGTTGTTAGATGGAGCCAGTTCGTCTTAATAAGTATTTAAAAGATCAGGATATTTGTTCCCGGCGTAAGGCGGATGAATTTATTGCCAAAGGCTACGTTAAAGTTAATGGGCAAATCGTTACTGAACTTGGGCTTAAAGTCGATCCACAAAAAGATAAAGTTGAAATCCTGCCTGAATTACTCCAAGAAAAATCAGAATTTAAATACATTATCCTAAATAAACCAATTGGTTATGTTTGTTCTAAAAGCGTAAACGAAGGATTAAACATCTTCTCACTATTGCCAAATATTAAAGGTTTGACTTATGCCGGTAGATTGGATAAAGACAGCCGAGGATTATTATTGCTATCTAATGATGGCAAATTTGTATATAAGGCTTTAGGTAATGAATTTAAGTGTGAAAAAGAGTACATTGTAAGAGTGAATAAGCCAATTACTGAGAATTTTTTAAATAGTATTAGTAATGGTTCGATTACTTTGGATGACAAACGTATAAGACCATGCAGGGTCAGTCAGGTCAATGAATATGTGTTTGGCATCATTCTTACCGAAGGAATAAACCGGCAGATCAGGCGTATGGCTGAACATCAGGGGTATACGGTACTGGATCTGGAGCGGGTTAGAATTGGTAATATCCGTGATCGGACATTAAGTAAGGGCCAATGGCGATATTTAACTAAAACTGAAATTTTATCGATAGAATAACTTTATGTACGATGAAGCACTTGGTTTATACGATCCGGATTTTGAATCTGATTCATGTGGCGTAGGTATAATTGCAAATTTACACGGCACACCCAGCCATTATATAGTTGACGCCGGGCTTACTATGCTCGAGCGTATGGAGCATAGAGGGGCTCATGGTAGTGAAATTGCCACTGGTGATGGAGCCGGAATTATGCTTGAAATACCGGATGAGTTCTTTCGTGGCGAATTTACAAATCTTCCCAAAGCCTCTGAGTACGCAGTTGCTGTTGTATTTTTACCCAAAGAGCATGAAGCCAGGCTAATCTGTCAAAGAGAAATAGAAGAGGCCTTAGCCTTATTTTTGTGTAAACAGGTTTTTAAGCGAAAAGTTTTAACTGATAGCTCGATTTTAGGGCAAACGGCTAGTTCTGGTGAGCCATATATTGAACAAATTTTTATTACAAGAAGTAATGAGGGTTATGATTTAACAAAATTTGAACAATCATTAAAATTTTTAAGATTTTACCTGCATAACAAGATTAGTGCATTATATGCAAGCAGCTATAGTGAAATCAAACACAAGTTCTATATTGCCAGTTGTTCTAATAAGACTATTATCTATAAAGGCCAATTAACAACTTCGCAATTGCGTAAATATTATGCCGATTTACATAATCCACAGCTACAATCACGTTATGCAATAACACATTCCAGGTTTTCAACTAATACATTTCCGTCGTTTAAACTGGCACAGCCATTTTCGGTAATTGCCCATAACGGTGAAATTAATACCTTGCTCGGAAATATTAACTGGATGAATTCACGGAGGGAATTGTTAAATAGCATATATAACTCCCATGATAACCTGAGTATGGGTAGTGGAAATCCAGATGAATTATTACGCTATATAGTTCCTATTTGTAATAAGCAGATATCCGATTCAGCCAATCTGGATAATGCAATTAATATTATGCTTGGGCTTGGGTATAAAATTGATGATGTTATGACGATGTTTATTCCGGAAGCTTGGCGAAAAAATACGGTACTACCTGAAGCTACAAAAGCATTTTACCATTATAATGAGACATTATTTGAACAATGGGATGGCCCGGCAGCAGTTTGCTTTTGTGATGGCTATTCTATAGGAGCTAAATCAGATAGAAATGGACTACGCCCACTTAGGTATATTTTAACCGATGAATTATTTATAGTTGGTTCAGAAGTTGGTCTGGTAACACTTGATGAAAAATCGATTAAAGCTAAGGGAAGGGTTACCCCGGGCAATATTTTATTACTTGATCTGGTCACAAATCAACTTTTACATAATGAAGAAGTACTCTCTAAACTAGCTGACCGGCATGATTATATAGACTGGTGTAAAAAACATATAATCAAACTTCCTCATATGGATAAAGACAAAATTCCTGGCATTACTAATGATACATTAAGAAAATTACAATTATCCTCAGGTATTACTACTGAAGATGTTTTTACTATTATTGGCCAGATGGCTAATACCGGTAAAGAACCGATTGGGTCAATGGGGATAGATACACCACTTACAATATTATCCAAAAAGCCACAGCATTTAGCATCTTATTTTCAGCAACGTTTTGCTCAGGTAACTAATCCACCGCTTGATCCAATTCGCGAACGTGATGTTATGTCATTAGTAACTTATATCGGCAGAGGTGATTATGCATCCAGGCCAGGCGTTTTATCAACTGTAAATAATATAGAACTTAATTCACCGATACTAGATCATAGCCAGTTTAACCAGCTAAAACAATTATCCCGTTATATTGAGATTGATAGTATATTTGACAATACTGATAACCTTGGTATGAGCCTTGAATCTGCGCTTAACCGAATATGTAAACAGGCTGTAGATGCGGTACGCAGCGGAATAATAGTATTAATTTTAAATGACTTTGATATAAGTGAAAATGATATTGCAATTCCGTCGTTATTATCTGCCGCTGCTGTTCATCAAAGACTGGTTAGTGAAGGTATCAGAATTGGGGTTGGTATTATTGCTGTGGCCGGAGATATCTGGGAAGCACATCATGTGGCAACATTGGTTGGTTGTGGTGCAACAGCAGTTTACCCATATTTAGCTTTTGCTACCATAACTAATCTGGCAACAGAGAACAAAATTTTGCATTTAGGAATAGATAACGCAAAACTGGAAGCAAACTATATTAAAGCTCTGAACGATGGATTGCTTAAGATAATTTCTAAAATGGGGGTTGCCACGGTTCAGTCTTATTATGGAGCTCAATTATTTGAAGCTGTGGGTATTTCACCTCAGGTTATTGATAAATATTTTAAAGGTATACCTACTAAAATCGGCGGGCTTACATTATCTGGGATAGCCCGTGAGGCCAAAGCCAAACATGATTTAGCCTATGCTATTAGCCATAGCGATGAAAAAAAATTATTACCTAACTATGGTATATATAATTGGCGTAAAGACCAAGAGTTTCACGCATATAATCCTGATTCAATTCACCTGCTGCAACAATCAACCAAAAAGAGAAACTATGAATTGTTTAAAAAATATTCAGCACTTGTGGATAATTTGCCGACCCAGAAAACTACACTACGTAGCCTTTTAAAATTTACTGACTTAGAGCCTATCCCGTTATCTGAAGTTGAAAGCGTTACTGAGATTTTAAAACGTTTTTGTACCGGTGCTATGTCATTTGGTTCAATTTCCTATGAGGCACATACGACATTAGCTAAAGCCATGAATCAAATTGGTGGACGTAGTAACTCAGGGGAAGGTGGCGAAGATGAGATCCGTTATGAGATACAAAGTGATGGGAGTAATTTATCCTCAGCGATCAAGCAAGTTGCATCAGCTCGTTTTGGTGTAACTATAAATTACCTGGCTAATGCAAAAGAGTTGCAAATTAAGATTGCGCAGGGCGCAAAACCAGGAGAGGGTGGACAGTTGCCGGGAGATAAGGTTGATGAGTGGATTGCCAAGGTTAGGCATGCAACTCCGGGAGTTGGATTAATTTCACCACCGCCACATCACGATATTTATTCCATTGAAGATTTGGCACAATTAATTTTTGATCTAAAAAATGCCAATCCAGAGGCCAAAATAAGTGTTAAGTTAGTTGCCCAATCCGGAGTAGGGACTGTTGCTGCCGGTGTTGCAAAAGCATTTGCAGATAATATCCTGATTTCAGGGTATGATGGAGGCACTGGAGCATCCCCGCTTAGTTCTATTTCGCATGCTGGTATTCCCTGGGAGATTGGTCTAAGCGAGACCCACCAAACATTGCTGCTAAACAAATTGCGTGATAGAGTTAAGCTACAGACTGATGGGCATATAAAAACAGGAAAAGATCTGGCCGTTGCCACATTACTTGGTGCTGAGGAATGGGGTGTTTCTACCGCGGCTTTAGTGACAACGGGTTGTATTTTAACCAGGAAATGTCACTTAAATACCTGCCCGGTAGGTATTGCAACACAAAATAAAGAGTTGCGCTCATTATTCACCGGGTCTACCCAAGATGTTGTCACATTATTTACTTTTTTGGCTCAGGAATTGCGTGAAATAATGGCAAATCTTGGTTTTAGAACAGTGAATGATATGGTCGGGCGGGTAGATAAACTGGCAGTTAATTCAGATAATACTTTTTGGAAACATAACTTAATTGACTGGTCCAAAATATTATATAAGGTAAAAACTGATAACTCGGTGGGGCGTTTTAAACAAAAACAGCAAGAGCATAAAATTGATACAGTATTAGATCGCCGCCTGATCGATAAAACGGCTATTTGGGCTAAAAGCCGGGCTAAAAAGATATTGGAAAATTTTGATATCAGAAATACCGATCGTACAGTTGGGGCAATGTTATCTAATTATGTTATAACTAATTTTGATGAGTGGAGAAGCTTTGGTAATGATACAATTGGCTACGATTTTTTGGGCTCTGCGGGACAAAGTTTTGGGGCTTTTCTAACTCAGGGTATTACTTTTACCCTAAAGGGCGAAGCCAATGATTATGTGGGCAAAGGCTTATCAGGCGGAAGAATTATTGTTTATCCAAAATTACAGTCAATGTTTGAGGCAAACAGCAGTACAATAATTGGCAATGTGGCATTTTATGGTGCAACCTCTGGCTTTGCATATATCAATGGAACTGCAGGTGAACGGTTTTGTGTACGTAATTCTGGTGCAACTGTTGTGGTTGAAGGGGTTGGTGACCACGGGTGTGAGTATATGACAGGTGGTGTGGTTGTAATTTTAGGTAGTATTGGTAAAAATTTTGCTTCCGGAATGAGCGGTGGTATTGCCTATGTTTATAACCTAAATAACCAGCTACAAACAAAATGTAATATTGAGACCGTAGATTTAGATCCACTAAATGATGAGGATATTCAGCAATTAGAAAATCATATTAAGCAGCATGTAAAAATGACCAGAAGTAAATTTGCCGATACAATATTAGCTAATTGGGAAGAAGAAATAAAAAAATTTGTTAAAGTTATGCCTCGGGAATTAAAAAATGTGATGAGTAAGAATAAACCTAAGGACATAGCATGGGTAAAATAACCGGATTTTTAGAATTTGGCCGCATTTTGCCAGCTAAGGAAGATCCAAAAAACCGGATTAATCATTCCCGCGAATTTGTGACTTCTTTATCAGAAGATGACTTAAATAACCAAGCTGGCCGTTGCATGGATTGTGGAGTTCCATTTTGCCAAAATGGCTGCCCTTTGGGTAATGTAATTCCTGAATTTAATGATGCAGTATATAATAAAGATTGGCAAAAGGCGTTGGAAATACTATCTGGCACAAATAATTTTCCCGAGTTTACTGGTAGGATTTGCCCGGCGCCTTGCGAATCGGCTTGTGTTTTAGATATTAATAAAGATCCGGTTACAATTGAGGAAATAGAAAAACAAATTGCGGAATATGGTTTCGCGCATGGTTTAATAAAGCCGATTAAAATTACTAATAGAACTGGAAAAAAAATTGCGGTTATTGGCTCTGGACCTGCAGGACTTGCATTGGCAAGTGAACTAAATAAATACGGGCATACTGTTATGGTTTATGAACGTGCGGATAAACTAGGTGGGTTACTGCGATATGGTGTGCCGGATTTTAAGCTAGAGAAGAACATAATTGACCGTAGAATAAATTTGATGGAGCAAGAAGGCATTATTTTTAAGACTAATGTGCATGTTGGAGTTAATCTAGCCACTAAATCATTATTAGATGAATATGATGCGATTGCTCTTAGTATAGGTGCAACTGCACTAAATTTGCTAGATTTGGAAAAAGCACAGGGAACAAATGGTGTAACTTATGCCATGGAGTATTTAACCGCGCATAATCAATTTATAAGTGATGGCCGGATTGGGTTAAATAATCATGAAGGATTGCCTTATAAAAACTCCTGGCTAAATGCCAAAGGCAAACATGTTGTAATTATTGGTGGGGGTGATACAGGCTCTGATTGCATTGGAACAGCAAATAGGCAAGGGGCTGCCTCAATCACGCAGCTTGATTACGCCCCACGGCCACCACATAGCCGTTGTGAGAGCACGCCATGGCCAAATTGGCCGCGTAAATTCAGGCTATCTTCTTCTCATGAAGAAGGTTGCACCCGAATGTTTTCAGTTCGAATGAAAGATATTGTGGCAGAGAATAATAAAATAGTTGGATTAAAAATTGTTGATTTGGGGTTTATTAAAAATGATCCCTCAGAGGTGAGTGCAACATATCAGGAAATTCCGGATACAATTCGGATTATTCCTTGTGATTTACTAATATTAGCCATAGGCTTTAAGGTGAGCAAGACGGCTAATTTGGTAAATGAATTTGGTCTTCAATTTGGTGCTGATGGTAAAGTTATTCATCAAAATTTCCATACCAAAAAAGATTCAAAAGTTTTTATTGCCGGGGATGCCAGGATCGGGGCAACTCTTGTAGTTAGGGCAATTGCTGAGGGTAGAGAGTGTGCCAAAGCAATCAACAGTTTTTTAAGTGATCAAAGTTAATAACATTAAAGAAAGGGTGAACAAATGCATTTTAAAGAAATTGGGGAAATTGTTGCTAAAGGTGCAAAGGTGCAATTTAGCGATGTCGAGAAAATCATACGGGAACATGAAATCGAATTTATTGATTTTCGTTTTAGCGACACTTTGGGCAAAGAACACCACGTATCTATCCCATCTCATGCATTTACCCAAAGTTTAGTCGACTATGGTCATCCCTTTGATGGGTCTTCAATTGCCGGTTGGCAGGGTATTGAAAATTCAGATATGTTATTAAAATTTGATCTCTCTACAGTAAAAATGGACCCATTTTACGAACATAAGACATTATTTATTACTTGTGACGTCTATGACCCAATAACGATGACTCCATATATAAAATGTCCGCGCGGTATAGCCAAAAAAGCTGAACAGTTTTTAGTCGAATCAGGCGTTGGCTCGAAAGCATTTTTTGGGCCTGAACCGGAATTTTTTATTTTTGATTCAGTAACCTGGGGACATGATATGAGCGGTTGCCATGTTAAGATTGAATCGGAAGAGGCTGGTTGGTCATCCTCCAAAAAGTATGATGGGGGAAATACTGGACATCGCCCAACGACAAAAAATGGGTATTTTCCAGTGCCTCCGGTAGATTCATTAAATGATATTCGTGCTGAAATGGTATGTGTATTGGAAGAGCTTGGCATTCCAACAGAAATACATCACCATGAGGTTGCATCAGCTGGCCAATGTGAAGTTGGTACCAGATTTAATACATTAGTTAATCGTGGTGACTGGTCACAAATATTTAGATATGTAATTCACAATGTTGCGCATCGCTATGGCAAAACGGCTACTTTTATGCCTAAACCAATTGTTGGTGATAATGGTTCAGGGATGCATGTACATCAATCAATCTGGAAAGATGGCAAGAATTTATTTGCCGGAAAAGAATATGCCGGGTTATCTGAAACTGCATTACACTATATTGGTGGTATTATCAAGCATGCTAAAGCATTAAATGCAATTACCAATCCATCAACCAATTCTTACAAACGTTTGGTCCCGGGCTATGAAGCTCCGGTGATTTTAGCTTATGCATCAAGAAATAGGTCGGCATCGATTCGGATCCCCGTAACACAAGGTGATGCAGCTAAGCGGATTGAAGCACGTTTTCCGGATGCTATGTGTAATCCATATCTGGCTTATTCGGCAATGTTAATGGCTGGGATTGATGGAATTATAAATAAAATTGATCCCGGTAAGCCAGCTGATGGTAAGAATTTATACGAATTACCTAAAGAGGAATTGGCAAAGATTCCTCAGGTGTGTGGTAGCTTAGAAGAAGCGTTACATAATCTGGATAAAGACCGTGAGTTTTTAAAACGTGGAAACGTATTTAGTGATGAATGGATTGATGATTTTATTGCGCTTAAACAGCAGGAAATTGATAAATACCGCATGACGAGTCATCCGATAGAATATGAGATGTATTACAGTCTTTAATTGTCGTTCCCGGCTTGACCGGGGATCCAGCTGTAAGTCATTCCTGCCTGGCTGATAATATGCTTGATTTTCTATTAAAAGGTACTATATACAATTGATGAGCGTTGTATTTGAAAGGTTAATAATTTATTATGTCAAAACGTGACTATTACGAAATACTGGGTGTTAGCAAGGGTGCTAGCGAGGATGAGATTAAAAAAGCTTATCGGAAACTGGCAATGAAATTTCACCCCGACCGCGTTTCAACTATGCCTGAAGCTGAGAAGAAGCAATCTGAAGAAAAATTCAAGGAGTTGCAAGAAGCGTATGCAGTACTATCCGACCCGCAAAAGAAGCAAATGTATGATCAATTTGGGCATGCTGGAGTAGGGGGCAATTCTGCCTCAGGAGGGCCCGGCGGATTTGAAGGCTTTGCTCATGGTGGCGGCTTTGAGGATATTTTTGAAAGTTTTGGTGATATCTTCGGCGGTGGCAGACGTAGTGGTGGACGTAATAGCAATGGTGCAGTCAGAGGGCGTGATCTTGAATATCCGATAGATATAACTTTGGAAGAGTCAGCCTTTGGCGCTGAAAAACAAATATCCTTCCCACGGACTGAAAAATGTGGCACCTGTAATGGTAGCGGGGCAAAAAAAGGTTCTGATGTGGTCACCTGTACCACTTGTAAAGGACATGGACAAGTTAGGTTTGCGCAAGGATTCTTTTCGGTACAGCAGACCTGCCCGGATTGTAATGGCTCGGGTAAAACCATCAAAGATAAATGTACGGTATGCCATGGTAATGGCTTAGTGAGAGAAAATCGTAAGGTTAATGTTAATATTCCCGCGGGAGTTGATGATGGAGCTACTTTACGCCTGACTGGTGAGGGTGAGGCGGGATTAAATGGCGGGCCAAATGGCGATTTATATGTACATATCCGCGTACGCCAGCATAAAGTATTTACCCGCCAGGGTAGGGATTTGCACTGTGAGGTACCAATTAGCTTTATAACTGCTGCTTTGGGCGGTGAAGTTGATATCCCGACTTTGGATGGAAAAATTGTTAAGTTAAAAGTACCTGAAGGTACGCAAACTAGCAGTGCACTACGGGTAAAAGAAAAAGGAGTTAAATCCTTGCGTGGTATTGGTTATGGCGATTTGTATTGCCATGTATTAGTAGAAACCCCGGTTAAACTAACCGAGGCGCAAAAACAGATTTTACGTCAGTTTGAAACTGAGCTAGGTGGTGACAAATCAACCAAACATTACCCGAAAACCAAGACATTTATCGATAGGTTAAAAGATATTTTCAATCAATAAAACGCAACTACTGAAATTCCGTATAGTATTATTTTGTGAATAGATACTATAATGATGTCAGGTACATAGTTTGATGAGGGAATGTTACTATGGATAAAAAAATCATTATGTTAAAGTCTATGTTAGTCGGCGTATTAATTACAATAACTTCCCTAGTATCAGCGTTAGATACAGTAAATAGATGGGCAGTTAGAGTCTGTAATAACTCCGGCCAATCTATAAGTGCTGGTGGGCTTGTTTATGACGGAGGAAATAAACTAAGAGCAAGATCTTGGGTTACTAGTTACCAAGACAAGCGTTCTGATGTATATAAGCATTATAACGTGTGGCTGGGAAATATGAGAGATAATATTTTTGATAAAATAACCGTGGGAGATGATACCTGTGAAATATTTTACACCACTGAATATGAAAGTGATGATACCAGATTTATTGAATTTTATATTGATGGTAAACCAGTTTCTTTAACTACTAAAGTTGCTGAAGGTACTGGTGGAAATAAAATTGTTGACAGATTTATCTTAGTTGATGGCGGTTTTTATATTCGCGGTATTGAGAAAAAGGATAAAACGTCGGAACAAGGGCAAACAATTTGTCAAAATGATTATAATAAGGATAAATCTGGTTTGTTTAACACAACCATTTTTTATTATGGCAAAAAAGGTAAAGATGGTGACAAAAATATTGATATAGAAGGTGTTATCAATTCTAGTTGTGATAGGGATGGCAATCCTCCAGGTTATCTTCCAAAAGGTTATATTAAAAAACAATACTCAGAACTTTATTATAGGAAAAGTTAGTTATAAATCGAGAATTAAGGTATGAAGGTGTTCTGCTTAATAATTTACAGTGAGAGTTTTAGCTATGAAATAACTTAAATTCAGACAAAAAATACAGTTAATAGCGCTTAGATATTAACTGTATTTTTTATATTTAGGAATACTGTATGCCTGAGTTAAAGTCTGTAACGAATACCAAACTTATTTTTGCTCCAAATGAAAAATTTGCACAGCAAGCAAATTTAACCCCGGAAAAATATAATGAGTTAAACCAAAAAGCTATCACTAACTATGCTGGTTTTTGGGGCGATCTGGCACAAGAACACATTTCTTGGAATAAATCGTTTACTAAAATACTTGATGAAAGCAATGCACCATTTTATAAATGGTTTGAAGATGGTAAACTAAATGTTTCTTATAATTGCCTGGATCGGCATGTCCTTAAAAATCCGAATAAAACTGCTATTATCTTTGAATCCGACGAAGGAAATGTTCGTAAAGTTACTTATAAAGAGTTACTTGATCTAGTGTGCCGTTTTGCAAATGGGTTAAAACAGCTTGATGTAAAAAAGGGTGATCGGGTAATAATTTATATGCCACATAGCATTGAGGCCGTGGTTGCCATGCAAGCTTGTGCCAGGATCGGTGCAATACATTCGGTAGTATTTGGTGGTTTTTCTGCAAAGTCACTAGCAGAACGTATAACTGATGCAAACGCTAAATATTTAATTACCGCGGATGCCCAGACACGAGGTGGACGGAACCTGCCGTTAAAAGCAAGCGTAGATGAAGCACTAAAAATCTTAAGTCTCAATAATCCAATAAAAAAAGTTATAGTAAACAAACGGACTAAGGAAGAATGTTATTTTAACGAAGCTCTAGATATCTGGTGGCATGATTTGATTAAAAATCAATCAGATATATGTGAAGCGGAAATTGTTGATAGCGAACATCCCTTATTTATTTTATATACCTCAGGTAGTACCGGAACCCCAAAAGGAGTCCAACATTCAAGTGGGGGGTATTTATTAGGTAGCATTTTAACTATGCAATGGGTTTTTGATATCAAACCAGAGAGTGATATTTTTTGGTGTACTGCTGATGTAGGCTGGATTACCGGGCATTCGTATGTGTGTTATGGGCCCCTAAGTGTTGGTGCTACACAGGTAATATTTGAAGGCATACCGACCTATCCGGATGCGGCCAGGTTCTGGCAGATGATAGATAGGCATAAGGTTAGTATATTTTATACAGCACCAACTGCAATTAGGGCTCTACTTAAAATAGATGCAGACTTGCCAAAACAATTTGACTTATCTTCATTACGTCTTTTAGGAACAGTGGGTGAGCCGATTAATCCGGAAGCCTGGATGTGGTATTATGAAGTAATAGGTAAAAAACGTTGCCCGATTGTAGATACCTGGTGGCAAACTGAGACCGGATGCCATATGTTAAGTCCGATTCCGGGGGTAAGCAAGACTAAACCTGGTTCATGTGTTTCCCCGATACCCGGTATTATGGCTGATATAATTGATGAATCTGGTAATACTGGAAAAGCAGGGAGTGATGGGTATCTGGTTATAAAACGGCCATTTCCATCACAGCTTAGGACAATTTGGAATAACCCAGGGCGTTATGTCAATTCATATTTCCCCAAAGATATTGGCGGAGGTAAATATTATGTAGCCGGTGACTCTGCACATTTGGATAATGATGGGTTTTTCTGGATTTTAGGGCGCATTGATGATGTTTTAAATGTCTCCGGGCACAGGCTTAGTACGATGGAAATTGAGTCAGCATTAGCCCTTCATCCAAAAGTTGCTGAAGCTGCTGTTGTGAGTAAACCTCACGATATAAAAGGTGAGTCAATTTTTGCATTTGTGGTGTGTCGGGGTAAAGCCAGACCTGTTGCAGCTGATGCCGAAAATATTGCCCAGGAGTTACGTCAATGGATAGTAAAAGAAATTGGCCCGATCGCCAAGCCCGATGAGATTAGATTTGGCGATAATTTACCTAAAACCCGTTCTGGGAAGATTATGCGTCGCCTACTTAGAAGTATTGCCCGAAATGAAGATATTACTCAAGATATATCTACTCTTGAAAATCCGGTAATTTTGGAACAATTAAAATCTAAGTAATCTTCAAAAAGTTGCATTCTATAGATTTGAATTAGGTAAAATTACTGCTTGTCTTTATTTACAGGATTTTAAACGTGCTGTCAAAAAACAATGCTAATTTTATTGTATTATTATTTTTATTTTTTGGTTGGGGATTTGTAACCTGTTTAAATGATTTATTAACTCCCATTTTTAAACATATGTTTGTCCTAAACCAATTTCAGGCCAACTTTGTATCTTTTGCTTTCTTTATAGCATACTTTATTGGGTCACTGCTTTATATCTTATGTTCAATGTTTGGTATATCTTTTTTTTATAAACTTGGTTATAAAGGCCTTATTTTATTCGGGCTTGCATTATCTGCCCTGGGTTGCCTGATATTTACTATCGCAGCACTTTTAGGCAGCTATCCTCTATTTCTAAGTGGGTTATTTTCAATCGGTTTTGGTTTTACTTTTTTGCAAATCTCAGCAAATCCGTTGGTAATAATCTCTGGCGATAAAAAAACTGCCGCCAGCCGCCTGAATTTAGCTGGTGGGTTTAATTCACTGGCTACAGCTCTTGCCCCGATCGTAGGGGTCCTGGTTTTTTATACATTACTTCAGGTTAATGAGTACCATGAGCGATTAAAATACCCCTACATATTTTTATTTTTGTTTTTTGCAATAGTTATTTTCCTGATTTGGAAGTTTTTGCAAACAAAGGAAGATCACGTTTTTAATGCACAGAGTGCTAAGCCCTATGCACTAAATCATGCTAATTTACTATTTGGCATGTTGGCGATTTTTTTCTATGTGGGATCTGAAGTCTCTATCGGTTCTAACTTAATTGCTTATTTAAAATCGGATGCAACTGTATCTTTGGCAGAAGATATTGCCGGTAAATATCTTGCCATCTATTGGGGTGGTGCAATGATAGGCCGTTTCTTAGGCGGGATAGCGCTTAGTAATATTAGTAAAGGATATAAAACAAGCCTAATGGTTTTCATTAGCATACTATTGACATGTTTGATACTGTATACCGCGGGTATCAGTAATATCAACATAACGTATTACATCGGCTTTATAGTTATATCTATTACTTTATTTACATTTTCAATAGATGCCAGGACTAATTTAGTTTTATTTTCGATAGTTAATGTTATTAATCTGGCAATTACTGCAACTATTCATAATAGTTATTTTGCGCTTTGGGCCATTTTATCAGTTGGTTTATTTAATTCGGTAATGTGGCCAAATATTTTTACCTTAGCACTTGATGGGTTGGGCGAATATAGAGAGCAAGCCTCTTCCTTTTTGGTTATGATGATTTTAGGCGGGGCAATATTGCCGATTATCCAAGGTCGTATAGCAGATAATTTGAATATAGTTACCTCATTTATAGTTCCCTTGATGGGTTATTTGTATATACTATGCTATGGTTTATTTTACAGTAAAAAACATTTGAATGTGATAAGGTAGCATGTTACAATATACTCAAAGTATTTGAGGTATGCCAACTATGCAAGAAGAGCATGTAATAGATTTATATCCACCGATAATTGGTGTAATGATGGATATAGCCCAAGTGCCCGACCAGGTGTTTGCCGAAAAGACGGTCGGTGATGGCATAGCTATAGACCCATTATCTAATAAAATTTATGCTCCGGTTAACGGTATAATAAAATCAGTGCATCCATCAAAGCATGCAATTATTATTGCCGCTGATGCCGGGTTTGATATACTTATTCATATTGGCTTGGAAACTGTCAGTCTTGGCGGTGATGGCTTTAATATCCATGTAGATAACGGAGATTGGGTGGGGCATGGCGATGTTATTGGTGAGTTTGATCTAGATTATATCGCGCAATGTGCCAAGACACTTATTACTCCGGTTGTCCTACTTGACCTGAATCGAGAAATATTTAGCCATAGCGTTATTCCTCAGACTGATACCAGGCCTGGCTTTCCGATAATGCACATTAAGAAAAAATCGGTATCTGGTAGTGATACCAAAGACCAGTCACAAATTAGTAATTTAATTAAATCCGAACCAATTTTAATTCTAAACCCTCATGGCATTCATGCCAGGCCTGCTGCTGCAATCAGTGGTGTTGCTCGTAAATATGATAGCGAAATTTTAATCGAAAAAGATGATAAGCTGGTGAATGCAAAAAGTATTATAAGCATATTAAGCTTAGCAGTAAACCAAAATGATACTGTTTATGTGTATGCAGCTAATAGCGAGATTATGAACCGCCTAAGCTATGTATTAGGCCATATATATGATAGTTCCCGCGATGAACATAAACCTCAAGTTCCATTGCAACATGTCGAAGGTAGTAGATATTATGGTATTGCTGCGTCTTTTGGTGCTGCCTGTGGGGTATTAGTAAAGAGGGATTGCCTAACTTTTGTTATTGAAGAAAATGCCACTAGTATCTTGTCGGAAAAAAATAAATTTTATGAAGCCCTAAGCACAGTTAAACAAGATATCCAGTATAATTTGGCTAATTTAACCAGTAATGACCAGTTATATAGCGGAATTTTGGAGGCACACATCCAGATGCTCTGTGATCCCGATTTTATCAAGGATTGTTTATCAATTATTAATAGCAATAAATCGGCCGGCTTTGCGGTAAATAAGGTGATGGAAAATAATTGTAATCTACTGGCTAATTCAAAAAATTTATTGTTAGTAGAACGTCAGGATGATTTTAGAGACTTACGTAACCGTCTTTTATTAGCAATGAAGGTTGTGGAAGTAGAAGCCCCTAAACACAATGAGCCAACTATACTATTAGCTGATGAGCTTACACCCACTGATTTAGTTAGGCTTGATAAAAACATAGTTGGTTTGATTTCGGTAAATGGTGGAGCTACTTCACATGCCGCAATTATTGCAAGAGCCAGAGGAATTCCTTTACTAATTGGTGTGCATGATGCAATTTTGGGAACTAGAGATAATACCCAGGTAGTTTTAAATTGTAAAGATGGGTATGTGAATCTTGCTCCGGATATGGCTGAGATAGAGCAGGTAAAATCATATTTATCAGGTTTAGAACAGAAACATCAGATAGATATGCAAAATGCTAATGAAGGGGCGCAAACCCTGGATGGACATAAAGTTGATTGTTATATCAATATTTCAGATACTGCTGATTCAGGAAAACTGCTACAAAATGGTGGTACCGGTATTGGTTTATTTAGAACTGAATTTATTTTCTTAAATAGGGATACGCCCCCTACAGTAGATGAGCAGTATAAAATATATGCAGATATTACGTCCAATATCGGTGATGCTCCGTTTATTATCAGGACTCTTGATGCTGGCGGTGATAAGCAAATTGATTATTTGGATACAACACATGAACAAAACCCGGTGCTGGGGGTTAGAGGTATTCGCTTGTCTTTAGAACATAAAGATTTGTTGATTGATCAGTTAACTGCAATAGCTATGGTTAATAAACCAAATGTAAAAATAATGTTGCCAATGATTAGCTCTATTGAGGAGTACCGTACTGTTTTGCACATGTTTAATGAAATAAAAGAGCAACACGGAATAACTGCTGATATAGAACTGGGAATTATGGTTGAAGTTCCATCAGTTGCCTTAATTAGCAGTATTTTTGCTGAAGAAGTTGCCTTTTTCTCTATAGGAACTAATGATTTAAGCCAGTATATTCTGGCAATAGACCGGGAGAATTCCAAACTGGCAACACGAATTGATTATTTACACCCTGCAGTTATCAGAAGTATCGATATGGTTGTGAAGGGAGCCAAGGAGTTTAATCGTCCGGTATCAGTTTGCGGATTGATGGCATCAGATAAGTTGGCAATCCCACTATTAATAGGTATGGGGATTGATCAGCTATCAATGAGCGCTAATTTGGTTGCAGAAAACAAGGCTTTTATCCGAAACTTAAATTTTTCAGGGTGCGTAGAAGCTGCAAGACATTGTTTGAGCTTATCATCAGTATCTCAAATCCGGCAATATTTATTGGATAAATTTATAAATTAATCAAATGGTTGGGTAAATTATGAAATATAAATTTGATGATATACATCAGCTTGGCAGGGCATTAATGTTGCCAATAGCACTGCTGCCTGTTGCCGGTATATTATTAAGGCTGGGCCAGCCTGATTTACTAAATATAGTTTTTATTGCCAATGCAGGTAATTCAATATTTGTTAATTTGCCACTTTTATTTGCCCTAGGGGTTGCGGTTGGGTTGGCTAAAGATAATAATGGTACTGCAGCACTTGCTGCTGCGGTAGGCTACTTTATAATGACAACCGTCTTATTAACTATTGATAAAGGTATTCATTCAGGGGTATTAGGTGGGGTTTTAATTGGGGTTATTGCTGCCCGTTTTTATAACAGGTACAAGTCTATTGAATTACCTGAGTATTTAGCTTTTTTTGGGGGAAAACGCTTTGTGCCTATTGTCACAGGTGGAAGTGCAGTGTTACTTGGGATGGTTATGGGGTATATCTGGCCATTAATTCAAAGTGGTATTGATACTGCCGGGGTATGGTTAATCAAATCGGGGCCGTTAGGTTTATTTTTCTATGGAGTTTTAAATAGGATATTATTAATAACCGGGCTACATCATATCCTAAATAACCTGGTGTGGTTTGTTTTTGGCGATTTTAAAAATGTAACCGGGGTAATAGTACATGGTGACGTTGCCAGGTTTATGTCGGGGGATAAAACTGCTGGTTTATTTATGTCAGGATATTTTCCAATTATGATGTTTGGACTCCCGGCGGCTTGCTTGGCTATGTACACCAATGCAAGACCTGAAAATAGGCGTGCAGTTTCGGGTTTATTTATATCTATGGCACTTACTTCATTTCTAACCGGGGTAACTGAACCGGTAGAGTTTTCTTTTGTATTTTTAGCCCCGGTTTTATTCTTTATACATGCTGTTTTAACTGGTTTATCCATGGCGTTAATGTCTATTTTAAACGTCCATATGGGTTTTACCTTTTCTGCTGGTTTAATTGATTATGTCCTGTTTTATAAGCATGCGGTAAATCCATTATTTTTACTGCCGGTTGGAGTGGTGTTTTTTCTTATATATTACGTAGCATTTAGTCTTGCGATTAGGCGCTTTAATTTGGCTACACCCGGACGTGATGTCGGTGGTTTTGCAGCAGCAAATATAGCAGCCCTTAAATCCCGCGGATTACAATTTATTGAAAGTTTAGGGGGAAGTAGTAACCTTATTGCCGTTGAAGCCTGTACAACCAGGTTACGCCTTACAGTTAAGGACTCAGGCAACATTAATCGTGATATGCTAAAGCAATTAGGTGCCCGTGGTGTTATAGCAATAAATCATGAGAACTTACAAGTTATATTAGGTACTACTGCTGAAATAATTGCCAGCGAAATTCGTGATAGTTTGGTAGTAAATAACGCACCATCAAGAGTAAAGAGTTCTGTTATACCAGGTGTTAATGTAGTGGCTAATAATTTACCTGATGCAGAGGTAGATGCGGATAATGTAGAGATAGCATCACAAATTATTCATGCTTTAGGCGGTAAAGGTAATATTGATAATATAACTCTTGTTGCAATTACACGCTTACGCTGTTGTGTAAAGGATAATACAAGAATAAATCTAACTCAGTTGCCAAGATTTCTAAAAGTAATAGATATAGATAATAAAGTTAAACAAATTTATATTGGTAATAAGGCAGAAAAGATATATGCCAGGTTAATTAACTTAATATAAGATTATTTTAACGTTGGAGGGTCGGAAAAGAAAAGAAAAGACCCAGCGTTTTGCTCTACTGTAAAAGTAAGAGTGCCGGGTGACTAAAGTTATCATAGAGGCATTAAACCTTATTATGTTACTATTGAACTTTTAGCAGACAATGAGATACAACCTCTAAAGAATGGAGAAAACTCTGCTGGTTCTAAGGAAGCTGATGTATCGCATAGTATTTTTGTAAAATTATTATTTATATTTGCAATATTTTTAAGTTGTGTAATTTCATTATGCTGGTCTGGATCAGTGTGATAAAAATCATATTTAATATTTTTTGCCAAATTAAATAACGGGGTCTTTTCTACCATCAAATTACAATTAAGTATCTCTGAAAGTAACTTATCCATAATATATTTTAATTCACGCATATCAACCATTCTACTAACGCCATTGTTAGAACGTGGAGAAAATGAAACAGTCGTAGGCATTTCAAATGAGTAATAGACACGATCAGATAATGAAGTAGAAAAATGATATGGTTGCATTATAGTTGGGATTTTCGTTAACCCGTAATCTGCTATATATGTTTTTTGGAGACCAGCAATTGGAGCAGCAATATTATCTGTTGCTGGCTTAAACCCAGGTGCCCCACCTAAGCCAATACTTATTATGTGTCTCGCTGTATCAATTAAATATGGATTCGGCTTAAGCCCGCAATTTTTTTGTGCAAGTGAAAATATGAAATCAACAATAAATTGGTTTCGCTTTACAGTAGAATCATTCCAGGCCATATTTAATAAAAAGTTGTAAAATTTTGTCCATTCTTTATCGTTTTTATGTTGGAACCAATATTTGGAAAAGTAAAGAATTTTAGATTTCCAAGGCTGAGAAAAATTTTTATGATTTGCTATATTTCTAAATACTCCCCAATGCTCGGTTAAAGATTTGGGGACTTGATCTTTTAAGTTATATTTCCGTTTTAATTTAATGTAACCTGATTTATCAGTAACTTTAGGTAGCATACAAAGTGTTCGAGCTCCAGAACTAATGCTCCAGATAGACCCAGCTTGATATGTGCTGATACCTTCTAAGATGCTCCATAAAGATACTATGCCGCCCTTTTTATAAAAAGTTGAAGGTATAGCTTGATTTCCATCAATAAAAAATGTTTCTATCGAATTTTCTAATACCATCCCTACCGGAATTGTATTAGTATAATCTAAATCATATTGTGCGTTACTGTTAATGCTTTTATGAGTTAATGGAACTAGCTCATTATTATCATTAATAACTTTAAATACACCGTTATCAAGAATTAAAGCCCCATATGGATATTCTCCAATATATAGTGGATAATTTGAAGACGGTGAAATTTCATCAATAATCTCTTTCAAAGCAGGGTTTGTAACTTGCGCAAGCGGGCTTATGTCACTCCATAGAACCTTAGTTAATCCTTGCATTTCATGTCCTCCTAGATTATAAAAATAAAATCATATTCACAAAGAAACTAATTTTAAATATTTTGTAAAATTAGCGTTGAGGAATTAGGCCTATAATTTTACCATGCAAAATTACAAGCGAAATTTACTAATTTCATATTTTTCTATTCTATGGTCAAATATATCCTGCAGCAGATCTAGCCAATTCCATTTAAAATGTTATTGAGGTTTATAATAAAATGAGTATAATTACTAAATTAATTATTGGAAATTCAACAGATATTAAAGCCAGAGAACAAAAGGAAACTCTGGCAATAGAAAATGAGAAACAAAAAGCTGAAGCAAAAAGCCTACAACTTGAGAATAAATTAAACAAAATTTTTCTTGAAAAGTTAGCCGCTGAGGCAAAAGTTGAACAGCTAATGCTGGAAAAGGAGGCATATTTAGCTCAGAAAAAAGAACAAGAAAAATTTTTATCTTTTATTGATAAAATACACCGTGAGATACAAAATTATAAAATAGAATCCCTAACTGATAAAATAGGTGTTAAACCTCAGCTAACAGATTCTGATAAACAAATACGCCTTACAAAAAGAGAATTGGATGTTTTATATTACCTGACATTAAATAAATCCCCAAAAAATATAGCAAAGATCATCACTATAATAGAAAATAAACCAATTTCTGATAGTACAATCAATGCAGTAATAAACAAGAAGTTGTACCCAAAATTTCAAGTTTTTAACATTGGGCAGTTAGTTGAAAAGGCGGTTATGCTAAACTATATACCTTTCTTATTAGCTGATTCAAAAAATTAGGTTTAAATGAAGCTTATTGTTCAATATATCTAATATTTTAATTTTTTTGGATTTGTAATCATCCAATTAATTCGATGTGCTTCAGCTTCTAGCCACTTGGAGGTTTATTACAAACACTTATGGTGATTCTAATTTTATATTATTGATGCTATTCGTGGGAGCTCTAAATTTTATTGATTTATTAATGCATATTGCAATCCAAAGCTTAATTAATGTATAATACCTTAATTAATATTTTAATGAGATTGGCATGCAGGATATTTGGCACTTTCCGCGTAAAGAATTGACAGGTAAACTAACCAATGCAATTCGTTATAATATTATTCATAGCTTTACGCTGTTTGCTCCAAGGCGGATTGGTAAAACCTATTTTTTAAATTATTAACTGGAGATCCGCTATCGGCCCAATACTGTATATATTTTACCCGTTCTTCCAATAAAGGAGCATTTACATGCCTTTTAAGGGTATGGCTGCTCAAATATCTTATTAAACAGCGGAATACTTTCCTCAAATAATGGCTCCAATCGCTTTATTTTTTTAAGCCAATCTTTAGCATACCAAATGAAATCCAATTTACTATTTATTGAAAATATGCCATTTTTAGTTGGGTGCTTAGATTTATGCCGTGCCCATTTATCGGCAGCTGTTTCAATGTCTTCTAATGTTATAATCCTATTATCATCATTAAGTTGTAAAAACTCAACAATTCTTAACAAATGTTGTGCTATAGATTGAATGCTTGTGAATACCGTATCACGATTTATCTCGCATTCTAAATACTTAATTCTTTCTGCTAATAAAGGCGCATTAACGTGCCTTCTAATATAATACGGGCGTTTAAATAATTTCTCAAACATAATTGTGACTCCTAAAATAGTTAATGAATGACTAGATCATCAATCAATATTTTATGCTAAGATTATGCTAGTTCAAGTGGTTACCATACTAATAAACCACTAATTAGGGATTAAATTATTGTGTTAAAAAGTAATAATGGCGTTTCAAGCCACATATACCAACAGTTCTTGACTGAAATAGTAAATATGGTTCAGCACCATAGAGTGCTTGCTGTGCAGTCAGTTCAAAGTATTTCAAATACTCTATATTGGAATATTGGAGAGCAAATCCTAAAAAAACAGCAAGAGTACGGTTGGGGTAAATCTGTTATAGAACAATTGAGCAAAGATCTGGAACATCATATAGGATATGGAGTTAGTTGGTCGTCGCGTAATCTTTGGTTTATGCGTCAATTGGTAGATGAATATTCAAATCTGAAACAGCCTGTTTCAGAATTAGAAAATATAAAGAGTCTTGTGTCTAGCGTGCCATGGGGACACAATATTTTGATATTACAGCGAGTAAAAGATATAAAAGCAAGGATATTTTATTTACAAAATACCATTAAAAATAAATATAGCCGATCGGTGCTATTGCATCAAATAAATGCTGATGCATATTCTAACCACCTAATTCATCCATCACAGCACAATTTTGTAACTACATTACCAGAACACTTATTAGAACAGACAAGTGAAAGTATTAAAAGTATTTACTCTCTTGATTTTTTAGATATTAATACTCCAATTACTGAACGGCAACTTGAAAATTCAATGGTTGAAAAAGTAAAACGTTTGATGATGGAGTTTGGTCGTGGATTTTGCTTTATTGGAAATCAGTACAAAATAAGCTTAGGGGAAAAGGACTATTTTATTGACCTTCTTTTTTACGAAAGAATCCTTAAAAGAATTGTGGCTGTTGAGCTTAAGGTAAAAGAATTTGAGCCAGAATTTGTTGGCAAATTAGACTTTTATTTACAGCTTATAGATGAGCAGCTCAAGCAACCGGATGATAATCCAAGTATTGGAATTTTATTAGTCCCTCATAAAGACCAGTTAGAAGTAGAGTATGCCCTAAGAACAGCATCAAAACCAATAGGAGTTGCAAAATATATAGTAACTAAGCAGCTTCCAAATGAATTAAAAGGAAAACTACCCTCAGCTGAGGAATTCCAAAAGCTTTTAAAATGACAGTAAATAGAATAATATATTAGTACAGGTAATTCTGAAACAGCCTGTTTCAGAATTTAAAAGCGTCAATTATGCACGTTATATCAAGCTTCAGATGATTCTGGTTGGCTAACTGGTGTTACAATTCCAATTGATGATGGACATATTAATAAGCTGGCAGTAAAGATTTAAGTTATTACTAAAGAATAAATTTGTATTTTCAAAAGGCTGTCAAATGATAAAATGTGCTGGGTTGGTGCATCTAGATTCAACTAAAAACAAAATATTGCTGGTAAGGGTACGAGACAATGAATTGTTTTATCTAGCTGGCGGCAAAATTGAAGACGATGAAACACCAGAGCAAACCTTAATTAGAGAGTTGGCTGAAGAGTTAAATGTTGAAGTGATTTCTGAATCAATTAAACATGTGGTGACTATCACAGCGCCAGCCTACCCGCAAAATGATATTGTCCAGCTATTTTGTTATACTGCAAAATGGATTGGTGAAATAAACATTCAAGCAGAAATTAGTGCATTAGAGTATATTCCATTGACCGACATAAAGAAAATGGCTCCAGGGGTTCAAAAGCTAGTTAATCACTTAATAAGTCAAGAAATATAAAGCATAGAAATGATAGAGAAAATAATTAATAAGCAAACTTATACATATAAAATTGTAGATAATTGTGAAATTAAGGCTGATGTGTACAATGTTAGTGGTAAAGAAATTAAACCTGCAATAGTTTTTATACATGGTGGAGCACTAATATTAGGAAATCGCGAAAGTCATCTTGTAGTAATTAAAACAATTGCTAATGCTGGGTATACAGTTGTATCGATTGATTATCGACTTGCTCCTGAAACTAAACTTAAAGATATAATTGAAGACCTGTGCGATGCTTTAAATTGGGTCCAGAATAAAGGAAAATCTTTATTCAATATCGACCCACATCGTATTGGTGTAGTAGGAAATTCTGCCGGTGGTTATTTGGCATTGATGAGCGGGTTTGCTGCTGATTATATTCCAAAAGCATTAGTTTCAATCTATGGGTACGGGGATATTGATGGTAATTGGTTTAAGAACCCTGACTCATTTTATTGCCAGCAACCATTGATTTCAGAACAAGCCGCATATGCTGCAATTAGTACTAAAATAATTTCCGAAACCGTACCACCACATGGAAACAGATTTCTCTTTTACACATACTGCAGACAAAATGGTATTTGGCCTAAAGAGGTTATAGGGTACGATCCAAGAATCGAGCCAGCAGAAATGTTTGATCAATTTTGTCCTATACGTAATATAACTCCATCATATCCATCAACAATGCTCGTCCATGGAGATCAAGACACTGATGTTCCTTATGAGAGATCTGTAGAAATGGCTACAAAACTTGAAGAGGCTGGAGTAAAACATAAATTGGTAACAGTACCAGGCAAAGGACATCTTTTTGAGCTAGCTGGGTTTGAAGACCAAGCTGTGGCTATGGCGTTCTCTGAAGTCATAATTTTTCTGAAGCAAAACATCTAAGGAACGCAGAATATAATAGGTAGGAATACCTAATACAGTTTAATAATTGGAGTTTAAATATGGAACGAATAAATTATTACAAGATTTCACCAGAAGCAGTGAAATCAATGATGGGACTTGAACAATTTGTGAATAATTGTGGAATTGAAAAACCACTTCTTGAACTTATCAAACTTCGTGCCTCTCAGATTAATGGATGTGCCTATTGTGTTAATCTTCATACCATTGCTGCTACTAAAGCTGGTGAATCAGTACAAAGACTTCATGCTATTGCCGTATGGCAAGAGTCACCATTTTTTACAAAACGAGAAAGAGCTGCTTTAGCATGGACAGAAGCTATTACATTATTATCTGAAACACGAGCGCCAGATAATATTTATGAGGAAGTTATACAAAATTTTGATGAAAAAGAAACAGTTGATCTCACAATGGCTATTATTACAATTAATGCTTGGAATAGATTAGCCGTTAGTTTTCGAAAAACTCCTTCTAAATAGAATATAACCAAACTGTATAATAACTATACTAATAATTTAAAAAAATTAGATCAACATCCTGTTGATGGGTTTGTACCGAATGTGGTAATATACATCCTGGACTTGAAAACTCCTGATTACAACTAGCGGTTAGCCGCTTCCGATTTACTATCCAGCATATGCTGGCAGTAAAAGCTTAATGGTAATAACAAGACTATTGGCTATTTATAGAAATTTTTCTATAAATGTAGGGACGGCAAATAATTTAAATAGTTAGTAGCAAGGAGTTACCATGTCTAAACATAATATATAAAAACCTATACCATCACAATCAATAACCATAACCAATAATCAAGTTAAACTTCTCTCCATTCAAATAGAGGGTATCGCCCGCTACTTTAAAACCAGCTTACCAGATACTATACAAAAAGAGATACAAATAAAAGTTTGTAAGCTCAATAATGTTCGATATCTTAACCAATTAACCCAGACTCAACTTGATAACACTATTCATCATTTAAAGAGTATAGAGCATGTTATGCATCAATACTTTTGGTGTATGTCATTAATTGAGGATAATCTTTTTAGTGCCTTGTTTGCCCGTGAGATAGATAACACAAATGTTTTATATAACAATAAATCATGTGTCGGTAGTAATCGCTTAACCCGGGTTAAAAATTTAGCTAAAGATTTAATCAACCTGAAAATATTAAAAAATCTTTATTAAACTTTTTAATGCGTATTGCAATCCAAAGCTTAATTAATGTATAATACCTTAATTAATGTTTTAATGAGATTGGCATGCAAGATATATGGCATTTTCCACGCACAGAGTTGACAAAGAAGTTAACTAACGCAATTCGCTATAATATTATTCATAGCTTTACGCTGTTTGCTCCAAGGCGGATTGGTAAAACCTATTTTTTAAATTATGATTTAAAGCCAGCTTTAGATGAGCTAGGTTATAAGACTATCTACTTTAGTTTTGCCGATCAAATTGGTAACCATCTGCAGCAATTTAAAAATTCGCTTGCCAGTAATATAGATCGTACAATATTTGCTAAACTAAAAGTCAAGGAAATCAGTTTCCCCTGGTGTAAGGTGGTTATTAGCCAAAATACGCCATTTGCTGATTTATCAATTCTGGAGCTATTGTCCATATTGGCGCATGAAGCGGAGAAAAGAAGCTCCCAAATTGTGTTAATGCTAGATGAAATACAAGAGTTAATTTATGTAGATAATGCTGAAGGTTTTGTAGGCGAGTTACGTACCGCATTAGATCTAAATAAAAATTATGTAAAAGTTATTTTTACCGGCTCATCGCGTTATGGCTTGCGTAAGATGTTTAGTGATAATAAAGCACCGTTTTTTCACTTTGGTACAAGCTTAAAAATGGAGCCATTTGGTAGGGAATTTACTGACTTCTTGGCTAAAACTTATCATAGCATTACGGGTAAACATATTGATGAAGAACAGTTCTACCAGATTTTTAGTAAATTAAATTTTGTAACTTTATCTATCAGGGAGTTTTTATCTTTCTATATGATGTGCCAGGATATATCTTTAGAAGATGCATATAAAGGTTTTGAAGCTGAGATTTTTGACAAAAATGGCTATGTGTCATATTGGAATTCATTAATCCAGGCAGAGAAAATTTTATTGCTGGGTTTAGTAAATAATTTCCAAAATTTTTATTCTGAAAAATTTTATGATTTTGTTTTTCACAATTATCATATCGAAATTACGCAGGGCAGGGTGCAAAATGCGCTAAACAAGCTTTTAAAGCAAGGTGATATACACGAGAATGATAATGGCGAATATGAAATAGAGGATTTATTTATGAAGCGTTGGTTAGAATCCAGAAAAGATGAGCCCGGCATTGTTTAAATTAATTAATATCAAGATATTAAGGAAACTTTATTAATGTATTTTTCGGTCCAAACATTAATTAATCTATAATACCTTAATTAATATATTAGCTAAATTTACATTTATTCCTTCGTATAAATGTGATATACCACACTTTTTCCAACGAATAAATGTAAAAAATAACATTTATTCAAAGTAATAATTGCAAATAACTGTTTTTTATGCTAATATATAGTATTATGAAAAGACAGATTCTTAAAAGCTTGCAAAATTGGAAGCAAGACAAGTTTAGGCGGCCACTGATAATTCAGGGTGCCAGACAAGTTGGAAAAACTTATATTCTAAAAGAATTTGCCAATATAGAATATGATAGCATGGCATATTTTAATTTTGAAAGCCAACCACACTTGCATGAATTATTTAATGGAAGTTTAAAGCCACAAGATATAATAAAAGTTTTATCTATTGAGTTATCTACAAAAATTGTACCGGAAAAGACCCTGATTATCTTTGATGAAATACAGGAATGCCATGGTGCACTTAATAGCTTAAAATATTTTAATGAATTGGCTAATGAATATCATATCTGTGCAGCTGGTTCTCTGCTCGGAGTTACATTGGCAAATAGCCGTGGATTTCCTGTGGGAAAAGTCGATTTTCTAAATCTCTACCCACTTAGTTTTACTGAATTTTTACAAGCTTTAGGTGAAGTGACACTTTTGGAATATATAACAGAAGTTAATACAATCTCACCATTACCCGGTATTTTACACGAAAAATTGTTAAAATATTTTAAGGACTATATATATACAGGTGGTATGCCAGCTGTAGTTTTGGAATATGTTTCCGGCAATGATTTTAACCGAATTAGAACAATCCAAAATGGCATACTAGAATCATATCGTTTAGATTTTGCCAAACATGCACCCCAAAATATGATTATGAAAATAAATCAGATTTGGGAGGTTATACCAAGTCAATTAGCTAAAGAAAATAAGAAGTTTATCTACTCCATAATCCGTAAGGGTGCGCGAGCACAAGAGTTTGAGGTTGCAATTCAATGGCTCTTTGAAGCTGGATTAATTTACAAAGCATATAATAGTAGCGTACCGAAACTACCACTAAATGGCTATGTTAACCATGATATTTTTAAAATTTATTTAGCAGATGTTGGACTACTAGGGGCAATGGTTGGGCTTTCAGCTAAAAGCATTATTTATGGTGATAGCCTGTTTCAAGAATTTCAGGGTGCATTTATTGAAAATTATGTGGCACAGGAATTAATCAGGCAAGGGTTGAGTCTATTTTACTGGACTAGTAATGCGCAGGCTGAATTAGATTTTATTTTACAGTTAGACGATAAGATATATCCATTAGAAGTAAAGTCTGGTACCTCGACAAAAAAGAAAAGTCTAATAATTTATATCAAAAAATATGATCCCGCTATAGCAATAAGACTTTCGCCAATGAACTTAAAACTAGATGGAAAAATACTTAATTGCCCACTATATCTTCTGGAGAGTTTAAATAATTTAATAAAAGCGTGCCCATTGCATCCACAATTGAGTGATTAAAAAATACCAATACTCATTAAAAAAGCCACTCCAGATGAAGTGGCTTTGTAAAACAGAATAAAATTAGATTTGCTCGCGCATTAGCTCTTCATAATTTGCTTCTTTTTCCTGGATTTTTACTTTAGAAATAATGCTATCAATTACTTTGTTTTCCATAGTAATAGCATGAGCGGTATTTACCCGGTTTTTATCCTGGTAATACCAGTTAACATATTTTTCTGGCTCATCATACATAGTTGACATCTCGGTAACTGTTGCCTTTACTTCATCATCACTCACTTTAAGAGCATTCTCTTTGATATACTCCTGAACCAACATACGTAAAGTTACAAAGCGTTTTGCATCTTGTGAGAACATTTCATGAGTGAGCTTGATTTTATCAGCTGGGTAACCTTGCTTTTTCATGTTCTCTTCAGTGCTTTTCATCATCCGATGTATTTCATCATGTACCATAGCACTTGGTGCATCAATTGGAGTAGCTGTAGATAATGCATTTAAAACATTATCACGTAGTTTTACTCTTAAGCGACGGTTAACTTCACGCTCCAGGTTTTCTTTAATTTCTTTGGTCAAAGTTTCCACTTTACCATCGTTAACACCAAGAGATTTAATAAAATCTTCAGTTAGCTCAGGTAATTGTTGTCTGGCTACACTTTTTACACTTATATTAAATTTTGCATTTTTGCCTTTTAGGTTTTCGGCATGGTAATTTTCCGGGAATGCAACTGTTACATCTTTACTTTGTCCGGCTTTAAGCCCGATAATACCTGCTTCAAAATCTGGTAACATCATATTTTGGCCAAGTACGAACGGATAATTAGTGCCTTTACCACCCTCAAATTCTACGCCATCCACAGTGCCAACAAAGTCAACAGTTACTTTATCGCCATTTTCGGCTGCTTTATCTTCTTCGGTAAATGTTGCACGTTGTTTACAGAGCGTTTCGATAGTTTTTAGCACAGTTTCATCAGTAACATTACAAATTGGCTTTACAACGCTCTGAGCGGCTAAATCGCCAATTTTTATTTCCGGCATTACTTCAAATACTGCAGCAAAAGCAAACTCTTCACCTTCACTGTTAGTTAGGTCAAATTTTGGGTAACCAACGATATCTACTTTGTTTTCAGTAACAATTGCACCAAATTTTTCATTAATTTTATTGTTTAGTGAGTCTTCATAAGCCTGACCGCCATACATTTGTTCCACTACGTTACGTGGGGCTTTACCGGGTCTGAAGCCTTGAATCTTTGCTTTCTTAGCATATTTTTTTAGTTCCCCGTCCACCAATGCCTTAACATCATCTTTTTTTATTGTAAAAGTTACTTTTCTTTCTAAGCCTTTTAGTACTTCAATCGACATTACACATGTTTCCTTTTTAAGTTAATGATCATATTAAACCCGATATTATACCATATTCAATAAATCAACATGGCATGAAGTGATAGGATATTTCAACAAGACGTAGGTATCTGGGCTGGTCATAAATACAAGAAATTAATTAGACATAAAACAAGAGCTATCAAATATACCATAAATGCAACGCTTGAGCATCCCGGATTATTTGTGCACTGGCAAAATGGAATAGCAATAAGGTTAGGTTACATAAGGGGATAAGAGCATAGCAATTGAAGTAATTAACATGCATTGCTATTTTGTAGTATAATTAATTATTAAAAATAATAGGGGGTAGAAAAATTAAAAAAATAATTTTAATATTTTTTCTCTTAGCTAATTTTGTAGTTAAATGGGTTTTTGCAGATTGTCCAGTACTTTCTAAAAAAGATTTTGAAATTGTTCCTCAAGAAAATACGAGAGTATGGCTGCCTCCAATTTATCATATTCATTCAAGCATAACAGCAGAAAACGGCATAGAATGGAGGGCATCTAAAACCACCGACATTCTTGGACTCGACGACGGAGATGAGCGTCAGTTATTCTTAAATATAGATAAGGTTAAATTTACTTTGACTAAAGTCATAGGGTTTGAAGATAAAAAGTTTCTTTGGTTTTCACGTATATATTGTTATTATAAAGCTAGTACTGATATAGCCGCCTTAGAATTTAGGCTCTCTACGCCAAAGAAACATAGTCACGGATTAGTATATACATATAAGGTTAACGATATAACTTATTGGAAACGATTTAGCGTCGGTGGTTATGACCCAGAAGATGATAAAACAACTATAAAGGGATATCAATGTAATGTGGGTGAACAGAGCCAATGTGGCTTTATAACTGCAGTTGTTGGTCATAGAAATGTATATTAAAAATACTTAATAGTATAAGGAGCATTAATGTAGCTCTTTTTTGGGGCATCTATACGAGAATAGTACTTGCAGAATGTCTCAGTCTTTTAGCAATTTAATATACTACTGTTTAGCGAATTTTTATAAGCCTGACCACCATACATTTGCTCCACTATATTAGGTAGGACTTTGCCGGGTCTGAAAAACCTTGAACTTTTGCTTTTTGGGCATATTTTTTAGTTACCCGTCCACCAATGCCTTAACATCCCCTTTTTTAATAGTGAAAGTTACTTTTCTTTCTAGGCCTTGTAGCACTTCAATTGACATTACAACTTTTTCCTTTTCAAGTTAGTGATCATGTTTAACCAATGGTTATAACATATTTAACGTTCTAAGTTATAATTCTGGATTGTCTTTTTTTAAGGGGTCAAGTTGTGAAAAAATATTTTTTATACAGTTTTGCTGTATTAGGGTTATATGCATGTAGTGCAGGTAATAGTAATAACAATAATAACGCTAGCGTGGATACATGCCCGGCAAATGCTCCTTTATTTAATGAGGCTATTGGCACCAGCCTGATTAATCATTGGGGAGATAATGTATTTTACTATAGTCCCTATGGGGATGCAGGGTATAGCGATGTATACACTGGTGCGGCATATTTTACCGGAAAAGAATATTTATCCGACGCGGTTTTATTACCAACAGTTAGTCCCGTTACCCGTATTGGTTCTCAGCAAATATATAATTATTTTACCAAATTTTTAGCTCATGGGCCACAATATACGAATAACCCGGGAACTCCTGAATCTGGTGGCCCCTTTATTACTTTGGCGGGTTGTGGTTATGGAGTGATCAGTGGTTATTATAACTTTGATTATCTTGATGCAGACCCGCCAACTAGTGCCAGGTACACATTCCAGTTTGAATATTTACCTTCACCACAACTAGTTAGTATAACTATAGAAAGCGGCCCCAGTGTCGGTAATATAATTACAGTTTCTCAACTACCTGGATGGTACATTGCGCTACAAAATTCAGCTAAACTCCCATCAGTTGATGGTATAGCAAAAGATATGCTTATTAAATAAGCATATCTAATTACAAGCCCGGTTTAGGCTGTTAGGTGACCACCGACTAAAATTTTATAAAGCCCCAATTTTTTTGGGGTTTTGTTTTACAGTATGTCGGTATAGTTGATAGTTGTTGATATTTTTCTATTTGCTCTTTTACAGCTTTAGAATTTATCAATGTCTCAATAATGTTTTGTAGCATATAGGTATGAAAATTTTTACCAATTAGACTGTTAGCTGCCGAATATGCAAAAATAACCCCATCACACGGCATATACACCCAAAGTGAACGATAGCCGGAAGTAAGTCCCGGAGTCAACCAAATAACTCCTGCTGGGGTATTCATACTAAACATACCAAGGCCATAGGTGGGATTCTCCATATTATTAGTAAGTCTCCCGCTACTAAGTACTACGCTTTTTTGCATTGTTATAAGCGATTGCTTAGATATTATGCTGCCATTAAATAATTCCTTAACCCATATTACTACCTGACTTGGTGTCGAAATCAGTGCTGCTGCGCCATGCCCCCATGAGCCATTAATTGTAGTTTGATCAAAGTCTTGATAATAGCCATGGACCATTTTTTCTAAAATATTTTTTGGATAGGGCTTAGGTAAATAATAACTATTATTTAAGTTTGCCAGCTTAAGCAAATTTTGCATTTGCCCCTCTAGGCTTTTACCACTTGCTTTCTCTATAACAAGCCCGGCTAATACATAGTTAGTATTTGAATAATGCCAGCCATTACCGGGTGTAAAATATGGTTTATGCTTATATGCAATTGCTAATAGCTCCTGTGGCTGCCAGACTTTATCTCTATGCTCTGCAATATATTCCCACCAGTTGGACGTATCAATATAATCATATAAGCCGCTGGTATGATTTAGTAATTGGCGGATGGTTATTGATCTCCATAGCGGATATTCTGGTAGATATTTACCTAGCGGATCATTAAGGCTCAGCTGCTTATTTTCAACTAGCTGTAAAATTAAAACAGCGGTAAAGTTTTTAGTAATACTTCCAATCTGGAAAAGGTTATTCGGTGTTATTGGAGTTATATCCTGTTTACTTACTGTGCCGCTGGTGTAGTTTGCAATTTTGGTCTGCCCAGGCAGAGAAATACTCAGCGAAATGGCAGAAATATTATATTTGCTACGAGCATTAGTAATAACTTGTTGTAATTTATCATCTAAATTAGTATTTGCAAAGCAGGCTTTTATAAGCAATAACAAATAGCAATATTTACCTAAATTTAGCATATTTAACTTTTCCCAGTATCTAAAGTGTATACCCGCTTAAGCGGGTATTACTAATATAAAAACAATTTGTTCTTAGAGTATTTTGTAGAACAATATTATACATTTATGTATGATAAAATGATGTAAATTAAGTTATTATTAACCAGGAGTATGACTAATGAAAATAAATCCTATACATAAAGCATCTTGCCATTGCGGGGCGGTAAAATTTGAACTAATTTTACCCAATGGTCTTGATGACCCACGGCGGTGCAATTGCTCTATGTGCAGAAAACGTGGGACAATAGTGGCATCTGCGATGCTTGATAACCTTAAAATTACGCAAGGTGAAGATATGCTTACGCTTTATCAATTTAATACAATGACAGCTAAACATTATTTTTGTTCAAAGTGTGGGATTTATACTCACCATCAGCGCCGCTCCAACCCGAAGCAGTACGGCTTTAATATTGCCTGTTTAGAGGGGGTTAACCCGTATGAGCTGGGAGAAGTTACCGTATACGATGGAATAAACCACCCGGCAGATAATAATTAGAATTTGATTGGCAAATTAACTAAATTATGCAATGCAACTTAATAAGTACTAGCCTGGTAAACCATGTTGAGGTCAGCAGATATAATTTTACGATTTTTACTGACAATAAAAAATAATGATACTACATATATAATATGATATAATGCATTATATAAGATTCATTTAGAATAAAAACATTAATTATGCATTTTATAGGATACATAATATGTACTTTGATGAAATCGGCAAAGAAATAAAAAAGGCTAGGAAAGGCAAAAAGCTTTCCCAGGCAGAGCTCGCTGCCTCGCTGGGTATGAGCAGGGCAACAATATCGGGTATAGAAAATAACACTATTCATGAAATAGGAATAAGAAAAATTATGTCTATATGTGCAGCCCTGGGCCTGGAGATATTGGTAAAAGTAAAAACAGGACGACCAACTTTACAGCAACTTTTGGAAGAGCAAAAAAATGCTTGATGTTTATGTAGAAAATGAAATTATAGGAAATTTATTTAGGTCTGAATTAGACCGGAGTAAAATTTATTTTGGATATAAACAGGAAGCTATTGCCAAAAATGCTGTGTCACTCAGCATGCCGGTTTGCAAGGAGCAATATATTTCTGAATATAATAATCTACACCCAATCTTTGATATGAATCTTCCTGAGGGGGCACTCCGAGAACGCTTACGTAAGGAGTTTAGCAAAGTTGTTCCCCAGTTTGATGATTTGACATTATTGGGAATAACTGGTAAGTCAGGTATTGGGAGATTACGATTTACATTACCGGGCGAAAAATTAACAAATATACCAACACAAAATATCCGTGAGCTTATTACGCATGATGGGGCAGAAGGCCTTTTTGAAAGCTTGCTCGATCGTTATGCGGTTTATTCGGGGATATCAGGTGCTCAACCAAAGGTTATGGTGCGGGAAGAGGTTCCTGTCGATAACATTATACACTCAAAGACGAAGAGCATAGATCGTGTCACTTATCGTGGAGCTACCCATATTATTAAGGCCTGGAATAAAGATGAATATCCTGAATTGGCGGCAAATGAATATTTTTGTATGAGGGCAGCAAAGCATGCTGGGTTAGCTGTTCCGGAATTTGAATTATCTAAAAATGGCAAATTTTTTATAATGAAGCGCTTTGATCTGAAAAACGGTACTTATCTTGGCTTTGAAGACTTCTGCGTGCTAAATGGAAAAACATCAGGGCAAAAATACGAGGGTTCTTATGAAAGCATCACTAGGCGAATAAAAGATTTTGTATCAGCGGGGGAAGTTCAGCCCGCATTGATAAGTTTTTTTAAAATTTTAGTTTTATCTTGCGTAATAAAGAATGGAGATGCGCATTTAAAAAATTTTGGAGTACTATATGAAGATACTGAAAGTAATGTTAGTTTTTCACCGGCCTATGATTTGGTTTCAACAACCCCATATTATAGAGAGGATATTCTGGCGCTTACACTTTACGGTACTAAGCGGTGGCCTAATGCACAAACATTAATAAATTTTGCGCGTTTACACTGTGATATGACAGAAGGCCTGGCAAAAGAATTAATGACAGAGGTTGTAAAAGGTATTATTATTGCCATGAAAGAGTTAAACCACTATATAGGCAAAAATAAGACGTTTGAAAAAATTGGTACCATAATGCTTGAACAGTGGAAACAGGGAATGAAGCTTAGCTGTAGCTAATTGATCTTATTTTAAATAATTCTAAGTCAGTAAATATCTGAAATAAAGCAACTTTAATTATAATGTTGCTTAAACCTTATAGAGTTTTAATTAGGTATTAAAATCAATTAGCTGCATAATTGAAATGTTTTTTTTACTCAGATTGCAATAACACATAATTTGAAATGAGTACAAAAGAATTCTATTTGCTAACATTGATGGCTCCTTATCACAAGTATGTAATGATTTCATTTCAGGATCTATAAAGACGGCTGAACTTTTAAATATGTTAAAATATCAATTGAAATGAAAAGTTAGGAAAAGAAAAATGATTGATCTTAAAAAATACTTTACCAGAATAGGATACAAAGGTATACAAGATGTTTCTCCTACCACCTTGTACAATATCCACACGGCACATGCATTTTCTATTCCTTTTGAAAATCTGGATATTCACGATCTGGCAAACAAGTCAGATCATTTGATTAAACTTAGTGAAGAAGCATTAATAGAGAAATTAATAAACAAAAAACGTGGTGGATATTGCCATGAAACAAACGAGTTACTAACCAGGGTTTTAGAACAAATGGGTTTTAAAGTAAAGCGGCTAGCTGCCAGGGTATTAGTAGAGGATAGTCGACCATTTGGTCATCAATTGCTTGTAGTCACTATAAATAAAGAAAAATATGTAGCTGATGTTGGCTTTGGAGGAAATGGTTTAATTGCTCCGATTCCTCTAAAAATTAATACTGAGTTTAAACAATTTGCTGAAACTTTTAAATTAGTAAAGTTGCAAGGTGAGTATATTTTACAGTTTAAAGTACAGGATAAATGGAATCCGCTATATTCCTTTACTCTAAATCCATATTTGGCAAGCGATTTTGCACCATTCAATTACTACAGTTCGCATATGCACAAATCAATTTTTGTAACTAATCGAATTTGTGCACTGCCAACCACCAAAGGCAGGATTATATTGAATAACTTAGATTTAAAAATCCGAAATAATGGAAAAAATAAAACAATAAAAATTACCCCTAGTGAATATTTTAAAATTATAAAGAAGTATTTTGGCATTAATCTACCATCAGATACAAAATTTAAAACCATAATGCTTTAGATTCCATTATTTTAATGAAATATATAGATGAAACATAAATTAGTTGTTACCTTTTCTCTTTTGTTTCTCAGCTTTTTTTCAAACCAACTTCTGGCAAAAGAGCTATGGGCAAAGATATGGAAGCCTGCTTTAGGAAATAAGCAAATTCCAATATGGCCTGATGGCAAAATGCCAAATCCTGTGGATAAAATAAAACCAGAATCTGTAAAAATAAGGACAGATCAACTTGTTGCTGGAAAACCCTGGCTCGACATATCAGACGTATCCAGGCCAACAATGACAATTTATCCTCCAAAAACAAAAAACTTAAAAACGGCAATTATTGTATTTCCTGGCGGAGGTTTTAATGGTCTGGCAATAGATATTGAAGGTACTGAAATTTGTAGCTGGTTAACTTCAAAAGGGGTAACCTGTGTTTTATTAAAATATAGGGTACCTGATTCCGGGCCGGCATGGCATAATGATTGCAATTGCCATATTCATCCAAAAGCTCCCACAGCATTACAAGATGCACAAAGAACTATTGGATTACTAAGATTAAATGCTAACAAATGGCATATTGATAAGAATAAAATTGGTGTCATTGGTTTTTCTGCTGGTGGGTATATGGTAGCCCAGATGAGTTCAAGTTTTAATAAAAGAGTTTATGATCCAATTGATGATGCAGATAAAGAAAGTATTCGTCCTGATTTTGCAATTGCGTTATATCCTGGGCATATGCAGGAAGATAAGTATCCGGGCCAGTTTATATTGAATAATAATATCCATTTTACTAAAGACTCACCCCCTACATTGTTATTACAGGCCGAAAATGATCCGGTGGATAGTATAGATAATTCACTTCTATATTATGTTGGGCTTAAAAATGCTGGGGTACCTGTTGAAATGCATTTATATGCAGAAGGCGGACATGGGTTTGGATTGAGACAAACAAAATTCCCCATAACAAAGTGGCCTCTTTTAGTTGAAAGATGGTTATATACAATCAATATATTTAAATAAAAGAAATATATTTGATGTTTTATCATCAAAAAACGATAGAAAAGAGTATTCATATGAGTATAAAAGACATATCTGCAGAAAAATCTCAATTAAGACCGGAACTGAAACTTGGTCTTAATCACCAATTGTTCATGAATTTTTATTGGCTAAAACAAGAGTTGCTTAAATTTTGTAGAGATAATAAATTATCAACTACTGGATCAAAAATAGAATTAACCAAGCGTATATACAATTTTCTAGAAACTGGCAGTAGGGACACTCAGACTAAAAAATCTGTAAAAAAGACTCTTGATAGTATTAATGGCTTAACATTAGATACACGCGTGATCAATTATAAAAATGATGCAATAACCAGGCAATTTTTTAAAAAGCATATTGGAAATCATTTTCATTTTAATTCATATTTGCGAAAATTCACAAACAAAAATTTTATTGATAAATTAACCTATGGTGATCTTATTAAGGGATGGATAGCAGAAGAGGCACGAAAAAAATCTTCTAACTATAAGGCTAATATTGATAAACAATTTCAATATAATCAATTTATCCAGGATTTTTTTATAAATGAAAAGAATAAGACTTTACAGGATGCAATAAAAGCCTGGAACATAGTTAAAACATCATCTGGCGTATGTAATTATGAGCACTATAAACAGATAATTAGTTTAGGGTAGGTTTGGAAAATATTGTGCAAAACCAATATATAGCATTTATTGAAAAACTACTAAGAAATTATTATCCTGATGCCATAACATGTTTTTGGGCAGGTTCATATACTTGCAATCAATACACAAAAACTTCAGATTTCGATATTGTAGTAATTTTTAAAACACTATCTTCTGCTTATCGAGAAGCATTTATATATGAAGAAAAACCTATAGATGCTTTTATTCATTCACCTCAAACTCTTAAATATTTTTTTGATGAAATAGATGCTCCATCTTATGTGCCTGCACTACCATACATGATTTATAGTGGGATAGAGATACCAAAGGAGACATCATTTGGAAAGTCTCTAAAATCACTTGCAGCACAATTACTACAAAATGGGCCTTTAATACCAAAGAAGCAACTTTTATATAGAAGATTCCTGATAACCGACTTATTAGATGATTTAAAAGGGGCCTCTAATGAGTACGAGTTCTTGACTATATGTGCTTGTTTACATGAAGAATTATGTGAATTCTTTTTGTTAGCAAATAAACAATGGATTGGAAAGAGTAAGAATTTAGTTAGATTAGTCAATAAATTTGACTCAAAAATTGCCGAGCAAGCTTTTTTAAATTATAAACAGGCAATACGAGATATTGATTACAGACCAATGGAAACTCTAACTAAAACTATCATAGATCCTTTTGGCGGTGAGCTTTGGGCAGGTTTTAGATTAGATGCGCCACAAGAATGGAAGAAAGATTGTTAATTAAAAATTAGATTTTGGGGAACATTGACTAAAACTTAGCTGCAGCTAAACCTAGAGTTTATGCTGAACAGTATTAAAAAAATATTGAAATACAATAAAATAACATTGTATATCATGTGGCTTTATGATAAAATATAATTGTAAAATTACTTTATTAGGGACAAGACAATGAAACTGCAAGATTTTTGGCAATCCAAAATATTTTTTCTAATTTTAATTGTAAATAATTTATATGCTGATGATAGAGCCAAATGGCTAATTGAGTCTTCTATAAAGGCAAGCGGTGGAAAAGATGCATTAATGCAAATGAAATCTATTTCCAGATATGGGAAAATCACTTTCTATTCACCTGATAATACAAGTAAAACTTATTGCTATAAGACTAATATTATTTATCCAACCAAATTACGCGAGCAAATTAAAAGTGATCAAATCTTAATTGATAGAGGGACAGATGGAGTCTCTTATTGGTCATGGGCAAATGATCACTACCAGTTTATAAATGATAAAGATACAGAGGCAAGAGATTATTTACAAAAGACAGCAGAGCGTGCAAATCGTGATATGCTTTGGGTTTTAAAAGAAGCAGATGCTTATAATATTATGCCATTACCCCCAGCTTGGGCCCCAGCCAATACGCAATGCATTTCGCAGATAAATTCAGGTAAACAACGAATTTACTGTTTTCATAATTACTCAGGATTACTTTTAGCTCTTGGTAATAATGATGAGTATAGAATCGAGTCTGATTGGAAGACAGTAGGGGCGATTAAATTGCCATTTCGGTTAACACAATATCAAAAAGGCAAAATTGCTTATGAAGTTATATTAAATCATGCCCATTTTAATGATGTTATTGCTGCTTCACAATTTACTAAACCAAAGATTCCACAATACAGCTGCGAATAAATTAACAGTTAATTTGTGGCACCATCACTTAATCCCAAATTTTTTGTTTGTTTCTTGATGCCTAGCATCACTTTCAGTATGCTGGTATTTCATTGTGGTTTCCAACAAGCTATGGCGTAAATTTTCTTTTACTACCCGGATATCAATCCCGGCATCTACCTGATGCGTTGCTGAAGTATGTCGAAGCCAGTGGGTTGAGACCTGTTGTATAACAAAGGCAGCTCCTGGATCAGTTAGTTTTACATAGTTAGAAATTTCGAGACAAGTGCCTTTAATTATTTTATAAAGCATAGAATCGGTTATACCAATATATTTACCAGCGGATACCTGCAAGTTATTTACTAGCGGAATATTTGTTTCAGAAAAAGCCGGGTAGTCGGGTAGACCAATACTTTTTCTATAGTCGATAAGAGCAAGTAATAAATCATTGGTAACCGGGATTTCGCCATACTTATTACCTTTACCAATTACCTTAAGCCACCAGTTACCTTGTTTTCTGACAAAATCACTCATTTTGGCATTAACTATTTCATGCCGCCTGCAACCAGATAGATACAGTAGAGAGAATATCCACTTAATTCGTTGATATGTACGGATCTGCGCATCGGTTTTCTTGGGCATATCGTTTATGTAGTCAAAGATATAGCTCAGTTCTTTATGGGTTAAATAACGCTCTACACCTTTATTTACAACTAATCTGGCTGATTTACGTTTAATTAATTTAAACGGATTTAAAGTAAGGTAACCGCTTTGCACCAGGTAGTCATACATAGTAGTTAAAATTTGCAGGTTAAGCCGGATACTGGAATTGGCCAGGCCTTTAACAAAAGGGCGCCAGTTAGGGTCATGTCTGGGCCTGGAAGGTCCGCACCAAAAATCGGTAGGGGTTGGTGAGCCTAAAAATGACTGATAACCCATGATATCTTCACGGCTAAGTGAGGATAATGTAGTTTTATTCTGCATGCACCACATTAAAAATCGCTCGGCTGCTTGTCGATAGGATGTAAATGTATGCGGGCTATTTTGAAATTCGGTAAGCCAAACTTGTATAGCTTCAATATCATTTGTAGCCTTGATGCTTGCCGAATCGTTCAGCGGGGCATCAAGGGCGCTTGTTACTTCAGAAATGACTATATTATCGATCATGGTCTCTTTTTATTTAGTACATAAATCAGGGATAAAACTACAATCCATAGTGGAGTAACGTATACACTTAATTTCATATCATGCATATGTGTCATTTTAGCCATTACCAGAAGTAAAATCGCCATAGCAAATATATTACTTATTGGAAAAAATTTTAATTTATATGCCAAAGTAGTAACATCTTTTTGCTTCCTAAAGTACATATGAGTAATTAAAACCATAAACCATACAATTAAAATTGCACTGGTTGCAACGGTTAGTAAATACATAAAAGCTTTTTCAGGGAATAAATAATTTACAATTACCGCAATTACTACTGAAACACTGGTACATAATACTGTTTTTACCGGAATATGACGTTTACTGTCAGGGTCATTATGAGCCAACATTTTTGGTGCATAGCCATGATGGGCCAGATTAAATAACATTCTTGAGGCACTATACATACAGCTGTTAAATGCCGATAATGCTACGGTAATTGCTACTAAATCCATAGCTATAGCTGCATTGTGGAAACCAACTTTATTAAATACATCAACAAATGGGCTGATGTTAGTAGCTAAATTTTGATATGGGTATAATAAGATAATTGCCAGCATTGTTAAAATATAAAACATGACTATGCGGATAAGCACACCATTAATTGCCTTAGGTACGTTTTTTTGGGGGTTTTCCGATTCGCCGGATGCAATACTAACAAACTCAGTCCCGCCAAAAGAAAATATTACCACCACCAGGGAGGTTAAAAATCCGCTCACTCCTCCGGCAAAAAATAGATTTGGATTGGTATATTGGGCTACTTCTGGATTCATGTCATGTTTAAAGAAAATTAAATAAGCACTAAAAATAAGCATTAAAATAATTGCAACTATCTTAATTCCGGCAAACCAAAATTCAAACTCACCAAATACTTTTACACTGAGTAAATTGATAAAAGTAAAAAATACCAAAATTCCCAGACAGAGTATCCAATGTGGTATTCCTGGCACAAGCGTGTCAAAAAATACGGTAACCGCAGTTAGTTCAACCATACATACAATTGTATATTCAAACCAGGCGCTCCAGCCGGAAATAAACCCGGCATACGGGCCAACATAATTATGCGCATACTCACTGAAAGAGCCAGGACTTGGCCTATCTACAGTCATTTCCCCCAAAGCTCGCATAATTATATAGATTACCAGACCGCCTAAAAGATAAGATAGTACAATTGACGGTCCGGTTAGATGAATAGATTTTGCAGAACCAAAAAATAGTCCGGAACCAATTACCCCGCCTAGGGCAATCATTTGTAAGTGCCGGTTTTTTAACTTATGACTTAATCGAACTTCGCTCATAGTTTCTCCTTATAGGTCATTCCCGCACAGGTGGGAATCTTTTTTTCTTAAAACATTAACTTTTATCCAATATCCAATTGATAACAGCAATAGCCATGCCGGTGCGATATAAATTGCCAGCGACATATCTTTCATTTGGGTCATGGTTATGATAACAATCACAAAAAATATGATGGCAATAATTGAAGTAAGCGGGTATAGCGGTATTTTGTATTTGATATTTGCCAGTCCAATTTTTTTACGAAATACCATTTGTGTGCTTAAAATAGTCATCCAGTTAATTATGGCAGCAAGAGTAGCAATTGCTAGTAAGATATTAAAAATATGCTTAGGGTATAAGTAATTTAAAATAACCGTGATAAAAATAAAAAATAATGAAAATAAAATTGCTGGATAAGGTATACCATTTTTACTCAGGCGGCCCAAAAATTTAGGCGCATTTCGCTGTTTAGAAAGGCCATAGGCCATGCGTGCAGTACCATAAATACCACTGTTTAATGAGGATAGTGCGGCAGTGATAGCTACAAAATTCATAAGATCTGCTGCTTTATGGATACCTATTTTACTAAATACATCAACAAACGGGCTTAGGTTACTATCTATTTTATTCCACGGGTATAGGCATAAAACAATGGCTAGTGTTGCGATATAAAATATCAAGATGCGTAGAATCACACCATTAATTGCCATGGGTATAGTCCTTCCAGGGTTTTCGGCTTCACCAGCAGTGATACCAACTAATTCGGTTCCACCAAAAGAAAAGATAACCACAACAAAGGAGAATAAGAAACCACTATATCCATTGGCAAAAAAGCCACCATGCGCCCATAAGTTATCAACATTGGTGTTACTATGCATATGTTCATTACTTATAATTAAATATAAACCTAATATAATCAGGGCAATAATAACTGTGACTTTAATTCCGGCAAACCAGAACTCAAATTCGCCATATAATTTAACATTCATCAGGTTAATTGCCGTAAAGATAATAAGGATATTTAATGCAATGAGCCAATGACTGGCATGAGGAAACCAGAAGTCAAGAAACATGGTAGTTGCGGTGAGTTCGAGCATCGAGACTATTATATAATTAAACCAATAATTCCACCCGGCAATAAATCCGGCATAATTGCCGATATACTTATATGCATAATAGCTAAACGAGCCGGCATTCGGATCATGTACAGTCATTTCGCCTAAAGCGCGAATGACGATGTACATAATAATCCCACCGATAGTATAGGATAGAAGAATTGATGGACCTGCCAGCTTAATAGATTCCCCGGCACCAAAGAATAAGCCGGTACCAATGGCGCTGCCTAAAGCAATCATCAATATATGCCGGGTTTTTAAGCTATGTGCTAAATGTGGTCTATTTGCCATATTGCCTCAGAATAAAAATATCCAGCTATTATACTGGATATCGTTTGGCTCAGGCAGAAAAATATAATTTAGTTATGATAATACGTATTATTTACCATTTATTTATTACTGCTTGCCAGAATTATATAACATACAATTTTACTAAATTATGCTAATTTCACGTTTTATTATAATAAAAGGTGAAAAATATCACGTTTTTCCAAGCAAAAATGTGAAATTTATCACGTTTTCATAACATAATTCCACTATGTGTAAAATAAAAATGGTATAATAGCATCATGAAAAGAGATATTTATAAACAATTGTTAGCCTGGAAAAATAGCCCCAGACGAAAACCACTAATTCTACAAGGTGCACGCCAGGTAGGTAAAACCTATGCCTTGAAGGATTTTGCCGGCAAAGACTATGATCATATGATTTACTGCAATTTTGAAACTAATATAGATTTGGCGTCTCTTTTTGCAAAAAACATTGATCCTACCAGAATTATCGAAAATTTGGAAATACAATTCGGGCAAAAAATCTTGCCTGAAAAGACTCTTATTATTTTTGATGAAATCCAGGCTTGCCCGGAAGCTTTAAATAGTTTGAAATACTTTCATGAGCAGGCAAATCACTACCATATTGTAGCTGCGGGATCTTTATTGGGGGTGAAACTTAATCAGATAAAGAGTTTTCCTGTCGGGCAGGTTAATTTTATGCATCTTGCTCCATTATCTTTTTTAGAATTTTTAGATGCGATAAGTCAATCTTCATTACGTGAATTTTTGGAAAATATTAATGAACCAAAGAATATTCCACTTATTTTCCATAATGAATTATTAGAGCAGCTAAAACGCTATTTTTATATAGGTGGTATGCCAGAAGCTGTCTTTGTATATATAGAAAATCAAGATTTTAATTTGGTTAGAGAAGTACACCAGGAAATACTAAGATCCTATGAGCTTGATTTCTCGAAACACGCCCCAAAAAATCAAGTAATGAAAATTACTGAAGTGTGGCAAAGTATACCACCACAGTTAGCAAAAGAGAATAGAAAATTTATTTTTTCATTAATTAAAGCTTCAGCCCGGGCACGAGAATATGAAGATGCGATATTATGGCTTAAAGATGCCGGACTAATTCATCTGTCTTATAATATTTCTACGCCCAAAACACCAATTGAACATTATTGTGATAAGAAAAGCTTTAAGGTATTTGGAATTGATACAGGCTTACTTTCTACTATGAGTCGTATACCGTTAACATCAATTCTGGCTGAAGATAAATTGTTCTCTGAATTTAAAGGGGCATTAACTGAAAATTTTGTCGCACAACAATTAACGGCATATGGTCATGACAGGCTATATTATTGGACAAGTTCTGGTACTGCTGAAGTAGATTTTGTGATCGATGAAGATCTTTGCATTTTCCCACTGGAGGTAAAGGCTGGAGTAAATGTTGCACAAAAGAAAAGCCTGATAGCATATAATGAAAAATATAATCCACAAGTACTATCACGAGCATCGCTTCTAAATCTTTCATTAGATGGCAAGTTAATTAACTATCCATTATATGCAATGCATCTTTTCCCCAAATTAAGTAAATAAAGATTTAGCTAATTACCAAATCTTCGTGCTTAATCCCAAGTTCGGTATATATTGGCTTACATTGCTCATTGGGTAATGGATGATTTATACCAACTTTAATTGTTCTAAATGTTTCAATAGTATGAAAATCACTGCCCATGCTACATAATAAATCATGGTTATTAGCAATGATAGCTATATTATTTGCATCTTCTTTAGAATGGGAGGAGCTAATTACCTCTATACCACGTCCGCCGCATTGCTTAAAATCATCAATTAAACGTAATAGTTTTGTTCGGGTAAATTTATACCGGCTGGGATGGGCAATTATTGCAATGCCGCCGCTATCAGTAATCCACTTTATTGCATCTTCTAGGCTTGCCCAGGTTTGTGGCACATAAGCAACTTTCCCGGGGGCCAGGTATTTATCAAAAGCATTGCTGGCTTTAGCATATCCCGAATCTACCAAAAAGCGCATAAAATGGGTACGGCTTAACGCCTCGGTACTATTACAATATTTCATAGCACCTTCAAGTGCATTTGGAATGCCAGCTTTTTCAAGCTTTTCGGCAATTTTCTCTCCACGCTTAAACCTATTGCTACGCAGGTTATTTAGGTTATCAACAAGTATTTTGTTATTTTCATCAATATTAAGACCAACAATATGAACCAGATTATTTTTCTCCCAGGTTACCGATATTTCTACACCACCAAAAAAATTAAGTCCAATGCTTTTTGCATACTCACGGGCTTTTGCCACTCCATTTACAGTATCATGATCAGTTATGGCGATATACTTTCCACCATTGGCTTTTGCCATATTAAGGACTTCTTCTATTGAGTATGAGCCATCTGAATAGGTAGAGTGACAATGAAAATCTACCGGCAGCATAAAATTCTTTTGGCTGTTGTTTGATACATTATCAATATTTTTTATTTCGGTCATTTTTGGCTATACCTTTTCATTCCCAGTAGCATTCTGGGATCCAAATAACTGGGCCAATTCTTTTGCTCTGTTATAGCATGCAGTTTCAGCTTTATTAATAATATCATTAAAATTATATTGTTCAAAAACTTTAATAGCTTGTTCAGTAGTGCCTTTTTTTGAGGTGACATTACTACGTAATTGTTCTATAGTCATGGATGAGTTGGATTCAATCATACTGAGGCTTCCTTTAACAACTTGCAAGGTAATATCCTTGGCCAACTTAGGGCTCAAGCCAAATTGGTTAACAGCTGAAGCAATCAATGATTCAATAAAATAAAATACATATGCCGGGCTAGATCCGGCAACTGCTGTCATTTGGTTTATTTTATCTTCATCGTCAAATGAGTATACTTTGCCCAGTTTATTAAAAATATCCAGTATAATTTGTTGCTGGGTAATTGCAGATGTAAAATAAATAGCAGTAGCCCCAAGACCAAGGCTAGCTGGAGTATTTGGCATTGTTCGGCAAATTTTATGGTTAATTAGCCAATTGCTTAAGGTATAACATGTTATACCGGATACTATAGATACAATTGTACTGTTTTTTGTATATTGTGCTATTTCCTCACAGGCGGTTTCTGCATCATATGGTTTTATTGACAAAAATACAATGTCATCCGGATTGGTGGTAAAATCCAACGCAGTAATAAACTTTATGTGCGGATACTTAGCTTTTAATTTTCCCAATTTTTCCAAATTACGTTGCACTACAACAATATCCTTATCATTTAATTTAGAAAATATGGCCTCTGCCATATTACCGCCACCAATAAAAATAATTCTCATACACTTTATTCCAATTAATTTTTTGCGCCCATGACTCTTGCTAACAGGCTAGTATAAGGCACACTAGTCTATAGGTAGGAATTTAAAGCTTTTCAATTTCAATTTACTTTATGTGAGAATTATACATTAACTAAAATATTTATGGAATTATAGTTATTTATAATTTGGAATTACTGATTATTTCGTTGCAAAATTTTCAAAATAGAATCAGGAGTTTTTAGCTTCGGGTTGATTTTTAGTTAAGCAATTGCTAATAACATAAATATATTTACTAACAACTGACTAATTTAGATACAATATCTGGTTTAAACTTGGGAACTCAGTTGAAAGCTTACCAAAGTCGGTTTAGGTGCAGAAGGTGATAGATTTTTTCAAACTAAGTTTTCCTGGCAGATAGATTATTTATTTTTGAAAGTAGTATGTTAATGGCTAAGCACAATATTTTGGTTATGGGGGCGGGAAAAATTGGGGTTACAGTTGCAACCTTACTTAATACTTCAAATGATTACAAAGTCTTACTGGGCGATGTTTCTATGCCGCATAATATACCGAAAGTCAAAGGTAATCCAATTGAATTTGTTAAAACAAATATTAATAAACCTGAAGAAATTAAAAAATTAATAAAAAAAGAAAAAATCAAGGCAATCATTTCTTGTCTTCCGTTTAACCTAACTATTTTAGTTGCAAAAATTGCCCATGAGTGTGGTATTCACTATTTTGACCCAACAGAAGATGTGGCTACAACCAATACCGTTAGCAAACTGGCTAAAGATAGTAAAGCAGCTTTTGCACCACAATGTGGCCTGGCACCTGGCTTTATCAGTATAGCAGCAAATTCATTAATGCAGAACCTGAGTGAGATTGATACAGTAAAAATGCGCGTTGGAGCACTCACGCAAAGTGTAAATAATAGTCTAAAATATGGTTTTACCTGGTCTATTGATGGGGTGGTAAATGAGTATATTCATCCATGTGTGGTAATTAAAGATGGGCATAAACAAAATATGCCGGCTTTGGGCGGCTTAGAAACAATTATAATTGATGATAAAGAGTTTGAAGCTTTTCATACCTCAGGTGGTGTAGGATCACTCGCTGATACATATTTGGGAAAAGTAAAAAACCTGGATTATAAAACTATACGTTTTCCCGGACATTGTGAAAAAATAATTTTCTTACTTAATGATTTGAGATTACGGGAAACACCGGAGCTGGTTAAAAATATATTATCAAAGGTTATTCCACAGGTTGAAGATGACAAGGTGATAGTTTATGTATCTGTTAGCGGTAAAAAAGATGGGCGTTTAGTTGAAAAAACTTATGTTAATACACTATACCCAACTATTTTCCATGGACATAAGTTTAGTGCAATCCAAATGACAACCGCAGCCGGAATTTGTACGGTAGTTGATCTGGTAATTAAAGAGAAAAAATTAAAAGGTCTTGTTAAACAAGAACAAGTCAGTTTAGAGCAATTTTTATCTAATCGCTTTGGTAAATATTACGCTTTAAGTAAATAATATTTCTGTCATCCCCACGCAGGTGGGGATCCAGGTTCTCACATATGCTGGAAGGATATTATGTGTACAATGACAGCCTGGATTCCCGTTTCCACGGGAATGACATAGGAGAAGTCAATATGAATATATTAGAAAAATTTGGTTTTACCGATAATTATTTAATGGGTACCGCTATTGGTACTAAGTGGTTAAAGGGCGAGAAACTAATTTCTTCATTTAACCCGAATGATGGTAGCCTTATTTCTGAGGTAGAACAAACGACTGCAGAACAACTAGAGCAGGTTATAAAAGCCTCGCATATAGCATTTTTAAAGTTTCGTGATATACCGGCTCCAAAACGTGGAGAGTTTGTTCGCCTAATTGGTGAAGAATTGCGTAAGTATAAAAAAGAACTTGGCTTATTGGTTGCAACAGAGATGGGTAAATCTTTGGCTGAAGGTGAAGGTGAGGTTCAGGAAATGATTGATATGGCCGATTTTTGTGTAGGTCAATCTCGTATGTTATATGGACTAACTACACATTCTGAACGCGCTAACCATCGCTTATACGAGCAATGGCAGCCACTTGGGGTTGTTGGTGTATTTTCTGCTTTTAACTTTCCGGTTGCGGTATGGGCATGGAATGCCTTTATTGCCCTCATTTGTGGGGATAGTGTTATTTGGAAACCATCTCCCAAGACTCCGGTATGTGCAGTAGTTGTACATAAAATTTGCTCTGAAGTATTAGCCAGGCACGGGCATGCTGATGTATTATGTCTGCTTAATTTTGATGATGTTGCCTTAGCGCAAAAATTAGTTGATGATAAACGTTTGCCACTAATTTCCTTCACTGGTTCTACAAAAGTAGGCCGCGAGGTAGGTGAGCGTGTTGCTAGGCGCTTTGGCCGCTCTATTTTGGAATTAAGTGGTAATAATGGTGTGATTTTAGATGAAACAGCAGATTTAAAAACTGCTCTGCCGGCATTAGTATTTGCTGCGGTTGGGACAGCAGGGCAAAGATGTACAACTTTAAGACGTCTGATAGTCCATGAAAATATATATGCCAAGACAGTTGAATTATTAAAAAATGCGTATAGCCAAATAAAAATCGGTAATTCGGTAGATACAGCTAACCATGTTGGTCCCTTGATTGATGCTCAGGCAGTTGAATTATATAATAATGCAATTAAGCAAGCTAGCCAGCAAGGTGGTAAAATAGTATTTGGCGGTAAAGTAATAAAGGGGCATGGTAATTTTGTTGAACCGACTATTATTGAAGCAAACCCCGATTGGGAAATTGTTAATGAAGAAACGTTTGCTCCGATACTATATATAATGAAATTTAAAACTATTGATGAAGCTATTGCAATAAACAATCAGGTAGCACATGGCCTCTCTTCTGCTATATTTACATTAAATATGCGGCATATGGAGCAATTTTTATCGGCGCATGGTTCTGATTGCGGAATTGCTAATGTAAATATTGGTACAAGTGGTGCGGAGATCGGCGGGGCATTTGGTGGCGAAAAAGAAACCGGCGGTGGTCGTGAATCGGGTAGTGATGCATGGAAAATGTATATGCGTAGACAAACAGTTACCATTAATTACGGGACAGAATTGACATTGGCCCAAGGTATAAAGTTTGATTTATAGTAAAAAATTTCTACGCTTTAGTGTACGGCTCTCAATAACTTTTTAATGGAGATAATAAATATGCAGTTAGATAATTTATTTGATAAGCTATGGCAGCAGTATATACATGAGAGTCCTGATTCGGGTAAAATTTATAATTTGCTAACTGGCACCGGGGAAGAAATTATAAATGATCATGTAGCCTTTCGTACTTTTGATGATCCAAGGATAAATGTGGCGGTTTTAGGGCAGTTTTTTAAGGATTTGGGCTACGAAGAAAAGGGCGAATATCATTTTGCGGTAAAAAAATTGTTTGCTAAACATTATGAGCATAGGACAGATGAGACAAGACCTAAAATTTTTATTAGTGAATTAATTTGTAGTGAATTTAGCCCGTTTTTACAATCTACGGTAAAAGATTGTGTAAATAAAATTGATCCAAAAAAACTAGCTACCCCGGATTTGCTTTATTCTGGCACCCTCTGGGGCGAACTTGATTATGATATTTATAAAAAATTGTTATCCGAATCTGAATATGCAGCATGGATGTATGTGTTTGGTTTCCGGGCAAATCATTTCACTGTCTTTTTAAATCATATGAAAAAACTGGCATCGATAGAAGCCATAAATGAATTTTTAAAGCAAAATGGTTTTAAACTAAATATATCCGGTGGTGAAATAAAAGGTACGCCTGTAGATTTGCTTGAACAATCAAGTACAATTGCCAATGAAGTAGATGTAAAATTTAAGCAAGGTAAATTTAAAGTGTTAAATAGTTATTATGAGTTTGCCAGACGTTATACCTTGGATAATGGCAAATTATACCAAGGCTTTGTTACGGCTTCGGCGGATAAAATTTTTGAAAGTACAGATGTTAATCGTTAAATTTGCTACCAACGAGAAATTGAAAATGAGGATATTATGACACGTGCGTATAATTTTGGGGCCGGACCGGCAATGTTGCCAGAGTCGGTATTAGAAAAAGCCAGATCACAGATGCTGGAATTTGATGATGCCGGTACATCGATAATGGAACTTGGACATAGAACTGCGATGTTTCAGGAAATTTTGCTAAAGCTCGAAGCAAAATTACGAGCCTTAATTGGCATTCCGGCAAATTATAAAGTATTATTTTTACCAGGTGGTGGTCAGGGCCAATTTAGCTTGGTACCAATGAATATGACCAAGCATAATAAAAAAGTTGATTATTTTGTAACTGGTATCTGGTCAGAACGTGCCGCCAAATTTGCCCGGCGTTATGCCAATGTTAATATAGTTACAGAAGCTTCATTATCCAGTATTCCTGATCGATCAACCTGGAAATTACAAAATGATGCAGCTTATGCCTACTACTGCCCAAATGAGACTATCAATGGTTTAGCATTCCCAGACATCCCAGATTGTGGCAATGTGCCTCTTGTTGCGGATGCAACATCTTCGCTTCTATCGGAAAATATTGATATTAGTAAATTTGGTATTCTTTTTGCTGCTGCACAGAAAAACTTAGGGATTGCCGGAGTTACATTACTTATTATCCGCGAAGATTTATTGAATAATTCGATAGATGAAACTCCGGAAGTGTTTAACTACGCTATTCAGGCTAAGGAAAATTCCTGCTTAAATACAATACCGACTTTTCCGGTATATATGATGGATCTGATGGTAGATTGGATGATAGACCAAGGTGGTTTACCGGCAATTACCGAAATTAACAAACGTAAAGTTGGTAAATTGTACCAATGTATTGATAGCAGTAATGGCTTTTATACTAATCCGATTGACAAAAGATATCGTTCCCAGGTCAATGTGCCTTTTACATTACCCGATGATAAATTATTGAATTTATTTCTAGCTGAAGCGGCCAAAGTTGGGCTTAGGTATTTAAATGGTCATAAATTAGTTGGTGGAGCAAGAGCCAGTTTATATAACGCTATGCCTGAAATTGGCGTGGATAAACTAGTTAGTTTTATGCATGATTTTGCTAAAAAGCACAGATAACTAATGGATAAAGAAATATTAATTAAACAATTTAAGCTTGAGCTATCAGGTAGTGGCTATGCCGGGGATTTTCATATTGATTATTCGACCAGACTAGTAAATGCTACGGATAATAGTATCTACGAAGTAATGCCCTTGGCAGTGGCACAGCCAAAATCTATTGATGATCTGTATACTTTGGTTAAAATTGCTAATCTTGAAAAGTTTTCTTCTTTTTGCTTAACCGCCAGAGGCGGTGGTACCGGTACCAATGGCCAATCATTAACCAATAGCATTGTGGTTGACTTAAGTCGCCATATGAATAAAATTATTGAGTTTACTCCTGAAGAGCAAACTATTACTGTGGAACCGGGGGTTATCTTAGCTGATCTAAATCGTTTCCTGCAACCACATGGTTTATTTTTTGCACCAGATGTATCAACAGCTAACCGGGCAACTATTGGCGGTATGATAGCCACTGATGCAGCAGGTAAAGGCTCATTAATTTATGGTAAGACAATTGATTCATTAATAAGCCTTAAAGTAATTTTGGCGGACGGATATGTTATTGATACAGATGTTACTCCCATAAGTTCGGCACCATCAAACTTGGTTATAAACCCGTATACCAGTCTTGATGCAAAGTCAGACCATCGATTAAATGGAATTCATCAAAATTTAATAAATTGGCTCTCTCCGGTCCAGGATGAAATAGATAAGCGTTTTCTGCCCTTGAAGCGTCCATTATCTGGATATAATATAAAACGTTGTTATCAAAATGGTAAAATTAATTTAACCCCGCTATTTGCAGGTAGTGAAGGTACCTTAGGTATTGTTGCACAGGCCAAATTAAAATTATTACCTATTCCAAAATATAAAACTTTAGTAGTTGTACATTATGCTAGTTTTCTTGATGCCCTGAAAGATTCCAGAAACTTAATTAAGTTCAAACCATTGGCAATTGAAGCTGTGGATGAAAAAGTACAAAAAAGCGCACAGACGCTACCTAACTGGCCAATATTTGCCAAATGGTTAAATTCTGAAGGTAAAAACTATATTTCTAATTTTATCGAATTTGTAGCTAATGATAAGCAAGAATTAGAAAATACAATTTCTAATCTGGAAGCAGAGCTAAAAAGTCATAATGCCAATTATGTAGTAATTAGAGATGAAAAGCAAATTGCCGGCTTATGGTCAATTCGGTCGCTAGCTGTAGGTCTAGCTGGGAAAATGCCAGGGCAGGGCAAGCCAGTTGCTTTTATAGAAGATGCAATAGTCCCGCCTGAAAATTTGGCTAATTTTGTAGCCGATTTACAGCAAATGCTGGAAAAAGAAAATTTACAATATGCTATGTATGGCCATGTTGACGTGGGTTGTATTCATGTAAGGCCAGCCCTTAATATGCAGCAAGAAGATGATAGGGAAAAAATTAGGCCAATTACTGAACATGTTATTAGATTGTTAAATAAGCATAACGGGATTTTATGGGGCGAACATGGCAAAGGATTTAGAGGTGAGTTTGTTCCAGATGTGTTTGGCCCGGTCTTATATCCAATACTATGTAAAATTAAGCATTTATTCGACCCGCATAATCGCTTAAACCCTGGGAAGCTTGCAGCTCCACAACCAGATATTAAACTTGATAGGATTGAGCTAATACCTATGCGTGGGCAGTTTGATCAGGTAATTAGCCAGACTAAACAAAAAGATTTTGTTGGAAGTATGTTATGTAATGGTAATGCAGCCTGTTTTAATCAGGAGCCAGGTAATGTCATGTGTCCATCTTATAAGGTAACCAAAGATCGGGTTCATTCACCCAAAGGGCGGGCAATGTTGGTTAAACAGTGGTTGCGTGAAACTGAAAAATTGAATCTTGGTAACCAACCTGCCAGATCTGTTGCTCAGGTAGATTCCCGCATTCGCGGGAATGACAAGTCTTGGAAAGCAAGAAGCGTAGCTGATATGGCATTGAATGCACTAAATGGTTGTCTAGGTTGTAAGGGTTGTACTGGTAAATGCCCAACCCAGGTGAGCATTCCTGATTTAAAAACTAAATTTTTAGATAGCTATCATAGCCAGTATAAAAGGCGAAGTTTTCGTGATTTGGCTTTAGGTAATATAGAGAGTTTACTACCTATTTTCGCCAAATTTCCTAAGACCTGGAACTTTTTAAATAGACTAAAATTATTGCCAACTTTTGGATTAGTAAATATTCCATTATTTAAATTAACACAACCGTTAACCAAACTTCTTGAAGCACATAGAATTGAAATCTATAAAAACCCAGAACAAATAAAAGTTATGACAAATAGTGTAGTAGTTATTTTTGCTGATGTATTTACCGGGTTTTTAGATACGGATGTTTTAATTGCAGCTATCAGTTTACTTAAAAAGATGGGGTACACACCATATGTTATTTATCCAAGATCGAGTGGTAAATCTTTAATAGCTGGAGGTTTTATCAGCAAGTTCAAGTCTAATACTGATAAACTAGCTAATCTATTTAATCCTTTATTTACCGCCAATATTCCTATTATAGGGTTGGAAAATACGATTACGCATATGTTTCGCGATGAAGTAAAAAAATTTGCTAATAGTTTTGCCGGGCATATACAAACTTTAGCCGAATTTTTAAACCAAAATATTGATAAATTACCGGTAATCCATAATAATGATAATGAAACTGGTATATCCGAAACCAGGCAAAATTACAAATTACTCCCACACTGTACTGAACAAGCCGTTTTGCCGGGTGAGGCTATTTTATGGCAGGGTATATTTAATCATGTTGGAATAAAACTAGAAGTACAAAATGCCGGCTGTTGTGGTATGGCTGGTGCTTACGGCTACCAAAAAGAACATCAGGCAAATTCAAAAAATTTATTCGCTATGCACTGGCAACAGCCGTTAAGTAATAGCAATGTAGAAATATTAGCTACAGGATTTTCCTGCCGTTGTCAGGCACAAAAACAGGCAAATAAACTCATTTTGCATCCAATACACGTCTTATTATAAGCCTAATTCCTTTAACGCTTAAGACCAAAACCTTTTAATGTTTTTCATATTACTCTACCAGATCTTATAATTAAATACACGTTATCGTCATTGCGAGCATTGTGTAGCAATGCGTGGCAATCTTAATTATTATAGTTAAATTGAGATTTAGTATACGTACGTATACGGAATTTCGGTATAGTGTGCTTTTTAAATTAATGTTAAACTGAGAGCATAAAATAAGTTTTAAGAAGTAATTAAAATGAAAAAGAGTTTTTACCGGAATATGTACTTATATAGCTTATATTTTATATTAGCCTTTTGTATAGGTATTGCTGAGGCAGATGATGAAGATGCGATGGATTGTGTCGGACTGGATAATCCTAAACTCCAAATACAGTGGCGCCTTTCTTACTATGATCCCAAACTTTTAGAGCGTGGTATATTGGATAAAGATAGGAAACATATAATTAAAATACGAGTACGCGCTTCTATAGACAAGAAAATTAATAAAAAAGATGAGGGATATGCTATACCAATGACTTTGCCGAACAGCACTAAAATATCTCCACCCACAGCTGTTATATTTAAAGAAGATGGTTCAGGATATTATCATTTGGTATCTATGAAAAACGATTCAGCTGGTCTGAGTGGAAATAATATATGGTATTTGGAGGATCATGGGAGTGGCCTTTGGAGTTTTAGAGCTCATGGATTTGGTGAATCTGATTATTTTACACATCGCTTGGAGTGTAAATCTTCTGTAATAATAGGCCAAGGTGGGAAAGAAATTAAAACTAATAGATTAAAGATATCGCGTAAACAATTGTTACTAAGTGCAATTTATTCAAAAATAGAAAAAAATACTTTTGCTATAACAAAGAGTAGGATAATAGAGTGGATCGATTATTCTGGTCATAAGGTTTATGGGATTAAGAAAGTAGAGGTTTCACAAGGTAAACCCTCAATTATCCTGGTGTGGGAGCAGCGAGGTCAGGATAAAACATGTGGTGCTACACCACTTACTCCATATACGGATATATTAACGCAAATGGATCGTGATTATACTGCCAGGGCCTTTTCAGGTGGTGCAAGTGAAAATAACAACCTGCCTGGTAATAACTCCGTTGAAGCTGTAACACTTAATGAAGAGTCTTTGGAAAGTAAACAATGTAGCGAAAAATAAGATAAAAATCTGACTACTTACGGCTACCAAAAATTTTGCTACCGATTCTAAGCATATTGGCACCATTTTTAATTGCCAGTTCAAAATCATCGGACATGCCCATCGATAGGGTGTCAATGTTTTCAAAGCCTGGTGTAGATTTTAGTTTATTAAATAATTGTCTTAATTCCCCAAACTGCTGGTTTTTTGTGTTTAAATCAGCATTTGCACCTGTCATTCCCATTAAGCCACGTAGTACCAGGTTACTTTGCTGACAAATTTTTTCTGCCAACCCTAAAATTTGCATAAAGTCGGTCAGCCCATGTTTGGTGGCATCACCACTAACATTTACTTCAATCAACACATTTAACTTAGGAAGTTCACTACTTCTACTTTTATTTAAAAGTTCTGCATGATGAATAGAGCCCAAGCTATGCACCCATGATGCCCATTTGGCAATTTGTTTAATTTTATTACTTTGTATATTACCGATAAAATGCCATTTTAAATTATACTCAACCAAATAAGACGCTTTTTCATTTAGCTCCTGGACATAATTTTCACCAAAGGCAATTTGATGAGTAAGTTTATGTAAGGTAATAATATTTTCTGTTGGAAAAGTCTTACTAACCGCGATTAATTCTATTGGGTAATTGATATTATTTTGCTGACATATTTTTTGTATTTGCTCTTTGAGCTCAAAATAGTTTGTTGATATATTATTCATATTAATTTTACATTTAAAACTTATACCACTACTTATCAAGGACTTATTAACAAATTATGTGGGTAACTCTAAATTTTCAAAGATTTTATTATTTAGTGATTATTTTAACATAACAAAAGGTTTATACCTAAACTTTACAGTTTAATAAAGTTAAAAGTGTATGATAAAATTTAACCAAAAATTGGCAAGATTTTAAGTTATGAAAGGTTATTTATGAATAATAAAATGGCGTCTCTAAAAAAATATATTTTTATAGTGAGTATTTGTATAGTATTTATATTTATGCTGATAGTTTTTTTAGCACACATGCTTAATCTCAATAACTATAAAAATAAAATAACAGAAAAATTTTATCTGGCAACAGGAAGGCACTTAGTTATTAATGGGCCAATAGTATTAAAAGGTATTTTTCCAAATATAAATATTGAGGCTAAGCAAGTTGCAATTACTAATCCATCTAATATTACCCCTGGGAATTTTATATCGTCATCCCGGGCCGATTTTTCAATAGGACTTTTCTCATTAGTAGGTGGGAGGTTACATTTTAAGCAAATTATATTAGATGATTTTACTTTAAACCTTATTAAAAATAAAAATTTAAATAATTGGGATTTTGCTAAAAGAGATAATAAAGAAGAAGAAACTAAATTAAATTTAGTTATAGATAGCTTAAGTTTAAATAAAGCTAAAATAAGTTATATTGATGTTTTTAAGCATGAAAATACAGAATTTGGATTAGGTAATACTAATATTAGTGGCAACCTAAATGTTGGTAATAAACCCTATACAATAAAAAGCAATATAAAGATAAATGAAATAAGCTTACAAGGGTTAACTGAACTTCAAGGACTTAAACTAAAAATTGAATCAATAATGCTTACAGGGAATTTTACTTTAGCTAATAAAATGAAAGTTTCCACTTTGAACGGGGAGGGAAATATACAAATGGGTAAGATTACTTTACATGGATTTGATATACACAAGTTTAATTTAAGAACGCAAAAGGTTGTTAATGATATAACGATATTTAAAAGATTAATTACTTATACTCATACTATTGCAACAGTGAAAATCTTAAAAAATGAAATTGATAAAATCCAGGGAAAAAAACAAAAAAATTATCAGGATCAAAGCGATCTTGGGCAATTTAATGGAAGCCTTACTTCCAAGAATGGTAATTTTACCATAACTAAATGCAAACTAGCCGGGCCTGCTATAGATGGGTTATGCGATGGAACAATAAACCTAAATAATAACAAAGTAGACCTTTTATTACAAGCTAGGCTATTACCCCAGAACCCGGAGAGAAAAAATGTTATTAATTATATATATTTCCCATATCATATTAGTTCTATAGGTAATAATTCTACTACTGGCTTTGATTGGGGTACTATAGCTAAGCAAATAACTGCTTATTATAATAAAAAATAAATTTAATTCCCGGGTATATTTTATGTAAGTTGTTAGTTAGGTGTCTTTTATACCTTCAGCTTTAGCTAAAGATGCTGAAGGGTCGATATTTAAATCAGCCTGTAGAAATTCGGCAGATTCCGGTAAGGCAACCTTAAACTCACTTTCAGCGGCTAATTGTAGCTTTAGATCAGAGCCAGAAACTTCCAATACATGACCGCCATGCTTATGATCATCACTTAATAAATGTAAATGATACCCCGGTACATTTAATGTTTTAGCATACTGTGGACTCCAAAAACCAATCAAGGTGCCGCTACATTCTTCAACCTTAAATATAGCCTGGTTATTAGTTGCTGTGACTAAATCAATTCCCTGACGAGTCCTACATGCTACCCGATATTTTATATTTTTAAAAATACCTTTAATACAAATGGAACTAAAAATATTTTGTGAAGTACGCAAAGTATCTATTTGCTTACATAAATCTGCAAAACTTTTTATACAATTTATTTTTGTAGTTATTTGTGGTGTAAATTTCGTCACCACCCAAAACGGTGCCAGTGCGGTATCCGGGGCTATAACTACAGAACCATCTCCTCTAGCCTGCCAGGCTACACCATCTAATAATATACCTTCACCATCTAGCTCATCAAAAGTACCTAATCCAAAATTTCCATGTTTCTTAATTTCAGCTATACTCATGCATCCGTTATAAATACCCTGTACCAGAGCTGTAGAAGTAGATACTTGAAATAAAGTATGATGATTAATATTTAATTCAGTAGCTAAAGCAGTTTGGATAATATGGTCTAAAGTTTCACCAGTTTGATTACAACGCCTATTCATTGCTTGATAGATTGCCGAAGAAATCCTGGTTTTGATTATGTGCCCATAATTAGGATGCTTTTTCATAATAATGTTTTAGTTTATAAAGTTTTGAATAACATCTTCCATTAATTTGATATTTTGTGAATAATCAATTGGAATATTAATTAGAACCGGTACATTTGAGTTTACCGCTTCTTGAAGAGCAATTGCAAGTTCATCTGCCGATTTTATATTATAGCCTATACAGCCAAATGATTCGGCGTATGCTTTAACATTATAATGCCCCAACTCTACTCCGGCAGTATCACCTTTATAATGTGCTGCTTCCTGAAAAGATACCATGTCATAAGAAGCACTATCCCAGATTAAATGAATAAATTTTACTCCCAGGCGTTTGGCTGTTTCCATCTCCATTGAACTAAATAGAAACCCGCCGTCCCCGGAGACAGAAATTACCCTTTTGTCAGGATAAAGCAAGCTTGTAGCTATTGCCCATGGTAATGCAACACCAAGGGTCTGTTGTCCGTTACTTACTAAGACCTGTCTGGCATATTGGGCCCCATAATAGCGGTTCATCCAAATATAATTTGAACCAACATCAAGCGCAATATGCGTATCTGGTGTAATTATTTTTTGCAATTCATATATAACCCTCAAAGGATGCACCGGTGTATCATTTAACTTAGCACCTTCTTCTATTGTATAATTGTTTTGAGTTTGTGCATTAGTTGCTGCATCAGAAAAAGCCACCTCAATTTTAGGTTGCAGCTTTGAGGCTAATTGATAAAGAATTTCTCCAATATCCCCTAAAATTTCAACAGTTGGCAAAAAATCATTATCCTGGTCTGCTCTTACCAAGTCAATAACTATTAATTTGCGCTGATTTTCATGATTCCATATACTCGGATCATACTCAATAGGGTTATAACCAATAGTAATGACACAATCAGACTTATCTAACATATAATCTGCAGGTTGATTTTTAAATAATCCCACTCTCCCGACAAAAGTTTTGCAATCATTTGGTTGTGCCCAAATCCCCGGCCCTTGAAATGTAGAAGTATAAGGTATTTTAGTTTGTTTTAAAAAGTTTTTGAGTGCATCAGCATAGTTTTGTTTGGATGCTTGCATACCAAATATAATTAGTGGTTGTTTACTTGCATTAATTATTTGGATTGCTTTATTAATTTCAGTAACAGATCCAGCACCTGGAGAGACGTTTTTTCCCCAGTCTTTATTTGGATCGCCAGGAAAAGCGGTTAAGCTAATATCTTTAGGTAATGAAATAAAAGAAGCACCGGGACGACCACTTTCGGCAACACGAATTGCATTACCCATAATTTCAGCCAGCTGATCAGCAGTAACTACTTCTGCACTATATTTAGTAACAGCTTTCATCAAGGTTACCGAATCAAGAGACTGGTGTGTTTTTTTTAATCTTTCAGAAACCGGTACCTCACCGCCGATGGCTAGAACAGGGTCTCCTTCACTGGTAGCAGTGGCAAGCCCAGTCACCAAGTTTGTAACCCCCGGACCTGAAGTTGCAATACAAACACCAACTTTTCCGGTTAGACGTCCAAATGCTGCAGCCATAAAAGCTGCGTTTTGTTCGTGACGAACCAAGACTAATTTAATTTTGGAATGTTTAAGGGCAATGAATAAACTATCAATTTTGGCACCGGGTACACCAAAAACATGGGTTATACCTCTGTTTTCCAGGATTTTAACAATCGCTTGTGCACAATTTATAGGCTGATTACTCATTTTTACTCCTTAAATAAGTAATTTTTATTAGGCGGTTGGTTTAATTTGGAATTGTTTTAAACGATGAAAATACTCCATAAAAAAAGCTGCTTAAGGAAAGTATAGCAATCAATATGATGCTTGTGGATAAACTGATTAAATTATGTCCCGGGTTATTGCCTAGAAAGCAAATAAAGCTTATTCCGGCCATAAAATAAATTAACCATGAACCATGTTTAACCAGTGACCACATTTCTTTTGTTCCGGAATTTTTATACTCATAATAAAAGAAAAACCCTAATCCTGGCAACACCAGGGCTGACATATAGGCAATACTTGGCCATGAACCAAAAAATAATAGAAGAGCTAAAATAAATATTACCAGCAGGGCAAAAAATGGTGCAAATGGTAGACGAAAACTGTCTTTTTTTACTGCTAGTTTAGATTGTTGCCGGCGATATGCTATAACTACTACCGGCATTGACAGATAAGAAAATACATGCAATACAGATATAATAGCAACTAATTGGGTCCACCCTTTAAACATAAATAAGAATGAGCTACCCAAAATAAAATTTAGCAAAATCGCCGGGCGTGGCGCATAATATTTGGGATCAAGTTTACTAAAAATTTCTGGTAATAATTTTGCTCTTGATAAAGCAAAAATCATCCGTGATCCGGATGCAACAAATGCAGCTCCACATGCAGCCGGGGCTATTGCTGATGTGCTCATCACGCTCCATGCCATTACCTGAAAATTTGCTGCCAGTAATAAATTTACATATGGGGAGCGATAATTAACTGCATGCCAGCCATTTTTTAAAACTTCCGGAGGAATTGCACCAATAAATACCGCCTGCAACGCTAAATAAAGGACAAAGGTAAATAAGATACTACCAATAATTGCAATTGGCAGTTGACGTTTGGGTGATTCAATTTCTTCAGAAAAATTAAGTGGTAGCTGAAAGCCATTAAAAGACATTATTACGCCACAGCTAATTACTGCAGTACCAATAGCATTTATACCATATGGTGCAAATTCAGCGGCTGAATGGCCAAAGTTACCCGGATGTAAACCAGAATAGATTAAAAAAAGAATGGTTAAAATCGGAATTACAATTTTAATTATGGTTAATGCATTATTAAAGCGGGTAAATAATTTTGATCCCCAGTAATTAACCCCCATAAATAATAACATAAAGCCTATTGCAAAAATAATTCCAATTGGGGTGAGAATATGTTCATGTATGTCATAACATTGTCTGGCCATAGGTGAGCATTCACTTAAATATTGAACAATGGCCTGTGCTTCAACAGCTGGAACAGCCAGGATACTAAGCCAGTTTACCCATTGGGTTATAAAACCGCTAAATCTGCCATGCGTAATGCCTGAATAGTAGCCAATTCCACCGGCTGAAGGATTTATTGTTCCGATTTCGATACAAAAAAAAGCAATCAATATGGCAACTAACATGCCGACAAACCAGGCAAGTATTCCCACAGGTCCTGCTACAACACTAATTTTTTGAGTTGCCAATAACCATCCCGAACCAATTATAGAGGTTATTCCTGTCATCATTAGTGAAAAAGTTGACATATTCTTTTTTAATTGTATTTCTTTATTCATATAATTCCATAGGTATAGCTTAAATATCTGCTATTAAATCACTCAAAATTTTCAAGGAAGCGCCGATTATAGCATAACCTGTATTATTAATAATATATGATTGAGCATGCAACGCAACATAAGCCAAGGTAATTATGTTAAAATCTAAGCTTTAATTAGTTTTAAGAAGTTAAACAATGATAACCAATAAATATATAATTCTTGATTTTGACAGTACGTTTATCCAGGTAGAAGGACTGGATGAGCTAGCTACCATAGCGCTTAGTGATAGCCCGGATAAAGATGAAGTCATAAGTCAGATCAAGCAAATAACTGCTGATGGGATGGAAGGACGTATATCTTTAAGTAAAAGTTTATCAAGCCGGCTTGAATTATTATCGGCAAATAAAAAACATATAGAATTATTAATTAAAGATTTACATCAAAAAGTCTCTGGGTCAATTAAACGGAATATCCGTTTTTTTGAAACTAATGCGGATAATATATATATTGTTTCCAGTGGGTTTAAAGAGTATATTATACCGATAGTTAGCCAATATGGTATTAAGGATAGCCATGTTTTAGCCAATACTTTTATTTATGATAACGCTGGCAATATTACAGGTGCAGATATGAATAATCCGTTAGCCGGCGATAAGGGTAAAGTAAAGGTTGTGAAAAACTTAAATTTAAATGGCGAAATATATGTTCTTGGTGATGGTATTACCGATTATGAAATAAAAGAGCAGGGGGCTGCAACGAAATTTTATGCATTTACTGAAAATATAAGCCGCGAGATTGTAATGGAGGTTGCCGATGGAGTGGTGCCTAGTTTTGATGAGTTTTTATATATAAATAAATTGGATATGACAATTTCTTACCCGCGTAACCGGATCAAAATTTTGCTTTTAGAAAATATTCATCCATATGCATTAAATCTTTTAAAACAAGAAGGCTATACAGTAGAAACTTTAAAAGGTAGCCTAAATGAAGATGAATTATGCGAAAAAATAAAAGATGTATCAATTTTAGGTATACGTTCTAAAACCACGGTTAGCAAAAAAGTATTGGATAACGCAGGAAGGTTGCTGGCTATTGGGGCTTTTTGTATCGGTACCAACCAGATTGACTTAGAATATGCCACATCCAGAGGTATATGTGTATTTAATGCCCCATATAGTAATACTAGAAGTGTGGTTGAGCTGGTAATTGGTGAGATTATTATGTTACTTAGAAATATAGTAACTAAAAGTAATCAATTACATAAGGGGATTTGGGATAAATCGGCAGAAAATAGCTTTGAAGTGCGCGGTAAGAAATTGGGGATAATTGGCTATGGCAATATTGGTTCTCAATTATCGGTGCTTGCTGAAGGGCTTGGAATGCAAGTATATTATTATGACCTGATTGAAAGGTTACAGTTAGGCAATGCTAAAAAATGTGATAGCCTAGATGAATTATTAGCAATATCTGATATAGTTACCATACATGCGGATGGGCGGAATGACAATACCAATTTAATTGGTGAACGTGAATTTGCGCTTATGAAAGATAAGGTCGTGTTCCTAAATCTAAGCCGTGGGCACATAGTTGATATTAAAGCAATGGTAAATAATCTCAAAAGCGGCAAAATTTTAGGTGCAGCCGTTGATGTATTTCCTTATGAGCCTAAAAATAATCAGGAAGAATTTGTAAATGAACTGCGTGGTTTTAGCAATGTAATTTTAACCCCGCATGTGGGAGGCAGTACTGAAGAGGCCCAGTTTAATATCGGTGATTTTGTTGCCAGGCGTATGATTGCTTATATTAATGCCGGTGATTCATCACAAAGTGTAAATTTACCCAATATCCAGTTACCCGAATTAAAAAATGCACATAGGCTAATTCACTTGCATAGCAACACACCGGGGATTTTAGCACAAATTAACCAGGTATTAGCAAACCATAATATAAATGTATTAGGGCAATATTTAAAGACCAATGAGCAGGTTGGTTATGTTATAACTGATATAGATACGAAGTATAATAAAGATGTGATTAATGATTTAAAACAGATTAATCACACAATAAAATCCAGGGTTTTATACTAAGCTTGTCATTCCTGCGTAGGCAGAACTATTTTAAGGAAAATAAACCATGTATGTTATAGATATTGTATATACAGCCGATTTATCTGTTATTGATCAGTATTTAATTCCGCATCGTGAGTATCTCGATAAAAATTATGCTAAAGGTTTGCTTTTATGTTCCGGACCTAAAAATCCGCGTAACGGAGGCACAATCATTGGACTATTTAAATCTCGGGCTGAGGTAGATACATTTATACAAAATGATCCGTTTAGTATTCATAACATCGCTAAATATAGTGTCTCCGAATTTGTCCCCGTAAAATGCCATGCTTTGATTAAAGAATTATGTCTTTAGCCTTCTATCTTTAGAATAATATAAATGGTAGGAACAATTGTAGTATGTAAATTAAGTTATATGACACGCTTTGCAAAACTATTAGATTTTATACTCCATTATAAGTGGGGCATGATCTGAGAATTTGATATCTTTAAATATTTGAGCAGAAACTAGTTTTGTTGCAATTTTAGGTGTACAAATTTGATAATCGATTCTCCAACCGACATCTTTAGCATAAGCCTGGCCGCGGTTTGACCACCAGGTGTATCCCGGATTTTCCGGGTATAGCTTACGCCAATTATCTATCAGGCCATAACTTAAAATATCACTTAGCCATTGACGTTCTTCGGGCAAAAAGCCCGAATTTTTAATATTTCCCTTCCAGTTTTTTAAATCAAGTTCGGTGTGAGCTATATTCCAGTCGCCGCAAATTATATACTCGCGGTTAGATTTAGATTTTTGTTCTAAAAGAGGTTTATAAAAGTCCATAAAACGGAATTTTTTCTCTTGCTTCTCCGGGCCTGATGATCCTGATGGCATGTATATTGAAATTACTGAAAAATCATCATAATCAAATTGTAGATAACGTCCTTCATCATCTATCTCTTTATTATTTAAGCCAACAATTACATTATTTGGTTTCTTTTTAGCATATATGGCAACGCCACTATAACCTTTTTTTATTGCAGGATGAAATTCGCTGTAATAGCCATTCCAGTTTATTAATTCTTTTGGTATGTCAGCAATATGTGCCTTTATTTCTTGTAAACAAATTATATCTGCATTTTGTGTTTTTAACCAGTCAAACAGGCCTTTATTATTTGCAGAGCGGATGCCATTTACATTAAGTACAATTACTTTCATATCTCTTCCCCAAAACTATTAATAGCCCTATTTTTGCAAAAGGCGGTGTTTTTTTACTTTTATAAACTATTACCTGTAGCTACTGCTGAAGCCCATGCCCATTGAAAATTATATCCACCCAGCCAACCGGTTACGTCAACGACTTCACCAATAAAAAATAACCCGTCAATTTTACGGCATTCCATGGACTTAGAGGATAATTCTTTTGTATCTACCCCGCCTTTGGTGACTTCTGCCTTTTTATAACCGAGTGTCCCACTTGGCGTAACAGTAAAGTTATGAATTAATTTATTGATAAGTTCAATATCTTTATTGCTTAGCTGGCATAGCTGTTTGTCAACTTGTAAGATTTGGCATATACTGCTTGCAATGCGTTGAGAAAAAAATAAGGTTAAAAAATTACTTAATAATTTGGTACTTTTCCTATTTTCATTGATTAATTGTTTAATATCTTGTTTAGGCAGCATATCAATTTGTAAACCAGAACCGCTATTATAGTAAGAAGATATTTGTAAAATTGCCGGCCCGCTTAGTCCGCGGTGGGTAATAAGGGTATTTTCCATAAATGTGATTTTATCGATTTTTGTTTGGCTAAAAAAAGAACTACCCGATAGTGGTCCAAAATATTGTAATTGTTCCGGATCTAACGCCAGGGGAACTAAAGCAGGTTCGGTTTTTATTACATTTAAGCTAAATTCGCGGGCCAGGTTATAGCCAAAACCACTGGCACCGATTTGGGGTATAGATAGGCCACCTGTTGCAATAACTAGGGTTTCTGCATGTATAACCCCTATATTATCTGTTGTAATTTCAAAGCCATTAGGTATTTTAGTTACATTTAAAACTTGTATTGACATTTTACGATTAACATTATTAGCTTTACATAAATTATCAAGCAGGCCAATGATATCTCCGGAACTATCATTACAAAATAATTGCCCCAGGGTTTTTTCATGATAGCCAATTTTATATTTATCAAGCAGATCGGTAAAATGATAGGGAGTGTAACCTGATAATGCTGAAATACAAAAATGTGGATTAGCCGAAATATAGCATTTAGGCTCTGTGTATATATTGGTGAAATTACAGCGCCCACCACCACTGATACGGATTTTTTCGGCTAGTTTATTACTATGATCAAGAAGCAGTACTTTTTTATGCCGGGAACCGGCAATATATGCGCACATAAGCCCTGCCGCGCCAGCTCCTATTATCACACTATCATATTTTTGTATCATTAAACGTACACTGCTTCACCAATCACATTACCATATTTTAACATATATGTTCTAATATATTGCTCTTATTCCGCCCATACACAATATTTATAAAAAATATAATAAATAATTAGATATGATAGAATAACAGGCGTTAAACAATTTTTATAAAATTATACCAAATGATAAGAAATACCTTAAAACTTAACCACGGCACATTTGATTATTATGTGCTACAAATAATGCCCGGCGCAAAAATTGATGATATCCAAAATAAATTTTTGCATTTTAAGACCATATGCGAACAAAATAAGAATATTGTTCTTGATTTTGTTGGTGAGTTTAATTTTGATTTATTAAGCAACCTTTTGGCTAATATCAATGATGCAGCACAAATATATGGTTTGAATATACATTCGATACTGGAAAATAAATTAATTAAGACAGATAGTATACTTGGGATCCCTGTGATTGATTTACCGGGAACACAAAAAATAACCCATAATTATAATAAAACTTTAATTGTAGATGAACCGGTTAGAAGCGGCATTAAGATTGAGCATGATGGTGATATTATAGTTACAACATTTGTATCGGATAATGCTGAAATTGTAGCTACAGGTAATATCCATATCTATGGTGAAGCACGTGGGCGTATTATTGCCGGATCTGATGGGGATAAAGAAGCAAGAATTTTTGTGAGCTCATTTAATCCTGAGTTGATTTCAATCAGTGGTATATATAGAACCTTGGAAAATGAATTACCACAAAATATTATGCATAAAGCAATAATGGTTATGCTTGATGACAAAGATCGCTTATCGCTTGTACCAACGGTTAAATAACTGTATTACTAATTTTATTGCTTGATTTACAATCTAGCGAAAAATCATCAACAACCGGTGTAACTACAGCGGATGTACTGCTATCACCAAATTGATATCTTCTACTTGCTTTTTTATTGCTGACATCTATTTCATAAATGATATCCCTAGGCGGTCGGTCATAGCCCGTATAATCTGTGCTGTTTAATGAAAAAGTTAATTTATGTAATTTAGCCCCGTTCATTTGAATATTGTATGTTCCGTTATAAATAAGCCTATATGGTGTAATTGCTTCAGGGCCAACTGCGGGATATACAATTTCGTATTGTCCTGCCATGTGGCCATCCTTTTTGTTTGGTGGAATGATAAAAGCTGTGCTATTTGTATCTCTGTATCCCTTTATTGCCATCATCTGGGTAAAAACTGCAGATTTATCGTTTTTTTCTCCAATTTGAAACTCATTGTCAGTTTTAATTATTGGGCTTATAATTGGAATTTTATGTTCCGTAGTTTCATCCGGTTTTATAAACCTTATTTCCTTTGTGCCTTTATTGTTTTTAATAACCCATGAAATAGTACCAAGTTTTGCCAGTTCATGATTATCATTTTTATAATAGTAATCACATGAAGTAGCGTGCGTTCCTGCATAAGAAGTACACAAGACCAGGCCTAATAAGATCGCTACATAGTATTTTAAATAACTTGATTTCATTATAGGTTCCTTTATAACATTCACCGTATATATATTATGGTACGGGTAAAAAAAATAAGCAATACGGAAATTCCGTAGTGTGATCATTTGAACATTATCGAGCTGAGAATGCCAATTTTGGATAAGAATGAAGCATTTTCCGATCTAAAATTAACGTTAAGAGAGTTATAGTTGATGTAGAGGTGTTTTGCGCTATATTATATATAATACATATTATTATACGGTGATACGTCAATAGAATTATATCACAAATCATATATGGTAGTATAATAGTTTTTCTTCCATAGTAATTTATACAACAATTCTTTTTAATGGTTTAAAATTAGCCATAGAATATTGTACCGAAATTCCGGCAAAATATGGCTAAACCAAGTAAATAGATATGGTAAAATGACGCGTTTTAAGTATTTTAAATTAATGGAATAAGGTAAGCTGATCACTACAAGTAATAAAATCACCCGGTCTCATTGATAAATGTAAATTAGGAAGGTATATCCATATGGCAAAAATTATAGTTATAACATCTGGTAAAGGTGGAGTTGGTAAAACAACTACCTCTGCTAGCTTTGCAACTGGTCTAGCGCTACGCGGGCATAAAACTGTCGTAATCGATTTTGACATTGGGTTACGTAACCTGGATTTGATACTTGGTTGCGAAAGGCGCGTTGTCTATGATTTTGTAAATGTTGTCCAGGGTGATGCTACATTACATCAAGCTTTGATAAAAGATAAAAATTGTGATAATTTATTTATTTTAGCAGCATCCCAGACAAAAGATAAAGACGCCCTTACCGAAGAAGGTGTCGAGACCGTTATCAAAGAGTTATCAAAAGATTTTGACTATATCGTTTGTGATTCACCGGCTGGAATTGAACGTGGTGCTTTTTTAGCCCTCTATTTTGCGGACGAAGCAATCGTGGTAACCAATCCAGAAGTATCTTCAGTTCGTGATTCAGATCGGATTTTAGGTATACTGGCGTCCAAATCAAAACGTGCAGTTGAAGGTATGGATAAGATTAACGCGAGATTATTAATTACACGTTACAATCCAAGTCGGGTTGAAAGCGGCGAAATGCTTTCAATTGGTGATATAGAAGATATACTACGTATACCAGTAATTGGTGTTATACCCGAATCTACCGATGTATTGCAGGCGTCAAATACCGGAACTCCGGCAATCAGCCTTAAAGGCACCAATGTTTCAGAGGCTTATCTGGATGTTATTGGCCGATTTTTGGGTGAGGAAAAAGCATTGCGCTTTACCCAAGCCGATAAAAAGGGCCTATTTAACCGCATCTTTAAAGGAGCGAGATAATGTCTTTACTAGAGGTATTATTTGGGCGTAAAAAAGCAACAGCCAGTGTTGCTAAAGAAAGGTTGCAGATAATATTGGCACATGAACGTGCTATTCATGATACTAATGCTAGTGGTAGTCCAAGCTGGTTACCACTATTACAGCAAGAATTGGTTGAAGTTATCGCCAAATATATAAAAATTGATAAAGAGGATTTGAAGGTTAATTTGGAAAAACGTGATAATCTTGAGCTATTAGAAATAAATGTTACATTACCAGATGCAGTAGTATAAAAGGTTAAAAAATGAATGTTAAGCACAGTAAATTAATAATTCTTGGTTCGGGTCCTGCGGGATATACTGCGGCAATTTATGCAGCTCGGGCAAATCTGCATCCGGTAATAATTACCGGGATGGAGCAAGGTGGACAATTAATGACTACCACTGATGTGGAAAATTGGCCGGCTGAATTAAACGGTAGTGTTCAGGGGCCTGAATTAATGCAGCGCTTTTTGGATCATTCTACCAAATTTGGAACGGAAATTATTTTTGACCAGATTCATACGGCAAAACTAGATAGCAAGCCATTTAAACTAATAGGTGATTCAGGTGAGTATACTTGTGACGCTTTGATTATTGCAACAGGTGCCAGTGCTAAATACCTGGGTTTACCTAGTGAGCAAGCATACATGGGACGCGGGGTATCTGGTTGTGCTACTTGTGATGGATTTTTTTATAAAAACCAAGATGTAGCGGTAGTAGGCGGCGGTAATACGGCTGTTGAAGAAGCGCTATATCTAGCTAATATTTGTAGTAAAGTTACTCTTATACATAGGCGGGATACCTTCAGATCGGAAAAAATATTGATCGATAGGTTAATGCATAAGGTAAAAGAAGGCAAGATCATCTTAAAAACGAATGCTACAGTAAATGAGATACTGGGGAATGATAAAGGGGTTAATGCCGTTAGGATTAATCTAACTGCGGGTGGTCAGGAAACTATAGATGTTGCCGGTGTTTTTATTGCTATTGGCCATAAACCAAATTCAGATATTTTTGCAGGTCAATTAAAACTGGAAAACGGCTATATAGTTACTAATAGTGGACGCAATGGTAATGCCACAGCTACGTCGGTACCGGGGGTTTTTGCTGCAGGTGACATACAGGATATGATATATAAGCAGGCTGTTACTTCATCTGGAACTGGTTGTATGGCAGCACTAGATGCTGAACAATATTTAGATAGCTTAGGCTAGGTTGTATTATCCTCGCGTAAGCGATGATGATCTGGAGATTTCATTATGCAGCGAATAGGTCAGGGCTTTGATTTACATAAGTTAGTGCCTGAACGGAAACTAATTTTGGGTGGTGTTGAAATTCCCTTTGATCAAGGGTTATTGGGACATTCGGATGCCGATGTTTTAATTCATGCAATTATTGATGCCTTAATTGGTGCAGCTGCACTTGGGGATATCGGTAGATTATTCCCAGATACAGATAAAGAGTATAAAGATATTAGCAGCCGTGAACTGTTGAAAATTGTTAATACTAAAATTAATGATGATTGTTTATATCGAATAAATAATATTGATTCCACAATTATTCTTGAGCAGCCAAAACTTAGTCCCTACATAGAACAAATGCGCCAAAATTTAGCGGATGATTTGGGGTTGGATCTGGATCAAATAAGTATTAAAGCTAAGACATCAGAAAAAATTGGTATTGTTGGTAGAGGAGAAGCGGCAATTGCCGAAGCAGTTGTCTTGCTAATTCGCTAATCCAATATGCAACATAGTTTATTTATCCGTCGTCCGATACTTGCTTCAGTTATTTCAATTATAATTACCCTTTGCGGTTTGGTTGCCATTTTCAATTTACCGGTTAGTCAATTTCCTAATATCACGCCTCCCACAATTTCTATTAGTGCCAGTTATCCGGGCGCCAACGCCGAAACTGCTGCTAAAGTTGTTGCTGCCCAGATAGAAGGACAGATGAATGGAGTATCAAATCTTATATATATGACTACCTCTGCCTCATCAACTGGCTCAGTCTCAATTCAACTGACTTTTGAGGTAGGTACAAATCTAAACTATACAATAAATGAGGTATTAAATAGATTACAGGCAGCAATGCCACTTTTACCAAACGTAGTGCAAAAAATGGGTGTTACGACTCGTAAAAGTTCACCGGATATGCTGTTGAATATCAGCTTTTATTCTGAGCCGTATCTCGATCCAAAATTTGTAACAAACTATTTACAACGAACTGTAGAAAATGATTTATTACTTTTACCGACTGTTGGTACAGTGAATGTATTTGGGACTGGGGCATATGCAATCAGGATTTGGTTAGATCCAAATAAAATGCGTCGTTATGGTATAGCGGTAACCGATATACAAAATGCTATTAAAGACCAAAACCAGGAATATATAGTTGGGCGAACTAATAGTGTGCCGGATAGTAGCAATTTTATTGCCCTCAATATTTTGGGTCAGCAAATGTATTCGGATCCTAAACAATTTGCCAATATTATCATTCGTAATAATAATAACCAGACTATCAAGATTAAAGATATTGCTAAAGTTGAACTTGGATCAACTAATTATAATACATTAGCTTTAGTAAATTTTCGTGATGAAAAAGGCAAATTTAAATCTTATCCTTGTTCAATAATGCAAATATTCTTAATTCCAGGTGCTAACCAGTTGGAAGCCAAACGGCAAATTCTTGATAAGTTGGAGAAGGATTCAAAAAGTTTTCCCAATGGCTTAAAATATAAGGTAACTATTGATAATTCGCGCTTTGTTGCTGCATCTGTACATAATGTAATAATTACTTTAGAATTTTCCTTTGTACTGGTTGCTTTGGTGATATTTGTGTTCTTGCGTAACTTTCGGGCAAGTTTAATAGCCATTTGTACCATACCGGTTTCAGTTATTGGCACCTTTGCGTGTCTTTATCTTGCAGGATTTAGCCTAAACACACTAAGTCTCTTTGCACTTATTTTAGCAATTGGTATTGTGGTTGATGATGCGATTGTTATTGTAGAGAATATCGAGCGTATCCGCTCAGAACATCCGGAATATGGTATGAGACAAGTTATTGAAACTACCATGCATGAAGTTTTTGGTGCAATAGTAGCCATTGTATTAGTTTTGAGTGTAGTATTTATCCCGGTGATGGGATTAAGTGGTTTGGCTGGTATTATGTATCGCCAGTTTGCAGTAACTATAGCATGTGCTGTTGTTTTATCCGGGATTTGTGCTCTTACTTTTACCCCGGCGATAAGTTATCTTATGCTACGTCATGTCCCACATAAAAAAGAGTCTAAAACTCACTGGTTTGACCGCGGGTTTGATCGACTTACGCATTGGTATCTTCGGTGTGCAGCGTTCTTGCTAGATCATAAAAAAATTGCTCTTGCAGTTTGGTTTTTTATAATTTTTGCTATGATTGGGGTATTTAAGCTAGTTCCATTGGGGTTTGTACCTGGTGAAGATCAGGGCTTACTATTTACAACTATAAATTTACCTTCGTCATCCAGTTTACAGGCAACAACTAAAATAGCAGATAAAATGATTGATGACCTAACCAAAAATCCAAATATTGCCTCTGTTACAACCATTATTGGCTATGACTTTTTAGATTCTGGTAATGTAAAGACCTATGCTGCTTCTTATTTTATTGCACTGACGGATTGGGATAAGCGCCATGGAAAAGATAGCGATGCCAATAGTATTATCGCAAAGCTTAACAAAATTGGTGCAGGGAGTTCCAGTATTACGGTTAGGGCATTTAACCAGCCGCCGATACGTGGCCTTAGCACTACGGGTGGAGTAGAGTTTTACGTTGAAGATCGGGTAGTAGGTAACCCGCATAAATTACAAGAAATTTGTGATGATTTAATTGCCAGGTTGATAAAACATAAAGAAGTAGCTACAGCCTTTCAGACCCTGGATACCAACGTATTACAAATGTCAGTGCTGCCGGATATTGATAGGGCTAAGTACTATGGGGTTAATTTACAGCAGTTATATAATTCAGTAGAAAGTATCTATGGTAATAATAATGTAAATTATGCATACATTATGCAGGATTTGGTATGGGTAATTTTAGAAGGTGACTATTCATATAGAAAAAGTATAGACCAATTGCGTAATATATTTTTGCAATCTACAACCTCAAAAGATCTGGTACCGGTTGCTACGTTAGTTAAAACAAATAATTCACGGGATGCGCAGGTAGTACAGCGGTTTAATAATTATGTTGCTTCCAAGGTGGTTGCTGTACCTGCTCCTGGTCATTCAGCCGGCGAAGTTATGAATATTATTGATCAAGAAATGCTACAACTACCTAAGGGTTACTATTATGACTGGTTTGGCACCAGCTACCAGCAAAAAAAATCGCAAAAAACTTCCGGGTTAGCCTTTATTTTTTCATTAGTTATGATTTATTTGGTATTGGCTGCATTATATGAATTATGGCGGCTACCTTTAGTGGTAATAATGGGGGTACCTTTTGCTTTATTTGGTGCAGGTGTGATTTTGCTACTTAGTGGTAAACCAAATGATTTATATTTCCAGATAAGCCTGATAGCATTACTTGGTTTATCAGCGAAAAATATTATTTTATTGGTCGAATTTGCACTGCAGTCATACCGTGCCGGGCATAGTGCCAAAAATAGCGTATTACATGCACTGAAATTACGTTTTCGGCCAATTGTAATGACATCAGTTACTTTTATTATGGGAACTATACCATTGGTATTTGCTGAAGGAGCAGGAGCTAATGCCCAGCATTCCCTGGGCCTTGGTATTATCGGGGGTATTTTAGGTTCTATCTTTTTAGCAACTATGCTAATTCCGTCTTATTTTGTTATAGTCATGAAAAAGAGGAACCGCTATAAAGATAAATAGATGACAGGAGGCTTTTAATTAGCCTAGGTATTTCTCGGTAGCCTCCTTAACCAGGTTTACAATACTGATGCACTTCCCATTACTGCACACGCATTTAGCATAAAAATACAAATGAGTCCTAGTAATGCAATTGCTATTTTAAACTTTTTCATTTTAAACCCCCTTATAAAGGTTAAAATACTGGATATTAATAAAGCACAATCCTGTATATTACTATTATAGCATAATAAATATATTATTCGTCAAGGGGCTTTAACATGTTGTATGGATTATCAGCGGATATAATTCAAAGAATAACTAATGTATTTACCCAGTTTAAGGAAATTAAAAAAGTAACTTTATATGGTTCAAGAGCCAAAGGTAATTATAAATCAGGTTCTGATATAGATCTATGTTTATTTGGCGAGGGTATCAATTTAGCCTTACAGTATAAAATTGAGTTCGCATTGGATGACTTAGATTTGGCATACAAATTTGACATTATAGTTTATGATAATATAAATAACGCAAACTTGATAGACCATATCAATAGAATCGGTATTAATATTTATGATAGAGATATGATAAAATGAGGCTATACAAAATTAATATAGGCTAAACTTGATGACAAACAAAGACATTCGCTGGCCGCAAAGATTTAGTAATTATGATAAAGCATTAAAAAAACTAGCCCAAGCAATTGCTTTAGCCAAACAACGCCAGCTATCTGACCTTGAAAATCAGGGTTTAATTCAGGCTTTTGAATATACTCATGAGCTGGCATGGAACACTCTTAAAGATTTCTTGGTTGAGCGTGGAAATAATGAAATTTATGGTTCTAGAGATGCTACACGAGAAGCTTTTAAACTTGGAATAATTGTCGATGGTGAGATTTGGATGAACATGATAAAAAGCCGTAATCAAACATCACATACTTATAATGAAGAAGTAGCTGGCCAAATTACAGAAATGGTTATAAAATCATATTTTAATGAATTTATAACCCTACATAGTACGCTTAGCAAAATGATAGCATAATATGTTAAAATCAGCACTTAATCTCTTTTTGAAAATATCTTAATGCTTCGGTTTTTTATTGATCACCCAGTATTTTCGTCAGTAATCTCGATAATTATCGTCTTATGCGGATTGGTATCGTTATCAACTCTGCCACTTGCAGAATATCCTAATATCGCACCTCCCACTATTACAATTAGTGCTCATTATCCTGGTGCTAATGCACAAGTTGTCCAAAGAACAGTTGCGTCCCCGATAGAAGACCAGATTAACGGTGCTAACCAGATGATTTATATGAATTCTGAGATGTCTGGTAATGGTGATTATAATTTAGTTATAACTTTTGCAACCGGTACAGATTTAAATGCTGTAGTTGGCGATGTATTAAACCGCCTGAATTCTGCCTTACCAATGTTACCGCAGGCTGTACAAAACCTTGGTGTAACTATGCGTAAAAGTTCACAAAATATACTAATGTCAATTTCAATGCAGGGTGGTGAAACAATTGACCAGGTTTATTTAAGCAACTATACTTTCCGGGCAATATACACTGAATTAGTCCGAGTTAAAGGTGTAGGTGATGTACAAATGGTCGGGGCCCGCAATTATTCTATGCGGATTTGGCTACAGCCTGATAAAATGGCAAAGCTTGGTGTTTCATTAGTCCAGGTGCAAAATGCCATTAAAGAACAAAATATCCAGGTTGCAGCCGGACAAACTGCAGCACCGCCAACCGATGGAAGTAAGTTAATGGCGGTTAATATAATGGGGCAGAGTTATTATTCTGATCCCAAAGAGTTTGAAAATATTGTGGTAAAGACCCAAAATACACAATATGTGCGGATTAAAGATATTGCCCGGGTTGAATTAGGAGCATTTAGTTACGATACTATAAATAAATTGGATAAAAAAGCAACAATTGGCTTACAAATATTTTTAGATCCGGGCGCCAATCAACTAGCTGTGCATAGTTTGATTATTGATACTATGAACAAATTAGCCAAACAATTTCCGCCGGGCATGAGCTATGTAATAGCATTTGATAATACAAAATTCATCAATAAAGCTTTAACTAATGTTATTGATACCTTGAGAGATGCCTGTATATTAGTAATTTTAGTAGTATTTCTTTTTTTGCAAAAAGGTAGGGCTACGCTAATTCCCGTTTTAACTATTCCGGTTGCTATAATTGGTACTTTCGCCGGGATGTATGCAACAGGGTTTAGTATAAATAACCTGACTTTATTTGGCCTTATTTTATCAATAGGTATTGTAGTTGATGACTCCATTGTGGTAATTGAAAATGTGGAGCGTATTATGCATGAAGAGGGGGTCAGCGCAAAAGATGCATCCATTAAGACTATGCATGAAGTTGCCGGGGCATTAATTGCCATTGTCTTAGTTTTATGTTGTGCATTTATTCCTTCTGCTTTTTTGGGTGGATTAACCGGTATACTCTATCGGCAGTTTGCTATTACTATTTCAATTTCAGTTGTAATTTCAGGAATTGTAGCACTAACCCTGACACCGGCACTATGTGCGATTTTTCTCAAAGGCTATAAGGGCAAAGCGGTTCAGGCAAAAAATAAATTTTTTATAAAATTTAACCATATTTTTGAAGGGCTTACAGATAGGTATATAGCCGGGATAAAATTTTTACTTGATTACCGCGCAATATTTATGTTAATTTTTGGGCTTATTTTGATAATTACCGGAGTTATATATTATATTTTACCGGTTGGGTTTATCCCGAATGAAGATAAAGGTTATTTTAATACCCAGATAACCTTACCTAACAATTCATCATTATCACAAACTGAAAAAGTGGTTGATACATATATTGCTCATATGCTACAAAATAAGAATGTGGAAAATACAATTAGTTTAATTGGTATCGATCAGTTACATGCCAGTTCAGTTAAAACATATGTAGCAACCGTTACTACAGATCTAATTGACTGGGATAAACGCAAAGCAGATGTTACTGAATTAATAGACGATGTAAATAATTATGGTGCACTACGTAAAGATGCAAATTATATAGCCTATAACCAACCGGCAATTGATGGATTAAGTAATACCAATGGTATTGAGGTTTATATCCAGGATAGGATTAGTGGCGATTATTTTGCTATGGATAAATATGCCCGGGAAATAACCGAAATTTTGAATAAAAATCCGCATATTGATAGTAGTTATTATACATTTAACCCAAACAACCAGGCAGCCAGTATTTTAGTAGATATTGAAAAAGCCAGGTTTTATGGCGTTAATGTTCAGGATGTGTATAACGTGCTGGAAGCCAATTACGGGCCAAACCTGGTTAATTATTTTTATAGAATGGGTGATTTGTTTTGGGTTACAATACAGGGGGATGCTAAGTATCGCAAAACCCAATTCCAATTGGATAATTTATATGTACAAAATATCCAGGAATCAATGGTGCCTATAAATACTATGGTACATACCTCAATGACAACAGCCCCGGATGTGGTAGAGCGTTTTAATGATTTTTTGGCAACCAAAATTGTAGTGAATCCAAAACCCGGATACACTATCCAAGATACAATGAAATTGATTAAAGATGCATTAGCTAAAGTTTTACCAATTGATTACGGCTATAGCTGGTATGGGGTTAGTTATCAGCAAGACCATAGTAACACAGCTTCGGCTCTTGCCTTTGCTTTTGGTGTTATTATGATATTTTTAGTTCTTGCCGGGCAGTTTGAAATGTGGAGATTACCAATTGTGGTGGTAATGGGTATTCCGTTTGCCTTATTTGGGGCGGGCTTGATTTTATTTACACGTGGGCTTACTAATGATTTATATTTTCAAATAAGTTTGATAACACTACTTGGTTTATCGGCAAAGAACTCTATATTAATAACAGAGTTTGCCATTGACCATTGGAGACAAGGGATGTCTACGGTTGATTCTATTTTATTGGCAGCCAGGCAGCGGTTTCGCCCGATTATAATGACGTCGCTCGCGTTTATCCTTGGGGCATTCCCATTAGCCATTGCACATGGTGCAAACTCCAATGCCGAACATTCAGTAGGTACGGGTATTATTGGTGGGATGCTTGGCTCAACATTGATTGCAACATTATTTGTGCCGCTGTTTTTTGTGGTGGTAATGGGTAAGAAAGAACATATAGAAAAAGAATATTAAATAAATAAAGTTAATTAAAAACAGGAAAAGAAAATTATGCAAGTTAAAACTATCAGTAAATATGTAATTGGCGCGGTATGCGGGGCATTAGTAACCTTTAGTATCCATAGCTATGCCAGTAGTAATTCAGATGCATCCGGATCTTCTAATAATGTAAATATTCCGGTTGATGAAATTAATAATTTTGCCAAAGTTTACGCAATTGCTAAAAATTATTATGTCGAAAGTGTCACCAATACCAAGCTTATGAAGGGCGCAATTGATGGTATGCTGACTAACCTTGACCCTCATTCAAACTATCTGGATCAAACTGCATTTAAGCAATTAACCGAGATGACTACCGGGTCTTTTGCCGGGCTTGGGATAGAGGTAAGCCGGGAAAAAGACGATGCCGGGATAAAAGTTGTTGCCCCGATTGATGGGACACCGGCTTTCCTTGCCGGGGTAAAAAGCGGCGATATTATTGTTAAAATTGATAGCACTCCAGTAACCGGGATGGCATTAGATGAAGCAGTCAAGAGAATGCGTGGCAAGCCAGGAACTAAGGTTGTTATTACAATCTCGCGTAAAAATGAATTGAAACCACTTGATTTTAAAATCACTCGGGCTAATATAAAAATTACCAGTATTAAATATACTATGCTAGATAATGACTATGGCTATATCAGAATCACCAATTTCCAAGCTGATACCATTGATGAGCTGGCAACTGCATTAAAAAATATATATACTAAAGATGCAAAATTAAAGGGCTTGATTATTGATTTACGTGATGATCCGGGAGGATTACTACAAGCTGCGGTTGGAGTAGTTGGCGCTTTTGTGCCAGAGGGTAGTCTGGTTGTATCTACCAAAGGCAGGGTTCCTAATAGTAATCAGCAATTCTCAGTACGTCCGGCAGATTATGCTGTTGATGATGGTAAAACTGTAGATATTTTAGCCAAAATCCCGGCAATCTATAAGACTATTCCTATGGTTGTTTTAGTCAATCAGGGAACAGCATCTGCATCAGAGATTGTGGCTGGTGCATTACAGGATTACAAACGGGCTAAAATTCTTGGTACTAAGACCTTTGGTAAAGGGTCGGTACAAACTGTCATTCCATTATCTCAGGATACTGCGGTTAAGCTTACCACAGCCCTATATTATACGCCAAAAGACAGATCAATTCAAGCGCAAGGTATTAAGCCTGATATTATTGTAAAAAACGAGTATAACGATTTATATGACAGTTGGGATATGTCTGAGGCTAATTTGGATAATCATATAAATAATCCAAAAGGTATAAGTGTATCTAAAGATAAAGATAATACTCCGGTTATTTCTCCGCCCAAGCAAATTTCTACTCCGGCTGAATTAAAAGCCAGATATAAGGCGCAGTTATTAAATGTACCAAAAGTGTTAAAACCTGGTGAAGCAACTGTTGATTTAAAGAATGATTTCCAGTTGCAGTGGGCATTAAATATAATACAAGGCAAGCCAATCCCGGCACCAACAGTTGCTACTAAAACAAAGTAGTGTAATACTGCCTCGATCAGGCCTGGAATAAACTGCGGTGGGGACCTATATAGGAAAACTTATGACTACTAAAAAGCACATAATTGCACCAAGTATTTTATCTGCTGACTTTGCCAGGTTAGGTGAAGAAGTAGCCAATGTGGTAAAGGCAGGCGCTGATTTTATTCATTTTGACGTTATGGATAATCATTATGTGCCTAATTTGACATTTGGTCCAATGATATGCAAGGCGATAAAACCATACAGTAAAAATATACCAATTGATGTGCATTTGATGGTCAGCCCGGTTGATAGCCTGATTAATGAATTTGCCAAAGCTGGTGCAGATATTATTACTTTTCACCCGGAAGCAAGTCTTCATGTGCATAGAAGTCTGGGTTTAGCTAAAGATCTGGGTCTAAAGGCCGGTCTTGCTATAAATCCAGGTACCCCGCTTAGTTATGTAGAGGCTAATATAGACTATTTAGATATGATTTTACTTATGTCGGTTAATCCAGGGTTTGGTGGGCAATCATTTATTCCGTCTATATTGGATAAAATTCGTCAAGCCAGAACATTAATTGATAAATCCGGAAGGGATATTATTTTAGAGGTTGATGGCGGGATAAAGGCGGATAATATTGCCGATGTTGCCAAAGCCGGTGCTAATGCTTTTGTGATGGGTAGTGCAATTTTTGGCGCAGAGGACTATGAACAAACATTTAGTACAATACGCCAAAATTTGTCTAAAGTTACTCAGCTTTAGGTGGAGTGCATTTTAGCTTTTTACCTGTGGTACATTGATGCGAGTCATCTTTCTGCATACACTGCGACACATCAGAAGTTACTTCGTAATATTTTGTACAATCTTTTTTTGGAGATAGAACAAATTTTACATTTTCACAAGAAGATACCTGCGTATTTTTACAAGTAGCAGCAGCTGCTGCTATTTGAGTGACACTGACACCTAATAATCCTAGGATTAGGCTGGTTATACAACTATGCTTTATATATTTTGTTAAGCTTGTTTTCATTTTATCTCCTAAAGTTTATGTTAATAAAATTGTGTCTATATGTATTAGCTTGTGCATATACATTGCGCTATTCTACCATAATTAATAATATAGTGAATGCTATATGTTTACTTAGGTATTATTTTAAATAATATTGCTAATGAGGGAAGATTGACGGAAAATTTAGTGCTCAAAACTTATAAAACCGATGAAGATATTTTTTAAGTACTACCGTCAAATGCGCATGGCATAAAAATCGGCACGCATGCGTCAGTAGCAGAATTTAATATTAATAACCAAAGTAAAGCATTAGAGTTTATTAATAGTTTGACTGGTGTAATTAGAAGGTAGTATTTATTTTAGCCTTTTGTTCCTGACGCTCTTTATGGTATGTTTTACTGGCAATGTATAGCTCTTTAGAAGCTGTAAAATATATCGTACCATGTTTGTCTTGTAATATTACCGGCAGATTTATCAAATAGCGCCCGTTATTTGCAACCTCAGTTTTAATAGTATCAATAAGTTCTGTACTTAATTCAAATTTTGCATATACAGTAGTTTTTACCGGACGGATAAATTTCATACTGGATGACTTATCCCAGACAATGTAGCCTTTACCCAAAATCCATAGTAACTGTAACATATAAATAGGGTCAATAGCTGAGTACAGTGTACCACCAAAAACGCTTCCAACATAATTTCTGGTTTGCCAATTTAGGCTAACTTTTACATGGATTTCTTGTATATCAGATGAGAAGAATATAATCCTGCCGCCACCACGCCGATAGCAGGGGAAGAAATTAACTGCAATTCTTCTAAATTTACCGATCAAATTCTCATGACGCGAAGTTTCAAATATTTTTGTTTTCATATAATAATTTTGTAATCTGTTATTTGCCGAAAAAGTCGACGAATGCGCGGATTTTGGGGTGAATGTATTGCCCGCTCATGTAATATAAATATGTTGGTTGGTCGCGTAGAGCGTGTTCGGGAAATAGTTCAACCAATGATTTACTTTCTAGCTCTTTTCTTACAGAGCTTTTATGCACCCACATAAAGCCTAAGCCAGCTACTGCTGCAGTTATCATACTTTCATAGCTATTAAACCATAGATAGGGTGAAACAATTAAATTTTGTGCTTTTAAGCGGATCAGATGGTCCGGCTTACGGGAAGTGTGAGTAAGAAAACGATGTTCTTGCAGATCCTGCAAGGTTTTGGGGTTACCAAATTGCTCTAAATAACCGGGGCTTACACAAATAATCGTATCAGTTACCCCAACTTTCTTTTGTATCCAATTATCCTCACCCGGGCGTGACGTACAATATACGATATCCACTCCGTCTTGCCAAAAATTTGGCATATGTTCCAGGCTTTCTAAGTTAAACTGTAATTTAGGATATAGATTAAGGAACTCGGCTAACCTTGGAATTATCAAACTATTAGCAACAAATTGCATGCACCTTACTTTTAAAATTCCGGACACTTCTTTTTGTGAAGTATGAATTAGAGATTCTAACTGATGCAAATTTTTAAGTGCAACAACTGCTTCCGAATAATAACGTTCACCAATTTCAGTAAGTTTTAAACTACGCTTTGTCCTATCAAATAGTGCTACACCAATTCCAGATTCAAGTGCTTGAATTTGCTTGGTTACTGCCGAAGCTGATAAATGAAGTGCTGTTGCTGCCGGGCTAATCCCACTACATTCTACTACTTTAATAAAAGCCTCTAACTGTTCAAATTTGCTCATAAGTGAATTTTTGTTAACAATTATTTCCATTATGTCAGTTTACTTTCCGTATTATAACACAATATAATAGATACTTAACAAATTAAAGAGAAATAAAATGAAGAACCTTTTAAAACACTCTGTGGTGAAAATTGAGCCAAAATACTATTATGCTTTACTTGGGATACTGGCACCATTTCTCAATTTTTTGGCCGGTATTACCTTTGATTTGCATGCACCCTCATTACCGGCAATTGCCAATTATTATAATGCCGGACTTGCAGATGTAAAAAATACTATTTCGATAACATTATTGGGTCTAGCGCTAGGTTGCCTTTTGTTTGGTGTTTTGTTAGATACTTTTGGTAGACGTCCGATAATATTATTAGGATTATTAACATATACATTTGCCAGTTTTTCGGCATTTATTTGTAGCTCAATAGATGGGCTATTATTTATCCGTTTTATGCAAGGTTTTGCGATTGCTTCGGTATCGGTTGGCTGCCGGACAATTATTTTGGATAGTTTTACTGATCATAAATTTAGGGTGGCAATGTTGTATACTTCTTTAGCATATGGGATTGGCCCGATATTTGCACCATTTATTGGAGGTTATTTGCAACATCACTTTGGTTGGAAGGCAAATTTTATTGCATATGGGATTGTTTCTTTCACCTTGATGTTAATGTTTATAGTTTTTGTTGCTGAAAGCCAGAAAAAAATAGAACCATTTTCCTGGCCTATGGTTATTAAAAACCATAAGGATATTTTATTGCATAAGGCATTTTTTCCTGGGGTGATAATTATCGGACTATGCCAGGTTCAATTATTGATATATACAACCACAGGGGCTTTTTTGGTTGAAAATATTTTACATAAATCAGCTATAGTTTATGGAAACAGTGCACTTATTATAAGCTCAGGATATTTATTAGGCACGCTTATTAACCGGTTTTTAATTAAGCATTTCCCTATCCATCGTTTAATTGCGTTTGGTTTTTTAATACTTAGTGGTGCAGTTTTATTGCAATTTTGTTTTGCGTTATTTGCTCAGATGAATTTGACCACTATAGTAGTACCAATAGTTATTGTTGGAGTTAGCCAGGGTTTTATTAATATTAATACTTTTTCAAGCTGTTTAAGGTTATCTGATAAAGCAGGTGTCGCAACATCGTTATTTTCTGCCGCAGCTATGGGTTGTGGAACTATAGGGGTTTATATTGTCAGCCACATTAATGTCAAAACTTTATTGCATCTGGCTATCTTATTTGGCGTTATAGCACTTATTCAGGCAATTATTTTCTTTAATAGATTTCGCAAAGTAATAATGAATCTAGAGTATTCACAATAGTCTGGTTTACCTGTTGACTCAAATATTTATATTCCTGGAAGAGTTGAAAGTTATTTTTGATCATAATTGGGGTAGAAGTCATTTTTTAAAATTTGCGTTAACGTCCATTCGCATAATTCAGGAAATACTTTACTACTAATGCCAGTATCGGCTGAGGCCTGAATTTTTGCAACATGGTATGAATCAAGCAATATTTCCTTAATTTTATTTTTTAAAGATGGCATCTGTTGAAGCCGTCTTTGAATGCGGTATCTTTGTTCTTCTATTGTACCCCTCCAGCCACTTGATATATTACCAGACTGATATTTCCATTTTAATAAATGTTGCAATAGCCTGGCTAACCTGCTTTCTAACTCCCGCTCTTCACTTCTACTCATATCCTCAACCTCATCGAATAAATGCTCAATATCTAGCTTATTAAATGCTCTCGTTTTGATATAGTGGGCTTGCTCATGCGCCCATTTATAAAAATCTTTTTCGTACAAATTATTTGTTGCTTTTTTCATTTGTAATTCTCCAAAATCTTTTCTGTTGTAGAATGAAATCGGCTTTTTCGCCATATTTTTGCATAATATTAAATTTTTAGTAACCAGCAGTTGAACAGATCGAAGAAACTTTATATTACGTTTACCATAGAAATTATAGCACTTATTGCCATATCCAAGGGATATTTTATATAAACTGTATGGGCCAGATACATACCGGAAACTGATACTACACGATTTAGTTAATAAATTTACCCTCATTGACCAGCTGTATATGCCGTTCAAATGGGGTTATTTTGTTCTCAAACCTGGCATGCACTCTTTCAAAGTTATACCAGCGCAAGTATTTATCCAATTTTTTGTTAAATAAATTTATATCATCAAACAATAGATTACCATATT
>JAJFBE010000001.1 GCA_020697255.1 Burkholderiales bacterium | reverse complement strand
TACGAAAACGAAGATAAAGACGAGAGTAGTAATAAAATAAAACCAATCAGGTAAATACAAGAATAAATGACACAATCTATATCAAGCCAATTATGTTAAACCAGTTATGCTTGGTGACAATAGAGAAGTGGTCCCACTCCTTCCCATCTCGAACAGGACAGTGAAACGCTTCATCGCCGATGATAGTACGGGTTTACTCGTGCGAAAGTAGGGCATTGCCAGGCTTTTTATACTGCAACCTCAGCAAAAATAAATGTAAGACTGAGGTAAGCAAACATGATCATATCTCCCTCTATAACAAGACTCCTGGGGATTTCTCCAGGGTCACGTTATAGGGCTTCAATGAGCTAATAAATAGCAACAAATAATAACAAATACCAACAAGTCAGGTTTATTATAGGCCTGGCTTGTTTTTATGGTATCATTCGCATGACAACTAACGCGATCTTACTAATGGGCCCAACCGCAACGGGTAAAACTGATTTGGCTCTGAAGTTAGCCGAAGAATTACCAATTGAAATAATAAGTGTTGATTCAGCACTTATTTATCAAGGTATGGATATTGGTGCAGCAAAACCTTCCACAGAAGAACAAAATAGGGTAAAGCATCATTTAATTGATATTATTACTCCACTAGAATCATATTCAGTGGCGCATTTTATTGATGATAGTGTTCGCTTGATCTATGAAATTAATGCCAGAGGTAAAATTCCGCTATTGGTAGGTGGAACTATAATGTACTATAACGGTTTGTTAAATGGCATATCAGAATTACCCTTAGCAGATCCTAAGATTAGGGCTCAGCTTGAATTGGAAGCAAATAGCTCAAGCTGGCAGGTGCTACACTCCAGATTACAGCAAATAGATCCAATTGCTGCAACAAAAATCAAGCCAAATGACAAACAACGTATATCCAGAGCCTTAGAAATATTCTATCAAACCGGTAAGCCAATTAGTGTTTTACAATCTCAGTCAAATATAAAAAAATCTGCTGGAATAAATTTTTTACCCTTGGCAATTATTCCGGAAAAGCGGGATATTTTACATAAAAGAATTGCAACCAGGTTTAACAAAATGTTGGAAAACGGTTTTATCGAAGAGGTGCAAAATTTACGTAGTAAGTTTCCTGAGCTCACCTCGAATCATACTTCTATGCGTTGTGTTGGCTATAATCGGGTATGGCAATATTTAGAAGGGCAGATAAGTAAAAAAGAGCTATATGAGCAGGGAATTGCTGCTACCCGGCAATTAGCCAAACGCCAAATCACCTGGCTACGCAGTATGAATGTGACTAATCTCGATACAGATTGTCTTGATTATAAAGTATTGTATGCTAACTTTTTAGGGTATATTAAAAATTTTATATAAAAGGATATTTTGCGTTAGTTAAATCGCATTCAAGTTCAATCTCGTCATCATTTTCTACGTATTTTCGTCCGCCAAAGAAAGAGTAAGTTTTGATAAATGGTAAAGCTAACTCGGATTCATCTAAGTACTCACTTACTATACTCCAACTGTTATCTGGATCAGTTGGGCTATAATTGATTTCTCCTAAAGTTGGTTGGTTATTCGCCCGATTAACAAAAATTATAATACGGTATTCTTTACTAGGTATGCCTTTATAAGTAAACTTATTCATTTGAGTTTCTTTGCCTGCTATAGTAAGGGTAACTTCTTGGCGGTTAACTGTTGCATTAGTTCTATTATTCATTGCGGTTTCGTTATTTGCAGACATTATTATTTCAGGAATAGGAAATATCTCAGAGAATGTTATTCCTGCATGCTTGCTCCCGAGCTGTTTTAGTTGCATACTTATTGAATAACCTTTTTTCGGTTGATCAGCATCTGCAAGACTTATCTGCCAGCTAATGCTTATATGATGTTGAAGTGGCATATGCGTCCTCATTAATCCCCCCTTTTTGATACAAACTATATTATCTGCATTAGCTATTTCCATATACCCTATGGATGATATTAGAATTATTAAGCATGTTTTGATATGTATACGCATTTTGATTCCCCTTAATATACTAAATGTTTTTTATAAACGATTCTATAGTATAAATATATACTAAGTCACTATTGAAATACAAATCTTTTAGCTACCGAAATTCCGTATAGATTATTTGGATTTAGAAAAAGTTAGAGATGGCAACTTATGAAATCTAACAATATTTCCAGGTGTAGATCAGGATGTAGGCCGTGTTCCTAAAAAATTTCTATTAAATTGCGAAGTGATTGAACCTCAATTTCTGAAGAAGCAAGTGTCTACAGGAGATAATAAGATAAATCTTGAGTAATGTTAGTTTAGACCTTGGCCACTTTAAAATTTACCCTGAGAAATCGAAATGTTTTTTAGACACTGGTAGGTGACGAACTCTTGGTAATATGGTGCTGATAATTGAGATTATAGCTGTTATTATTATGCATGGGATTATTGCGGAAGTGAGCGAACCCACTTTATGGCCAAAAAATATAACTAAAGGGGATATACCGGCACATAAGGCGATACATAGATTATAAGCAAAGCTTACACCGCAATAACGAATTTCAGTGGGAAATAAACCAACAATTATCGGTGGTAGTGATGCCGACACCATAGAGTTTAGTATTGTAATTAAGAGTATTCCAAGACTTCGAGCCCAAATATCATGGTTTGCTATCATATGCAGTATCGGAGTGATAAATATAATTAATAAAACACAGCCGGTTACTAGCATTGTTTGCAAATTCAATTTATTGCCAAGCCAGCCAAAAAACGGCAATATTGTAGAGAATACTATAATGGTAATTAAATTTACACGTAATGCATCGTCATGTGTCATTCCATAATGTTGTAAAAAAGCTGGCATAAATAGCAAAATGAATAAAGTGAGCACAGCGTGAATAGTTGTTATTCCCAGACACTGCAGGATAATTAGTTTATATTTCTTAAACAATGTTGAAATAGGTGCTACTGCAACTTGTTGATTTTTAACTAAATCTTCATGATAAGGGGTTTCTATCATTAACCGATTAGCATGGTGCGCAAGTAGTAGAATGAGTGCACCAAGTAAAAAGGCTATACGCCAGCCCCAAATATGTAATTGCTCATGCGACAAAAAGCCCATTAAAATATTAATAATAATTGAGGCAAATATAATTCCACGCATAGTACCGATAAAAGCAGTACTTACCCAAAAACTTCTTGTTTCCGGTTTGCTCAATTCCGAGATATATACAAATGAGCCACTAATACTTCCTCCGATAGCAAATCCCTGACAGATGCGCAAAAAAATGAAAATAGTGACAGAAAAATTACCAATTTGACGATAAGTGGGCATGAGGGCAATACAAAGTGTTGCAATGCCAATCAAAATCATAGAATAATAAAGGCTACGGGTACGGCCATAAACGTCACCGATATGACCAAATACCAAGCCACCAATTGGCCTGGCCAGAAACCCGATTGCAAATATGGAAAAAGCAATTATTTGTTCAGATTCAGCATTACTTTTGGGAAAAAATTGGTGCCCAAAAAATTGAATAAAAAAGCCATAGATAATAAAGTCATACCACTCAAACGCGCCGCCTAAGCTTGCGCTAAGTATAGATTTTATTTTCATTATATTTTTCCAATTCTTTGTACACAAATGTATATAAGCGAAATTCTATCATGTTATTGCGCCTGGTGCAAAATATTAGCCTAAATACTTAGGGTAATGAAATAATTATTTAATGCTAGAATACTTCTGGATCCCCGTAATAATCCGAGTATGACATGACTTTATTTAGGTGGAATATGGCTACTTTTTTTATAAATAATCCCCAATTAATTTGGCCGCTTATATTACTGGCAGCATGGACTTTTGCTGAAGTTGGTACCTATCTTGTTAAAATTCCAAAGATTACTTTTTATACATTATTTGGCTTCATTTTTGCCAAACATCAAATTGGGCCTTTGCCCACTCTAGACCATTCCGGAATTGTTGCTTTAGTAAATATAATAGCTGGCTTAATTTTATTTGATTTTGGATATCGGATTAACTTACGTTGGATATGGAGTAATAAAATAATATTAATTACCAGCATCGTCGAATCTGGTGTAACGTTTGTTGTCGTCTTTGTAATATCTCGCCTATTTGATGTGTCAACTTTGGTTTCCCTTGAATTTGCAGCACTTTTTATGGCAACTTCTCCCTTTGTAATAATAAATGTTATTAACCAACAGCAAAGTGCTGGACAAGTAACTGAGCGAATATTACATTTAACCGCATTAAATTGTATTTCTGCAATCTTTATATTTAAATTAATCTTAGGCTATGCTGTTTTTGAAAAATCTGGTAGTTTTGGACAGGCAACTATGGCAAGTATTGTTATGCTTATATCATCAGCAGCTCTGGGAATAGGGTTTGCCCTATTCCTGTTTGGAGCTCTTAAGCAGATTAAATTACTTACTTCTGATCGTGCTGTAGTATTGTCACTTATAATAATTTTGCTAGTTGGAATAACTAAAGCTTTTGGTCTTTCTCCTATCATTGCTTCATTAATATTTGGTCTAACTATTCGCCATATGAAAGTTGTAATGGGGCAAAACCAGCGTAATTTTGGGGCACTGGAAAACATCCTGATCATAGTATTATTTATAATAATACCAGTAAATTTGGATTGGCACAATCTTTCATTATTTATTGGGTTGGGTATAGCGCTGTTTTTAGGTAGGTTAATTATTAAAACCACTGTAGTAGCACTTTTTTCTTATTGTAATGGGGTATCAATTAATAAAGGTATTCTAACTGGATTAGCCTTAAGTCCGATATCAATATTTTCTATTTTATTATTAGATCAAAGTGTTCCCTCCGGTATGGGTTTAAATTATGGGCTATTAATGATAACCGGTGTAACGCTACTTTTAGAATTAATTGGCCCGTGTATAACGCAATATGCACTAATTATGGCTAAAGAAAACACACCTACATAGCAAAAATTAACTAAGGAATAGTAATATGCAACTTGGAAAATTTAAAACTTCTACTCCTTATACTATGGGAGTTGAATTAGAATTACAGCTAATAAATTTAAGTACTTTTGATTTAAGTGCATCGAGCCCTGATTTAATTTATTTGCTAGGTAAAAATAATTTTCCCGGAAGTGTTACTCCGGAAATGACAGAAAGTATGATTGAAATTGCAACGGATGTAATGCCTGATTATGAGCAACTATCAACTCAGTTACACCAGATCCGTGATAAATTAGTTGAAGCATGTGATAAATTAAATATCGGGATATGCGGTGGGGGAACACATCCTTTTCAGCAATGGTCTGAACGTAAAATTTATAATAAAGAGCGCTATCAGGAAGCTTCCCGGCGTTATGGTTATCTGGCAAAACAATTCACCGTTTTTGGTCAACATGTACATATTGGTTGTGAATCAGGGGATATTGCTTTGTATCTGCTTCATGCCCTAAATCGTTATGTTCCTCATTTTATTGCTCTATCTGCATCCTCACCTTATGTACAAGGATCAGATACATCCTTTAATTCAGCACGGCTAAACTCAGTTTTTGCTTTTCCCTTAAGCGGCCATGCACCTTTTATTTTAAATTGGGAGCAGTTTGATCGGGAGTATTTTGCCCGCATGCATAAAACCGGGACGATTAATAGTATGAAGGATTTTTATTGGGATGTAAGGCCCAAGCCTGAGTATGGTACGATTGAGCTTAGGGTGTGCGATACGCCTTTGAGCGTAGAAAAAGCTGCTGTTTTGGCAGTTTATTTGCAAGCTCTTTGCCATTATATCCTTGAGGAAGAGAGACCTAAAGTATCTGAAGAGTGTTATATGGTATATAATTATAATCGTTTTCAGGCTTGTCGTTTTGGCCTGGAAGGTAAAATAGTTGATCCGGTATCTTATCAGCCTATCTCAATACATGAAGATATTTTGAATATGATTCATAAGATTGAGCCACATGCAGCAGAACTAAAATCCACGCCGGCATTTAAATTATTAAAGAAATATATCATAGAAAACAATGATGCCGAACATTTAAGAGCGCAATTTGCCAAAAGCGATAGTATAGAATATGTTATAAATAATGCCATAGCCAAATTCCGCCAATAAAAATCACCCCTTTTTTAGATGATTCCAGTCTATTATGTGTATAATAATGCCATATTAAAATTACTATTTTGACACGGGGGTTAGTATGGTAACAATTGGAGAGCGTCTAGTCTTATTACGCCAGCTTATGCAAAGGCATAAGATTGATTTTTATCTGATTCCCGCAACTGATGCCCATAATAATGAATATTTACCAGAGTGTTGGCAAAGACGCACATGGGTCAGCGGCTTTACCGGATCAGCCGGGGAAGCTTTGGTATCTCATCATAATGCATATCTTTGGACGGATGGCAGGTATACCTTGCAGGCTGAACGTGAGCTAGACAGTAAATGGTATACATTGATGCAGCAGTCACTATTTACCTCTGAAACTGATGAATGGTTATTAGCTAATTTAGCCGGTAAAACACTTGGCGTTGATCCACGGGTTATCGGAATTGCACGTGCGGCCAAGCTTGAAAAAATTATGGATGATGTTGGTGGACATTTATTGATAATTGATGAAAATTTAATTGATGAATGTAAATTGCAATTAAGTGAAATAATAAAATTGCCGGTTTCTAAAGCATTTATCCAGGAAGAAAAATATAGCGGTGAATCGGTTAATAGTAAGTTAACCTGGTTACGTGCGGTTTTAAGCAGATACAATACTAACTATATTGCACTTAATGTATTGGATGAAATAGCCTGGCTGTTTAATTTGCGCGGTGCTGATATTGCATATAACCCACTGCTTATTTGTTATGCAATAATTGGAGTAGATGATGCGTGTATTTATGTAGATAAAACTAAATTACCACCATTGGTAACTAATATTTTGATTGAGAATGAAATTCGGCTTGAGGATTATGAAAATTTTGGTAATGCACTGGCAAATTTAAAGGGCTGTATCTGGCTGGATGATAGAATGTCAAGTTTCTGGATGCACCAGAAAATCAATTCAGCAAGCGAAATCAGGTTGGAACGTAGTCCCATTGTCCTTAAAAAAGCTCAGAAAAATGAAGTTGAAATTGAGGGTGCAAAAAAAGCACACATAAAAGATGCTGTTGCAGTAATAAACTTTTTTCACTGGCTGAGTAATAACTGGGCAAATGGCGTTGATGAGTTAACTAATGTAGAAAAAATTGAAGCTTTTCGTAAAGAGCAGGAAAAATTTATTGGCTCAAGTTTTGCTACTATCAGTGGTTTTGCTGCCAATAGCGCCGTCATACATTATCATGCTATGCCAGAGACGAATCGGGTGGTTGATAATAGTAATATTTATCTTTTAGATTCGGGCGGGCAATATCGAGAAGGTACGACAGATATAACCCGCACTGTTCACTTAGGCACGCCAACAGCTGAACAAAAACACCATTACACACTGGTACTAAAAGGTCATCTGGCTTTAGGCCGGGCTAAATTTAGCGCAGGTACCTGTGGTGAACATCTGGATGCTTTGGCACGCACTCCGCTTTGGAATGAATGTTTAAACTACCGGCATGGTACAGGCCATGGAGTTGGTAGCTTTTTATGTGTGCATGAAGGACCACAAAGTATATCGCAACCAGGTACAGGGGTGGCGCTGGCACCTGGTATGATAGTGAGTAACGAACCGGGACTATATCTTAAGAATAAGTACGGGATTCGTATTGAAAATTTATGTGTAGTGACAGAAGTTAAAAGTGAAGATGGCAGGCCATTTGAGTTTGGCCCTTTTTATCAGTTTGAAACATTAACACTAGTACCATACTGTAGGGCATTAATTGATACGAGTATGCTATCAGAAGAAGAGATTACCCAGATTAAAGATTATTATAAATTAATTAAAATAAAAACCCGTCATTTGCTTGATGAGTCGGTGCGTAAGTGGTTGGATAACGAGCTACATATATTCTAATTGAAAGAGAAACATGGCATTTAGTTTTTTTAAGAAAAAAGTTAATACTATACCCGGCACAGAAGTAATACAAGAAAATAAGCCTGAACTTATACAGGAGACTATACCTGAAGAAGTTAAAGCCAAAACTGTGCATGAACTATCTTCGCAAGAAAATAATGTTCCGAAAGAAACTCTAGTAGAAAATCTATCAGTTTTGGTGCCAGAACCAGCAAAAACATCAGCTACACCAGCAAGACTTTCATGGGCACAGCGTTTAAAATCAGGCTTATCGAAGACACGTGATAATTTTAGTAAAAAATTAGTCGGTGTATTTGGCGGGGGTAAGATAGATGAGAACTTGTATGAAGAGCTGGAGACAATACTTTTATCTTCAGATATTGGACTATCTGCCACACGTGATTTATTAGAGAAAATTCGTGATAAAGTCAGGTTAAAAGATTTAAAAGATGGGGCACAGTTAAAATTGGCCCTGCAGGAAAGTATTACTGAGTTACTACTTCCCATCGAAAAACCATTGCAAGTTGAGGGTCATAAACCTTTTGTAATTATGTTGGTTGGAGTTAATGGCGCTGGCAAAACCACCTCGATTGGCAAGCTGGCAAAATACTATCAAGATCAAGGCAAAAGTATTCTTTTAGCAGCGGGAGATACTTTCAGGGCTGCGGCACGTGAACAATTAATAGAGTGGGGTAATCGGAATAATGTGACAGTCATTTCTCAGGCAAGTGGGGATTCGGCAGCAGTTTGTTTTGATGCAATCCAATCAGCCATTGCCAATAAGATCGATATAGTAATAGCCGATACTGCCGGGCGTTTACCAACACAGCTTAATCTAATGGAAGAAATCAAAAAGGTTAAACGGGTAATTGGCAAAGCATTAGATGGTGCGCCTCATGAGGTGTTACTAGTGTTAGATTCAAATATCGGGCAAAATGCATTAAATCAGGTGAAGGCATTTGATGATGCCTTAAAGCTAAGCGGACTTATTTTAACCAAATTAGATGGAACTGCCAAAGGCGGAATTATCTGTGCTATTGCACGTGAGCGGCCAATTCCGTTACGGTTTATTGGTGTGGGCGAAACTATTGATGACTTACGCCCATTTAATGCCGCAGATTATGCGCAGGCAATCTTTAACTAGCTTTATAACGGGCATATATCACCGTACCTACTTACTTTAGAACCAGGTTGGCAAGGTCTCGCTTGGTATAGCAAGGGAGCATGGCAAAAATTACTTTTACCATCAATGCTTTTACTAATTATCATTGCCCAAAAATCACCATTTGGTTTTCGATAAATATTAATAGTTGTAGTTGCATTTTCAGAATTAACCCTACATGTCACTGGCTGAAGCCAATATGTATTGTTATTTGCAATTATACTTCCATTCCAGGAGTTAGATATATTTATGTCTAATACACTCGGGTCGTACGTTGCATTTGCAGTGTTTGATTTATAATCAAACGTGTCTAAATCTAAGTCTACATTACTTATTATTCCTGTTAATTTATTATTATATAAAGCCCGAAAATTTATTATATGTATTTTTACACCCCTATCTGTGCTATAAGGTAGTTCATTATCCTCTGGTTGACTACCAGGATAGTATTTAGTTAGGTCAAAATTAGTGCGATTAACAACTGACCACTGTGTAGTATTTGCTTGAGTAAGACCAGTATATACAAGTAAACTAAAAAATAGATTAAACAAATAATTATTGTGGTAATGTTTTTTCATTTTTATCTTCCTTTTAAGATATATTTGAAATTTTTGAGTATAAACTTCTAGTAATATTATATTTTAAACAATTACAAAAGTCTATACGGAATTTCCGTGGCATCGGCTAGTTAATTTAAGCGCATATAGTTTGAAATAAAAATTTGTCAATAAAATTATGCTATATAAAAATTAATTCAGCGAATAACACTATATATTGTGTTATAATATGTTATTCGACACTATATATAGTGTTTCACATTATATTAAATATATGCTGGGCAATATATTATTACTTGGAGTAGAGAAATGGACTTATTTAAACAAGATGAAACTCTAAATGATGGTGCTGCTATTACAAATGGAAGCAATCGGGTAAACATTGTTGATAAACGCATAATTAATGGTAAAACTGATGTAAACCAATTAGTACCATTTAAATATAAGTGGGCATGGGAGAAATATCTGGCTGCATGTGCTAATCACTGGATGCCGCAAGAAGTTAATATGCAAAGAGATATTGAATTTTGGAAAAGCCCAAATGGCTTGACTGATGATGAACGCCTTATTGTTAAACGTAATTTAGGCTTTTTTGTAACTGCTGATAGCCTGGCTGCAAATAATATTGTATTAGGTACATATAGACAGATTACTGCTCCTGAGTGTAGACAGTTCCTATTACGTCAGGCATTTGAGGAAGCAATTCATACGCATGCCTACCAATATATTGTTGAAAGTCTTGGCTTGGATGAATCTGAGGTATTTAATGCTTATCATGAAATCCCGTCAATTAAAGCAAAAGATGAGTTTTTGATTCCGTTTATTGATACGCTAACCAATCCAAATTTTAAAACAGGGACGCCTGAAGCTGACCAGAAATTACTAAAATCACTGGTAGTATTTGCATGCATAATGGAAGGCATATTTTTCTATGTAGGCTTTGTCCAGATTTTAGCTTTGGGCCGGCAAAATAAAATGACCGGAAGTGCTGAACAATATCAGTATATTTTACGTGATGAATCGATGCATTGTAATTTTGGGATTGATTTAATTAATACAATTAAATTGGAGAATCCGCATCTATGGACTGATAGCTTTAAAGAGGAACTGAATGCTTTATTTAAGCGAGGAGTAGAGCTTGAGTATTCTTATGCTGAAGATACCATGCCGCGCGGTGTACTTGGTTTAAACGCCAGTATGTTTAACGAATACTTACGTTTTATCTGTAACAGACGGATGCAGCAAATCGGTTTAGAGCCTTTATTTGCTGGCGCCAGCAACCCATTCCCGTGGATGAGTGAGATGATGGACTTAAAGAAAGAAAAAAATTTCTTTGAAACTAGAGTGATTGAATACCAAAGCGGCGGTGCCCTAAGCTGGGATTAGCCCTGTATTCCTTGTAAGCCAGGCATTGCCTGGCACGGCAATCACACGTACAATAAACTTGTTTGCATATTTCTATTTGATATCATGATATAAAAAAATATATCTGTTTGTGCATTTCATGCTATAATAATAAAGTAGTAATATATATTTTGGAGTATTTAGCATGAGAACTATAATAACTATACAAGATTATGATGTAGAAATTTTAGATAATATATGTAATAATGAAAAAGTTACAAGGGCAGCTGCTATTCGGCAGGCGATTAAGGATTATATTGAAAAAAAATCTAGGAATAATAAAGCAGCATTTGGAGCCTTCAAAGACATTTTTAATAATGAAGACAGCGTAACTATTCAAAGAAAATTAAGAAAAGAATGGAACAAATGATATGGTTGTAGTTATTGATAGCAATATCATTATAGACTATTTTAAAGGAATCCCTGAAGCTAGCCTTATTTTACAAAAATATAAACATAAATACATAAGTTTTATTACTTGGATTGAATGTTTAGTAAAAATTCCAATGGATAGGCAAGATCCCGCGATTGATTTTCTTTCAGGATTTGACCTGGTAACGATGGATACAAAATTAATGCAAGAATCTCTAAAAATCAGACAAGCAACAAAACTCAAATTGCCTGATGCGATTATATACGCAACGGCTAAAATAAAAAATGCTAGTCTTATTACTAGAAATTCCAAAGATTATGGAAATCTTGAAAAAATAATCATTCCTTATTCGGTAATATAACTGTTATGTCGGATAAATCTTTACAAAAACTATATAACAAAATCACGCAAAAAATACCTGGTTTATGTGAACGTGAAAACCAGTTGCAGATGGTTTTAGCTATTGATCAATGTTTTAAATCCACTAATTCTGAAGTTAAAGATGGGCATAATATATGCCTGGTTGAAGCTCCTACTGGTACTGGTAAGAGCTTGGCATATCTACTCTCCGGTATTGTTAATGCCCAGCATCTTAACAAAAAATTCATAATAAGCACAGCTACTAAAACTCTACAAAGCCAGCTAATCGAAAAAGACATTCCACTATTTGCCAAATACAGTGATATTAAGTTTAATGCCTGTGTAGCTAAAGGACGGGGAAACTATTTATGTCCATATCAGTTAGAGTTAAGTAGTGCTGCAAATACCGGAGACTTATTAGATAATTCCACAGCAGATTCTTTAGCCGAAATCAGGCAGCTTTTTGCCAGTAAATCCTGGGATGGCGATTTGGATGTTGCACCAGTTGTAATTGATAATAAAATCCGCCCATTAATTACTACAGATAAGGATCGCTGCTTAAACACATCTTGTGCCTATAATCAAAAAGATGAATGTAATTGTCCGTTTTATAATAATCGTGCCCAGTTAAAAGCCGCCGATGTCATCATTACTAACCATAGTTTACTCTTAGCTGATTTAGCTCTTGGAGCTGGAAGTGTGCTGGGGGTAAAGCCAAATGATTACCTATTGTGTGTAGATGAGGGACATACTTTTGCCGATGTAGCAATTAATAGCTTTACAGGGCAGTTTGAATTAAAAAATTCTATTACAATCTGTAATAATTTGGCTAATTTTATTTATAATCCGGTCACCAGAAGCTATGGGCATACCAATGTTGCTTTATGTGATGAATTATCTGAATTAATACCGGGATTACAAAATAGCTTGGAAGAGCTGGCTTTTATTCTTGAGCAAAATGCCGGGTTTTTTACTGCTGATAGAATAATTTTAAATGAATATTTAAATCCGGCAATTGGGCGTGAATTCCAGGACAGGTTTATTAATATCACATTACAAACTAGTAACATATATGCAAGCCTAAGTAAGATTGTTGATGAAATTAAAGCACAGGTTAAAGAAAAACCAGATGCAATGTTAGAACATAATTTAAATCGTGCCGGCTTTTACTTATCTGCAATAGAAAATATTATGGGGACGTCGCAGTATGTGATTAATCAAGATGATTCCCGCTACAATGCTAATGCCAAATGGATTGAATTACAGTTACGTAAAGGTGTTACTGAGTTTATTATCAATGCCGGGCTAACTCATGTAGGCAATATTTTATTTAATAAACTATGGTCACAGGTATATTCGGCAGTAGTTACTTCAGCTACTTTAGCAATTGGGCAGAGCTTTAAATATTATATACATAAATTGGGTTTGAGTTTATATGAAAAGGTGGCAACCTACAAGCTCGAAACAAGCTTTATATATCAACAGCAAAGCCAGATTGTAGTACCAAAGTTTAAATATGCTCCTGATTTTGTAAATAGAAATGAATTTGATAGTGAATTGGTAGACTATTTAAACAAAACCTTAGACTATATAGAGCCTTATGGAACATTAGTTTTATTTTTTAATCGTAAACAATTATTAGATGTTTATGAAAAACTAAATAAGCCAATTAAAAAACGTATTTTGCTTCAAACAGATTTTATGAGTAATCAGAGATTAATTAATCAGCATAAGCAAACTATAGATAAGCAAATTCCCAGTGTGATTTTTGGGTTAAATTCATTTGCTGAAGGGGTAGATTTACCTTCGCTATATTGTATGCATGTAATTGTTACCAAGTTGCCTTTTGAAACGCACAAAGATCCACAAAATATGGTGCAGGAGTACTGGGTAAATTTTGAGAAGAGCAATTATTTTATGGATGTTGCGCTACCTGAAGCAAGTATTAGAATGATCCAGGCAACCGGTCGCCTTATCCGTAGTGAAAGCGACTACGGACAAATCACCATCTGTGATAACCGGATAATATTCAAAAATTATGGTACATCATTGCTTAATGCATTACCGCTTTTCAATCGCAAGTATAATAGCCAATTCTTGAGCGAATCATTCACAAAATTAGCTAATAAATAAATCATAAGTTAATATTATAATAAAAGCGAGTAAATTCATCCGTGTGGAAAAAACTCGCAATTTTTTTCGTGATGTTGAGGGGCGGGAAGTAGATTTTATTGTAACTGAAAAAGAAAAGCCAATTTGGGCAATTGAGTGCAAATACTCTGATGCCGAAATTTCATCAGGACTAAAGTATTTTAAACAACGTTTTCCCGATTGCAAGGCCTGGCAAATAAGTATGACAGGTAGCAAAGATTACCTATCTAAAGAATCAATTCACGTGTGTCCGGCAATTGGTTTTCTTCAGACATTAGTTTAGAATACCCTATATGTCAACTAAGCTTATATGTCATTCCCGCGCCATAAGCGGTAGCACACACTCGTATAGGAAGCGGGAATCCATTTGGATAAATTTAATGTTTGGTATTATACAACTCTCTGATATTTAATTCAATAAATAGAAGCTGTATGTATTTATCTATCGTTATAAAATGCTCAAGCCGGGTTATTCCTTGTTTATCCGTAGATGCAGATTTATAAAAGCCAGATTTCTTTGGTGCTTCGGTGGGATTAAGCCAGTTAATACTAATCATAAGCTTATAGTGTACCTGAGGAATCTCGGATAGCCGGATACAAAAATCACTTAAATCACAGTAACGCCCTTTAGACTTATTATATTTTCGTTCTATTTTATGGATAGCTTCAAGATCTGAATTATTATATCCAACCTGGGTTTTATCACCACAAAAATTGGCAATAATACTGTTGGCTAAATCAAGTTTGTATTTGGTTGTGTAAAAATTTGACATATTATAGGTCCTTTGATTGATCATTTTTATTTTCCACGTTTTCAAAGTGGAAGCCAGGAGTTGAAAACACCGCTCAAAGCAACGGCTGGGTGTATTTCCCTTACGGGTGTTATATTAGCCCCTCCCGGCATAGATAACGATTAGACCGTCATATAATTATGCCAGAGTATTTGTAAAATACAAATACGGCTAACCAAGTACTACATGGTTAGCCAAGTGCTTTGAGTTGGGTTTTCAAATCCAGACGTTATGATAAGTGATGTGGCATTAGGCTGTCAATAAAATTATTCTTCTAATAATAAAAAATGAATCTAAATTTTATCTCCCCCAAATCATTTTCTTTCGTTCTACCAGAATAGCTGAATGAGTTTTGCGAATCTTCGCAAAACTTTTTTAATGTGTAATGCTAAACTCCAGTTTGCTTATGGTTAGAATTGAATATTTTTTAATCAGTAAAATTGATTAATATGCTGATTAATATGCTATAATGAAGGAAATATAGAGTATGGCTAAACGGCTAATTAAAAAGCATGACAATCTGGTTAAAAAATTTTTAACAGATGTTGAAGCTGCCAAAGAATTTTTGCACATACATGTGCCCTCAGAGATAATCGCAAAGTGTGATCTTAGTTCATTATTTATAGATTCCGGATCTTATATTGATGATGATTTAAGAAAACGTATTTCAGATGTGGTATATAGGCTTGATTTATTGGATAAAACCAGCTGTGTATACTTTTACACGCTTTTGGAGCATCAGTCAACACCAGAGCGTTTAATGCCGGTTCGGATATTAAGGTATACGCTTGAAATTATTAATAAGCATATTAATGATTATGGTGAATCTGAAAAACTACCTTTGGTTATGCCCTTAGTTTTCTATAATGGTGAGCGTTCTCCATACCCGTATCCAACCGATATAAGAGAACTAATGGCGGATCAGGAATTAGCCGATAAACTTCCCTTAGGGAAATTTAATCTGGTAGATTTGACAGTTATTCCAGATGAAGAAATATTGCAACATGGTAAAATATCATTACTCGAAATGTTAGCCAAGCACATTAGAGAAAGAGAATTTAAACAAGAAATTATCCAGTTAATATTGGATGCTGTTATAGTAGCACATTCAAATCATATCAGTAAAAGTTTGTTTGATAGTGCAATGACATATCTAATGAATGCACGTGAGCGTTTAGAATTAGCACCATTATTTAATGAAATAATAGTAAATATATCTGAATATAAGGAGGAAGTTATGAGTTGGGCAGAAGAGTTACGCCGTGAAGGTGAAGAGCGTAGCAGGCAAAAAGTGATGAGCTATGCAGAAGAGTTACGCCGTGAAGGTGAAGAGCGTAGCAGGCAAAAAGTGATGAGCTATGCAGAAGAGTTACGCCGTGAAGGTGAAGAGCGGAGTATGCAAAAAGTTATGAGTTATGCAGAAGAATTACGTCGTGAAGGTGAAGAACGTAGCAGGCAAAAAGTGATGAGCTATGCAGAAGAATTACGTCGTGAAGGTGAAGAGCGTAGTATGCAAAAAGTGATGAGCTATGCAGAAGAGTTACGCCGTGAAGGTGAAGAACGTATTATGCAAAAAGTTATGAGCAATGCAGAAAAACTACGTTTGGAAGGTGAAGAACGAGTTGCTAAGAATCTATTAATGTCTGGCGTTGATATAGAAATTGTGGCTAGTGCAACTAGTTTAAGTACCCAAGAAATTGAAAGTTTAAAGGAAAATATGCATTAAGTTATTTTCTGCTTATAATACCGTATTTAACATGCGGTTTAAAAGTAGAGGCTTTTATTAAAAATGGAATAAACAGTTGAGGGCTTTATATTAATAATAAAGCCCCCCAGATTAGTACCTGGTAATAGTTGGAGTATCTATACTCATTTGTTCTTGGTTAAAGTTTGGGTTTTCACAGTAGTTTGTAGTGCCTATAAACAAACATAATTGCCCAGCCCAACATTCATCACTAGTTTGTACAACATACCAATGAAATGGTGGCTTAGCAACAAGAGACCGGTTTGCGTAGATAAAGTCAATACGACTTGGGGCATAGCCTGCGCTTAGTGAAGGATCCGGTGTTGTAGGACTGCCAAGACTGACAAAGATGTTGGAATCTACATTTGGTTGTATGGTTTTATCCAAAATAGGAGCTTGATCCGGGGTTGGGGAATAAAAAAACGAAACCGGTACTTGCTTTGAATAATCATATTTTGCGGCAACAACCTGTCCATCTTTAAGGCTCACTAAACAAGCGGTCATATTAGTCATTGGTACCACTGGAAGTTGGTTAGCATAAACACTGCTTATCCCTAATACGAGTGCCATTAGGCCTGCTTTTTGTTTCATATTCATAAAATTCCTTTATTAATTTACTATACTTGATATAAATAGCATAATTGCCAGCTACTGCTATACAGAGCAACTAACATTATACCACAACAACCTGTAAAGAAACCCTCTATATAGTATAATGTATGCTAGTATCAAAATAATTACAGTGATAAGGAACAAATCTTTTGGGACAGGTTAGAATTATTGGCGGAACACACCGCTCGCGTATTTTAAAGTTTAAAGATGATGTAAATGGCTTACGCCCTACGCCAGATCGGGTTCGCGAAACTGTATTTAACTGGTTGGGGCAAACCTTGACTGGCAAGACATGTCTGGATTTATTTGCCGGGAGCGGTGCTTTTGCGTTTGAGGCAATTTCCAGAAATGCCCAATGTGTTGTAATAGTTGAATCAAATAAAGCAGTGTGTGCTGATTTGACAAATAACGCTAACTTATTAAAAGCCGAAAACAGCACAATTAAAAATCAAGATGCCATAAATTATATCCTGCAAAGTCTTCAATTGTTTGATATAATATTTATCGATCCGCCATATAAGAGTGGTTTATTACAAGAATGTTTAAAATTATTACCAACTAGCAAACTGATAAATGAAAATACTCTTATATATATTGAATACCAGGACGAACCAGACTTAAACGGTTATAAAATAATAAAAGCTGGTAGGGCCGGAATGGTAAATTTTGCCTTATTAGAATTGGATAAGGAATGAGCAAGAGGAATTAGCTATGGGAACTACAGTCGATTTGCATAATATAGATTTTTATGCCTGGACACAAGAGCAGGCTAAATATTTAAAAGAAAAAGCTCTGGATAAATTAGATTTAAGATACTTATTTGAAGAGATTATGAGTATGGGCGCACGGGAGAAAAGTGAATTAAAAAATCGTCTAGCACAATTATTTATGCATTTGTTAAAATGGGAATATCAACAGGCACGGCAATGTAGAAGCTGGCAAAATACAATAAGTGATCAGCGCGAGGAATTACGAGATTTACTAGATGATAACCCAAGCTTAAAGCCTAAAATTGATGAATACTTTATAAAAGCCTATAAAAAGGCAGTGCGTGAGGTGGTTAGTGAAACCGGGCTGGATGATTCTGTTTTCCCGCAAAAGTGTAAATGGACGATTAAACAGGTATTAGATGATAATTTTTTACCTTAAGTCAAGTCTTGATTTGAAAGAATAGATTTGCGATTAATTAATGTCTTGGTTATAGCAGAGGGTAAAAGTGAGTGTATTTTTATTCGCCGAATATTAGCCCGCTATTTTTTGCACCACTCAGGTTCACGAATTATCTTACATGCAGTGCAAAATGAAACTAGTTATGGTTATTTCGGAGGGATAGTAAATTATCCTAAGTTAGTGCAAAATATTACTCGTCAGCTTAATTATCATCCATTTAGCTACGTAACCACTTTTATTGATTTTTATGGTTTGGCAACTATTGAGTTCCCATTTTATCGGCAGGTATTAGAACATACGAGTACTCCATATGAGCAAACGACAAGGCTCGAAGGTATCTTAGCCCATGCTATTGGGAATATTGAGCGGTTTATTCCATATTTGCAATTGCATGAGTTTGAAGCATTGTATTTTGCTGATTACGAACGGTTTTTAAAAATAGATCCTAAGTGGACAAGTAAGCAAAAACATAGAATATTGGAGATTGTGGATCGCTATCCAAATCCGGAATTAATTAATAATAGCTTTGAAACAGCGCCTTCAAAACGCTTAAGGCATATTTTGCATTATCATAAAGTGCATCATACAGATCTATATCAAAATGCTGTGCGATTGCAAGCTTATCAGGTCGTTGATCATATGCGTTATAAATGTCCGCATTTTAATGAATGGATTAAAAAAATATTAGAGCTATCCGGGCATGGGGCCGGATAATGAGGAATTTTACATGTCACTGCTAATAACAGAAGAATGCATCAATTGTGATGTATGTGAACCGGAATGTCCGAATAAGGCAATCTATCAGGGGCCGGAGATATATGAGATTAATCCCGAATTATGTACCCAATGTATTGGTCATTACGATGAACCGCAATGCCAGATAGTGTGTCCGGTAGCTTGTATTGAGGTGGATATTGCACATCCTGAAACTAATGAGCAGTTATTAGAAAAGTACCATAAGATATGGCTCAAATAACACCTAAGCGCGTGATTCGCGCTGTTGCCGCGATATTGCAAAATGGTTCATACGTTTTCATGTCTTCACGTCCACACGGTAAAGTACATGCATTAAGCTGGGAGTTTCCCGGTGGAAAATTAGAGTCGGGTGAATCACCAGCACAGGCTTTGGTTCGTGAATTAAGGGAAGAAATCGGGGTTGAAGTATTAATCGAGGATTGTATACCTTTAACTTTTATCGCTCAAAGATACGACCATGGGGATGTAGAACTACACGTACTAAAAATTACGCGCTGGTTAGGAGAGCCGCAGGCATTAGAAGGCCAAGAGATCCATTGGCAGGATATAACAAAACCATGTTATAAAGAACCATTATTAATTACGACACAAAAGATTTTAGATTTATTGGCAACAGGATGTTAAATAATACACAAATAGCATATCTAAAAATTATTATAGCCATGTTTTTTTGGGGCGGTGCCTATCACGCAGCAAAGTTTGTAGTTGTGGATCTGGATCCATATACCAGTAGTGCTGTACGCTGGGGAATAGCTGCGATTATTTTAGTATGTATGTTATTTAAACAGAAATCATTCTCCGGTTTTATGCAGCCACTACGTTTTTGGCCTTTAATTATAGCAATTGGTTTTTTTGCAATATGTCTATATAATCTTTTCTTCTTTGCTGCTGAGGCAATTTTGCCTGCCAATTTGGTAGCGATTATTATTTCGTTTACTCCATGTATAACGGTAATTTTTAGCCGGGTTTTTTTTAAAGAGCCGCTTAATCTACTAACTATCATTGGTGTGCTTACAGCATTTTTGGGCGCAGTGTTTGCAATTAATTTATCTCAGTCAGGCTGTGGTCATATATGGTGTTCTAATTTACTACACAATTTAAACTATGGTGAGTTAATGGCATTTATGACTGCTATTGGTTCTGCTGTGTATAGCTTATTACTTAAGAAATCAGCCAAGATGGGCATGGATGGCCTGACAATTACAGCATTGAGCTCGACAGTTGGCGCTATTTTTTTGATTATTATTGCTGCATTTAAAGGTAATTACCTGGCGTTGTTTTCCTTATCATTACATACGTGGTGGTTAATGTTATATTTGGCAGTTTTTGCTTCAGTTATAGGCTATAAATGGTATAGTGATGGGGTAAAAGAATTAAAGGTAAGCCAGGCTGTGATTTTTATTAATACTATCCCGTTGGCATCGATTATAGTTGGGATATTATTTTTTAATACACAAGTTGGCATGCTGTTTTTTTTAAGTGCAATTATGGTAGTTATTGGGGTAATAATTACGAACTATTCACTAACAAGAGTATAAGGAAAGTTTATGCGTCAGTATTTAGATTTATTAAAGCATGTACTAAATAATGGAAGTGAAAAATCTGATCGAACAGGTACCGGTACTATATCTACTTTTGGCTATCAGATGCGCTTTGACCTAAATAAAGGGTTTCCTTTGGTTACCACTAAGAAAGTTCATTTAAAATCAATTATTCATGAATTATTATGGTTTCTAAATGGAGATACCAATATCAAGTATCTAAATGATAACGGAGTATCAATCTGGAATGAATGGGCTGATGAAAAAGGAGATCTGGGCCCGGTTTATGGTCATCAATGGCGTAGTTGGGCAGATCCGGATGGTAAGGTGGTAGACCAAATCAGTAATGTGATAAAACAAATAAAAACTGATCCGGATTCGAGGCGTTTAATTGTTTCAGCCTGGAATGTAGGTGAATTGAATAAAATGGCATTAATGCCATGTCATGCTTTGTTCCAGTTTTATGTAAATGGTGGCAAGTTATCGTGTCAGCTATATCAAAGATCGGGGGATGTATTTTTGGGGGTACCATTTAATATTGCCAGCTATGCTTTATTAACGCAAATGATAGCTCAGGTATGTGGTTTAGGACTTGGTGATTTTGTGCATACTTTTGGTGATGTGCATATTTATTCCAACCATCTGGAGCAGGTTAAACTACAGTTGTCACGTGAGGCAAAACCTTTGCCGCAGATGAAGATAAACCCGGAAGTAAAAGATATTTTTAAATTTAAATACGAAGATTTCGTGTTAGAAAACTATGATCCGCACCCGGCAATAAAAGCACCGGTTGCCGTTTAATATATCATTCCGACCCAAGCGAGAATCCGCAGATAAAAGACAATTTGAGAAATATATGATAAAAACAGATAATCTAACTATAGCCCCGATAGAGGAGCGTTTAATTACTCCGGTTAAGGCGTCCACGGACGATGCAATTGAGCGGGCGTTAAGGCCAAAATCTTTTAGCGAATATGTTGGTCAGGCTAAAGCTAAAGAGCAACTGGGGATTTTTATAGAAGCATGCCGTGGGCGTCAGGAAGCTTTAGATCATGTGCTTCTGTATGGTCCACCAGGTCTTGGGAAAACTACATTAGCACATATTATAGCTAAAGAATTGGGAGTTAATCTAAAACAAACATCTGGCCCGGTTTTAGAAAAAGCTGGTGATCTGGCTGCATTACTCACTAACCTGGAAGCGCATGATGTGTTATTTATTGATGAGATACATCGTTTATCCCCAATTGTAGAAGAAATATTATATCCGGCTTTAGAAGATTATCAACTAGATATTATGATCGGTGAAGGGCCGTCAGCCAGGAGTGTTAAAATCGATTTACCGCCATTTACTCTTGTGGGCGCAACAACCCGGGCTGGAATGTTAACCAATCCGCTAAGGGATAGATTCGGCATCATTTCCCGACTTGAGTTTTATTCTGTTGACGAATTAACCGAAGTAATAAAGCGTTCTGCAATGTTGCTTAATCTGACTATAAAAGATGACGGTGCAACTGAAATCGCCAGACGCTCTCGAGGTACCCCCAGAATTGCTAACCGACTGTTACGTAGGGTTCGCGATTATGCTCAAATAAAAAGTAACGGGGTTATAGATAGGGAAATAGCCGATAAAGCACTCCATATGCTAGATGTTGATAAGATCGGTCTGGATGTAATGGATAAAAAGCTTTTAGATGCTATAATTAGCAAATTTAGTGGAGGACCGGTAGGGCTAGATAATTTATCTGCCACAATTGGTGAATCTTCGGATACTATTGAAGATGTGATTGAGCCATATTTAATGCAAAGTGGTTTATTGCAGCGAACTCCCCGCGGTCGCATTGCCACTCCCTACGCCTACTCCCATTTCAAAATAGAGCAGTTGTAGATTTATTTAGCAGTATCTGGTAAATAAAATGTAATGAGAAATTATAGCATAATTAAATTTAATAAAAATACTATGACAATATATTGCTTTCTGGGTTTTGTTTATGCTATAATCATGGACTTATTCAAAAAAGTAATTAATCTGGTTCCTGCAAACTAGCAGGTCCAATACTGGTGCAGTAGCTTGTTACTGTGTTAAGTTGGAAAAGAAGGAAAATCAAAAATGATTCAAATGCAAACGGTATTAGAGGTTGCTGATAATACTGGTGCACGTAAAATTATGTGCATTAAAGTATTAGGTGGCTCAAAGCGTCGCTACGCATCGGTTGGTGATATTATTAAAGTATCAATTAAAGATGCAGCTCCGCGTGGACGTGTAAAAAAGGGTGATGTATACAACGCAGTAGTTGTAAGAACAGCTAAAGGTGTGCGTCGTACAGATGGGTCTTTAGTTAAGTTTGACTCAAATGCGGCAGTATTATTGAATGCTAAATTAGAACCAATCGGTACGCGTATTTTCGGACCGGTTACTCGTGAGTTACGTAATGAGAAGTTTATGAAAATAGTATCATTAGCTCCGGAAGTGATTTAAGGTAGTAGTAATATGAGAAAAATATGTAAAGGCGATACAGTAGTTGTAATAGCTGGTCGTGATAAAGGAAAGCAGGGGGAAGTCTTGCAAATGGTACAAGACGGTAAGAGGGTGTTGGTATCGGGCGTGAACACAGTTAAAAAACACACTAAGCCAAATCCGGGAAAAAATGAAGTTGGTGGAATTGTTGCTAAAACAATGCCGCTTGATATTTCAAATGTAGCTATCTACAATCCGGAAACAAAGAAAGCTGACCGTGTAGGGATCAAGTTGGAAGATGGAAAAAAATTCCGTATATATAAATCTAACGGTAAAGCTGTAGAGTTTGGAGCTAAATAATGGCAAGATTAAAAGATTTTTATACCAGTGAGGTAGTTCCTGGTTTGATGAAAGAGTTTAAATACGAGAGCATCATGCAAGTGCCGCGTATAGAAAAAATTACTTTAAATATGGGCGTTGGCGAAGCTGTTGCCGATAAAAAGGTAATGGAATTTGCTGTTGCTGATATGACTAAAATTGCTGGTCAAAAACCAGTTGTAACAACTGCGCGTAAGTCAATTGCGGGTTTTAAAATTCGTGATGGTTATCCTGTGGGTTGTAAAGTTACTCTACGTAAAGACAAAATGTACGAATTTTTGGATCGCCTGGTGAGTATTGCATTACCACGAGTGCGTGATTTTAGAGGGTTATCGGCAAAATCATTTGATAAAAGTGGTAACTATAATTTTGGGATTAAAGAGCAAATTATATTTCCTGAAATTGAGTACGATAAGATTGATGCTATCCGTGGTATGAATATTACAATTACTACAACGGCTAAAACAAACGAAGAAGCCCGTGCTTTACTAAAAGCATTTAGTTTCCCTATTAAGTAAGGTATAGAATATATGACAAGATTAGCTATAATTGAAAGAGAAGCCAAGCGTGCTAAAACTGTACAAAAGTTTGAAGCAAAACGTAAGGAAATCTTTGCTGTTTTAGATAGTTCAAAAGCCAGTGATGAAGAGAAGTTTGAGGCGCGTTTGGCATTACAAAAATTACCGCGTAATTCATCATCATGCAGACAGCGTAACCGTTGTGCGCTAACTGGTCGTCCACGTGGTACATTCCGTAAGTTTGGTATCGCGCGTAATAAGCTAAGAGAGCTAGCCCTAAAGGGAGAAATTCCTGGTGTGGTTAAGGCTAGTTGGTAGGAGGATTTAAAAATGTTGCAAGATAATATCGCTGATATGTTAACCCGTATCCGTAATGCGGGAAGCGCGACAAAAGAAGTCGTCGCAATGCCTTCATCTAAAATTAAGGTATCAATTGCTAAAGTTCTTAAAGATGAGGGTTATATTGAAGATTACGCAGTTACCGGTGATAAAAAGCCAGAGTTAAACGTAACTTTAAAATATTATGCAGGTAAGCCTGTAATCGAGAAAATTGAACGTGTTTCTCGCCCTGGGTTGCGTATTTACCGTGGTTGTGATGAGCTACCGACTGTTATGAATGGTTTGGGTATAGCAATTATTTCTACGCCGCGTGGTGTAATTACTGATCGTAAAGCGCGCCAGCTTAATGTTGGTGGCGAAGTTATTTGTCTCGTGTCTTAAGAGGAGTAAGAATTATGTTATCACGTATTGCCAAGATTCCTCTGGAGGTGCCATCGGGAGTTGAAGTTACCGTTAATGGTTCCAATGTTAAAGTAAAAGGATCTTTAGGTCAGCTTGAATATACTTTTAATGATGCGGTTACTATTACTAAAGACGGTGATAAGTTAGTATTAAACACTATAGATGATACAAAATTTGCCAAAGCATTATCCGGTACGGTACATGCTTTGTTAAAAAATATGGTTACCGGTGTTACAAAGGGTTTTGAAAAAAAATTAACTATTCTTGGGGTTGGTTACCGTGCTGCTGTACAAGGGCACAATCTAAACTTATCATTAGGTTTTTCACACCCGGTGGTTTTTGCGGCTCCACAAGGTATTAAAATAGAGACGCCAACACAAACTGAAGTGGTTATTAAGGGTATTGACAAGCAATTAGTTGGTCAGTGTGCTGCAAATATCCGTGCATACCGTCCGGTTGAGCCATATAAAGGTAAAGGCGTTCGTTATGCTGATGAAGTGGTAGTCTTAAAAGAAACTAAGAAGAAATAATTAAGAGGTAGTCGAAATTATGAATAAAAAAGAATCTAGAATAAGACGTAGCAGAAAAACAAGATTGAAGATTTCTGAGCTGGGAGCTAAGCGTTTGGTAGTATTTAAGTCAAACTGTCATATTTATGCACAGGTTATTGATGAAAGCGGTTCCAAAGTTTTAGTTTCTGCTTCATCGGTGTCTAAAGATCTTGGTGCAGACGTTAAAAATGGTGGCAATACTGATGCTGCTAAATTGGTAGGCCAGTTAATTGCCAAAAAAGCGGTAGCTGCAGGAATTAAAGGCGTAGCCTTTGACAGATCTGGCTTTAGTTATCATGGGCGTGTAAAAGCTTTGGCCGAAGCTGCTCGTGAAAATGGCTTAGAATTCTAAAAGGTAGAGAGAAATGGCTGAAATTAAAGATCAATGTATAGAAAAATTAATCAGCGTAAACCGCGTTACCAAAGTGGTAAAAGGTGGACGTATTATGGGATTTGCTGCACTTACAGTTGTTGGTGATGGTGATGGCGGTATTGGCATGGGTAGAGCTAAGTCAAAAGAAGTTCCGGTAGCTGTACAAAAAGCAGTTAAAGAAGCGCGTAAGGATATGGTAAAAGTGCCGCTTAAAAATGGAACAATTCATCATACTGTGACGGGCGTACATGGTGCTACTACTGTTTATATGCAACCTGCAAAAGATGGTACGGGTATTATTGCTGGTGGTGCTATGCGCGCAATTTTTGATGCTATTGGCGTTAAAAATATTACGGCTAAGGTACATGGTTCAACCAATCCATATAATGTGGTTAGAGCTACAATTAAAGGTTTGCAAAATATTTATACTCCTGCTGAAATTGCTGCTAAACGTGGTAAAACAGTGGAAGAAATATTAGGAGCTTAAACATGACTAAGACAGGGAAAACAGTTAAAGTTACTTTGGTTAAGAGTTTAATTGGCAGATTGCAATCGCATAAAGCATCAGCTAATGGTTTGGGCTTAAGACGCATTAATCAAACGGTAGAGGTGATTGATACTCCGGAAAATCGCGGAATGATTAATCGTATTAGTTACCTAGTTAAGTGTGAGGGTTAATTATTATGTTTTTAAATACTATACAGCCGGCAATTGGTAGTACACATGCCAAAAAACGCGTTGGTCGTGGGATTGGATCTGGTCTAGGTAAGACTTGTGGCCGTGGGCATAAAGGTCAAAAAAGTCGTGCCGGTGGATTTCATAAGGTGGGTTTTGAAGGTGGTCAGATGCCACTACAAAGACGTTTGCCAAAACGTGGTTTTAATTCTATGAACGTGAGGGCTGAAGTTAGATTATCAGATCTAAACAAACTATCCGATTCAGAGGTTAACCGTTTAACTTTATTGCAGCATGGTTTAATCAGTATGCATGCCAACAAAATTAAAGTAATTGCAGGTGGTACAATTGAAAAAGCAATTAATGTTCGTGGTATTGGTGTAACGGCTGCGGCACAAGCTGCTATTAAAGCAGCTGGCGGCTCAGTAGAATAGAGATAGCATATGTCTAAAGTAGATAAATTTGCTGAATTAAAGCGGCGTATCTGGTTTTTAATCGGGGCTTTAGTTGTATTTAGGATTGGGGCACATATTCCAGTCCCTGGTATTGACCCGGTCCAATTGGCAAAGTTATTTAAATCTAGCCAAACTGGTTTATTAGATATGGTAAATATGTTCTCTGGTGGAGCATTATCTCGTTTTACGATTTTTGCTCTTGGACTAATGCCTTATATTTCATCATCAATTATTTTGCAGTTATCAAGTGAAATTTTTCCGTATTTGATTCAACTAAAAAAAGAGGGTGAAAGCGGGCGTAAAAAAATTACACAATATACTCGCTATGCAACTGTATTGTTAGCTTTTATTCAAAGTTGTGGTATAGCTACAATGTTATATAAGCAACCCGGGCTGGTGGTTACACCCCAGGTGCAGTTTTTTATCACAGCAGTTTTTTGTTTAGTAGCCGGAACCATGTTTTTAATGTGGGTGGGTGAGCAAATTACTGAGCGTGGTATTGGGAACGGTGCCTCAATGATTATTACGGCAGGTATTATTTCTGGCATCCCAAGTAATGTTGGTCGGACATTGACATTAGCATCAAATGGCTCTATGTCAATTTTTTCGGCAATCATTATTTTCCTACTGGTTATTTTAATTACCTATGTGGTTGTGTTTGTTGAGCGTGCACAGCGTAAGATTCCGGTAAATTATGCCAAACGTCAGGTTGGTAATAAAATTATGCAGGGACAAAGTACGCATTTGCCATTAAAATTAAACTTATCCGGAGTGATTCCGCCAATATTTGCTTCAAGTATAATTTTATTCCCGGCAACTGTATTTGGTTGGTTTGGGCGCGGTAAATTGAGCTTTTTGTCTGCTATTGGTGATTCTTTGCATCCAGGGCAACCGGTATATGTGATATTTTATGCTACCGCAATTATTTTCTTCTGTTTCTTTTATACCGCGCTGGTATTTAACCCGCGTGATACAGCAGATAACTTAAAGAAAAGCGGAGCATTTATTCCTGGGATAAGACCAGGGGAAAATACGGCACGTTATATAGAAAAGGTTATTTTACGTCTGACGCTAGCTGGTAGTATTTATGTAACGCTAGTTTGTTTGTTACCTGAGATTTTGATTTTAAAATGGCATGTTCCATTTTACTTTGGCGGAACATCATTACTGATCGTAGTTGTCGTTATTATGGATTTAATGACGCAGATCCAATCGCAGATTATGTCTGTTCAATATCAAAGTTTGCTTAAAAAAGCTAACTTGAAAAGTTTCTAGGAAGATATGCGATGGCAAAAGATGATGTAATTCAGTTTGAAGGTGAAGTTGTTGAAGCTTTGCCCAATACGATGTTTCGTGTAAAACTGGAAAATGGTCATGTGGTACTTTGTCATATTTCTGGCAAGATGCGGATGAACTACATTCGTATTTTACCGGGCGACAAAGTTACAGTTGAAATGACTCCATACGATTTAAATAAAGCTCGTATTGTATTTCGGGCAAAATAAAGCTTACCACACGCCGCGTGCGCTGGCGGTGGGGTATTTAAAAGTATGCTGTTTTAAATCAGTTGTGTTGCAAAAGAAACTTGAATTTATTAAAGAGGTGTTTAAATGAGGGTTCAGCCGTCAGTTAAAAAAATATGTCGTAATTGTAAGATTGTACGTCGTCATGGAGTTGTCCGGGTGATTTGCAAGGAAGCAAGACATAAGCAAAAGCAAGGATAATCAAGGTCGTTCAATTAAGGTTATATTCTGACTAATTGAAAACTTTGGTTTGGTGTTAAATTCTCAGCATGGGCGTACACTTTTGTGGTATAATCTCGTCCTCGTTGATTCGTTAATTTTTATAAGGAAAAGCAATGGCGCGTATTGCCGGTGTAAATATTCCTGACAATGCTCATATTGTAATAGGCTTACAGCATATTTATGGTATTGGGCCGTCTCGTGCAAAGAAGATTTGCGGCGTGGCAGGAGTTGAAGAGCAGATAAAGGTAAAAGATTTATCACACGATAAGATGGAACTAGTGCGTAATCAGGTTGCTACTTTTACGATTGAGGGTGACCTGCGTCGTGAAGTGTCAATGAACATTAAGCGTTTAGTAGATCTTAAATGTTACCGTGGTGGTCGTCATCTTAAAGGTTTGCCGGTTCGTGGACAACGGACTAAGACAAATGCACGTACTCGTAAGGGTCCGAGAAAAGCTATTGCAGGAAAGAAAAAATAATATATTTGTCATTCCCGTATATGCGGGAATCTATTATAAGGGTTTTAAATGACTAAAGCAAACACAGCGACAAAAGTCAGAAAGAAAGTGAGAAAAGTAGTCTCTGAAGGTGTAGCCCACGTTCATGCTTCTTTTAATAATACAATTATTACTATTACAGATCGTCAGGGGAATGCTTTATCTTGGGCTAGCTCTGGTGCTGCTGGTTATAAAGGCTCACGGAAAAGTACTCCATTTGCTGCGCAGATTGCAGCGGAGAAAGCTGGAAAAGTTGCCCAAGAACATGGTATTAAAATGCTGGATGTACGTGTACAAGGTCCCGGACCTGGTCGTGAGTCATCAATTCGCGCATTAAATGCTTTGGGTATAAAAATAGTTAGTATTTCGGATATTACGCCAATTCCACATAATGGTTGCCGTCCTCCGAAAAGACGTAGAGTTTAAGGAGTTAGTTTATGGCTAGATATACAGGACCAAGATGTAAATTAATGCGTCGTGAAAAGATGGACCTATCATTAGTTAGTAGCAGAAAAAGCGCTGATGCAAAATGTAACTTGGGTGTTGCGCCTGGTCAGCATGGTGCTACTTCGGGCGGTAAATTGTCAGATTTTGGTATTCAATTACGTGAGAAGCAAAAAATACGTCGTATGTACGGTATTTTAGAGCGTCAATTCAGAAAATATTTTGCCCAAAGTGCCAGAAGAAAAGGTTCTACCGGTGAAAATTTATTAAAACTATTAGAATCCAGATTAGATAATGTAGTATATCGTATGGGTTTTGGTTCTACACGAGCTGAAGCACGTCAATTGGTATCACATAAAGCTATTTTGGTAAATGGCAAATCTGTAAATATTCCGTCTTTTCAAGTTAGAGCAGGTGATATTGTATCAATAACCGAAAAAGGACAAAAACAAGTTAGAATTCAGGAGTCTTTATCTTTGAGTGAGCAAATTGGCTTTCCACAATGGTTAGACGTTAATCCAAAGAAAATGGAAGGCACGTTTAAAGCTATGCCTGAACGTAGTGATTTATCCAGCGATCTTAACGAACAACTAGTGGTAGAATTCTACTCTAAATAATAAAGGATAGATAAAATTATGCAAGCCCTAAGTAAGCAATTATTGAAACCAAAGTCAATTAGTATTGCAGCAATTGATAATGACAATAACAATTGTAAAATTGTAATGGAACCATTTGCGCGTGGATACGGACATACACTAGGCAATGCCTTGCGTCGTGTTTTATTATCATCTATGACCGGAGTTGCGGTAACTTCTGTAAAAATAGCCGGAATTACTCATGAATATGCGCCAATGAATGGAGTAAATGAGGATGTGGTTGATATTTTATTAAACCTAAAAGGTTTAGTATTTAAATTACATGGCAAAGATAGTGTTACATTGAAACTAACCAAAAAGGGCCCTGCTGTAGTAACCGGTGCGGATATTACTTTGACACATGATGTTGAACTATTAAATCCGGAGCACATGATATGTTCTTTGGTAGGTAAAACTGAGCTGGATATGGAAATTACTGTTGCAGCTGGTGTTGGCTACGAGACAGCAAGTGTACGACGTGCCGAATCTAAAACTGATACTGCAGGTGTTATACATCTGGATGCAGGTTATTCGCCGGTAACTCGTGTAATGTTTAATGTCGAGAATGCACGTGTGGAGCAAAAAACCGATTTGGACAAGTTAGTTTTAGAAGTTGAAACTAATGGTGTGATTACGCCTGAAGATGCGGTAAGATCTGCATCCAAGCTATTAATTGAGCAATTATTGGTATTTGCCGGTTTAGAGCATATGCCTGAGACTCAATCAATAAGCAGTAAGTTAGCTAAAGTAAAAGAAGAGCCGGAAGTTGACCCTATGTTCCTGGAATTAGTTGATAATCTGGAATTAACGGTTAGAAGCGCTAACTGTTTAAAACATTTGGATATTAACTATCTTGGTGATCTGGTGCAGTTCTCTGAAAATGATTTGTTACGCACACCAAATTTGGGTAAAAAATCTTTAACTGAAATAAAAGAGTTATTAGATGATCGTGGCTTAAAATTAGGTATGACTATAGATAACTGGCCACCTGCATCTGCAAAGAAAAAGAAATAATATTATTATAGGATGAAATAAAATGCGTCATCAATGCGCTCATCGCAAATTTAACCGTACGGCTTCACACCGTAAAGCAATGTTCAAAAACATGGCTGTTGCATTACTTAGACATGAAGCTATTGTTACTACATTACCCAAGGCAAAAGAATTACGTAAAATCGTAGAGCCTTTGATTACTCTAGCCAAAGAGCCTAGTGTTGCAAATCGCCGTTTGGCATTTTCGCGTATTCGTGATCGTGAAATAGTTGTAAAACTATTTGATGTATTAGGTCCACGTTATAATGCACGTGCCGGTGGATATACCCGAGTATTAAAGCATGGCTTCCGCCCTGGTGACAATGCACCACGTGCGTTTATGGAATTAGTGGATCGTCCAGCTGATACAGAAGTTATCGAAGATAGCGAAGCATAAAAGCATATCCATAAAATAAAAACACCCATTAACGGGTGTTTTTTTTTGTTATAATGCTGCTGTCATCCTTGCGTGGGCAGGGATCTATTTAGAAAATACTTTTGAAACTTGAGGAATATGGGTAGATTTAATAAGATGCACTGGGCATTATTTTGTGTTCTAGTGTTTTTGGTTAGCCGTTTAATTATGCTTTACCAGTATAATTTAGCAACGGATATTTTAAGTCATAATCATTTAGATTTCTTTTCTGCAATGTGCAAATGGGATTGTAAATGGTATATCACTATCATTACCGATGGGTATGATGATGCTGTCCGTTCAAGCCCTAGAATCTGGAAAGGGCTGGCCAACTGGGCATTCTTTCCGTTGTATCCGTTTATTGTTAGATTTATGGTGGTTGTTACATCATTATCACCGGTAATGGCTGGTATACTTCTTAATCAGTTATTTATTTTTTTAGCACTTTTGGTTTTCTATAAATATCTACGTTTATTTGTTGATGATACCAATAGTAGATTTGGGGTAATACTTCTGGCTTTTTCACCATTTAGTGTATATTTTGCTTCGCTTTACACTGAAGCGCTGTTTTTGCTACTTTCTTTATCTGGATTTTACTTTATGCGAACTAACCGCCCGGTAATTTCCGCAGTATGCGGCGGATTATTATCCGCAACGCGTCCGGTTGGGGTTATGTTTAGTATTCCATATTTTTTGCATCATATATTTCGGGGAAAGTTAAGCACGAAAATATTGATTTGTTGTGTTATCACAACCTTGGGATTATTACTCTATATGCTTTATCTCCAGGTACATGTCGGCGACTATTTAGCTTTCCAGCATATCCAAAAGAAGTGGGGGCGGCAGGGATTTGATACCCATCATATCTTTCATCAGCTATTGTCGATGCTTAAAGATGCACATAACTCAACAATGTTTATTGTTTCGGTAGCTGTCTCGGTGTATCTGATTGTTAAAAAGTATTATGAAGAAGCATTATTTAACTTACTATGCATTTTACCAGGTGTAGCAACAGGTAGTATGATGTCTGAAGCCAGGTTCTGTGGAACCCTTTTTACATTATATTTTGGTTTGACAATCATGGCGCGTAAATCAATAAGCTTAAAAATTAGTCTGGCAGTAATATTTTTCTTATTTTATATATCTTATTTTTTATATTGGCTGGCTCATGCCAACTTTCTCATATAGGTAATTATGCGAAGTGTATTTTTTTTATCAGATCAAACGGGTATTACTACCGAGTCAATGGGTAATGCTTTGTTAACCCAGTTTAATGAGCTGCCAGTTCGTAAGGAACTAATTCCATTTATTGATACTGAGCTTAAGGCTGACACGGCGGTTGTAAAGATCCAGAATCGCTTTATTCAAGATGGTGAGCAACCGATAATTTTAAGCAGTATTGTTAATCCCAAGATCCGGGATAAATTTAAATTGGACTGCGTTTGTTTTATTGATTTTTTTGAGACATTCATGCCCAAATTAGAAAATGCTTTGGGGCAAAAAGCAGTGCAGGCGGTGGGGAAATCGCATGGGATAAATGATGAATTTAAGTATTATAAGCGTATAGATGCGATAGATTTTTCGCTGCACAATGATGATGGGGCAACGGTTAAAAATTATGATAATGCCGATGTAATTTTAGTTGGAGTATCTAGAGTTGGTAAAACACCTACTTGTTTATATCTCGCGGTAAATTATGGGATAAAAGCAGCCAATTATCCATTTGCGGAGATGGATTTAAAGCATGATAAACTACCTAAAGTATTGGTGCCATACCATGGAAAGCTATTTGGTTTGTCCATAAATGTTGATAGATTACATCAAATTCGCCAAAATCGCATTCCAAATAGTACTTATGCTGATATTAATAATTGTAAAACTGAGATTAATGCAGCAGAGCATATTATGAAAGATCAGGGCATTCCATTTCTAAATACAAGTGAAAAATCTATAGAAGAGATTGCCAGTAGTATAATGCAGAGAGTTCATTTAGTCCGTAAGTTTTGACATTATAAATCGATCTTTTGACTTAGTTGATTTATTTTGTTTTGCTGATAAGCAAAAATACTTAACGCGGAACCTGTAACTATGGCCCCTATAGCTCCAAGCCAAGTTGGCAAGTCTCCCATATGTCCATTTTTAAAATACTCACCTGCTACATATATAAGATAAAATGCCAAGTAATAGAAGTTATTGTTACCAGGCATGTTAGAATCCGTCACTGCGGGTATGCTGCAGAGGCAAGTAATTTCACAGTAAAAATAGGTTTTACGTGAATTTAAATGCCTTAATAAATATTATTTTTTAAGGGAACATATATATGAGAAGATTTAAACAACTTAATTATTTATTTGGTTTAATGCTAGTATTATTTTTATTTATAAACCGTGCAATGGCTGAATATGCTGTTTGTTATGTACCGGGAGAAAAAGGTAATAGTATTATGGTTGAATTTCACTATGATATGGTCGCAACAAAATTTTCATTTTTAAATATATACATTTTGGATAATAGGATGTATAAGTTGAGTTATGAATTGCCTAAAACTGATAAAGAGGGTCCTATGCCTACATTTGAGCCAAAAACCGGGACTGATAAAGATACTATAAAATGGGCTGGAAAAAATGGGTTTAGTGGAGAATTGTTGGTTACTGATGACAAGGTGCATGAACGCAGCTTTGCAAAAATTCAAATGCCTGGCGGAGTGGTTTATTACCATACTCATGCATTATGTGCCAGATCCTATTCTGATGAAAATGTAGATATAAATAGCTTACTGCCAAAATTGCAGAAAAAAGTGGATGACTTTCATAATGGTATATTTGGTACTCCAAAAATCCCGTCAAAACTCTAAATAGGGTATTAGTTTGTGCTTTTGCAGACCTAATGCGACTTAAGCCGGATTAAAACAATCCGGTTTTTAATATTCCTGCATATCAAATATTATCAATATTCTCCCAAAGTATTTATCTAACATATTGATGTAAAAGGTTTTTATTCAAAAGCCTTGCATCTGGTGTGCAATAAAGCGTACAATATTGCCCTGCATTTTACTTATGGATGAATTCTTAAATGGATGAGATAATTAATATAACGCTTTTATCTGGTATTACCGATGCCAATGTAAAAGTTATATTTAGTTCAATTATAATTATTATTTTAATTGGCATAGTTGCTTCCGGAGTTGATTTTCTTCTTAATGGACTTCTTCTGCCGCAAATTAATAAATACCTAACTGGTAGCAAATATTATTTACCCCGGCTAATTGCTAAACACGGCGTATTAAATTCTTTATCAAGAATTAGTCTTGGTCTGGTTTTTGTATTTGGTAGTTTTATAATAGCCAGGCACCCAAATCCCATAGCCATAGATATTGCTACTATTGTAATTAAGTCAGCAAATATATTTAATATCTGTATCCTAAATATCTGTTTAAATAAATGTATACGAATTTACCATAATTATCATGAATATAAAGTCAATCAGAACTTAAAGCCAATAGAATCGTATGTTAAAGTAGTACACTTTCTTTCCTGGATTGTTACCTTAATTTTGATCGTCTCATATATTTTTAACCGTACACCGGTTACTATTTTGACTGGTATTGGCGCAATATCTGCTTTTGTTTTAATAATATTTAAAGATACTTTTTTAGGAATTGTTGCAAGTATCCAGGCTAGCGCAACATCATTGGTAAAAGTAGGAGACTGGATTGTTATTGATAAATATAATATCAATGGCGAAGTATTAGACATTTCGATTAATTTTGTAAAAATACGTAATTCTGATTACACGATAACAAGTATACCTACGCATGTATTAACTACGGATGCGGTTAGAAATACACAACCAAATCCTATTATGAATGGCAGAGGTTTTACTGAAACTATTTATCTTGATCCAAAAAAAGTAAGTTTTTTAAATACGGAATACATCAATAGAATAAAACATAATTACCCGGAATTTATAAACATAGAGATGAATAATACGAGTAATTTAACATTATTTCGCTTACATTTAGAACATTATTTAAATAATCATGAAAAATTAAATCATAATTTTGCCAAATATATAAAGACTCTGACTCCAAATGTGTGTGGCCTGTCTATTGAGGTTTGTGCATTTACTACTATGTTAGATGCGATAGAGCATAATAAAATAAAATCAGGGATTACCGAGTATATTTTGGCAGCCTTGAATTTCTTTGGCCTGGCTCCTGCTGCAATTAACCTGACAATGGATAAATAAATGAGATTTGTTTTTATTATTATAGCTGCTACATTAAATTTTAACGCTTTTGCCTTTAATTTTAGTTCTTTATTTCATACCCATAAGCATAAACATAGAAAAGTAGTCGCTAAAGCACCAACCTATGTTGATGCCAAAGGAGATTTTGAAAAATATTGTATCAAAAAAGAAGTTGCTTATGGAGTTCAAATAAGTTGTACAAAAACTGACGAGCCGGTAGTTTTTAAATTTGATGCATCCGGTACAGTCAAATGTAAGCAAAAGGTTAAAGGCCTGAGTAATGTATACCCCGGTCAGGTTGATATCCCTAATGGGTTTATAAAGCAGATGAAGATTTGTCCTAATGCCAAAATCTTTGGTCCGAATATATTGCATAAGGTTAATGTTACTGAAAGCGGAGTATCCGCTATGCAGAGAAATCAGACTGAGACTTACTACGATGTGGTTTGTCACGATGATTCAACTTATCAGGCAGCAATGTATAAAAACCAGCAATCAAAATATGACAAGGAAATCAATGATAAGCTGACTAAATGTGAGCATCAAGAAGTTGCAGTTATGGATTCCTTAAAGTATATCCTGATTTTTAAAATATTGGTTGCTCTGGCGGTTGTTTCTTTTATCTTACGTTTTTATTTTAAGTATAGAAATTTAAAGAAATAACATGAGAGATATCAACCGAGTTCATTACTTATTGAGTTTAGCAAAACTCTAAATAAGAAATAGTGCATTTATTGTAAATAGTTGTATATTAATTTAGTATGTTATAATCCTGTCTTTAATTTCTCAGGCAACAAAAATTACTTCCCAGGTTAAAACTATATGCAAGCAATAAAATCCAACTTTCATTATCGCTGGTTTTCGACTGGTGATATAGCGGCATCAGCCACAATCATTTTTGATAATCTTACACTACTAACTATTATAGCGGCAATTCTTAAATTTGGTTATCAATTTCCGACCGATATTATTACTAAGCATATTATTCCTGGGACGGTTTTTGGTGTGCTAATCAGTAATGCACTAAATTTTATGCTCTCTTTTTACTTGGCTAAAAAGCAAAACCGCCATGTGACCGCAATTCCATCTGGGCTAGATGCACCGTCTGCTATTGGTTTTATTGTATGTATCGTTGGCCCGGCATTTATAATGTTTAAGCACATAAATCCCGATACCCATTTAGCAGCTATTAATGCCTGGCATGTCGGTATGGGGTGCTTATTTCTCAATGGTATTTTCAAGTTATTTGCCAGCCTTTTTATCAAGCAGTTAAAAGCACTTATTCCAAGTGCTGCATTACTTGGGGCAATTGGTGGTGTAGCAATGGGTTTGATTGGTTTTTTTTCGCTACAGTTAGTTTTTAGTGAGCCGATTGTTGGCTTAATTTCCCTGGCAATTGTATTTTTAACTATGCTTGCCCGGGTACGCTTGCCGTTTAATATATCAGGGGTTGTATTTGCTATAATCACAGGCACAGTGGTTTATTACATTTTGAGTCCATTTGGTTTGAGTGGACCAATACCTAATTTGGCAACGGATATTGAATTTTTATTACCTTATCCACATTTTAGTTTCATTACGGTGTTACCACAAGTGATTAACTATATTCCTGTGGTAATTCCATTTGCACTTTTAGTGGTTTTTGGCACGATGTCGGTAGATGAAAGTGCAGTGCGTGCCGGTGAAAATTACGGGGTGCGGAATTTGGCGGTTATTGATGGTATTGCTACAACTGTTTCGGCTTTATTTGGCGGGATTGCCCAGACTACACCTTATGCTGGTTTACCAGCATATATAAAGATGAATGCTAAAGCCGGGTTTTTGTTGATCAATATTCTGATAGTTGGCATTGGTGGGGTATTTGGCCTGGTAGGCTTTATTGTTAATCTGGTACCTGAGGCTGTAGTTGCACCGGTTTTACTATATGTAGCCTTCGAAATTGCCATGCAGGGTTTTATTCGTTCAGATAAAAAATATGTTGCACCAATACTTTTTTCGTTTTTTCCGAATATCGCAAGATTGGTAGAAATAAAAATTGGCTCGGGCGATTTGATAGCGGTGGATGCTCTGCAGCATAAACTATTTACTAATATAACTCCACATATAAGTGACGATTTAGTGGTTACTATGCTAGGCAATGGTTTTATTGTCACGGGGGTATTGTGGGCATCATTTCTGTGTTTTGCAATTGATCGCAAATTTGTTGCTAGTTTTATCTGCTGTGCAATTTTAAGTATTTTATCTTATTTTGGTATAATTCATTCATTACTTTTAACCGGGGCTATGGTATTACCTTCTGGGCTACCTGAAACAGTCAGGATGATTCCGCTAGAGTTAAGTATTGGTTATCTGGTATTAGGCGGGCTAACCCTAATTGCCGGACGACTTAAGCAAAATGAAAACCCTGAAGGTTAAATGCTTAGCCTATAAAGTTGCTGCCTAAAATACGCCTCTACCGAACAGATATGCGAAACGGAGACGTTAACTAGTGCCTGACAAATGTATGGTTTTTTCATATAAGCAACTAATTTATTTCTGATTGCTCAGGTTACTTACCTGAGCATGCACTTTCAGGATATATATATTATTTATGGTCATGTGACCTGCGAAAACCTTTTTATTATAGTTGATGTTTATCATACCATATAATCTATAGAACCATGTACGGGTCTTGCAGAAATTTAGAGTCATTAGCAGCAATCACCTGAGCCATAGTAAGAAAAGGATCGATGAAGTTAAATGTTTTTTGTTTAAAATATTTTAAAGATCCTAATAAATGTAACTCTGTGCAACCAGCCATCCAAAGCGAGGTGTTATATTTTGCTTGTAGCATATCTATTAATTGTTCTAAATCACGGGTATCGTGGGTGGCTTTAATCTGATAAATTAGCTCATGAATTTTATATTGGTCTAAGTCATCTAGCCATACCATATATTGTTTCGCCTCACCCCAAAGCGGATGATTCATAAAAACATTGAGTGCTCTGGTTCCTTGTGTGCATAAGATTAGTACTTTTTGCTTTTTAATCAAAATTTCTTTCATGGCCATTCCTACCATAGAGACTATTTTAAATTTGCGGCTCAGGATATGTAAGACTGCACTAACGGTAAAACAAACCGGCACAATATAATCAACTTTAGCGTTCCACAAGATTTCTAGTCTTTTCTCAACCTCTGCTTGTAGAAAGTCCTGTTTATTGTTTAAAAGATTATAAGTACGATCAGGAATGCTTGAATCGCATAGCAAGATATATTTAGAAAAATCCTGCTCTGTAAATTTGTTGCTATTTAACAGATCAAATTTATGTATTGAGCTGATAAATTCGGCGGATGCTAAAGGACCCATACCACCTAATATACCAACTAATAGCCTACTTTTATCATAGCTAATGTCTTGTTTCATGATAAACCTAACAAAACAGATTGCTAAGTTTAATAAAAAAGTTTGCTATAAGTTATAGCTGAAGAATAGCTAGTATATAAAGCAAATTTGTTTATTGAACCCAGAAATATTAATATCTAAACCATAATATTTAATTAATTATAATATTATACCATGTGTCAAACATTATAAGCAATACCTTTGAGTTAGGTAATCAAGTTTTAATATAAATATATGGATAAATAAAGTATAATAGTAGCAAATATTTAGATTACTATGCAGCTTGCAACAGTCCCATTTAATAGGCAGATCGCAATCTTGCAAAAAAATCCGCATATACGCTTGCATTACCTCATGTTTTTATGCTATAATCCGCGCTCTACTAATTGTAGAGTTAAATAAATGTTGGTCAATTGTAACCAGCGCCCTTGATGCTTTTAGATTTGGGGGATAATAATAAGAAAGGTGATAAACATGAGTCTAGGACTATTGGGTCAGAAGCTCGGTATGACTCGCGTATTTACGGAAGATGGTAGTTCAGTTCCTGTAACTGTGGTATCTGTTGCCAATAATCGCGTCGTACAGCAAAAGACTGCAGATAATGACGGCTATACAGCTGTTCAGGTGGCTTTTGGTACAAAAAAAGCAAATCGTGTAAATAAACCGGCAAAAGGGCACTATGCAAAAGCAGGTGTTGAAGCTGGTTCTAAGTTACAAGAGTTCCGTGTTACAGAGGAACAGTTATCCAGTTTACAACCAGGTAGCCAGGTTGCAGTAGATATTTTTGCTGCTGGTTCTTTGGTAGATGTAACTGGTACTTCAAAAGGTAAAGGTTTTTCCGGCGTTATTAAACGTCATAATTTCTCTTCCAATCGTGCATCTCATGGTAACTCCAGATCGCATAACACACCAGGGTCAATTGGACAAAGACAAGATCCAGGTCGTGTATTCCCAGGTAAGAAAATGGCGGGTCACTTAGGTGATGTAAAAGTTACTACACAAAACCTTGAAGTTGTGCGTGTAGATGCTGAGCGGGGCTTATTATTGATTAAAGGTGCTATTCCTGGTTCAAAAGGCGGCAATGTAGTAGTTCGTCCAAGTGTGAAGGCAGGTGCATAATGGAATTAAAAGTAATAAATATGCAAGGTAAAGATGCCGGGGTTCTTCAGGTAAATGACGAGGTTTTTGCTCGTGATTATAATGAAGCTCTTATACATCAGGTAGTTAATGCGTTTTTGGCTAATGCCAGAAGCGGTAATCGTGCCCAAAAAACCAGGTCGCAAGTAGCAAAGTCTACACGCAAACCTTGGAAACAAAAGGGTACAGGCCGTGCAAGAGCCGGTATGGCATCTTCTCCTCTTTGGCGTGGTGGTGGGCGTATTTTCCCTAATACACCTGAAGAGAATTTCAGCCAAAAGATTAATCGTAAAATGTATCGTGCTGCATTAGCTTCGATTGTTTCAAAATTAGTAAGTGATAACCGTTTTATTGTTGCTGATGCTATTAATGTTGATGGTCCAAAGACAAAGAATTTTGTTCAGGTATTAAAGAACATGTCTTTAACTGACAACCGCGTATTGGTAATTGTTAGTGAATTAACTGAAGATTTATTTTTAGCAACCCGTAACTTATCAAACGTTCTGGTATTAGAATCTCATCAGGTAGACCCGTATAGCCTGTTACGTTTTGAAAAAGTTTTATTTGCTAAATCGGCAGTAGAAGATTTACAGGGGCAATTTGCATGAAAAAGATGGATTTATACAATGTACTGATTTCTCCTATAGTTACTGAGAAATCAAATAATGTTGCTGAAAAACGCGAACAAGTGGTATTTAAAGTACTACCAAGTGCTACTAAAAGTGATGTCAAACAAGCTTTTGAACTTGCATTTGAAGCTAAAGTTGATAAGGTTTCATTATTAAATGTAAAGGGCAAAACTAAGCGTTTTGGTAGGTTTAATGGTAAAAGGGCTAACTGGAAGAAAGCATATATCTGCTTAACTCCTGGTCAAAAATTTGATCTGGCATCAAACCAAAAGTAAGGGGTAAATATAAATGGCTATAGTAAAATTAAAACCAACTACGCCCGGTCAAAGAGGTGTGGTAAAAGTAGTTACTCCTGGTTTGCATAAAGGTGAAGCTTACGCACCACTTTTGGAAAAGCAAAAGCGTGGTTCAGGTCGTAACAATTCAGGACGTATTACAGTTAGACATAAAGGTGGCGGGCACAAGCAAGCTTACCGTGTAATTGATTGGAAAAGGACTAAAACAGGTGTTCCGGCTAAAGTTGAGCGTATTGAATATGATCCAAACCGTACAGCGCATATTGCACTAGTTTGCTATGCTGATGGTGAAAGAGCATATATTATTGCTCCTCAAGGTTTAGAAGTCGGGGCACAAATTGTTTCAGGCAGTGATGCGCCGATTAAAGTGGGTAACACATTACCATTACGTAATATACCGGTTGGTACTACAATTCACTGTGTTGAATTAAACCCGGGCAAGGGTGCACAAATGGTGCGTTCTGCTGGTGCTTCTGCAGTTGTTTTGGGTCGTGATGGGATTTATGCTCAGTTACGTCTACGTTCTGGTGAAATTCGTAAAGTCCTTATCGATTGTAAGGCAACCGTTGGTGTTGTAGGTAATGTTGACCATAGTTTGCGTCAATATGGTAAGGCTGGTGTGAAGAGATGGTTGGGTATTCGCCCAACTGTACGTGGTGTAGCAATGAACCCAATAGACCATCCGCATGGTGGTGGTGAAGGTAAAACTGCAGCAGGTCGTCATCCGGTATCACCTTGGGGCTTACATACTAAAGGTAAGAAAACTCGTAATAACAAGCGTACTGATCATTTGATCATTCGCGATCGTCGTAGAAAATAAGGAATAGATAAATGGCTCGTTCATTAAAAAAAGGTCCTTTTATTGACCACCACCTTATCAATAAAGTGTTAGTGGCAGTAGAGAAAAGTGATAAGCGTCCGATTAAAACCTGGTCTAGACGTTCAACTATTGTTCCTGAAATGATTGGTTTGACAATCGCAGTTCACAATGGTAGGGCGCATGTTCCGGTTTACGTATCCGATAACATGGTTGGACATAAACTAGGTGAGTTTGCATTAACTCGAACATTCAAAGGTCATGTTGGCGATAAGAAAGCTAAGAAGTAGGAGTAAATTATGACTAATAAAGTATCAGCTATTTCCACTGGGATTCGCGTATCCGCGCAAAAGTGTAGATTAGTTGCAGATTTGGTTCGTGGTTTACCTGTTGCCAATGCATTAAATGTATTGCAATTTAGCCAGCAAAAATCAGCCGGACTAATTAAAAAGACATTAGAATCAGCAATTGCAAATGCTGAGCATAATAATGGTGCCGATATAGATACTCTGGTTGTTAAAGAGATTTATATTGATAAAGGACCAAGTTTGAAGCGGTTTACTGCCAGAGCTAAAGGTCGTGGTAGCAAGATTGAGAAACAAACTTGCCATATTAATGTTGTTGTAGGTTAATTGAGGGGAAGACATGGGACAGAAAATTGACCCGCGTGGGTTTAGATTAGCGGTTACTAAAGATTGGTCTTCTCGCTGGTTTGCGCATAGCAACAACTTTGCCAAGCTTTTGCAAGAAGATATTAAAATTCGTGAAATTTTAACAAAAAAATTTGGTAGACGTGCATCTATCGGTCGTATACTAATTGAGCGCCCGGCAAAGAGTGTAAAAGTTACATTATTTACAGCGCGTCCGGGTGTGATCATTGGTAAAAAAGGTGAAGGTATCGAGCAGATCAAACAAGAATTGCAAAAGTTTGCATCGGTTCCATTACATTTAAATGTAGAAGAAATCAGAAAGCCAGAACTAAATGCGCATATAGTTGCTGACCAGGTAGCTATTCAGCTTGAAAAACGTATTGCGTTTCGTCGTGCGATGAAACGTGCGATGCAGACATCAATGAAGATGGGTGCGATTGGTATCAAGATCGAAACTTCAGGCCGTTTAAATGGTATCGAAATTGCCCGTAGTGAGTGGTATCGTGAAGGCCGTGTGCCATTACATACGCTTCGTGCAAATGTTGATTATGCAACAGCAGAAGCATTGACTACATATGGTATTATTGGGATCAAGGTATGGATTTATAAAGGCGATTTAAATTTAGCCAAAAATAAATTTGTACGTAGTGAGACCTCTACAGAAGAGAAAAAAAGGCCAGCACGCAGATCGGCGGCATCAGCAGGTGATAGACCAGCTGCAGCTAAGAAGCCAGCGGCGGCTCCAAGAAAAAGAAAGGTAGGAACCGAAGATGTTGCAGCCAAATAGATTAAAATACCGTAAGGTACAAAAAGGTCGTAATACCGGGATTGCCACACGTGGAACGTTGGTAAACTTTGGTGAATATGGATTGAAATCAACCAGTCGTGGTCGTCTGACTGCGCGTCAGATTGAAGCGGCTCGTCGTGCGATGACTCGTCATATTAAGCGTGGTGGTAGGGTTTGGATTCGTGTATTCCCGGATAAACCGATTTCAAGAAAGCCTGCCGAAGTTCGTATGGGTGGAGGAAAAGGAAGCCCTGAATATTTCGTAGCTGAAATTCAGCCAGGTAAGGTATTATATGAGATGGATGGTGTAACTGAAGAGTTGGCGCGTGAAGCGTTCAAACTAGCTGCAGCCAAGCTTCCATTTAAAACAACTTTTGTAGTAAGACAGGCAGGTGCATAATGAAAGCAGTAGAATTAAGGACTAAAACAGCTGCAGAATTAAATACTGAGCTGGAGTCATTATTAAAAGCTCATTTTTCTTTGCGTATGCAAATGTCTACGCAACAATTGACTAAAAATAGTGAATTAAGAAAAGTTCGTCGTGATATTGCACGAGTTAGAACAATTTTACATGAAAAGGCAGCAGTATAATGGCTAAAGTAGTAAGATCATTGATTGGTAAAGTAGAGAAAGATGCCGCTCATAAATCGGTAACGGTATTAGTTGAGCGTCGGGTTAAGCATCCGCTATTAGGTAAAATTGTGAAGAAATTCAAAAAATACCGTGCCCACGATGAAAATAATCAGTATAAAGCAGGTGATCAGGTAGTGATTGTGGAATGTAAACCAATCTCTAAAACGAAAGCCTGGTCTGTGGAGTCTTTAGCTAGTAAAGCAGCTTAATACTCATATATCGTCATCCCCGCCAACACATGCGTGTAGACACACTAATGTGGAAAGCGAAAATCTATAGAAAAACACTCCGGTTTTGTAATCGGAGTGTTTTACATTAAAAGCCTTTAAAGGAGTACAAAATATGCAAAAATTTAAATTAAATGGAGTTTTGATAGCTTTAGTAGCTTTAACTTTAATACCAACAATAGTAATAGCCGATGGAACTTCATCAATATCTGTTGGGCCTGATGGTGTTCACGCTACAACAACAACTACCACTACAACCACAAAGTATCGCGGCAAGCCAAAGAACCATGGCAAATCAAAAAAACCTAAGTTAAATGACAATGGTCATAACGGTAATAATGGCGTTGGTTATAGTCGCAACCATAGCCAAAATTAATGAGTTTAGTAATTACTAGACTATTATTTAGTAATATTTAGGGTAAAAAAATAGGAAACTAAAATTTGACAAATAATTGTCCTTAATTTAGAATTACTGTATTTTAAAGGAGAATGAATATGCAAAATGTTAAATCAAGAAAAACCTTAATGGCTATACTTACTGTATCTATTTTTGCTTTGCCAACTTTGGCAGCTGCAGCTATAGATGCAAATGGCACCAATAATATGCCAGCTCCGGGTGTGGCGGTTCCCCCGCCAGCAGTGGCACCAAATGGAGCAACCCCTTCGGTAAATTCAGGCAGAGCTTATCCAGCGAAGCCAGTTAATGTAGCACCTAATAGACAGCCAGAAGGGAATATTAATAGTCATCAACAAATGCAAATGGATAAAAATACGCCACCATCTAATCCAGGCGGAACAAATAATCCATAACAATTTTTATTACTTTTAGACTTATAATAAAAGTAGGGGCGTATTTTCGCCCCTATTGTTGTTATACTCCCCATACTACATTTATCAGCTAGTACGAATCCAACAAAAACTTTGTAAAAATGTTATAATGCGGCCTTAATTTAGCTGATATCCGGAAAGTAGCTCTATGAAACATAAGTTTATTTTAAATATTATTACTTTTATAACCATTATTGTCTGTTACCCAGTTATTGCCATTGCCGGTGGTAATACCGATGATACGGATGAATATAAGCTGACAGCAAAAATCACTTTAGTTGAAAAATATAAAACTAAAAAACTTCAAGAATATATAGATAAAGAAAATATATGCAAAACTGGTAATAATACTGATGCATGTAATGAGAATAAAAAGAATTTAGCTGAAGATTTTAATTTTAATTTAGACCAAATTGGTGAAAGTAATCCAATTTCACGTATTGACGCCTATTCAGTCATATATAATAGTAAGGATCTATATAATGCGCCCGATACTCTATCCGGAGCAATATTAGTTCCTGAGATAGAAAAAGAAAAAATTAAAGGAGTGGTTTTATTTTATCATCCGCAAGAGTTTACCAAATATAATGTTCCATCTTGTTTTCTAAATGCTTCAGATTTACCGGATTATTGTCAGATTAATAAAAAAATCAAGGGCTCTGATTATGTATTAAAAATTGGTGGGGTTTTTGCCTCTCAGGGTTATGTTGTCGTTATGCCCGATTATATAGGCCAAGGGATTGACTCATCAAATATGCATCCATATATGATTTATCCGCAGGCCAATGCCAAAAGTGGCCTGGATATGTTAAATGCCAGCAGACAGCTATTAAAAACGTTAGGTATTGAAAACAAGACAGAACTTAATTTATATTTAAGCGGCTCTTCTGAAGGTGGGTTATACGCACTTTGGGCTTCCAGGTTATTACAAAATTCAAGGGCGGCAAAGCTTTTAGATGATAATAATTTTAATCTGGCAGTAACGGTACCTATTTCAGGGCCGTATGATTTATCTCAAGCACAGATTCCATTTCTATTTTCAAATGTAGCAACATACCCAAATAAAAATAAATATAGAGCTTTAGGCTCGGATGAGCTGGTTACTATGAAAGCGGTTTTTGCAACAGCGTATTTAACTTCTCTAGCTTACTATAATTTTAATCAAGATTATAGTTCTGTCTTCGATCCTGATTTTTTATCTTGCGGCAGTGATTGTAAATTTGGTAAAAATAGCTATACAATTCCTGAATTATATACTCTTAATAATTTAGGGCTAACCCGGGATGAGGTTTTTAAAGCAGTACGAGGTGCGGCAACAGATACCATAAATCAGGATAATGATCTGGCATACGGTAGCGATAATAATTCGATTAAAAGCTTTGTTGCTGATGGGCTAGCCAAAGATGCAACTTTTAATAAGATAACCCAACAATCAGACATAATAAATTGGAAAACTACTACTCCGATTACTTTTATTTCATTAGATTATGATTCGCTTATAACGCCATTAAATACGCAAAATGCTTATTTAGGCTTAAAAAAAGCTTCAAAAAAAGGCTTAGTACATAGAGTTAGTATTTCCAATTTTGATTACAATATTTCTATTGGGAATAAGAACCCAAATAAAGTTAAGCCAATTGATAATGCTGATGGTATGGTTTTTTCTTTTATTGCTGCGCTAAACGAGTTTAATCAAGCTTCACAAATTAATGATTAATAATGCCATTCCAGCTTAACTGGAGATTAATTGACAAGCCATTTTTAGCGAAACCAAGTAAAGTAATTAATAATCTTGGGCTAAAATCCTGAAACTGGTTCACTGCATAACCACGTATTTAGCCAAAACTTATACCAATCCCTACAATTTGTAGCCCAATTGCACTTTATAAAGAGTTTCTATTACCAAGACAATCGACTAGCTTTGGCAATGGAGCAAATTCATCCCATGTTAGTCCAATACATTTTGCAGATGTGTAGCCCAGGGCATAATAACCACCATTTATCCAGGCATACACATTCCAAGCCTTAACAGATGATGGTAAGGAGACCATTGTACATTGTCCAATACCTAAACGATGTCGAGTGCCAACATTATCGGTGCCATATTCACCAAGAGAATAGGTAACAGATACGTCAGAAGAATCAACGCATATTTTATAATTAGTGTAAGTGGGCGTAGTATCAAGTTTATTTCCTGCATTAGCGTAACTAGACATTCCCAATTGGATAAGAAAGCTCAGAAAAGTTAATTTTAATATTTTTGTCATGAGTACATTCCTTCTTAATTAAAAAGTTAATTAGTACTCAATTTAAAAGTGTTGAATATCAATATTTTTAGATTGAGTTACCAGCGTACTCTATATTATACCATAAATTAATATTTTTTGGCTCTTTCCAGGCGGCGTTGATTAGGCGTTTTAGCCAGCGGGCGATAGATCTCAATTCTGTCATTATCTTTTAATTGATATGTAGTTATGTTAATCTTTTTACCAAATATACCAATTGGTGAATTACTATCAAGCTGATCTAACTGATGCTCAGGAAAATGCTTTGCTATAGCTGAGAGATTGATTGCCTCTAGTACTGAAATATCATCCGGCACATTAATAGGAATAATTAGTTGTTCCTCCGGGGTAGCATATGCCACTTCTATATTAATCATATTTCTGTCATCTTCATGCTTAGCGTGTCATCTTCGGGTTTAGCATGTCATCTTCGGGTTTAGCATGTCATCTTCGGGTTTAGCATGTCATCTTCGGGCTTGACCCGGAGATCCACACTACTTTGCATATAATTTATGTGCTTCTTTAATAAAGCAATCAACAATGTTTTTACTAATATAATTAAATACCGGACCAATGATTTTTTCTAGTAAAATATTAGAAAATTTATATTGTAGTACAAAGTCAATTTTACATCCGTTATCACCAAGTCTAATAAAACGCCATGATCCAGCCAGGTGCTTAAAAGGCCCGTCAACCAATTCTAGCTCAATTTTTTCGTGTGGGTGATTGATGTTTTTAGTAGTAAAGTGAGTTTTTATTTTTAAATATTCAATATCAACTCGTGCTGTTACTGTATTATCTACTTTTTCTTTTATTTCGGAGCCAGAACACCATGGGAGATATTTAGGGTAATTTTCTATATCGGTTACCAGGTTGTACATTTTCTCGGGTGAGTAGGGAACTAAAACTGATTTTCTAATTTCAATCATAATTTGCTTTATATTTAATACAAATGTTAACTCGAAGTATTTGAGTTCTGGGCACGGCGTAACTTTAACAAAGCAACCGGAATGTACATATAGTACATGAGGATTGCGTCTTAAAGTTACAACAAAGTACAGGACTCAAAGACGATGAGTAGCTACCATGTAGTTTATTGTAGTATCCTTACTAATTTTAGCAGTGTGATTAAATGGGTTGTAATCAAGCCCTTTAATATCTACCATATTTAAACCACACTGTGAAAGCATACAACGTAATTCGGATGGTTTTATAAACTGTGCGTAGTTGTGGGTTCCTTTTGGAACTAATTTCAAAATATATTCGGCGGCTAATACACCCAGAGCATAACCTTTAAGCGTTCTATTAAGTGTAGAAAAAAATGCCACACCGCCTGGCTTTAATAATTTTGCACAATTTTGGATAATATCCATGGGATCGGGGACATGTTCTAATAATTCCATGCAGGTAACTATGTCAAATATTCCAGCACATTGTGCTGCTTTATCTGCAACATTTATGCATTCATAGTTAACTGTTAAGTTACTTTCATGTAAGTGTAATTTTGCAATTTCAATCAAACCTGGTGCCAAATCAATTCCGGTTACATTAGCCCCGGCCACAGCCAGGCTTTCGGATAAAATTCCACCACCACAGCCAACATCAATAACATTTTTACCGCTTAAATCAATATGACTTTGAATAAACTGAACCCGGGTCGGATTAATGTGATGCAGTGTTTTAAATTCACCCTCTACATTCCACCAATTATGAGCTAAAGCATTAAACTTATCAACTTCATGCTGATGAACATTCATTACATATTATCCTGGTTGGCCGTTGTAGTAACCATTAGGCGACGATTAATCAGGTTTAAAAACTCATCGCCAAATTTATTCATTTTATTATTTAGGCTGCTAATATCGGAGGTAAATTTATTATAGGCAATATATGCCGGAATAGCCACGAATAGTCCAATTGCAGTTGCAACCAGGGCTTCGGCAATACCTGGCGCAACTGTAGATAAAGTAGCTTGTCCGGATGCGCCAAGGCCAATAAATGCATGCATAATACCCCATACTGTACCAAGTAGGCCTATATACGGGCTTACCGAGCCAAAGGTTGCTAAGGTAGATAAGCTATGCTCAAATTTATCAATCTGAGATTCGATAGATGCGCTAAGGGAGCGGTCGATATTTTCCAGCACCACATCTTTTTGAGTAATGCCTTGTTTATTTAGTTTATTATATTCATTAATTCCATCAAAAAATAGGGCTTCGACACAGTGTTTGCTATCTCGGCTGCTAACAGCAGTGTACAAATTAGAGATGCTGGTTGAACTATGGAATTGGCGCAAAAAACTATTAGTTTGGCTTTTAGCCAGGCTAAGCGATAGCCATTTAGCAAAAATAATAGCCCAGGAAGCTACAGAAAATAATAATAACAGCCCTATAATTGCCTGTACGACAATACTGGCATTCATAATTAATTGTAAAATTGAAAATTCTTGTTGCATTTATTTTCCTATAATATTAATCTTGATCCGATATCAGTCCTATACTGCATCCCATTAAATGTAATTTGCTTAATTGCATCATATGCTTTTTTTTGTGCTTGCCGAAAATCTTTATCCAGTCCAACTACACATAATATCCGTCCGCCATCGGTATACAGGGTATTACCCTCCAACTTAGTCCCGGCATGAAATACTTTTACATCAGTTATGTTTTTTATTTTATCCAGGCCCGATATTATATCATTTTTACGTGGTGCATCCGGATATCCTTCAGAAGCCAGTACTACACCGATTGCAAATTGCCCTGACCATTTAACCTGGACCTGGTCCAGGTCCCCATCTATTCCTGCCTCAATAAGCTGGCATAGATCACTTTCTAACCTGGACATTATCGGTTGGGTTTCAGGGTCGCCAAAGCGGCAATTAAATTCGAGGGTTTTAGCTTTATTATTTTTACCAATCATTAATCCGGCATATAAAAACCCGCTATAGCTATGACCGACATTTCGCATACCATCAATAACCGGCTGAATAATTTCTTTAATCACCTGCTGGTGGATTGCATCACTTACAATCGGTGCCGGAGAGTATGCCCCCATCCCCCCGGTATTTGGTCCCATATCCTGATTAAGTAGTCGTTTATGATCTTGTGAGCTTGCCATTGGTAAGATATTGCCGTTGTTATCTATCATGACAATAAAGCTAGCTTCGGTGCCATCTAAAAATTCTTCAATTACCACTTTACTACCGGCGCTGCCAAATTTATTATTACTAAATATATCATTAATAAAATTTATAGCTTCAGATATGTTAGTTGCTACAAGTACTCCTTTACCAGCAGCCAGTCCATCAGCTTTAATAACGATAGGTAATGATTGCGATTTTAGGTACTCAAGAGCTTCATGACCACTATCAAATACTACATAGTTTGCGGTAGGGATATTATGTTTTAGCATAAACTCTTTAGCAAACGCTTTGGAACTTTCAAGCTGGGCGCAAAACTTGGTTGGACCCCAAATTTTTAAGCCATGTTTTCTAAATTCATCAACAATCCCGGCAGCAAGTGGTGCTTCCGGACCAACTACCGTAAATGAAATATGATGGTCTTTAGCAAATTTTATAAGTTCCGCAATGTCGGTTAAACTTATATTAGAAATCTTATCTGTTTGTGCAGTTCCACCATTTCCCGGTGCAACATATACATGATCTACTTTAGGTGATTTGGCTATCTTCCAGGCAAGAGCATGTTCGCGCCCGCCATTACCAATTACCAAAATTTTATTGTTTGTAGTCATCTTTAGCGGCCCAGCATTAACTCAGGACGTACCCATTCATCAAACTCTTTTTCGCTGACATAGCCAAGTGATAGGGCAGACTCGCGAAGTGTAGTGCCTTCCTTATGAGCTTTTTTGGCAATTTGCGCAGCTTTATCATAACCTATATGGGTATTTAGGGCAGTGACTAACATTAATGACTCATCCAGTAGATTTTTAATACGCTCTGTGTTTGGCTCTATTCCGCGGGCACAGTGAAGGTCAAAACTGACTATTCCATCACTAAGAAGGCGTATACTTTGTAAGAAATTATGAATGATAAGTGGTTTAAATACATTTAGTTCAAAATTACCACTGGCGCCGCCAATATTAATTGCAACATCATTTCCCATTACCTGGGCACAAAGCATGGTCATGGCTTCACATTGGGTTGGGTTTACTTTGCCAGGCATGATTGAGCTACCCGGTTCATTTTCCGGTATGCTGATTTCTCCAATACCGCAGCGTGGGCCTGAAGCTAACCAGCGCACATCATTAGCTATTTTTATCAGGCTGGCAGCTAATGTTTTTAAAGCCCCATGTGCATGTACCAACCCATCGTGGCTGGCAAGAGCTTCAAATTTATTCGGTGCCGAAACAAATGGTAAGCCGGTAATCTTAGCAATTTCGGAAGCAACCATCACTGCGTATTTTGGATGTGTATTCAAGCCGGTACCAACGGCCGTACCACCAAGCGCTAGTTCATAAATGTGAGGAAGAGTATTTTCAATATGGTTAAGACCATGTTCTAGTTGTTTAGCCCAGCCTGAGATTTCTTGGCCTAGAGTTAGGGGGGTAGCATCTTGTAAATGTGTGCGCCCAATTTTTACAATATTATCAAATTTTGCTGCTTTAGTCGATAAAGTTTGGTGTAGCTGTTTGATTGATGGGATTAAGGAATTAACAATACCAATACAAGCTGCTATATTCATAGCTGTTGGGTAGGTATCGTTAGATGATTGGCTTTTATTTACATCATCATTAGGATGGATCAGGCGTTTATCTCCGCATTCACCGCCGAGAGCAACACTACCCAAATTGGCAATGACTTCATTCATATTCATATTGGTTTGTGTTCCTGATCCAGTCTGCCATACTGCTAATGGAAATTCGTCTTTATAATTACCATTGGCAATATCGCTGGCAACATTAATAATTGCCTTAGCTTTTTTATCATCAAGTAAGCCAAGCTGGTTATTAACTGTTGCTGAAGATTGTTTAACTATTGCCAGAGCTCTAATTAATTCCGGCGGCATTTTTTCTGTAGAGATTTTGAAGTTTTCTAGTGAACGTTCTGTTTGTGCGCCCCAATAGCGATTTGCCGGAACTTCTATTTCACCAAAAGTATCATGTTCAATACGAGTTGTCATAAATTTATTTCCTTAAATATTTTGAAAACCTAATATTTTACCTGAAAATTAGCATAATAAGTTTATTAAAATTTTATATTTAGCAAAATTCTTATTTAATTTATTAATATTATTTTTATAAAATATTTTATGTGGATTGCATCCATAGGCCATACTTTCTGTCTTGCTACAGAAAGTATGCAAAGAAAGCAAGGCCTCATGGAATTTTTATACGGCTAAAATACGGATATTTGCCTAAAACCAGCCAACTCCCTTTGGTCGAACAAAGCTGGTTTTTTAACGGTAAATATCCATATTTTAACCTAAAATTCCAATGGCCGATATGCTTGTGGTTATTTAGAATTGGATATTAAGCTTCTTTTAGTTTTCCATGCAGCCATTTGTGTATAATACTTGACAGTAAAACCTGATAAGGAACGCCCTCTTCACGAGCTTTAGCTTTCGCTAACAATTTATCATTCATTGTCAATCTTAAATTAGAGGATTGATCTCTTTTGTTAGAATTGCTGAATATTTCAGCATACTCATTTTTTAGTTCAGCTGTCATAATAGACTTATAATTGCCTTGCTGAAATTCATTCCAGATAAGTTGCTCTTCATCATCTAATTTATCAACTAATTCATAGTCATTAAAATTTATCTTATTTTTAGCTATATCTTTTTTACTAATGTTTTTGCTTGATGTTAGAGAAGCTTTATTTTTTTTTGCTTGCAAGTTTTACTCCTTTATAAAGTTTTATTTAGCTTCCTGCTCTTAAATAAAGTTTTTAAAAAAATTTCATCTTCTGTTTCCACAAGTGGAACTGAAATAATATAATTGTCTACATCAAATAGGAAAATTTTTTGATGTGGATATTTTGGGTTTGCTACAATATCAAGAACATTTCCTTCTTCAATTAGTGTTTCAATCATTTCAAAGCCAATACCGCGTTCTTTTTTTAAAAGGTTATTTTTTTCATCGCTCCAGCGTATCTTTTTTGTCATTTTTGTTCCTATTAGCCCCTTATGAGGTATTATAGCATAAAAATTCTAATTTATTAAAAAATAAGTTATTCAGTTATTAATAACATATCCAATTACTACTTATTGAATTGAATCTCAGAGAGTTATTTAAGCCAATGATTTGACACTAATTATGGTATAAGGTTATAATATTGTAGTTAAATATGACTACAATATTGGAAGAGGGTGTATTATGAGACATGCAGCTATAGCAACAAGTGTTAGATTGCCGCTTGGGGCAGATGAGATTCTTGAAAAATTAATAAAAAATTTAAAAATATCAAAAGCGCGGTTTATTAGAGAAGCTGTGATAGAAAAAATTGAAGATATGTTAGATATTCAAGAGATTCAAAAAGTTTTAGCAAAAAAAGAAAAAACCTATTCTATGGAAGAGTTAAAACGTGAGTTTGGTTTGGAAAGTTGATTTTAGTAGTACAGCTAGAAAGCAACTCAAATCGTTGGATAAGCAAATTTCTAGAAGAATATTAAAGTGGCTCGATGAGCGAATTTTATCAGGAGTTAACCCAAGGCTGTGGGGCAAGCAGCTTCAAGGTGATGAACTGGGCGATATGTGGCGCTATAGAGTGGGGGAATATAGGATTCTTTGTGTTATTAGAGATAATATAGTCACGGTAGAGGTTGTATATGTTGGACATCGTAAAGATGTATACAAGTGATTTAGTTATGCTATAATAATGATGAGAAAACAAAAAATAGCCTTCGTGAAAACGGGGAGCTATCCGTTAACTACCTAACAAAAGAATAATTAATATAATTACTCTTTGAAGAGTAGAAAGCGTATTCATAGTTATGGCTGCCCATGTTTTTTACGTGTTTTCTCACATTGATCACCTGCGACTTTCTACTTCTAGATTTAGCAGACGTCAACCGGCTAGCATAATTGATCGCTATACTAGCCACCAACTACCGCTATGAAGTGCCGCATTATAGCATTGCCTAAACAGAAATTAAATACTATTTATGTGGTTTTTACTAGTTCTTATACATATTTACCGATAAATAATACTTTCTTGGGGGCATAATGAAACCTATGCCGTAGCGATAGTGTTAAATTATAGGTCGAGGTTGATGGCGTTTTTGGTAAATATAACTAAAGAATTAGGAAAATTTAATATATGGATATGGATTTAAATATTGTAAGCAGTGGACAGTTTACCAATTATTCTCCAAGCTCAGTTACAATACACGGGGCAGAATATAAGCAAAATATTTTGGTTTTTAATGACCAGATTTCAGAATTTGCCGTGAATGATATAAAAAGTCTAACACTGGATAATTTAGCAAATCTTATTAAAGATAAACCAGATTTAATTATTTTTGGTACGGGCAATAATGTAATTTATCCAGATTTTAAATTATTGGAAAAAATTAATAGCAATAGAATCGGCTTTGAGATTATGCCGATTCCGGCACTTTGCCGCACCTATAATTTTCTAATTAGCGAAAACCGTAAGGTAGCCTGTATTTTATTTTTCGAATAATTGCAAATAAAAAAATTATGTCAGTGATCTGTACCAAAATTTAACATAATAATTTTATGTACCTGGCTGTATGGCATTTATCCAATTATACGGGGTATACTCCTGACAGCCACCGCCAGTTTTATCTCTTACCAATTCATTTTCCAACATTTGACGTATAGTTAAATTAGTTTGATGTTGTGAATCAAACAGGTACTGTTTATTTGCTACCATGGTGAAGTCAAAGCCATCCCCGGGATATTTAGGATCGGCATCCAGCAAAAAATTCACTGATGTAATGGTGTACATTGTATTGTCATCTAAAAGTACCGGGGTATTGTCATCATTATATAGAATGCTGCCATCAGTTGGATCTTTATAACTAGTGCCCATTCGTGTAAGATAAATTGGTCCGGTGTAATGCTGATTAGGGGATAGTGGGGTGGCATAAAATGCAATACCTGCGGTAGCAATCTGTAAATGCGTACCTAAATGTAAAGTGTTGTCAACTACCTGACGAATTGCCCAACCAGGAATTTTGCCGGTTTCTACCAAATTATAGGTTTCAAACGGCATGATATTATATAATTGGCTATAGTTGATCTCACCTTTGGGTAAATCAGCTCTTAGACCGCCTAAGTTAAATACACCTATAGTCGTTTGCCCGACATGACGCAATTGGTTGGCCAGTAAATACGGTAGTTTAAAGTTAAAATTATTGTATGCTGGAGGAAAGTTGGGAACTATTGAGCAACTATTAGTAATTTCGCGCGTTGCCATTTGCTTATATGTAGAATTGTTTAAGTATTTATCAATCAATGCTGTTACTTCAGGATCTGGCGTATAATCACCGGCAACTTTGGTCAGATCAACTACATTTGGTGTTAATGAACAAGCTGCGCTTTGATTATAGGGGCAATTTATATCAACAACTGCAATAGCTCTACCATTATACCCTGCCTGTACTACTGGAATTAAGTTACCTGCAACATGACCATTAACCATCATGTGGCTGTGTGCTGACAAAACTACACTAATATTTTTAATTTCGTTACGTGATGCAATCCATTGGGTCAATTCGTGGATTTCACTATCCTCCGGAACTAAAAATTTATTAGGCAGCCAGACAACAGGATCCTTGGGGTTAGGTATATACGGGTCTGATTTTTGATAACTTGGAATATGAGTTAAAAATAAAACTATATCAGGTTTTAAATTATCTTTCTGAAGTGTTATTTCTGCTTGATCTAATGCAGATGCTGCTGATTGAGCAGGGTCAGTGAATTTTAATCCTTGTGCACCTGCAGTGCTAACCGGGGTTTCGGTAGTTGCCAGGCCAATAATAACCACATTAATTGGCCTTAGGCCTATATTAGTCTTTAAGATTTGGTATGGTTCTACAAAATCAACCGCAGATCCTTTGTCATCATTAGCCGCTATATTGGCCGCAATAAAATGTGTGCCTTTATTGATTGGATTATAAATAAAGTTATTCTTGCCAACTTCATAACCAAAATCAAATTCATGATTACCCAATGCAGAATAAGTAATACCCATTATATTAAAAAAATCACTGACAGAATCACCATAGTAATAGTTGCTTCCCATAGTACCTTGATAATTATCGCCACCAGCTAAAAATAACGTATTTGGGTGGGTTTCTCTATATTTTTTAACCCAAGCTGCAACTCTAGCTATGCCGGGATATTTAAATCCCTTAGAGGGGTCTGCTACATCATTATATGCTTCCTCCAGCTGGCCATGAAGGTCATTTATGTATAAAATGCTCAATGATGATGTTGCTGAATTATTATTTGTGGAAGAAGAACATCCCACAAGGCTTAAGCCGAGACAAATTGTAATAAAACATATGGTAAAAGATTTTTTAAACTTTACAAACACTGAAATTAGCATATCTTCCTCCTTGCATTAATAAATAGATTGCAATATACTAAATTCAATAAATAAGGCTAAGGGTAATCTTATTTATTAAACTTATGTTTGATAATTATAACATTTTTCATTAGTAGCATTTAGCTAAAATTTATGAATCAAACGACTCTTGAGGACCAGATAGGGATTTATGAAGTTTTTGAATACCCCCGGGACTGCCGGGAGGTACAGCAATAAAGAGAAAGCCTATTTAATATTTCGTAAAAAATTCATCAGCATATAAAATGGCCTGCCGGTGCCGCTCATAGCGGTTCCGGCTACATCCAGGTGTGCCCATTTATAGTCGGTAAATTGTTCTAAAAAGCAAGCAGCAGTCGCACTTCCTGCTTCTCCGCTCCAGCTGCCGATATTACTCAAATCAGCCACCGTTCCTTTTAGCATATCATGATATTCTTTAAATAAAGGCATACGCCATACTTTATCGTTAGTATTAAGACCAGATTTAGTTAATGCAGCAGCCAAGATATCATCATTACTATATAAACCGCTGGCAGCAGAGCCTAATGCAGTTATGCACGCACCTGTGAGTGTTGCTATATCAATAACCAGCTCGGGCTTATATTTTTTTGCATAATGTAATGCATCACATAAAATTAACCTGCCTTCAGCATCAGTATTAGCAATTTCAACCGTTTTTCCTGACATGGTTTTAATTACGTCTCCCGGCTTTAATGCATGACCAGATGGCATATTCTCACAAGTGGGTACCAAACATACAAGGTTAAGTGGGAGTTCAAGATTTGCAATTGTTTTAAATATGCCAATAACAGTCGCAGCGCCGCACATATCATACTTCATCGCATCCATTTTTAAGCCAGCTTTTAGCGAAATACCGCCGCTATCAAAAGTAATTCCTTTACCGATTAGGACAATGGGCTTTTTATTTTTAGCAGCACCGGAGTATTCCATCTTAATAAATTTAGGTTCCGAATCAGCACCCTTAGCAACTGCTAAGAAAGTATTCATATTCAATTTTTTAGCATCTTTGGCATTCAGGACATGTACCTTTACATTTTTTCCGATATGTTCCAAGTTTTTTGCGGTTTTAGCCAGATGGCTTGGGGTAATTATATTAGAAGGCCCGTGTGCCATATCTCTAATCAAAAACACACCATTTGCCATATGCAGGGCATTTTCTATTGCTGTTTTTTGACTACTTGCGCTAATAATATTTATCAATTTTAAATTAAGTTTTTTCGGTTCAGATTTTAATTCGTCAAAATAATATAGATTGTTTAATAGATAAAATATACTGTTTTCGGTAAACTCACTGACTGTTTGGTTTAAAGATTTGGCTAAACTTTCTTCAATTACCAGGCTAATTGAAGTTATTTTAGAATTATTTTTAATCGTTTCAGCAACGACTTTCAATGTTTTTAATAAGCCAGGAAAGTCAAAACTTTTTAATTCCCCAAGGCTTGCCAAAATAATTTGCCCATCATTGAGTTTTGTTATACTGGCAGTAGCCTGTAAATCTTCAAATTTACCGATTTTAAAGGTGCCAATATGCTTTTTTGCCTGCGGCAGCAAGTTAGCGCCAAAGCTAAAAATTATTTTTACATTAGCTTGAGCGTTACTATTATTTGTCAGTTCAATAATATTGTGGCCAAATTTTAATTTCATAGCGATACCTTAAAACTGTAAACATGATAAAATCTCTAATTAAACGTGATTTTAACGTAACTGCTGAGTATAATGTACAAAATTAATATGTAAACCTTAAAGTTACAACAAAGTCCAGGATTCAAAGAGTATTTAAAATTCGAAGTATTTGGATTCTGGGCGAGGAATAACGAAATAAATTGTGACGCCGTGTAGATATACTACATAAGGAGCAATTTATGAGGAATGACAAAGTCCAGGATTCAAAGACGAAGAATAATGTTAGTAAAAAAGATTTTTTATCGCGAGTTGGTAAGTAACGCCAGTAAAATATTTATTATATTGGTAGCAATTCTGCCAATTACCGAGTTATTTAAGCTGCTAAATCAAGCTGCAGCCGGAAGCATTCCAACTGTTACTTTGGTGACGCTTATGATATACGGAACTATTGCTAGTTTTCCGATGATTTTAACTATTGCTTGTTTCTTAACCGTTGTGATGACGTTAAACCGTTATTGTAAGGACCAGGAGTTTGCTATTTGGTTATCTTCGGGTATATCGCCTTTTTATTGGCTAAGACAAGTAATGTATTTTATCATCCCAATGACAATAATTTGTGCGATAAGTACGATGTATATTACTCCTTGGGCAACTGCCAAGTCGGAAGAATATGCAGACTATCTATCCAAGCAGCAAACAGCTATGCTTATTTCACCTGGGGTTTTTAAGGAAAACGGGACTGGGGATCAGGTATTTTATTTGGAAAAATATAGTATAACGCCCAGTTATGCACAAAATATTTTTATCCAATATACTGAGCCAAATGGTTCGCCATTTAATATTACTGCACAGGCTGGTAGGGTTGAGACTCAGGATGGCATTTCGAGTGTAATTTTAAAAAATGCACATAGGTATGATTTGTCTAATAAGGATGAGAATATTTTAGAGTTAAATTTTGATGAATTTAAGGCAAGTATAAAAGTAGATTATAAGCCCCGTGATAAATCAAATGTAGGAATCTCAACTTCAACTATCCAACAGTTACTCAAAAAAAATAATAATAATGCAAAGGCTGAGATATCCTGGCGAATATCTATTGCGGCCATGATGTTTGTTATGGCGCTACTAGTTGTACCAATTAGTATTCAAATTGGCAGAGTACAAAATAGTATAGTATTTATTATGCCTTTGATCATGTACGGAGTTTATGAAAATTCAATTTTAACAATTAATGGTTATATCAATTCAGGGGCGTTATCTTCTATGGCATATGTGTTTATTGTGCATATTGTTATGATAATGATTGCAATAGGACTTACATATATGAAAACATTCCCCAAGGGCTATTTTAGGTCCAAAAACAAATGAGTATAATTACTAGATATATAGTCAAAAAGTGCTTGTTTTTTACTTTTTTAATGTCGCTTGCTACCATAATAATAATCACTATGTTTAATATTCTTGGACAGCTTGGTGATGTAGGTAAAGGCTCTTTTACGACTACAGCAATGCTTTTTTATGCAACTTTACTTATTCCCAATTATATTTATTTACTGATGCCATTAGCTGTGCTAATTGGTGTTATGTGCGGGATGTTAAGTTTGGTAAATTATTCGGAGTATGCAATTATTCGTACTTCCGGAGTATCGCTAAAAAAAATAACTATAATTTTATTTGGTTTTGGTTTTGCTTTTAGCCTTATTACATTTTCATTTGGGGAGTTATTAGGACCAGAGGCTAATCACTATGCTCAAGTATATAAAATGGAGAAAATGAAACAGATTGTTTCGACTAATTTACACTCAGGAATTTGGAGTAAGGATGGGACTAATGCATTTGTAAATATTAAGCAGGTGATGCCGGATAATACAATTGTTGGGGTAAATATCTTTGTTTATGATGATAATCTCAAGTTAAAATATTTTAAAACCGCCGACGAGGGCAAATATGATGAGAAAAACAGGCGTTGGGTATTATCACATCTAAAGCAATATGATTATACTAAGCAAGATATTGTTACTACAGAGATAAATAATTTCCAATGGGATACAGCTATAGAGCCGAGTTACTTTAACGTATTAGTAATTGCCCCGGAAGATATGTCGGCGATTTCATTATTAAGCTATATGCATCATTTAGATATTAATCACCAATCTACTCAACGTTACCAGATAGCATTTTGGAATAAACTTCTTTATCCTTTAGCCTGTATTTCAATGGCTTTAATTGCTCTAGCTTTTACGCCCAATAATCGGAGAAATATCAATTTGGGAGTAAAATTATTTGCAGGCATTTTAATCGGGGTGGCATTTTTCTTTACCATGCGTTTAATTGGATTTATGGCATTGTTATTTGCTTGGAATGCGATTATTGCCTCTTTAACGCCAACCCTGATTTTGTTTGGCTTTGGCTGGTATTTTGTTATCCGTAAGGAGTGATTATTATTTAAGGAGCTTATATGAAAAATTTAAAAAAAACTTCTTTAGCTGGCATGCTTGTTTTATTAGCCTTTTGCTTTGGCATGTCGCAAGCAAAAAATATAACGGGTAAGTGTGTTAGTGATGATAACAAAATTATTATGAAGTGGTGCTATCCTGAGTCTAAAGAATATCTTTATACATCTTTAGGACAACCAGAAATTGCGGATTTTTTGGAGGACGGAAACCTAAAAAGTGCTCATTTGGACAAAAAGGAAGGTTTTTACCTATTATATAACTTGGAATTAAAAGACGAATATAAGTGGACTCTGAGGACATGGTCCGGACCTAGTTATAAGAACAAGGTTTTTAAAACTCAATGCTCCAGAACCCCCGAACTTGATGATTCTGTAAAAGATTGCAAAGAATTTTTATCTAAAGTACCTGAGCAGAAGCAATAGAGGACATTTAAAGAACATAATGGATACAATAAACGCCAACCATAATTTTGTTTGGCTTTGGCTGGTGGTACAATGCTTTATTTCATTACTTAATTTAGGTTATGAACAAGGTACTTATTTAGTATATTTAATTTTATTTTGGTGAGGAATAAAGGTGAAGATTAAAAATAAATTCAACTGTTTGGTTTTTAGCTTGTTTTTACTGTTTTTCTGCACAGGGTTAGCCTGGGGCGAAGACATCTATTGGAGAGGGCTGCCTCCTAAAGATCAATCTGGGCAGTTTACAATATCTTTACGCGGAAAACTCAGGGATGTTAAGGATGAATTTAAAACTTTTATGGGCAGTGGAGTCGCAGAAGAGATAAGTATATGTTGGAAAGTATTAGCCGATAAAAATGGTCAAGGCCCAAGTATAGAAATCAACTTTCCAACTGAAATAAGTATAAGGACTGTTGTAGTAAACGATAAAGGTGAAGTTACAAAAATACTTAATTTAAAAAAGAGCCCTGATCATCGATATGAAGTCTTTAATTTCCAAATAGATCATCAAACTAATAAAATAACTTTTGAATTTACTGTATCAAGTAACGGAGAAACAATTTTTAGCATAAAAGATTCAGCTGATCTTCAAATGCCATTAACCAATAAAGCTACTACAACTATCACACGCAGTTGTTGCGAAAAATATTACAGGTGAGTGTACTGATTTAAATGATAAAAAAATTATTGTGTGGTGTTATCCCACTCTTGAGGATAAGCTTTATACATCGGTAGGGATTTCTTCGTCAGTAAACTTCGAAAATGGTGACCTGACATCAACGCTTATCGGAAGTGGAGCGGGTTCTGTTGCAATTTTACGTGTCCCTGTTCAAGGCCCTCCAGGAGGTGCAGCTGTATTCCAATGGAGAATTAAAATTGGTCAAAAGGACACAATGGGTCTGTGTTATGCAACTCCTGAAAAAGATGCTTCTGCCAAAGACTGCGCAGAATTTGTAAAAAATTAATATATAAAAGTGAAATTATTATGAAAAAAATAAAATTTGCTTTAACTGCTATAGTTGCCGCTTGGGTATTGATGCCAACTGCATTTGCTAAATGCCCTCCTAGTTCAGAAATCAAGTGGGATGCTGATACGAAACGATGGATAAGTATTTCTGGAGATATGCAATCAGGGATAGATAACTCTTTACGTAATGACACGGCGGTAGTTATTAACAAGACACCTCTATTTATGGACGGTAGATGTGTTTATGAGGTTACGTATAGAGATGCGACGGTTCACCTTATTACACTGCAAATGGTTATGAAAGATAGTGCTAATTGAAAATATAGGTTAAACAACTATAATTCTATTTCCTTTACATAGTCTATAATAGTTTCATTTTCAATTAAATCTGGACGGTTAATACTTTTTGCTAATTCGGCCAGTTTGCTTTTAGCGTCATGGTTTAGTTGTTTAAACCGTGGCGGATTACGTACTGTTTGTGGCCTGATGCGGGTGACTAAACCGGCAAAAGAAAAATGATGGTTATTAAAATTTTCTAAAATTGGATTAGCCATATTTTCAATAATATGTCGAACTGAAGAATTGGCAAGATATATAATGACTAGATTTTTTTCACTATTGATAGCTCCCACATGACAATGATCAACTAGATGCCCAGGCAAAAAACTATGCAAAATCCTGTTCAACTCATCCAATACTAAGAGTATCTGGGATAGCTCCTGTAAGCCTCCTATATCACCTAATATCTGGCCTATTGTTCTATTTTTTTGCATCTTACTACTTAATCAAAAGCTGCATTCCAACAGCACCCATCCATCTATACTATTAGCTACTACAACTTTATTAAAATATTGCTTATAAATACTTATTAACTCATCACTTTGGCTATCTAATATTCCGGATAAAACTAATTTTTTCCCTGTTAAACCAGCTAATGCCGGGGCCAATACTCTAAGCGGATTAGATAATATATTAGCAACTACAAATTCAAATTTTTTGCCAGCCACCATTTCGGCTGCACCAAATCTAATATCGACTTGATTTATTAATGCATTAGATCTGCTTGCTTCAATAGCCTGTGTATCAATATCAACTCCGCAAACTTCGCCGGCCCCAAACTTTTTAGCGGCAATTGCCAAAATACCCGAACCACAACCGTAATCAAGCACATTTTTAACTATACCATCAATGTTCTTGCTAATCCAGTCCAGGCACATAAAAGTTGTTGGATGTGATCCGGTACCAAAAGCTAGTCCCGGATCTAGTGTAATTGTTGTTGCAGCAGCATTGGGTGATTCATGCCAGGATGGCACTATATAGAGTCTGTTGTTAATTTTAATCGGCTCAAACTGGCTTTGCGTTAGGCGTACCCAGTCCTGGTCATCTATAGTTTCAACTATATATGTAAATGTTTTGCCAAACATTTGGGTAGCCTCAGCTACAACTTGATTAATATCAACATTACTATTATATAATACTACAAGGTGGCTATGATCCCATAAGCCTTCTACTTCATAGCCTGGCTCATTGAATATGGGCTGTTCTAAATCGGTACCTTCATGTTGGTCAGAAACGGTAGCAGATAGCGCATACAGATCCATAAAAATATCTGATAACTTATCAGCAGATTTAGAGTCTACATTAATAATTAATTGGATAAACCCCATTATTTGTTCTTCAGATAATTTTCCAGATAGTGAATAGACCGGCTACCTTCACAGAATCCAGCTTCATTTAACATTTCTAAGTGGAGAGGGATATTAGTTTTTATTCCACTAAATGAACTTTCAAGTAGTGCACCTTTCATGCGGTTTATTGCCTCTTTTCTAGTCTCGCTATGCACGATTAGTTTGGCTATCATGGAATCATAGTAGGGCGGTACGCTATATCCGGCATAAACATGTGAATCTACTCTAACCCCATTTCCACCGGCAAAATGGCATTGCTCTATTTTGCCCGGGGATGGAACAAAGGTAAATGGGTCTTCAGCATTTATTCTACACTGAATGGAATGACCGTTAAATTCAACATCAGATTGCCTGTAACGTAATTTCTCACCGCTGGCTATATATAGCTGTTCTTTAACAATATCGATACCGGTTATCATTTCGGTAATAGTATGTTCTACCTGAACCCGGGTATTCATTTCGATAAAATAAAATCGCCCATTTTGATATAAAAACTCAAAAGTTCCGGCGCCTCTATACTTGATAAGTTTACAGGCTCTTACACAAATACTGCCGATTTCTTTACGCATTTTTGCAGTTATTCCCGGAGCAGGTGCTTCTTCTATTACTTTTTGATGACGGCGCTGCATAGAACAATCACGCTCACCCAAATGAATAACATTACCATATTCATCGGCCAGGACCTGTATTTCGATATGCCTTGGGTTTTCTAGATATTTTTCCATATATATAGCCGGATTGCCAAATCCGGATTGAGCTTCACTTCTGGTGATTTCAAGAGCTTTAGCCAGCTCACTTTCTTCGTAAACTACACGCATACCGCGTCCGCCGCCGCCAGATACAGCTTTAATTATAACCGGATAACCTACTTTTTTGGCAAGCTTAATAACCTCTTTATTATCTAATGGTAGTTCGCCATCTGAACCAGGAACTACCGGCACACCGGCACGAAACATGGCTATTTTTGCCTTAACCTTATCGCCCATTGTGGCAATTGCATCACTTCTGGGGCCGATAAAGGTAAACCCGCTACCTTCGACACGTTTTGCAAATTCAGCATTTTCCGATAAAAACCCATATCCGGGATGTATAGCCTGGGCATTGGTAATTTCAGCTGCAGCAATGATAGATGGGATATGCAAATAACTTAAGGCTGACTTTGCCGGACCGATACAAACTGACTCATCGGCGAGTTTTACATACTTAGCATCTTTATCGGCATCAGAATATATAGCAACTGATTTAATTCCAAGTTCACGGCACGCGCGCTGTACACGCAGTGCGATTTCGCCGCGATTAGCGATTAATACTTTTTCAAACATTTTTTGTCCTAAATGGTTATGCAATCACAAATAACGGTTGACCAAATTCAACCGGTGCACCATCTGCAACTAAAATTTCTTTAATTACCCCTGCTTGGTCGGATTCGATTTGGTTCATAAGCTTCATTGCTTCGATAATACATAATACCTGGCCTACTTTTATTTCCTGGCCGACTTCAACAAAAGCTGCCGAAGTAGGGGAAGAAGAGCGGTAGAATGTACCAACCATTGGTGAAGTGATCTTATTACCTGTAGCAACCTCTACCGTTGGAGATTCGATGTTGACAGGGGCATTATGGGCTGTTGCCACATGTGTATGTTCGATATGATGTATATGATTTGTTGGGTTAGTATGTGCACTAATATGTGGAGCTGGTGCAATATGATGCCCGGATGCAGTGATTTTTAATTTATCTTCGCCTTCGGTTACTTCCAGTTCTGCAATTCCCGAATCTTTAACCAAGTCTACGATCGCTTTTATCTTTTTTAGATCCACAGTAATTTACTCCTTTGTAAATTTCAAACTATTTACTATATATTCTAATGCAAAATAATAGCTGTGTTCACCAAATCCGGAGATAACACCAATTGCGATATCTGAGAAAAAGGAGAAATGCCGAAATTCTTCTCGTTTATATATATTACTCAAATGAACTTCAATACATGGTTTGCCACTTGCCAATATTGCATCACGGAGGGCAACACTTGTGTGGGTGAGCCCGGCCGGGTTAATAATAATAAAATCATAATTATTCAGTGCACTTTGCGCTTTGGTGATTAATTCACCTTCGCAATTGCTTTGAAAGCACTCAAGGGTTAGGTTATGCTTGGCGGCACGTGTCGCCAAATTTTCATTAATTTTTTCAAGGGTAGTAAGGCCATAGGTTTCTGGCTCACGTTTACCCAATAAATTAAGATTTGGTCCATGTAAGACCAAGATCCTGGAAATTTTTTGCATATTAAGCTCTTATTTGATGTAAAAAGTTTGCGCAGTCAACAACCAAAAGTTTATTATCTGTTGCAAATTGCATTATAAACTTAAATATATTTGGATTTTCATCCTGTAATTGCTTTTTTACTGCTACACAGTTCATATCGTTATATACTATCGGGCGTAAATATTGTGAATAAGACACTTTTTGCTGACTAAATCCAGCTAGTGTGCCACATAATCTATCTACCCAATCACTTGGCCTGAATTTAACTCCGTCCGTTGTTAAACCTTCTATAATAATTTCATCAAGATAACAAATTTCGTTATCATGCATTTGGCGCGAATTTTCCATTAGTTCTCTTAGTTAATAACACTCTCAAAATTTTAATCAGGTAAGATTTTAACTTATTTTACCTGCAAACGACAGTTTTTTGTTAAAAAATTTGACTATTTTAGCCAGCATGCTTTATGATAACGCCTTAGAACATGGTTCTGAACCTAAATTGGTTCTAATACCTTTATTGTTACAAAATATTTTATTTAATAGGAAGAGACTAGTATGGAAAACTTAGAAGCGCGAGTAAAAAAAGTAATCGCTGAAAAACTTGGAGTTGAAGAATCGACTATCAAGAATGAAGCTTCTTTTGTTGATGACTTAGGCGCAGATTCTTTAGATACCGTTGAATTAGTGATGGCTTTGGAAGAAGAGTTTAATTGCCAGATTCCTGATGAGGATGCAGAAAAGATTACTACGGTGCAACAAGCCGTTGATTACGTAAAGGCCCATAGTTAACATTTTAAGACACGTAAACATATGAAAATCGAAATTAAGGTACCACAGTTACCAGAGTCAGTAAGCGAAGCAACATTATTAAACTGGCATAAAAAAGTCGGTGAATTTGTTAAACGTGAAGAAAACCTGATTGATCTAGAAACAGATAAGGTTGTGCTGGAGCTACCGGCGCCGGAAAATGGTGCAATAACCGAAATTATAGGTAAACCTGGGGATGTTGTTAAAAGTGGGCAATTACTTGCTTATTTTGATACTGAAGCAAAAGCTCCCGAAGCTGCAGGTAATAAAGCTGAGCCATTAGCGCCCGCGGCCTCTACACCAGCAGCAGCAACGGCTCCTGCAACATCAGCCGCTATACCACAAAATTCTGAGGTAAAAGCTATGCCTGCAGCTGCCAAAGTTGCAGCAGATAGTGGAGTTAACTTATCTGATGTAGCTGGTAGTGGGCGCGGTGGCCGAATTTTAAAAGAAGATGTATTAAAAAACCTAAGCGGTAGTGGCTCTCGTCTTGAAGAGCGGGTACCGATGAGCCGTCTGCGCAAGCGGGTTGCTGAACGTCTTCTGGAAAGTCAGCAAACCAATGCTATATTAACTACATTTAATGAAGTTAATATGAAGCCAATTATGGATTTACGCGCTAAATACAAGGATATATTCGAGAAAAAACACGGTGTAAAACTTGGTTTTATGTCATTTTTTGTCAAAGCAGTAATTCATGCGCTTAAGCAATATCCTGTGCTAAATGCATCGATTGATGGTGATGATATTGTTTATCATGGTTACTTTGATATTGGTATTGCGGTAAGCAGCTCCAGGGGCTTAGTTGTACCAATTTTGCGTAATGCAGAAAATTTAACTATTGCAGAAATTGAGCAAAAAATTGCTGATTTTGGTAAAAGAGCCAAAGAAGGCAAGCTGGAGCTTGATGAACTAACCGGTGGTACGTATTCGATTACAAACGGTGGAACTTTTGGCTCCATGATGAGTACTCCGATTATCAACCCTCCGCAATCAGCAATTTTGGGCATGCACGCGATAAAAGAGCGCGTTGTTGCCGAAAATGGGCAGATGGTTATTAGACCAATGATGTATCTTGCTATGTCTTATGATCATAGACTAATTGATGGCCGTGAAGCAGTGTCATCTTTAGTGGCCATAAAAGATGCATTAGAGGACCCAACTCGGCTGATGCTGGATATTTAACCATAGTTGCCCATGTTTCTGGTATTTCATAATTAAAGCAACTTATATAAGTTGCTTTTTTTAATCCAAATTGGTATTATTAAGAGGTGTATATGGATTTTGATGTAATTGTAATTGGTGGCGGCCCTGGTGGTTATGTGGCTGCAATTCGCGCCGCTCAATTGGGTTTTAAGACCGCCTGCGTAGATAATTTTATTCGTGATGGCAAGTATTCATTAGGTGGAACCTGTTTAAATGTTGGTTGTATTCCTTCAAAGGCTCTGCTTCAGTCTTCAGAAAACTTTGCTGAGTTAACTCATAGTTTTGCTGATCATGGTATTAGCTGTACCAATCCAAAGATTGACGTTAGTAAAATGATTGAACGGAAGAATGGCATTGTATCAAAAAACGCTAACGGAATTTCGTTTTTGTTTAAAAAAAATAAAATTACTGAGTTACATGGAACAGGTAGCTTTAGTAATCAAGCAGATGGAAAATGGCAAATTAGTATTAACGACAATGGAAATATCCAGCAGGTAAATGCAACACATGTGATTGTAGCTACTGGTTCATCTCCACGTAGTTTGCCAAAAATAGCCATTGATAATAAAAATATTTTAGATAATGCCGGAGCATTAGATCTAACTGAAACTCCTAAGGAATTATGTATTATCGGTGCTGGTGTTATCGGTCTGGAGATGGGAAGTGTCTGGAAGCGCTTAGGTGCAAATGTAACCATTTTGGAAGCAATGGACAAATTTTTACCATCAGCCGATGAACAGGTGGCTAAAGAAGCTTATAAAAATCTGGTTAAACAGGGTTTAACCATAAAAACCGGCATAAAAATCGGCGAAATATCCAATAGTTCTTCTGGAGTAACTGTTAAGTTTGTGGAAGGTGGAGAGAATAAAGAGCAAAAATTTGACAAATTGATGGTGGCTATTGGCCGGGTACCAAACACGCAGGGGCTTAATGCTGAAAAAGTAGGCTTAAAGATTGATGAACGTGGGTTTATTACAGTAGATGATGATTGCCGGACAAATCTTAGCAATGTATGGGCAATTGGTGATTGCGTTCGCGGGCCAATGTTAGCACACAAAGCGTCTGAAGAGGGAATTATAGTTGCCGAACGTATTGCCGGGCAACATCCGCATTTTGATTTTAATACAATTCCGTGGGTAATTTATACCAATCCGGAGATTGCATGGGTCGGGAAGACTGAGCAGCAGTTGAAAGATGCTGGTATAGAATATAAAAAAGGTGTAGCAAGCTTTATAGCTAATGGGCGGGCATTAGGTTTGGGTAATAACGTTGGCTTTGTAAAAATGTTAGCTTGTAGCCAAACGGATAGGATACTTGGTGTTCATATGGTAGGTCCTTTTGTGTCAGAATTAATTAGTGAAGCCGTAGTTGCGATGGAATTTATGGCAAGTAGTGAAGATTTGGCGCGAATTATTCATGCCCATCCGTCACTATCTGAGGTGACGCATGAAGCGGCGCTAGCATGTGATAACCGCCAACTTCATGGCTAATTGCAGTTAATAGTATCAGAAGTGACTGAGGGTGATGTGTCACCAAAACCGCTTGGGGCAAGCTTTATCATAATTATATGATCAGAGCCTGCACATTTACTAATATTTTGTATCTTAACGATGTGGTCAGAAGGAATAGAGTTTTCATTTTTCATAATCCAATGCATAGTAGGATTGCCTGCATTATTATCTAGAACTGTTTTATCTAACTTAATTGCTGTACAATAAGCATTTTCTTTGGAGAGCGGGTCATCCTTAGAGAGGGTAAAACTTACCGGGCTGAGTTCTGAGGGTTCTTGTTTAATTGAAAGCTCTATTTTTGGGGTGGCTTTTGCTATTGCTAAAAGTGGTGGATCTCTTAAGTCCTGAGAATTAATGCAGATAATAACAGTTTTTGGGGCAGGGTCATCAGCCCACGAACTTCTGGTAAATACAAGCATTGACATAAATAACACTAACGATCTTATAAAATTTTTATTGTAATTATTCTTCATGATGTGCATCCCCAAAATATGGCGTATCTCCATAGCGATATTTTTCTTACAGTGTTATCAACTATATTAACACATTATTCTAGATGGCGCGTGTTTTTTAATTTGTAACACTTTTTAAAAGCAAACGTAAAGTTAACTCCACATCTATAGTATATAATAGCTATAAAATTATATCCATACCGAAATTCCGTATTGCTGCTTTGTAGAAATGCTTGTTAAACTCACACAGGAGTTTAAAGAATATCTTAGATATAGATTTTTACATGATTAAGAGTAATATTAAACAATTAGATTAGGGGGGAATTAGTGATTAATTATCAAAGGGTCATAAAACTATATACTTAAAAAATCTAAAAGTATTTATAAGCTTATATTTTGGCATGAGTATATGTCAAGTTTATGCACGCGGGTATACGGAGGGCTTCTGTTATCCTAAAAATATAGCTAATATTTATCAGGGCGGATTTTTTGCCCGTAGCCGAATTAGTATGCGGGACTACCTAGAAAGTCCTGAATTTAACCAAATTCCACGTAGTACAATGATTGATCCAGCTAATCAGAAAATTCCAACGTTTTGGTATAAAATTGTATTTAATAGGAAAAATCCTGGGAATGATAACTCACGTGAAAGCTTAATTCGTTTTTGGTCTTCAGCATTTATACAGACCCCATATATAAAACAATTAAGCACAAAAGGTTTAAGTCCTCCTACAAGTACAGAAATGGTATTTGGAGAGATAAACTTGGTGGACAGTAAACAACCCGTGAATGAATGGACTTTTTATCTTAATTTAAAGACTATGGAAGGTAATGTTAGCTATAATCGTAAATCGATGAAGGTTATATGTAATGAAAGCTATGGTACGGCATTAAAAAACTTCAAGTTTAAACCGGATGATACGTTTACTCTTCCTGTTAAATTAGAATATTCTGCTGAATCTGATTCAGTACCTTTATTTCCACATGATTACCTACCAAAGCAAGGTGGATATTGTCTTAATGAAAAAGAATATCCAGGTTTACGGTTGTTATGGACGTACCAAAATAAATCTGGACATATAACAGTACGCCAAGAATTTAAAAGTTTTTTAAATTTTGGCGGAGAAAAAGAAAAATCTTTTATGATAACCAAATACAAGGAAAATTCAAAGCAGCTGTTAACAGGTTTTCTAAAGGAAATATTTTTTTCACATCCAGAAAAACCGGAAATTTCACTTAAATTAATAGATAATAACTTTGATACTATGATGAGCAATTCACACACGTACTTTGAAGATGATGAAGAATTACAAGCTAGAGATTTGTCTCCAATTTTGAAAGAAAAAATTAATAAGGAAAATCTTTATGGTAGAGTATCTATAGACGCTATGCGTAAATTTCTTAAGGCACAATGGCTCTTTACTTATAATGATAAAAAATTCTGGGTTTATTGTATTCCAAATATCGAGCTTCCATGGGGGCCTACTTTTGGTGATATGGCAGATAGTACTCTCAAAGGAAAGGGAATAATGCAAGATCAGGTTCTAGAGGTTGATGATTCAGAAACTATTAGTGAAGAGCCTTTAGAGATTGAGCCAGACCCCGGACTTCTATATATAATACATACTAGATAAAATCTGCCACGCTTGGAAACAAAAATCCTACAAAAATATTAAATATACTCACCCAGCAGGCATTGCAGTATATGAATAGCAACTGCCTGAATTGCTAAAAAAATCACACCCCCAGATTCAAATTGTTTGACTTAAGACTTGCTAATATACTATAATCGTTCCCTCATCCAAACTTAGCCGAAGTGGTGGAATTGGTAGACGCGCCGGACTCAAAATCCGGTTCTGGCAACAGAGTGAGGGTTCAAGTCCCTCCTTCGGCACCACCTATTTAGACGTTTTGAAAAAATTGGTAAAACATAAGTTAAGCTATTGATAACATTAACCTTAATGCTATTTTTATCAACAATGTATTTTTACTTAATTTTACTCAAAAATAAGTCATTTTCAGCTAAAAATAGCCCTTTTTTACCCTATTTTTTAGCTTTTTGTCCCCAAAATGTCCCCAGAAATAGGCAAAATGTAATGAAAACCATTGATAATATTTACATCTCTAAATTCTGGTATTCAAACAACTCATTTGACACCATAAAACAGCAAACTTTTCCAAAAAAATTATTAAGCATAACATAAAAATATATATTCAAAAAGTTTGACATATGTTACCAAATATGACAACATACTAGCATGAAAAAATTAACGATCCATTATTTTAGTAAATCTGTATTATATAAGGTTGAAGCACTACCATCTGGCATATTAGCTAGGTACCTTTACCTTATACAGAGAATGCAAGATACTGGATCAGCAAACTTAGGTTTTCCTCTACTGAAAAAATTGATGATGATATTTTTGAAATTAGAGCAAAATCAAAAGAAGGAATTGGTAGAGTATTCTACTGTACTATGAAAAGCAACCAAATTTGGGTTTTACATAGTTTTGTAAAAAAGACTCAGAAGATTCCAAAGAATGAACTAGATATCGCTAATGAACGTTTACGGGAGTTAAAAAATGAAAGATAATGGAAGTTGGCATGGAAAATTACGGGCTAAAGCACTTAAAAATCCGGAAATCTTGGCTGAATATGAACAGTTTAAGCTAGAGTTTGAGTTGGCTGAACAACTAAAAAATATATGTCAAAAAATGAAGATTAGCCAAGAGGCTGTTGCTGATAATATGCATTCATCAAAAAGTGCAGTATCAAGACTTAAATCAGCTAAAAGTGGGCCTAAGCATTCCCCTTCAATTTCTGCTTTAAAGCGGTACGCTGAAGCTATAGGCTGTGCATTGGAGATTAAACTTAAACCAATTATGTAATAAGCAATATTTTGAAACAGTAATGTAAGAACTTAGGCACGTTATACACTAATAAAAATAAAAAATTAAACCAATAGAATTTAAAAAATATCTGGCTTTACATGATTAGCATCTGAAGGCCTTAAATATTTCAAAAATTTAGGACCGAATAAGTACACGATTGATGATTTCATTGCAGAACGACATGCTGAAGCATTGAAAGGAAATTAATTAGCACTCTTGATTATGAATGATAAGCTTATTTCAGTTGTATTTTCTTTCAAGTTCATGTACACTATAGACAGTTAAGACTAATTTAACTTGTTTTATTAAATTTATGAGGGAAAATAAAATGAAATATCGTAAAATAAGTAGCTATTTATTTGGTTTGTTTTTTGTGTCACTAATGTGTGTAGATACAGCTAAAGCTGAATCTTACCAGTGGCTTAAATGTAATCCTATCCCAGATAAAATTGAAGTGTCGCTTCTTAATAGCCACAATAATACAATAATAAATGAGCCAAGTCCGAGAGAGTTAGAGGCGCTGAGGCAAGACAATGCGACAATTACAATTCCTTCTTCAGATTATGCAACAATGTTGCCACCCTCCCTACGGCGTAAAAGTTACTTACAGGTAATTTCAACATCTTCTACTGTTATCACTAAGCCCAGCATATATATTTCATGCACACTCTCCGAGGTTTTGCTGAAAGATTGCTACAGTATACAGCTACGAGAGTCAGGCTACGAGGGCCGTTCTCAGGAATGGAATATAAGAACCAACATAAGTAATATTTTACCTTTTGATAATTATAATTTGTCAGGAAGTAAAGAAGACATTATAGCGGGTCATATTAGCTACCATCGAAGCGATACAGCTACTGTACATACACCTTGGCAGCTTAAAAGATCTGTAAACTATCCAGATTATTGGCTTTTTCAAGGGAAAGTTAATATTTCTAACCCTAGCACAGCCGAAAAAATACTTGGTGATATTGGTAAGTTTATATTTTACCCTGTAAATCAACATTATTATGCCTGCACACTTGAAAATGGAGATGATAAGTATTACGATACGATACGCAAGTTGAGTGAAATGAATAGTAAATATATAAAGTAATTAGTATTAGATAAGTGTAACTTGACAAATTATTTTTTGTATTATCCTAATAATTTTAGGCGTGTACGAGAGGTATCACTGGATTTTATGAGCGGTGAACTGTTGGGATCGGGTTTCTTTACCTCATACAGAGAATGCAAGATACTGGATCAGCAAACTTAAGTTTTCCTCATACTGAAAAAATTGATAATGATATTTTTGAAATTAAGGCAAAATCAAAAGAGAGAATTTGTAGAGTGTTCTACTGTACTATGAAAAGTAACCAAATTTGAGTTTTACATAGTTTTGTAAAAAGACTCAGAAAATTCCAAAGAAAGAACTAGATATCGCTAATGAGCGTTTGCGGGAGTTAAAACATGAAAGATAATGGAAGTTGGCATGGAAAATTGCGAGCTAAAGCGCTTAAAAATCCAGAAATAAATCTTAAAGATTTTAAAATTGATGAAAATATTAAGCTGGATGATGATGAGCTAGAATTATTAAAAGGTATTAAAGGCAGTAAATCAATTTTTACAGAAGAACTTAGCCATTATTATAGCCAAGTTGCAATTAATAACAAAAAACGTACAAAGCAGTTAAGCATGAGGTTAACTGATGAAGATTTCTTATTAGCAAGAACTAAAGGCCTGGAAGAAGGTTTACCCTATCAGGTTTTGCTATCTAGCGTTGTACATAAATGGCTGCATGGAAAATATAAAGAAGTCGCCTAAATTATTTGGAATTATTATATGAGGCATATTGAAGAAATAAAATCTAGTGCTATTATTGCAGATATTGCAATGGATTTTTTACCTGAAGTTGAAACTCCTGGTAAATGGCATGTAGTAGAGCGGTATAAAAACTCTGGTTTCTCCTATCTAAATATAGCAGTGGGTGGCGATTTGACTAGTGTTGATACAGCAATTCATTATATTGCAAGACAAAGAAATCAAATCCAAAAATTACAAGATCACTATATTATTGTTAAAACGGTACAGGATATTTTGCAGGCAAAGTGCGAAAATAAACTAGCACTTGGTTTTTGGTTTCAGGGATCAACCCCATTAGCTAAAGATATTAATTTAATTGAAATTTATTATTTGCTCGGAATTCGGCAAATCTTGCTAGCTTATAATACACGAAATGAAATTGGTGATGGAATTCTTGAAAAAAATGATGCAGGGTTGAGTACGTTTGGTTACAGAATAATTGAAGAGATGAATAAGGTTGGTATGCTAATTGATATGTCACATGCCGGGATAAAAACTTCTTTAGATGTAATTGAAGCATCAAAAGACCCAATCGTTTTTTCTCATTCAAATGCGCAAAAAATCAATCCGCATATTCGTAACCTAACTGACGAACAAATCAAAGCCATTTCCAGAAAAAACGGGGTGATTGGTATTAATGGAATGGGGCTGATACTGGGCGAAGGAAGGCCTACAGTAGAAAAATTTATTGCACATATTGACTATATAAGTAATTTAGTTGGATCCGTAGATAATCTTGCTTTGGGATTAGACCTAATTCATTTTCATGAAATGTTACCACTATTTTTTGAAAAATCAGGATTGAATTATCCAAGCGGTTACCTAGGTTCAATGGATGGAATACAACCAGAACAAATTGATGAAATTATTGAGAAACTGCTTAAGCAGAATTATTCTAAAAGCGATGTTGAAAAAATTCTTGGTGGCAATTTTTTAAGAGTAGCAGCTGCCGTTTGGAAATAACTATAGCTGCATACGAATTGACTCTATTATTGAGAGCACATGTATGCAAGAGCCGCCACAACAATACTTGCAGTCACCATTTTTGCTATATTTTTGCAGCTTGATTTTATATCTTCATTTATTGAAGCATGTACATGCTCCTCAAATCGTTTTTTTAAGTCTTGCTCCGAATTACTTACTATACACCATGCATCAGTATCATTTATACTTCCAAAGAACATTAATCCTTTTGTATCAGTAAACCTATTGCTAAGTTTAAAAGATTGTTTTCCAACAAAGTGATTATGACCACCAGGGGTATTCCAACTTATTTTTCAAGGATAGCAATAGGTTCGAAAATATAAAGTGAAGTACCTCTTCCGGCATATTTGCTTGAAATAATACTGCAAATATTTTATTATCTGCTATAATGTTGTAGATGTAATACTCAACTATTTCATATATGCAGTTTGGATATCGGGTATTGTTTATTACAAGTTACAGTAGTTTCATGTAACCACAAATATATGATATTACTATTCTTTATTTCTCTATCAATGTTTAAGACATTTAACATATGCCTTATAAGTAGGGCTTATGTAACACATATATACCTGAAACGTCTCAGTAATTTTATAGTTATATAGTCAGTACAGGAAACTAAGCTTTATCTACAAAGGAGGTCAAAAATGGATAAAAAAAATTAAAATTTTTTATTGTCTCGGCAGCGTGACGATATTTTCAAAAATAATGTATTCAACTGCCAACTAATGATGGGTACACTAAAACTACTTAAATTAAGAAATATTAAAAGTATATTTTTAGTTTATCTAAAGAATTAGATTTTATTATTTACCAATACAACTTAATTATTGAATAAGATTGGAAATTTTATATGCAATTATTTACTAAACATCTAAAAAAAATATTTATGTTTTTAGGATTTTTATTAACTTTCGGATATACTATAGCTGTAGGGGCATGGCCTACTCCTCCTGTATCATGGTCCTTGCAATATGGTGGGGATTATATAACTGATAATTTTACCTCTGGAAAGAGCATAAGTATCAGTAGTGATGGAAAAAATGTCTATGCTACTGGAACTACTAGCAATAGCCTCTATGACCAGAAACAAAATGGACACTATGATGCGTGGATTGCCAGCTATAATAACGATAATGGCAATTTAAACTGGGCTAGGCAATTAGGTGCTTTGGGAGGTATCACACATGGGGTTTCTATAAGTACAGATAGCAATAATAATATTTATGCTGTTGGGCATACTAATGTAGATATATCTAATGTCAAAAATACAGGGGGCACTGATTTCTTCATTACCAAATATAGCAGTAATGGTACTGAACTTTGGACTAAATTAGAAGGCGGTGCTAGAGAAAGCGATACGACAAAAGCAACCGCAATAGCTACAGATAAAGCTGGTAATAGCTATGTAATAGGTGATACCACAGTAGGTGTGCTTGGAAAGTCTCAGACCGGGACTACCGATTACTTTATTGCTAAGTATGACACTCAAGGTAAGTTATTATGGGCGAATCAAACCGGTGAATCTGGTGCGGCAAGTTATGCTTCAGCAATAGCTTTAGGCAGTAATGGCCACCTCTACATAACAGGCTACGGACATAACAGCACTTCAAAAGGAAATTACCTTATTGTGGCCGAGTATAACGCAACCACTGGTAAGCTTATGGGAAGTAAATCGATTAAGAATCCGGATGATACTGATATATCTGGTAGTGCAATAACTTTAGACAGTAATGGTAATGTTTATATTGGCGGAACTACTAGTATTGGATCAACTGATTTTAGCCAAGTAAGCAAATACTTCATCCAAAAATATACTTTTGATGTCGAGCCGGTATGGGCAATAGTTGGGGGTGATTCTGCTTACGGTAGGGGGATTAGCCTTGATAACTTGGGTAATATTTACGTTACCGGGTTTACGTATAAAGAAACTAACTATATTAATTATTTTATAGCTAAGGTTGATACTAGCGGTCATTTCGTAGGTAGCTTTGATGTTGGTGGTGATGGGCCAGCGGAAGTTTTCGGCTATGGAATACAGGAAGACAGCAATAATAATCTGTATGTGATAGGCAGCACATCTACTAGTTTATATGGCATGCCAATGATTGGACCTATGGATTTCTTTATAGTCAAATATAAATATGTTGATTAAATAGTTATTTATCCATAATGTAATAAACCATGCAACATCATATCAGTTGCATGGTTTTTTATATACTCTTAATAAAATCTAGAACTTCTTGTGCATGGTTATCTACTGTAACTTTGCGCCACTCTTTTATAATATTGTGTTTTTTATCAAAGACAAAAGTGCTGCGTTCTATCCCGCGTACATCTTTACCATACATTTTTTTATCTTTCATAACCCAGAATAATTTACATACGGTCTCATCCGGGTCTGCAAGCAGTGGGAACGGCAGGGAGAATTTATTAGCAAAATTGCAGTGAGATTTAAGTGTATCTCTTGAAATACCAATTAAATCATATCCAAGCTTGATAAATTCTGGGTGAAGCCTGGCAAAATCCTGGTTTTCAATAGTACAACCTGGAGTGTTATCGCGTGGATAAAAAAATAAGACCAATGGTTTTGTAGTCTTACTAAGCGTATATTGTTCCCCATTATGTGCCGGTAAACTAAAATCTAACATAATGATATTTCTCCTAATATTTATTAATTTTACTTAGCTAGTTATTTTATAATAACGGGTAGTCACCCCACCGAAATATTTTTTGAGGTTATACCAATTGACTAAAATTAGTATAGTTGTAGCGATGAATAAAGAAAATGTTATTGGGGTAGATAATCAGCTTCCCTGGCATATTCCGGAGGATTTACAGCATTTTAAGCAAATAACCTATGGCAAGCCGATCATCATGGGGCGTAAAACGTTTGAATCTATTGGCCGGGTATTACCAGGTCGTAAAAATATTGTTATCAGTCGTAACGGGGAACTTAATATACCTGAGGTTACAGTTTATACCAGTTTAGCAATTGCTATTTTGGATAACCAGACAGTTCCGGAATTGTGTATTATTGGCGGTGGCGAGATTTTTAAACAGGCTTTACCAATAGCAGATGAGTTGTATTTAACAATTGTTGATTATCCGGTTGAAAATCCTACAGTGTTTTTCCCTAAATTTGATTTACTTTCATGGCAGCTTATAACGTCTAAAGAAATAGTAAGTAGCAATGGAATACATTGCCAATTTAAGCGTTATTGCAGAAATGTAATACATGACTAATAAAAAGTCTTTAGCATATATAAAACTAATTGCGGTCATACTAATTTGGGCGGGTGTTTATCATGTTGCCAAATATTTAGTTAATTCTACTGATGCTTTTACTATTGCTTTTTTAAGGTTTTTAATAGCTTCAATAATATTACTAGGCATATATTTTGCCAAGCATGGGGTAAAAGGGGCGTTTGTTAAACCGGATAGTCATTGGGTTATGTTGTGGCTAATCGGATTGATCGGCATTTTTAGTTACAATCTATTCTTTTTTGGTGCCGAATCTCTCATCTCGGCCAATAAAGTTGCAATATTTTTTGCATTCAGTCCATGTATTACAGTTATTTTAAACCGGATAATCTTAAAAGAGAAAATTTTTCCCCTGGCATATGTCGGTATAGTCATTGCATTATTAGGCACTATTGGTGTAATTAACACCTCCCAGAAAACCGATCCTGCATATGTATGTTTGACAGACATCCACCCTAAGCATTGGGGAGAGTTTTTAGCAATTTTGTCAGCTTTTGCAATGGCCGGATATAATGTGCTAAACAAAAAAGCTTCACGCCTGGGCTTGGATGCCCTAACTATTACAACTTTCTCATCCCTGATTGGCACGCTGTTTCTTTTTATAACCTTTGTGCTTTTTGGAGGCAAGGTTATTGATATTATTCATAAACCACTTCAGTTCTGGGTTGCCATGCTTTATATTTCTATTCTTGCAACAGTAGTCGGGTATAAGTGGTATAGCAATGCTATTTGTGAGCTTGGAGTGGGTCAGGCATCGATATTTCAAAATAGCATCCCTTTTGTTACCGTCTTAATTGGTGTGGCAGTTTTAGGTAATACCATTTCTCCTGATGTAATATTATCCGGTATTGTTATTATCATTGGGGTTATATTGACAAATATAACTACATTTAAAAAGCGATAATTCACTCCTAATATTAATATATGGTATATTTTAGGGGTTTAAATATGAAAGTTAATACAGAAAAGCTGCAGGTAAATTCCTGTTTATTTAGTTTAATGGTCCTCTTAAGTGTCACAACTGTACATGCAGTTAATTTGGAGTGTATGGATTGTACTTATCTTTTAAAGGGTATTAAAAAATATTTTAGGTCATGCGTAGTAAAAAATAGTAATGACATACCTCAAGGTATGTTGTATACCACATTGGGAGAGGCTCCACTAGTACCGAATATTACATATGTCCCCAAAAAAAATAGTGCAGGAGAAATTTTTTATCATTTCAATATGCTAAAAGTAGATGGTTGGTCCATAACAGCGTTACCGGAGGCAGCCACAAATGATGCGGCCAAAAATCTTGTAGGAGACATCTTTTTAGATATTAAGGAAGGTGATAACCAGACATCTCCGGTAGCATGTTTTATACACGATTTGGAAGTTGGTAACAATAAAGATTATATAATTAAAACCTACTTAAAAAGCGGTCTGGCCGGCTTAAACTTAAATACAGGGACAAATCCTAACACTACGACTTCTAACTTACATCTAGATGTGCCAGATGGAAAAGCTGATTATAGTATCACAACACCGCACACTGTGACAGATACCCCACCCAGTGCAGGTAATAATCCACATGATACGCGTAAGTAAGAGTTAAATTATTGCTGAGGTAGGATTCTCTATCTCGTATATATCCAAAATACGGTATAATAACAACTTATTAATTATTTTAAAAGGTAAACTATTTATGGCACAGCAAAGAACTTTATCAATTATCAAGCCGGATGCAGTTAGTAAAAACTTGGTTGGTAAAATTTATACCAGATTTGAAGAAAATGGGTTAAAGGTTATTGCAGCAAAGATGAAGCATTTGACAGTACCTGATGCTGAAGGTTTTTATGCAATACATAAGGAACGCCCATTTTTTAGGGATTTGGTTACTTTTATGGTATCTGGTCCGGTAATGATTCAGGTATTAGAGGGTGAAAATGCGGTAGATAAGCATAGGGAAATCATGGGGGCAACAGATCCAAAACAAGCAGCACCTGGAACAATCCGGGCTGATTTTGCTAGCAGCATTGATGAAAATGCTGTGCATGGTTCTGATAGTGAAGCAAATGCCCAAACCGAGATTAATTATTTCTTTGATACTAACGAACTTTGCCCACGCACTAGATAGTACCTATTATGAATGCTAAGCCGGAAAAAGTTAATCCTGGGAAAGTTAATCTGTTAGACTACACTTTAGCTGGCTTAGAAGAATTTTTTATCCAAATCGGTGAGCCCAAATTTCGGGCTAAACAGGTATTTCGCTGGATACATCTAAACGGGGCTTCTACTTTTGAAGTAATGACAGATGTGTCCAAAGTCCTAAAAGCCAACCTAAGTGAAATCGCCGAAATCAAGGCTCCGCAATTAATATCCGAACATATTGCCAGTGATGGGGTAATTAAATGGATTTTAGAAGTTGGTGGTGGCAACAAGATCGAAACAGTATATATTCCCGAAGATGATCGTGGGACATTGTGTATTTCCTCACAAGTTGGCTGTGCACTGGAATGTCAATTTTGTTCTACGGGCAGACAGGGGTTTAATCGTAATCTAACTGCCGGGGAAATTGTTAGTCAACTCTGGTGGGCTAATAAAAGCCTTGGGCATACTCCCAAAGGCGAAAAGATAGTTACTAATGTAGTTATGATGGGTATGGGTGAACCGCTTGCCAATTATGATAATGTAGTAACTGCCATGAAGATTATGCTGGATGACAATGCCTACAATTTATCCAAAAGAAAACTTACCTTATCTACCAGTGGTATGATTCCGGGAATTGACCGCTTAAAAGATGACTGCCCGGTATCATTGGCAGTAAGCCTACATGCATCAAATGATGAAGTGCGTGATGAGATTATCCCGCTTAATAAAAAATATCCGATCAAAGATTTACTTGCGGCTTGTTCACGTTATTTAACTGCTTCACCTAGGGATTTTATTACGCTTGAGTATGTGATGTTAAAGGGTGTGAATGACAAATTGCAGCATGCTAGAGAGTTAGTTAAAGCTGTTGGCAATATGCCGTGCAAGTTTAACCTAATTCCTTTTAATCCATTCCCCAATTCAGGTTTTGAAAGTTCCAGCCGGGATCAGATATTACAGTTTCAAAAAGTGCTGCGTAATGCCGGGTTTATTACAACTATTCGTAAAACTCGGGGCGATGATATAGATGCAGCTTGTGGACAGTTAGTAGGTAAGGTGAATGATAAAACTAAACGCCAGGAAAAATGGCGAACAATTGCCATCCATCAGGTACAAAATAATTAACGATTATTACTGCAAGCCAGGCTGAGACTGGAGCGGCAATCTTAATTCTAATAATAAATTATGAAATATACAAAAAATGACTAATATTAAACGCCGCGAAACTGTAAGTGTAAAAATAGGTAATGTAACTATAGGCTCTAACCACCCTATCGCAGTGCAATCAATGACTAATACTGATACTGAAGATGTAAAACAAACAGTAGAGCAGGTGGCACAATTACATAAGGCTGGTTCGGAAATAGTACGCCTAACAGTTAATACACTTGAAGCCGGACGTAAAATTAAAGAAATTAAACAGCGCTTATGGGATATGGGAGTTAATGTACCAATAGTTGGTGATTTCCATTTTAACGGACATAAAATATTGGCAGAAAGTCCGGATTGTGCTAAATATCTGGATAAATATCGGATTAATCCGGGTAATGTTGGTACTGGTAGTAAGAAAGATGAACAATTTAGCTTTATGATAGAAGAGGCAATAAAGCATAATAAGCCAGTGCGTATTGGGGTTAATTGGGGCTCATTAGATCAAGCTTTATTGGCACAGATGATGGATGCCAATGCAAAATTAGCTATGCCTCTTGAAGTAGAGCAGGTAATGCAAAAAGCGTTAGTTGAGTCCGCATTACAAAGTGCCAACAGGGCTATGGAATTGGGTTTACGTGAAGATCAGATTTGCATTTCATGCAAAGTAAGTCAGGTACAGGGATTAATTTCGGTTTATACTGATTTGGCTTCTAAATGTAAATTTCCCTTGCATCTGGGCTTAACCGAAGCGGGGATGGGTGTAAAAGGTATTGTTGCTTCAACGGCGGGCATAGCAAATTTATTACAAATGGGCATTGGTGATACAATACGTGTATCTCTGACACCAAAACCAGGTGAAAGTCGTACGCAGGAAGTTATTGTGGCTCAGGAGATTTTACAGGCTCTGGATTTACGTTCATTTACTCCGGTTGTAACTGCATGTCCCGGATGCGGTCGTACCTCGAGTGATTATTTTCAGCATCTGGCAGAAGATATCCAGGCATACTTAAGTGAGCAAATGCCGGTATGGCGGGAGTTTTACCCAGGTGTTGAAACCATGAAAGTTGCGGTAATGGGATGTGTAGTTAATGGTCCGGGAGAATCAAAACTAGCCAATATTGGCATTAGTTTACCTGGGCGTGATGAATCGCCTGTAGCACCGGTGTATGTAGATGGAAAAAAATACGTTACTTTAAAAGGTGATAAAATCACCCAAGAATTTCAACTGATAGTTGAAAATTACGTTAAAGCTAATTACGCAAAATAAGCAGGAATTTTATCCTCAAAGGCGAAGAGTATATTTTGAAAGGTCACCACCATGTATCAACATAAAGAACTAAAATTATTTGCACTAGTAATGATAAGTATCACTGCGGTAATGAGTTTAAGTTCTATTGCATATATGGCAACAATCGGCTTACAAAATGTAGCTTTTTTTGCTTTTGCAGCGATATTATTTTTTATTCCATCAGCACTAGTTGCCGCTGAGTTAGGCGGGATGCTTACTAACAATAATGGTGGTGTATATACATGGGTGAGTGCTGCATTTGGTAAAAATAGTGGTTTAGTTGCAATCTGGATGGAATGGTTTAATAACGTTATTGCGGCTCCAGGAAATATTGCCCCCCTTGTTGCTACATTTGCCTATGTTGGGTTTCCGGGCTTGGCACATAACGCAACAGCAATGTTTTTTTTACTTCTATTGGTTGCCTGGGCAATGACCTTTTTTAATTTTCTCCCAATTGGTAAGGTTGCAATTCTAAGTATGGTAGGTGGGGTATTAGGTATGATATTACCGGGAGTTTTATTAATTGGTTGTGCGATTTATTGGTTATTAAGTGGCGCACCATTACAAGTTAGTTTTTCTACCAGCAGTGACTGGGTGCCGGTTGCTTCTTTTGCAACTTTTGCATTATTAGTTAAGGTATTGGGGAGTTATTCCGGGATTCAGGCAGTATCTTTTCATACCAGGAATATAAAAAATCCACGGGTTAATATTCCAATTGCTATGTTAATTACTGTGGTCGTAATTTTTTCTGTAACAACGTTAGCTTCAGTTTCTTTGGCATCGATTGTACCTTCTGCGGATAGAAATGCATTAAATGGCTTAATACAGGCTATTGCGGTAGTTATGCATAAATTAAACTTAGATTGGGTGTCGCAGATTATTAGTATATTTGTATGTATTGGTATGTTAGCTGCAGCAAGTATCTGGATTTTAAGTCCGGCGCGTGGGATGCAGGAAGTAGCCGTGCAGGGGATGGTTCCACGGGTATTTGCCAAAGTTAACAAGCATGGAATGCCGGTTGGGGTTTTATTAATTCAGGCCGTTATTTGTTCGGTACTTGCAACGTTATTTTTACTTATGCCAAGTGTAGAAGCTGCCTTTGCAATGATAATAGCCCTAACTAGCCAGTTTACGGTTATGATGTGGATTTTGGTATTCGTAAGCGCAATTAGATTGCGTTATACTGAGCCGAATATGGAGCGTCCATTTAGAGTCGGCAAAAAGGGTAACATGGCTATGATATTCTGGGCATCTCTTGGAATTATTGCTTGCAGCTGTGGGTTTTTCTTGGGTTTATTTCCACCCAAATTTTCCCATGTACAAAATGTAGCTGCATATGTTAGTTTAATGATAGCAGCTGACATTATAATTATAGCAATTCCATTTGGCTATATTAAATATAAAAACCTAACCGGTAATCGTTCTTAAGTTTAAATACCAGGTTATGCAAAATTTGCTTAGATAAGCAAGTTTAATATTCAAATACTATTGGAACGTTCTTTAGTTTCTAATTTGGGCTTATCCAGCGGCTGACATTTTGAAAACTCTTCTTCTCTTTGTTCATCTGATGATTCGTCATCAGGGAGGACAGATAGACCATTTTGAGTTATTTCAGATTTTAATTTATCACACGATAAATTTATATAGAGATTTTTGTCTTTTTTTGCTACTTTGCAATTATCTTGAGATATTTGTATATTAAGTTTCCAAAAGGTATCATTTAATGGCTTAAAAACTGTCCATTCGTCGGACATATTTAAAAGTTTTGTATCATGTATAAATGGTATTCTATGTTTTCTATAGTAAGGCATTTGCGTAACAATGAATATACCTGTCTTATCTGTTTTCGTGGCTTCTCTACCTAAAGTAATAAATTTTGCCTGCGGGTGATCTGTATCGTATTCCCAGACAAGCTGGTTTATCGCCAGTGCTTGCATACCATATGATTTGATAAAAGCATTAATTTTTTCTAACCCCTTATCATCGGGATAACATAGCAGTAATTTTTTTTCAGCACTAGCTATATTTATACACATACATAACGCAAAAAATAATCCTATACTATAATACAATTTATTTGATTTATCTACTTTTTTTTGTTCAGTTTTCATCTGGTATTCCTTGTTAATCTTGGTGTATATGACAGTATTTTATCTCATATACCAGATGGAAGTAATACGGAATTTCGGTTAGCTAGCCTAAATCAAATAAAATAAACTCACCATTACCATCAATTGTAATATTAGATTCATCTGTTATAGCTACACCGTCCCCATTTTTTATAGCAATTCCATTTATTGTTAAATCACCACTGATCACTTGTATCCAAACACCACGATCTTGGGGAATTACATAATCGATTTGGGTTTTATCAATAATTGCTGCATAAATTTTTGCATCCTGGGCAATGGTGAAACTATTATCCTGCCCATCCGGGCTGGCAACTAAAATAAGCTTGCCAGTATGGTTGGCCTGGTGAAACTCTTTTTGTTGATACAATGGCTTTAGCGCTTTAGCATTGGGCATAACCCATATTTGTAGTAAATGGACATCAGTATCTTTTGATGGATTAAATTCACTATGCGTGATACCTATCCCGGCACGCATTAGCTGCATTTCGCCACGGCGAATGATGGAGGTATTATTCAGGCTGTCTTTATGTTGCAATTCACCTGAGATAATATAGGTAAGAATTTCCATATCTCTATGATCGTGAAAGGGGAATCCGGTATTAGCTTTAACATAATCTTCATTAATTACGCGCAGGCTCTTAAAATGCATATGTTGCGGATCATAGTATTCACCAAATGAAAATGTATGATAAGTATTTAGCCAGTCCGACGTAACATGCCCGCGGTCATTAGCTTTACGAATTGTAATCATTTTAATTCTCCTATAATGTCATTCCCATGTAAATGGGAGTCCATTCAGTTATAAAATACTTTCCAATCCTACAACTAGTTTATCCAATCCCAAAACTTTGTTTACACATAATGAAATACCTTTGGAAAAGCTGTTTCTATCGAAGTTTTCATGATCAATTATAATTCTTTCGCCGGGTGAAGATACGTAGAGCTGTTGTTTAGCAACAAAACCATTTGATCTGACCGAACAAATATTTTGTTCGTCTACACTAAGTAATTGAGAGGTATGCCTTGCTGTACCTGATGGTTTATCTTTTTTGGCTGCATGATGAAATTCAATTATAGAAAATTCATCATAATATTGTTTTAAGTCTTTACTAATTTTACTAAGTAAAGCCATACCCAATGAAAAATTTGGCGCAATGATACCACCAATATTATTTTGGTTACAAAGTTGTGATAATTTTTCAATCTCAGGTGCCTTAAGACCACTTGAACCAATGATTGGGAATATTTTGTTGGAAATAATGGTTTGTGCATTATTAAAAACGCTTTCATGAGAGGTGAGTTCTATTGCCACATCTGGTTTTGTTGTCTTTAAGGCTTCATCCAGGTTATCCTGCCGATTTATATGGGCAACAATATTACAGTTTGGCATTGTACTAATCACATGGTTAGCTAGCTGCCCCATTTTTCCATTAGAACCAATTATGGCTACTTTTATTATATCTTTGCTCATATGAATCCTTCTAATATTATATAATATTCATAAATCATCTGGCAAGATAGATGCTCCTATCTATTTGGAAGAAGGGATGACTCAATGAAACGGCTTTCTTGTCACACTCAGAGATATTATAACATATTACATATTGAAGTTACCCGAATACGGAATTTCATTATTCTCCCTGAAGCTTTGATAAAATAATTATAACATCGGCCCGAAGAACCTAAATACAACCCTACTTAACCATGTTAAAATTAATATTATATAAGCCTAAATATTAGGTTACAATTACGTTGCCAAATAATTCCAAATCAATTAATTTCAGAATGGGTAAGTTATGCAGCGAATGTCCTGGGCGCACTTATTATGTCAAGATAAGATTTTACCATCATCTATACGGGTAAATAATGATAATGAACGTAGTGAATTTGAGCGGGACCGCAATAAGATAATTTTTGCACCATGTTTTAGGAGTCTGCAAAATAAAACGCAGCTTTTTCCGGCCCCGCATAATGATTTTATTCATAACCGCCTGACTCATAGTCTTGAAGTTGCAGAAGTAGGCAAATCTTTAGGTAACCTGGTGGCCAAGCGAATTATCACAAATAATGTTGAAACAGGCTTAATGCCTGATTTTGCCAAAGATGTAGCAGATATAATTAGTGCTTCATGTTTGTTGCATGATGTAGGTAACCCGCCATTTGGTCATGCCGGTGAAGATGCAATTTCCAGCTATTTTAAAGATAACCAAGCATATTTAAAGAAAAAACTATCATTGGGTGTAATTAATCAATTAGCTCATTTTGATGGTAATGCACAAACATTACGAATTATTTCCAATTCTAACAGCCTAAATCTTACCTTAGCAACAGTCGCAACAGTAATCAAATATCCGACGGTATACGATAAAAATAGCTTTTATGGCGTCAAACATAGTGTTTTTAATTCGGAGCTGCCACTGTTGTATCAGGCATTTGAGGGATGCAAAATTATTAAATCAGTTAGGCATCCAAATATTTTTGTACGTCATCCCCTGGTTTTTTTAATGGAGGCTGCAGATGATATTTGTTATAGATTGCTAGATTTGGAAGATGCACATAAAATAGGTTTAGTAAGTTATCTTGAGGCTGAGCGATTATTAGTGCAAATTATTAATTCAAGACGTAGTGATTTAAGTTTTGTATACGATTCATTGGCTTTTTTAAGTATTGAAGATAAATTTGCCCGACTTCGTTCTTATGTGATTAATATTTTAATTAATGAAGCGGTAAACAGGTTTATCGAATATTATGATGACATTATGAGTGGTGATTATACCCGCTTAATCATAGATGGTAAACTCTATGGTCTAATTGATATGCTGATTTATGAGCAGTCTGAGTTAAGCGATGCACTACAAGAAATAAACAAATATGTGCAGCAAAATGCATACTTACATCCACCGGTTGTAGAAATAGAGTTGGCCGGTTATGAAATTTTGGGCTTTCTACTTGAGCAATTTGTATCAGCGGTAATAGAGCAAAATTCAAAACGACATGATAAATTATTACAGTTATTGCCAGAGGGGGCGTTGCGTAGTGGCATGGATACCTCCCAGAGGGTGATGGCGGTAATTGATTATTTATCCGGCATGACAGATAGATTTGCCTATGGGTTATACCGTAAACTAAAGGGTATTGATTTCCCTAACGTCGGCTAGATAATTTATGGGTTGAAGGCATTAGAATATGTCGATAATAGAAAAATTTAGAAAATTTGGTATTACTGTTGGCGAAATGAGAAAAGCGTTAATAATAGTTGATGTGCAAAATGATTTTTGCGAAGGTGGTGCTTTAGCGGTATCTCATGCCAGCGAGATTATTAAGCCGATTAACCAATTAATTTTATCTAATAAATATAGCTTGATTGTGGCTACACAGGATTGGCATCCGGCCAACCATATATCGTTTAAAATTAATAACCCAACTACCGGGATTTGGCCAGCTCATTGTGTGCAAAATACCGAAGGTGCAAAACTTCACTCCAATTTGGATATAACCAGGATAGATGCAATAATAAAAAAAGGAGAAAATCCGCAGATAGATTCTTATAGTGGTTTTTATGATAATGACAAGATAAACAAAACAGGTTTAGAAAAAATACTATTTAAGGACAATATACAAGCAGTAGATATTGTCGGTTTAGCTCTTGATTATTGCGTTAGGTTTACTGCAGAAGATGCGCTATTACTTGGTTTTACAACGACTATTTTAATCGACTACACCAAAGCAATAGCTCCGGATGCCCCAAAAGCACTGGCAGGTATAATAGATAAAAGAATTAATTTAAAATACGGAATGCTTAAATGAATAGTATAAATTTAATTATTTTGATAATAATACTTATTTTAAATATAGGTTTTATTATAACTATGCTAGTAAAAAATAAAACACATGTAAGCCCGGAAAAACTTTCAGAACTTAATAACCAGCTAACGCGCTATAGTGTAGAGGCCGAACATGCCCTCAAAGAGAAAATCAATTTAAACAGTCTACTTGAAACATCACAAGCTAAAAACCATGAATTAAAAATGTTTATTGAAAATATTACGACAGAGAAAAATACACTACAAATCCAGGTAGAACGCTTAAATGTAGAAAATAGCAGTTTAAAACAAGCTTATACCCAATTAGAGCAGGTATTGGTAAAACTACGGCAGGATTTAAATAATGAATTTGCTACACTTAAAACCCAGGCGGTAAATGATCTAAAAATAGAAGCCGGAGTATCGCTTCGTACAATTGGCAAGGATGAGTTGGTAGCACCACTTGATAAGCATCTTAGACAATTGCAAGCAGATATCATTGCTTTGCAAACTGAAACCAAAGCTATGCATCAATCAGGATCCCAGTTAAATTTGACTGCACAAAACCTAGCTGAAGCATTAACTAAAGATAATAAGAAAAAAGGTAATTTTGGTGAACTGATTTTGGCTAATATTCTGGAAAGCGTAGGGCTGCAAGATAAAATTTCATATATCGAACAAGAAAATGTTAAATATGATGGAGATAAACATATTCCGGATATGGTAGTTAATTTACCGGAAAACCGTGCACTTATTATTGATAGTAAGAATATTATTGGCGCAAGTTATGAAGGTGTTGTAAATGGTGGGGACAGTACAGGGAATGTGCGTCGGGCCTTAAAGCTGGCGATAGATGATTTGGCTGATAAAAAATATACATTGGCAATAGAACATAAGTTAGGTAAACAGGTATTTGAATATATGGTTTTATTTATCCCTAACGAAGGGTTATTTAATCAAATATTGCAGCAAGAGCATCAAAATCCAAATAATCTTATTGATGTTGCATATAAACATAAGATCATTTTAGCCGGGCCTTCAACTATTCTTATGTTAGTAGCATTAATCGATAAGATGTGGCGAACAGCACAAACCGATGAGTGCGCGCAGCAGATCATTAAACTAGCCGGAGATTTATCGGCTAAGTTAAAAACTACGGTAGATAATCTGGCAAAGCTTGGTAATAGTTTAAAAACCAGTGTAAATAATTATAATGAGTTAATTGGTAGTTTTGATAACGGTGAGACCCGAAGTGCAATGAGTAAGTTGACTAGTCTTGCCGGGTATAAAGACCTAAACACCACCTCTGGCATTGTAGACATTAATATTCGTACCCCAGCTTCCGCGCAAGCTGTTACTCCAACGCATGCAAAATAATATCCTATTTTTTCAAAGCACCTCCATTGGCGGAATAAACAATACTTCTGGTTTATTTGAGATGCTTCAGGCTCATTTGGATGGGTTAGAATTAAGTATATTTGAGCAGCAGCAAATTATTGTCCCAAGTAAAGCAATTGCCTTATGGTTAAAAGATCAAATAGCTATTAAATACGGCATTTGTGCAAACCTGGATTGTGTAGTATTACCCGGGCCGGTTTTAGATAATATTTATTATGCTAATAACCAAAGCTTTACAGCGTTTGATTTTAATAAAGCCAAATTTATAATTTATGATTATTTGCTCAATAGTTTGCCACCTAGCAGCGAAACAAGCGAAAATGAATTGCAGTCACAGGGAGATGCGGAGTTAAATAATTATATCTATGTAAATGGTAGTTTGGATAAGTTTAGGGCATATCAGCTAGCAGCACAACTAGAAAAAATCTTTCATGAATATATTTATTTGCGCACAGATGACTTAATTAATTTAGATAAATCCAAGATTAAGCCTTGGCAAAAAGAAATAATCCGTTACCTATTTAAAAAAATTGGTAATGCCAAAACCTTTCTTGATGTTTATAAATATTTTATGACAGCTAATTTAGATACACTCAAATTACCTAAAAACCTTATGTTATTTGGTCTAACTAGTATTTATCCCTCACAGTTAAATATACTTAGCCGGTTGTCTAATAAAATAAACTTATACTGGTACTATCAAACTTCTTCATATCATTATTATGGCGATTTATTAAGTGATAGGGCTAAGAATAATTTAGAGAGAAAATTACTAAAAAAACCGGATTTAAACTTGGAAGATTTGTATCTTCAAGAGGGTAACCCGCTTTTAGCCAATTTAGGCCAGCAATCACGCGAATTCACCGAGTTATTAATTGCCAGCGATATTGAAGTATATACTTTTGATACACCGGTTACAGAAAAGGCTGGCACAATTTTAGGGCAAATTCAAGAAGATATCAGAAATATCAAATATAGAATAGAGCCTGGTTTGCGTTTTGGGAGTAATCCTGAGGTATATGCCGATCCAATAACGCTCTCAAATAATATAAATGGTAAAGTCCATGAGCCAAAGACGAAGAGTATATACGATTTGCCAGATGAGCAAACCAGTATAAAAATCAATTCATGCCATAACCGCATGCGTGAGGTACAGGTTATGTTTAATGAATTAGTAGGGCTAATGAATAAAAACCCGGCAACTCAGTTAAGTGATATCTTGATTACTGCCCCGGATATTGATGATTATGCACCTTATATTACTGCTGTATTTGATAATGAGATAGTTGGGTGCGAAAAGCTTCTATATAGCATCACGGGAAATCGTAAATATAAAAATTACAAGATTTTAGAAACTTTAAAGCTATTGTTAAACGCACCATACATTCTAAAGGTTAGTTATTTAATTGAAATTTTAATTCAGTCCGAAATTCAGGATAACTTGGGTATAAATAGTACAGATGTAGAATTGATCCATAAATGGTTACATGACAATAAAACCCACTTTGGCTATGATGAGAGGGATTATAAAGTATTGGGTTATACTGATTACCAGGTTCATAGCTTTAAACAATTTTTAAATAATATTGTCCTGGGGGCTTGTATTAGTGATAATGTCTATAATGGTAGCGTACCTCTCTATAACACACATAATTTATTATTCCCGCAAGATATTTCATCCCTGCAAAAGCGGGAGTATATTACATACGATACAAATACCTATATTCCGTATGACAATCTGGATAACAGTCAAGTTAAGTTGTGTAATAAGTTAATACTACTGATTAATCAATTGGAGGAACTACGCGATAAATTTTATATTGATGCTACAAGTTATAAAGAGTTAACTATCGGTGAAGTTCGTAGAGTTTTGCTGGATTTAAACGAGAGTTGTTTAAGTAATAAAGACAGTATAAATAACTTTCAGCTTTTTTTAGGCGAATTGATAACTATACCGGAAGACCTGGTTATTACACTGCCAATTTTAAACCTGATGCTTGATGAATATATACAAGATTTTAAAAGTAATTTTATGTTTAATGGCAATATTACTTGTGCATCAATGCGCTATATAAGAAACATTCCATTTAAACATATCTATATACTTGGATTAAATTTTGGTGAGTACCCAGGTAATTATGCACCCAATCAATTAAGTTTATTGGCACATGATTGGTATTTGGCTGACCGCAATTATAATATCGAAGATAAACAAACATTTTTAGATATTCTACTTTCTTGCAAACAACAATTGTACCTCAGTTATATAGGTAGGCGGGAAACGGATAATAGCGAAATGAAACCATCACCACTTTTAGGTTTACTAATAAATACTTTGGGACAAAGCTTTACCAATTTTAGAGTTAAAGAAGATGCTGGCGGTATGGTAAATATTGCGCATAAAAAATATGATTTTAAGAACTTGTTTGTACAACAAGCATTACATCCGTTTCATAATAATCATCAGGCAAGTTATTCACACTTATGGGTAAAATTAGCGACTAACCAATTTGCTGCCAATGTCTGGGATTTCACTAAAATATCGCCGATACATACTGATTTAAGCGGATTTTCTACACCAAAGATTGAAGATATAGTCAAGGTATTTTTATATAGTAATATTAATTTATATAAAGTATTAGGTATAAACCAGTTTAGTTATGAATTAGGGCTAAGTGATACCGAGAATATAAATTTAGCGGATAGGGGATTGGCGCGTGAAGTAGAAAAATACTTCAAAAAATATTTACATCAAAAAGCAGGACAACTGGAAGAATATTTGATTAGTTGTGGTATTTTGTCGCATAAACATATCGGGCACATGCAATTTAATTATTATTATAAATTGTATAATAAGTATATTGCTGCCCGGGGTAACACAAAAGCGCGAATTATGCTAAGTCATAAAATCAATGATAGGATGACTCTAACTTTGGATGATGAAATATATTTGGAGGGTCAGGCAGTTGTAGTGACGGATAGCTTTGCTAATATTTATTCAGGAATTTTGGTAGCTAAACTCGAAGATTTACCATATTCTTTAAAGATTCGCGGCTTAATAACTTACTTACTTTGTTTTGGAAGCGCGGACTGTCATCTCCGCGTAGACGGCGATCCAGGGCACTTTCAGGTAGAAAAAGTAATTATCCGCCAGATCACTACTACCGGTGAGCACCAGGATTTTACCTTGCAAATAACCGATGCGCCATCGCTTTTAAACCGGGTCCTAAGATATTATGTCCGAAGCCTGTCTAATCCGGTACTTATTCATAAAGGGGCAATACAGGAGTATGCCAAATTATTTAGTATGAACAAACCACAAGCTGCATGTATTGATGGCAGTCGAAATAAATACATAAGCGATTTTGAAAACCGTGATTTGGATAAGCTCAAAGAAGATATAATTTTTAGTAGTATTGCGACTAATTATTTTGAATTTATGCAAAGTATAAACGGTGTAAATGACATAGTTAAAATCGGCGAAATTCTTTCCTGCCTAAGAAATTAATTGTTCATAAAATATTCTTGTGAAATATCTGTGTTTTATTCCGTATCTGTAGTATTAATTAATAGACAACGCATTTATAAACTTTCATGCTGGATATAGGGTATAATATCATGTCTTATAATTAAGTAGCCAATGCTAGTTGATCAGCTTGTAATGAGTGGGTAAAAAATGAGCAGCAATGTATACTTAATTATAAGATTTTGTATAAACAAGCAATTTTGAATTTTATATGGTTTATATTGTAGTGCAATATAAAATATAATAGGAAAAAATATTCATGGCAAAATCTGTTATTAAGAGTGGGTATATAATGATTAACCCTGGTTTAAGTATAATTAAGTTAAAATTAATTTGGGTAATATGCCTGCTTTTTTGCACATTTACCTTAAGCGGATGTGGCGGGGGGACTAATTCAGCGCCTGCATCAAGCTTCAATTTTTCAATTGCTCAAATTCCGGATACACAAAGTTATTTTTCTCATTCCTGGTTTCCACAAGATACGGCCTACTATTCAAGCCCGCCACCTTATAGCCATCCTATGCAAATATTTGATATGTATAAATGGGTTATTGACCATAACGCAGGAAAGAATTTTCTTTATATTGCACAGGTTGGAGATATCATTGAGATGGGAGGACAATGCACACCATCAGGTGCGTTACTACCAAACCAGCCGCCTCCGGTATGTACTACAGATGAGAATGATCCTCCTGATACTCCTCATTCTGATCCTGTACAGTATACTATGCATAGTGAGACCTATGTGGAATGGCATGCTGTTGACAGTGTGTTTTCGAAAATAGAAGAGTATATGAAAAGCAAAGAAACATTAATCCCCTTTGGTTTTGCTGTTGGAAATCATGATCCGCGTTCTTACAGTGTTATACAAGATGATTTTTATGGACATGGTTACATGAGCCCAAATACTACGGTATCGGTAAGAGCCTTTTTAAAAAAAAGATATAATAATGGACATAATCCGCATCAATATATAGATATAAATAAGGAGTATGGTGACTCTTATTTATTATCTTTTTATAATCTTCCGCTAGATAAGACAGGGGTTCCGCTTACAATTTTGAATCTTCCCATCCATTTTAATTTAGCAGGGATGAGTAATCTTATTAGTACATTTATTACAGATGCAAAAAAGAGTCATCGACTTATTATATTAAATACACATATTTGTGAGGAAGCATATCCACTTTTAGACAATGAAAATATTTTGATGGTTCTGTGTGGGCATGATCCAAATAAAGTATATACTAATGGAAGCTATGATAAAACAGAAAAAATTATAGTCTCGAACAAACCGGTTTATAGATTTGACTATCAGGCCGGTTTAATAAGTAATCTTCCTCAGCAACCTTTAGTACGGTACTATGATTTTACATTTGATCCCAGATATCTGACATTATCATGGCAAGCAAATGATGTCCGGGCATGGCAGGCAGGAGAAAAATTTGATACACTAGGATTAGATCCGGATGGGTTTTATGATAACAAACCATTTTCTTACGAGCCAGGCCTACATGGCTGGGATCCAACCGTAAAATTTAAGGAAGAATCAGTACCAATTGGACTTAGGGAAAATATTAGCTTAAAATATTAATTGCTTTTACCCTGATTTTTGCTTTGCTATTTTTGTTTTCATTTTTTCTAAATAGCAAGCACCCCAAGCCTCCAGCTCTTCTAGTATGGGTTTTAATGCTTCTCCAATAGGGGTTAGGGTATATTCAACTTTGGGTGGTACCTGAGCGTAGACTTTCCGGATGATAATTTTATCCTTTTCTAGTTCACGTAGCTGATTTGTTAACATTCGTTGTGTAACATCCGGTATTATCCGTCGCAGTTCATTAAATCGTTTTGTCCCATCTAGCAATGTATAAACAATCAAAGTTTTCCATTTACCGCCAAGTATTTTTAAAATTACTTGTACTGCACATTTTTCATCAAAACGGCGTGTTGCCATAGCTTTATCCTCATCTAGGTATATAATTAGATACTATAACACATTTTTGTGTGTACTTGCAAAAATAATGTATATATTCGTATAATTACATACTTATGTTTATGGAGTAATTAAATTATGAATCAAAAAATAATAAATAATAGCCAAAAGTATTGGGTGTTAGCCGGGGTTAGTATAGCCAGCTTTTTAGGCTGTATTGATTTTACTATTGTAAATACAGCACTACCTGCAATTCAGGCCGGATTTGCTGTAGATATAGCAATGCTTCAATGGGTGATTAATATTTTTCTTTTAGCCTTATCTGCATTTATGGTACTTGCCGGACGAATGGCGGATATTTATGGCAGGCGTAAAATGTTATATATCGGATTATCGCTATTTGGCTTATCGTCTTTATTTGCCGGGTTATCTACATCTATACTCCAATTACTTATATGCCGTTTTGTACAGGGTTTCTCATGTACTATTCTTTATACGGCAACTGGTGCAATAATATCAAGTACATTTACAACTAGTGAACGTGGAAGAGCAATGGGTATACTATTTGGAGTAAACGCATTAGGATTGGCAGTTGGTCCGGTTTTGGGCGGATTAATTGCCGGGGCTTTGAGTTGGCGCTGGATATTTTTTGTAAATATTCCATTTACTCTTTTAAGCTTGATGATATGTGTGCCGAATATCTCAGAGTCATATGGTTCTAAAAATAGCAAGATTGATATTTTGGGTGCGATAACCCTTATCTTAGGTCTTTCTTCTTTAGTGCTGGGGTTTACACAAGCTGATAGCTGGGGGTGGGCGTCAAAAGAAATTCTTGGATTATTCGGATTTACATCCATTATGGCCATTTTGTTTTATATCATAGAGCATAAAGTAGCCGAGCCAATAATAAAATTTGACCTTTTTATTAACAGAAAATTTATTATTAGTATGATTGCTACTTCTTCAATGGCATTTTTTTATTGTATAACATTTTTTCTGATACCATTATATTTACATAATGTCAGAGGAGATAATACTTACCTGATCGGGCTAACATTATTACCAGTTACCGCTACCATCGCGCTTCTTTCTCCGGTAATTGGCCGTTATGTTGATCGCCATGGGGCAAAAAATGTATTATTGTGTGGATTCATTTTTTTTGCTCTGTCAGCTTTTATGCAGGCCAATTTTAATAATATTAATTCGATATTTTTTGTATTATTAGCCTTAGTGAGTATGGGTATTGGCTGGGCATGTGTCCTTGGGCCTTCAACTGTACTTGCACTAGCTTCATTACCCGAATCAAGTAGTGCTTTAGCGATGGGAGCATCATGGACATTACATAATATTGGTGGAGTTGTTGGCCTGGGTATAGGTTTGGCTGTGTACTATGCCGAATTTACTGCATATCATTCTTTTATGGCAGGGTATAAAAATACTATGTATCTACTGTTAGCTGTTTCAATATTGACGCTATTGGCTATTTCCTGGAATTTCTATAAAGCCCAAGCAAATCCTAAATAAAAACCAGCTCAGCCAGACAGTTAATTTAGTGTATAATTCTGCATATTATCAGGGGGATATAAATGCGATACACCGTTATAAAAAGCAGAAAGATTAAGGCATCAAAGTCGGTAGTGTTTGATAATATATCTGATTTGACTAACTGGCAGCATTGGTCACCATGGGCTTGTTTGGATCCTAATATGAGTACCAACTGTAGGAGAGATTACCTATCATGGGAAAGTAAAATTATGGGCATTGGCAATATGCGTGTCATTAGCCAAAATAGCAATAATATTAATATAGATTTACATTTTATTAAGCCATTCAAATCCCGGGCTGATATAAATTTTAAACTGGAAGAGACAAATGGTAGCACATTAGTTACCTGGCAAATGGATAGCAAATTACCAGTTTTTCTATACTTTTTTAAGAAAATGTTTCAGGTATTAATCGGTCGTGATTTTGAGCGTGGCCTGAATCGCTTACAATATTTGTCTGAAACAGGCAAAGTACCGGTTAAACTTAAATTTATAGATGAGCCACAAAACATTTCAGGTTTTAAAACTACCGGGATTAGCTCTAGTTGTGATATGTCAAATATTGCTGATAGTATGCGCCAAATATTTTCTATTTTGAATACCAAGGTAGCAGCAGCACAGATTGTACCGCTTAATTATGCTTGTTTTTGTGACAAGGTGAAAATAACTAAAGAAATAATGTATTATACCGCGGCCGCAATCTATGTGGGCAAGGATGCAGAAGTTAAAGGTCTTATTAACAGGGATATTCCGGATCATAAAGCAATTAAAGTAATTATAACTGGTAGTTATGACTTCATGGGTGATGGCTGGGCAGGGATATATGCTCATGCGCGTGGTTTAAAATTTAAGATGAATAAAAAGGTACCACCGTATGAAATTTATTTAAAAGGGCCCCATAATACTGATAATCCAGAAGATTATGTAACTGAAATTTACATGCCGGTGAGATAATTGATATGTCATCCCTGACTCGATGGGAGTATCAGGTTTTTAATTAGGAATAATATGCTAAACAAATTTAAAATAGCTCTACACATTATATTAGGTTTTTGCTTTGTTAATCTGGCACATTCAACTACCAATATTATAAATAATCATACAAAAGCATCTTCTGATGTACGGTTATATGCGCTTAATTGCGGGTTGATTAAAATTCACGATGGCGCATCTTTTTCTGATACCGGGTTTTATTCACATAAGTCACTTTCTTTAGTTGATCCATGCTTTTTAATTAAACATAACAATAGTTATTTGATGTGGGATTTGGGTCTTGGTGAGCAATATATAGGAAAAACTATACAAAATACTGAGCATGGAGTTACCTTGAGTGCGACTACATCACTAATTACCCAGTTAAAAGAGCTAAATTTAACACCTGATGATATTAATTACGTAGGGATTTCACATTTTCATTTTGACCATACCGGTAATGCAAATTTATTTCCTAACGCAACATTGTTAATCCAAAGAGCTGAGTACAATTCATTAGAGCAAAACCCACTGCCACCAGCAGTCAATAATGACTTAAAGAAGATTTTACAGCCGATGAAAAAGACCTTAATCCTGGGTGATCAAGATGTATTTGGTGATGGTACGGTTGTGATGCTAAAAACTCCTGGGCATACGGTTGGGCATCAATCACTACAATTAAAATTACAACATTCAGGTACAATAATTTTATCCGGGGATTTATATCATAGCCGTGAGGCTTATCACTATAAGCAGGTTCCGACTTTTAATGCCAGTCGTGCAGATACTATGGCTTCAATGAATCGTGTTGATGAGATTTTACAAAACCGGCATGGGCGCTTGATTATCCAGCATGATGCCAGAGACTTTGCTACACTTCCCAAGTTTCCAAAATTTTTAGATTAGCCTGCGCATGCCTTTAATCATGCAAATCTAAATGATGCTTTAGTAAAGAACAATGATGGTTATATACGTTGAGAACTCAGCATAAATTTGTGCTATCAGGCAATAATAGATCCCAACACTAGAACTGCCTTTACACGCTGAGTCCTCATATATATAGTCAAAATTAATCTGCAAATAATTATAGTAAACGCTATCACTATATACGTGAGAACTCAATGCACTTTTGATATACCAGGCACTAATAGCTACCAACTGCTAGAACTGCCTTTGTGCACTAAATCCTCATATATATAATCAAGAGATTATTAATAATAAACAAAATTGTTCTTGCTAAACTACATGTGTGAGAGTTCAATATTCTTCGAGAGTCGGGCAGCTTTTGGTGCGGATCGCTAGCTGCCTGACATACTAAACCCTCATACATATAACCAAAGTTATATCTATTTTTCACTTGAGTGATATTACGAAAAATACAAATAACTTGTTATTATATTTTTTAGTTTTACAATGTTGGTATTGTTTATAATGTTGGTATTTATAGGATATAAAATTTCATTGAAACTTTGTATCATATATCAATTAAACGCTTGCAAATAAAAATATTTAATTAATATATTAAGTATCTGTATGTTCATGAAGCAAGCTAAGTAATTTTGCTTCGGGGTGGTATATCTAAGTACATATTTTATATGAGATATATAAAATATGGAATAGGGTTTTTGCCTACTGTTATACTTCTGGTATTAGGGGAATTAAATTCCACATGTGAGCTTTTTCTATTAAATCACCAATATTATGTGTATCCAGCTTTGGGAATAGCTGCCCGTCAATAATATTTTGTACGGTTTTATGAGAAATATCAAGTTTAAAAGCAATATCTTTTGGCTTTTTACCACGAGATAAATAGTATAAAATTTCAGTTTCTCGTTTGGTTAATTTAATATTTGGATTAGGCTCTTTTTCATTGACAAGTTTAGATTTACCATTGTCATTTAAAATTTGAAAATGGTTTATAAGGCTTAACATCTGGCTTGTGAAATCTTTAAACAATTTATTTTTTGCTGCCATAGCTTCATGCATTGCAATTTGCTCTCTTAGCTTCTCTGCTTCCTTTTGTGCAGTAATATCCAGAGAAATACCTAATAACCCTACTATTTTTCCTGATTTATTCTTTAAGGGGGTTTTACGAGATAAATATACTTTATCTACGCCATTTATATCTTTAAAATTTTCTTCTGTAGTTATTTCTTCACCGGTTTTCATTACGAGGTTATTATTCTTTATAACGATTGCTGCATTTTCTGGGGGTTGAAGAGCACTAATATTTAGTCCTACAATTTCATGTCTGTTTTTTAAGCCAAGTTCATATGCTTGCTGGTCGTTACAACCTAAGCATTGGTTTTTTTCGTCTGTCCAATATACGTGACCAGGTAGATTTGCCATAATATTATCTAACGCTAGTTCGCTTTGAACATATTTGCTATGTAACGCTTCTAATTCGTTCTTGTATTTAGTTATATCATAAGAGATACCCAATAAACCAATTACTTGCTTATCTTCATTAAGTAATGGTAATTTATACGACTTAAAAACTACAAAGTTCCCATTTAAATCTAACCCTGGCTCTTCTAATTCTACAATTTCTATATTTTTATTTCTCATTACTGCCATATTGTTATTATCTAATGTTTCTGCTAAATCCTGTTGGTTTGAGTATAGGGGTGTCTCGCGGTTTCTTTTACCTACAACCTTTTTTATATCATCAAAGCCGAATGATTGAGCTTGTAACTTATTACAAGTTACGTATAGATTATTGATGTCAAGAATATATACATGAGCAGGCAACAAATTAATTATTGTTTCAAATCCAGGAAAATGATTTTCTAATTTCACTTTTATTTCTCCTATAAATAATGACTAATTAGTTTCTAAATTTTACTTTTACTTCTCTAACTAAATGTGGAGCAGTCTTAGAGATAATATTTTCGTGCACGTATCGTAGAGCTGCATTTCTAGAACCTGCATATACTTCAAATTGATAGTCATAATTTTGCCAAATTATCATAACTGCGCACTCTTCTTTTAGATACTCGTAGCTGTCATTAACTATTTCTGAATAATCCGTAATAGTTGTCAGCTTATCTGTATTACGTTCTAGAAAAGATTTTGTTGAAATTTCAACAGAAGCTTTAAAATTTTTATCATATAAAAATAACTCATCTATCTGTTTACGAGCATCTTTATATCCAGGATGTGATAACCAATAATCCCAGCGAATTATATCAAACTTAATAGTTAATTTATTAATTGCTTGTTCGTTTCTTTTCAACCATTCAAGACCTAACTGGTTGGCTTGCTCATGGGCATTACTAATGCTTTTATCCATTTTAAGAGTATGCCTTTGTAAGCTATCGCCCACTATTATTGTGCATTCCCGGAAGGAACTATTAACAGTAGTCAAAACAGCTTCAAATTTTTCACCTTCATGCACAGGCTGGCCTACACTAATTGCTACTGAACATTTAGCATTTTTAAATTCTGGTTTGTACTCTGGTAAGCATCTTAATATAGCTCTTTTTATTTTTCGTTTTCCTGACATAAAGTAACTCCCCGATTAAACTGTTGGTGATTCATTCGATACGCTACGATATAAACTCATGAATTGAGCTCTACGCCTAAATAATTAAGCTAAATCAGTGGATAATTAAAAACCTGCCATACCACACATTTATAAATTGAGCATCAAGAATGTTGAACTTAAACTATTAACACCGCTATACATTAATATTTTTTAAATTTAATCACTCTTGTATTTTTAGTATTAATATATCTATACCAAATAATTAGGAATGTAACCGTTGTGTTGGTAACTACGCTAAATGACAATCCAATTACTAGCCACTTATCATTTACAACAAAACCGTGTAAAATGGCAAATAGGTTTATTATATTAAATCCAGCAAATGTAATTAACGAAACGTCATCAGCATGTTTTTTTTGCCATAAAGTTATAATTTGCGGTATATATAATAATGCATTAATAAATAACCCAATTTCAAAAACAGCATTTATAAAATATTTAATGAGAAAAAACATAGCATTACCCTTATTTAACTGTTGCACTTTTTAGTTATTATAAATACAAGTGATTATTTAGACTTATTATGTATCAGTGTGAGTTTCAATATTTTAACATTTAGCAAGTTTTTTGAGTCTGGTGGATTACTTAGCTAGATAAGCTTAAATAGATAAATTTTGTCTGTTACACTGTTAAAACAAACTATAAAAATTGTTACAACTCTCGTTTGTTGAGATTATGCAAGCTTTGCTTTAACCGTGCCAAAGAATAGAAATAAATGGCCAATAACTATTATATAATAGAATTAGAAAATTGATATAGGGGATTTTGCCTATTTTTATTTTAAAAAATTGTTTTCATTGGTGAATGTGAGGCATAGCCGTTGTAGGGAAATATGAAGATCAAACAGTCTGGCAAAATCTTGGCATGATGCCAGAGATTTTGCCGCACTTCCCAAATTTCCCCAATTCTTAGATTAAACTTATGCGTGCCTGTGATTAGATTTATGCTTGGCGTATAATATCAATCACAGCGGCTTTGCAGTAGCGTAACTGGACGAGGTTTGCCACTGTTCCATTCAATAGCTGTTGTTTTATCTAGGTAGCGAATTTCTTTTACACTTATGGGACCTGACGCAGAAGTCCGTATAACGGATTCATTCATAAATGTTGTATAGTACATCTCACTAGGTTCAAGTGCAAACCTATATTGGCAGTTAATATTAAATTGATTTGTATCAGTTAAAGGTACATCTTTCCAATTTGAGGTTGGGCCTTCTGCTCTGTCTGCATGTGCAAGATTTAATAACATTGTAGTTAATAAAGCAGAAATATAGAAACATTTTTTCATAATAACTCTCCTTAAAAAATATTAAAGTAATTTAATTATAAATTTACCACATAAGAGCATAACATAAAATTAAAATCAATAAAATAATGACTTTGGATAAATTTTAGTATTAAATTTAAGTATACATTGCTATTGACTTCAGAATCCATTTTTGCTAAAATGGAGTCCTAATCAATTTTCACAGGTGCCCAAATGAACACCATATATCTATCAATTTAAGCAACTATTTGTTGACTCTTTAATATCCTAAACTTTCATTAGTTAATTAAGTAATTTTTTAATAGTATTACCTACTTTTAAATTGTTCTGCCACTTATTAATTTAGGCATTTATAATACAATTTTGGTGTAGTAATAGCTACTAAGGTGGTATTTATGCATAATCCAATCCAAATTTCCGAATTTTCTTTATATATTGGTAATAAGCTTTGTTTTAACGATTTTAGTGCTGTCATTTATCCCGGGGATAGAATTGCTATTATTGGCGACAATGGCTCTGGTAAGTCCAGCTTACTTAAAATGTTAGCCAATATAAATAACAATCCGGTCCAAGGCATTATTGGCGGAGATGATATTGTCTGTGGCTATGTTTCGCAAATAATAGATAATTATCCTAATCTAAGTGGAGGGCAGCGTTTTAATAAAGCCTTATCCCAGGCGCTAGGCCAATATCCAAACTTATTACTGTTAGATGAACCAACTAACCATTTGGATAGAGATAATCGCAAATCATTAATGCAGCTTTTAAAACATACTACTGCTACCTTAATAATTGTATCCCATGATGTTGAGCTTTTAGATAGTTGCTTTGATATTTTATGGCACATTCATGACGGTAAAGTTAGTATCTATAACGGCAAGTACTCAGGATATTGTGCTTACCTTGATCAGGCAAGAGATAAATTAACAAATGATATTGAAAGGTTAAAAAGAGCCAAGAAGGAACAGCATGAATCTTTAATGCAAGAACAAAAACGTGCTAAAAGTAGTCGTGAACAGGGCGAGAAACATATACGGGAGCGCAAATGGCCAACTATTACCTCAGGTGCTAAAGCCAGGAGGGCTGAAACAACATCTGGTAAAAAGAATGCACATCTAAACCAGGTGAAGGCGGATATTAACAGCCAGCTAAGCGCCATGTGGCAACCTGAGGAGATTAGTTATTCTTTTGAATTAACTACTCGTTATGTAGATAAGCCAATTGTTACTATTAACCATGGCAGTTGTGGCTATAAGCCAAATGAGCCAATTTTAAAAACAATTAATCTAAATATTTTTGGTAATGAACGTGTTGCTATACTAGGTGGCAATGGTAGCGGTAAATCAACACTAATAAAAGCAATTATGGGTGAGGAACATGTATGGCGCGAGGGGGAGTGGTTAGTACCAAATTCAGGAGATATTGCTGTTTTAGACCAGCACTATAGTAATTTGCCCCGGGAATCGACGGTTATTCAATATATAGCAGATATACGGCAAACCTGGAGTCATTCAGAATGCCGAGTTTTTCTAAATAAGTTCTTATTTCGTAAAAACGAGGAAGTTAATACTCATATTAAGTTTTTATCCGGCGGTGAATTAGTGAGGTTGAGTTTAGCTACTATTGCCCTTAGGGAACCTAAATTACTGATTTTGGATGAAATTACCAATAATATAGACTTAACTACCCGTGAACATATTATTCAGGTGTTAAATTCGTATCCGGGAGTGATAATCCTAATTAGCCATGATCCAAAATTCCTGGAACAGGTTAAAGTGACTGCTAGTTACGATGTTTCTTTGTGAGTGTAATTTTTTGCAGTATAGTATAATAGTGCTATAAATACGTATTAGGCCCAATAACTGATTAATTGAGTATATGATGAATGTTTTAAAAGAATTGCCGGTTGGTATATCTAGTTTAGAGAACATAATTACCAAGGATTTTCTATATGTTGATAAAACTAAATTTGTTTCTAGGTTAGTTACAAAAGGAGCATATTATTTTTTATCTCGCCCAAGGCGCTTTGGCAAAAGCTTACTTGTTGATACTTTAAAACAGGCATTTCAAGGCAATAAACAAATTTTTAAGGGTCTATTTTTAGAAAATAATTGGGATTGGGACATTAAATACCCGGTTATTCATATTGATTTAGGCCAGGGCGTAGTAAAGAGTAAAGAACAGCTGGATAGTATCCTAAATACTATTTTAGATAGTTATTATAATGAGTACCAAATAGAAAACAGATATACTGAAATGTCTAGTCGCTTTCGTTATTTAATTGATCAAATAAAAGCAAAGTGTAACCGGCAGCTGGTAATATTAGTTGATGAATATGATAAGCCAATACTAGATAATATTACTGATGTAGAAGTGGCAATGCAAGTACGAGAAGTGTTAAAAAATTTTTATAGCGTGATAAAAGTTGTTGATGCAAATTTACAATTTGTATTGTTAACCGGGGTAAGCAAATTTAGTAAAGTAAGCCTATTTAGCGGCCTGAACAACCTTCACGATATTACATTAAGACAAGAAAATGCTGATATATGTGGCTATACCCAAAATGAATTAGAGACTAATTTTAAAGAATATTTAAATCGGGGTAATGTAGATAAAACTAAATTAAAACTTTGGTATAACGGTTATAATTTTGATGGGGAAGAAGAACAAAAAGTTTACAATCCTTTTGATATTCTATTATTTTTCTCGGAAAACTATAAATATAAAAATTATTGGTTTAGCACTGGAAATCCCGAATTTTTAATCAAACTAATCCAAAAAAATAAGTACTACTTTCCCAATATGGAAAATGTTACAGTCATGGAAGATAGCTTAGGCACGTTTGATGTTGATGATATGTCGCTTACTGCCTTATTGTTCCAGACCGGCTATTTAACCATTAAAAAAAGAGCCACAATTGGTGAGATGTTTGGCTATGTCCTAAGTTATCCCAATTTAGAAGTAAAAGCAAGTTTAAATAACCAGCTGGCAATACTTGGCTCTACACCGGAAGCTAAAAATGCCGGCCTTAATAGCTTAACTGACTGTCTGACAAATAATAAAATAGATAAATTAGCTGATGTATTTAGCAGCCATTTTGCAAGTATTCCACATGATTGGTACAGAAATAACGACATCGAACATTATGAAGGATTTTATGCAAGTATTGTGTATAGTTACTTTTGTGCATTAGGTTATACGGTAATCGCAGAGGATACAACTAATGTTGGAAAGATAGACTTAACAGTTAAGCTACCTGATAAAATTCTAATTTTAGAATTTAAATTGAAAAAAAACGGAGATGCTAAATCTGCACTGCAGCAAATAAAAGATAAAAAATACGCTACCAAATATGTAAACTTAAATATACCAATTTATTTAATCGGCATGAGTTTTGATCCGGTTACTAAAAATGTATATGATATTATTACAGATCTAAATAAATAGTATTACTAGTTTAAATATCAATTATTAAATCTACACTAAAGTTATGACTACAGCCATACACCCGGTACAGCATATCAATTTTACCCAAAGCTCCAATGCTTATGTTGTTGAAGCAAGTGCGGGTACAGGTAAGACCTGGACGATTGAACGTTTATATATCAAAGCTTTGTTAGAGGCATCAGACCCGTCTGATGTCAATAGGATATTAAATGTTGAAAACATCCTGGTAGTGACATTTACCACTGATGCAACAGATGAACTCAAAGAGCGCCTATATTCACAAATCGAAAAATCAATAAGCCTGATTATCTATTTACACAATCATCCTAAGCATTCTACCGCAATAGATGACATATTCATAACATATTTACAATCCAGGCAAGATAATTATAAAAAAGATGTGACTATCTTAACTAGGGCACTGCAAAGCTTTGATCAATCAGCAATTTTTACGATACATGGCTTTTGTAATAAGGTACTGCATGATCATCAATTTGAATGCGGGGTTAACCCAGGATTTGAACTGGTAAAAGATAAAAGTGAAATATTTAAGCAAATAGTCCTAAACTTCCTGCGTAGCAAAATTTTGACAGCACCGCAATTTGCAGACCATATTGATACAGTTTTAAATAACTTAAATAGTTTTTTTAATGGTAGTTATGATCTCACTTTAGTTGATAGGATAGTTAATAAGTTACCTAAAGATTTGTTTAAAATTTATAATGCAAATTATGTAATTAAATATCAATTTAAAACACCGGATAATATAAATTTTTTGTCTACGGAAATAAGTGGCGAGGATATGCCACGATATAAGGCGGACTTCTTGGCTTACCTGACTAATTATATTTATACTGATTATCTTCAGCAAGTACAGATATCCAGCCAAAATATTTCTTACGATGAATTGATCCAGAAGATGGCAGATTCACTGGCAAATTCAGGCGACTTGGCAGATAAAATATTTCATAAATACCCGATTGCTTTTATTGATGAGTTTCAGGATACCGATTTACTGCAGTGGCAGATATTTAGTAAAATTTACCATTTAGGTTCAATAAATACATCATCAAATCAGTTGGGGATACGGGGGAATGTTGTGGTTGTTGGAGACCCTAAACAAGCTATCTATCGCTTTCGTGGGGCTGATATTGATACTTATATTGAGGCTAAAAGCCAGATGCCAGAGCATTTAAATTTACTGCATAATTATCGCTCACGTCCAAATATAATGAATTTTATTAATCAGTTATTTGATTTATCCAATCAAAGCTGTGATAGGGAGAATAGTTATCTGGGGCATGGGATAGATTATGCACAGATTATTGCAAGCAGCAAAAATGTAGAAGGCCTGATGCCAGGTAGGCAAGAGTTAGTGACGCTACTTAATAAGCATAGTATCAACCATAGTATTTATGATCAAGAAGTGCAACTAGTTACAATATGTGGGGCAACCAAATCAATACGAAATGGTCGGCTTTTAAAAGCTATGACATTTGAGGTATTAACATTATTAAATGCCAATCCAGATTTAAAGGGCAAAATAGCAGTTTTGGTAACTAAAAACCGTGAGGCGATTGAAGTGGTAAAGTATTTTGCTAATTTTGGCATAAAAGCAGCAGAGTTAAAGCTCGGGAATATTTTTGCAACTAATACGGCCAGGGAACTATATATTATTCTAAATTCTTTACTGGATTTAGCTAACCGGCAAAATTTTATGCTGGCAATTACCACCAGGGTATTTAATCTATCTATAGCTACATTAGCAGAAAAAGTAGATAATCCTGTCTTGGAACTATATCATCAGAGATTTTTTAGGTATAGTCAAATTTGGGATAGTTTTGGGATTTTCTCATTGATATATGCTATTTTGGATGATGTTGCATCAGATCAGAAAAGTTTGACCAATCGTGAATTAGCTAATTTATGGCAATTAGCTGAATTATTAAATAAATGTTACCAAAGAGTTAATAATCGTTCAGAATTACTCTTTTGGTTTAAGGACAAGATTAACCAGGCTCAGGAGAATCAAATTGCAAATATAGATGCTGGGAATGAAGAGCTAATCCGTCTGGAAAATGATGATGAGCAAATTGTTATTACTACACAGCACAAGGCAAAAGGTATGGAATATGAGATCCTGTTCTGCCCATATTTTAAGAGTAATATAACTTTAGATGGAGCATATGATTTTAACTACCGCCGCCCGTTTTTTAGTAATTACCGCAAAGATGGTACACCACATTCAGGGCTGGTTTTAGATCATGGGGTTGCCGATACGATTGTTCAAAATGATAACAAAGAAATACACCGTCTAAATTATGTGGCCCTTACCCGGGCGAAAAGCCGGATATATATTTATCTAAAACAAAATACCATAACTAAAACAACCGGTAAATACAATAGCAAAGAGAAGCCCGATAAATTGATTGAATTATTTGGTTATATAAAATCAAATCCAAGAGATACCAGTCATCGATTATTCAACTACCCGGAATTTTTTGGTCCCAACCCGTCACTGGCAATAAAAGACCCGGACAAATTTCCAGGTGTTGCGGTATATAACCGGGATAATATAACTGAGGAAGATTTACAAAAACTCCAACTTGTCATTCCTGCAAGTACACGTATGCAAGAGGCGGGAATAGATTCCCGGCTTGCTCAAGCCAGACTTGGCTTTACTATCAATAGCGCCTATTATCGGCAAAGTTATTCGGGACTTACTAAAACAGATACATTTGATAAAAGTTATTATTATTACGAGACCAAAAATGAGCTTACTCAAATACCGGTTAATTATAAGTATAAAATATTAAGTGATGAAAACTTAAGTGGTGCAGTGTTTGGGACACTGTTTCATGAATTATGTGAGATATATCCATTTAATCAGAAGCAGCTAGAGACTGTTTTACACAGATATAATGTAGATAATCTTGAGTATAAACTAGAGTTGGCTAAAATGTTAGAAGAAGCATTTAATTATCCCTTATTAGATGGTAAATGTTTGAGTGATTTTTCAGGGATTATTCATGAGTTGGAATTTAATTTAACTGTAAGTAAAATAGATAAGATCCATAAACTAATTAGTGAGCATTTTGGTAAAACTCATCCCTTTAGTGTAGCAAGTCTCTTACTTCATGAGATAAACCCGGGGTTTTTGCTGGGTTTTATAGACGTATGCTTTTTTCATAATGGTAAATATTGGGTTTTGGATTATAAAACTAACGGCCTGACCGATTATTCTGGCACTTCTGTGATTCCCGTGCAGACGGGGGTCCCTGCAGTAAATTCCATTATGAAATCCATGGCAGAGCATCATTACTATCTGCAGTATTTATTATATTTGGTTGCATTAAAGCGTTATTTACAGGTGAGGCTAAAAGTTGATGATGCAACTAATCTAATCGGCGGTTCAATTTATTATTATGTACGTGGCATTTATACTCACAATGCTAAACCTGGTGATGGCATATTTATTGATGATAGCTGCCATCAATTAGTTAGCAAGTTAGATAAGTTATTATCCTGATTTACTACTCGCTGGTACAGATTAATGCATCTTTATTTGGGTATTTACTTGGATTAAATACTCTTATTAAGCAATATGACTGAGATTTTACATTTCCCTCGCATACATTATATACATGATAATCATAAAAACCATTTTGGTCTGCCTTATCAATATAATCAGCAATAGTTGAAGAAGTTACCGGGATTACTTTTGTAAAATCTAATGTTTGCTTATCCCATCCTAGCACCGCTGCTTGTGTAGTCAAAGTTCTTGTGCTCTTAAACGGTAAACTTAAGTTATAGTTTTTCAATAATGTTTTATCGATATTTCCAAAATCAGCACTTGTTGGTGCTTCACACGGAATGCTTGCAAAAGGCAATGCTCTTGAAAATGATGAGTAAGCTGGATCACCCATGGATTTTTTATAAACCATAACTGCAAAGTATTTATCTTTAAGTGCTTCTGTTGAGTTTAGCAAATTTACGGTTAAGGTCATAGTATGGTTATTCTCATTGTAATTTAATGCACATATTGATGAATTATCAGCAAAAGACGTAACTTGATCAGGTATCAAAGAAGGTCTGTTGGCATTTTCCTTGCTCGTATATACGCAGCTATAGTTATAATCAGTAACAGGGCTTTCCAGATTAGATACAACACTGGTGATTATTTTACTATCAGAATAGGAAACTGTTAATTGGGGTTGGCGTGGGGCAACAAAGGTCTCTGTTTTTATCGCAGGTATTTTTATTGGGTTTGAATATACAGCTAAAGGAGTAGTATCGCTCACCCCATCTCCATTGATTGTAGGTAGTCTTTTAGCCTGGATTTTAATCCATTTATCAGTAGTACCGAGGATAGGAGCGCGTACAATAAAGAAATTATTATCACCAAGCCCTACAACACAGCCATTGTTATTAAGCGATCCGTCAGGACCGCGAGTTAATCTTGGAACTTCAGTATATATTCCATTCATACTGTCACTAACATAACAGCTATACTTAACATCGCTTCCTGTATCTTCAAGGTTAGAAATAGAGCCTTCGATAAACAATTGTGGGTTTGAGTATTGTGATAATGTTATAGTTGGTGCTGTAAGCTTTGTATTAATTTTAGCCAATTCAAAGACGCCTACTCTACCACAGTATGGATAGTCGAGGAGATTGTAAGATTGGTATATCAGGGGGTCTTGAGCCGGTGGTGTAATTATACTGGATTTGGGGCTGTTTTTAGCCAAAAAATTCTTTTTCATCTGAGCCAGGGCATCGGATTGTGTTTCTCCATATCCTACTGCTCCACCATACCTTAGCAAAGGAGTAAAAGAATATCCGCTTTGATAGCCAGGAACGGCACAATACCATTCACCGACATGAGTTTTGTCAGTAGTAGAATATGCTTCAAGCTTAGTTCCTGTTTGATCATATTCTTTAACTTGGTTTAAAAATGTGGAATAATCATAGCTAAAATTATTAGTCCAGGAATTACGCCCGCCCAAATTATTAATTTTATTATTTTGACAATCTGCTTTTGCAGATGTGAATGCCTCATCTAAAGAGTTTGTTGAGTAGCCAACTCCTGTATAGTTTGTGGCCGCTTGCCCAAATCCAGCAACGTTATATTCACCAACATTAAGCTTATTGTAAACAGCTTTACTACAATGATACCCGGCGGCATAAATAGGAGTAAAAACAGCGTTTTGCGGCAGTGGATTTCTTTTTATTGCAAAAGAATCATAATCATAGGTATAAGCTAGCACTTGCAGTGGTATACTAAGTCCGGAGGCAACCCCCAATAATAAAATTGTTTTTTTCACTTTCATACCCTCCTATAAACGATCTGCCAGCTTTGAAAATTACTAAAATAAATTATAGCATGGATAAACAAAAAACGTAAAAAATATTTCACTATCTAAAAGTGAGCGTTAATTACAAAATATATAAGATTATTATTTAATGGTAAAATAGTAGCTTATAAATTTTTGTAAAAGAAAGAAGCATATTGCAAGAGCAATTGGCATTTACTAAGCAACTACTTAGCTTAGCGGCAAAAAAATTGTCTTTGGATGAGAGAAATTCATTAAGCCAAATTATAAATGGTTTATTTAATGATTTGGACCTTGGGCATAGCTGTAGTATTCTGTTTATTGGAACTGCTACCCTAAATTCAGAAGACCAAATTAAACTTCTACTTAAAAGTGGGCTTACTTACGAATATACCGATTTCCCATCTTCCTTACATCCGCTACCCATTTCAATTCTAAATATAAATGGTAAGAGATTAGTTTATATAACAAAATATTTACAATACGAATTAGATATTTTAGATAAGATAAAGCGCTTTTCTAATCCAACTATCAATTCAGATAATCAGAATCGGCATAACCATGAGTCCAGACAATTATTAGAAGATCTGTCTACAAAATATGGCATACCTAATAATGAACAACTTCAGGCAATTTACAATTCATTGAGGAATAGATTTAGTATTATTACCGGTGGCCCTGGAACCGGTAAGACAACGACAGTTGCTATTTTATTATGGTCACTATATCAAAATTATGGTGATGAATTAAAAGTTAAAATATGTGCACCGACTGGTAAATCAAGTAAGCGGGTTAAAGATTCTATACAAGGGAGTATAAATAACCCTAAGTTAAAAGAGCTAGATTTTTCTAAGGTTTTGGCACTTTTGGAAAATAGGAATAATTTCCTGACTATCCATAAGTTATTAGGCTATCAGGCAAATAGTATTTACTTCAGGCATAATAAAAATAATTTACTCGATTTAGATGTATTGATTATTGATGAATGTTCAATGGTGAGCCTCCCGCTATTTAGCAAGCTATTACAGGCAATAGATGCAGATAGGATTAAACATATAGTGTTATTAGGCGATAAAAACCAGTTATCTTCAGTTGAGGAGGGCTATGTTTTCGCCTCTTTAGTTAATGCTACAAGTATCAAGTCCAATGTTACAAGTTTAGTAACGAGTAATCGGAATAATAAAGAAATTGGTGATTTAGCCGCTGCCGTACAAGCAGAAAATATAGTAGAGGTTAGTAGGTTACTATATAACCCTAATAAAACTTTAAGCCGCCTTCGCGCCTTAATGCGCTATTCTCAAGAACGTACTAATGTGGAGAGCGGGGATCCTAACCTTCTGTCATCCCCGGTTGCGACCGAGGATCCGATTCCGCTGTTACACAACAATATCAAAACTTACAAAGCAAAAATATCTACTCTATTTGATAAGCAATTATTCTCTAAAAAAGATAATTCACTAAGTAGGTATTTTGAATATATCAGCCAAACAGATTTGGAGGATATCCCACAATTATTCAAAGAGTATAGCATACAAACAGTGCTTTGTTTAACCAATGTTGGATTATTTGGTACTATATATCTTAATTTACAAATTGAAAAAGAAATCAGGTATATGTTGGCAAATATCAATAATGAAATTGAGTCATCCGGCAAAACTTATGATTTATTTTCAGCAAATAATAATCAGCCATTTATTATTAATGGGGAATGGTATACTGGAAGGCCAATAATTATTTTGGAGAATGACTATAGCCTGGAGTTATTCAATGGGGATATAGGTATATGTATTATTGTGGATGATCAGCCACAAATAATATTTGAAAATGGACGCAAATTTATTCCGGAGATTTTACCCAAATATCAGGTAGCATATGCAATTACTATCCATAAATCCCAAGGTTCAGAGTATAATCATGTAAATTTGGTTTTATGTGACAATTCAGGAATAGAGGGTATGAAGGATTTGTTAACTAAAGAGCTGGTTTATACCGGGATTACCAGGGCTAAAACCAGCTTGTCTATTTTTGCCGGGGACAAAGTCTTGCCTTATGCAATTAGTAACAAAACTCTGAGAAATACCGGCCTCGATCTTATGTTATGTTGACTTACGATATAATAAAAATAAAGTTGCACCTATATACCAAAAGGTATAATATAAGAGATATTCCAAGTAGGCCACAACAAAAAATGTTTATTCTTGATTATGATGATTATATTGTTTGTGTTACTAACCCGATCTTTGCCGAGTTTTTGATAAAAATTCATTGACAATTTCGCGGGCAATTATCATTTTATGCAATTCCTAAGTTCAACTTAGGAGTTGTTGCATATTAGTGTTTAAGTAAGCAAATATACGTAATATCTCAACTAAATTTTATATAAATTTAAACTGACTCGTAAAATAACATTATTAACAAAATATTAAGAAATACTGGTCTTAGTCTTATTTCATAGTAACTCAATAGTAAAATATTATGATATGCTGCAACTACTGCATTGTACCCATGCTCGGCACTGATAGTAACCACTTATATCCGGATCTTTAATTTTAGGCTTTGCCCCATTATCTGTAAGTTTTTCCCCATAGCTGAAATAATTTACTTTCCATACACTTAAACTTTCATCATAATAGTCAACACGACGTGCACTAGAGCTCTTATATGTCATCTCCCAATGCGTGTTAGAAATATCTTTCATTTTGCCTACGATTTTTTTTAATCCAGTATATTTATATCCTGTAGGATCATCATGATGATTTTGACCTGCTGTTAGACTTGGGTCAGGTTCTAATGCTACAATTTCAGTGGGACTATTATTGTTTAAGCTAAATTCAACTTTTTTTATATCACCATTATTTCTTATTGTATTTCCAACGATTATTGTTATCTCCGAACCATATACATTTGATATAGATTTGTAACAGATTGTTTTCCATTGGACTGCTTGAGCAATCCCACAAAACAATATTAGTATAGAAAGCATACTTAAAGTATAGCGGTTAAATTGTTTCTTTGTTTTCATTTTATTACTCCTAAGGTTTTATGTTATTATAAATGAATAATATAAATCACTGGCTTACTAACCTTGCTAATTTATACTTTGATAAAACTATACAATAAATTGAAAGAAATGTCAATAATTTATGATAAAATTAGATAACATTATGCAGAAATTCTCAAAGATTCTAATAGCAGGAGTAAGAGCAATAAATTTTCGACTTAAGGAACAGGATTATATTGGATTGAAGGCCAGAGATAATTAGCTGGTTTATAAACTTCACTTAACCGCCTACAATAAATCGCGCATTTTTATAATTTATTATATGAGTATCACCAATTTCTTGTTCGTAACTACCGGAGTATATTAAATACTTTTTACTAACCCGATCTTTAGTGAGATTTTGATAAAAATTCAGTCCACGTAAAAAAGTAGGATCAAAAGTTTGTGCAGATTTAATTTCTATTGGCAGAAGTTCGTGCCCGCTTTTATAAATCACATCAATTTCATTTTGATTACTATCTCGATAAAAATATAACCCTGTATCCAGCCCCATGTTTAATCTTGTTTTTACTAGTTCCAAGATTACCAAATTTTCAAATAAAAACCCCCTTAAAGGATCACGTGATAATTGTTGTGTGTTCTCAATTCCTAACAAATATGCAGCCAGGCCCGTATCCGTAAAATATAATTTTGATGCTTTAATCATGCGTTTACCAAAATTTTCAAAATACGGAGGGAGCATAAATATGACAAACGAAGCTTTAAGTATTGATAACCATTGAGTAACTGTAGCGGCAGACATACCTAATTCATTTGCCATACCGTCTTTATTAATTACCTGACCTATTCTGCTGGCGCATATACGGATAAATTTTTCAAATAAGTTAATATCTTTAATATTTATCATTTGTCTGACGTCTCGTTCAATATATGTTTGAAAGTAGTTTCGATATGTTTTAATTGGAGTTAGATTATCTGCATAAATGCGTGGAAAGCAGCCATTTAACATATATTGGTCTATATCCAAGTTAAACTGCGCATTTGTTAATTCACTTATTGTCATTGGTAGCAGGGTTAAAAGTGAAGTACGTCCGGCCAGAGACTGGGTAATTGCCTGATGTAACATTAGCTGATGGCTACCTGTTAGGATAAATTTACCAAATACCTTGGTTTCATCGACTATAACCTGTATATATGAGAGTAATTCTGGTACGCGCTGGATTTCATCAAGAATAACTCCATTTGTTGTATATCTACTTAAAAAAGCTCGTGGGTCATTTTGGGCAAACTGCCTAATATCAGGAGCTTCTAAATTTACATATTGTAGGTCTGGAAAAGTGTTTCTTACTAATGTTGTTTTACCCGATTGACGTGGGCCAATGACAGTAACAACGGGGTAGCTTTTGGCTGCATTTAGCAATTCATTAGTAATTTCGCGGGCAAATATCATTTTATGCAATTCCTAAGTTCAACTTAGGAATTGTAGCATATTATTGTTTAAGTAAGCAAATATAAGTAATATCTCCGAATTAACCCGGGCTAAAACCAGCCTAAGCATTTTTGCAGGCAATAAAGTACTACCTTATGCAATTAGCAACAAAACTCTGAGAAACACTGGCCTAGATCTTATGTTATGTTGACTTACGATATGATAATAATTAGCTGATTTATAAACCTAACTTAATCGCCTACAATAAATAGCGTATTTTTATAATTTATTATATGGGTATCACCAATTTCTTGTTCGTAGAAATAGGTTTTAACCATATGTTATGCTGACTGATGGGCAAAATATTATGATATGCCGCAACTACTACACTCTACCCATTCGCATTGATATATGCCACCTATATTTTTATTAAATACTTTCTTTGCCGGTGTAGTTGTATTGTCAAAGTGGAAATATTGTACACCCCATAAATTTAATCTTACGTCAATGTATTCGGGTTTATCAGCATATTTATTTACGTTATGATCATTGATACGTTCAATTTCCCAGTGAGTATCAGGTATATCTTTCATTTTGCCTATGATTGTAGCTAATTGATCATATTTATATTCTGGGTACTCATTGTGCGGGTTGTAACTTTGCCTTGGTACTGTTAATTCCATTCTTACAATTTTAGAGGGGCTATTATTATTTGCGCTAAACTCAACTTTTTTTATATCATCCGTGCTTCTTATTGTATTTCCAGTGATTACTGTCATTTCTGGTTTAGGTGTCATAGGTTCGACTCTTCTACAGCTCATTTTCCACTGCACCGCCTGAGCAATCCCACAATACAGTATTAATATAGAAAAAATACTTAAAGTATAATAGTTAAATTGTTTCTTTGTTTTCATTTTATTACCCCTAAGGTTTAAGTTATTTATAATTGAACAATATAAATCACTGGCTTACTAACCTTGCTAACTTATACTTCTATAGAACTATACAATAATTTGAAAAAAATGTCAATAATTTATGATAAAATAACTTAATTAACTTAATTTTAAAAATCAAAAATCTATATGTACCAGCCATTAGCTGAAATTTTACGTCCCAAGGCCTTGGATGAGGTTGTAGGCCAAAGTCACTTAATTGGTGAGAATAAACCTTTGAGTATATTAGCCAATGGCAAGCCACAATCAATTATCCTTTGGGGTCCGCCAGGGGTGGGGAAGACCACTATTGCTAATATTCTAACTGCCATGTGGGATTGTGAAGTAATTAAACTATCTGCAATTTTTAGTGGTATTAAAGAGATAAAAGAAGCATTAGAGCTGGCTACTAAAAACTATTCTGGTTTACTTAACCGACAGACGGTTTTATTCATCGATGAAATCCATCGGTTTAATAAGGCACAGCAGGATGCATTCCTGCATCATCTTGAAGAAGGTAAAATTATTCTAATTGGTGCTACAACCGAAAATCCGTCCTTTGAATTAAACAATGCGTTACTCTCCCGAATGCAAGTGTATATATTAAATCCACTTACTAAAGCTGATTTGAGCAAATTACTAGATACTGCCTTACATTCAATCTCAAATACTATAAAAAAAGCTAACGCAACTAACTTATTGGCCGATGATGCCCGGGAATTGGTACTAGATTTAGCTGATGGGGATGCCAGGCGCTTACTAAATATTATTGAAACTATAGCCAATTCTGGTAAAGTGCTAATAAAGCGTGAAGAGCTAAAGCAAATACTGCCAAATTCGTTAAAGCGCTTTGATAAGGGTGGTGAGGAGTTTTATAACCAGATATCAGCTCTACACAAAGCTGTACGCGGCTCTGATCCAGATGCGGCACTGTACTGGTTTATGCGTATGATAGATAGTGGTGCTGATCCTTTATACCTGGGACGGCGGGTACTTCGAATGACCTGGGAAGATATTGGTTTAGCCGATACCAATGCTGCCACCATTGCTCTAAATGCCCTGCAGACTTATGAGCGTTTAGGTAGCCCGGAAGGGGAACTGGCAATTGCCAATGCTATTATTTATCTGGCTGTAACGCCTAAGAGTAATGCTGCTTACGTGGCCTATAAAAAGGTGCACAAATTTGTCGAAAAAACCGGCTCCAAGGAAGTACCGATACATTTACGTAATGCCCCAACCAAGCTAATGTCGGAGCTTGGATATGGCAAAGAATATAAATATGCACATGATTACCCGGAACATTATGTGCCAAATGAAAATTACTGGCCAGATGGTATAGCAAAAGAAAAATTTTACGAGCCAACCAATCAGGGCTTAGAAAAACGGGTAGTTGACCGACTGGAATTTTTAAACAATTTAGATAAAACAGAAAACAACCATTAATCACACAAAAAGTATGGCCACTGGGGCAACCACAAAAACATTAAAAATATAAAACTTAAATATAAAAAGCAGGTTATGAATATAAAAGAAATTACCCAAAAACTAACAATAAACCCAGGAACTAAAAAATGTTTTATTTTTGATTTGGACGGCACGATTGTATTTAACAGCATAATGCTAAGTAAGGCTAATCAAGACATTATACAAAAAATTATCGATTACGGCCATGAGGTTATTTTTGCTACAGGTCGCTCATACCGTGATTTCAAAGCTGTCATGCCGGCTCATTTGCATAATTATAGCCTTGTTTTATTTAGTGGTTCACTATCCATGAATTCCGGCGGTGAAATTCTCAGAAGCTTGCCTTTACCGCAAAAATGTGTCGCAGATATTGTAGAGCTGTGTTTAAAGTACCAAGACATGTTTATAATAGATAATATTTCACATTACTATCATCCGCCAACAGCTGACCAGGTGCTGGGATTTATTGATAGCCAGATATCTCGTTTCCGGGAAAAAGATATTAAAAAGATGTTAGACACTGATATTTACAAAATTTTGGTGCTGGATATGAAGCATCATGATATGTTTAGTGAGTATGCCAAAGAGAATAACCTGGGCATTAAACATCATAGTTATGATGGGTATTTTGATATAGTGGTTAAGGGGTGTAATAAATACGATGGGGTTTTACCCTTGGTAGGCGGTTATGCTAATGAAGATGTATTTGTTTTTGGCAATGATTTTAATGACCTTGAGATGCTGTCACATTTCCAAAACAGTATAGTTTTTGGTTCAATTGACCAATTAATACAAATATCTAAGTTAAATATAAGATACGATCAGCAGCAGGAAGAAAATTTTAAGTTGTTAATAGATACCATTTTATCCCTCCATAAAGCCTGACTTAGGCGGCATAATAAATAAATTAACGTAAAATCACCTTTTATGAGATAATTAGGGCTTATGTAATAAATAGTGATATTTTTGCATATTTTAAGAAGTTCTTCTAGGTTTCAGGAATGTGTTATTACCATTAGGTAATATCCTGTTACTTGGTAATACTTGACTATAGATTTATTTAAAGGAAAAACACAAATGGCTATAACAGTAGCGCAAAAAGCTGAAATCATTAAACAACACGGTCGTGCAGATAAAGACACTGGTTCGAGTGAAGTGCAAGTAGCATTATTAACTGCCAGGATAAATGATCTGACTGAACATTTTAAGACTCATGTAAAGGATCATCACTCACGTCGTGGTTTATTGAAGTTGGTTTCAAAACGTAGAAGATTGTTAGACTATTTAAAACGTACGGATAGTGCAAAATACTCCGGTCTGATAAAAGAACTTGGATTACGTAAATAAGAAAAAATGGTGGTGGAGAGCCACCATTTTTTATTGATAGTAGATAAAAAGGATTAAAACGAATGTTTAATAAAAAAACAAAATCATTTCAATATGGGAAACATACAGTAACACTGGAAACCGGAGTTATGGCGCGTCAGGCAACAAGTAGTGTATTAGTAAGTGTTGAGGAAACGGTAATATTGGTAACTGTTGTTGCTAAAAAAGAAATCAAGGAAGGCCAGGATTTTTTCCCATTAACAGTAGATTATTTTGAAAAGAATTATGCAGTAGGTAAAATCCCTGGCGGCTATTTTAAACGTGAAACCAGGCCAGGGGATCATGAAGTGCTAATTGCCCGTTTGATAGACCGTCCGGTACGCCCATTATTCCCGGAAGGTTTTTATAATGAAGTACACGTAGTTGTACAGGTAATTTCTTTAAACCCGGATGTATCTCCGGATATCCCGGCATTAATTGGTGCTTCTGCAGCTTTATCATTAGCTGGTCTTCCGTTTAACGGTCCGGTCGGCGCCGCAAAAGTTGGTTATATAAATGATGAGTTTGTTCTAAACCCATCAATTGAAGAATTGAAAAACTCTCGTCTTGAATTGGTTGTTGCCGGAACCAAGCATGCTGTATTAATGGTTGAGAGTGAAGCTGATGAGCTGCCTGAAGATATTATGCTAAATGCTGTAATGTTTGGTCATGAGCAGTCTGCTATAGTAGTTAATGCAATTGAAGAATTTGTAAGAGAAGTAAATCCGGTAGTATGGGATTGGACACCACCGGTACGTAATACTGCTTTATTTGACCAAATAAAGGGGATTGCTGAAGCAGAATTAGACCAGGCATACAATTTACGTGAAAAACAATTACGTTATACACAAATTGATCAGATCAAAGCAAAGGTTACTGCTGCAGTGGTTACTCCTGAGAGTGATACAATGCATGTTAATACAGTAAATACATATTTCAAAGAACTAGAAGCATCAATTGTGCGCGGAAAAATCTTACGTGGTGAGCCGCGTATTGATGGTCGTGATACTAAAACTGTACGTCCGATAAATATCCAAAGTAATGTACTACCCAGAGTACATGGTTCAACGCTGTTTACACGTGGTGAAACCCAAGCTTTAGCGGTGGTAACTTTAGGTACTAAAATGGACGAACAAACAATAGATGCAATTGCCGGAACATATTCTGAACGCTTTATGTTAAATTACAATTTCCCGCCATTCTCAACTGGTGAGGCAGGGCGTATGGGCGCACCAAAGCGTCGTGAAATTGGCCATGGAAACTTAGCCAAACGTGCATTAAAGGCGGTATTGCCAAATAATGAACTATTTCCGTATAGTATCCGGGTAGTTTCCGAGATTTTGGAATCAAATGGTTCTTCTTCAATGGCAACTGTTTGTGGCGGCTGTTTATGTATGATGGATGCCGGGGTTCCGGTAAAAGATCATGTTGCCGGTGTTGCAATGGGTCTTATCCTAGATGGTAACAAATTTGCAGTTTTAACCGATATTCTGGGTGATGAGGATCATTTAGGGGATATGGACTTTAAAGTTGCTGGGACAGATAAAGGTGTTACTGCATTACAAATGGATATTAAAATTGATGGGATTACCCGTCCGATTATGCATGTTGCCCTACAACAAGCGCGTGAAGGTAGATTACATATCATTGGCTTAATGAAAGAGGCAATTCCTTATCCTAAAGTATTATCTGATCGTGTTCCAAGATTATATACATTACAAATTAATCCGGAGAAAATTAAGGATGTGATTGGTAAGGGTGGATCAGTAATTAAATCAATTATTGCTGATACTGGTGCAACAATTGATATTACTGATGAAGGTTTGGTAACGATTGCATGCGTTAAGCCAGAAGGTGCCAATATGGCTCGTTCAATAATAGAAAATATTGTTGTTGATGCTAAATTGGGCGAAACTTATGATGGTAAAGTTACTCGTATTTTGGATAGGAATATGGGAGCTATGGTATCCATTCTAGGCGGGCGTGAAGGGTTTGTTCATGTTTCCCAAATCGCTCATGAAAGAGTTGATGAGGTGAAAAAATATCTACAAGAGGGACAGGAAGTAAAAGTGAAGGTAGTAGAATTTGATGATCGTGGACGTATGCGCTTATCAATAAAAGCTACTTTACCTGCACCTGCGGTCGCCCCGGTTCCGCCACCAACGGCCAAGCCTGAGGCGGCAACTAATGAGATGGTTGCTAACGCAGAGTAGGTATCTAAAATTTTATAAAATTAAATACCACACTATTTATGTAGTGTGGTGTTTCTTTAACTTTACTCTTTTTGTTCTTCTTTCTGCTCACTTTTATTTTCTCTAGGTTAACTTATACATTGCGGGTTTTGCATGCCGATTATGGATATTTATTGTTAGGTTTACTGTTATTAATTGATCGCTTTTACGGAGTATATGTGTTGAAAGTATTTAATAAATTTTTTTTAATTATTCTAACAACTTACTTAATTTCTTGTGCTAGTAGTAATCCGCCGCCTAAAACGTTTAATCAATTTTTATATAACCAATCATCTATGACAAAACAGTTAGAAAGTTTGGATAATAATTTTCAGGTGATTGTCCTTAATTCAGGCATGGCTGGCGATGACTATAAACGTATTGTCAGTCTAACTTTGAGTAATATTCCGGTTATAGTTGCGATATCTCAGGCAAAAACCGGCAGCCCATATTTTGTTGACTTATTAAAAAATGCGGATACTAAACCAATTGGCAAGATACTGTTTGCCCGGAATTCTGGTGTAATTCGTGATTTGGGGATGAAGGTAGACCAGATATATTTAAATCATATTGGTGATAACACTGTAAGAAATTATATAGCTAGTCTTGGTTATACCAATAAAGATGTTATTTATAAGCGTACCTCGATTTTTCGTAAAAAGGCTCAATACATGCAATTAGATGAGTATGTATTACCAAGTATTCACATATATTTACACTAACTGTTCATGCCCATGAAGCAGGTCATTAAGCAGCAAAATTCATACATCCAGGTATAAAATATTATCCCCGGCCAGACCGGGGATCCATGACATGCCATAACCTAAGCTAATGAAACCAGGCTACTGTGTATATTTCCACAGGTCATTTAGGTTACCGGTACCATTTACTCCGTTACCAGCGCCACCAAAAATCCATAAATTACCTTTAGAGTCGACAAATCCAACGCCATCCTTACGTGCACCCGGTACATTGGTGCTTGAGGCTACATTCTGGCTACCATATACACCATAAGCCCCGCTTTCGGTGCTACCATCAAGCCATATCCATTGGTTAGTAGATGGGGCATAACCCCACAAATCATTTAAAAGGCCACTTGTAGAAGCGCCATATCCATCACCACCTAGCATAACCAGACCACCGTTATAATTGGGCGTGCTAATAGGTGTGCGGTGTTTGCGTGAGCCGGGAATACTGTTGGGGGATGCAATACCTTGTGTTAGGTATACGCCATATGTATTTTTCAGGTTACTACCGCTTTTCCAGGTCCATAAGCCGGTAGCAATCTGGTATTGCCATAGGTCATTCAGGTCACCACGTGTATTAGATGCATCAAGTCCTGCACCGCCAAAGAGCCACAGATTTCCATTATTATCACTAAAGCCAACGCTATCGAGCCTGCCGCCCGGTGAATTAAGTGTACTGCTGACTCCTTGTAAACCATAAATACCATAGTTATTTAAAGTATTAGCCCCGGCTACCCATGTCCACTGGTTATTAGCTATGTTATACATCCATAAATCATTAAAAACATTGTCTGTAGTAATATCATCCGCGCCGCCAAATAACCATAGGTTGCCGCTCATATCAACCCAGCTAACTGCCCCCAGTCGGGCACCTGGTGTATTCAAGCTGTCCGCAACGCCCTTTGTTCCATATACCCCTGGGGAGCGTACGCTGTCTGAGCCACGCATCCATGTCCACATATTAGTAGTAACATTATACATCCACAAATCATTCAACGTCCCGGTGGTACCATTTTTGTCATTGCCATATCCGCCAAAGAGCCATAAATTTCCATTATTATCCAGCCAGCTAACCGAGCCAAATCTGCCGCCCGGTATATTACTAGCCGCAGCAATTGTGATAGTTCCATACACTCCGGCAGGATTTATCATGTTACTTCCACTGATCCATGTCCATTGGTTAGTGGTTGTGTTATATTTCCACAAATCATTCAGGTTACCACTTGCCCCGGAGAGCGCATTGCCACTCCCACCAAAGACCCAGAAGTTATCGGTTTTATCAACCCAACTAATTGCAATATAACGGGATCCTGGAATATTAGATGCTGAGGCAACACCTTGTGTCCCATAAACTCCATAAGCTCCGGTATAGATACTACCACCCATCCAGGTCCAGCCTAGGGGAGTGGCGGGCGTAACAGTCGGACTACTGGTGCCGCTACTGCATGCATTTAGGTACAGGGCAGATAAAATAAGGATGAAAATTTTCATGATTAACATTCTTTTAAAAAATTAATTACTAACAATTGTAGCTACGTAGCCATAATCAAGTGTGGTTCCTAACTGATACAAACCTAAGACATAGTTTTGATATACAGTATTTGCTGAGGTAGCAGTTGCTTTCGGGTAGGAAAAATTTGTCCAAGTTGCATTACCAAATGAACCATTTGCATTACGTATAACATGCACAAAAACCGGATTTGCCGTACCGCCTGGCACTTGCCAATCTCCGGATAAATTATAGCCACCATTGCCATCCGTTGTAATTCCTTCAAAATGTGTTCCTGCCTGGGTTGGCGATAAATTATTATAATTGAGGCTTACAAAATTGGTTATAGTTTGAGTACTCGAATCCCAGTCGGCCAAAAAGCCCAGATCAATTCCCCCCTGCGATACAGCACTATAACCACCGGTTAGTGTATAACTAGTTCCACCGTTGTACCATATTCCGTAAAGAGTAACACTGGCTGAGCTTCCTGGAATAGTAAATTCGGTATATACGCCGGTATTAATATTATAGATAAATGATCTTCCGGTAGTTGAGATAGTATCAAAATTACCTACAACAAGCCCGCCCATTGTACTGTGGCCAATTGTATTGATTATTGAGTCTCGTGCAAGAGAAGATGGATTGAGCGTCATCCAGCCATTAGTAGTTGATCCATCACTTGCGCCCTGATAGAGTAAGCCTTGTTGTGAGATAGGCCCACTTTCTACAGTGGTATAGCTTCCCACTAAAACAACATTTCCACTAACAGTGCCGTTATCCGGGCCATATAGAGCGGTAGCTGTAACAGTCCTGCCTGTGGCAGTTGGGTAATTAAATGCAGTGCAGGTACCACCGCCTAAAACTGGTCCTTGATATAAAAAAGCCTGGTTTGCACCATACTGTACGTAGACACCGGTTATATAAACATTCGTAGAATTGGTTATTCCGCGAATTCCGGAGATGCCGGGGAAGCTGACGTTAACTGTACCTGGACAACTAAAAGCTGTATATTGTGTAACAGGAGGTGTAGTACCGGATGAATTGCCGCTGCTACATCCGGCTAGTATACCGGCATAGCCAAGTATGGCAAGTTTAAAATATTCAAATGTTCTTTTCATGAACTATCTCCCAATACCTGAAAATGAAATTCCAAGGATAGATTGTACACTAAAATAGATTTGCTGGTATAATGGCGTAATGTAATATTAGATTGTTTAATCAATGATGTCATCTCCAAAAAAAACATTTAATTGGCAACTAAGGGCTTTGATCTTTTGCTTGCTAATATTTATTATTTCCCGATATTTCTTTTTTCTGGAATATTCCTTTATTGAACATGCTTTAATTAAAAGCGGCAAGAGTGTGGTAGAAAACCTATGGCGTTGGGATAGCGAGCATTATGCAGGTATTGCGCTAAACGGATATGATACTACATATCATTTGGGTGGTAACTATGTCTGGTTTCCATTGTGGCCATTGATATTAAAAATAATATCATTAAATGGGCTTTTTCCATTACCAGAAACCAGTATTTTATTAAATCAGCTAATATTGTTTAGTTGTTTGTTAGTTTTTTATAATTACTTGAACCAGCTTGGTTTTAAAACATTGGATATTCAGTATGGGGTAATATTACTGGCATTTGCCCCCACGAATATATATTTTTTTGCCGGATTAACCGAGCCGTCGTTTTTACTATTATCCCTTACTGCCTTTTACAGCCTGGAAAAGGACAAAGTGTGGTTAGCAGTTATAATAGGAAGCTTATTGGGAGTCACAAAAATAGTTGGGATTATGTTTATAGTTCCATTTATATACTATTCTTACAGCAGGTACAAATTAAATAAAACATTTATTTTACAATGTATTATTCTATGTATTCCATTGTCTGCACATATGCTTTATTTACAAATACATGTGGGAGATTACCTGGCTTTTATTCATGCCCAAAGGGCGCCGGGTTTTGCCAGGCCAGGCTTTGATTTAAGTGGTAATATAATAGCCCAGGTTTATACTATGTTTCAAAAGGCAACTATCTATGATGTAAGTGCTTTTGCTATTTCATTAATTGTTACAACAATTATTTTATGGTATTATCGGCTAAAGCAACAAGCTTTATTTAATCTATTTTGTATAATCCCGATTTTTATTTCCGGTGGCTTATGGAATTCATTTAGGATGTGTTTTTCCCTGTTTACTGCTTATTTGGCAGCAGTGGTTGTTTCCAGAAATTCGCTTACAATAAAAATGCTTATTTTGATTGCTTCAATTGCCATGACCTGGGTGTGCTGGTTATTTTGGTTATCTGGCAGCTGGATATTTGCTTAATGGGCGTCATCCCAGTTTTGTGCTGTTCTCACATCTACACTGAGTTTAACACTTAGACCCATTCCGCCATCGCTCATGAGTTTTGCCAGATTTGCTGTTACTAAGTCTACTTCATTATCCGGGACAAGCAGGATTAGTTCATCATGAACTTGTAGTATCATACGGCTTGCCAGATTATTTACCCGAAGCCATTTATCGATATTTAGCATAGCAATTTTAATTACATCGGCACAGGTCCCTTGCATTGGTGCATTTAGTGCCAGTCTTTCTTCTGCATCGCGCAGGATTTTATTACTTGCATTAATATTTGCCAGATACACACGCCTGCCAAAGTATGTCTCAACATAGCCATTTTTATGCGCCATGTCTTTAATATTATCCAGGCAGGCCTTAATCAGGGGATACTTGGCAAAATAAGTATCGATATAAGTTTTTGCAATAGAGCGTTCGATCCCAAGTTCTTGTGCCAATCCAAAAGCTGTTTTACCATATAGCAGGCTAAAATTAATTGTTTTAGCATAGCGGCGTTCATCTTTGCTAATTTCGCCAATTGGCTTATGAAAAATTTCAGCAGCAGTTATTGCATGAATATCCTGGTTATGATTAAAGGCATCAATTAAGTTTTTATCCTGTGAGAAGTGGGCTAAAATCCTTAGTTCTATTTGTGAATAATCAGCACAGACTAGTTTATACCCTTTAGCGGCAATAAAACAGCGGCGTATTTGCCGCCCCCAGTTATTGCGTACCGGGATGTTTTGTAAATTTGGATCTTTAGAGGATAAGCGACCGCTGGCAACTAAAGCCTGGTCATAGGTAGTATGTACTTTATGTGCCCTATCTACCAGTAAAGGTAGCTTGCTGATATAGGTGCTTAATAGTTTGCTAAGCGTTCTATATTCAAGTAAATATGTAGCAATTTGTATACCTTGTTGTTCTAAAATCTTGAGTGAATCTTCGTCAGTAGAATAGCCACTGGTGTTTTTCTTAATTCCATCTACCGGGAGTTTTAAATTATTAAATAAAATATCTTGTAATTGCTTAGGCGAATTAATATTAAATACAACTTTTGCCTCGGCATAAATTAAGCTCTCCAAATTTTTTAGTTGTTTGCTTAGTTCCTCATCCAAAGCCCTAAATGCTGCCAGGTCAAGCTCAATCCCGGTATTTTCAATATCAACTAGCACTTTAACCAAAGGTAGCTCAATCTCTTGATATAATTTTAGCTCCGGTTTTGACATAGATGAGGTAATCTGTTGTTCTAACATATTACAATTGGCCATGATAAGGCTTAGGTTGTTAATAAGCGTTTCTTCATAATTTTCTGTCGATTTACCGGCTTTTAGCGTATTCCCGATTACATCAATAACATCCAGGTTTAGCATATCGGCAAATATCGTAGTCAAATCATGTTTAAGCTTGGAGTTTTGCACATAATGGGCGAGGGTAAGATCGCCAATAACATTATTTAGCTCTTGGCCAATATTGCTTAGTATATGCAAGGTATTTTTATAATTGGGCAGCACTTTAGGGTTTTTACAGGTAAATAATTTGGATAACACTGCTATACTATAGCTGTTCCCGGTATTACCAAATAAATCTTGTTCTATATTTGCTACTAAATAATATACAGTTTTTGTATCGCTAAATACCAGATAACGAATTGCCGTAGGCTTACTAAAATCATCCGGGATCACTGCAAGGCTAAGCGGGGTATCAGTAGCCGATATTTGTTTGATAATTTGCTCCAGCTCAGTCTCGTTTTTTATTTTATGTAAAACCGGTGTTATACTATTTAAACTGTCCTGGTTTACTGCAATGTTTGATGTTGGGATAAAAGTTTCATTTAATTGGCGTAACCAAGTTTTAAAACCAAGAGCCGTATATCTATCTTGTAAAATTGCATTATCCGGGAGCCTGATTGATAAAGTATTTAGCCCATCAGGAAGCAGGTTATCCAGGTCAACAGCAGTATCAATTGTAACTAAAGTTTTTGCTGTAGCTAACCAGTTAATAGCGGCTCTAAAATTATCACCTACCACACCGCTAAGTTTGTCCTTATTTTGGATAAGATTATCAAGTGTACCATACTCACTTAGCCATTTGACAGCGGTTTTCGGGCCACATTTATCTACTCCCGGAATATTATCTACTTTATCGCCGACTAAAGACAGATAGTCAATAATTTGCTCCGGCCTAACGCCAAATTTATCAATAACGCCTTGAATATCAAGCATTTCATTAGTCATTGTATTTACCAGGGTAATATTTTCATCAACCAGTTGGGCAAAATCTTTATCTCCGGTTGCGATAATTACCTTATAACCTGATCTTTTACCCAGTACGGCTATCGTACCAATTAAATCATCAGCTTCAATACCATTTTGCATAATTACCGGTATACCCAGTGCTTTAATAATGGTATAAATTTCTTCAAATTGGCTAATTAAGTCTTGCGGTGTTTCTTTACGATTGGCTTTATATTCGGGATGGATATGTTCACGGAAAGTTTTACCCGGAGCATCAAAAATACAGCCCCAGTTTTTAGTCTGGAATTTCTTCTGCATTTGTTTGAACATATTGGTGATGCCATAAATTGCACCGGTTGGTTGGCCACTGGGCGAGGTTAAATTTGGCATGGCATGAAAAGCGCGAAATATAAAGGATGAGCCGTCAATTAGAAGTAGGGTATTATCCATTAATTTGATGTCCTTTTTAAGCCTGTCATTCCCGCCCGGGGATCTAGCTTTGTTATTCCCGCGCACACACGCATATGGTTGGCGGGAACCTATCTTATAAATTATGATTTGTGTATATTTTCTTGAACAGCAGAAATATTCTTTTCTAACTCTTCCGGGCTGGTTTCGCCAAGCAGCGTCTTACGCTTTTCATTGTCTAGTATTACGGTAAAAGGTAAAGCGGCGGTATAGTTGCCAAATAATTGCATAATCTGGGCACCGTGCATACTTGCATCAAAGCTAGGGTATCCGGTAGTATCCTGAAAGACTGTTTCGGCTGAGCCTTCATCTACCTTTAGGCCAAGAACGGCTATTTCCGGATGTTTTTCCTTGAAACGTTTTAATTTACCAATTTCCCTGAGACAATGTGGACACCAGCTGGCCCAAAATGAGACTACCAGTACTTTATCTGGTTTTACAAAATTTTTAAGTTTGTGTTCCCGATCATCTAAACTTACCTCTAAAGGATCAAGATTATAATAATGTATTCCAAATCCAATACTCAAAAAAATTGCTGCTATAATTAAATGTAATTTAGTAAATAATTTTTTTGCAAACTTCATATAAGCTAGATACCTCTAGCCTAAAAAGAGCAGTTGGCTTTTTATGCCTAGCTGCTTTTTTTAGGTTAAATAAATTACTATAAAATAAAAAAACCGGGAACTTATGAAGCCCGGTTCTATAAACACCGGGTTTAGGCTTTTTCTTGCTGTATACCGGCAACAATCCACTTATTATTGGTGCTCTCAGATTTAACAAAATTCCAGATTTCGCTAAATGGAGCAGGTGGCTGTTCCGGATTTTCGCTGACATTACCTAAAAACTTAACTGAAGCAACTAAGTGAGCTTCAATTGGCTGGCCATCTTCAGTTTGACTAGCTGCTACAGCCTCACATTGCATTAACTGACAATCTAGGTTAGTAAAATCAGCTATAGTTGTATTGTTTAATATATCATCTTTTACTTCAGCAAATAATGGCGCTGTCATATATTTTTGAATTTCACTAATATTATCAGAGCTATTCATGCTTTGAATATGCAAAAACATTCCTTTTGCCTGACGTAAAAAGTATACAGTTTCAATACCATCTGGCATTTTGTCTATTTGCTCTGTTGTTGGTGCAGCCGAGCCAAATTTAAGTATTGGCTTACCTGATGGCTTACCGGATTGTAAATTATTTGCGCCACGGTTAATATTTTGCATATTAAAGCCATTATTATTACCGGGTGTAAAGTTATTCATTGGGTTATGCGAGGATAGGCCTGGGTTGATTTTTCTTCTAAAAAATATTAAGCCTAGCGCCAAAATAGCAATTAATATGCCAATAGTACCCCAAGGTATAGAGCTTCTGGTTTCTTCAGATGCTTTTGCTGCTACAGCACCACTTGCATTAGGATTATTGGCTACATTATTGCTATTGCTTTTACCAAGCATATAACCACCAGCTGCTCCGGCTGCAGCTCCAAGCATTGCCGCAGTTCCGGCGCCCATTCCTGAACGTTGCTGTTGTTGTCCTGATCCCATATTAGGGGCTTGTCCTGTGTGTCCATAATTAGAGCTATAGCCAGAGCCAGATGGTCTGGACATACTGCGTTGCATTCCGCTGCTTCTGCCGCCGCCAAAACGCCCGGCGAATGCATTGTTAAATAATAAACTTCCTGCTAAGAGGATTACCAAGAATTTTTTCATGTAGATCCTTAATTTATATAATAAACCGATAATAGGTTAACATTATAGCATGAATAGGATATTTTGTGGGGCAGAATTCTCCGGCGTGTTAGCAATATAAAACTAGAAGTTATACTGCCTGAAAATTGAATATGTGAAAAATTTTTACATAACTACTACACTTGAGATATAATACCTCCAGTTTCACCCAAGGTGGGCGTGAAACAGCGAATGACCGAGGGTTGCAGCCCTTAGCCGTTCTTCCACTAACCTTTAAGACACAAAGGAGAGCTATATGTTTCACGCTTCCGATATTCTACTACAATCCCGTCCTTTTGATAAAATTTCAGTCATAAATAAATTTGAAGATTTAGTCTATGACGTTCTTGGGCAATTAAAATCAGAGCATTTAGACCGGTTGGTATATTCAGCCAGGAAACATGTTTCTGATCCTTTGCTTCGAAATAATCTAATTGATGGGATTATAAGCAGAAGGTGCGACACGTACAAAAAAATATTTTCCAATCTATCCATAAACGAGCAATTTTATATTTTGGCGCACTTAAATCTGGATTTGCTATCACCCAAGGTAGAAGATCCAAGCCCGATTTTTGTAAGCTTAGTTAGTTCATTTGTGCGTGAGTTGATAGTCTCTGGTTAATATTTTTTGCACACAGGTAGGGTTATTTTATGATAAATTTAATAATCCTACCCCTTCAGTTTTTATAAAAATTACTCCTCTTTGGAATCAGTTGGTGACGGTTTCCCCTCAAGAGGCAGCTCATCATATGGCTTAGTCAAGGCTGGGAATTTAGATGTAGCTTGCAACTTTGTATAAAAACGTTTCATATCCGGATTATATTCATGAACAAAATTTTTGATTCTTTTTGAGTATTTTAGATCAACATACCACTGGGTATCACTATTTACATAGATTTGATCATAGTAATCCTCAATTTTTAAGTATGGGTTTAGTGCGTTTGCAAATTCTTCTGTGGTCACCGCACCTTCTTGGAAATTATCTTCCTGGGTATCAATAATACCGATTAGCTCAGAAGAGACTTTTGGGGATAATTTCATAAGTCTGCGAAATGCAAGATCAACAACATAAAGAGTTCTGCTTTTACCTTTAACTAATAAAGCAGCATGGTCATAAGGCTCGATAGCCCCTATAAGCATTGCATCATTGAACAATTGTTGTTCCGGTGGTGTATTAATTTGATTAAACTCAAAAATAATCAGTGCCAAATCTGCAAACTCACCACAATTTGCAGCCTTGTGCTCCCACCCATATAGTTGGGAATTTGCCAAACCTGTTGCCGTTATAGTTCTTCTATCCTTTTTTTCAAATGTTATCTTTGAGGCAAGTTCTTTAAATGTTTCACAAATCTGTTCATAATCTGTGGAATCCTTGCAGTGCTGCTCAATGTATGCTAAATATTCAGCGCGAGTAAGCGGTTTCTCTCCATTTTTTACTCGTTCTTTTTGTAACTCTATTATTTTTGAGCTTCGAAATTTTGCTGTTGAGACTAAATCTTTTCTAGAGAAATTTTCTAGCGCTGGTTTAAGTATCCCATTAAGTAGTGCCAATCTTTCTGCTTCTTGATCGGCAAAACAGGAAAAACCTGAAAAAAGCATAACTGTAATAAAACATAAGTTTAATAAAGCTTTCATGGGACACCTCATTAATTATAAAAAGAACCTGACATTAACGTAAATATATCGTCATTTTATACTATTTCAAAAAAATTGTAAACCGGAATTTCCGTAAAAACAGTTAGTTTTATTGAAAATAAGATGTGCATATGTTAAAATACCAGAATATATACGGTTCTGGACTTGCTTATCAAATCTAACATACTTATATTGAAATAGCATAACTAACTTATAGGGTTTTGTATAATCAAATAAATAAAAGCATTGAAGAAAAATCCGTAATATTAAAAGGAAAAATCATGTTAATCTTTAAACAAACACGTTATTTATTTGCTGCTATAGTAGCCTCATCTTTATACATAAGTGCAGCTCAAGCAACAAGTCGCTTAGTTTTAAAGTGTTATCTGCCCTATATTTTTCATGAAGCAGACCGTGGGCAAGATTTTCTAACTATAAAGTTTAAAGAATCGGGTAAGGTCACATATAGCCGAAGATCCAATTCTTATATTAATGTGACCGCCATGACTTATGTAACCAACAAAATCCAGGGGAAAACTGAGTATTTCATAAACCATTTTGAAGGTGAATTTGGGCAGCTTACTTCTTCGGGAAATACAGACTGGGTTTTGGTAGCTAAAGGTGATACTCCAACAAACCTACAGTGTGAGTATAACATTTTTGTTCGTGAAGATGAGTATTATTTAAAACATTACCAGAATACTAAAGGCTGGATTGATGAAAATATTTATACAAAGATTAAGGGTAAGTATGGTAAAAGCTTCAAAGCAGAAGGGGAAGACACTGCATGTAGTTCCAACTGTAGTGTAATGTAATAATTAAATTTCTTCCTGAACTATTAAAGTATTGAAAATCTTTGTAATTAATTTGATTGGTACTAAGATTACTTCAATTCAGCATGAATAATAAAGTAGCTAGGATATATATCATTATTAATTTTTTCTGCCCCTACATCCCAACCTTCTTCAAAATGGTGTAAATTGAAATACTTAAAAAAAATTGGGCTAAGATATTCCTCTAATGTATGCGATGGTTCAATCACAGAAATTGTATTATCAAAAAATGTTGAATGAACAATTTCTTGTTTAAAGTAATTTTTTCCAGCCCGCTTTTTTTCAATAAACTGGCGAATCGGATAACATGCAAGGTAGATCAATTCCCCATTTGGCTTTAAAACTCTTCTAATTTCCCTATAAATAGGATCAATTTTCTCAGCTGTTTGTAGTGCCCATTTACTAACAACAATGTCAAACATTTCATTTTGGAAAGGAATATTATTAAAATGTCCAACTTTTATTTGACCTTGTGGATTATTCTTTTCTGCTAAAGCAACCATTTCTAACGAAGCATCAATGCCATAAATATCTGCGCCTCTTTCTTTAAATACTTTTAAATCATGACCATCACCGCAACCTAGGTCAAGTACTTTTTTATTTGTTAGATCAGCAGCAACATTTTTAAAATAGGCATTTATACTGTTTTGATTGTAGTTGAAGAACTTATCTGAATATATATCTGCAAATTGGTTATACTGTTCAGGCTGTTGCATAATAAACTCCAATAATTAAACTAGTGAAAATATGAACTTTATTCAGGTAAGAAATATTTTAAGGAATTATAACAAATTACCTATCTCATATGTTAGGTATTTTTTAGCTATAGCTCCGCTTCAAAAAAATAGATTCTTAAAAAATTGCCGCTTATTTATTCTTGTTTGTTGACATGCCAAACAAATAGCGCCGGCGCCAGCTAACCAGATTGGTATATTCCTAATTTTATTGGCGCGATTATGATTCTCAATGAGTTTTAGCGAGTTTAAGGCAGGTCTCCTAATACTATGAACATGCGCCAAAATGCTATGCTTTTCCTACATATTACCCCAAAATCCCTCATATAAGGTACAGTGGTTTATTAGTATGATATTACAGATTATACTTAGGTGGTAAAATATGTTGAGGGTTTTCACAGGAAATTAAAATTTAGCTTTTATTTATAAAATATGCCATAATATTTATATAGACTGATCACTGCGTAGCTGGGATTAGCTTTTTTACTTTGATATTTATTAAAGCACCCGAAATTCCGTATTGCGTTTACTTTTGGTTTCCAGGTATACTTATGGCAAGTTTATATATTTTTGCAAGGATCAATCATGAAAAAATTTTATTGTTTTTTAAATATACCTATGTTAATCATATTTATTTGTTGGGCAAATGTTACCAATGCCGCTACCTCCGCTACCCCCGAATCCGCTACCTTGCGTGTGTTTAATTCAACCGGTCACGACTTGGACAATATAACGGTTAAGATTAAGTGGCGTCTTTCTGGATATTCGGAATATTATAAGAACAGTGATGGTGATTGGACACGTGACAAACTGCCTGATCAGAAGCTAAATACCGATCATACCTTTTCTGGAACGCTTAAGAATGAGGCGTATTCTAAACAGATAAGTATAGGCAAGGTTCTCGACCCTACTCGATTTGGGACTGAATATACTTGCTGGTTTGTTGAATACTCATACAATGGAGCTATTTATCAGAGTGACCTTGATTTGACTTCTCCGGATTGTTTTAATGCGGTAGCTTATGGATACTTCTCTTTTAGCCTTAAGAGTACAGTTGGCAATGTTGATATTAAGATTACTGAAGAATCAGGTGATATGAAAGTACAGGTTCTAACTGGCAACCGAAGTGAAGATAATTCTTTTAAATACTCAGTCAAAGAAGTTAGAAAAATTTAAATTTTAGCAAAGTTTGTACCAGATCGAGTTATTTTATAATTCCAAAGGTATAAATGTAGCAGTGGATGGGACTCGAACCTAAACAGTATGTTTTTACATATAATCAAAGCTTTGTGTAAAGCCCATATTATCAATAGGTTATTAGTGCTCATCCTCATTGTTTAGTTTAATTAGTTTATCAAAATCAGATTCAAATAAACGGTCTTGAATAACCTGGTATTTTTCAAATTCATTCTCAGCAAAAGTTTTTGCAATTTCTGCAGTTATTTTTCCTGCGTTTGTTAAAACTTCTTCTTCATTAAATTGTAAGAAAGTATCTAGCTTACTAATCCAATCTTTCATGTACATTATTTGATACTTATTTGCCTGCCTTTCGGCATAATCTAGGTACATGGTAACAATACTATTAAGATTATTTAATTCTTTTTCATTTAGATAATTTTTGGCAATACTTACATCAGTTATTCTAACTTTTCCATCCGGAGCATTTTTCCACGAAGTTAAACCCATATTTTGCTTTTCTCTATTAGCACGTGAATAAATAATTTCTGCTGCTGTTTGTTTACTTATTGCCCAGTGCAGCTTATTTTGCACTGTTGCGAAGAATAACTGGGTTTCTTTGCTATTTTTATTATAATCAGCGCTACATTGAGAGTAAATATCCGTAATTTTTTGATAAAAGCGCCTTTCACTAGAGCGTATATCACGGATTCGGGCTAGTTGCTCTTCAAAGTAATCTTTACCAAAGACATTATGCGGATTTTTCAATCGTTCATCATCCATGGTAAAGCCTTTGATAATGTATTCTTTTAAGCGCTCAGTCGCCCATATGCGAAAATGAGTAGCTTGTGTTGAATTTACGCGGTACCCAACTGAAATTATGGCATCTAAATTATAATACTCTAACTCACGTGAAACCTCTCGGCTACCTTCTTTTTGAACTGTCAAGATTTTTTTGACAGTTGAATCTTTATTGAGTTCATTTATACTATATATTTTTTGCAGGTGAAAACTTATATTTTGCTTAGTACTACCAAATAATTCAGCAATTTTTATTTGGGTAAGCCATATATTTTCGTTATGAATAAATGCTTCAACTCTAACTTTACCATTTGGAGTAGTATATATTAAAAATTCTGACATGCCTTCTATCGGTTGCAGTTGCTTATTCTTAACCATTAATTATTGCTCTTGTAATAAATTTTATTATGGTATTTTATATGGTGTTATTATACTAAATAAACAAATAAAAGTTTTGCGAATATTCGCAAGAGTTTCTTTATATAACACTGTATAATGATGTGAAATAAGATATATTAAGTTTAGGGGACTGAAATATGAGAATACAATTTACTATTGATGAAGTTCTTGGTAATAAATTACAAAGAGAGGCACGTGAGTTAGGGTTATCTGTTAGTTCATTTGTTAGGCATATAATAAAGAAAAGTTTAAAAGGTCAAACGTTGAATGCCGTGGATAAGGCAGTACTTGAGCAATCAGAGCCAATTACTATTGAAGAATTTAAAAGACAACTAGGGTTAGATCATTATGAAAAATAAAAAAGATAATTTTCATGAAGAATTGCGTGCTCAGTTACTCCAAAATCCTGAATTTGTAGAAGAGTACGAAAAAATTTCTTCTATGCTAAAATTGGCAGAAGAGCTAAAATCCGCTCGAGCTAAAAGCAAGATGACACTTGAAGATGTTGCTAAAAAAAATGAAAACATCTGCGACTGCATTGTCGCGACTAGAATCAGCTCAAGGTAAGGCAAACCTAACTTTGGATACAATACATAGTTACTTGCATGCAGTTGGTTGTCATATTGAGTTCAGAGTTGTTCCCAATTTGAGTTGCAACCCACTGATACATTGGATTGAATCTATTCAGTAAAGTAATGGTAAAATACTAACTAATATATTTAATAAAGTAACAGTATGGAAAAGAACTTAATTTTATTTAATTCACCTGATGGTGCTGTATCCGTCAATGTTATGTTGGAAAAAGATACCTTGTGGCTTTCCCAAAAGCAAATGGCAGAACTTTTTGGAAAAGACACTGATACTATCGGGTTACACTTAAAAAATATTTACAAAGATGGTGAATTAAATGAAATTTCAACTACCGAGCTTTTCTCGGTAATTCGCAGTGATTAATATTATTAATTGCTGAATCTAATCCAACTCAAAAGGATTTAATGATTAGATTAATAGTAAATTTGTTGGTAAAAAATGATAAGTCCCAATAGATTATATCTTGGTTTGATTTTGCAAATATTTATTTTTTATGCGCCAAGGTGCTCAGTGAATTTTGATGTTTTTGAGTTAAATAAAGTGCGCCAAAATGCGTAGGTTTTACTGGAGATTGTCCCCAAATTGTCCCCAGAATTTTTTGGCGAAAAAATATTAAAGTAAATCAAAGGGATAAATGGCGGAGTGGACGGGACTCGAACCCGCGACCCCCGGCGTGACAGGCCGGTATTCTAACCAACTGAACTACCACTCCGCAGTGGTGGTGGGCGCTACAGGATTCGAACCTATGACCCCCTGCTTGTAAGGCAGATGCTCTACCAACTGAGCTAAGCGCCCCGCGATGTTCTATTGCGAGGTACGTATTATTGCATACTGCTATAAATTATGCAAGTGTTTTTTCTAAAATTTTACATAACCTCATTTTATATTTATCTACATGGATAGTAAATTCAACAAAAACAGGTTTTTAAGTGTGTTAGAATATCTACTAATGAGTAATAGGAGTGGTCAATTATGCCTTGTATTTCGATGTTTTACGGATTATTAATTTACATGTATTTTTTAGATAATAAACAGCATCATGAACCGCATATCCATGTTGAATATCAAGGTAAAAAAGCTGTTTTTTCTATTAACACAGCTGAAATGATTGATGGTGAAATTCCAAATAAACAGAGAAAATTGGCCGAAGCTTGGATAGAGCTACATAAAGATGATCTTTTGGCTGATTGGAAATTAGCCATTAGTGGGGAAGAAATATTTAAAATAGAGCCTTTAAGGTAAAAACTATGTTTAATTTATCTATTATTGGTGTTGAGGCACATAATGATTTTACCATCGATTTGATGCTAAGTAATGGAAAAAAATTTATTTTTGATATGAAAAAATATTTTCAATTTCCAGCATTTAAAAAATTACAACAATTAAGCTTTTTTAAAAAAGTAAAGTTTAATGGTGAGGTCTTGTATTGGGATGATATGCATGATTTCCCATTACATTGTATGGATATTCCTCAAGATATCCTTAGTTAGTAAAATTTGTGAAAGATATTTATCATGCGTGTGGATGGTAGAAAAGACAACGAATTACGAACAATAAATATAAAACGTAAATTTACCAAATATGCCGAAGGATCTGTACTAATCGAATTTGGCGATACCAAAGTTTTATGTACAGCAAGTATAGATAATGATGTACCGGCTTTTTTAAGAAATAGCGGTAGAGGCTGGGTGAGCGCAGAGTATTCTATGCTGCCACGCGCAACACATACACGAAATAAGCGTGATTCAGTATCTGGGCGGGTAAACCCACGGGCATCGGAAATATCACGCCTTATCGGGCGTAGCCTGCGTGCTTGTATTGACCTTAAAATGCTTGGAGAGCGCCAGATTTTAATCGACTGCGATGTATTGCAGGCTGATGGGGGAACCCGGACTGCTAGTATTACCGGTGCGTTTGTGGCTATGTATGATGCATTAGATGGTTTGGTAAAATGTGGAGAGCTTAGTCAAAACCCGATAAAATTATTTCTAGCGGCGATCTCAGTTGGAGTATACGAGGGAATGCCATTACTAGATTTAAACTATATTGAGGATAATAATTGCGATACGGATATGAATTTGGTGATGCTCGAAGATTTAAGTATTATTGAGATTCAGGGTACTGCAGAGGGTGTTGCATTCCCGCGTGAGGTATTAAACCGGATGCTTGATTTGGGCGAACATGGAATTAAGCAATTAATTTCAAAACAAAAATCTTCCCTGGGTATATAAGCTATGCATGAAAAAATCGTAAATAGAATTGGCTGGTTTGCATGTATTTTGGCCATTGCTATGTATATATCTTACATAGACCAGATTAAACTTAATTTATCTGGAACTAAAGGATCAGTTATTCTACCAATTGCAACAATATTTAACTGCAGTGCCTGGGTTTTATATGGTTTTTTAAAGCCAAAGCGGGATTGGCCAATCATTGCATGTAATATCCCGGGGGTAATCTTAGGTTTTATTACAGCCATTACAGCAATATTTTAATTTATAATAATTATAAATTACAATATTTTTATCCTAGCTGTCTTTAAAAAAAATGAAATATTTATACGGATTAATTTTCAGTATGGTATAATTCATCTACAGAATTAATATATTTCATGACCATCATACCAAATCATATAGAATTTTTATATTTTCCTAGTATATTGCCATAAAAAGAATTAGTTTTATATATTTTATTTAATCATTTATAAAGGGCATATACTTATGCAAAAATCATTATTCGTTGCAGGCTTAGATTATTCAATCACTAGTACTGAATTACAAGACTTATTCTCAGCTCATGGTAAAGTTACATCAGCTAAGGTTATTACTGACAAGTTTACCTCTCAGAGTAAAGGGTTCGGGTTTGTTGATACAGAAACTCAAATTGATGCAGAAAACTGTATTAAAGCATTAAATAACACTACTTACAAAAATCGTAGTTTAGTGGTAAAAGAAAAAGAAGATAAACCAAGATCTGGTGGAAATTTTGGTGGATACCGAAATAGCCAAAACAGAAGCTGGTAATACTAGGCTTTAAAGTTAAGATAGCTGCTCATTTTCGGGCGGCTATTTTTTTATCTAATATCGATATGGTGGATGGTGGGCGTTATTGGGTTCGAACCAACGACCTCTATAAATTCAACCGATTTCCATGATAATTGCCGACAAATATTATTTATTGATGTGGTATAATTATAGCAAGAACTAACAAGTATTTATGTGAAAGGTAGATGATAATGTCAATTGCATTACATTTTGATACGCTGGATTATGTAGAAAAAGCGGAAAAGCTGGGAGTTTCAAAAGAATTAGCAAAATTTCAAGCCAGAGAAATGGAATCTCTTTATAATATAACTATTGATGAAGTCAAAAAAGAGATAAAAGAAGAATTTGCTAATAAAGATTTAGCTACGAAGGGTGATATAAGAGAATCAGAACTTAGAATAAAAGTTGAATTAATTAAGTGGATTTTAGGTACTGGTGTAACTTCTGTAATAATATTAAGTGGCGCTATATTTACTATGCTAAAACTAATGTTGCATATTTAGCATAATGCTACTAATTAAACTCTAATCCATGGTGGGCGGTATTGGGTTCGAACCAACGACCTCTACGATGTCAACGTAGCGCTCTAACCAACTGAGCTAACCTCCCGCTAAGAACAGGATTTTATCATTAAAGTAGGAGGCTTCTGCTAAATATTTATTGTATATTTTAGGATATAGAACAAGAAGTATTCTCATTGCTATCGTGGTCATCTCCGGTAATGTTATCAACCTGGTAACCGTCACCAAAGTTTTTATTTTTTCCCCTCGGTTTTTTGTGGGTAGTACCGCCAATTAATGGATAGCAACTTAAGATCCGCTACTTGGGGTATAACTCCTTTAAACCCTCACTGCCAGTGGCAGCTTTATTTATAGCAAGCATATCAATTTCATGCGCCAGGGCATCAAATTTGTCAAAAGAACTGCCCTTATATAAAGTTTGGTTAAATTCCTCAATAAGTTTTTTTAATGCAATATTTCCGGATATATCTTTTATATCTAGAATAGTATAAATTTTTTTCCCAAAATGAAGTGTTGCCCACCCAATTAGGGCTGTGTTAAGTGCTGTAATATTCCTATCTTTACAAGCTATAAGCACCATATCTTTAGCTTTCTTCTCACTATTTAGCTTATCTGTTTCTACTGCTTTATTATCTATAGCCACAGGTTTTTTTCTAAATAAAATAATACAAATCAATATTGTAATTACCCATACTAAAGCAATTATAATTGCAATATAAAACCATATGTTTTTTTGATTGGATAGTGCTTGTGGTTGCTGTGTAACTTGATTAGTGATGCTTGATGCTGGTGCATTTGTATTATTAGTGTTAGCTTGTGCTACCGTGGTATCCTGAGCCTTACCATTTTCATTTAGTACAGTATATGTTTTAGCTGGAAGAGCGGCGGTTTTTTGCATTCCGGTATTCATATCCCACCACTTCACAATTGTTTCGGGAAAGGTTATAGTTCCTGCCTGAGTCGGGATATAGGCCACTTTAAATACTTTGGTGGCAAGTAAATCATTGCCACTAGTTGATGTATTGGCAACAGTTTTATCCGGATAAGCATTTACATTTGGCGGAGTTACAAGATTTAAATTTGGAATTGATGTATCAGGAACTCCAACTGCCGAAACAGTCACGGTACGAGTGATTGGTTGTCCAAGTTTTATTGTATTAGATGTATTAGGTTGGTTTTCACTTACCATTACTTGTTTAGCCGGGAACCATTCATCCTGTGTTACACCGCTTGGCAGTGGCTTAATTGCAACAGCAACTGCTTTTGAGGACACGCTAAATGGGCGTGGTCTGGGTATAGCAAAAAAATCGTTACCTATATCATCAGTCATTGTAGAGCCACTAATTTTTATTGGCGGTATGGTAATGTTACCTGACTGATTAGGTGTTATTTGAAATTTTTGTTCCAATACGCGATAATTTATACCTTGTATATTTTCAGAATATTGGGTGCTTTTTTCCAGTGGTTTTATAGTAGCACCAGTTATATTTATATCTGCCATATTTACATTGGATATATTAACCGCGAAATATAATTTCATAGTATATACAAATGGTATTCCAATATAGGATGGTTTACCTAATATTTTTGTATCAACAAAAATCTGGCTTTTTTGGATTGCCTGTTCGCGAGCGTTTGGCTTAGTTACTTCAATTGCTATTGGTGCAGTTTTGTCATTACCAACTGTAATGGACGGAATAGTTTGTTTGCCCGGATTTTTCGGGGATAAGCTAATAATAAAACTTTTTTGTGAACTAACATTACCATTAACAATGCTAGTTTGGCTGCTGGTACTGGTACCTAGTATTTCAAAATTAGTATTTAGCGGACTTAAATCCGGATCCGAATTAGCCTTACTTGCATCAATAGTTAGGGTAAAGCTTTGACCAAGACCTGGGGTAGAACGATCAACACTAGCAGGTATAATTGCATTCGCAAAATTAATAAATGCCAGGCTAATTAATAATAACCTGATACTATGTAAAAACATCTTATTCATTATTACCACCTTGTTTTTGATAATCACGTAAAAATTTATTTCTAAGTAATCCTCCCGGATCATCCGGAATCTTGGATAGGGCAGATTTAACCTCTTTATCGGTTGGGGTTTGCGGTCGCATATAGTGGGTAGTAGCTGTTTGTCCATTTGGTTCTTTATTAGCTTGCGTTTGTGGATTATTTGCTACACCTGATTGTTCTTTATTTTCCGGTTGGGCTAAATTTTGCTGTTTATCAGTACTTTGCACTGAATTCTGCTGTGGTGCAGTTTGATTATTGGGTTGTTGATCAGCTGGCATCTTTTGTCCTGGCTGTTGTCCTTTAGTTTGTTCAGGTTTTTGTCCTGTTTGAGCACTATTTTGTTGTTGCCCAGGTTGTTGCTTTTGGTTTTGCCCGAGATTTTGTTGGGAAGCGGATTGCTGTTGCTGGTTTTTTTGCTCTTTTGACTGCCGGTCCTTTGAACCTGTTTGCTGCTGTTGTGAATTATCTGGTTTAGAGCTATCTTGTTTTTGTCCGGAATCTTGTTGTGACTTAGAATCTTTCTGCTGATTTGAAGAGTTCTGCTGCTTATTATCAGGATTTTGCCCCGACTTATTATCGGATTGGTTTTGATTATTTTGTTGCTGCTGTTGTTTTTGTTGTTGTAGTAGTTTTTCTATAAGTTTTTTATTATAAACAGTATCCGGTGCGTCTTTTTGCAATTCTAAAGACTGGTTATAAGCCTTGATTGCTTCTTGATATTTTTGCATATGCGCCAGGGCATTTCCCTGGTTATATAAACCTTGTGCAGAGTGATCATTTTTAAACTCATTATATGCCTCTTGGTATTTACCGTCACGGTAATACGCAGTACCTTTCCAATTCTTGTCTTTAAAAACTTGCGCAGCTTCGTTGTTTTTATTTTGCCGAAGCAGCCTGGAGCCTTGCTGATCTTTATTAAACCATAAATCCTGCCACCACGAACTAGCTATAGCTATTTGTGAGGACATAAATAATATTATACTCAAGCAAGTTAAATGTCTAAATTTTAACATATTCTTTCTAATAGCCCCCGACGTCCAATAAATACACAGAGTATAATTAGTAGCCATACTAAATAATGCCCTTCATCTTTCCATAAGCTTTTAGTTTCCATTTTTTTAGTTGGTCCGTTTGTGCTAATATGAGATTGATCCAATAGTTGTTTTATATCCGAATTATTATTGCTAAAAGCAATATATTCACCCCGGCCGCTATTAGCCAGTTTTTCTAAGGCGCTGCTATTTAGGGTTGCTAAAGTAACATTCCCACTGCTATCGGTTACCAGGCTGCCATCAGCATTAGTAACCGGACCGCCTTGTTTGGTCCCAATAGCCAGTACTGAAGTTATATACCCCTCCCCAGCCAATTTTTGTGCTGTTGCCAATGCCTCATTTGTTGGAGTACTATCTGTTACTAAAATAATTTCCCCTTGTGAAAATCCAGATTGCTTAATTAAACTGACAGCTTTATTTAGTGCCGCACTAATATCTGAGCCTTGTACTGGTACAATTGAAGAGTCTATTACCGGAATTAAACTTGCAATAGTATTGCTATCTGCAGTTAAGGGAGAAACTACAAATGCCTGGCTGGAAAAAACAAGCATACCGGTTTGACCTTCTCTAATTCCATGGAGCAAATCAAGGATTTTATATTTTCCTCGTTCGAGCCGGGACGGCGCGATATCAGCAGCATTCATTGATCTGGATACATCCAGGGCAATAACCCGGGCTACGTTTTTCTGGTATACATTTTGCGCGTACATTGACCACGTCGGGCCGCTCAAAGCGATTATAGCAATAACCCATAGGCTAAGAATTAAGTAAGGTAACAACGTGCCGGAATCACTCTTATTTTTGGATAATAAATATTTTAATAGATGTGGATCACAATATTTATTCCACATATTATCCCCGGATTTAGCCCTGCGAAGAGCAAGAATAAATAAAAGAATTGCCGGTGCCAGAGCTATAAACCACCATGGACGAAGAAAATGGAAATACTCTGTCATATTAATCTCTCCGTGCTTTTAAAATAACCAAAATAAAACTTAATAATAATGCAAGGCCTAGACTCCAGGGGTACAATGGAGTGACCGGGCGCACAGTAACATTATCCGATTTTACCGGCTCCAGTTTATTTATAGTCTGATATATGCTATTTAGGCTGCTTGCATCATCGGCCCTAAAGAATTGTCCACCGGTAATATTGGCTATTTGTTTTAAGGCATCTATATCCAGATCAGCAGAGGTATTAATCTTACGTGGACCAAACGCTGTTTGTACTGTAACTTCTCCGGCTCCAAGGCCAATGGTATAAATTTTAATATGTTCTTTTTGGGCCAATTCGGTAGCTTCAAGAGGAGACATAACCCCTGAGTTACTGCTACCATCAGTTAGTAAAACAATTGCTTTACTATCGCCTGGGTAATCCATAATTTGTTTAATTGCCAGACCAATTGCATCCCCGATAGCAGTTTCCGGGCCGGCAATGCCAATGGTTGCATCATTTAACATACTTGCTACAGTCTGCCTATCAAAGGTAAGCGGCGTCTGTAAATATGCCCGGGTACCAAATAAAATTAACCCAACCCGATCCCCGCTGCGGTTATTAATAAATTCATTCGCTGCCTTTTTTACAACGTCAATCCGGGTTAGTGCCTGACCATTTGACATCATGTCCGGAGTCTGCATACTCCCTGATAGATCGATTGCCATTATCAAATCACGTCCGGCCTGAGGGATTGATAGAGGTTTACCTAACCACTGAATACCACAACCGGAGATTACTAGTAAAATCCAGATAATAATAGCCAGGTATTTTAGATAAGATAAATTACCACCCGGGTTACCTACTTTAGCAAAAGATAGGGATAACTGCGCAAAAAACGGCACTTTAAGAGCAGAATTATTTTCTTCATTTCGCGCTTTAGGCAGTATAAAACGCAAGATAAATGGTAATATAAGGGCTAATAATATCCATGGGTAGGCAACTTGTATCATAACACTGCCCCCAGCCATTTTCTAACACAAGCAAAAAATTCATCCGGGTTTTCTATGTGTCCGGTTTTATAAATATTCAGTATCTGGCGGCCAACCCCATTAGTAAATTCATTTGTTTTGCCGGTTTTATCCAGAAATTCAAGCCATTGGTCACCAAATAGTGTATGTACAGCCTCTTGGGGGAATTTCATAATTGCCACACGTTTAATTAGAATTGATGCATCAGAGAGCATTTCAGCTGAGTTGCTGCTTTGAATATCAGTAAGCAATGAATAAATTTGTAATTTGTATCGTTTCTGCTTATTCTTTATAAATATCCACCACAATAAACCACCAACTATACATATAATAAGAACAGTTAATATATACCATCCGGGAGCTAACGGAAATATTGATACCCCGTTTGGTTGATGAATATTTTTAAGTTGACTAAGTAGCGCATTAGTATCCATGTCTTTTGAATACTCCGTAATTTATTTTTTGTACCAGGTCATCATTGGTTGCAACTTGCAGAAACTGCTGGTTTATTTGCTTGATTTTAGCCAGGCGGTTTTCAAATGGTGTGGAGTACAGTTTGCACGTTTTTGTATTTGCACTAATATCCAATTTAGATTTACCGTCACCGGTAAAAGTATAGTGACCGCTACTACTTGGCAGGGCAGCTTCCAGAGGGTCGTAAACCAGTACATTGATTAGTTCACTTTTTTGCCCGATTAAACGCAAATACGTTTCTGTTTCTTCATTTATTAAAAAATAATCACTAATAACAATTACAATACTGCCAGATTGAAGCTTTTTATAGATCAGTTGCAGAGCATTATTTAAACCCCCACCTGGTTGTGCTAAAGCCAGGGGATTGGTAATCAAGTTAAATAAATCCAGCATACTTTGCCGGCTACGTCTTGGTTTAATAAATTGAGCTCTATCATCATTAAACACGATACCGCCAATTTGCTCATGATGATTAAGTGCTGCCCAGCCAAAAATTGCAGCTATTTTTGCGGCTAATACATTTTTAAAGCATACCCGGGTACCAAATTGCATCGAGTAAGATTGATCAACCAGTAGATAAACAGCGCGTTCGCGTTCTTCTTTATATATTTTAGTGTAAGGTTTACCCAATCGAGCAGTCAGTGGCCAGTGGATTAAACGGATATCATCACCGTTTTGGTAGCGGCGGACTTCGTCAAAATCCATCCCACGGCCACGGGCTACAGATAAGTGGCTGCCAGTTTGGGCAGTATTTACTTTCATCTTATTAAAGAATTTAATATTTGTTGCATAATGCCTGAGCGCCAGAAGCTCTTTAATATCGGGGTTGATACCATTACTCATAGTGTTTTACTCAGGGGATTGGTACCAAATCTAATATATTATCAATAATTTGGTCAGTGGTAATACCTTCCACTTCAGCTTCAAAGGTTAGTAATATCCTATGCCGTAATACTTCGTGTACTAATACATGAATATCATGAGGAGTAACATAATCACGACCATCAAGCCAAGCATTCGTCCTGGCGGTGCATTCAAGTGCAATGGTTCCACGAGGGCTTGCACCAAAGCGTATCCACTTTGCCAGATTTTGATCATATTTCTCAGGGTAACGTGTAGCCATTACTAACTGAATAATATAATCTTCAATGGCCTTGCTCAAATGCATTCCCTGAATTTGTTTTTGGGCAGCAAGAATAGTATCTTGCTTCAAATGTGGTTTTTTAATATTATCCGTAGCATTTAGGCGATTAAGTGCCAAAATTTGGCTTTCGGCTAAATGATCTGGATAGCCGATTTTTACATAAAGCATAAATCTATCTAACTGTGCCTCAGGTAGTGGATACGTTCCCTCCTGCTCAATTGGATTTTGAGTTGACATTACCAAAAATAAATTAGGTAGGGGATAAGTCTGTTTGCCAATGGTAATCTGCCGTTCACCCATTGCCTCCAGTAATGCTGACTGGACTTTAGCTGGTGCGCGGTTAATTTCATCAGCTAATAAAAAGTTATGGAAAAGTGGTCCTTGTTGGAATTCAAATTTATGCTGTTCAGGTATATAAATATCAGTACCCGTTAAGTCAGCCGGAAGTAAATCCGGGGTAAATTGTATGCGATGATAGGAGCAATCAATACAGCCAGACAAGGTTTTTATCGCTGTGGTTTTTGCAAGTCCCGGGGCGCCTTCAACCAGTAGATGTCCGGAAGATAAGAGAGCAATGACTAAGCGTTTGGTCAGTTCTGGCTGCCCAACGATTTTGCTATTTAGATATTCTAATAATTGTTTAAACTGTTCATGTTCTGTCATAAATCAACACCTAAAAAAATTATTACTAATAGATATTATAGAGGCAAATCCCTAAAATTTCAACCCCAAATTTACACTTGAATATCATGATTTTTTATTAAATAGTTTCTCGGTAACAAACTTCAACGTAGAGCCCTGAATAAGAATTGATGCTACTACAACTACATAGGTAATAGATAATAATATGGGTGATATGCTAAAGATTGACCATGCCAAGGCAATTGAAATACCACCGCGTACACCACCCCAACTCATCAAAATACCTTCTTTCATGCTCGATAATGAGCGTAAGTTTTTTTTAAAAAATTTTATTAAAATCATATCTGGTATATAAATGCTGATATATCTGGCAATAAATATTACCGGTAAGGATACTAATCCAATAATTATAAAAGTTGTATTAAAATTAATAGTGAGCATTTCCAAACCGATTAATACAAACATAAATCCGTTTAGGATATCATCTGCCAGCTCCCAAAAATTACTAAGAGCTGAGGTGGTAACTTTACTAAATTCATTACTTCTACTATGTCCGCCTACATATAAACCTGCAATTACCATGGTTATAATCGGCGATACATGAAGTTGACCTGCAATAGCATACCCAAGCCCGGAAGCAGTTATTGTAACTAGAATGGTTAACTCATTATCGCTGACTCTTTTTAAAATTTCTGTTGCTATTCTGCCAACAATATACCCCCATACAAGTGCTCCGACGATTTCCTGGATAAAACTAATTGTTATCCCCATAAAACTTGCTGCATTACCACTTGTCGGGTAAAATATTTGGGTTAAAGCTACCAGTAGCATTATCCCGGCAGCATCGTTAAATAAAGATTCCCCAGTCACCCGGGTTTGTATATGTGGTGGAACACTCTTTGTAGTTTTAAACACGGCAATTACGGCAATGGCATCGGTAGGTGAGATCAGGGCACCAAAAATCAGGCAATCCTGGTAAGTAAGATCTATGTTTACATAATATGTGATAAGCCATAGTAATGTACCACTAATTAAAGTGGATAATAACACACCTATACTTGCCAGATACGACACATGCCCCAGCTCCTTTTTGAGATTAACTGCATCAATACGTAATGATCCGGCAAATAATAGATACCCAAGCATTACATCTAGGATTGTAGTACGAAAGTTTACTCCGGATAATAGGGCATACAATTCCCTAAATTGATGAGGCATCAGCTTTACCATAATACTGACAGTTATCGATATCAGGATGCTACTTACAGTTAGAAAGATAGTTTTAGGAATTTTAATATAACGGTAATTTATATAACTCATCAAAGTAGTTACAGTAACAAGTGATATAAACAGATTATGGTATCCCATTTGTAATTTTATCCAAATTTAAGGTAATTAGAGTTGCAAGATTTTATGAGTGATTGTATCATATTAATTTAATAAAAATTTAATATTTAACTGCCGTAGAATCTACGGCAATGATACAATAACTCCAACTAAGGTAATAAAGCAAATTCACAATGAATATTCTCTACATCAACCATTACGCCGGGTCACTTGCCCATGGTATGGAATACAGGCCATATTATTTAGCGCGTGAGTGGGTGAAACTTGGACATAAGGTTACAATTATCGCTGCTAACTTTTCGCATATTCGTAGCCAAAATATAGCTATACCGGATAATAAAAACTACTTGCATGAGCAAATAAATGGGATTGACTATATTTGGTGTAGGACGCCACCATACCCGGAAAATGGAATAAAACGAGTAATAAATATTTTTACATTTATATATAGAGTAAAAAAACTTATTCCATACTTTATCAGCTGGTATAAACACCTGGGTAATTATGCATTTGACAAGCCGGATATTGTTATTGCCTCATCAACCTACCCCTTGGATGTAAAAGTAGCGTACAAGATTGCAAAAGAAGCAGGTGCAAAGTTTATATACGAAGTTCATGACCTATGGCCGCTAACACCAATTGAATTAGGTGGAATGTCAAAACATCACCCCTTTATCTACTTAATGCAAAGAGCTGAAAATTTTGGTTATAAATACGCTGATAAAGTAGTAAGCTTATTACCTAAAGCCCTGGATTATATGCAAGAGCACGGTATGCATTTGGATAAATTTGTTTATATTCCTAATGGAGTCAGTATTTTTGATGTGCAGAATAACCAAAGCATGATCCCTCAAGCTCATATAGATAAAATAGAGCAGATTAGGCAGAAATATCAGTTTCTGATAGGTTACTCAGGTGGTATGGGTGAATCAAATGCCCTGGAATACTTAATAAGTGCTGCTGCAAAAATTTCTAAAATTCCACAGATAAAGAGGCAGGCCAGTCAGAGGGTAGCTTTTATCCTGGTTGGCAATGGAGCCTGTAAAGAAGCACTTATTAAGCGGGTACATGATGAAAATATAGATAATGTATTTTTTCTGCCTGCAATAGTAAAAACTGCAGTTCCGGATTTTTTAAGTAGAATGGATGCATTATATATTGGCTGGCATAAATTATCAATTTATCGTTTTGGTATTTGCCCAAATAAATTATTTGATTATATGTTATCGGCAAAGCCGGTTATTCATTCTGTGACAGCTGGTAATGACCTGGTGCAAGAAGCCTTGTGTGGCATTACAGTTAATGCCGAAGATGTAGATGCTATTACTGAAGCAATAAAACAAATAAGCGCTATGTCCAAAGATAAATTAAAAGAACTTGGAGATAATGGGCAAAAATACGTGGTGGCTAATCATGATTATGCCAATTTGGCACAAAAATTTTTAGATTATGTTTATTATAAACATAATGGTTAAATTAGGAAAAGTCAATGCAAATACATAAGCTCTATTTATATATCAGCATAATTGTAGCTGCTATGAGCGGACTCTTATTTGGTTTTGATACTTCAATTATTGCCGGTAGCTTATCACTTATAAGAAGCGAGTTTAATGCCAGTGATTTTGCACTCGAGATTGTTGTCAGTTTTTGTACTCTGGGCGCCTTATTCGGCGCGCTTGTTAGTGGATATATAACCGATAAATTTGGGCGAAGGGTAGTTCTTATCATTACCGGTTTATTATTTATTTTCGGAACGGTAATGGCTTACTTCTCTGTAAGCATATTTATGTTGATTTGTGCCAGGTTTATACTTGGCCTTGCTATAGGTGTTGGTTCTTTTGCCGCACCTTTATTTATAGCTGAAATTGCACCGGCAAAATCACGTGGGCAATTGGTACTATTCAATGGGGCATTTATAACCGGTGGGCAGGTTATAGCATTTTTTGTTAGTTATACTTTTACTCAAAGTGGACACTGGCGTTCAATGATGCTAAGTGGAATTGTGCCGGCAATTTTATTAACTCTTGGAATACTTTGTATGCCCGAATCTCCCAAATGGTTAATTCATAAAGGTAAATATACCAAGGCGTTAAAAGTTTTACGTAAAGTACGCGATAAATCTGTTGATATCCAGTTAGAACTGCAGCAAATTAAAAATATGTATAGCCGTAAAAAAGTTAGCTTAAAAGAGATTATCGGTTCATCTGTACGTCCGGTTTTGATAATTGGGTTATTTATGGGGATATGCCAGCAATTCATGGGAATTAATACAATAATGTATTATGGTCCGCAAATAATGACAGAGATAGGGTTATCAAGCGGGGTAACGGCAATACTTGCAACTCTGGGCGTTGGCACATGTAATTTTTTATTCACCATAATTACATTACTGCTTATTGATCATATAGGCCGGCGTAAATTTTTATTGATTGGCTCTTTTATTGCAGCTATAAGTTTATTCGCTATGATATTCTTGATTAACCATAAAACCCCTGAAAATTTGGTACTAGTTGATAATCTATCCCTGATATGTATATTCTGTTATATTATCGGTTATTGTATAAGCCTGGGCTCATTATTTTGGCTAATGATTGCAGAAATTTTTCCAATGCATATTAGAGCTACTTGTATGGGAGTTGTGGTGGCAGTTCAATGGCTGGCCAATTTTATAGTTAGTGCGACGTTTTTAACAATTTTACATGGTTTTGGCTTATCTCTTACATTTAGCTTATATGGTATGGTTTCTTTAATAGTATTTATTTTATCCTATTTTAAAATACCAGAAACTAGAGGCGTCACGATGGAGCAAATTGAAGCCAATATAAAAAAAGGACTACCAACCAGGTATCTTGGGATATAAAATATAGGGTTCATACATGGCTAAAATCTGTCATATTACATCAGCACATAAACGAAATGATATCCGGATTTTTGTAAAGGAATGTGTAACCTTAGCTAAAGCCGGACATGAGGTAACATTAATAGTTGCTGATGACCTGGCCTATGAGATACATAATGGCGTACAGATTTATAGTGTTGGTAAACAAGAAACCCGCAAGCAAAGAATGCTTAAAACACCCAAAGATATTTATAGTAAGGTTATACAATTAAAACCAGATGTAATACATTTTCATGACCCGGAATTAATGCTAATAGGTTGTAAATTAGCCAGGCGTGGTTATAAAGTTGTGTATGATGTGCATGAAGATTTACCTAAACAAATACTAGATAAATATTGGTTACCCAAAATCACCAGACCATTAGTTTCTAAATATGTTGCTTACTTGGAAAAAAAATGTGCCAAACTTTTTTATGGCATAGTTGCTGCAACACCGATAATTGCCAGACGTTTTAAACAATATAATTCAAATACTATTGATGTGTGTAATTATCCTATATTAGCTGAGTTAGATGTAGCATATACTTCGTGGGGACAAAGGGAAAATAGTATATGCTACATTGGGAGTATTTCTAAAACCAGAGGTATAGAGCCGATAATTGCTGCATGTGGGATTACTCATATACCTTTGGAATTAGCTGGTATATTTAGTGGGGATATAACTTTAGATGAGTTAAAGCAACAAGGGAGTGGTGAATATATTAATTATCATGGTGTGTTAAATCGCCCAGAAATAACAAATCTTTTACAAAAGGTTAAAATTGGCCTGGTTACTTTATTTCCAACACCTAGTTACGTTGAATCACTGCCAATAAAAATGTTTGAGTATATGCTAGCCGGGATTCCAGTAATTGCCTCAAATTTCCCGCTGTGGCAGGAAATTGTGGGAAAATACGCCTGCGGAATACTAGTTGATCCGACAAATCACCACCAAATTGCTGGTGCTATATTAAATTTAATTAATAATCAAGATATGGCCCGGCAAATGGGGGAAAATGGTAGAAAAATAGTGTTGGAACATTTCAATTGGGAAAACGAGCAACAGAAATTAATTAATTTTTATATAGCAATAAAAGGAGAATCAAATAATGCGTAAAATTTCAATATTCTTAGCCGGCTCAATGCTTGCATTTAGTGTTTCTGCACAGGCAAAACCGAAGGCTGTGCTTGGGTGTTCAGTAAACCCGATAGTCGAAATTAAAACTACTATGGGTGAGATTGATGTACAGTTAGATGCTGTTAAGGCTCCAATTACTGTTGCTAATTTTACCGGGTATGTAAAAAGTAAATTTTATGATGGCAAGATTTTCCATCGGGTTATTCCCGGGTTTATGATTCAAGGTGGCGGGTTTGATGAAAAAATGGTAGAAGCTGTAACTAAAGCCCCTATAAAAAATGAAGCTAAAAATGGGTTGGCTAATGATAAATATACTATTGCGATGGCAAGAACCAACGATCCGGACTCGGCAACAGCCCAGTTTTTTATAAATGTCAATGATAATGTACCGTTAAATTATTCCGCAGCTAATGCCGGTTATGCTGTATTTGGTAAAGTGATAAAAGGCCAGGATGTTGCCGATAAGATAGCAATGGTAACAACTAAAACCGTGGGTCAATATGAAAATGTGCCGGAGAAAGCTATAATAATTCAATCCGCTAAAATGCGTGCCTGTAAATAAAGCTGTATCATCCATCTGTAGTATGTCACCAACCATATGTTGTGTCATTCGCGTCAGTTATAACATCCCCGCAGAGGCGGGGGCACTTTAAGCATAACTAATTTATAGGCGATCAATATATATGGCCAAAATAAAAGTAAATGAAATAAACTATTACTATGAAGAATCAGGAAGTGGCAAAGAACCGCTTCTTCTAATTGCAGGTCTTGGCTGTGATATATCGTTATGGACAGCTGTATTAGACAAATTTAGCCAAAATTTCAAGGTTATTATGTTTGATAACCGGGATGTGGGCCGTACGGATTATTTAACGACAGACTATAGCATAGAAGATATGGCAGACGATACGGTTAGGCTAATTAGAAAGCTTGGATATGCAAAAGTGAGCATTCTTGGTCATTCTATGGGTGGGGCAATTGCGCAAATGATTGCCTATCGTTTTCCAGAGGTAGTCGATAAACTAATTATTTCCAACTCTCTGGTGAAATTGACAACAGTGAGTCAGGTTGCATTGGATTTTGCTGGTAAAATGAGGCAATTTACTACAGATATTGCCTTGCCTGTACAAGCAATTGCCCCATGGATTTATTCGGATGATTATTTACATTTTGATAATAGCTTGGAGCAATTGAGCGAATTAATGCGTAAATATCCATTTCCACAACGCTCTGATGGATATTTACGTCAGTTGAATGCATTAAATAAATTTGATTCAAGTGGGTTCTTGCATCAAATTAGGCACCTGAGCCTTATAATAGCCGGCTCGCATGATATACTAACACCGCTTTGTCAATCACAAACTATGGCTGATCATATACCAAATTCGCAATTAGTGGTTTTACCAGGTTCACATATGCCCCTTATTGAAATTCCGCCACTATTTACGAAAACAGTAGTAAATTTTTTGCAGTAATGTAACTATTCTCTAAAAACCATTGTTTTTTTGACGATGGTTTTTTATTGCCAATTTAAGCTTACGATGCTATGCCAATAATGCTAACGGACATATGCATAAAATGGTATAATAATCACTAAATTTTGTTTTAGTGTATTAGGAATACGTTTATGGCTGGTCATAGTAAATGGGCAAATATCAAGCATCGTAAAGCAGCCGCTGATGCAAAAAAAAGTAAGATAACTACCAGATTAATCAAAGAAGTTACTATTGCTGCAAAAAATGGGGGAGATCCGGCATCTAACCCCAGGCTTCGTTTGGCTATAGAAAAAGCCCGGGAAAATAATGTGCCTAAAGATAATGTTGATCGGGCGATTAAACGTGGGACTGGGGAGTTAGAAGGCGTAAATTATGAAGAGATACGCTTTGAAGGATATGGAATTGGTGGTGCCGGGGTAATTGTTGATTGCCTAACCGATAATAAAGTCAGGACAGTTGCAGAGGTGCGTCATGCATTTAGCAAATATGGCGGTAATTTGGGGACTGATGGTTGTGTTGCATTTCAATTCAAGCATTGTGGCCAAATTATATTTGCTCCCGGCATTAATGAGGACGCGTTAATGGAGGCAGCATTAGAGCTAGGTGCCGAGGATGTTATAAGTAACGAAGATGGTTCATTGGAGGTATTGACTTCCCCACATGATTTTATTGAAATCAAAAATGGTTTAGAAGCTAAAGGTTTTAAATCTGAAATAGCCGAAGTGGTAATGAAAGCTGAGAATGAAACTGTGTTAGCCGGGGACGATGCCCAAAAGATGCAAAGGCTTTTAGATGCTTTTGACGAACTGGATGATGTCCAGGATGTTTATACCACTGTGATACTGGATATCTAGTTAATGAAGAGCTATATTCAGCGGTTTATTTTTGATAAATTGCCTCTAAGGGGTGCATTTGTAGTTTTAGATGATGTCTGGCATACTATTTCCAGCCAACGGGAATATCCTGAAGGAATACAGCGGTTCATGGGTGAATTGCTTGTGGCAAATGTATTATTAACTGCAAATCTAAAATTAAAGGGTAAGGTAACCATCCAGATCCAGGATAACCCAAAGCTTGATTTAATAGTTAGCGAATCCACTCATGACCTGACTGTTCGGGCAACAGCCAAATTTACCAAAGCAGCAACAGCTGATTGTCAGCTTAAATACGAAGACTGTATTAGTAGCGGGGCATTGGTAATTAGTGTTGATTCTGAAGCCGATGGTAAATTATATCAAAGTATCGTGGCATTAGAAAGTGGTATCGAATTGTCCGATATTCTAAATGAGTATATGCTACAGTCTGAACAATTAAAAACATTTTTCCTTTTTACTTATACCAAAGACCGCGTGGTTGGCTTTATGCTACAACAATTACCCGATCCGGCAAATGAGCACGATAAAGATTTGCAGCGCTTATTTATGATGGCTAATACTATGCACAAATCGGAGTTGCTGACAAATTCGATTACTACAATGCTGCATAAATTATTTAATGAAGATGATATAGTCCTGTTTGATCCACAGGATATAAAATTTGCCTGTACCTGTAGTAGGGAGCGTGTAACCAATGTGCTTCGAAGCTTAGGTAAAGAAGAGGCGGATATGATACTTTCAGATGAAGGAGTTATCCGCATTACGTGTGATTTTTGCAATATGGTGTATATTTTTGATGCCCCCGATGTTGCCCTAATTTTTGAATCGCTGTGTGCTGATATGGATAGTATATCCAAATCAATACATTAATGTATGTCATCCCTATAGGTGTGTTGTCATCCCCGCAGAGGCGGGGATCCAAATTTAAGAAAAGATATAATGAAACCAATAATAGCACTAGTAGGCCGCCCCAATGTGGGAAAGTCTACATTATTTAACCGTTTAACTAAAAGTAGAGATGCCTTAGTCGCAGATTTGCCAGGCCTTACACGGGATAGGCATTATGGTGATGCCAAATTTGGTAAATACCAATGTATTTTAATTGATACCGGTGGCTTTGAGCCATTAATTGAAGATGGGATTATGTACGAGATGGCCAGGCAGACAGAGCAGGCTATAGCTGAATGTGATGCAGTGGTTTTTTTAGTTGATGGTAAAAATGGGGTTACACCACAAGATAAAGTAATTGCCGGTAAATTACGCCTGGCTAATAAATCCGTATATGTGGCGGTTAATAAAGTTGAAGGTGTGGACAAGGTAATTGCAATTAGTGATTTTTATGAGTTAGGGTTGCCTAATTTATATCCTATTTCTTCAAGCCATGGCGAAGGTGTATTTGCTTTAATGGAAAAGGTGCTTAGTAATTTCCCTAAAAATACAGAAGAAACTATAGAAGAGGAGGGGGTTATTACTTTTGCGGTTGTTGGTAGGCCAAACGTAGGTAAGTCAACTTTAGTCAATGCAATTTTAGGTGAAGAGCGTGTAATTGCTTTTGATGAAGCTGGCACTACCCGTGATAGTATAAATATTAGCTTTGATAAAGATGATAAAAAATATACAATTATTGATACTGCCGGAATTAGACGGCGTGGTAAAGTTGACGATAAAATTGAAAAATTTTCGGTATTAAAGGCAATCCAGGCAATAAGTGATGCGCATGTCGTGGTATTAGTTTTAGATGCGAGACTTGATATTGCAGAACAGGATGCAACTATTGTTGGTTATGCACTAGATGCCGGTAAGTCAATTGTAGTTGCGGTAAATAAATGGGATAGCTTGAGCCAGGATATACGTGATGAGATAAAGGATATGCTAAAGCTAAAATTACATTTTTTAGATTTTGCCCGGTTTAATTATATTTCTGCTTTAAAGAAAAAAGGAATTGGTGAGTTGTTTAAATCAATAAATGAAGCATATACTTCGGCGTTTATAAAATTATCAACACCAAAGTTAACTCGTGTATTACTTGAAGCAGTAAATCGGCAGCCCCCAGCGTATAAAGGTAATTTTAGGCCTAAAATGCGCTATGCTCATCAAGGTGGCATGAACCCGCCAACAATCGTTATTCATGGTAATAGTTTAGAAGGTGTGAATAAGTCTTATACCAGATATTTAGAGCGGACCTTTCGCAAAGTGTTTAACCTAATCGGTACGCCACTTAGGGTTGAATATAAGACAAGTAGCAATCCATATGGCAGCATGGCAAAAAAATAGATATATCATGTCATCCCCGCGCAGGTGGAGATCCAGTATATATCTAAGACAAAGAATATAGGAGTTATTGCATTATGCAAATTCAAGATACATATTTAGAAAAATTACGTATGGAGCAAACATCAGTATCGCTGTATCTGATTAATGGGATTAAACTATTAGGGCAGGTATCAGCGTATGATGGAGAAGTAATATTATTACGTGATAATAAAAATTTATGTGAACAGTTAATCTATAAACATGCGATCTCGACAATAGTTCCAAATCGTGCACAAACACAAGGTTCAGATTTTGAATAATTTGCAGGTAGCTACACCCAAAGCATTATTTATTTGCATTAATTTTGACCGGGATCCGGATTTTGATGCTTTGGTGGGTGAAGGAATTGCGCTAGTAAGATCAGCCAACTACGATATTTTAGAAACGGTTATTGCAAATAAAGCCCGCGTAGATCCTAAATTTTTTATTGGTTCGGGCAAGGTTCTTGAAATAAAAAGTATCTGTAATGCACTAGAGATTAAAACGGTTATTATTAATCACAATCTGACACCATTACAGGAACGTAATTTGGAATTAGAGCTAGGTTTAACAGTAATTGATCGGACCAGGTTAATTTTAGATATTTTTGCTAGTCGTGTAAAAACTAAAGATGGAGTTTTGCAGGTTGAATTAGCAACACTTTCACATCAATTATCCAGATTAGTTCGGCGTTGGAGCCATTTGGAGCGGCAAAAAGGTGGTATTGGATTACGTGGCGGTCCGGGTGAAACTCAGATGGAATTAGATAAACGCATGATCCGGGAGAAAATTAAGAGTTTAAAGAAGCAATTAGCTTTGGCTGTAAAACAACGAAATACTATGCGTCATAACCGATTAAAGAAAAAAGTATTTTCTACTTCGATTGTAGGCTATACCAATGCCGGAAAATCTACATTATTTAATACGTTAACTAAATCCAAGACTTATGTTAAAGACCGTCTATTTGCAACTCTTGAGACAACATCCCGCCAGCTATACCTTGGGCCGGAAGAACCAGGTATCGTCGTGTCTGATACGGTTGGTTTCATTCGAGAGTTACCACATACTTTGGTTGCAGCATTTCGTGCGACTTTAGAAGAGACAGTGCATGCCAATTTATTATTACATGTGGTAGATTGTGCAGACTTACTTCGTGAGAGACAAATTGAAGATGTAAATTTGGTACTCAAAGAAATAAAAGCAGATAACATACCGCAGCTAATGGTTTATAACAAGATTGATTTAAAGCCGGGGTTGGAGCCAAAAATTGTGTATGCTGCGGATGGGAATCCTTCAGCAGTATATGTTAGTGCAATGGATAAACAAGGTCTGGATTTATTGATTAAAGCCATTTCAGAAAAAATTAAATACCTGGAAAATAATAACGGTACACATCAGGAATATATTTATGAACCTTGGAAACAATAAACTTAGACCTACCAAAGCTAAGTCTGGTGGAGTGGAGGGGTTTGTCGAAAAATTAAATAAAATCTTTGGTAGGCTATTGGGAAAAAAAGATAATTTGCCACCGCCACAACCACATCAAACCAGCAATACTACATTTTCTATTATTATTTTGTTATGTTGCTTACTACTTTGGTTTTGTACAGGGTTTTATTTCCTTGGGGAAAATGAATATGGCCTTATTTTAACCAATGGCAAAGTGGTCGCAGTAAAACGTGGTATAAGAGTTGGTTTTTCCCTACCGTATCCGTTTGGTAATGTAGAAATTATAGATGCTACACCAATTAAAGCGGTAACTATTGGTGATACCTCGGTTAATTCATTTACTGTTTTGGATAAGAATTTATTACCTGTTTTAGTTAATGCAAGATTTAGTTACCAAATTAGTGACCCTAAAGTGTTATATCAAAATCATTTGCAAGACCAGGATGCATTTGATACAGAAATTTTATGGTTAGTGGAAAGTAAGATTCGTGATGCTATATCGCTCAAGTCCTCTTTAGAACTGGAATCTGCTAATTTAACTGTGTTATCTAATGAAATATCAGGTAAGTTAAATACCATACTAGCGTCATATGGCATTATCTTGGATAAATTTACAATTATGAATATTGGAGAGCCAGATATAGCTTTCGGTTCGGAAAGCCGTGTAGTTGCCTCATTAAAACAAGTACAGCAGCTAAAAGAGCTTGTGGTAGGTAGAACAGGTGAGCGAGTTGATAACAATGGGCGTAGTTTTACCCGTGAGGTAGTACGTGATAGAAGCAAGGCTTTAGACTGATGCGTAAAGTAATTATATTTGTTTTAGTTTTCTTGATTGTGTTATTTACTTCTGTTATCGTAGTTGATGAGCGACAAAATGCGGTAATTACCAGCTATAACGGTAAAACCAGGGTAGAGACAAGCGGCATATATATAACCCGGCCATTTTGGGATAAAGTAACATATGTATTTATTAATGAGCGTACAGCATTACTTAGTCTGGCTATAAGCCCGGATAATAAAAATGTCGAGTCAGCGACTTTGGGTGTAATAAATGTACAGGTATTAATAAATTATCATGTGACCAATCCTGTAGAATATCTTTCTGCTATACGAAAATTAGGTAAACCCGGAATCAGTGAACAAATATCTAAAATACTAATTGCTGACCTGACTGATAAAATTAATACAACTACATTGGATAAATTTAACCAGGAAACTTTTATCACCTTTGATAAAGCTAAGTTTAGTTATCTGGGTATAAGTATAGACCAGATAAGTTTGTTAACTATAACCCAAAATTTTATGAGTACTTTAAAAAATTAAAAACTTATGAACAAGAGGCAAAAACAAAAGCAGATATTCCACCATTATCATAACTGCAGAACTAAATGTCATTCCCGACTTGATCTGGGATACATAATATATTAGGGACTAACATGAAACAACATATTGTAATTTTGGGTGCTAATGGTCAATTAGGTTCAGATTTGGTTACCATTTGTAAACAAAATAATATATCTTTTACACCCGTTACCCAAGATGATTTTAATGCTTTAACGGATAATCTGGGGGCTAAAATTTTAGATAAAATATCTGAGGTCAGCCATATTATCAATTGTATTGCCACAACTAATGTTGATGGTTGCGAGGCTAATTCAGATCTGGCATTTAACCTTAATGCAAGCTTTGCCTATAAACTTGCCCAATTATGTAATGACAGAAGTATCACATTGTTCCATATTTCTACCGATTATGTGTTTGATGGAACTAAAACAGGTTTGTATCTGGAAACGGATACGCCCAATCCTTTAAATGTGTATGGCTTATCCAAATCTGCCGGTGATATGGCTGTAAAAATGTATGCCCTAAAATATTTTATATTTAGGGTATCTTCATTATTTGGCCGTGCCGGGGCATCCGGTAAGGGCGGTAATTTTATAACGACGATGCAGCGCCTTGGGTGTGAACGGGATACAGTATCAGTTATTGCTAATCAAATCACTACGCCAACAGCAACATTAGATATAGCGCGTGCGATTATACATTTTATTACCAATAATATTGATGACTATGGAATTTATAACTGTGTAAGTAGCAACTCATGTAGCTGGTATGATTTTGCCCAGGCAATTTTTAGGTTATCTGGTTTGGATGAGACAAAATTGCATAAGGCAGATTTTGATGGTTATAGTTTTGTTGCCAAACGTCCAAAATGTGCTGTTATGTCGACAGCGAAACTTAGTAAATATTATCAAATGCCATTGTGGCAGGAGAGTTTAAATGAGTATTTTTCGATAGTAAAGTAAATATGATTAAATTAAATGATATAAATGAAAAAATAATACAAGCGGAGTATGCCGTAAGAGGCAGTATAGTAGATCGGGCACAAGAATTAGAAAGACAGGGGCGTTCTATAATTTATTGTAATATAGGTAACCCGCATACCTTTAAGCAAAAACCGTTGACCTATGTACGAGAGGTTTTAAGTTTACTTGAATTCCCCAATTTATTGGAAAAACAAGCAATTACTAATCTTTTCCATAGTGACTCGATTGCCCGGGCCAAATATATTTATAACCAGATGCCTGGAGGAGTTGGTGCATATACACCAAGTGCGGGGATTGGATTTATTCGTGAGGCTGTTGCAGAATTTATTGCCATGCGTGATAAGATACCGGCATTACCTGATAGAATTTTATTAACTGATGGAGCAAGTAAAGCAGCTCAGGCAGTTATTCAGCTATTAATTAAATCACCAAGCTATGGAATTATGGTACCTGTTCCGCAATACCCCTTGTATAGTGCTACCTTGACTTTACTTGATGCCAAAAAGATTGATTATTATCTTGACGAAGCAAATGGCTGGCAGCTTGATTTGGATGAATTGGAAGAAAGTTTGGCCAAGGCTAAAGCAAATGGTATTACTCCTGTAGCTATTACAGTTATTAATCCGGGCAATCCAACCGGTGCTGTTTTAACTCGTGAAAATATTGAAATGGTTATAGATTTCGCCAGTCGCCATAAATTAGCTATTCTTGCTGATGAAGTTTATCAAAATAATATATACGGGTCTAAGAGTTTTTATTCGTTTGCTAAAGTAATGCATGAGTTAAAAGTAGAAGATGTTTCGTTATTCAGTATATATTCCATGTCTAAGGGCTATTTTGGCGAATGTGGCCATCGCTCCGGATATCTTGAGGTGAGAAATATTGATGATGAAGTATTTGCTCAGTTTGTAAAATTGCAATCAATTAACCTTTGTGCTAATACAGTTGGACAGCTTGCCACCTACTTAATGGTAACGCCACCAAAGTTGGGAGAAGCAAGCTATGATTTGTATGCCAGGGAAAAAGATCAGATATTACAGAATTTAAAAGAAAAATCCAGGGTTATCGGTGATGAATTAAATAAAATTCCTGGCATTAGCGTTTCTTACCCTGAAGGGGCTATGTATGCTTTTGTAAAGTTAGATTTACCAGTTCCGGCTAAGGTAGATATTATCCCGGAAGATGAAAAATACTGTCTGGCCTTGTTAGAAGAAACAGGGATATGCGTTGTTCCTGGTTCAGGCTTTGGTCAGTACCCCGGTACTTTGCATTTTCGCACCACTTTTTTACCGCCATTGGAAGAGATAATAAATCTTGTGTCACGACTCAAAAAATTCCATATTGCGTATCAAAACCTAGGTTAATTTATACATAGTAAGAGAAAAATTATATTTCTTAGATTTCCACATTCGCGGGAATAGCTCTGTTTATTGGGCTTCCTTGGCATAATTCCATCAAATTTGAACACAAAACATTTGCTGTGTTACAATATACATAAGACGATTTTTTATGTATTATGGAAGATAGATTATGAAACAGTTTAAAAAAATATTGGGCTGGTTTATTTTTGGTTTGTTGTTGTTACTAAACAGCTGCGGAGGTAGCGGTGGCGGAAGTGCGGGGATTGCTAGCTCCTCTCCAACTCCCTCAAATGGCGGGACTGTGCCCGTAGTAACAAGTTTTTCAGTAAATGGCTCTGCTGGTGTAATTACTGGTAACAAAATAGCAGTTACGCTGCCATATGGGACGGATATAACCTCTTTAGCTGCCACATTTTCTGCACCCGGGTCTGTTGTATCAGTTGGTGGCATACCCCAAATTAATGGTGTGACAACCAATAATTTTACCAATCCGGTGGTTTATACGATTACCAGAATTAGTTCAGGTACGAATGCTTCTGCTAAAGCGCTTGATGCTAGTGCAATCAGGATGTATACAGTTACAGTAACAGTTGCATCTATTTCTGCTAAAGCAATAACAGCATTTTCATTGAACGCTCCATCATCTACCACAGTAACTCCCGGTATAATTACCCTGCTTAATATATCAGTTAAGGTTCCTTATGGAACAGATGTAACATCATTAGTTGCAACATTTACCGCTTCAGGTGCAGATGTTTCAATTAATGGGGTTAGCCAGGTAAGCGGTGTTACACCGAATGACTTTACTAATCCGGTAACTTATACAGTGAGAGCAGCAGATGGTTCCACACAAAATTATATTGTAACAGTGCTGGTTGCAACTGATAGTGGGAATGATATAATTGCTTTTTCTCTTGATGGTACGCCTGGCGTGATTACTGCTGGCGGATTGGCACAAAGTATTGTAGTCAAAATGCCATATGGGACAAATTTAAATGGCTTAGTTGCAACATTTATAACAACTGGAGCAAGTGTTGTTATAAATGGTGTTAACCAGATCAGCGGCACTACGCAAAATGATTTTACCAACAATATAACATATATCGTAACTGCAGCAAATGGAACGGTTCAAACCTATACAGTTACAGTTACGGTTTCATTAATTTCATCCAAATTTATAAATGATTTTTCATTTGGCACAATTTCTGGGGCAATTAGCGGTGAAAATATAGTATTAACAGTACCGTATGGAACAGATGTAACGAGTTTGATCGCGTCATTCACGACCACCGGTGCAAATGTTACTGTTGGCGGAACCAACCAAACCAGCACTGTAACTCCCATTAATTTTACCAATCCGGTAATTTATACAGTGACTGCAGCAGATGGAACCACACAAAGCTATACTGTGACAGTAACGGTATCTGCAGCCTCGGCCAAAGCTATAACCTCATTTGCCTTTGGGCTGGTTGATGGTGTAATTATAGGTCATAATATAGAGGTAGTAATGCCGTTTGGTACTGATATTTCAGATTTGATTGCAACATTTACTATAACAGGTGTAAATGTTACTGTTAATGGGGTAGATCAGATAAGCGGAACAAGTCGAAATAGCTTTGCAAGTCCATTAAATTATATAGTAACTGCTGCAGACGGGAGTACAGCAACATATACGGTAAATGTTCAGGTAGCATCCAGTTCAGCGAAGGAGCTATTGCTTTATTCATTAGCCGGTGCATCGGGTACATATAATGGTTTAAATATAAATATTATACTGCCATCTGGAACTAATTTAACCAATGTTGTAGCTACATTTACTACAACCGGCGCAAGTGTAACCGTAAATGGGGTCCCTCAATTTAGCGGCACAACAAGTAATAATTTTACTTCTCCGGTAACCTACGTAGTAACTGCTGCAGACGGAACAACGCAAAATTACATAGTAACAGCAACTGTGGCACCATCTTCAGCAAAAGCAATTACTTCATTTAAATTAGTTGATAAACCTGGCGTGATAACCGGGCTTAACATAGCAGTTACGCTACCAATGGGAACTGATATAACTTCATTAGCCGCAAATTTTATAACCACCGGTGCAAATGTAACTGTGGGTGGAGTGACACAAATAAGCAATGTAACAACTAATAATTTTTCAACACCTGTTTCATATGTGGTGACTGCGGGTGATGGGAGCACGGCAACGTACACGGTTACGGTAACGTTGGTCCAGTATTATGTATATGTAACCGACCTGGGGAGCAGTAGTATATCAATGTACAGTTTTGACGGAGGCACCGGGTTGCTGACCCCGCTTCCTACACCAACTATTTCGGCCGGAGGGAGCTTCCCCTATGCAATTACATCTGATCCAAGTGGGCATTATGTATACGTAACAAATTCGGGATCTGATACAGTTTCTATGTTTAGTGTAGACTCTGCTACCGGCCAGCTTTCCCATTTAACGCCATCCACTATTAATACAGGAGCAACTCCGCGCGGCATTACATTTGATCCTAGCGGGCGCTATTTGTATGTGGTTGATGATAATGATGATAAAATATCAATGTATAGTGTGGATAGTAGCACTGGATTGCTAACTCATCTTTCTACACCAACAGTTGCAACCGGAAACTTTCCTTTTGGTATCACCTTTGATCCTAGCGGTCATTATGTTTATGTCGCATCTATCAATGAAAATTCAATATATATGTATAGTTTTAATGAAAATACCGGATTATTAACCCCTCTTTCTACTCCGAGTATTATAGCTGGAACCGCACCAAGTAATCTTGCATTCACCCCAGATGGAAATTATCTATATGCGGTCAATGGTGGTGATGGTACAGTATCAATGTATAGCGCTAATAGCAGTACCGGACAGTTAACTTCGCTCAGCCCGGCAACAGTTGGGGTTGGGAATGCTCCACAAGGTATTATCGTTGATCAGAGCGGACTTTATGTTTACGTAGTTAATATTAGCGACAGTACAGTTTCTATGAATAGCCTGGATACAAGTAATGGCCAGCTTACACCATTAAGCCCATCCTCAACAGTTGGGGCCGGACCTGCACCATTTTATATTGCGCAAAGCCCAACAGGCAGTTATGTTTATGTAACTAACAGTGGCGATAATACAGTATCCATGTATAGTAAAAACCCTGTCACAGGAGAATTAACTTTGTTAAGTCCTACTCCAACAGTTGGAACAGGAGTTCAGCCAATTGGCATTACTTTTGTTCCTCCAAGGTAAAGCGCTTTGGTTGATTCATTGGTTTATATTGATTCAAGAGCTAAGGTTATCATTTTACTAAACCCATCCTGACGTTCTTTAGCGCCGGTAGCTTCATGTGTTACTAAGGAGTCAGAGATGGTTAATATACATGCTGCTTTTTTCTTAAGCACTTGTGCATTAGCAAAAAGAGCAAATGATTCCATTTCTACAGCAACGCAGTTGTGGTTTTTACGTATATCAATATAATCTTCAAATCTTTGGCGGTAAAATACGTCAGATGAATGGATCCTGGCTTCCAAAACTGGTATATTGAGTTCTTTAGCTGCGTCTAAAATTTGTTTATTTAATCCGGCATCTGGTTTAAGGATAGCGCTGGTTTCACCACTTTGGGTTTTAGCATATGTAGATTCGCTCCATACCTCTTTTGCCAAAAGTATATCATAGACTTTTACATCCTTATCGTATGACCCGGCAGAGCCAACCCGGATAATCTGTTCAACATTATAAAATGAATATAACTCATAAGAGTAAATGCCAATACTTGGCATCCCCATACCGCTGCCCATAACAGATATTTTTTTATCTTTATATTTTCCGGTATAACCAAACATATTGCGCACGGTATTAAATTGTACAACTTCGGTTAGAAACGTGTCTGCAATAAATTTAGCGCGAAGTGGATCGCCTGGCATGATTAATATAGGGGCGATTATCCCTTGTTCAGGGGTTTCAATATGCGGGGTAGGTATAGCCATATGAGTTAATATCTTTCAATAAAACATACCTGATCATATTGCAGCTTTATTATAGCTGCAATCTGTTCTAGTATAGCGGTTATTACTAGCAGCCTAATTCAACTAAAATACACGGTCCATTAGCAATGACGTTGATTCCATTTTTTACGCATTCGTCAATGGCTGCCTGGCTGGCTGCCCCTGGTTGCATCCAGATATTTTTAATTCCTTTAGTAATAGCCTGGCTAATAATTTTTTCGGTTAATAGCGGTGGCGTTACGATAGAGATACTTTCAACTGTATCTGGTAATTGGGCAACAGATTTTACGCAGGCTAGTTGTTCAACTTCTTTTTCAATCGGATGAATAGGATAAACTGTTTTATGGTTTGTAATGTAACAGCGTAACACTTTATTACCAAATTTATCTCGATTATTTGATGCTCCAATTACTGCAAAAGCAGGGGACGCAAGAAATTTTTTAATATCATCCATTATAATCTCCCGTTAATGAATTATCTCTTTATGCTTGTGCTACATGCGTTATTGTACTACATATTACTAGAGAGAGAACACAATTAAACATTTTTTATGAAGCGGCTACCTATGTTATAATCTTGTACTTTGGGGTCATAGCTCAGTTGGGAGAGCGCTACAATGGCATTGTAGAGGTCAGCAGTTCGATCCTGCTTGGCTCCACCATTTATCTTATTTTGGATTTGCAATGTATTCTAAAGATCCCGAGTTGGGGCTTATTATTCATAAACATTTAATGGATAAGCAGGTAGAAAGCCCTGCTTTTTTTAATAAATTAAATTCAAATAACTTTGCACTTATAGAACAAAAAGTGGCAGAGTTGTTAGAAGTAATCGGTATGGACTTGAGCGATGCATCAGTTGCCGACACTCCAAAGCGGACTGCCAAGTTTTTTATTAATGATTTGTTTTATGGGCTTGATTATAATAATTTTCCTAAAATGACTACTAATCCCAATAATTATGCTTATCATCGGGGAGTATTTTCTGAAGCCATTTCATTTAATTCAACTTGTGAACACCATATGGTAGCGATTTCTGGGCATGCTTACCTTGCTTATATTCCAAAAGATAAAATAATTGGCCTAAGTAAGCTTAACCGTGTGGTAGATTTTTTTGCCAAACGCCCGCAGGTACAAGAACGAGTAACCAGGCAGATATTTTATGCCCTCCAAAAAATCTTAAGTACTGAAGATATTGCAATTGGGATTAAGGCTAAGCATCACTGCATTGCTATTCGCGGTGTGCGTCATGATGACACCAAAAATATGACAGTAGAATTTGGCGGGCAATTTGCAAGTAATCAACAATTACAAACAGTAATATATAATATGATGAATCCCTAGGCGGCCTTATATGTCATTCTCGCGTACACACGCGTGTGGCAGGCGGGGGTCCAGGTACATTACCTGATATTGATAAATTTATGTGTCTGCAAACTCAACCGCCAATTATTTAATAATGCATGTTCTACACACAAATTAGTTGCGGTTTTATTTTGAGATAATGGTTGCAACCAAATTTTAGTATTAGCTGGTATCTGGTTAGCACTTAAAAAAGACTTTAACTTTTGAATATCAGCTAGCTTGCCAACTGGCATTTTAATTTCATTTGCTCTTACTATGCATTTCAAAAGAACAGGTTTACCGCCTGGCATATCTATTTTGGGTGATAATGTTACCCAGGTGCTATCAGGAATTTTAAGTTCATAAGTACCGCTTGTTTCAATTTGAATGTCTTTACCCAAATTTTCAAGAGCTTGGCATAATGGACGCAGATCGTACATAGCAGGCTCGCCGCCGGTAATAACTATATGTTTGATGTGCGGGTAATTAGTTTCAATGCACCTGGTGATTTGAGTGGCAGTGGCAGTTGCCCAACTATTTTTATCATCGCTTTTATTAAATAGGTTATTAAAGTCGATTTCATTTTTTTGATTAACTTTCCAGGTATGTTTGGTATCACACCATCCACAGCCAACATCACAGCCTTGTAAGCGTATAAATACGCTTGGAGTGCCGGCAAAACCGGCCTCTCCCTGAAGTGTTACAAATATTTCGTTTATTGGATATTGCTGAGAGTTTTGCATAGATATAAATTATTATACTTCGCAAATGGCACTACACTTTGCAGTTTCTCGGATTGTTACTTTGGTAAGTTGTATTTTGGTACCTTGTAATATTTCTGGTGCGACTACCATTAATAAATGTTGTGCAATATTCTCTGCAGTTGGGTTATATGGAACTATTACTACTGAGGGGTCAAATTTTACTAATTCATGAGCCAAAGGATCATTTTCCCATAATATCATACGATGATCATAATTATCATCCAGCCATTTGCATAAAGTACTTTTAATCACGGCAAAATCAACCACCATACCTAAATCATCCAAATTATTGTTTGTACAATGAAACTGAAAAACGTAAGAATGTCCATGCAGATTGCCACAATTACCCATATGTCCATAAACCCGGTGCCCGGCCTGGATTTCATGTTCGCGTATAACGCTAAATTTAACCATTTTTCTAATCTCTATAAACTATCGGATCTGAAATTTTTGCCAGAGCAAAAGCTTTTTTCCGCTCACTGCATGCGCCACATAAACCACAGTGCGTTTCACCACCTTCATAACAAGTCCAGGTTAGTTCAAAAGGGACGCCAAGCTTAGCGCCTTCCTGGATAATTGCGGATTTATCCCAATTAATAAACGGGGCTATCAGGTTTAGGTTTTCCTGGCGGCAATCTTTGCTACCCATACGTAGGGATAAATTTATTGCATTTAAATAATCAGGACGTGTATCCGGATAAATATAGTGATCTCCTGTATGTGCGCCATAAGCTAAGATATCAGCCTTGTGGATACAGGCAATAGTCCAGGCAATAGTTAAAAGCATTGAATTGCGGTTGGGTACAACCGTTGATTGCATATTCTCTTTTGTATATTCACCATGAGGAATTATAATATCCGGATTGGTGAGGCTGGAATTTGAATGTGATAGAAGATCTTTAATAAAAGATATGTCATAAATATGATGGGATGCACCAAGTTCTTTAGCAATACTCTTAGCTGACTCAAGTTCTATAATTTGTTTTTGACCATAGTTAAATGTAATGCAAATAAGCTCTTTATAGTTATTTGCCCGAAGCCAGTAGCCAAGTGTAGAGCTATCTAAGCCTCCGGATAAAATTAGTACTGCTTTTATATGATTCTCCTAGTGTTCTATTGACGAATAAGCCGGTTATTTTCAGGGAGTGTAAAATCTTTTTCAGTTGTCCTAAACGGATTAATGTCAAGACCGCCACGCCTGGTATAACGGGCATATACTGTTAATGAATCTGGTTTGCATTTAGTCCTGATATCATGAAAAATCCGTTCAATACATTGTTCGTGAAATTCATTATTATCCCTTAATGAAATGATATATTTAAGTAAACCTTCATGATTTATTTGTAATCCGCTATATTTTATATGCACACTTGCCCAATCAGGTTGTAATGTCATCATACAGTTTGATTTGAGTAGATTTGTATATAACTCTTCCGTGATTTGATTATCTTCGCAGAAAAGGTAGTCAGGGTGTGGTTTATAAATATCACATTCAATATCCAAATTATCTAGGCAGGTACCCTCAAATTTGATTAATTTAGTTTGAGTATCAACGGGCAATAAGCGAAACTCTACAGGAGCTCCAACAGATTTACTTAAATCTTTAATTACCGTTTCACTCATTTGGTTACTGTTTTCAAATTTGGTACCATTAAAACTATTAAAATATAGTTTCATGGATTTTGATTCAATAATATTGGCGGTACTGGCCGGATAGATTATTTCACCTATTGCAACACATGGTTTACCTGAGAGGTTTAACCATGATACTTCGTAGTGATTCCATATATCTGCACCATAAAATCCCGGGTTCCTGTCATCAATACCCAATTCAGTACGGTTAATTACCCGTGGAATTGGGAATAGCAGCTGAGGGTTATAGGATGATTTATATTCGGATACTTTGCCAAGTTGGCTTTGTTCAAGCATATTATTTACCTAAAATGACCTTATTAATCTTCGGCTAAGTTTTATAACCGGAAGGCATAAAATTACTACTAATAATTTGCCAATAATCTGACCAGGTAGAAATTGATAACTATGAAATGCCATATGTAGAAAAACCATTGAATCAACAATTAAGCCGGCACAGGCTGAGATAAAAACCGCCAAAATTAAACTATATCTTTGTAGGTAGGTATATACATAGGTATCGGTAAGTTCTGATAAGAAATACGCAGCGCTGCCGGCAACAGCCAGATCGGCATTTACATATTTATAGCTTATTATAGTACCACAAAGTACTGCAAATAATGATAGCCATAAGCTTGATAGCCGTTGTAAAATGTCGCGTAGGACAAATGCAGCTCCGGCAAATAATACACCTGATGGAGCATAGACTACCGGGTAAAACCATACCGGGATTACACATGGCTGGTTTTCTGGACAGCTGGATCCAAAATGTAATAGTGTATAATTGGCAGCCGGAATCATTGCCAAAAATAGGGCAAAAGTTATAAATACAATAAATTGTTTGTTTTTCATAGTCATCCCCGAAGCATAAACCGTAATTTTAGCATAAATCTTGTATATTCTCTGCCTATATTCATCTTGCAATTCGCTATTACGAGTACAGCGTGGCAATCCATATACTTATTTTGATGTTATAATATGTTCTTTAAAAACTAGACTAAGGAGTAGCCGTGATAACTAGCAACGGAGCCAAGTTTCGCCGGGCATTAGAGATGAGTAAACCATTACAAATTGTTGGAGCAATTAATGCTTACCATGCACTGCTGGCAAAGCATAGTGGCTATAATGCAATTTATTTATCTGGTGGTGGGGTAGCCGCTGGTTCATTGGGTGTGCCGGATTTGGGTATTACAACTTTGGATGATGTATTAATTGATATAGAGCGTATTACGCGGGTTTGCGATTTACCCTTATTAGTGGATATTGATACCGGATTTGGTGGCTTATTTAATATAGAGCGAACAGTAAAATCATTAATAAAAATCGGCGCTGCGGCATGTCATATAGAAGATCAGGTAGCGGCTAAACGGTGTGGGCACCGTCCAAATAAAGCTATAGTTTCTAGTGAAGAAATGGTTGATCGGATTAAAGCAGCGGTTGGGGCTAAAACCGATCCGGATTTTGTGGTAATGGCCAGGACTGATGCAATTGCCAATGAAGGGTTAGACTCTGCAATTAAGCGTATGGAAGCATATGTGAAAGCAGGTGCAGACATGATTTTTGCTGAAGCGGTTACAAAACTTGATATGTACCGGCAAATTAAACAGCATATTAAAGTCCCGTTACTGGCAAATATTACCGAATTTGGCGTTACACCATTGTTTACGGTAGAGGAATTAAATAGTGTAAATGTTGATATGGTTTTATATCCGCTATCAGCTTTTCGCGCAATGAATGCTGCAGCACTTAAAGTTTATGAAACAATCAAACAAGATGGCAGCCAGAAAAATGTACTGGATATAATGCAAAGCCGGGATGACTTATATAAGTATCTTGACTATTATTCATATGAACAAAAGTTAGATCAATTAAATAGTACGGAGGGTAAATAGATGAGTGAAGATAAACAGCAATTTAAACCCAAAAAATCTGTAGCCTTATCTGGAGTGGTAGCAGGTAATACGGCTATTTGTACAGTCGGCTCCCAAGGCAATGATTTACATTACCGTGGTTACGATATTCATGATCTGGCAGCTAATTGCGAATTTGAGGAAGTGGCATATTTATTAATTTATGGTAAATTGCCAACAGTAGCGGAGTTAAAAGCATATAAACAGCACTTAACTAAATTACGTGGAATACCTAATTCGGTAAAAATAGTCCTGGAGCAATTACCCAGTACATCACACCCAATGGATGTACTTAGAACCGGAGTATCAGCGCTAGGATGTGCAGAGCCTGAAAAAGATGTGCAAAATCAAGAGAAGGCCAGATTAATTGCCGATAGGCTATTAGCCAGTATGGGTTCAATATTAGTCTATTGGTATCATTTTAGTCATAATAATAAACGTATTGAAGTAGAAACAGATGATGACTCAGTAGGGGCCCACTTCTTACATTTATTACATGGCAAAAAACCAAATGAATTATGGGCGCATGCTATGAATATTTCGCTTATTCTATATGCTGAGCATGAATTCAATGCTTCAACATTTACCTCTCGGGTAATTGCCGGTACAGGCTCAGATATTTATTCGGCGATTTGCGGCGGGATTGGAGCACTTAAGGGCTATAAACATGGCGGTGCTAATGAAGTTGCCTTAGAAATTCAGAATCGTTATGTTAACCCGGAAGTTGCAGAGGCAGATATTCGCAAGCGAATTGAAAATAAAGAAGTGATAATTGGTTTTGGGCATCCGGTTTATACGATAAGTGATCCGCGCAATCAGGTTATAAAGCAAGTAGCTAAAGATTTATCTTTAGCATCACATGATTGTAAGTTATTTGATATTGCTAGCCGTATTGAGACACTTATGTGGGAGACTAAAAAAATGTTTCCCAACCTGGACTGGTTTTCTGCAGTTAGTTATAATAAAATGGATGTGCCAACCAATATGTTCACACCATTATTTGTAATTGCCAGAGTTACTGGCTGGAGCGCACACGTTATTGAACAGCGTATTGATGGTAAGATTATTCGTCCGGGTGCAAACTATACCGGCCCGGATAATCTGGAGTTTATACCAATTGATAAACGCTAATTTATAAAAGGTATTTATGAGTTCTTCTTTTTCAAATGTTCGCCCCCAGCCTGATAAAGTTTTAATAGATATTGCTAATTACGTGCTAAATTATCAGGTTAAAAGCGATTTAGCTCTTGAGACTGCACATTACTGTTTACTAGATAGTATTGGTTGCGGACTCGAGGCTTTATCTTACCCAGCGTGTACCAAATTATTAGGCCCTGTAGTGCCTGGTACTATTGTGCCAAATGGAGCTAAAGTTTTTGCAACCAACTATCAGTTAGATCCGATTCAGGCCGCCTTTAATATTGGCACCATGATTCGTTGGTTGGATTATAACGATACCTGGCTAGCAGCAGAGTGGGGGCACCCTTCAGATAATTTGGGGGCAATTTTAGCTGTGGCTGATTGGTTATCCAGAACTAATATAGCAAACAAGCAACAACCATTAACTATTCATGACGTATTGGTTGCAATGGTAAAAGCACACGAAATCCAGGGCGTTATTGCATTAGAAAATTCGTTTAATGCTGTAGGTTTAGATCATGTAATTTTAGTTAAGTTGGCATCAACAGCTGTGACAGCACAGATGCTTGGTCTAAATTTGGAACAAACAATTAATGCACTATCACTAGTTTTTACTGATGGCCAGGCATTACGTACTTATCGTCATTCGCCTAATACTGGCTCAAGAAAGAGCTGGGCAGCGGGGGATGCTACTGCACGTGGAGTGAGATTAGCCCTGATGGCTAAAGCTGGTGAAATGGGTTATCCGTCAGCACTTACTGCCAAGACATGGGGTTTTTATGATGTATCGTTTAAAGGCCAGGCATTTAGGTTTACTCAGGATTACCAAACTTATGTTATGGAAAATATATTATTTAAAATTTCTTATCCGGCCGAATTTCATTCCCAAACTGCGGTAGAATGTGCAATAATTTTGCATCCCCAAGTAAAAAATAGAATAGGCCAAATAAAAAAAATCACAATTCGTACGCATAAATCGGCGATTAGGATTATTGATAAGAAAGGTCCGTTATATAATCCGGCTGATCGGGATCATTGCATACAGTATATAGTGGCGGTTCCCTTGGTTTATGGACGTTTGACTGCGGCGGATTATGAGGATGAAGTTGCAAAAAACCCACAGATTGATATACTAAGAGATAAAATGGTTTGTATTGAAGATATGCAGTTTAGCAAAGATTATTTGGACCCGGATAAAAGATCAATTGCCAATGCAATAACTATTGAATTTAATGATGGCAGCAAATTAGATGAAGTGGTATGTGAATATCCGGTAGGGCATAAATGTAGACGTGACGAAGGAATTCCACTACTTATGGCCAAATTTAAAACTAATCTCTCTAGAGTATATACTCCAAAGTTACAAGAGCAGATTTTAGCTGTTATTAGCAATAAAAACAAATTCAGCCAAATGCCTGTAAATGGATTTATAGACCTATTAGCTAAAAAGTAAGCTTAAATTTTTTGAAATAAATTTGACATGTAATGGATATCTGGACTATAATACTTGCAGAAGAATAGGGTGCTCCAACACCCTATTACGCAGTTTTACTTTTTACGGTGTCTGCGTTGGCGCTTCTTATTATGAAGCCGGATCTTGATTGAAATAGAGAGTCCGGCTTTTTTAAATAAGTAAGCACCCACCGTTGTCAAGATTAAACTCAACATGATGTGTCTTTCCATAAAATAATTTATTTACACACACACCTTCACGGAATTTTAGATGCAATCCCGTAAGGGCGTGCACCTATTGTCATACATTACTGCATAACAGGCATTATTCTACATCAAAACTATCATTATAATGTAGCTTTAATATTATAGTTAGTTATTTGGCTGATTTGATACTCAAGATAGTTTTTTTAAATAAATTTGACATGAGGTGGGGATCTAGATTATAATTCTTCAGAAGAATAGGGTGTGCAACCACCCTATTACGCAGTTTTACTTTATATGGTGACTGCGTTGATGCTTCTTATTTTTAAGCCGGATCTTAATTGAAATAGAGAGTCCGGCTTTTTTAAATAAGTAAGCACCCACCGTTGTCAAGATTAAACTCAACACGATGTGTCCTTTCATAAATTAATACAAAAACACACACCCATACGGAATTTAGATGCAATCCCATAAGGGCGTGCACCTATTGTCATGCATTACTGCATAACAGGCATTATTTTACGATAAACAAATATAAATTTGTAATTTAATAAAGTAATTGATTTTATCATCGATATAATACGATTTTAGTTGTTTTTAGAGAAATTGTGTAATCAGTTTAATATTATTATAGTTATTGCGGCGCGTGGCGCCACACCCAGTAACTTTTTTAGCTTGAGCCAAAAAAGTCACCAAAAAAGCTCAAGCCTAATAAGATTTTTTACGTAATTTTTTCATTAATTTATCTAAACGGCAAAAACTCGCTAAAGCTCAGACATTTTGCCGTTTTTTACGATAAATTAACTTAAAATTACTAAATCTTAACAAGGCAGTTATGATCCATTGGAATTTTAGGTTAAATTGACGTGATTTGCCGTTAAAAAACCAGCTTTGCTCGACCGGAGGGAGTTAGCTGGTTTAGGCAAGTTACTTCAGTTTAGCCGTATAAAAATTACATTTGGACTTGCCTTCTTTGCATACTTTCTTGGGTAAGCAAGAAAGTATGGCAGGTGGGTGCAACCCACAATAAATTTATATAAAATAATAAAAAATATAAATTAAACTTTGACAAGCAGTCACTATATCCGTTAACATAACGCTTGGAACTGAAAACTCCAAACCTTAAGAGATTAGCCACTTACTTGTGGTTATTTTATTTGTATTTTTACAAATAGACCAGCATAGCATATAGTTTTATAGCTATAACTATGCCGGGGTGGGCGTAATACAATACCTTAATTGGAAATAACCCCTACCGCTTCTCTTAGGGCGGAGTTTTCAGACCCTGGCTTCCACACTGAAAACGTGGAATTTATAACAACAATTCTAAGAGACCTATCATGAACAAACCTAAACAGTTCAAATCACGTGCTATTTCTGCACAAAAATCAATAAATCAACCAGAAGATAACTTTATCCAGACAATAGATGGTGTAAGAGTTACACTGGGTTGTGATCCTAATAATCTTTTTAATCTAAGCCAATTAGGCAGGTTAAAACCGTATCAAACAGATAAATATGGAAACTATGATAAAAGTAGGCCAATACTTCAGCCGTTAGAATGGATTAGATCAGACTCTGGACAGAGTTTCATACACAAATGTTGCAATAATTCAGAAGATATATTATTTACCTCTGGTTATCAATATATAGTTAAATCTCCGGCCACTATTTATACTAGAAGTTATTATCTATGGTTAGGCTACCTAAAGCACTGCATCGATGATATCGACACGGCTATAAACGCAGAATTAGCAAACTAAATTAGCCAGAATTTATGCTTCAGTAAACTGGAGTATATTCTGGCTATCGTTACAAGTCAATCTTCTTCATTCTTTAGTTATTTTTTAGGCCTGTGATTTTTGTTGCTTGTGGTTCTTTTGAGACTTTCCCAATGAATTTATGTGAAATAAAAAAGTCAGAAAAACTCTTTGGTTCTATAGGGGTTGCTGTGCACTCATAAGTATCAAGATCTAGGTCTTTTATAATAAACTTAGGAGACCACTTTTCAGTTTTTGAATCTGATGCATATTCAAACTCACCATAAAAACCTGAAAGTTCAAATATACCTTCAAATAGACCATTTTTACGAAGTGCTATTTCCGTTACTGCATAGGTATTATTAATCAATTTATTAGTGACTCTTTTCAATTCCACATTTCCAATTATTGGTGTATTAGAAGAAATCATATTCCTTCCTTCATAGTTAATTAGGCCCCATTCAATAGGTGTGATTTTATCATCCTTGAACGTACATGTTACCTTGATATATAAATAATTACTAGCGCAAGCCAACCCTGAAAATAAAAACAATCCCATAAATAAAGCAGAAATTATACTATACTTCGTTTTCATCTTAAATTCCTTTAAAAATTATTATCCACATTTGTGGTTAGGAAAGTGATGCTTCTTTACCAATGCTCTTAAAGTACCAACATTGCTAAACAAACACAACCAACGTATACCATATTCTAACTTATGAACTATAAAATCACAATACGGAATTTCAGTAATTCGGTGAATTGTAAAATGAAATGCAAAAATTAATTAAAAATATATTTTCCTTATATTTCAGTATATTAACCTTTAAAGTACGAGTTTTGCGAATATTCGCAAAACTTTTTTACAGTTTTCGACTATAATGCTGCCTATAAACCATTTTTATTACTCTTATATAAGGATTGAATACAATGAAATTAACAATAAAGTTATTAAAGGTATTAAATTGTGCTATATACCTGTATTTACATACTATATTAGTTCATGCTCAAGATGTTTCAAATGTTAGTGGGGTGGACGATATGCTACTTGCTGGCCAGAGCATACTAAAAGTTGCTGCCAAATGGGGCGGTATTTTAACAGTTGTATGCGCTGCATTAGCTCTTGGCAGCGGGCGTCTGGAAGGCGCATTTGCTTATACAATTTGTAAAGTATTAATAGTCATCGGTTTATTAATAGCTGCTATGGGTTTTTTTGGCAGTAAGATAAGCTGGGGTTTTTCTTTTTAGTCCAGAAACGTCATTACCGTGTAGAGAGGATCAATTTTATGATATTAAAAAATAAGTTTTTTCTAAGAAGGGCAGAAATTATATTATGCTGCGCACTACTTTAATCCACAGGTCATTATATAAACCACTACTATTTGTAGGTTGCGAGAGACTGCCATTTACTATGGTAGTTGCAATCGGAGGTGCTGTAATTATGGCATATATGAATTTATTTGTGACTTTGGGTGTATTTATATTTTATATAATTTGCATAATTTTAATTCGTAGAATTAATGAAGCAGACCCACAATATTTTCGCTGCTTATATCGGTATTTACGTTATTACCAGGATTACTATCCGGCTAATGAATTCTATCCCGGATGCTCAGATCAACCTTTTTATCATTTCGAATAGGAACTAGTTTTACCATGTTTGCAAAATTATTTAATCCTGCAATCCGGTTATTTAAGCATAGTATAAGTGGTCGTGCATATGCTGGCCGCGGATTTGGGGTATCAGACTTATTAATGTATGCAACATTGATAGATGACGGAATAATCTTACAAACAGATGGCTCATACCTGGCTTCTTTTTGGTATCGTGGTGGTGACCTTGAAACTTCATCAGATAGCGAATTAAATGTATTATCTTCCCAGCTAAATAATGCTTTTAATCTACTTGGTTCCGGCTGGCTATTTCATATTGACACAATTCGTTATGCAGTACCCGGGTATATTAAAAAGAGCGATTGTTATTATGAAATTGAACTGGCGGCAATGATAGATGAGGAAAGAAGAGGTCTTTATGAAAGTACTGATAAACATTACGAGAATGCCTATGCAATTAGTTTAACTTATAGACCAAAGGTAGATTTAGGCAGTAAATTTGGTTTATTCTTCCGTAAAAAAAATAATAGTGAAATATTTGATTATAAATATTACCTGGTACAATTTAAAGCTAAAATTGATGAATTTATAGGATTACTTGGTTATGGATTAAATTTATCCATAATGGATAGTCAAACACTACTTTCTTATATTAGCTGGTGCTTAACCGGTGAGAAAGTAAAGCTAAATCTGCCAATAAAGCATGGTGCTTTCTTAAAACACTATATCTCTGCTTGTGATCTAGTTGGTGGAGAAAGCCCCAAACTAGGGGATAGGCATATGCGTTGTGTAACGATTATGGGATTTCCCAATGAGAGTTATCCGGCGATATTAGATAAATTAAATTATATTGATTTTGCTTATAGGTTTAATACCAGATTTATCCTGATTAACCAATATGAAGGTGGTAAGTTAATTGACAGGCTATCCAATCTTTGGTACCAAAAACGTATAAGTGCTATTGATACGGTTAAATTATCCTTAGCCATAGATTCCAATATCAGAGTAAATAAAAATTCACAAGCACAATATCAAGATGCAGAGACGGCAAAAGCTCTAAATGATTCAGGAAATGTAAAATTTGGTTTTTACACTGCAAGTGTAATTATTATGCACCATGACCTGCAGCAGGTAGAAAACCAGGCAACACAAATTAGAAGCATTTTCCAAAACCTTGGATTTCAAAGCCAGATCGAACGTCATCATGCGGTAGAAGCATTCCTGGGAACATTGCCGGGTTATTCTTATGCAAATGTACGCAAGTGGCTTATTCATACCCAAAATGTAGCTGACATTGTGCCAAATACTTCAATCTGGTCAGGTCTTGATCATAATCCGTGCAGTTTCTATATAGACAATAATCCTCCATTATTTTATGCCAGGACAACCGGCTATACTCCATTACGTTTATCTCTACATGTAGCAGATATTGGACATACTTTAATTTTAGGACCTACCGGATCCGGTAAATCAACATTACTCAATTTTATTATTGCCCAGCATTTTCGCTATAAAAATTCACGAGTATTTGTTTTTGATAAAAATAAAAGTTCATTGCCGCTTTGTTATGGTTGTGATGGCTCATTTTATGATATAGGGAGTGAAGATAATCAATTATTTTTTCAGCCTTTATATCAGCTTGAATCGGATCTTGATTTTGATTTTGCTGCCTCATGGCTTGAAGATTTATGCATTTTAAATGGTATGGAGAAAAGTTTTGATGATACGCATCGTCAGGCAATTCGTCGTGCTCTTAAGTTAATGTGCCAAGACACACCCAAAGAGCGAAGAACATTATCTTATTTTCGTCATTTAGTTCAGGATTATGACCAGGCTGTCTCGAGTGTATTAGATAGCTTCTGTCAGGAGAAAAAACTAGCTCATGATACAGCGGCCAATTCGGGGTTTATTGCCAAGATTTTTGATGGTGGCAGCCAGGATTTTAGCCTGGAACAATCTAAGTTTAACGTCTTTGAAATGGGAAATTTAATGCAAGCCGGTGATAGGGTAATTATTCCGGCATTAAAATTTCTGGTTCATTCGGTAAGTAAACAGTTTGATACATGCTTACCAACTTTGATAGTGTTTGATGAAAGCTTTTTATTTTTTAGACATTTTTTATTTCGCGAAAAAATTATTGAATGGGTTAAAACGGCGCGTAAATTTAATGTAGCAATTATTTTTGCAACTCAAGAAATTGCAGATTTATTTAACTATAAAGATTTGTTAAGTGCTCTAAAAACTAATTGTAGCACTAAGATTTTTTTACCTAATCCACAGGCGCTAACTGAAGATATATTTGCCCAATATAAAAGTATGGATTTAAATGAAAAACAAATTAACTTAATTGCACATAGTTATAGAGGGGAATATTTTTATGTAAGCACTCTGGGCAGGCGTAAATTTAGCCTGGATTTAAGTGAAAGTCCATTAACATTTAATTTTACAGCACGTACCAGTCTGGCTGATATCAATCTGGCAATCCGTATCAAAGAACAAGATAATAAGAATTTTATAAAAAAATGGTTAAATATCCATGAAGCAAAAACAATTGAAAAATGAAAATAGTAATATTTATTTAAAGCATATTGAACAAGATGGCTGGAACGATATGCATTTATATCATATTGAAAATCAGGCTGTATGGAGAAACTTAGCTATATTAACCATTATTGCACTAATGATTGTATCAATCTTTGCCATGTATATAGTAAATCAGGATAAGCATAGGGTATTAGTTTTTGAAAAAGATAATATAGGTAATTTAATAGCTTTGGGAATAGCAGCTAAAACTTTAAATGTAGATAATAAAATAGTAGCGCATCAGTTAATTAATTTTATTACGAGCTTACGTGAAGTACCACAGGATACAAATGTAAAACGGCGAAATATTGATCTGGTACATAAAATGACGCTGCCAAATTTAAGAAAACAAATTGATCAAATGATTATTGATCAGTATACAAAAAATAAAATAATCATGATTACAGTAAAAAGTATACGCCCTATGCAAGGTGGCAGATGTTGGCAAATCGTTTGGGATGAGAAAAATGTGGATAGTGTAGGCAACAATTTAGAAAATATTTTAAGTTTTAGTAGCATAGTAACATTTAAGCGAATAGATGATATTAATCCGGAAGTACAGCTAGTAAATCCTACTGGTTTGTTTATTACATACATTAATCCTGTTCAGGATATAGGTAATTAATCATGACAGATTTATCTATGCATGTTCCTACCAAAGGGCTTGCCAGGAATAAAGTTTTGGTGATTTTAGGTGTACTCGGGGTTATTGTAATTAGCATGCTGGCATTTGGTATTTTTACACCTGATGAAGATAAAAAAATCTCTACAGATGAAAGCCAGACTTTAAACCAGAACGATAATTTGAAGAATACCGATCAATTATTACAAGAGGTGCTGGCAAAAAAACAAGCAGCATCTGCAGTAGCTAAAATACATAATGTGCAAATAATTAGTTCTGAATCTTTAGCTATGGTACCACCGATTAATATAAAAACACGGGAACCAACTCAGGAAGAGCAGGCTGCAATTAATTATGCCAAAGCACAATTGACGCGCAAGTATACCAGTTTAAGTTCTAAAAGTTTACTATTTAGTAGTATACCTACAGTAGCAAATAGTAAAGGTAATTTACAACATGATAATACCACGCAACAGGGTAAATCAGCAGAAGTTTCAGAGTCATCGCCCCAAATTGTGCCTAAGGCGCAATTTCAATTAGATAACAGATCAGGTAATAATGATTATATGGTGTCAGGTTTAATAGAGGCAAAAAGCCCTTACGAAGTAAAAGCAGGCAGTATTATTCCGGCAATTATGTTAAATGGTTTAAATTCAGATTTACCTGGGCAGGTTACAGCCCAGGTTCGGGAAAATGTTTATGATAGTAGTGCTGGTAAATATTTACTAATTCCACAGGGGGCAAAGCTAGTTGGCATATATGATAACCATATTGCGTATGGACAGGAACGTATTTTGGTTGCCTGGAACAGGTTAATTTACCAGGATGGCAGCTCTATTAATTTGCAGGCTATGCCAGGAACTGATCTGGAGGGGTATGCGGGTTTTTATGATGAAATAGATAATAAGTATTGGAAAATTTTTGGCAGTAGTTTTATTATGGGAGTGATCACCGGGGCAATGCAGTATAGCCAGAATAATACTAATGCTAATGTACAAAGTGGCGGGATAGGAGTCACAACAACTCCCAATCCTACAGCTGGGCAGACATTATCTGGTAGTTTAGGTCAGCAATTAGGGCAAACCGGGTTGGCAATAACACAGAAAAACCTGAATATACAACCGACATTAATCGTAAAACCTGGTTACTTATTTAATATTATGTTAACTGCGGATATAAGCTTACATCCTATAAACCTATGAAAGGAAAAAGTATGAAAACGGAGCAAAACGGAGTTTTTGTGGGAATAGGTAGAAAATTGATTAGGAATCAAGCAGCTAAAAAAATATTAATATACACAATAAATATATTATTTTTTGGTTGTGCAGAAGCTATTGTACCTACAACTGATGTATATGAGGTAGCACAGGATGTAAAAACTATGGGTGTTTATGCGGCACAGATAACTACAGGCTTACTAAAAATTAGTGAAGCAGTTGATATAGCAACACAACTACGTGAACTTAAAAGCTTACAAGATGTAGAACGAGCTGGTGGAGCAATTTGCCAGCTATGCTCCAAATCAGGGCAGCTGGCGTTGCAGGAATATCTAAATCAGGTAAATGATGATCTATGTTCACAGTTTAGTACTGCAATAAATAATATGATTGGTGTACAAAATACAATAAGAAGTCTGCAAGATATTTTAAAAATTTTTAATACCAATCCGAAGGAGGCCGCTCTTGCATTGCAGGCTGCTTCAATCCAGACACAGGCAGCAATACAAGGATCATTGGCACAGATCCAGGTTTTATTAGCTCAAAGTGCACAGAAAAAATTAGCTGAAGAAAAATTGGCTAAACAAAATAATGCAGATTTATATTTAGGTTTTGGGCAAAATGGATTGTAATAAAATGTCATACCCGACAATATCAGGATTTTATATTAGCTTGCCATCTCAGGCTATGAGCTAATGTCCATACTCTATTTTTTATAAGTAAGTATAAATGATAAAAATTAAATATTTAATAATTTGCTTGGTTATCTGTAGTACATATGCAGATGTACCCACTTGTGTAATTAAGGGCGGCGGGATATTAGATGATATTTTATTGCAATTTGGTAATGCAGCTACCAGTTGGCAAAACACAATAGAACCAATAGCTAAGAAGTTTTTTTTTATTTTATTTGGTATGGAATTTATGTGGCAATTAACGGTTAAGAAAGTATTTGCTGGTGATATTGAGAAACTATGGGTATTCTTTTTTACACGTACAGTGTTATGTTTTTTCTTTGCCCGGTATTTGGTAAATATTGAGATGTATAGAGGAATAATTGAATTTTTATCGGGTTTAGGTAGTAGCCTGGGTGGGTTTAGTTTAAATATGAAAACAGGTAGTGGCTTAAATACTCTTGGGCCATCAGCAGTAATTAGTAATTTTTCTTGCATGGCAGATATGATACATACAGCCACTGATCAAACCGGGACATTTGATTACATAACACTTAAGATTACCTTAGCTATAATCCAGGTATTATTATTTATAGTACTAATTTTTATAGCTTATTACCTGATGCAGATAATTTTACAAGCATATTTAATAATTTATGGCGGATTTATATTTGCAGGCTTTGCTGGTAGCTCGTGGACGCGCAATTACTGGGAGCGCTATATTAGTGCAACAATTTCGGTTGGAATAAAATTTTTTGTAGTATGCCTGATTATGGGGGTCTTAAATGCACAGATGAAAAATTGGGCAACTGATATTAACCAGGCAGTAAATGCGGATCTAACTGTTTTGGCAGGAGTGATATGCCGTGTATTTGTTACAGCAGTTATCATTTCTTTAGCCTTATGGCAAATGCCAGACTGGCTGGCGTCTACTCTTAGTGGACAAATTACCGCAGGGGATAATTCACCAAATTTAGCTACAGAAGGCGGAATAGCAAATGAACACGGTACTAATAAAGGTGGCAATACTTCATCATTTGGGAATAATTCAGGTCATGAGGGACAAAGTACTATCTCTGGCAGATTAACCGATTTAGTAACTGGCGGTGCCGGCAATACTAGCTTAGGGGCAAAAGGCAAAATAAATCCTTTTGGAAATACAAAATAAATGACAAAGATAAATGATGCATTACGTCATCTGGAAAAAGATATGGCAGAAATTCTGGCAACCATTGAGGATGAAAGAACCACTGAAGTAATATTAAATCCTTATAAAACTGCAGATGGTAGTTATGAAGGACATGTTCTTGTTGAGCGTCATGGTGAGGGGTTACAAAACCTTTACCAAAATTTGCCAGATGGTAAAACTGAAATTATCAAAATGTCTGCAACTAAAGCAGAGACAATTATGAGCGTTTTAGCTAGTATAACCGGTAAGTTTATTCATAATAAAAATCCGTACCTGGAATGCCAGATTCCTAAATACGGACATAGATTTACCGGGGTAATTCCACCAGCTAGCATATTTCCGGCATTTTGTATACGAAGACATGCATCAGTTGTTTATACTCTTGATGATTTTGTTAATCAGGGGGTTTTATCAGCAACTAGTAAAGATACGATTATTTCTTGGATAAAACGTAAGTTTAATATTTTAATTGCAGGGGGGACTGGTTCAGGTAAGACGACTTTGGCCAATGCAATTTTACATGAAATTAGTAGATTGTTTCCAAGTTGCCGAATATTAATAATTGAAGATGTGCCCGAACTACAATTTGATACTGCACGTTCAATTGCATTTACCACCGGTGAATTTTTTTCTATGTATGAAGCACTACGTACTACCTTACGTTTTAAGCCGGAGCGTATTGTTATGGGGGAAGTACGTGGAGCTGAGGCATATACACTACTTAAAGCCTGGAATACCGGACATCCAGGTGGAGTTGCAACAATTCATGCTAATGGTGTAGAAGAAGCCTTACATCGTTTTGAGAACTGTATTGCAGATCATGCAAATGCCAGAATAAACCGTAAAGAAATCGGGTTTACAATAAATGGAATTATTTCACTTCAAAATATGACAGTACGAAGAGAAGTTGATGGTGAATACCATAATACCACCCAAAGAAAAGTAACAGCACTTAGGCAGATATTGCAATATGACACGGATAAAGATATTTATCAGGACATTATATACGACAAAATGGAAGAAAGTTTTGAGTGAATATATCAAAAAACAAAATTATTAGTTTTGCCAGTTTATTAATTTTAGCTGGAATATATTTTATAAATGAGCATATATATTTTAATCCCAGTACTTCAGAGCAAAGAGGGTACTATTTTGTATATAAACCACATGTATTTAATAGGGCTGATTTGGTATTGTCTTGTATTCGTGATGTACGGAGTATTAGTATTTTACATAAATTTGGCTTGCCATATATGTCATCCGGAGGATGTGCCTTACCATTTTTACTTAAAAAAATAGCAGCCATAGATGGTGATATGGTTGTAGTTGGCAGAGGGGGTATTTTTATAAATAATGTGTTGCTTACAAATACGACTGTATTTAGGAAATACCAAAATATCCAATTAAACCCTTTGCATATAGGTACAACATATAAATTGGGCAAAGATGAATATTTTTTATTGGGCAATGGCAAAAATTCTTATGATTCGCGCTATTTTGGTGTGGTCAAGAATACTGATTTGCAATATAGAGCAATACTATTTATACCGCACGACCAACCAATTTGGTAGGCACAAAAATTTTTAATCTGTTTAGTTTTTTAAGAAAGGAATAATTATGAAAAGACTAACAATTACGGGCAATTTGGGACGCGACCCCGAATTACGCATTGATCCTGAAGGCAATTCTTTTGCAACTTTTTCGGTTGGGGTAACTTCGGGTACTAAAGCTAAGCGACGAACCGACTGGATAGATGTAAGCTGTAATGGGCGTTTGGCAGAGGTCATAACAACTTATGCCAAAAAAGGCAATAAGGTCTTAGTTGAAGGGTTTCCATCAGTTGGAGCTTACCTAAATTCTGAAAATGTGCCGGTGCCGGTTCAGCGTTTATACGCAAATAATGTGGAGCTTTTAAATAGGGTAGAACGCGATGATACCAATAAGGATATCCCCACATTTGAACTTGATGAGCATGATTTACCGCCAGATAGCGCTGTCAGTGGCGCTCCACTATAAATAATTATAACCATTATACAGTAACCATTCAAGTTACTGTATAATATTGATATAGGGTTAGTATGAGAATAATTAATTTCAGAGACTATGAAGTCATAAAAATTATTTCAGAACAATTAAGATCTGCATCTTGGGCATTAGCTGGAGTGTTTACCTATTTTGGTTGGACAAATTATAGGCAAGTTTACGGAGTTGTAGTGTTTACACTATGGTTTATTTTGCAAACATTTTCTTTAATATTGATAAGCTCTGGACAGAAATTGATTAAATAAAAGGAATGAATGATGGTAGCTTATTTGTTATCAGCACTGGGGGTTATAGTTGTGGCAGGGCTTTTTACAGCTTGGGTGATCTATGAAATGAAGAAGCCAGATGATTCACATAAAAAATCTTATGACCATACTAAAATGAGGAAATCATGACTAAAGCTAGATTTAGCTATTTATATAAAGCCTACGATAAATATTTTTAAGCTATTTATCGTAGCTTTGATTTTACCACATCTTGATTTTAAGAGTGCCTACTTAATACACGCAGTGTAAGCTGGTGATTCACTATACTTAATACCACAGTAGTAAGCTTTCCAGTACTGGTCTTCTGTAATTAATCCTGTACTGGCACCATATCCTCCGGCGTAGTAAGTCCGGTAATTAAATACCTTTGGATCCTTAAGATCATAAGGGAAATTTTGGAGCGTATAAACTATCATATCCGGGCTTCCATAGGTTGAGCCGTAGTCATATAAAGGAGTCCATGCCATAGGTGCATTAGTTGCCTGAGAGAAGAAGTATGTTGTATAGCCATCAAAATTCCCTTCAGGTGAAATGTGAATTACTTTAAACCCTGGATTATTACCAAAATAGCTATTAAATGCTATTGTTCCTATAACGGGGATTTTGCCATCTATTAAAGATAAAAATTCACCGTGAAAATGCCCGGCATATATTGAGGAAATGACAGGATAATGTTGTTTCAACTGGTTAAAATACCCTACCTCTAACTTATCATCTAATGCTGAAAAAGCGATATTGTTTTTTGCAGCAAAATATAGATTCATTCCATAAGGGATATGTTGGGTAAGGATAACTTTTTTACCGTTCTTTTCCGCTGTAACAAGCTCATTAGTAAACCAGTTCAACTGGGCATTTGAAGCCGTTATGTCACCTGTAGCAGTTGTATCTGGTGAGAAACTATTCGTGTTTAATCCAATTAGAGTAATTTTATCTGATAATGGAACACTAAAATATCCACCCTTATCATAGGAGGTGGTAAAGCTGTTGATACTATTTGAATCAACATACTTACTAAGCCCTGCTGCCACCTTTGATAAAAAATTGTGAGATTGCATTTTATAATTTTTGATATCTGAATCATTATTACCTAATGTAACGTATATCTTAGTACCGGCGGGAACTCTTTTTTCTAATTCTAGAACAACATATAGTAAGGTTTTTACACAGAAATCACTAAAATATGCAGTATTTGTAGTATACTGTGATGGAGCAAAGTTTTTGTAATTTGTGTCAAAGTCATGCGCAAGTGTATCTCCGGATATTAAAATAGTTTTAACACCCTTTCTTACCACAATCTCTGCAAGCTTGTCAAATCCATGAGTTAAAAAGGCATTGTTCGTCTCTTCTTTATAATTATTAATCGCTCCTGAGCTCAGAAGAGTTGACCATTTATGAATATCATTTGCTATAAGAGATCCTATTACCTTGCATGGTTTAACGTTTGCCGTACATTCAGCAAAAGGATTAAAATGAATATCAGTTAGCTGCAATATATTTTGCTCACCTGGCTTAATGGTTTCCTGGCAAGATCCCTCTTTAGTAAGCTCTATGGGAAAGTTGATAGTATATTTAGAGTTTGCTTCGTTTTGTTGAATACGTAGTTCATAGCCATGAGCGGCTATTTTTGCAAAAATCAGATTGTCATCATATACTGAAAAATCAGGTATGGATGTGCCATACTTTTCATTGTTAAAATACACATCAACTCTTGACTTATCATCTGCCCTTTCCCAGGGGATAGTGCAGCCAGTGAGATTTACTTTATCTGTACAAATATTTGATAAAAGTGTATGAGCATCTGGATAGTTTGTAAGTTGTGGTAACACATGTCCATCAACTGAGAATGTACATGTACCGTGTGGTGTTTCAGCTTGTGCTACATTTAAGCACGAGAATAACGAGGTAACCATACCTGTTATAAAAACGAATTGTTTAATTTTCATTTTATTCTTCCTTAAAAATTTTATACTAGTTATAGCCAAAACTTATATAGAAATGTAAAGCTTTGCTAACTCTAGCTATTTTTAAGGTATTTAATTTAACGCCGATAATTATTTTGCGTAAAATTACGTACCTCAGTATACATATTATAACATATTTTTAGAAAAGATGTCTATATAGATGTATAATGGTTTTTATGTATTTGATACTAATAGCTCTTTAGAAAGAAACGAATATGAATCATGCGGCCAGATCAATAAAATAAGCTATTATAGAATTTGCCCAATAATTGTATATCATCTTTATCTTTTTCAACGACAATGGTTTCATCATCTAAAATATTTACCTTGTTACTAAGCAATTTGCTTACAATAAATGGATATGCTACATGTTCAAGTGTATGAATTTTATCTGCCAATTCTTCCAAAGTAGATGATTTATTAGATACAACTCCCTGGGCAATGATGGGTCCATGATCTAGTTTATCCGTTACAAAATGAATTGTAAGACCACTTACCTTAACTTTAGCGGCAAAAGCCTGATCAATTGCATTTATGCCAATAAAGGAAGGCAGTAACGAGGGGTGTATATTAACCAGGCGCATGTGGTAACGATTTACAAACCATGGGCTCAATATCCGCATAAACCCAGCTAGAATAACGTACCTGGGATTATAACCATCAATAATCTGTGCCATATGTTTGTCAAACTCTTCCCGGGTTAGGTATTGCTTATGTTGAATAATATGTGAAGGTATGCCAAATTTTTTAGCAATGCTAAGGCCTGGTGCATCTACATTATTGCAAATAACACCTTTAATATGTTTGACCAGGTCCAAATTATTACACAAGGCAGCTAAATTTGAGCCACGACCGGAGATAAGAACTACTATACCCGACATATAAATATTTTCTAAAGATTAATAGCTGCCGAATTTCTACGGCCCTATATATAAAAATTGTACGTTATAATACCATAAATAGGCATATACCTTTGATAAAATCCGGCAAAAATTGCAAGAAGTATAAATATAATTGAGTTGAAATTATGGAAAGAAAACAACAAAAACCAAGCTATTTAAATTTTGATTACAAAAGTTATTCTTGGAAAAAGAATATAGATTATAGGCAGCACCCTGAATTATATAAAGTTGGCAAGGGTGAACAAGGCGTTTTAATATGTGAACCATATAAAAGTGAAATTGGCCAATATTGGAAATTTAAAACACCAGAAATAGCAACATACAGCAGTAATAAAATTTTTGAATTATTTATCCAATACTTATCTGATGACGACTTTGTTGGTGCTGATATGGCACGTAAATATTTACAAATGGGTTATACCAGATCCAGGCGTTATACTAATTATAAAGGCGGTGTTAAGTATGATAAAAGTAATAACTATAATTTGAATAACCGTGGTACAGGAGATCCACAAAAAGCGCTTAGTGCAAACATATTTTTTGCCAAATGGAAAGAAGCTGAAGCTAATCAAAAGTATAAAAAAATGAAATTAGACTGGAAAAAGCATTATGGATAACCACCTGGTTAATCCTAAAGAACTAAAATGACAAGCCAATTTCCATTATGGGATAATATTGCCTTATTTTTACTTCATACTATTAAAAGGACATTATAGTGACAATAGCAATTAAACGCGCATTAATCAGCGTTTCTGATAAAACCGGAATTTTAGATTTTGCAAGTGCCCTAAATAAATTAGGCGTGGAAATTTTATCTACCGGTGGTACGTATGAGCATTTATTAAAAAATAATATACCTGTTATTTCTGTTGCCAATGTAACAAAATTTCCTGAAATTTTGGATGGAAGGGTTAAGACTCTGCATCCTAATATACACGGAGCAATTTTAGCCAGGCGTGATGATGATAATCATATTGCACAATTAGAAAAGCACGATATCTCTGGAATTGATTTAGTGTGTGTCAATTTATACCCCTTTGAAGCAACAGTTGCCAAACTTGATTGTACTTTTAATGATGCAATTGAAAATATTGATATTGGTGGCCCGGCAATGATCCGAGCTAGTAGTAAAAATCATCAACATGTAGTTATTGTAACTAACCCGGAAGATTATTCGCATATAATTAGTCAGTTGCAGCAGCATAAAGATATTAGTCAGAGACATAGATTGCAGCTGGCATATAAGGCGTTTAGCCATACTGCATATTATGATAGTATTATTAGCCAATATCTTGGCTCACAGTTAGCTGATAATACAAAATTTGCTCCCCAAATTACTATTCCGCTTCATTTGGTTCAGACACTGCGTTATGGCGAAAACTCTCATCAAAAGGCCGCTTTTTATAAAGATGCTGGCGAAGTTGGCGGTTTATTGGCAAGTTTTAAGCAGTTACAGGGTAAAGAGTTATCTTACAATAATTTGGCCGATACCGATACGGCCTGGGAATGTGTGAAGCAATTTACTGATGCCGCGTGTGTGATAGTTAAGCATGCTAATCCATGTGGAGTAGCACTGGCGGCTGACCCATTTAATGCACACAAGAAAGCCAATGCTTCAGATCCGGTTAGTAGTTTTGGTGGAATAATTGCATTTAATAAAATTGTTGATGTTGATACTGCTCGGGCTGTTAGCTCTCAATTTGTTGAGGTGGTAGTAGCTCCTGGGTTTACACCGGAAGCATTAGCAAGTTTTAGCAATAAGCCAAATATACGGGTATTAGAAATCAGGCTGACACATGATGAACACAATCGCTTTGATTATAAAAGAATAGGAGGAGGTATTTTAGTCCAAAGTATAGAAGATAAAATTTTGGATAAAACACAGCTAAAGACTGTTACTAAAATAGAACCTGATTCAAAAATAATAGATGATTTGGTTTTTGCCTGGGCAGTTGCAAGGTTCGTTAAATCTAATGCTATAGTTCTGGTTAAAGATGGGCAGACTATTGGTATCGGGGCTGGACAAATGTCGAGGATTGATTCAAGTAAATTGGCTATGTCTAAAGCTCGTGAGTATGGTTTTGACCCGGTTGGAAGCGTATGTGCATCAGATGCCTTCTTCCCATTTAGGGATAATGTAGATTTATTAGCATCAGGTGGAGTAAAAGCTATTATTCAGCCAGGTGGTTCAATCAAAGATAAAGAGGTTTTTGCGGCAGCAGATGAATTAAATATTGCTATGGTATTAACGGGCTATCGGATCTTCCGCCACTAATTTTTTAATATATTTTAAAAAATATTTTACTACCTAAATTATTGTATACTTAATTAGTTTCCTGTTAACCATTGATTAAAACCATTATTCTATCAACTAAACGTCTTATTCCAAGATATACCGCCCCAATGTCTTTATCTAACATATAAGCGGGGGTGGTTACTATTTTATGTCTTCTATCAACATGTATTTCATCGACAAAGCAATTAACGCACTTTGCACCAAGATTTGTAAGTAGCATAGATGTAGAAATATCATTTCCAATTGTTAATTCAATCCCCCGGCCATAAATTCCCGGAATCATAGCTGGTGCAATACAGATAAACCCAACCGGTTTATTATTTTTGCTAAACTCCAGGCACTTTTCTTTTACCAATGGATGAACTGTATAGTCTTTGCCTTTTATTGCCAGGTCAAAAAGATTATAGGCAACTCCATTGCCTCCAGGAATAATTAGCGCATCAAAATCGGCTACATTAAGTTCTTCCAATGGTTTTACATCGCCCCTGGCAATTCTGGCCGATTCAACTAGCATATTGCGCTGTTCATTAGGCATACGCTCACCGGTTAAATGGTTGGTTACATGCTCCTGGGCCATATCCAAACTAAAGCACTGATAGCCAGCATTATTTTGTTTAATTGAAAGTAGGGTCATTACAGACTCTTGTATTTCTGAGCCATCCATCCTGCCACAGCCGGCTAAAATAACTGCAATTTTTGTCATAATCTTACCTCAATCCGTCTAAAACTTTATGCACTACCTCAGAGACATCGTTGGATAGCTTATTATTTAGTAAATTATTTAATACATTTTTGGACAATAATTTATATTCAGGATGTAGATAGATGCTCTTACTAAAGCCACGGGCCAATGTGCTCGCCATTTGCGGGTTAAATTTATCTATCATTATAATTTGCTCACTAATAAATGTATAACCATCCGAACTGTGGAATTTATAACAATTTTGTATAAATCCGCCAAGCAGGGCATATATCTTATTTGGGTTTGTAGCAATAAATGCTTTATCCACCATAAGTCGGTTTAATGTATCTATTGTAACTAGGCGGGAAGTTGCCTGTAGATTAAACCATTTATCCATAAGTAATTCATTTTTCTTATATTTGTTATAAAATGTCTGTAATACTTCATCACGTACGGTGCACTGTGTATCGATAATTGCAGATAGGGCAGCAATTGTATCAGTCATATTATCGGAATTATGATATTGCCCTAAAACCATGGTTTCGATCAATTGCAGGCTATGTGCCTTTTCAAGTGTTGCAGTAAGAGTTTTTATAATATATAATAAAGCTGTATTTTTAAGTGAACGTTTACCATGATCATTAAAGTCATACTGAATATGCAGATGTATATTATATAGCTCCATCCAGCTATCAAATAACTCATGTCCTATCTGTACTTCAACGTAATTTATCGCATGATGTAAAATTCTTGGATTCACATTCTCTATTTGAGTTAGCATACTGTTAAATGTAGGCAATTTTAAGCATAGGGCACGAAACCCCGGGTTTAAATCTTCCTGACCCAGGAGTTTTGATGCAGCTGAGATAAAATCAGTACTAAGCTTACTTGGCGGTTGCTTAGTCATGTAAGAATTATAAACGGCTTTGATGTATCCGATTATTAGTTTTGACCACGCTTCATAACGGTTAAATTCATCGCTGTCAAAATTAGCTAATAGGATTAGCTCTCTTTCACTATAGCCAAATTCCAGTTTTACCGGTGCAGAAAAATCACGTAAGATAGAAGCTATCGGATGTGATTCAATTCGATTAAATATATATTTTTGTTTTTTCTGGGTCAGTAATAATACCAGGCCTTCATCATTAACGACATAGTCGCCGCTAATAGGGGCAAGATGCTTGAATTCATTGCCTTCGCGGCAAATTAAACCAAATTTTATCGGAATTAGCATTGGCTGTTTATTGGTTTGACCAGGGGTATCTGGAATACTTTGGCTAAATTCAATTGAATATTCTTCAGATTGGCTATTGTAATAGGTTGAAGCTTTTATTAGTGGGGTTCCAGCCTGACTATACCAGAGCATAAATTGGGAAAGATCTGTCTTATTTGCATCAGCCATGGCATTACAAAAATCTTCGCAGGTAGCATAACCACCGTCATGACGTTTTAGATATAGTGCCAAACCTTTATTAAACCCGGCTTTTCCTAAAATTGTTTGATACATTCGAACTACTTCTTGCCCTTTGGTATAAACAGTAGCAGTATAAAAATTATTCATTTCTATATACGATTCAGGGCGTACAGAATGGGCAAGTGGTCCAGCATCTTCAGCAAATTGAGCTGAGCGTAATACGTTTACCTCAGTAATCCTGGTTGTACCATGTCCATGCAAATCAGCAGTAAATTCATTATCCCTAAATACGGTCAAGCCTTCTTTTAGCGATAGCTGGAACCAGTCACGGCAAGTAACACGATTACCGGTCCAGTTATGAAAATATTCATGACCAATAACTGCTTCAATTGCAATTAAATCATTATCAGTTGCAGTATGTGAATTACCCAATACATATTTTGGATTAAAGATATTAAGACCTTTATTTTCCATAGCCCCCATGTTAAAGTCATTAGAAATCACTATCATGAAAATATCCAGGTCGTACTCCAGGTTAAACCTGGTCTCATCCCATTTCATAGCCCGTTTCAGGGCCTGCATGGCGTATTTAGTTTTGGTAATATCATCTTCACTAGCGTATATTTCAAGAGCAACTTTGCGTTTGGATTTGGTTATGAAAGTATCGCTCAAGGCTTTAAAATTTCCTGCTACAAGAGCAAAAAGGTAGCATGGCTTTTTAAATGGATCGTGCCAGGTTATTGTTTTATTACCACCTGTAATTTTTTCTTTGCCTTTATTGCCATTGGATAATAAAACCGGATATTTATCACTAGGAGCAATAATCGTTGTTGTGAATATGGCCATTACGTCCGGACGGTCAAGATAGTAGGTGATTTTCCTAAATCCGTGCGGCTCACATTGAGTCATAAGTCCACCTTTGGTGGCATATAGCCCCATACAGGTCTTATTATTCCACGGGTTAAGTTTGGTAACAATTCTCAGGGTAAACTTATCCGGCACATTTTTTAATGTTAACCCATCGGCAGTTTGTTTATAATCAGTGAAGGGTTCGCTATTTAATTCTATACTGATTATCTCAGCATTACCATCTAAGGCTAGGGTATTTGCTGCCTTAACTTCAGTTTTATTTTTGTGGTACTTCACTACACTAGTGACACAAACATCACTCTCATTTATACTAAAAGTCAAATCTATGGTATCAACTAAATAGTTGCTGGGGGTATAATCTTTTAAATATGTTGTCGTCAGATTAGTCATAAGGCAATACTTTCTAAAGATTGTTGTGTTAAATATTCCTGAGTTTGCATTTCAATTAAGCGGCTTACCGTCCGGCTAAATTCAATTGCAAATTCATTGTCCTCACGAGTGTGAGCAACGTATATTTGTCCGATACCACAGCTTGCAGATAAAATAACTTTCCGTCGATTATCATATAATATATCTACCAACCAAGTTAAACGGCGGGCAATATCTTTTGAATTGATTGGTTCGATATCTTCAATTACTATATAGTCAAACTTATTGCACAGGTCCAGATAATCTAAATGACTACGGTTTTCACCACAAATTATATCAAATTTAAACCAGATAATATGAGCACTTTTTTTTACATACCAAATTGGCCTGCCCTGAATTATAATTTCATTATCCACTATAACCTGGTTATCGGCGGCAAATTTGTTAAATAAGTAAGTAAGTTTATCATGGCTATGTCTATTATTGATAATAAAAAACTGATTATGCGTATTATGCTGCAGCCGGTAATCCCGGCTATTTTCCAATTTTAATATCTGCAATTTTTGCCCGATTAATTCAATTGCGCCTAAAAACCGCTCACGCATTAATCCATCCGGGTATAACTGGTTGGGTGCAAAATTAGAAGATGTAACAATGTATACACCATGCTTAAATAATCCGGATAGTAGATTTTTTAGAATCATCGCAGTTGCTATATCATTAACATGCATTTCATCCAAGAAGATTATCCGGTATTTTCGCCTAAGCTCACGGGCAACATTATCCAAAGGATCGTTTTGATCTTTTAAATCAGCTAACTTTTGATGAATATCACTCATAAATTTATGAAAGTGGGTCCGCGTTTTTTGTGTTTCAGGGATTTGGCGGAATAACTCATCAAGAAGCATGGATTTGCCACTTCCAACACTTCCATAAAGATAAACCCCAAGGTTGTTCGGCCGGCGCCATAAATTAGCAAAAAAACCGCGGGCACTAAAATTAGTAATAAATATATCTAACTGTTGTAGAATAGCGTGTTGATATTCATCATAAACTAAGTAATTTTGTTTAGTTTGTAGCAGATACCAATTTTGTAATAGCTTCATAATAACGTATTTTACCAGATTTAGTGATACAGCAACAGAAGAGACTCGAAGTATTTGAATTCTGGACGCGGCGTAACTTTAACAAAGCGACCGGAATGTGCATATAGTAAATGAGGATCGCGTCTTAAAGTTACAACAAAGTACAGGATTCAAAGACAAAGAGTATAAAGATGATTAAAGACCCAAGACAATATACTTCCGAATACCCCAAATCAAATATTTTGATTAAGTTGGCATTTAAAATATTAAATGAAGAATCTAATTTCGCCGATTTAAAAATACTTATTGGCAATATTTTAAAAAATGAAAATGATGCTTTGATTAATGTAGCTCTTAATTTATCACCATCATACCATGTCAGCGAGATAATATGGAGAGCACTAAATGCAGTAATTAATGATAGTACTGAAACAACAATTAATATTTTTGCTATACCTGTAGTTTTAGTCGCCGGAAGTAAGGTAAAAACCAAGTTAAACGGCACTTTGGATGTTGGTAGGTTAAATGAATTTTTTAGACAAAACCGGGTTTTTGGAAATGATATTGATGGCTTTATTTCGGGTAAATTAATTGACCCGCTAAACCTGGTTAAAATTAAACCTTCACAAATATATTATTGGGCACGGAATATCAAGAATGCTAATTTATGGTTACCTATTGAATTAGAGGGAACTGGTATACCGGTACTAAATGAAGGTGTATTTTTGCGGTTTTTAATTGGTTTGGGCAGTATTAACCAGGAAGCTTATCGTAATTCATTGATGAGTTTAATGAAACTAATTGGGGAAGAATTAAAAAATGATGCCGTAACCCTTTTTCCAATTCCGTTTCCGCCGGTTAATTTATCTGAAGGATATCCCGTTGGTGATAGCAAACGAAAAGAGATTGCCATTACGGTAGCTATTAGTAATATTGTGCGTAAAATTCGTGAGCAGGGCCAGGTGCCGGTTGCTGCTATTAGCGGGGAAAATGAAGCAATTAAAATTTTAGTTAACAGCACTACAGATCCTGCTCTTAGCGAAACATCATTATGGCATTTAACTAAATTTGAAGATTATGAAGAAGATGTAAAAAAGCTTACTAATTTGTTACAGGATATGCAGGTAGAGTATAGTTATGTCAGTTAAAACAGGGCTTATCTATAAAATTGACCAGGTTTTGCCGCAAACCCAATGCACCAAATGTGGGTATCCTTCGTGTATGGATTATGCAGTAGCACTAGCTGACGAAAAAGCAGATATAAACCAATGCCCGCCAGGCGGTGATGAGGGAATTAGTCAATTATCCCGATTATTAGATCGTCCGGTCAAACCATTAAACCCATTAAATGGTAAAATAACTCATGCAAAAATTGCAGTAATTGATGAAGACATTTGTATTGGCTGCACATTATGCATTAAAGCATGTCCGGTAGATGCAATTCTTGGCAGCAATAAAATGATGCATACTGTAATTGAGGATGAGTGTACCGGTTGCGATTTATGTATACCGGTCTGCCCGGTTGATTGTATTTCCATGATCGATGCTTCGTACACCAAATGGCCTAAAGAAAAGGCAATAATATCAAGAGAAAGGTTTAACAAGCATAAAGAGAGAAAAATTCGTGATGCCAAAGAACGTGAAGAACGTTTGAAGAATGCATCAAAAGTTTTATACAATAAAAAAGCCTAGCAATCTAAAAATAATTAAATATTGTTTTTGCGAGATAAAAATGTTTAAAAGCTTTAAAGATAGAATTAAGGATAATGAATTACTCAGTGCCCAGTTAATTCAGTTTTTAATTTTGGTGAGCATTATAGTTGAATGCTATGGCCTATTTTCTAAAATATTAGGTAGTAATGATTCAAACTTTTACAGTACGGTTGCCAAGCATATTGCTACTTCAAATGATTGGGTAAATTTATACTATGCCGGTACAGATTGGTTGGATAAACCAAGAATTCCGTTTTGGTTAACAGCAATATCCTATAAAATTTTTGGTATAAATCCATTTTCTTATATTTTGCCCGGATTTCTATTTAATCTACTTGGTGGGTTCTACACCTACCGTTTAGGTGTTTATTTATATAGTAGACAAGTTGGTCTTTTGGCTCTTTTATTATATTTTACCAGCCTGCACTTAATGTTATCTGCTATTGATATACGTGCTGAAGCTTTTTTATTGGGTGAAATCATACCGGCTTGCTACTATCTGCTTCGTTATAATGATAGTGATAAAGTAGATTACCGCCTATTATTTTTAAGTAGTATATTTACTGCTTTAGCAATTATGACTAAAGGGCTATTTATTTTACTTGCTGTATATAGTGGTGTAATTGCTATCTGGCTTTTTGGCGGCCAATATAAAAACTTTATTAGCCGTAAGTGGTTATATGCACTTTGCCTATCCTTAATATTTATTTTACCCGAATTAATTTGTCTATTCTTACAATTTGATTTGCATCCGGAGAAGGTAATGTTTGGCAAAACCGGGGTTTCGGGGCTTAGGTTTTTCTTTTGGGATAGCCAGTTTGGCAGGTTTTTTGATTTTGGCCCATATGTAAGCTCAGGTCAAGGGGGGTATGCTCACTATTTTTATTTTATGCATACTTTTATGTGGGCATTTTTACCCTGGTCTATGGTTTTTTTAGTTACACTATATTATGTTTTTGGCCAGCTACGCTTAAGTAATGATATTCTACAGGTAAAGCAGCAAAAACAAAACCAGGTTTTTTTACTTGCCTCATTTTTTATCCCGTTTATTTTATTTAGCTTGACCAAATTTCAACTTGATCATTATACTAACATAATTATCCCATTTGCCTGTATTTTATGTGCTAACTGGGTTTGTAATTATGCCTCACGCATACCCAGGCATTGGGTATTTATTTTTCAAATTTACCTGGCCCTCATTTTAACGGCTCTTTCCCTGGTTTTTAGCTTTTTAATCTTTGATCTTAAAGGACAGGTGGAGATTTTTGTGCTTGGTGCTGTTATTGTTGGGTTATATACAATTTTTATTCGTAACCGGGTATTAAATAAAGCGATTGTCTATCCATGTCTGGCAATTAATCTGGTATTTGTTTTTACCCAGATGGTAAATAATAAAATATATGTAAATTATAATGCCGGCTATCAAATAGCTACCTTCCTGAATAGTAAATCGCAGGATAAGGTTTTTGATTATGGGGTAAATTCGTCCAGTCTCGAGTTTCATTTAAAAGCTCCATATCAAAGAATCACCGATTTTAAACAATTGCCAAATAGCGGGACCTACTTTCTAGTTACACCACAAGAATTGGAATCGGGCGTATCGGGCGGGAAATTAGTTAAAAGGTTTGATGCAATTGACCAAAATAAATTTAATTTGTTAATATTTAATCGTAATAAATTAAATGCCGGTATTAAAAAGGTATCATTATTATATTTTAGCGATACACTGTCTCCGCCTGGTAGCATGTCTTTCCCGCAAAATGATGTGTCATTACCGCGTAGGCAGGAATCCACCACTAAACGATGATCATAAATGGTGTATAATCGGGGCTTTATATGGGATTAAATGATATAGTGTTACGAAATAAAAAATGGCTATTACTTGTTGTCATTATTGCCGCAAGCTTATTTATAATAGTATCCCCTACTATAGATCAATATATTGCGCTATCAGCCTATACTCCGGCTACCCGCACTTTTTATGGTGAGAGGGCGTTATGGTGCAAGATTGTTTATTACTTTGTACCGTTTATCACTGTAGCCCTGATAGTAATACCATTTATTTGGTTATTTATGGTGCGGCATGATAGTAAAAAATATAAAGAAGTGATTAAATTTAGCCAGATAACCTATTTGGCCTTAATTTTGGGGCCTGGCCTGGTAGTAAATGTGATTTTTAAGGAGCATTGGGGACGGCCCAGGCCATATCAGGTATTACGTGATGGCAAACAGTATGCCCCGTTTTGGCAGCCACATTTTCCAGAAAAGGACAATAATAGTTTTCCGGGTGGGCATGCATCAATTGGTTTTTTTCTGGGTATTCCCTGGCTTGCATTAAGAAGAAGAAAGATGGCAGTCACATTTAGTTTACTCGGCGGTACCTTGATTGGAAGTGTACGTATTTTACAAGGCGGGCACTATTTTAGTGATGTGATATTTTCTGGCATATTTGTGTGGCTTATTGCCATGCTTGTAATTTATGTACTTGAGCAATTGTGGAAGGATTAAATTAGTGAGCAGGAATGCTAAATTATTATTAATTTCTATGCTGTTAATAAACGGTATTTTCAATGCTAAGTTTCAATTGCATTATGATGAGGCATATTACTGGGCATGGGGACAAAATCTATCCCTGTCTTACTTTGACCATCCGCCGATGGTAGCTTATATGATTCGTTTGGCGGCAATATTTGGTCATTCAGAATTTTGGGTTCGCTTTCCGGGATTAATTTCAGCATTTGTTACTTTATTAGTACTCTATCATCTGGCCTTACGCATGTTTGGGCGTAAGGTTGCCGAAATTAGCATGATTTTGGGTTTTTCCCTGCCAATTCTTCAGGCGGTTGGGTTTATTATTACCCCGGATAGCCCCTTATTAATGTTTTGGGCATTAACATTATATGCTTTTTATATATGGGCTTTTGAAAATAAAACTGCATATATATATTTGGCCGGATTATTTGCCGGGTGCGCATTATTATCCAAATATACTGCGTTATTCATTTATCCCGGCTTATTTTTATTTCTTATCACCTCAAATCAACATCGTGGGTTATTATTAAAAAAAGACATCTATCTATCGTTTATCCTGTCTATTATTATTGCAACCCCGGTAATTTTATGGAACTACCAACATAATTGGGTATCCTTTATTTACCAATTTAATCATGGTGTAGATGTACATGGGGATATTAATTTTGGTCAGGTTGGCGACTATCTGGGCGGCCAGCTATTTATTTCCGGACCGTTTATTTTTGGTGCAGCTTGGTACTTCCTGTATAAAAATTTTAAAAATATTATACTTTCACCAAAACTGGCTTTTTTACTTTATCCGCCTGCATTTGCGTTTTTGTTTTTCCTGGTATGTAGTGTTACCAAGCATATAGAGGCCAACTGGCCGGGACCGATATATATATCAGTTGTAATATTTGTGGCTTACTATTTGGAGCAGAAGAATATATGTTGGGTATATAAGGCCAGTTTTATTTTTATCTGCATTGCCTTGATGCTGACCAAAATGCCGGTTAGATTTACGCCACGGCCATTACATAATAAAATTCCGGGAATTAATATCTTTTTTGGCAACCGGGAGTTGTTAGTTCATGTTGCGCCGTATGTAAAGCCGGATACATTGGTGTTAGCCTGTGATTATGGTAATGCATCGCGCATCTGGTTTTATTTAGGTGCCCGGGCGTATGTTCCGGCACAGCTGCCATTTAGTAATAGTTATCGTTATTGGCCGCAACCGGGGCTGCCGATAAAAAAAGCAATTTATGTATGTGGTGGTCATGATGTTGTAGCACTCGAAAAACTGGGGTTATATTTTAAAAATGCCAGATTATTGGATAAAGTACCGTTTACAAATGTAATTACGGATAATGAAGTGTATATTTTTGCTGTAGGGAATTAGAAATATGAAGAAATTGATTATTGTTGCTACTTATAATGAACGGGATAATATTGGGCCATTATTAGCAGAAATATATGTAAATGCACCGGATGTGCATGTGTTGGTTATTGATGACTCATCACCGGATAAAACTTATGAAATTGTGCAGGAGCTATCGGACACTATTTATAAGGATAAATTATTCTTACTCAAACGAGCTGGCAAATTAGGTCTGGGTACTGCGTATGTAGCAGGCTTTAATTGGGGTATAGAGCGTAAATATGATGTGATTATGGAGATGGATGCTGATTTTTCTCATAATCCAAAATATTTGCCACAATTTTTTGAAGAGATAAAAACCAATGATCTAGTGATAGGTAGTCGTTATGTGCCAGGCGGCGGGGTAGTAAACTGGGGTTTAGGGCGTAAGATTATGAGCCAGGGGGGTAGTATATATTCCCGCTTTATCCTGGGGCTTAAGACACGTGATTTAACCGGTGGTTTTAAGTGTTACAGAAGAGAAGTATTAGAGAAGATCAACGTTAATGAATTAAAATCTAATGGCTATTCATTCCAGATCGAGGGTACATATAAAACATTTCTAAATGGGTTTAAAATAAAAGAGATTCCGATTATATTTGAAGACAGGCGTGTTGGGCAATCTAAAATGTCAGGCGGGATATTTTTAGAAGCACTTTTAATGGTGTTAAAACTTAGCCTGCATAAAAAAGAATTTATCAAGAAGTAGCCTTTTCTAGACCTAAAAAATATTCGAAGTATTTGAATTATGGACGAGGAATGACGTAATAAATTGCGACGCAGTGTAGATATACTACATAAGGAGCAATTTATAAGGAATGACAAAGTTCAGGATTCAAAGACAAAGAATAAAAGTTCCCACTAAGGACGTATCTATTAATATTTTGATGAACCCGCTTCTAAAGTATAGGTCTCTTGGCAAATTTATGGGGTCACTTATTTTGCAATAACGACACTCGCGGATTTACTAATCTGACCCTTTCGGATTTATCATAGGTTCAAAAATATTTTTCGTAATCAGCGATCCTCGGTAGGAACAGTTATAATTATACACGAAATAAAAAAAATTGCCAATACTTTTGCTAAAAAAATTTATTTTTTTATCGGCTCAATTTTAATACATCCTCGTACAAATGAGCTACGAAATGGAAATTCCCAGCCTTTTTTACAAAAGCGTGGGTCTTCTTTTGGTAGCAAAGCGCTATTCTTTATGGCACTACCGTTTTTTTTAGGATTTGGATCATCATGATAAAAAGAAAACCGTGCTTTAATCGCTGCTTCGTATAAGCTTGAGTCTTTGTCTTCAAATTCATTTAATATGTATTCCTGACATCTGGCTAGCACATCTGCTACTTCGGATAAAAGCGCGATTGATGTTTTACCCTTGAACGTTTCCGGATTATAGTGAATGAGTGACGGTACGCCTAGGGAGTAATAAACACTTTCTTCATTATCAAATTGCTTCGGCTGCATTATAGTTGGCCAGTAGTCAGTAAGACCGTAACTGTTCTTATCAGTGTACGCATCCTCAACTAATTTTTTGGGCAACATGTTTTCATTAGTTGTTGGGGCAAAACCAGGTGCGCCATTGGCGATGATAAGATATAGGTGCTTTACGATATTTACTGCATATGCAGAGAATCCATTTACTTTGGCTTTTTGAAAAACATAATTGATATCACTCTCAAATTTTGGATATGCATTATGCCAAATACTATATCCCAGACGATGAATGCTTGCCATTTCATGGAAAATAGGGAGGTATTCCTGATCCACTTTTAGATTATGTGAAAGTTGTTTAGGAAAATATAAAATTGGTTGAATCCATTGCGGGCTTATTTCAGCATTAAGTGCTCGAAAAATATCAGAGTGCTCTGTATAGGAGTTGGGCTTCTCTACGTTTATCCCATAAGTTTTTTGCAAATTTGCATGGCGTCCGTTTTCTGATATTTTGGGTAGTACAAATGCTGATCTGGCTCCGGCGAGTAAGTTCCAGATAGATACCGTTGCCTTTTTTACTTTTCCCAGATGCTTATTCATGATTGTGTCTATGATATGAGCAAAGCCTATAATTTGCCCGGTATTTACTACCTGATAAGATACTATACGCCCATCAATTGGGCGAAAAAATTCAGATTCTTTGTCTAAAATCATTCCCACCGGATTATCTACACCTGGCGTATAGCTTAAATTATCTCGTAATATATCTGGTAGGGATGGATCATTAAATGATATGCCTCCGCCACCGGCAAGTGGAAAGAATACCTCACGATTATTAATAATTTTTTCGCCAAAAGGGTAATTGACTATAAAGAAAGGGAGATCTTTTAATAGGTTCGAATGTTTTTGCATACACTCTGCCAGTCCTGGATTTACCGCAGATATTTTAGGTAATGCTTCTTTCCAGTTTAGCACTAATATATCGAGTAATCTATTATCTTTAATTTTTTGCATAATACTCATTTCTACAATAAAAAAATGGGATTTGAAGTTATATTGTAGTCTACAAACTAAAAAATATGACAAATATCAACTTGAGTATATTTAAAGTATTCAAAAGCTTTATAACTTAAATAAAATAATCATAAACTATTTTATGTAAGACACAGTATTGCTCATTTTTTATGAAATGCAGAATGTATGTAGTAATTATACCTTGAATTGTATTCGTGAGGACTTCTTTAACACTAAAACAGTGTTATTCAATAAAATACTTGATAAATATTTTATGAGAAGGAAGTCCTTACGGGTACAATTGTGATCTTGGTGGAACAATTGCTTAGGGGGGTATTTAATCATATTTGAAATACAACTTAAACTGCTAAATTTGCAAGTAAAATTTGAATTTATGTTGTTTCTATGCGTTGAATTGGATAAATTTTGCCTAAGTATGGTATTTAAATTCGATTGACAGCCAAGGGAGTTGAATATATAAGTGGTAATTTTGATTAAATTAGCTAATCCGGCATAAATTTAGTGATATAATAATAATTCCACCGATTTATAAATTGCTAACTTGGGTATCAAAAAAATTTATAATGTATAGTTGCCAGGACATTTCATAAATAAATTTTTTGCCAGCGCATTTTGCGTTAAAATCCAGGCTGTTATTTAGTCATATTGAAGTTATAGTTTATCTTTACCAATATTTATGTGCGTTATATTTTGTGTAATTCTAACTTCAATCTGCTTGAGTATGCATAGTTTCAAAATTTACCAGTAAAACGTTATAGGTCATCAATTTGTCCGCTTGTTTTTTAATTTGGTTATAACAGTATGTATAAGATCAGGTTATCTCCATATCATAAAATCTTCTACAATGAATGGAAGCTAGACCCTTCCAGTAGTAAATATAATATCGTATTTGATCAAACAATTTCCAAAAATTTAAATATTCAGCGTTTAAAGAGGGCACTAACAAGATTTATTCGTGATTATGTAATCTTCAACAGTCATATTGTAGAAATAGATGGTGAGCCGCATTGGGTAAAAAATTCTAAGACAAATCAATTAGAGGTTAGTGAGGTTTATACTGCTTCCCAAATTTTTGAATATGTATCCAAGCCATTTAATTTAATTTCTGAGCCATTATATAGGTTTGCTATATTTAAAGAAGCAAATGGCAATTGTCGGTTTATTATACTTTTACACCATTTAATAATCGATGGAAATGGCTTTGATACATTTATATCTACTATATCAGCCTACTATAACTCTACAAAATACACTTGCGAATTTAGCCTTTCAGAACAATTAAAGTTAATTGCTAAATCTACAGAAACACTTGATGAGCATATAAATGCAAATACTAAAAAAAGTACTAATTTTTGGCAGTCTAAACTTGCAGAGTGTGAGGTGGTAGATTTAAGGTTTTTAAAATCGTATACTGCTAACAAAAAAATAGCTAATGGCAACCTAATAAAAGAATTACGTTTTAGTTTTAATAAAGTACAGATAGTTCAGTTAGATACTATATTAAATAAATATAGACTTACTGAGTATGTCTATAGTTTATGTATATTTGCTATTTTATTGTATAGATATACTAGTCAAGAGAGATTTGCCATTAGCTATCCTTTGTCTATAAAGGGTGATGCAATAGGCTTTATTTATGGGGCTAAAATCAATACAAATATAATGCCGGTTGAATTTAATAATAATATTACAGTTCCGGAGCTCTTTAAAGCTATAAAAGATTTTATAAAATCACTAAAATCTGGCAAGTCTAATTATAGTAGCTTTCCGATTGATAGAATTATTAGTGTTGCAAATCCCGGGTTGTTAAATGTAATGTTTGCACAGACCAAACTAAAAGACGTACCATTTAGTTTTAAAAATACTGAAATATTATCAATAAATAAAGAATTTAACATTGATTTATTTTGCCCATTATGTTTTGAACAGGAAAGCAGAGATCAAAATCTCAATTTTTGCGTACGCTATAATAGTTTAGAAACAGATGAAACAATATTACAAAATTTTATTAGGCATTATCAAAAATTATTTGGTGATGTTTTAGAAAGTTTAGCCAATGAAAATAGTAAGACTTTAATTTCTGAATATCCAATACTTTTTCCTGAAGAATACCAGCAAATAGTATATGACTGGAATAAAACCGAAGCGCCATACCCCAAGGATAAAACGATTCACCAGCTATTTGAAGAACAAGTAGAAAAGACACCGGATAATATTGCCGTAGTTTTTGAGGATAAACAATTAACATATAGAGAGTTGAATAATAGAGCAAACCAATTAGCAAATTATCTGAGAGAAACATATCAAATAAAAGGTGATGATCTTATTGCATTATGCCTCAATAGAAATGAATATATGATAATTGCGATATTAGGTGTGCTTAAGTCAGGGGCAGCATATGTGCCAATTGCCCCTGACTACCCGATTGAGCGAATCAAATATATTTTAAAAAACACGCAGGCTACAACGTTAATCACAGATGCTAAATGCTATTCCTCTGCTAAAAGGGAGCTAAGTTTAAATGTTCTTATCATAGATGATCAAGAGTTTAATAAAATTCTAAAAAAATATAAATTATCCACTCCGAGAATAAATGTTACAAGTAAAAACTTAGCATATGTAATTTATACTAGTGGAACTACAGGAACACCAAAAGGAGTTATGATTGAGCATAGAAATGTAGTTTCTTTAGTAAGAGGAGTTGAGTACATAGCAGTATCCAATTCTGATTGTATAATGCAGCTAGCTGATACCGCATTTGATGCTTCAACATTTGAAATTTGGAGTGGTTTATTAAATGGTGCAAGAATATATTTTCCCAATGATGTATTTCATATATTGTCAGACATAGAGATTTTTGGGAAAGTTTTAAATGACTATAAAGTTTCTATATTGTGGCTAACTAAAACTTTATTTGATGAATTATACCTTCATGATAAAACATTATTTAAGGGTTTACGATATCTATTGGTCGGAGGAGAAGCATTAAATTATCAACTAATGAATAAATTACTTAATTCAAGATATTGCCCAAAATATTTAATAAATGGTTATGGTCCAACTGAGAACGCTACATTTAGTTGTACTTTTAAAATTACTAAATATAACATACGTGGGCTTAGTACGATTCCAATTGGTAAACCAATAACAAACAGGGTAGCGTATATTTTAAATGATAATTTAATTCCAGTTCCACTGGGCGGGGTAGGCAATTTATATGTTAGTGGAACAGGTGTTGCTCGTGGTTATTTAAACCAACGAGCTTTAGAAAAAAGAAGTTTTTTTGATAACCCATTCCAGACAGAAGCAGAAAAAAAGTCATGTATAAATTCTAGGCTTTATAAAACTGGTGATTTAGCACGAATGTTGCCAAATCACAATCTAGAGTATCTTGGACGACATGATTCCCAAGTTAAAATACGTGGTTATCGAGTAGAATTAAGAGAGATTGAACATAAACTGGCCCAATACCCAAAAATAAAACAGGCTATAGTATTGGTAAACCCTGAAAGTAATCATATAGCGGCTTATTATGTAGCTGATCGTAAATTGGAAGAAGCAAACATACTGGGTTATTTAAAAGCAGAATTACCAGAATATATGATGCCCCAGAGTTTAATATATATAAAAAAAATTCCAATACGCAAGAATGGGAAAGTTGATGTACAAGTATTGCCAAATCATAGAGCTGCCACTCCATCACGAGATATCTTGCCAAAAAACCTACTTGAATCTCAAATATGTAAAATATTTGCAGAAACCTTAAATTTGAAAACTGAGAAAGTAAATGCAAATCATGATTTCTTTGCTTTAGGGGGTAATTCTATTTCTGCAATAAGGTTAGCTGCAAAGTTACAGAGAAATTTTAATATTTCTGTCAATGATATATTTCGGTTAAGAACTCCAGCTAAAATTTCTGATATTGCTCAATATACTAATGACCATCTGCTTAATAAGATTGAACGTATTAAACAATTATATATGCAGGCTCATCACATATCTAATGAAGTTGAAAATCCTAAAACAATGAATGTAAATTTTTTAAAAAATTTAAAAAATATTTCTACAGTATTGCTTTCTGGTGCTACAGGTTATTTAGGATGTCATATTTTATACCAATTATTAAAGGATACAGATTATAAGCTATGTTTATTAGTTAGAAATACGAAACCTAATTTTGTTAAAAATATTTATAGCCGTATTCATGATAAATTTAGCTATTATTTTAAAATTAATCTCGACGATTATTATAATAGACTGATTGTTTTAGAATCTGATCTAACAAAACCAGACTTAGGTTTAAATGAGGTAACTTACAAAGAACTAGCTACGGATGTCGATTCTATAATTCATTGTGCAGCGCTAGTTAAACATTATGGTAATTATGAAGATTTTTATAAAGCAAATGTACAATCGACAATTAATTTGCTTGAACTATGTAAATTAACAAAATACAAAGATTTTCACTATATATCAACCATTGGTATCTTCACAGATAGCAATTTATGCTTAGATGTGCTACCTGCAAAACACAAAAATTCTTCTAAATATACTATGTTTACGGAAGCCAGCGGAACAGATAGAAATCTGGAAAGGAAATTTTATACTTACTATACGCAGACTAAATATAAAGGTGAACAAATCACTTTGAAATATAGACAGTATGGGCTAAAAACTAGTATATATAGAGTAGGCAACTTGTCTATGAATTCTAAAACTTATAAAATTCAAGAAAATATAGAAGAAAATGCATTTTTTCAGAGAGTAAAAACCATTTTGAATTTTGGGGTAGTACCTAAAGAATTATCTGAGGTCGAAATTTCTCCAGTAGATTGTGTAGCCGAAGCAGTAGTAAGATTATTTCGGCAGGATAAATTGTATAACCAGATATATCATGTGTTTAATCCCAAAATTTGTAATCTGTACGAATTATTTGTTAAATGTAAAAATGTTAATATAATTCTTACATCTTTTAGCAGTTTTATTGATACAATCAAGCTTCATTTGGATAATAATAGTGATGCCAAGCAACTAGAGTTATTTATGCTGCACCAAGGATGGTTAAATGAAGAAATTGGTATAAATAATTTTGCAAAAAATATAATTTCGCAAGATAGAACCAATACTATATTAACCAATCTTAGCTTTACTTGGCCTAATATTAATAGTGAAATGTTATCTCACATTATAAAGCAGTCTTTTATAAGGATAAATAAAATGATGGAAAGAGAGCAAATATTAAAACATCTTGATTTTATTGCACAAATGGTTCCAGCAGCTTTTTATTTGATGGATACTATAGGAAGGTTTATTAGTGTTAATGAAGGGACTTTAAAGGCTACAGGTGCAATTGTGAAGGAAAATATAATAAATAAAACAGTATATGAATTGTATAAAAATAAAGAAGTTGCAGATGTGTTACAGAAAGATATTAAGGAAGTGATAAGGACAGGTAAAACGTCAATTAAAGAAGATAAAATTGTTGATGTAAGCACCGGCAAATATAGATATTTTACTGCAATTAGAGCTCCACTACGTGACTATGAGGGGGGAATATTTGGAATTATTGGTACTTCTGTTGAAATTACAGCTGAAAAAGAAGCTGACAGATTAAAACATGAAAATAGAAAACTGGACGCACAAAATAAAATTAAACAAGTAATGCTTGAAAAAGAAGCGGCAGAGTCCGAACGCCTGCGGCTAGAGAACGAGGTACACAAACTAGAAAAACGAGCCTCTGAAGCTATTGCCAAAGAACAACAAAATTTTAGGAAAGTTGCTGATCGGGTTGCCCATGATTTACGGCCACCGGTTGCAAGTATTACATACATTGCTAAATCACAGGCTGCTAATCTTCCTGAAGAAGAGAGAGTTACATTAAGAGATGCAGGTAACAGGATCAATGATCTGGCAAATTATTTACTCAGCTATTATAAGCCAGTTACGCCTGACTCGGAAACGCAGAATCAATCTTTATCATTGTTGGTATCGGGGGCAATAACCGAAATTTTAAGCGAAAAAAGATGGCAGTATACAAATTTGCCGGTTAAATTTACCAACAAATTTCATCAAGGCAGTTATTTCACATTCATAAATATACCAGCCGTAGGGTTTAAAAGTATGTTATCCAATTTAATCAATAATTCGGTAGATGCATTGGAGAAAAAAGAAGGAGAGGTGGTAGTAGAACTTGAATGTGAAGATGATATGGTTAAAATCACTATCCAGGATAATGGTAAAGGTATGCCGCAAGAAGTACTGGATAAGATTATGAATAATATTGCAGTTACCGCAGGAAAGCAAGATGGACATGGCATTGGTCTTACGCAAGTTAGGGAAACATTGGCGCAAAATAAGGGTAGTTTTACTATTAATTCTAAACCGGGGGCTGGCACAAAAATAGTCCTGACTTTTCCAAAAGCCATACCTCCGATTTGGGTTTGTGAAAAATTGGAATTGAAAGATAATGACATAATAATAGTTGTGGATGATGACCCGTCAATTCATGGCTCATGGGATTCTAGATTTGCTGTTGCTGCCCCTCACTTTAAATTAAAACACTTTAACCAGGGGAATGAAGCAATTGATTTTATTAATGCATTGTCTACAGCAGAAAAACAAAGAGTATTTTTGCTTACTGATTATGAATTATTAAAACAAGGATTAAATGGTTTAGATATAATCCAAAAAACCGGGTTAAAGCGTTCAGTTTTGGTCACAAGTCGTTATGAAGATAAACCGGTACAAAAATCAGCACTAGCCACTAATACTAAAATCCTACCTAAATTATTGGCTTTGGAGATTCCAATTTTTGTAACTTCAGGTAAAAATCATTTTGCACAACAAAAAACTGATATCAAGGAACTTATTCAACTTGAATTAGTGGTTGTTGATGATTACGAACCGCTTACAGAAAACTTGCTGAAAACTGTTTTAAAAGGTAGAAATGTAGCGGTATTTAATGATGTAAAATCTTTTTTAGATAATGTATATAAATATAAAAGAGATACTAAAATTATACTGGATAATAATTTTGAGAATTATGATGGTGACATAGAAGGGATTAGTTTTACCAATACAGGCTTTTCTTTAGCGAAGAAGTTACACAATGATGGTTTTACTGATCTGTATATTTCCTCGGGTGATAAGTTTGACTCAGTACCAGATTATTTAAAGGTCATTGCTAAGCATCATTATGATGATATAGAGGCATTACTAAGCCCATATATTAAGCCACCGCAAAAATCGGATGAATTGATTAGGTCAGAGATATTTAGGGAGGTAATGGCTAATTTTATATATGCCAATTATCGTGATGAGCGTTATTATTTTTCTGATATTGAAGATTTGGTGCATAAAACCCGGAAGGGGCGTTTGAAATCTGGAGCAAGTAATGCACGGCTTGATTCAATTATCAAGTCTGTAAAAGACAGGCAGAAGCAGTCTGAAGATAATCGTGACATTATTCAGCAGGCAGGAAATATCCTTAATGGCAATATAAAAAATTATACTGAGTTTTTTCAAGGTGAGATATCACAAAGTAGTATATATGAATTGTCGCAGCTGGCATTAAAAAATGATGTGCATTTGCTGGATAATAATGACATAAGAAAGCCCCATTATTTTTCGTCTTTCACATTTTTGGGAAATAAACTAATTGTAGAGGTAATTATAAGCATACTCCTACGTTATATAGCAAGCCAGATAAAACAGCAAAAAGGTGTGGGTAATATTCATATTGATACAGAAAGTATGACAAAACACAATCATTTGCTTATAAGTTATACTATGCAAATGTTAAATGGCCAGCAAATAACATCGCCTTCTAAGTTTGAAAATTTACCCAATTATTCTGAAAACTTGAAGTTTTGCAAAAATGCAATGCGATTATTTGGTGGTGATATTAGCTTAAACCCGGCCGTGGCGGAAGGTGTTGAATTTGTTCTAAGCTTTCCCAAAATAGGGCAAACTAAGGTCAAGCAAAAAACAATTAAGGCTTTACGATAATTTCTTCAAAGACTAAGCAGAGATAAGAGAGATAAGACGGGCCCTGTGAGTGCTCCAAGAGCCGCGTCAGCAAAACTGTCTATAGTACAGGGCCCCCCTATAGTAAAACGGCTTACGCTCTTAGGATACGCTATTATAACAAAATTAGCTTTTTTAGGTTATTTTTTTGTTGAGTAATTTAATTATATATTACAATACCAGTAAATTTAATAAGTTGTTTATGGAATTTACTGGTATGCAACGAAACCTTTCTGCCAGAATTGAATCTTTACTAAGAACTTTCCCTGTGGTTGCTATTATATATTGCCTAATTAGTTATTTGCAAACTTTTCAAGACCCTCTAGGGTGCGCGAACCTTTGGCAAAACCAGCCGGGATTGTAGTACATAGTTTTTCAAGGTCGTAAGCACTCAATTTAACATCCCCGGCGTTCATATTTTCTTCCAGATGAGAAATTCTTTTAGTTCCGGGTATGGCTGTAATGTGATCGCCTTGCGCCAGAATCCAGGCCAATGCAACTTGTGCTGGTGTACAGCTTTTAGCACTTGCAATCTCTTCAATAGCACTAACTATCTGTAAGTTATGTGCAAGGTTTTCTGTTTTGAACCGAGGTAGGACCTGGCGCATATCATCACTATTTAAAGTATCTGTATTTTTTATTTTCCCACTAAGAAACCCATTACCCAAAGGGCTAAACGCAACAAAACCTATACTTAGGGATTTGCAAAGAGGTAGAACCTCTTTTTCTACATCACGGCTCCACAGGGAATATTCGCTTTGTACTGCGGTAATTTGGTGTATTGCATTTGCTTTTGCAATGGTTTTGGCACTTACTTCAGATAAACCAATATTCCTGATTTTACCTGCTTGTACTAGTTCAGACATTGCTTGCATGCTATCTTCAAGGGGGGTGGCCGGGTTTATTCTGTGTAGGTAAAATAAGTCAATGTATTCTACATCAAGCCTTTTTAAGCTATCTTCACAGCATTTTTTTATATATTGTGGGTTATTATCAACGTCCAGGAAAGTAGGATCTTCTGCCCTCCGTTCAATTCCGCATTTTGTAGCAATAACCAATTTGTCTCGATCAAGGCTTTTTATTGCTTTGGCAAGTAACTGCTCATTATGACCAAAACCATAGCAATTGGCTGTGTCAAAATGATTAACTCCAAGCTCGTATGCTCTATGAATAGTCCTGATTGATTCATTATCATCAGTTGAACCATAAAATTCGGACATACCCATACAACCAATACCAAGTTGGGAAACCAGCAGGTTATTACTGCCTAAAGTGACAAATTTTTTAGTACCATTCATAATTTTCTCCAAAATTAACTTTTCTGCTTACTCTGCTTTGACATGGATCTCAGTTAGCATTGCTCCAAATATAGTTAAGCGATTATAGCATATCTAGGTTGTAAATATACAGAGCTACTGAAAATCCGTATTCTATTTCTTTTAAAATTTATTTACAATAAACTTTATAGAGATAACAATTAGAGCAGTTTAATAAAGTCAACTTTGCGCAAGGGGAGACTTAATTATGAAAAATTTCATCAATTTAATTTTTATAATAATATTGGTTTTTTTAACTCCCATATGTTTTGCTAATGTTGAAGAGGAATACGCTGAATTAAAATTTGCAATACTTGATCCAATTAATGCCAATTTTAGTGAATCAAATTCTATCACAAGGCTTGTAAGCTTAGCGTGACGATTTCTATGTAGGTGAACATACCACATGGGCTGTAAATCTGTACCTGACTAAGTTAGTACAGGGTTTTGCACATGAATATAACCAAAATATGAGAGCATTTTATGAGAATCTTGATATGATTGATGCTGGTAAAGCGTCACCGTTTTCACCTAAATTTCCAAATTGGCAAGTAGGATATGATGAGTTACTGGGTAAATCTGTAGATGCTCATTCGAAGGTAGAAATAATGAACAATAACCTTAAGCAGCAATCAGTAAATAAAAAAACGCAGGCAAGAAAACAAGAATAATACTTTTGCTACGTGATATCACATGCTTTTGATATTTTGCTATCTAGGGTTTCTTTTTTAACTCAAATTTATACATTTTTACATAAATTAGGAGATATTGAACAGGTTATTATATACGCAGTGCACAATTCATGCTAAAATTACGCTAATTATTTATATCATGGAGTATTTTAGTTATGCAAAGCGGCATGCGACCTAAATTTTTAAATCTGTTTACCATTGGGCTTAAGATGTCTATTACGGCCAAAGCTTCTATTTTACACCGGATATCCGGATTTCTTTTGTTTCTATCTATACCATTTATTTTATTTATCCTGCATCTTTCCTTAACCAGTCCGGATTTTTATACCACTGCTTATAGTATTGGTTCTTCGTGGGTAATGAAAGTAGTATATATATTATTAATTGCAGCCTTTATGTACCATATGTGTTCAGGAGTACGTTTCTTATTTTTGGATATAGATAAAGGTACATCAATTAAAACGGCAAAAATGACAGCACGGGTAGTAATTGCCCTGAGTTTGATTTTAACTGCAGTTTTAGGGGTGTTAATATGGTAAAACGCAATTTAACTGGTGCTGGTTACGGGTTAGGTTCATGGTTACAGCAAAGAATAACAGCAGTTATTATGCTATTTTCAGCCATAGTATTTTTTATTTTTATAGCATACATTGCAACACAGGTTAATTCGGGTATTAGTTCCTGGCAGGCATTATTTCAAAATATATTTGTTAAATTTTTTGTACAAATTTTCTTTATTGCCTTGGTATTACACGCCTGGGTTGGAATCAGGGATTTATGGATGGATTATATAAATTGTGCCGGATTACGCCTGATATTTTATGTGTTTACAATTTTATGGCTACTAGGTAGCTTGATGTACTCTATCAAAATTCTCTGGATTTAAAAGGATTATAGACAATGACAATACCTGTAATGAAATATGATGCAGTAATTGTTGGCGGCGGCGGAGCAGGTTTACGCGCAGCACTACAATTATCAGAAGCTGGTGTTAAGACGGTTGTATTATCTAAAGTATTTCCAACCCGTTCGCATACTGCTGCAGCTCAAGGCGGTATTTCTGCATCTTTGGGCAATGTAGAGCCAGATAACTGGCACTGGCATATGTATGATACTGTAAAAGGAGCCGATTGGCTTGGAGATCAGGATGCAATTGAATTTATGTGTAGTAAGGCAGCTGATGCTGTAGTTGAACTGGAACATTTTGGTATGCCGTTTGATCGCTTAGAAAATGGTAAGATTTATCAACGTCCATTTGGCGGGCATATGGCTGATTTTGGTAAAAAACCGGTACGTAGAGCCTGTGCAGTTGCAGATAGAACCGGACATGCAATGTTACATGCCTTATACCAACGTAATGTTAAAGCCAATACCCACTTTTTAGTTGAATGGATGGCGCTTGACCTGATCAGGAATGATGCCGGTGATGTAGTTGGTGTGACCGCCATGGAAATGGAAACTGGCGAAGTTTATATTATTCATGCTAAAGCAGTACTATTTGCAACTGGTGGAGCTGGGCGGATTTATCAATATTCAACCAATGCCTTTATCAATACAGGTGACGGAGTAGGAATGGCACTTCGGGCCGGGCTGCCTGTAGAAGATATCGAGTTCTGGCAATTTCACCCAACTGCATTAGCTGGTATTGGCATACTAATTACCGAAGGAGTACGCGGCGAGGGTGGTTATCTTTTAAATGCAAATGGTGAACGCTTTATGGAACGTTATGCACCAACTGCCAAAGATTTGGCATCCCGCGATGTGGTATCTAGGGCGATGCAAATCGAAATTAATGAAGGCCGCGGCTGTGGTAAAGATAAGGATCATGTGCTAATTAAACTGGATCATTTGGGCCGGGATGTAATTGAGCAACGTCTGCCAGGTATTCGTGAGATTTCTATTCAATTTTTAGGTATTGATCCGGTAAAAGAACCGATCCCAATTGTACCGACATGTCATTATATGATGGGCGGTATACCGACTAATTATAACGGTGAAGTCCTTGATGGTGTAAATGAAAAAGTAGTTAGTGGCTTTTATGCAGCAGGCGAGTGTGCCTGTACTTCAGTACATGGTGCTAACCGTCTGGGAACTAACTCATTGCTTGATCTGGTAGTATTTGGTAAATCTGCCGGTGATAGTGTTATAAAATTTGTGAAAACACTAGATGAAGCTAAAGAATTGCCGGCAAATGCGGCAGAAAAAACACTAGCCAGGGTTGCTAAATTAAGAGATGCCGTAACTGGTGAAAAGATTGCTGATGTAAGGCGTGATATGCAAGTTTGTATGCAGCAGCATGCTTCGGTATTTAGAACCCAAAAAAAATTGGATGAGGGCGTCAGCCGTATTCTTGAAATACAAAAACGTGCTAATAATATTTTTGTTGCAGATAAATCAAAAGTATTTAACACTGCAATGGTAGAGGCATTGGAATTTGCCAATACTATTGAAATTGCAGTAGCTACAATGATTGCAGCGCGCGAGCGCACCGAATCGCGCGGTGCGCATGCCCGGGAAGATTTTCCGGAGAGAAATGATGAAAAATGGATGAAGCATTCATTATTTTATAGTGAAGGCAACAGGCTTGAATATAAAGCTGTACATACTGAACCATTAAGTGTAGAGTATATTAAACCGGCTAAGCGTGTGTATTAATAATACGGAGTTAAGTTATGAGTAAAAAACATGTTAAAGTTTCTATCTATCGCTATAATCCCGAGGTAGATAAAAAACCTTATTACAAGGATTATACGGTTGAACTTGATCCACTGGATACCAAATTATTAAACGTGTTAATGAAGATTAAAGATCTACATGATGATTCGGTTTCTTTCCGCAGGTCCTGCCGTGAAGGGGTTTGCGGTTCAGATGCAATCAATATCAATGGGCGTAATGGATTAGCTTGCCTGACTGATATTAGTTCACTGGGACGCAATATTATACTTCGTCCTATCCCAGGCTTACCGGTAATTCGTGATCTGATTGTGGACATGACACAGTTTTTTAATCAATACCATTCAATTAAACCATATGTTATAGATGATAGGCCACAGCCAGAACGCGAACGGATACAATCGCAAGAAGATCGGGCACAGTTAGATGGTACAATTGAGTGTATTTTATGTGCTTGTTGTTCGACAGCATGTCCATCATTTTGGTGGAATCCTGATAAGTTTTTAGGTCCTGCTGCATTACTTCAGGCTTATCGTTTTATTGCTGATACACGTGATCAGGCTACTAATGAAAGATTGGATGAACTAAACGATCCTTACCGTTTATTTCGCTGCCATACGATTATGAATTGTGCTGATGTATGTCCAAAACACTTAAATCCCACCAGGGCAATTGGCAAGATTAAGGAAATAATGGTTGCCAGGGCTGTGTAAGCCAGATGGACTATATAAAGAAACAAAAGATGCGCTGGCGTTCAAGGCGCTCAATGCTCGAGCTTGATTTATATTTTGACCGCTTTATAGCCAGCGGGAATTTTGATAAGCTATCAGATAGGGAGCTTGATTGTTATAATGAAGTTTTACAAATGGATGATAATGATATTTTTTCTTTATTACAAGGTGGCGCCCGTTTGTCAGATGCAAATTTGCAAAGCATTATAGATCAAATTAGAAATACCAGTTATTTGAAGGAAACATAATATGAGTGAAAATACAAAAACAGTAACCATAGATTTTGGTGACGGGCGCGTGGCCAAAATGCCAGTACTAGAGCCAGTATTGGGTCAAAGTGTGATTGATATGCGTACCCTGGGTAGCGGTTATGGGATGTGGAGCTATGATCCGGCCTTTTTATCTACTGCTGCTTGCGAATCAAAAATCACTTTTATTGATGGGGATAAAGGGCAGTTATTTTATCGTGGCTATCCGATTGAGCAGTTGGCTGAACAATCTACTCACTTAGAAGGTGCGTATTTATTATTACATGGCGAATTGCCAAATAAAGCGCAAAAAGAAGCTTTTGAAAAGAGTATAAAGTATCATACTATGATAAATGATCAATTGGTTAGTGTTTTCAAAGGTTTTAGACGTGATGCCCACCCGATGGCGATGTTAACCGGGATTGTTGGTGCATTGGCTGCTTTTTACCCCGATGCATTTGATTTTAAATCACCTGAGCATCGTGAAATCTCAATACACAGACTGATTGCAAAGATGCCAACAATAGTCGCCATGTGTTATCGCTATACTAATGGTTTACCGTTTATGTATCCGCAAAATAGTTTAGATTATGCCTCCAATTTCTTGTATATGATGTTTGCTACACCATGTGAGGAATATGTAGCAAATCCAGTAATTTCCAAGGCTTTTGACCGCATTTTGTTATTACATGCTGATCATGAGCAAAATGCATCTACTTCAACAGTACGTATTGCCGGTAGTTCGGGAACGCACCCGTTTTCAGCTGTAGCTGCCGGTGTAGCATGCTTATGGGGACCATCACATGGCGGTGCCAATGAAGCGGTACTTAAAATGTTAGCTGAAATTGGCGACGAATCTAAGGTAGAGAGCTATGTTGCGGGTGTAAAAGATAAAAAATACCGCCTGATGGGCTTTGGCCACCGTGTTTACAAAAATATGGATCCAAGGGCAAAAATAATGCGTACAACTTGTTACGAGGTGCTAGAGGCTTTGGGCAAACACAATGACCCACTGTTTAAATTATCTATGAAGTTAGAAAAAGTAGCGCTATCTGATCCATATTTTATAGAAAAAAAATTATATCCCAACGTGGATTTTTATTCAGGGATTATTTTGCGGGCAATAGGAATACCCAATGAATTATTTACTGCTGTATTTGCTCTGGCTAGAACTGTTGGATGGCTTGCTCAATGGCAGGAAATGATTGGGGAGGCTGATCTGAAGATTAGCCGTCCAAGACAATTATATACAGGATATTCATTACGTGATTACGTAAAACTGGATTCTCGCAAATAAGCAATAGTATTTTCATTTAGTTGTTATTCCCGCTTAAGCGGGAATCCACCCCACTGTCATTCCCGGTTCGGGCCGGTAACATATTGCATATAACTAAGTTAGTACAGGTTATATTTGTGAAAGTAAAAGTTTGGTTAAATATTAAAAATATATTCGGATTTTTTGCATTACTTTTACCTTTGCTAACACTTTATCTGCTCTACATATTACATCTGCCGTTGTTAAATTATAGTTTTACTAAAAACGTTATTATATTACTCGTAGTTTCCCCCGTATTAGAAGAGCTTACCTTTCGTGGTCTATTGCAAGACCTGGTTCTAAGCAGAACAAAGAGTCTTATTCTAACAGTAGTTTTAGTTAATATTGCTTTTGTTCTCCTGCACCTTAATGTAAATAATAGTATTGTATATTTGTGTCCGATATTTATTTGTGGTATAATTTTCAGTGTAATTAAAATTTATTACGAAAGAATTGTCTATCCTGTTCTACTTCATGTGTATTACAACTTATGTTTTATTTTATACTTTAAACTAGCTTATTAACATAAATTGTATACATCGAAGAGTCTGTTAGGAGATAGATATGTTAAAGAGAACTTGTTTTGCACTAGTTTATTATAGCCTTGCATCGTTATCTGTGGCAACAGATCGATTTATAATAAAATATAAGCCAACACCGGCTCAAAACAAATCATTGGCAAAGGGTGGGGCTGAGGCCCAAAAGACAATGGAGCAAATAAATAATCCGTTATCTATCGTACATAAAAAAGAACTTGCAAAATTGGCAAATGGTATAAATGTTTATGAAGTAAACCAAGTTGCAACCGGCGGACACGTAATTATTATAAATAGAGATTTAAATCCTGTCGAAACTAAAAATTTTATAAAAAAAGTAGAAGAGCAACCTGAAATTGAGTATATCGAAGAAGATCGGGTTTTAAAACCAACTGTAAAATCTCCAAACGCTAGTTTACAATGGAATCTTTATAATATTGGTGAGTATACACTGCAACCGGAGTGGATTGGTGATAATTTTGTAGGCGCATGGACCTCATTAGCCAATGCCGGTCTTGGGGTTGGCAGTGGTGTAACTGTTGGTGTTATCGATACCGGATACACGCCGCATGCAAATTTTCTAAATTCACTTCAACAATTAGGCAGCGCAAGCAATGTCTACGGTTATCAATTTATTTCTGACTGCCGCATTTCGGGGCAATGTGTCCCATCTACACCAGATGCTACAGCATCAGATTATCCATACCAGGCAAATGCATTAGACCTGGGTGATTATGTCAGCCAATCTGATATCACCAGTTCAAATGGTTTTTTTACATATGATTGCTATAGCCCAACCTCAAGCTGGCATGGCACTCATGTTACCGGCATTATATCTGCAGATGGGTATTCTGAGACGAATTCGTTTGGTATTGCTGGTGGTGCCTATGATGATCGCATAGTACCAATACGTGCCTTGGGTAAATGTGGCGGATATATATCAGATATTACCAACGCTATGTTATGGGCAGTGGGGCTACCGGTTTCATCGCACGGTGTGCCTGTACCTGCTAATCCAAACCCGGTGCAAGTTATTAATTTAAGTCTTGGGGGAAATGGACCGTGCACTCACACGGAGCAAGATGCAATTGATAGAATTAATAATATGACAAATGGCGCAATTATTGTAGTTGCAGCTGGTAATAATAAGGATAATATTAATAATTTTAACCCTGCCAGTTGTGATGGAGTAATTTCTGTAGCGGCAAAAGGGCCGACCAATATTTTGGCGTCCTACAGTAATTATGGCGCAACTACATTAGCTGCATCAGGAGGCGATAGCAGAGTTATGGCATGTTATATTGACACTAATGGCCAAACAGTTTGTCCTAGTAAAATTTATTCTACAGTTTGGTCTTCTCCGCAAGCTTACAAAAGTAGCGGTTCTTCTAGTTTTGCTTTTTACCAAGGCACTTCTATGGCAACTCCACATGTCAGTGCAGCAGTTGCCGATATATTAGGTGTATTAAGAGCTCGCGGTGAGAACTACACCTTATATGGAATTAAAACAATTTTACAGCAAACAGCCAGGGCATATAACAACTGCAGTAGTTTTGGTTGTGCCGGAACCGGTACCTTAAATGCAGCAGCTGCAGTAGATTATGTTTTGAGTAATTCAGTTCCTACCGTACCTGCCCCAGCGCCTTTAGTTTCGCCAGGTGGTAGTAGTAGCGGTAGCAGCGGTGGCGGCGGTGGAGGTGGCGGTTGTAGCGCTATTGAAAACGGGGATGATTCCAGCCTGATTTTGCTATTACTTGGTAGTGCTCTTTACGCCTTTAGACGTAAAAAAGCTGCAAAAGCGTAATGTTTTATACCTGCCGCAGGCAAATTTTATAAACAAAAATTCAAATCGAGAAAGGATGGTTTAATGGACTCGATGAAACAAAGTTGGGGTAGTTCTTACTTATTTGGCGGTAACGCTGATTTTGTTGAAGAACTATATGAAAAATATTTAGAAAATCCCGAGTCACTAGATTCTAAATGGAGAATTTATTTTGATTCTATTCAAGGCAGTGGAAAATCTGACATAGCATACGCACCGATTAAAGAGAAGTTTTCTATACTAACTAGTAAACCGATGCTAGTACCTGGCGCTGCAGGTAATACAGCAAATGTTCAAAATATTAGTCCGGCTCAGGCAAAAGTATTTGAACTTGTGCTGTTTTATCGCCATTTAGGTGCTACTTGTGCAGATATAGATCCATTATCCCGCCGTGAATTGGTTAAGCCTGAAGTTTTGGAGCTAAGCAATTATGGTTTAGAGTCTGAAATTAATAATGAATTTTATGTAGATTTAAGCTTAGGGGAGAAAGTTGTTCTCAAAAACTTGGTTAATAAATTTGACCAGATTTATTGTGGGACATGCGGGTTTGAATTTTTACATATTACTACGGTTGCAGAACGCGAATGGTTAACTAGCTATGTAGAAGAAAAATACTTGGACTATAAGTTGTCCAATCCGGAGAAAATGAAAATTTTAGATAAATTAACTGAAGCTGAAGGTTGGGAAAGATATTTAAATACTAAGTATGTAGGACAGAAACGATTTTCTTTGGAAGGCGGAGAAAGCTTGATTCCAGCGCTTGATAGATTGATAAAATCTGGTGCCGGCGCCGGGGTGAAAGAAGTGTATATTGGCATGGCTCATCGTGGGCGGTTAAATACATTGGTAAATATAGCCGGTAAGGCACCACAAAAGATATTTGATGAATTTGATAGTAATTATCCACATTATGATTTTGTGACTTCCGGAGATGTTAAATACCATAAAGGGTATAAGTGCAATTATAAAACTGAAAATGGCTGGATAAAAACAACGCTTGCCTATAATCCGTCGCATCTTGAGGTGGTAAATCCCGTTATCAACGGTGTAGTACGTGCCAGACAGGATAAGATAGAAGATAAAGACAGCGTTCTTGGTGTATTGATCCATGGTGATTCTGCATTGATAGGTCTGGGTACAAACCAGGGTATTTTAAATATGTCACAAACCAGGGCATATGGTGTTAATGGAATAGTTCATATTGTAGTAAACAACCAGGTTGGTTTTACCACGTCAGATATCCGTGATACCCGTTCATCCAGATATTGTAGCGATATTGCCAAGATGATTGAAGCACCAATTATTCATGTTAATTCTGATGATGTGGACAGTGTAATGTTTGTTATTGATTTAGCCATTGCTTACAGGGCTAAGTTTAAAAAAGATATTCTAATCGATATGGTATGTTTCAGGCGTCACGGGCATAATGAGGCGGATGACCCAACCTTGACCCAGCCCTATATGTATAGTAAAGTTAAGCAACATCCGGGTACCCGGGCCCTATATGCCAAAAAGTTAGTTGATAGCGGTGTTTTGCCTAATGAAGATGCGGCGACTAAGTTAGTTGAGGACTATAGAACTGGCTTAACTAAAGGCGAGCACATAGATGCTGCCAATATGCAGGCATTAAAGTTATATGACGAATTTGATGTCTCTCCTGTATTAAAAGCAACAGTAAATGATAAGATTAGCACTATTTTATCTGCTGATGAAATTGCAAAAATCGCTGCTAGTATTACTGCTATCCCGGATGGGTTTAAACCGCACCCGACTTTAACCAGGTTAGTTGAAACCAGAAGTGCTATGGGTAATGGCAAACAACCAATAGATTTTGGTATGGCTGAAGCATTGGCCTATGGTAGTTTACTTCAATCGGGTATTAGTATCAGGATTAGTGGTGAAGATTCAGGGCGTGGTACGTTTTCTCACCGCCAGGCAGTATGGCATGATATGAACCGTAATGACTTATCAGATAGTGGCTATGTACCATTAAAACAGCTGGAAAATAAGAGCAAGTTCCATTTATACGATTCGGTATTAAATGAAGAATGCGTGTTAGGCTTTGAATATGGTTATAGCATTACCAATTTACGTGATTTTGTTATGTGGGAAGCCCAGTTCGGTGATTTTGCCAATGGGGCACAAGTAATAATAGATCAGTTTATAGCTTCAGCTGAAGTAAAATGGGGCACCTTAAGTAATTTAGCGCTTATGTTGCCGCATGGCTTTGACGGGCAAGGTCCTGAGCATTCTTCGGCCAGGTTAGAACGCTTTTTACAATTATGTGCAGAAAATAATATGCAGGTGGTAATACCAACAACTGCGGCTCAAATGTTCCATTTAATCCGTTTAAAAGCCAGGACAAACTGGATTAAACCACTAGTAATATTTATGTCAAAACGTCTGTTACGCTATAAGGATGCAATGAGTGATATAAATGAGTTAACTAATGGCGGATTTAAAACAGTAATTGCGGATCTTGGATCTGGTTATAAGACAGCAGAGAAGGTCTTGGTATGTTCCGGTCAGGTATACTATGATTTACTAAATGAGCGTACGGCACGTAAAGATGATAAGGTAGCAATAATCCGGGTTGAGCAATTATATCCGTTTCCTGCAGAAATTTTTAACGCTGAATTAGCTAAATATGTGCGGGCAAAAGAGTTTGTTTGGGTACAGGAAGAGCCATTCAATCAAGGCGCTTGGCATCAGCTTCGTGACTGCCTACAAAATGCACTTAGTGGCAGGCTGCAACAACAATTTAAGGTTGTAAGCCGGCCATCTGCTGCTGCTCCTGCATGTGGCTCTACAGTAATGCATAATGCACAGCTAAAACAAATTCTAGACCAAGCATTTGCCTAGAGCCGCCGAGGCTTTTATATCTAAAGAAATTCGGGGTATTAGCGATCGCTGATGCCCCGACTTTATAAATGCTAATATAAAATACCCCCGCGCGCATTTTATAGGGGGCATTTTTAGTGTTAAAATCTGGGCAAAGCCCGTATATTGTTTAAGTAGTGTTTATTTTTTCTCATCACCATTAGTAATACTGGCAGCCCTACTATCAGTATTCTCATGATAACCAGAAAGTTCCGGATAATCAAATTCCTTTAAAAGCGTCTTCTCCGTAAGCGGAAAACCAATATGCTTGACTAGATAACCACCAGGGTTTGTTGTAGGGTTAAATGAATGTCTCTCCATTGTATCTAGCATTTCCTCACTTAGACTATATCCGGGCCTCTGTGGGCTCTGAAATATTTCTCCATTAGTACTGAGTGATAATTCGCCTACATGATAAGTCCATAGTTTTTGGTCCGAAAGGTCTTTTATATTCTTTACTTCACTATATTGCCAATATCTTCCATTAAAATAAAGCTTCCACCACGTTAAAGCTTTATCTTTTTCAGCTTTTGAATCATAGTTATATCCTACAAAGCCAATTATGGAATTATAATAGATATTGCTTCCGGTGAAAGCAGCAGCTTTTAGTGCACGATATTTTACAATATTTACGGCTTTTATTGCTGAAGCTGTACCTGATTTGCCGTAAGCAAGCTCTTCCCATTTTACTTTCATCTTCCCATCTGGGCCCATTATAATTGACATAAATGGTTTGGTTTCAGAGACCTTGACATGATTTTTGTACGATATTTCTTCACCACTGACCGTAAATACATATGCTTCTGGATCTGAAAAAGCTCGCATACTTACGCAAAAAGACAAGACTATAAATAAGAGCAAGTGAAATTTTTGTTTAAATACTAACATGGTTTTTATCCTTAAAAATATTAAATAATTGTATCTCAATATTACACTGCCAAACTACTTGGTTAATTTTTAAAGTGGGTTACCTTAAAACTCTTGGTCACTATTTTCTAGAGTATCAGCTATTGCTGATGCTTTTTTTAAATTGATAATATAGAGTATATAGCTAATTATAGCATATGCAACAAAAAAGCTGTATATTACAGTGTCAGGATAGAGGAATAGTAAAACCAGTACCATTAAGGATGCTATTAATATCCTGAATTTAGCCTTATGATAAAAATTAAATTCCTTAAAACTGTAAAAAGGTACGTTGCAAACCATAGAAAAAGCGGCAAATAAAATTACAGCAATACCTATAATATGGCTTAATTTGGTATCAAAGCCAAATTTATCGCACATATAAATATAGCCTACCACCAAAGCTGCGGCTGAGGGGATAGGTAATCCAACAAAGTAGCGCTTATCAACCAGGCCAATTAAAGTATTAAATCTGGCTAACCGTAGGCTTCCACAGGCACAGAATATAAAAGTAACTAACCAGCCAATTTTACCCATCTCATGTAAATGCCAGTTAAAGGCAATAATAGCAGGTGCTACACCAAAGCTAACCATATCCGACAGGCTATCTAATTCAGCCCCAAATGGGGAAGCTGTATGTGTCAGGCGTGCAACCCGGCCATCCATACTATCTAAGATCATGGCTATAAAAATTGCAATACCACAGGAAATGAAATCACCATATATTGATTGAACAATGGCATAAAACCCACCAAACATTGCGCCTAATGTCAGTAAGTTTGGTAACAAGTATATAGGGGACATTTTACCTGAGTTATTGATTGGTTTCATTTATTCATTATCCAATTTAGCTATAATAGTCTCTGTGGCTTTTACATTTTGTCCAATTGTAACTAATACTTTAGTATCTAGTGGTAAATACAGATCTACCCTGGATCCAAAACGTATAAATCCGTAACGTTCGCCGCGGGCTAATAAATTACCTACCTGAGTATAGCACAGAATTCGTCTGGCAATCAAGCCGGCAACCTGTACTACTGTTATTTTATGATTAGTTGCGGTTTTCATTATCATCGCATTACGCTCATTCTCAGTTGAGGCTTTATCAAAATCGGCATTAACAAATTTACCCGGGTAATATTGCAGGCTTATAACCTCACCATCCACAGGTGAGCGATTTGAATGTACATTAAATACATTCATAAATATGCTAACTTTTAACGCTTCCTTATTTTGGTAAATATCCATGCTTTGCTCTACGCAAATCACCTTGCCATCTGCCGGGGATAGTATAGCACCTGGCTCTTCAGGAATTTCGCGTTTTGGGTCACGGAAGAATTGGATTATAAATATTGAAACTAGGATAAAGGGCAGGGCAATCCAAAAATTGCCTAGATAAAAGATTAGCAATGTTACCACTACGCTAATTGCTATAAATGGCCAGCCTTCTTTGGCTAGTATCGGGTGGGGGTAGTATTTCATAATATTCTCCTTATACTCATTATCTTTGAATCCTGGACTTTGTCATTACTTATAAATTACTCCTTATGTAGTGTATCTACACTGCGTCGCAATTTATTATGTTATTCCTCGCCAAGGATCCAAATACTTCGAGTCTAAATTGTTAATTTAATTACTTTAGTCCTGTATGTTATTAATCAAATCATCAACAGTTTCCGGCTTGCTTTTACTGCCTTTATTGTCTGCCGGAACTTTAGCCGCAGGCGCAGCTTTCGCATCATTTAGTATCGCCTCGGGTGATGGCTTATCAGGCGCATCGCTACTTTTAGCCTCTTCCGGAGATTCGCTGGCATCAGGTACGCTACTATTAGACCCATCATCCAAGTTAGTAAGCGGGCTTGTATTGGCATAGACATATTCATCATTATTTTTCCAGGTAGAGTGGGGGATAACGGTTATACCATCTGGCATGTTGTGGCTGCTTTGCGGAGTATTATTTAGCGCCTGGCGCATAAAGTTAATCCAGATCGGTAGAGCCAGGGTAGCGCCATATTGATGTGCACCCAATGATTTTGGCTGATCATAGCCAACCCAGGTAATCGTTACCAGATTTGGGGTATAACCATCAAACCATACATCTTTTGCATCGGTTGTAGTACCGGTTTTACCGGCAATATCATCACGCTTTAGTTCGGCATAAGCTTTATGTCCTGTGCCATAGCGTGCAACATCCTGCATTATACTATTCATGATATAAGCATTACGCGGATCAATTACTGAAGGAGATTTATGAATATCTATATTCTGGGTTTGGGCAAGCACATTGCCGTTATTATCGGTTATCTTTTGTATAAAATATGGCTGTACCAGATATCCGCCATTGGCAAATACTGCATATCCTGTTGCCATTTGTAGTGGTGTAAGTTCAATAACTCCTAGAGCCATAGTCAGGTATGGTTGAAATTGCGCTTTATCAAAACCAAATTTGCTTACATAATCAATAGCTGTTTGAGGCGTAATTTTATTTAATATTTTAACGGTAGCCACATTGCGGGATAATGTCATAGCCTGTCGAAGTGATATGGGACCTAAAAAGTCATCATCATCATTTCTTGGGCACCATTGGTTGCCATTATCCGGGTAACATACCGGGCTGTCATTAATTATGGTATTAGCAGCTAAGCCATTTTCCAAGGCTGCAGAGTATATAAATGGTTTAAAACTCGACCCGGGTTGACGTTTAGCCTGCGTTACATGGTTATAATTATTTTTGGTAAAATCAAAACCACCAACTAATGTCCTGATGGCACCGTCATTAGGGTTAATTGCGACTAACGCGCCTTCAACCACCGGCATTTGGGTGATTCGCCATTTATTATTATAATTTTGTACGCGTATGACAGAGCCACGGGCCACTTGTTTATCTCCTCCTGAGTTTATATATTTACGAATAAAATCGAGGTCTTTTCCACTAAATGTTATTTCGTTACCGTCCCTGATACGAACCTTAACATGGTTATTATCAGCTTCTAGCACTATAGCTGCCAATAAGTCACCAAAATCAGATAAATCATCAAACTGGGAAAAAATTACCTGGTCTGTCAGGCTGTCATTACTGCTGGAATTACTAATATTTAGCTGATCTTCCGCCCCCTTATAACCGGTTGTTGCATCATATTGCAAAAGCCCGGCGCGCAGAGCGGCATAAGCTGCTTCTTGCAACTTACTGTCAACAGTGGTATAAACTTTATAGCCTTTGGTGTAGATACTATCACCATATTTAGCAAAGAGCATTTGCCTTACCATTTCGGCAACATAGCCGCCTGAATCAGTAGAATCATGGAGCGAGCCACGGACTACTGAAATTTTTTCGTGAATAGCTCTTTCATACTCTGATTCACTAATTGAATGATTGGCTTTCATGCGGCCCAATACATACATTGTTCTTTCTTCTGAGCGTTTTCTATTAACTACCGGATTGTAAGCTGAAGGTGCTTTAGGTAATCCAGCCAAAACTGCATATTGGGCGATACTTAACTTATCCAGGGGCTTGCCAAAATAAGTTAATGAAGCTTCGGCAAAGCCGTAGGCTCGTTGCCCGAGATAGATTTGGTTAATATATAGTTCCAAAACCTGTTCTTTTGTCAGGGATTTTTCTATTTTATAAGAAAGTAGTAATTCGTTGAATTTACGTGAATAAGTTTTTTGTGAGCTTAAAAAGAAGTTTTTGGCAACTTGCATAGTAATAGTACTTGCGCCCGATTTTACGTGTCCGGAAGTAATATTACTAAGCGCTGCACGCATTATACCCAGCACATCAAACCCGCCATGTTTGAAAAATCTTTCATCTTCAGCGGCTAATATGGCATTAACAAGCATTTTAGGCGTTTGGTTATAGCTTATAAAAATCCTGCGCTCCTGACCAAACTGGCCAAGTAATACATTATCAGCAGAATATACTTGAAGCGGTAGCTTTGGCTGGTAGTTGCGTAGTTCATCCATACTAGGAAGTTTTGGATAGATAGCCGAGATCATTATAAACAGAATTAACCCGCCAGCTACTGCCATACCTAGCAGTAGCAATAGAAGTTTGAGGTAGAAACTCTTCATGCATACTCAATACAAAATAATAAATAAAGGAGTATTCTACCATAACCAAGCTATTCTTACCTGGATTTTCCGTTCATGATCTAGTTGTTACAATTTTTTTCTAAAGTGTCTGACTAATCAATGTTACCGACTTTGTCTTCAAGCTCATTTCCTGTAGCTGTACTCACTTATTTTCTTCTTGAGTATTATTGTTTGCATGTTGCTCTTTTTCATCTGGTTTTACAGGTGCTATAGTAAAAACTGGGTTGTTAACTATTGCACAATCAAGAGCATATTCATACGTTTTCATATACTTTACCCGAGATAGCTGAGCAGTTTTATTAGTAGTAGTGTCGACTTTAACAGTCCAGGTATGAGGCTCATCGGGTTTTGGATGACCCAAATCACCCTTTTCTATTGGTAAGTAACCTTTAAATTTCATAGTTTTTAAACCACTTCCTCCCAACGCATATTCCGGATTACTATCGGGTGCTATTTGTGACCAGCTACCTGTATTATACTCGAGATTGTTACCAGCTTTCCACCATATTGATCCATCTTTAAAAACTCTCCATGAAATAACGTCTCCAACAAATAATTTGGAGTCTTTGGAGCTATTTTGATGAGTACAAGTTCCGATCTGATTAAGGGTTGTAAAGGATGAATTGTTTGGAGTGCCGGAATTGGTTACCTTACAGACCATTTCTGCCTGACTCATACGGGATTCTTTCATAGGGTTTAATTCCCATAATTGGTTATTCTCACTAATTTGAAAAGATCTCAGTTGTAACGTATTTTCTTTTTCAGGATCTGAATAAACTGGAGACTTACGTAGCATGATGCTTCCTTTAAATACCATATTTACCAGCTTGATTTCTGATCCAGACAAGAATTGATTTCCATTTTTCTTAAATATATATTGTGAATATTCTGAAAACTCATGCGACTTTACTTTGATATAATCAGCTGTAGCCACTGTTAGATTAGGCTTCCAGTAAACATTGCCAAGGTTGTCGGCTTCCCAAGATAGAATTAACGTTTTATCAGCAACAAATCTGGACTTAGGGCTGTCTGACTGATAAAAACATTCCCCTGTCTGTAGTGTATCAGATTGTGCATTGCCTACATAGAGTAATCCTAATATAATCGCTAAATAGCTAGTTAATTTGCAAGTTTTACTTTTTATTAAGTTTTTCATTTTGATTCCCTTTTAAACAATTTATTAGTCGGTTTTAGTATCCGTACTTTTATCAGTATATGCCTCGGTAAAAAAATTAGGATATTTAGGACGGTAATCTATTATGTTACAAAATAGCGTTTCATTGTCAGGTAAAGTTTCGGCACCTTCATTATGACGGGATAAGGACCATTTTTGGACTTTATAAGGCAGTTCTTCTAATAAGCCCAACTTCCATGTGGATATAGTTTTATTATTTTTTCTAATAGCAAGTGTCATTGCTGTTAATTTATTTCCTTCGACTTTTTCAGAAATCTTTTCTACTGTATCACCTTTAATGGACCATAATATTTTATTATCTGCATAACGTTCCCAATGAAGGACAAAATAAGGATCTGGTTTCTCATCCAGGGTATCTTTGCTATAACCACAGTCTCCTATTTCAGTAAGTAGTGGATAAAGTTTTTTTTGATTAAAAGCTTTATGGAACTTGAAGTGAAAATCATTAGATCTGGATTGTGCCGGCACGTCCTTGAGTACATCTGGCTTTCCTGTGTTAGGGTTTAGAAACGTCCCACTAATTATCCAAAACCACCTTTTCTCCTCAGACATTTGACGAATAAAGCTCCATTTTCCATAGTCGTTCTCACCTAATATTTCAGTTGGTATTTTGCTCCCACTTATAAGTTTTGTAATTATTATTAATTTGGCTTCTCCACCAAAAAATGTTTTTATATTCTTTCTAAAATTATCTGAGGCGCGTGGTATATCGTTTTCTTCAATTTGTGTATCATTACTATAGGCGATCCACATAGGAGGTAGCGATTTACCTGCATCAGTAATGGGCAAGAACCAGGTGATGGACATATTTTCTAATTGCTGCGGTGTACCTACCAGGGCAGTTGGGGCATCGAGGAAATTATTTACATGGCAAACTACAGTTTCTTCTTTTTTGGTCTTTTGATTCATCATACGCCAATCTTGTTCAGTTTTTTCTAACGTGTTAATGTCAATATCAAAAAACCACGGACCTTCGGCACCGTCAATAGGGTCGTTATATCGTGTAGATGTTAGTTTTTTATTAGATTTGTCGAATTTTTTTGTCGCTGTTACTTTAAATTTACTTAAATCATTAAGATTAGGCGTTTCGCTATTTGATGTCAATAGTTTTTTAGTATCATCAAGTACCCATGAAAATATTACCTTTTCAGTTCCTGGCTTGAAGCAAGCTCCGGTTTGCAAAAATTTTGGTTCAGCCACAGCACTACCAATACATAGTAATAAAAATATACCACCTATAAAGCTTGCTAACTTAAAGCTTTTCATTTGCTATCTCCTAAGATGATAATTAATTGTAAGGTATTTTCATATAATCATGAACTAACCTGATGTTTCAATTATACACTTAAAATTATAACTGGCAATACGGAATTTCCGGAAGCGTAGCGGTAGCTATTCCTGCTCAATAAGCTACGCTGTTTTTTAACATACTAAATTAGTCAGTGGGCTATGTTATGTTAATACTATAGTATTTCTGTTTAGAACTTGTTGGCTTATCTGGAATAGTTAAATGAAGTTTGCTTTGTTGAATTAATGGTCTTAGGATACTTTCCCTAAAATATTTTCTATCTGAGATTCCCATAAATTCTTGCATTTCGATCCTGGTTTTGGGGATTATACAAAACTCTAAAAGCTCAGTAAGGACTTGGGGGGTAGCTTGGGGGGTAGCTTGGGGGGTAGCTTGGGGGGTAGCTTGGGGGGTAGCTTGGGGGGTAGCTTGGGGGGTGATGCCAACACTTAGTCTCTCATCAAGGGGAATGATGGTGGTAAATACATCATCTTCAATTAATTGTGGATCACTACCAGCCGAATATTCTTTTGTATATTTGAACATATTCCGTACCCCTGAACCTAATTCATCAGCCCATCCAATTTCACGAAAAAATTTGGCAATTAAAGGGTTTTTAGGAAATGGTGAAAAATTAGATGGGTTTATCACCCCATGGGTATGAGCTTTATTTGCATTCTCAATAATTACTTGGTTTTGCTCAATAATAAGTTTTGCTGGGTAAGCGTTTAAATATTCTCTATGTATTAAGCTATTAGAAATTGCCTCCCTAAATACCTGATCACGCAAACTTATACGCTGTTGTTTTTCATTTAAATAAAATGGATCAGGCAGCCATTTTGCAATGAATGCCATCAATCTTTTGTAGCTATCCAGTAAATTAGTCTGAACAATATCTCTGTCATCATAACGATCAAGGTTGATACGCCTAAGAATTGCATCAGTTTTATAATAGGGTAGAGCTGATAAGATTACATCATCATTTCCACATAATAGTATACCACCTAAGGTATAGCCTTCTTGTCCGGTATTTAGGTCAGTTTTATAGAAACCAGAGCTTTTAAGTAGCTCGGCATCAGTCATATTGTTCCATGGATGATCTTTACGATGATGAACTGCTAAAATTCTGGCATTTTCAATAACAGCACTATTAAAATCATGAATTGTGACATGGGGGTATATGGTATTTTCTGTAGATTCTTTTTGTTTGCGATTATAAAGGTTACTAACTAAAAAATTATTATTTGTAATGTCAATATCAGAATCATTGTTCCGGTCAAAAATTCGGTTATTACATCGATGCACCTCCAAACTAGCTGGCACATAAATATACAAAATATATTTATCTTCAATTTTGAATTTTTGTATATCAAGATAATATGTTGGGTTAATTTTTTCCGGATTATTAATGGTAGTTGCAAAATCTTTTTTTATTTGTTCTATTTTATCTGTATCAACACCGGTTACTATACCGTTATCCTTTACTCCTAATAAGATTTCACCGCCGGCACGATTAAGAAATGCACAAATTGTTTCATAAACATTACGATTAAGAGCTGTTTTGCATTCTTTAAACTCTAGTGAGATACCTTCACTTTGTTTTAACAAATAGTGAATATGCTCTACAGTCATACGATTTAATGAATTTTGCATCTTTATGCCTTATTAGTTATTCCCACTCAATAGTTGCCGGTGGTTTTCCTGAGATATCATAAACTACCCGGTTAATTCCTTTTACTTCATTGATAATGCGATTGGCGACTTTGGTGATTAATTCAAAAGGCAGGTTTGCTACATTAGCGGTCATAAAATCTGTTGTTTCAACTGCACGCAGGGCTACCACATAGTCATAAGTACGTCCATCTCCCATAACACCTACGCTTTTAACAGGTAAGAACACAGCAAAAGCCTGAGATACTTTAGAATAATAACTGCTATTTTGCAGTTCTTCAATAAATATATTATCCGCTTTTTGTAATAGTTCTACATACTCTGCTTTCACATCACCTAAAATACGTACGCCTAGGCCTGGGCCAGGGAAGGGGTGACGATATACCATTGAATGAGGTAAGCCTAATGTAATGCCCAATTCACGTACTTCATCTTTAAAAAGTTCGCGTAAAGGTTCTAGTAGTTTTAAATGAAGTGATTCAGGCAGACCCCCCACATTATGGTGTGATTTAATAGTATGTGCTGTAGCACCGCCGGCTGATTCTATTACATCCGGGTATATAGTACCCTGTGCCAGAAATTTAGCATTTGTAATTTTAGCTGCTTCACGTTGAAAGATTTCAATAAATAAACGACCGATAATTTTTCTTTTTTGTTCCGGGTCGGTAATACCGGCTAATTCCCGGTAAAATTCAACTTTAGCATCAATTTTAATCAGGTTAAGGCCCATATTTTGCTGATAGGTTTGCATAACCTGATCTGCTTCATTTAAGCGTAGTAACCCATTGTCAACAAAAATACATACTAATTGCTTGCCAATAGCTCTATCAATAAGTACTGCGGCAACAGAACTATCGACTCCGCCAGACAGGGCTAGGATTACCGTGTCTGAGCCAACTGTTGTTTTAATTTTATCTATGGCCTCATCTGCATAATTAGGCATAGTCCAGGTTGAGTGGCAATTACAGATATTTAACACAAAGTTTTTAATTAGCTGTAACCCCTGGGCAGTATGGGTTACTTCCGGATGGAACTGTACCCCGTAAAAGTTGCGTGTAATATCTGCCATGGCAGCAACAGGGCATGATTCATTGCCTCCTATTGCACTAAACCCGGCAGGTAATTTAATTACTTTATCCCCATGGCTCATCCATACCTGCATATACGGCTTATTATCAGTTGTGCCATCAATTATATTTTCAAATAGTTTGGTTTGTATGTCATATATTTGTGCATGGCCAAATTCACGTTTGCCAGAGGCTTCAACCAGTCCGCCTAGCTGGTTTGCCATAGTTTGCATACCATAGCAAATACCTAGTACCGGCACACCTAAGTTAAATATAGCATCTGGTGCAGCGGGGGTATCAGTTTCATAAACTGAATTTGGGCCACCGGATAAAATTATTCCGCCTGGGTTAAACTCTTCAATAAACTTATTGCTAACAGTATACGGATGTATTTCACAATATACATTAAGTTCCCTGATTCTTCTGGCAATTAATTGAGTAACTTGTGACCCAAAATCCAGGATTAATATTTTATCTTTATTCATTATTTATGTATCAATGTTCCTTGGGTTTTTCCGTTTGCCGTATCTCTAAGGCTATTTTCATTAAAAATATTGCAAACTACGATATTTACATTATGGCTACGACATAAGTCAAATGCCGACATATCCATTACCTGCAGGTTTTGTTTTATCGCTTCATCAAAAGTTATTTTATTATACTTTTTGGCATTAGGGTTTTTGCATGGATCACAATCGTATACACCATCAACTTTGGTTGCTTTTACCAAGATATCAGCATTCATTTCAATTGCACGTAATGCAGCACCACTATCTGTTGTAAAAAATGGATTACCGGTACCACCAACAAAGATAACTACATTATCATCTTCCAGTTCGTCGAGCATTTCATTGCGGTTATATCCTTTAACAATATTACCAACGGGTATTGCTGAATAGACTTTTGAGCGAATATTATGCGCATTTAAAAAATCTTTTAAGGCGATACCATTCATAATAGTTGCCATTAACCCCAGATAATGGGCATTAGCCAGTTGCAGGCCAAATTCTTCAGCCCTGACCCCGCGAAAGATATTGCCGCCACCAATTACAATTCCTAATTTTACTTTCAAATCAAGAAGTTGTTTAATTTGCAACATAATTGCATCAAGGGTGTCTTTATCAAACAATGCATTACTGTTTTCTCCTCTTAGTGCTTCACCGGATAATTTAAGTAAAATTCGTTGTGGCATAGGTATCTTGGTCCTTAAATTTATTAATGACATTATTATATCAAAGATTTCTTTTATGCAAATGGTATAAACTATAAAATAAAGTTTTACATCAATAAGTCATACTCAAATTTACTTCCGCAACAATATCTGTTTTACCAGCAATAATTTGTGTAGATGGTTGTGTATTGGCCGAATTATTCACCCCTCTCATTAGGGTAGGGCCAAATGGTTGCGGCTGGTTATTAATATTTGATATAGTGATTTGATTAACAGCAGTAGCCTTAAACCCAAGAGCTGATAATGATGCTTCAGCACGGCTTTTGGCATCAATGGTTGCCAGCTTTATAGCTTCTTTTTCTGCAGCAGCTATTTCAGAATTACTTGCCGTTAGCTTGGGTTCATCAACTATACTCGCACCAGAATTTACAGCATCATCAATAATATCACCCGCATTTTGGATTAGAACCCTAACTTCTACTGTATATGTTGCGTTATATCCAATAATTTTTGGTTTATTATCAGTATAAGACATGGTTGGATTTAGATTAACAGCCATTGTTTCAAGATTTAGTGTTTTTTTAGTTTTTAGCATATCTAACAATTTGGCTGATTTGAGCCTGATTTTATTCTGCGCTTCATTTGCAGTTTTGCCATCTTCACTGACTGATAATTTCATTATGGCAATAGTTTGAGGGATGAGTACTTCGCCTCTGCCGGTTGCAGTGACAGTTTTTGTCTCTGCATAAATAGTAGAAGATGCAAGTATTCCAATTAATGATAGCACAACAAGATTTATTTTTTTATTAACCATAGTTAATTCCCCTAAGATGTTTTATTATTTAATTTTGCTTGCGGATTAAGTTATTTAATGCAATTGGTGTTACAATTGAAGTAAGGACAATAACTAAAAGCAAGGTAGTGAATAAGTCATTATCAATTATCCTAATATTAAGCCCGGTAATTGCAAAGATAATTCCGATTTCCCCGCGCGGAACCATGCCAAAACCAACTATTAAACGATTTACTCTTTTAGGTAAGGTGATAGAGCATAAGAGTTTGCCAATAATGGCAATAATACTAATTAATATTGCAATTACAATGGTTTTTAATTTAAATACATTTACCAGATCTACCTGCATACCTGCATAAATAAAGAACATTGGGGTTAGGATCCGCCCCAGCGGCAAGATTAAATCAATTAACGGTTTATTGTATTCAGTAAGTTCTGGTTTGGGCAATAGTTTATTATTATGAAAACTATCAGCTTTGAGAATAAGTCCAGCAAAAAAAGCACCAACTATTCCGGCCAATCCAATAGTTTCAGCAAACCATGACATGACAAAACATACGGCAACGATAAATAAAGTTACTGTATTTTCACCAGTCCCGAGTTTTGATAGTTGGGAAATTAGCATTTTGGGTAGAATAAATTTGGCAAATATATAGCAGACTATAAAAAAAGATATAACTTTAGCAGCTATTAAAAGTAACAAATGACCATCTATGTTACTGATACTAACTGTTGCAGCAATAACTGATAGTAGGATAAGACCAATTATATCGTCAATTACAGATGCAGTTAATACAATCTGGCATGGCATTTGACGGATAACGCCAAGCTCTTTAAAGATACTAACTGAAATTGAAGTAGAGGTTACTGCCAGGATTCCACCTATAAATAAAGCCAGATTATGGGACTCAGACCCTATAATATATGGTGTAATCAAGAAATAACCTAGGCAAAAGGGTATTATTGCGCCTATAAAAGCAACTTGCATTCCATACTTGCTGGCATGCCTGATTTCGCGAAAATCTGACTCCAGCCCAATTTCAAACAATAAAAAAATGCTGCCTAGTTGTGCAATCAGCCTAAGTCCTTCATTATTAATTATTTCTGCAAAAAATGCTATATGAAAGTGGGCTAATATCCCAATTAATGCGCCAATTATGAGCTGGCTTAAAACAGTGCTTTGACGGTATTTATGTGCTATAAGTGAAAAAAGCGCTGCGATGACTAAAAAACTAAGCAAAAGTATGCGATTTACTGGCTGGTTAACTTCCAATGAGATAGGGGCAGCGTAAGCGCTGCCAATAAATAATAGCAAACAAAATTTACGCATGAGTAGCCGCTTTACCTAATATCTTTGTAGCTATTATACCAAATTCGTACAGGATATAAAGCGATATAGCAAGTATACTTTGCGAGAATATATCCGGGGGCGTAACAATTGCGGCCAGGATAAAGCAGCCAACAAAAACGTAAGGGCGAAGTTTTATAATAGTTTCAATTTGGGCCAAATTAAAATAAATAAGACAAAAAATTACTATTGGCATTTGGAAACTAATGCCAAAAACGGTAGACAAGGTTAAAACCAGATCCAGATATTTATTGATATCAGTAAACATCTCGATATTACTTGCTTTTATATGGCTGATAAAATTAAATAATAATGGTAATACCAGAAAGTAGCAAAACAATATACCAGTAATAAATAAAATTATGGAAAATAAGATTATAAAAAGTAACAATATACGCTCATGTTTATAAAGCCCCGGCGCAACATATTGCCATATTTGAAATATAGTGTTTGGTAGAGATAAGACTAAGGCAGCAATAGCCGTAATTTTTAATGGTACAAAAAACGGGGCCATAACATCAGTTGCAATTAATTTTGTGCCTTTGGGCAAATATTCAAGTAATGGTTTTGCTATCTGGTCAAACATATTATTTTTAAAATTAAATAGAATTGCAAATACAATAATGAAACCGATAAAAATAAAAATCAGGCGCTTACGTAATTCGATTAGTTGGATTACCAACGTTTCATTCATTAGCTTTGCTCTTTCAGGTTGAGCAGGGTTACTCTATCAAATAGCTCTGGCTGAGCATCAAAATCAAGCTCTGGTTGATATAGGGTTTGCGGATTATTTTTTGAAACCGGGTGTTCGGTTATTTCATCATGTACGGCAGTATTCTTAGCTCCAATCGCGCTTCTGGCTTTGGAATATGTTTTAATCAATTCAGATTTAGTGCTAATTAATTCACCGACGCCACTATTATGATAAATTTCGTGTTTAAGGCAGGTTAGGTAATTTGTAATACTGTATATCATCAGGCCAAGACGCGAGGCTATTTGTGGCAATTGTTTTGGGCCAAGAACGATTAGCGCGATGATGCAAATTAGGAAAATTTCACTAAAGCTAATACCAAACATAGCTATGTCATCCTCGCGAAATCGGGGATACCCATCAGGTTGTTTCTTTCTCTTTAAAACTGCTGTCTTTATTATCTTCTGATATGGCATTTTTGAAGTTTTTTACCGCTTCGCCCACATCAGTTCCCATATTTTTTAATTTTTTTGTACCAAAAATTAAAACTACAACGGCAAGGACTAAAAGCCAATGCCAAATACTAAAGCTACCCATACTAATCCTTATTCCCATAAATATGTATATGTAAATGATCTATTTCCTGACCACCATTTTTCCCGGTATTTATATGGGTTTTATACCCACCGCCCAGACCATTATTTATTGCCAGTTGCCCGGCTTTCAATATTAATTTTGCAATTAGTTCGCTATGCATGACGGTTAAATCAAGCATTGATGCAATATGTAATTTAGGCACGACTAAAAAATGAATAGAAGCCTTGGGATGAATATCGTTAAATGCTATAATATCCTCATCTTCATAAATAATTGAAGCTGGAATTTCCCGGGCAATGATCTTACAAAATAAGCAATTGCTCATGTACTACTCCTGTTTAATTAAATTACAGAAAATTTGTATCTTATAATGGTATAATTATGCCGATAAGATACGTACTCGAAGTATTTATTATACAATAATGGATGGATAAATAAAAATTATGTTAAAAAAAATAATGTGGATCAAACTAAATATTATTCTGGCTGTTATTGCAATTTTAGTTGTATTACAATTAATTTCAGCTTATGCCTTTGGCTTTATGATACAGAAGCAAAAAGAGCAGCAATTTAATTATTTTTTTGGCGATTCTCCAATAATAAAAGTGCTTAAGCATAATTATCACCGGGGTTTTTTCACATCCGATATGCATGTTGAATTAACTGTTAATAACGAGACGTTAACCAATATACTCAAGGTACTGCCAAGCAATGAATCCGGGGCTATATTACCCGATCATACGTATGTGCTTAAATATACCACACATATAGAACACGGCTTATTTTCCGGAGTGTTTCATGGTAATTTTTTACCAATTCTATCTTATTCTAGGACAAATATTGAATATTCAGACAGCGTAAAGAAAATACTAAAGAAATTCTTTAATGAGACAACTCCTCTTGAGATAACAGACGTCACTTATCTAAACAGGTCTGGGAAAATTACTGCGTATTCGCCTAAGTTTGACTACGAAGAAGCTGTTTCAGGGGTTAAGGTAGTATGGGGGGGCATGGTAGCGAACCAGGACTACAATAAAGATTTCACTAAATTTAGCAATAACCTTTCTATTCCAAATTTGCAGTTATTGGCTCCTACTAAGGGTCAAATATTATTACATAATGTAAACTATACTTCAGATTCACAATATAGTACAAATAAAATAAAAGTTGGTACTACCAAATTGAATGTGGGTAAGGCTTTGATTGAATGGAAAGATAAAATAACACTTGGCTTTAAGCTAGGTGATGTATTAAAGATGGCAACCGGAATTAATTCGGCAGAGTTTTTAAATGGAATTGATGCATTAAATCCAAGTAGCTTTACTTTTAATAATATTTCGTATGCTACTATTAGCAATGATTCAAGTAATTTTTTTGATGCAAAAGCAGATGTAGGTTTTGATTCTTTGGTAACCAATGATCGTACATATGGTCCGCTAACTTTGAATCTGGAAGTAAATCATATAAATTCGGTAGCCTTTAGCAAATTAGCTGAGGAGATTGAAAGATTTTCTGCAAGCTCGACCAATATGGAAGAAACAGCGAGAAAAAATAAATTTATTAAATTGCTGAAAACGGATTTTGCGCCTATATTGGTTGATGCCCCGGTAATTAAACTATCCCGGTTTGAATTAAAGACGCCGGATGGGCTAATTAATGTTTCAGGGCAGGCAACCACAAAACAGTTTGAGCTGGATGATATTAATGATCAGGACAAATTCATGAACAAATTATTGGTAAATCTTAATTTTAGTTTACCAAAACCGGTTGTATCATATTTATTTGTACTGCAGATGAAATATTTATTAAGTGCGGGTAATGCAGAACTTGATAGCCAGAGCTCAGAGGCATTGACCCGTGTTGTAAATATTTTATTAGATAATCAGGTTAATACTTGGGCAAAAAAAGGCTATCTAAAAGTTAACAATGGAATTTTGACAAGTAATTTAGTTTTGCAAGAAGGCAAACTGATTATTAATGGTATACTAACCAAATAATAATACTAAATGATAAACCACAGATGTATAGTCATGTTCCCGGCAACTTGCAATTGTGACTGCGGCATGTAATCTTAAAAAGAGTTGTTAACTGGTAGAGCCTGTTCAAACTCTTATAAATTAAAGGTTCTTTTTAGGATAATTTGCTTTTGCGGAACATGATATGGCTCTGATTTTAGGTATTGAAACTTCCTGCGATGAAACAGGAATTGCACTATACGATTTGGCCACTGGGCTTATCGCACATACATTATATTCACAGATCTCCTTGCACGCGCAGTATGGCGGTGTTGTGCCGGAGCTTGCCTCACGTGATCATACAAAACGCATTATCCCGCTGATAAAACAATGTTTAGTTGACGCCAATTTGGATCTGGGTATGATTGATGCTATTGCTTATACTGCAGGCCCTGGGTTAAACGGTGCGTTATTAGTAGGTGCATCTGTAGCCAACGCTCTGGCTTTTAGCCTAAATAAGCCAGTTATTCCGATTCATCATCTGGAAGGTCATTTATTATCTCCGTTTTTGTGTGAAACTAAACCAGGGCTACCTTTTATTGCATTATTAGTTTCAGGTGGGCATACACAGATTATTGCAGTTGAGGCAATTGGTAAATACACATTATTAGGTGATACCCTTGATGATGCAGCTGGGGAGGCTTTTGATAAAACTGCCAAGCTTTTAGGGCTTCCTTATCCCGGCGGGAAATATCTGGCAGAGTTGGCTGTCCATGGACAGGATATTTATAACTTGCCAAGGCCAATGCTACATAGCCACGATCTTAATTTTAGTTTTTCCGGATTAAAAACAGCAGTTTTGACGTTGGTTAATAAAATAACAGAGCAAGAAGAAATGACTCTGCCCATAAAACAAAATCTGGCAGCTTCCATTGAAGAGTCAATCACAGATGTACTAGTTAAAAAAGTAGCTGATGCTGTAAGTCAAACCGGTATTAATACTGTGGTTGTTTCAGGTGGGGTAAGTGCTAATTTAAAATTACGTAAAAAAATGAATAAAATACCAAACGCTACTGTTTTCTATCCACCATTAGATTTATGTACTGATAATGGAGCTATGATTGCGCTTGCCGGGGCCCATCGGTTTAAAGCTGCAAAGTTTGATTATAGTTTTAGTGTGTACCCACGTTATGAACTAATAAAGCAAACTAGGGCTAGTTAGAATGAAAAACGAAATTTCCCAAAAATTTACGGCAACAAAATCTGCATCTTATGATATCATTAGTGAGGGCATACGGTATAAAACTTTAATCAAATTATCTGAGCTAATTAGTCAAAAATATCAACTAATTATTGATGAGAATAAAAAAGATCTAAATCTTATGAATAAAGAAGATCCTAAATATGATCGCCTGGAACTAAACCAGGAGAGAATATTAGCTATTGCATCAGATGTAGTTAAAGTAGCCAAGCTGCCATTTGAAGCATATGAGGTTTTGGAGAGTAAAGTTTTACCTAATAACCTTGAGTTAAAAAAACAGAAGGTTCCCCTAGGTGTAGTAGCAGCAATTTATGAATCAAGACCCAACGTAACAATTGATGTTTTTAGCTTATGCTTCAGATCTGGTAATGCATGTATTTTAAAAGGTGGCAAAGAGGCTCATTTTTCAAACGAAATTTTTTATAGTTTGATTAAAGAAGCGTTGGCAGAGTATCAATTAAATTTAAATTGGGTATATTTGATGCCACCTCATCGTGAAGCAGTTTATGACTTGTTAAATGCAACGGATATAGTTGATGTGTGTATTCCTCGTGGTAGCCAGCAGCTAATTGATTTTGTGCGAGAAAATGCAAAAATTCCGGTTATTGAAACCGGGGCTGGTATTGTGCATACATATTTTGATGTAAATGGAGATTTGGCCAAAGGTAAACTGATTATTAATAATGCTAAAACCCGGCGAGTGAGTGTTTGTAATGCTCTTGATACTCTAATTATTCATCGGGAACGTTTGAATCATCTGCCTGATTTAGTGGAGCCTTTATTACAGGGTAAGGTTGAAATTTTTGCTGATGCAAAAAGTTATGCTGCTTTAAAAGGCTATTACCCGGATAGTTTATTATTTTTGGCAAGAAATGAAGATTTTGGACGAGAGTTTTTAAGTTACAAAATGTCGGTTAAAACTGTGGATGATATAGATGAGGCATTATCACATATCCGAAGGTTTAGTTCAAAGCATAGCGAAGCTATCATTACGGAAGATCTGGAGAGTGCCGAATATTTTTTAATGAGAACTGATGCCGCAGCTGTTTATGTTAACGCATCCACAGGATTTACTGATGGTGGTGAATTTGGTATGGGTGCGGAAGTAGGGATTAGTACACAAAAATTACATGTTAGGGGTCCTATTGGTCTGGAAGCGTTAACTAGCTATAAGTGGCTGGTTTATGGTACAGGGCAAATTCGTAAATAAGTTATTAATTGTAAAATATAGTTTAATTTAAAGTATTTGAGTTCTGGGTCAAACCTACATAATATTGGATGCAAATACTAAGAGTATATACAGGAGTATCGATATGAAAAGCGAATATAGGGGGACTGCACTAGAAAATATAATTGAATATTTACCAGCGCATATTTATTGGAAAGATGTGAATGGAAAGTATTTAGGTTGTAATATGAAGCAGGCACGTAATCTTGGCTTGAAATCTAGTGATGAGATTATTGGTAAGACTGATTTTGATTTACCCTGGCCGGAAAAAAGTGCTGAAGAATTTAGGGAAAATGATATAGAGGTAATAAAGAAAGGTATTATAAAGACTTCAGAAGAAAAAACGCTAATGGATGGGCATGAGGTTGTGGTATTGAGCCAAAAGGTGCCGCTTAAAAATGAGCAGGATGAGATAATAGGGGTATTAGGTATTTCTTTGGATATAACTGATCGTAAAGAAGCAGAACGAGTAAAAATTGAAAGGCAGGCAAGTAGAGAATTACAGCATTCCAGATTAAGAAAAGTAGTTGCGCAAGTAGCTCATGATATTCGCTCCCCAGCTGCCAGTTTAAATATGCTTATGGATTGCTGTACAGGAATAACCGAACAAGACAGAGTGGCGATCCGACGTGCTATAACCAGAATTAATGATATTGCAAATAATTTACTTGGTTATTTTACTCCGCAGCTTGAAAATGAGACATTTGCTTCTAATTTAATGATGCCAAAAAATTTGCCGTTATTAGTCTCTGCTGATTTGCTTGAAATAATTACAGAGAAAAGATACGAATATTCCCAATTGCCGGTAGGTTTTATTTCCAATTTTAGTGATAGTAGTTATTTTGCCTTTATCAGTGTGGAGTCACAGGCGTTTGCCCGTTCAATTTCAAATCTTATTAATAATGCCGTAGATGCTTTTGAAGGTAAGGGCGGGGAAGTAATTATTAATTTTGAAGATTGTGGTAAAGATGTAAAAATTACTATTGAGGATAGGGGTAAAGGAATATCAGATGTAGTTATAAATAAGATCAGGAATGCGGTTGCTGTGACTGATGGGAAAATTGCTGGGCATGGTATAGGCTATAGCCAGGTTAGAAATATGTTAGAGCAAAATAATGGCGCTCTGGATATTCAATCGGATATAGGCGGCGGTACTAAAGTAACATTGACTTTTCCCAAAATATCAGCGCCCAATTGGATTGCAGATAAGATTGATTTAAATAGCGATGATATGATTGTTATTTTGGATGATGATCCATCAATTCATGATGCCTGGGAGTCCAGATTTAATATTTCTGCACCTCATATTTGGCGTAAGCATTTTGACCAGGGTTTGGATGCGGTTAATTTCTTAAATAATTTAACTGAAATTGAGAAGAAGAAAGTATTTTTATTGACTGATTACGAATTATTAAAGCAAGGTTTACATGGTTTAAATGTAATAGAAAAAACCAGGGTTGAGCGTTCAATTTTAGTTACCAGCCATTATAATAACCGTAGTGTAAGAGAGTTGGCTGCTATGACTAAAACCCGTATTTTGCCAAAATTACTTGCTGCCAAAGTTAAAATTAGTGTGGATGGGCAAATACAGCCTTATACTGCGTCTGGCAACTAACAGCTATGTCATCCCCGTGCTTAAGCACGGGGTCTCTACTAATAAATTTTATATTGTTAGAATATTATCGTTCCAAAATTTGCATCCTTTATTGCTGTTTGTAAGGTTCGTAATTTACAGGCATATAAAAAACTTGTATTCCTGAACCTCTGGTACCTTGATTCGTACCAAGAATAGGCTCCTTACCTTCTTCGAAAAAAGCTCCCCTCATCATGAGAATTCTGTTAGAGTTTGGGCAATAGGCCCAGTATTGTGGAGGGGCCCAATATGAGAGGCCATTTGGATCATAAGGGGTTGGATAAACTTTAATTTTCATACCTCTATCTTTTACGGCCTTGTATTCTAGAGTATTTTCAAATGTACCTATAACTTGAAAATAAGAAGTGACATATATAGGATCTGTGCCAATATCAACATAATCCTTTGGAACAATTATTTTATCAGGATTGCTATAGTAAGAACTAATTTTACTTGGATCACCAACTAGATCCTCCATCTCAGTACCTTTAATGCATGTCCCGTTATCCGGATTTACACCTACCGCTAAAGAAGTCTGAATAGTTATACATGCTAATGCTAGTGTTGCGAGTAAAATTTTTGTTTTCATAATAATTTCCTTTAAAAACATTTTTATTGAGGGGCTTTTAGAGCTTTATAGTATTTATTATAATAAAATTAAAAATATTTATCCATACGGAATTTCCGTATTGGTGAACGGGGTTGTAAAAAACCATGATGAATTTTATGATTCTTTTGATATAGAACCAACAAATAGAGACAAAGTTATAGTGTGGTAACTCTTCAATATTTATTCACTACAAAGATCTAGTATAAAAATATTTGACAAATACTCTTGTAATGATATATCATTACGTCATTAAATTCTTGAGGCTTAATGATGAAAACGAAGCAAAGCGGAGTTTCTGCGGAATTAGAGAGAAACTTAGTAAATGATGGTGCAGCTAAAACTCCCTTTGGCGGAGTTTCTGCGGAATTAGAGAGAAATTTAGTAAATGATGGTGCAGCTAAAACTCCCATTGGCGGAGTTTCTGCGGAATTAGAGAGAAACTCAGTAAATGATGGTGCAGCTAAAACTCCCATTGGCGGAGTTTCTGCGGAATTAGAGAGAAACTTAGTAAATGATGGTGCAGCTAAAACTCCCATTGGTGAAGTTTCTGCGGGAGCAGAAAGAAACTCAGTAAATAACGGTGCAGCTAAAAAAACTGATTATCCCTGGCATGAATTTCTTGAGCAATGTATGAAGTTTAACAAAGTAGAAGACTTAGCTGAGTTTTTAAACGTATTTTTAACTATTTCTGAACGGGATGAGATACCAAAGCGTTTACAAATCGTGAAGGAATTGATGAAGGGCGAGAAAACCCAGCGAGAAATAGCTGAAAGTTTAAAAGTAAGCATTGCCAACGTTACACGTGCATCTAATATTATTAAATCGGGGCAATACAATTTAACCAAATTATTAAAATAATTAAGCACAAATCCACTTATAAAAGAGAAAAACTATGCAAATTAATTTACCTAAAATAACTAAAGAACTTCGCTATGACCAATTAACACCGGTTTTGGCTTATGCTACAATTGGTGGAACGTCATCATGCATGATGGAGTCAGCATACGATGAAGGGTATGGAACCTATTCGTTTATCGGGATTAATCCACTGGCAACGTTTAAGGCGACGGGGAATAACATCAGTATAACTACATTAGGTAAAACAGATTCATTTATGGGAGATCCTCATCTTGAGTCACAAAAATTTGCTCATGGATATCGGGTATTTGGCTTTTTGACTTATGATACAGTTAGGCAGAAAGAGCGCTTGCCAGATCGTCATCAACCCAAAAATATACCGGATTTTTTATTTCATATTTATAAGACAGTACTACGATTTGATCATAAAACACAAAAGGTTTTGTTTACCCACTTTGGTGAAGAATCGGAACTGGATGCAATAATTGCTAAAGTATTTGACCCGGTGCCAGTGGGCCATTTTACCGATGTAGGTGAAGTAGTTGTAAAATCGGATATAACCGATGAAGAATATATGCAAATGGTTAAATCTGCGCAAGAATATATAAAAGCCGGTGATATTTTTCAGGTGGTGTTATCAAGAACGTTTAGCGCCAAGATTAAAGTAAAACCGTTTGATATATATAGAGCGCTTAGAAGTATTAGCCCAACTCCGTACCTGACATTTTTTTCTGAAGAAGATTTTTCTATTGCAAGTGCATCCCCGGAGTTATTAGTTGGGGTAAAAAATGGCCTGATTGAATCAGTACCAATTGCCGGTACTTGTAAGAGAGGTGATGATGTTAATAAATTATTGGCAGATCCGAAAGAAAGTGCTGAACATGTTATGCTAGTTGATTTAGCGCGTAATGATGTAGGGTCTATGTCTATTCCTGGGTCAGTTCAGGTCGCAGAATATAGATCGATAAAAAATTATTCACATGTAAGCCATATCGTATCCAGGGTGATAGGTACACTAGATCCAAAATATACCCCAATTGAAGTATTAAAAGCATCACTTCCGGCTGGCACATTATCCGGTGCACCCAAAATTCGTGCCATGGAAATTATCGATGAGTTGGAGTATTCACGTCGTGGTTTGTATGGTGGCGCATTATTAACTATAGATGAAGAAGGTAATTTAACCAGTGCTATTGCAATTCGTACTGCATTTATCCAAGGAGATAAGTTAGAAGTACGAGTGGGTGCCGGAATTGTGCTTGATTCGGTGCCGGAAAAAGAGGCGGAAGAAACCAGGCTTAAGGCACGCGGAGTTATTACAGCATTAGAAGTTGCTTCCGGGAGAGTAGCATGATATTGATTATAGATAATTATGACAGTTTTACCTACAATTTGTACCAGGCTGTAGCAGTTATGACACCTGAGGTACGTGTTGTTAGGAATGATGAAATTACAATTGATCAGATTCTGGAGCTAAAGCCAAATGGAATTATTTTATCTCCTGGTCCCGGATATCCGGATAAGGCGGGTATTTGTATTGATGTAATTAAAAAATTGGGGCAGCAAATCCCAATTTTAGGTGTATGCCTGGGGCATCAGGCCATTGGGATGGCTTTTGGAGGAGTGGTTAGTCGTGCATCGCACGCACTACATGGTAAGCAGACATTATTATTTCATAATCGCAGTTTACTTTTTTATGGGGTTGGCTTACCATTTGAGGCTGGTCGTTATCACTCTCTAATCGTTGAAAAAGCAAGTCTTCCTCATGAGTTAAATATTGATGCGCTTGATGCTGATGGAAATATTATGGCCTTATCGCATAGAGAGTATCCGATTTTTGGTGTACAATTTCACCCTGAATCTATATTAACGCCTGAAGGTAATAATATACTTAAAAACTTTCTTGATTTTTGTGAAAAAGACGGAAAATAAATAATGAAAAAATCAATAGTATTACAACATTACATAAATAAATTAGTAAAGCATGAAAATTTAAGTTTTGATGAAAGTGCTATTTGCGGACGTGAATTACTAAATTCAGCCAATGAAGTACAAATTGCTGGCTTTTTAGCTCTTCTAACCGCCAAAGGAGAGACTGTAGATGAGCTGGTTGGTTTAGTTACTGCAATTAGGGAACATGCAGTAAAATTAGCAATAGATTATCCAACTTTAGACATAGTTGGCACTGGTGGAGATAGTGCTTCAACCTTAAACATATCTACAGCCAGCAGCCTCCTTGCTGCTAGCAGCGGTATCCCGGTTTTAAAACATGGCAACCGTGCAGTTTCATCGCGTAGTGGTGCTGCTGATGTATTAGAAGTATTGGGCTATCCAATTAATTTAAGTCCGGAAGAAATTAAAGAGGCATTACAAAAAGATAATTTTGCTTTTTGTTTTGCGCCAAATTATCATCCATTATTGGCCCACGTACGTGATATCAGAAAAAACTTGGGATTTGCAACAGTATTTAATTTATTAGGGCCTTTGCTCAATCCTGTTGGTTTAGATTATATGCTAATTGGTGTGTATGATAAAAATAAGTTAAAACTAATTGCTGATGCATTATGCAAACTTGGGACCAAATGTTCCGTAGTTTTTCATGGTAATGGCCTGGATGAGCTAACCTGTATTGGGAAGATAGATGCATACCTGATAAAAGATAATAAAGTAACATCCTTTGAAATTGATCCAGAGGAATATGGATTAGAGAAATGTACCCTGGAAGATTTGCATGGTGAAGATGCACTATATAATTCACGTGTAATTGAACAGACTTTATCTGGTGTCAAAACTGGCTTGACAGATACTTTATTACTTAATGTAGCAGTTGCTTTATTTGTGTTTGGAAAGGTGGCCAATATAAAAGATGGGGTTGTGATGGCGCGTAAACGTCTGGGTAAGGATGATATTATCCGTCATAACCGGTTAAATGAAATTATAAAACGTAAGCAAATACCAGATTTAAGCAAAGATGCACAAGAAAAATTAGATTTAGTAGTAAAGCAATTAGCTAATCCACAAATATCACCAAAATTGAATTTTACTAAACGTAAGAGTTTTAAACAGTTGTTGTTATCAAAAGAAAAAGGGGCGGTAATTAGTGAAATTAAGCGTGCTTCACCATCTGCCGGTAAAATAGCTGATATAGGTAATCCGGTTGAGCGGGCGATACAGTATGTAAGTTTAGGGGCTGCTGGGGTATCGGTGTTAACAGATGAAGGGTTTGAAGGCAGTATTCAGGATTTAATTGAAGTAGCAGCTGCATTAAAGGATACACCGGCTGCTATTTTACGTAAAGAGTTTATTTTATATCCAGAGCAGGTTATAGAAAGCCGTGAGTGCGGAGCTGATGCTATTTTATTAATGGTGTCTGTTTTAGGCGAAAAAACCAAATATTTTGTAGACCTGGCTCATGCCTTTGGTTTGGAGACTTTAGTTGAAGTACATGCTATGCATGAATTGCAAACTGCAATAGACAGTGGTAGTGATGTTATAGGGGTGAATCAGCGTGATTTACGCGATTTTACTATGCATCCGGAAGTTTTTGCCCAAATGCTGGATAAGCTGCCGGTTGATATGGCGAGAGTTGGCGAATCCGGAATTAAGACAAGTGCAGATGCAAAAAAAATATTTGCTTTAGGGTATGATGCGGTTTTAGTAGGTGAGGCATTATCCCGCTTGGCTAATCCTGCCGACTTCTTTAACGAATTATATAGTAAGTAATGTCATTCCCACGTAGGTGGGAATCCAGATCCCAGAGACAATCTTGAGGGTGACATAAATATTTATAAGGGTGAAATATGTTAATTAAAATTTGTGGCTTAACCAATCCTGATACTGCTGCTATGGCAGCTAAATCAGGTGCTGATTATATCGGTTTATTATTTTCTGCGTGTTCCCCACGTCAAATAAGCCTGGATAAGGCCCGTGAAATAAGTAAGGCAGTTCGGGATGCAGGCTCCGAGGTGGTTGCTGTATTTGTTGATGAAAGCTTAGAAGAGCTTGAACAAATTGCTGTAGCGCTTGACTTAAAAATTATTCAACTTCATGGTGGTAAAGTACGCGCATTTTGTGACGTATTGGCACCTAAATATCAAATTATTTATGTAGCCGATGGTAAATCATTGCCCGCATCACTCAATCCAAATAAAGATTTTATAATGTACGATAATAAAAGCTCTACCTATCCTGAGATAGATCCCAAGAACGTACAAACTTGTGGAAAGTCTGGGGATGACAGAAAATTTCGTTATTTTGTAGCGGGCAATCTATCAACCGATAATATTCAGGAAGTAATTAAAACTACACAGCCAAATGGAGTAGACCTAAGCTCAAGTGTAGAAATATCCAAAGGCATAAAAGATATAAAAAAAATCCGTGAATTTATAAAACTTACCCGGCCTGAGCGTTATGGTCGTTTTGGTGGGAGGTTTGTTCCTGAGTTATTAATAAAGCCACTGCAGGAATTGGAAACTGCTTTTAAAGAGGTTGTTTTAACTAAACCATTTCAGGCAGAATTTATTGATATTTTGAAGAATTATACCGGACGTCCTACAGCATTAACCGAAGTAAAAAATTTTGCAGCTGCCTTGGGCGATATTAGGGTTTTCTTAAAACGTGAAGATTTATTACATACCGGGGCACATAAAATAAATAATGCGGTTGGCCAATGTCTACTAGCTAAAAAAATGGGCAAAATCCGGATAATAGCCGAAACTGGGGCGGGACAGCATGGTTTGGCAACAGCAACTGCTTGTGCTATGTTCGGTTTAGAGTGTGTTGTATATATGGGGAAAATTGATGTAGCGCGCCAGGCGCCAAATGTTGCCAAGATGAGGTTATTAGGTGCTAAAGTGGTATCTGTTGCATCGGGTTCGGCAACACTTAAAGATGCAGTAAATGAGGCTCTACGTGATTGGGCAGAAAGTTATGAGACCTCACATTATTGCTTAGGCTCTGCATTAGGACCATATCCATTTCCGCAGATGGTTGCACATTTTCATGCGGTAATTGGTAAGGAAGCGCATGAGCAGTTCTTGGCTCAGGCCGGTAGTCAGCCTGATATGGTTGTTGCTTGTGTAGGTGGTGGGTCTAATGCTATTGGGATTTTTCAAGGCTTTATGCATGATCCAAAAATTAGTCTAATTGGAGTAGAGGCCGGCGGTAAGGGTACAGGACTGGGCAACAATGCTGCGAGATTTAGTGAAGGTTTTCCAGGTGTGCTACACGGAAGCTATACATATTTGCTCCAAACATCCGGTGGACAAATTGTTGATACTTATTCTATTTCAGCCGGCTTAGATTATCCGGCAGTTGGGCCTGAACATTCTGACCTATACCTTACAGACCGGGCAAAATATTATTCGGTAACTGATAAAGAAACATTAGAAGCCTTTCAACTATTGATTAAAACAGAAGGGATTATTCCGGCATTAGAATCATCACATGCCCTGGCATATGTTAAAAAAATTGCATCATCACTAAAACCAGGGACTAAAGTATTAATTAATTTATCCGGACGCGGGGATAAGGATTTACCCCAGCTTTTAGAAGGGGAGTTAAAACATGTCACGTCTATCTAAGGTATTTAAAGATTCTGCTAAGATTGCCTACTTAACAGCCGGAGATGGTGGAGAGAAGAGCATCGATTATTTTTTAGCCTTAGCTAAAGGTGGTGCCAATGTTTTGGAAATTGGGATACCGTTTTCTGATCCGGTTGCAGATGGTCCATCAATTCAATTAGCTATGGAGAGAGCATTATCAACTGGTACAAATATAGACGAGGTGCTGAAATTAGTTGCCGGTGTGCGGGCAAGAACTGATGCTGCAATAATTATTTTTACTTATTATAATCCTATATTCCATGATCTGGAAAATTTTTTAAAGAAAATTAAAGATGCAGGTGCTGATGGCGTTTTAGTGGTTGACTTACCATTTGAAGAAAACGAGAATTTACGTTTTTTATGTAATAAATTAGATCTTGCGCCAATTATGGTAGCTAGTCCGTCAACTCCATTAGAACGGGTTAAGCTATTATCAGAAAATAGTAGCGGTTTTTTATATTATGCATGCAGAAAGGGTACTACCGGTGTCAAAAGTGACTTACCTGAGGATATCCCACAGCAAATCAAGTTAGTAAAAGAACATTCCTCATTACCGGTTGCGGTAGGTTTTGGGGTATCTAATTCAGATATGGTAAAAAAGCTTTTATCAATTGCTGATGGTTGTGTAATCGGTTCTTATTTTGTTAATGCCATTGCCAATGGCAAAACCCCTCATGAATTGGAAATTATGGCCAAAGAGGTATTTAACGTCATTCCCGACTAAATCGGAAACCCACTTTATTTTAAAGAAACAGGTGTTTTTATGCTAATAGAATTAATTCCTAATTTATCTTACCAGGCTGCTACAGAATTAATTGAGCGTCTTGAATGGATGGGATTCCATGTTGTTAGGCAGGGAAATGATACCCTAACTTTAGTTAGTGGGGTAGATAAATTAGTTAATATGGAAGGTTTGGCAACTTTACCCGGCATTGCAAAAATTCAACCATTAAAAAGCCGTTTTAAATTAGCTAGTCGTGAATCCAAATCGGCAGATACACAAATTAATATTAAAAATGTTACAATTGGGGGGGGTGAGTTATTTGTAATTGCCGGGCCGTGCTCAATCGAGTCAGAAGCGCAATTACTTGCCTGTGCCACTGTTGCAAAAAATGCCGGAGCTCAGGCATTAAGAGGCGGTGCATACAAACCCAGAACTTCACCATATGAATATCAGGGTATGGGTGTAGAGGGCTTTAAACTTCTATCTAAAGTTGCTAATTTGCATGGTTTAATTAGTGTTTCTGAAATTATGGATACTAACCAGATGGAAGAAGCTCTACCTTATATTGATATATTGCAAATCGGTGCGCGTAATATACAAAATTATAGTTTATTAAAAGCCCTGGGAAAGATTGATAAACCAATTTTATTAAAACGTGGTTTTGCAACAACTTATCAGGAATTATTGATGGCTGCTGAATACATTATGGTTGGCGGTAATCCAAATGTAATTTTATGTGAACGTGGTATCAGAACTTTTGAAACTTACACACGAAATACATTAGATTTAAATGCGGTCCCATCTTTACAGGAGATGACTCATTTACCTGTGATAGTTGATCCAAGTCATGGAACAGGGGTGAGATCTTTAGTTCCGATAATGGCACGTGCCGCTGTAGCAGCAGGGGCAAATGGTATATTGGTCGAAACACATCCGCACCCTGATTTATCCATTTCGGATGCAACCCAGACGATTAGCTTTGCTTCCTTTACCAAAATGATGCATGAAATCAAAGCTGTACATTGTCTGGTTAAGAGTTTTACAAATTAATGAAGAGTATTAAAATTTTAGATAGAAAGAATATGAAGAATTTAGATCAATTATTAAATGAAGTAGAATATATTGAAATAGCCAATGTATCGGCTGCAGCTGGCAGTGGTTATTTTATACTTGAAGATATTGCAGATAAAAAATATTTTCCTATACCAAAAGCTACAATGAAAGAATATGGCCTTAATCCACGGTATACTTTGGTTGTTCCTGTAAAAGGTAATTCAATGGAACCAACAGTTTCGGATGGATGCTTAGTCCTGGTGGATACTACCCCGGTTAATAATGTTAGTTTAATAGATAACAAAGTTTATGTAATATCTGTAGATGATCTTTGCTATATCAAAAGATTCAAATTATTGCCAAGGAGCAAATATATAAAAGCCCAATCAGATAACCGTGATTTTGCATATGCTGATTTGGCTATTGAAAAAGAATTGATTGATAATAATCTAAAGATTATTGGTAAACTAGCTTGTATCGTCAAAAGTAGTTATAGACTGTAGTGATGAGGGTTATTAGTAGAACTTCGGTGGCAACTTGTGATTAAATTCTACTAAAATGCCTTTCATTAAAAAGTATAATATTTATTGTGTTTTTATAGTATTAGCTAAATAATGGAGATAAAAATGGAAAAATTAACTGGCAAATGTTTGTGTGAGGCGGTTTCCTATGAAATTACAGGTGGATTAGGAGTAATTTACAACTGTCATTGTGCCAAGTGCCGCCGCTGGCATGGGGCGGCCTTTAGAACCAGGGCTTCTGTTAAAAGTACTAATTTCAAATGGTTAGGCGGAGAAGAACATATTGCAAAGTATGACTCTTCAGAAAATATAACTAAAACGTTCTGTTCTATTTGCGGATCTGCATTAATTAGCCTTTTAAAGGATAACCCGGATTACATAGGTCTGCCTCTGGGCGGATTAGACCAGGACCCGGGTACAAGGCCTATAGCTAATATTTTTGTAGGTTCAAAATCACCATGGTATGAAATTTGTGATAGCCTGCCACAGTATGATACATGGCCGCCAGATGGGGCAAATTCAGTCAGGGCAAACTCAAAATAAATATACCTCCACCGATAGGTAATAAAGTGATTAAAAAATCTATAGCTGTTGCATCTCTTGGCACACTAATTGAATATTATGATTATTCAATATTTAGCATGTTCTTACCATTTTTAGCGCCGGTATTTTTTGCCCAAAAAAATGATTATCAATCATTAGTTATGGGATTTTATGCAATTTTAATTACCCAAATAGCAAGACCTATTGGTGGTTTGGTTTTTGGAATGATAGGTGATAAATATGGGCGAAGAACAGCACTGATAATTTCTATGTATGGGATCGCATTTGCAACATTGGGTATTGGTCTGTTGCCGGGGTTTACCAGTATAGGAATTTACTCGATATTCTTACTCATAATTATTCGTTCAGTTCAAATGCTATGTTATGGTGGTGAATATAGTGGTGCGGGAATTTATGTTGTTGAGTTATCTCCGTCTAGTAATAGCGGGGCAGTTGGTGCAATTTTATCGGCTATGGCATTAGCCGGATCAGTTATGTCCTCTCTGATAGGGATGGTTATTATTTGGTCAAATAATTCACATCCCAACTGGAGATTGGCATTTATTATTGGCGGAATTTTTGGGCTGATTACCATCTATTGGCGAACAAATATGCAGGATTCTACCAGTCACGAGCAATTAAGCCGTAATATATCCTTTTTTAAATTAGTTAGACAATATCCAAAACAATTATTTGCTGGTATTTGTATCGGTGGTTTTATTACTACGCCATTTACTACAATTTTAGTATTTGTAAATCCAATACTAAAGCTCAGGAGTCACTTAAATAATACAAATTTTATGAGCTTACAATTTTTACTATCAGTTGTTGCAGTAATTTCTTTACTAGTTTCTGGTTTACTTGCAGATAAATTTACATCTGCTAAAACTATGAAATTGGCAGCAAAGTTATTAATAATATTAGCTATTCCATTATGTTATATGCTTGATAGCAAAGTAATCTTAATAGTGATCATTGCAGAAGTAGCTCTCATTATATTAAATGAATTATTATTTGGACCATCGAATGCTTTTTTAAAGCAAATATTTCCCGTATCCTGCCGTTATCGTGGTGTAGCATTTAGTTTTGCTTTAGGAATGTCTCTAATTGGTGGGTTAACTCCAATTGTAGAAGACTATTTATATAAAATCAGTGGGCATATGTCATTTATTGCTATATGGCTTATCCTAATTAGCTGCCTAACGTATGTATCATTAAAAGTAGCTAAGCCTATTCATTAATTTTTAAGCTTGTCATTTCCGACTAGCTCAGAATTAATTAGTTATGCCAATAGCTCTTCAAAAGTAATAATATTCATAAAATAATCGCTTTCCAATACTTTATCATGTACACCATTAATATGAATTAATATAGGAAAACTATATCCTCATGATGTATAGATAGTTCAATAATAACTCCTGAAAATAAGTCTTGTTTTATCTACACAAAATCGACAAATGTCAATTATGTGTATATATTTTATAACTAATTATGCTACACAAAATCAACAAATGTTGATTATGTGTATATGGCTGCTGATCAAAAGTATATTTAGCTGCTCCAAACGTATTGCTCTGCTAAGGAAATCGTTTGCCTCTGCAATTTAGACGCTTAATGTCAGTATCCGTATTTAGTACGGATACTTAATTCGTATTTATTTGGTTATAATTCATGCCTGTTGGCAATAGTCTAATTTTATGGGATATAATATGATTAAATATGGAAGCAGTGGAAAGCCACATAAACAAATAATACCAAAATATGATATCTGGGGTAGTAGTGGGCCAATTAATACTGAGCAGATAAGTATAGTTAATAACAAATATGTAGAATTATTAAATTTAATTGATAAACAAGTTAATCCGGAAGAATATGTATTAAGTGTGGCAAAAAGGATATCTTATTTCCAAGGAAAGGAACTTCCTGCATTGGATGCGATATGGTTACGTTTAAAGCCAAAAGGTAGTCAGGATTGCCTAAATAGTGGTCATATTAGTTTAATTTATGAGGAAGGTACAGGCTATTTATTAGGTTATACAAGGTTAGATAATAATGGTAGTGATAAAGTGGCAGAGCATCAAATGTCTCTTGAAAAAGCGCTGCAATTTTTAAAAAAATTAGCTCCGGATCTAATAAAATATGATACAGTAACTCCGCAATTAAATCCTATCGATATTGGCAGTAGAATGATTTTTGACCCGGTATTACCTATTGATAACGTTGAATTAAACTGGATTGATATTCATAATGAAACATTTAATTCTTATGGGAAAACTAATATTAGTTGTGGGTTAAAGGTAAAAATGTATCTACCTAAAACATCTCTTTGGGCATGGGTTATTGTGGATGGGGTAGGTCGGATTATCACTTTTGAACGCAATGTGAGTTGGGATTTTGAGAAAATGGAGCGCCAAACTCAGATGTGGCTTCATGATAAATGGTTAATTGCCAAAAATATAGATCCATTTCATCTTGCACATAACAATCAGAACCACACTATGGTACAATCCTAACAATTTATTATATTTTGAAAGATCAAACTTTGAGTAATAAAAATTATTTTATTGGAACAGGAAATACAGATAGTGAAAGATTGAGAATAATCAATAATGTTTATAATCCGGTTACATTCCAATTTTTGAAAGAAAGTGGTTTAAGCAGTAATAAAAATGTTTTAGAAATAGGATGTGGGTACGGACATACTGCAATATTGATTGCACAACAAATACTTCCTAATGGCAAAGTAACGGCGGTTGATTATAGTAATGATACTCTTGAGATTGCTAGAGATAATGCAAAAAAAGCCGGTATATCGAATATTGATTTTATTAGTATGGATATTAATAATTTAGGCTTATTAGATCAAACCTTTGATTTTATATTTGGTAGGTGGGTTTTAGAGTTTTGTGCACCAGTAAAAGAACATATCACAAATATATATAAGCTATTAAAATCCCACGGTGTATTTGTTTATGAAGCATTAAATCTCATTAATTCAGGACATTTTAGTGTTCCAAAAAGCTATGTTGTTCAAAAATGGTGTAATACATTTATAAAAATTGGTGAAATCTACAATTCAGAATTAGCCCTGGCAGATAGCATATACTTTATGTTAAAAGACACAGGATTTAAAGATATATATGCAAGACGTCATCAACCAATTCTAACAACACCTGAAGAAAAGACTCTCTTCCGATTAGCAATCATAAACAGTAAAGCAAACTTACTTAAGAATAAAGTATTTATTGAGAGTGAATTAAATAAATATATAGATGAGCTCAAATCGTTTGAAAATAACAATAATATTATAAGCGGTTTTTTTAATAATACTTTGATTAGAGGTTTTAGATAACTAAGTACCGGGTTAATTTAATAGCTATAGCCAACAATAGACAGACAAAAGACTTTTATAAAAGAAAATATATGAGAATTCAATTACCTATTAATTCTGGATTTAATAAATCATCTACGGCTTCAGAAGTGGTGGCTGGTTTAAATTTGGTTGGGAAAACAGCAATTATTACCGGGGGCCATTCAGGTCTGGGTTTACAGTCGACAAAGACATTAGCATCTGTAGGTGTTAATGTAATTGTTGGTGCACGCGATACCGCTGTAGCTCGAGAAGTGTTAAAGAATATACCAAATACTACTGTAAAAGAGTTAGATTTAGCTGATTTATCAAGTATTAAAAAGTTTGCAAATGATATTTTAAGTAGAAAAATTGGTGTGGATATACTAATTTGTAATGCAGGTATTATGGCCTGCCCTGAAATTAGAGTTGGTCCAGGGTGGGAGGCGCAGTTTGCCATTAATCATATTGGTCATTATGTATTAACGAATCTGATCTGGAATAAATTTAATCCAGGTGCAAGAATAGTATGTGTTTCATCTGCAGGACATCATAACTCACCGATAAGGTGGGAAGATATTCATTTTGAAAAAGAACCCTACGATAAATGGATAGCTTATGGCCAGTCCAAAACTGCAAATGCTTTATTTGCATTGCAGTTGGATGAATATGGTAAACAATATGATATACGTGCTTTTTCACTACATCCTGGGAAAATATTTACACCGCTGCAAAGACATTTGACGTCAAGGGAAATGATTGCAGAAGGTTGGCTTGATAAACAAGGTAAGCCTGCAGATCCTACGTTTAAAACTTTGGAGCAGGGGGCTGCTACTCAGTTATGGGCAGCAACTTCACCAAAATTAAAAGGCTTAGGCGGCCTCTATTGTGAAGATTGTGAAATTTCTAAGCTTGCAGCAGAATATACAGAACCATTTTGTGGCGTTTGTGATTATGCAGCAAATATTGAAGAAGCCAAAAAGCTTTGGGATTTAACTGCCAAATTAACGGGGGTTAATATTTTTTAAGCTTGTCATTCCCGACCTGGTCGGGGATCCATATATTATAGAAATTTGTTTTAAAAGGGGCGGGTATGAGTGATGAAATAATTGGAGTTGCTACATTTGTAGCACAAGATGGGAAGGCAAATGAATTAAAACTGGCATTGACTGATCTTTTGGGACCAACAAGACTAGAAGCCGGTTGCATAAGTTATATCTTAACTCAAAATTTGGATAATGTTAATATGTTTACTGTACTAGAGCGATTTAAAGATAAAGATGCTTTAGATTTACATTCAAACCAGCCATACATCATTAATTTTAGGACCAACATTCTTGGTAAATTAGTTAAAATGCATGGTGTTTCAGTGATCTTTTATAAACAAATTGGGTAAAGTACAAAGCTCTTATTATTAAAAATGCTTTAACTATCAATTACTGCTTCTAGAAAGTATATTCCTATTCCCTCATTTCAATATCAAATCCGGTATATAGCATGATATCTAATATACCGTATTTAATACGAATAGTTAATTGATATTAATTTGGCTATAATGTGGACTTAGACTGTCAGTCAAGGCATATAAGTTAAAAGTATTATATTAATTTTTCTAAAGGGGGAATTTATGTTTGTGATTATTAGTAATTGTATTGTTCCCGCTATGCAATTAGATCCACATCGTGCTAAGCATATTGAATGGGTAGAGCAATATATCAAAAGTGGGGATTTTATCATGGCAGGTCCGCTACGTGAGAAGAGAGGCGGAATAATTATCAGCAAATCAATGGATAAAGATAAGCTAATGAAAATTTTGGCGGAAGATTCATTTGTTATTGAAAAACTTGTTGAAATAGAAATTATTAATTTTGATGCACCATTTATATCAGATGCATTAAGATTAAATTAAATGCTGACATTTATATTATTGGCTAAATATAAAGGAGAAAATTGTGGATCTTAAATTAAATGGGGCGCATGTGGTTATTATTATAAAACACTATGGAGGTAAGTTATGTCTTATGTTTCAGTTATGAGAAATTCTTCTCCAATCGGAAGAGTATATTATGAAGATATTGGTTCGTCGAATAAGCAGGTTATAGTTATGCAGCATGGTGATGGCAATAGCTCTGAGGATTGGAAATCTTTAGGTTATGTTGAAAAATTATCTCCACATTTTCGATTGATTTTAATTGACTATCTTGGATATGGCCAAAGTGATAAAGTATATGATCCTTCAGTATACAGTATGCATCTTCTAGCTACCGATACCATTGCTGTATTACAACACTTAGATATTAATAATGCAATTTTTTTTGGTGGTTCTATGGGGGCTCGTTTAGGCTATGAACTAGCAGCACATGCAGAATATGCTTCATTTTTTCGAGCCTTTATTTTAAATGGAATGGGCACTTCAGAAAATAAGCTTATTAATGCTTTTTCTATTTGGGCAGAGGAGGGGGGAATGGAAAAGGTTGTTAAAGAAATGAATAAATATATGGCTCAGAATTTTCCGGCTGCAATTGAAAATACTTTTCTAAAAAATGATCCAAATGCTTATGCTGCAGCAAATAAAAACCCATGGCCTGCTGTCACAGAGAAATTAGATCGAATTGATAAGCCTGTATTATTAATTTGTGGAGAATTAGCAGATGAGCTTATTGAAATGAAAGAGGCCTCTAAAATCATTCCCAATGCTGAAATATGTATTCTCTCAGGTTTGGATCATGCCCAGGCATATTGGTATTCAGATGCGGTAGTACCGCTTATATTACCTTTTATTGATAAATTATTAAGCTAGGAAGAGTATACAGATGAATTTAGTAAGAATTGATAGAGTTAATAGGAAATAATATGAAAAAAATTCTGGTTTTTGGTGACTCACATACATGGGGATTTATTCCAGGCAGCTTTAATGCGGCTAATAGTACGGCATCGCGTTATTCAAAAAATCAAAGGTATGCGGGAGTTATGGCAAAAATTCTTGGACCTGAATATGAAATAATTGAAGAAGGTCTAAATGGTCGTAATGCTATACTTGATGATCCTTTTTTACCATTTATGGCTAATGGTAAAACCTATTTGCAACCTTGCTTACTTTCACATTATCCATTAGATTTAATAACTGTTATGTTAGGTACAAATGAGCTAAAAAGCAGGTTTAATCTTAACGCTTCTGAAATCGCAGCTGGGATAAGGCAGCTAATATGGTTAATTAAGTCAATGCCAATTGGCGCAAATAATTCTAATGTAGAAATCTTAATCATTTCTCCACATCATGCAATTGAAGGGGTCGGTGATTTTAAAGACTTATTTGTTGGGGCAGAAAGTAAATCTAAGGATTTGGCAAAATATTATAAAGAAATTTGCCAACATGAAAAATGCCATTTTTTAGATGCCGCTGCAATTATTAAACCATCTCCAGTTGATGGAATACATTTTGATGAAACTGGCCATTTGCTGTTGGGTACTGCAATTGCTAAACTTATACCAGAAATTCTTGGAAAGAAGTAATATTTGTCATCTGATACTGTTTTACAATATCTTTCAAAGAAGTAAAAAAGTCTAAAATATATTTTTTATTTGAGTATATTAATTGTATATAACCCTTTACTCTTTAAAGCAACTATCCTGTTTTGCAAATTCATCAGATATAGCAGTTGTTGTTGCAGCTACAATATCATCCCGGCTTTTTTCTTCTTTTTTATTCCGTATCGTATATATTGCTAATATAATAGGTTTACATGCTGGCGACCACATAATACCAATGTCATTACGTACACCGTAGTCATTATCTCCACCGGATTTATCCGCAACGGCAAAGCCAATTGGGGCACCAGTTCGGATCATTTTATAACTGGTAACTGAATTTCTCATCCAGGTGAGGAGTTGTTGCTGATTTGTTTTTGTCAAAGTATCGCCCAGCAGTAACTTTTGAACGCTTATTGCCATATCTTTGGGCGTAGCAGTATCGTCCTGACTCTTTGGGTTAGAATTCATATATCCATCATAATGCGTTACATTATATGAACTATTGCCTATAGAATGCGCAAAATCAGTTGCAAATTTAGGTCCACCAAATTTCCTCATAATAACATTTATTGCAGTGTCATCACTATAAGTAACTGAAGCTTCTGCCAAATCTTTTAATGTCATTCCACTGGACAAGTTGTGCCTGGTAACATGACTAAAACCAATTAAGTCGCTTTGTGTATAATGAATTTTCTCTTGTAACAGCCTCTTATTCGTTTCACTACGCTTTAACAATGCTGCCGCTCCAATCATTTTCATGGTGCTTTGTACAGGAAAACATTCATCAGCTCTATGAGCAATAATTTGACCATTATTGGTATCAACAGCATAAACTCCAATTTTTCCATCAAATGATGCTTCTAATTTGGCCAACTTATCATTGATTTGGTCCATATTAGTAGCTGGTAAATTATTGGCATTAGAAAAAGAATTTAAGCTAATAGCTGCTAAAAATAAATATATTTGCTTGTAAATCATGTTTTTTCTCTTTTAGAATAAAAATAAGCATGATTATACACTTATATTTAAATTGTATCCCCCTTAAATCAAGCTTTTTAATGTAAATGTGTTAATGATTAATATGCCTAGGAGACAAATTATCCCCAGATAGAGTCCAATTATACATTGTACTCTTGATACTTTCTAAGTGTGCCTTAAAACTAGGCGCAGCCACATTTATAATTATGTTGCCATCCTGTTGTAGAGTAGCGGAAATAAGCTATTATTTTATTATTTATAGTATAAAAATACTTTTTAACTACATTAACTATATGTTATAATTCAATTATCAAAATATTTGATAATGAAAGAATATAAGATGATTAGCGGTAGAAATATAGCAGTTTTGTTAAAAATAATAGCAATAAAAGGTAAGCCGTGGAACCAGCAAATGCTTTCTGCTGAATTGGAAATTCCACAATCTGAAATAAGTAATAGCTTAAAAAGATTAAGGCAATCCAGATTACTTATTAAAACAAATACAACTGATATTGTTGCCTTATCAGCATGTGAAGAATTTTTTGTGCATGGCTTTAGATATGTTTTTCCTTTAAATCGTGTTGGTAAAGGCAAAGGTATTGTAACCAGCTATGCTGCCCCAATTTTTAAAGATGCGTTTCCCACTGATGAGAATAAACCTATATGGATTAACGTATTGGGTAATGATGAGGGGGTTGGAATTGAGCCATTATATGACAGGTTACCTGAGGTAGTACTGAAGAACCCCGATAAGGAGTTTTACAATTTATTGACTACTGTTGATGCATTAAGAGAACAACGAGTAAGAGAAAGAAACATAGCTAAAGAAAAATTTAAAATTGCATTGGATGATTATGCAAAAGAACTAAATAGTTACAATACAGCTCATTGATGTAGCAATTGAAAATCTTGGTGGTATTGCCAATGATATGCTGTTTGTTGGAGGTTCTATTGTTCCACTATTATTTACATCAAATGATAATTACTTTCGGGCAACAAAAGATGTTGACTGTGTAATTGATGTAGAGGCATTGGTTGATTATTATAAATTTACAGATAAATTAAAACAATTAGGTTTTAAAGAGGTTAGTGAAGATGGTGCTCCAATTTGTAGATGGTGTAAGGACGATTGTTTAATTGATGTAATGCCTACTGCTAATATAATTGGTGTTACTAATACCTGGTATGCACCAGCATTTAAACACCCAATTACTAATTCTGCTGGAAATGGTGTAATGGTAAATGTAATATCCCCAGTGTATTTTATTGCTACCAAGCTAGAAGCTTTTAATAATCGCGGAAATAACGATTTTATGGCTAGCCACGATATGGAAGATATTATCAGTGTAATTGAATGCCGCCCAAGTATCGTTGATGAAATATTAACTACCGAAAAAGAAGTTAAAGAGTTTATCATTAACCAATTTAAAGTATTCTGCCAGAATCCTAGATTTTTAAATGATGTTATAGGTCTCTGTAACCCTGATTCTATTGACACCCAGAATATAGAGAAAGTGCAAAAACGTATTTTAAATATAGCTCAAATTGATTTGCTTTAAATTTTTAACAGTTTAATATAATTGTCAAGCCAGATTTAAAAATCCCCAATAGCCCGGTCTAATTTTCCCCACATGAACTACCTAGTTGTATTTGACAATTCACTATCTTATAATTTATGATAACATTTGGACTTGAAAACTCCAATATTAAGAGATTAACTAACTGATAAATAAAGTTAGCTGCTATAATTTGTTCTTTATAGGGGATTTTAACTATGAAAACAAATAATAATGCAGCTAAAACGGTTGCTGTTATAGTAATTAATGATCCGGATATGATAAACCAGGATGATTTTGTTACATATCAAACCAGTGAATGTTATTTTAAGGTTTATCATATTGATAAAACGCGTAAGGAATATAACACTGCAGCTGAAGGTGCAGAAGCCAGGTCCCTGGTTATTAAAAAAATTTGTGAAGTTGAAAAGGATGGTGTTTCTGCCGCGGTTGTCCACGCTTTTGCCGATGTGGGAGTTGAAGAAGCGCGTAAACTTGTATCTATACCTGTAATAAGTCTGGCCAGTTCGTGCATACATATGGCAAGTATGCTTTGCCGTAACTATTTTACAGTAATTATAGGCTTATTGAGTTTTAACGAATCTATTCTACCGATAATTGACAAAGAGGGCTTGAATAATAAATTTATCCCTGTAAGTAATGAAATAGGATTGTCTGCTGCGCAATTAAAAAATGATCCACGGGTGTTACCGCGTTTAATTGATATAGCAAGTTTTGAGATAGCAAATAATAAAGTTGATACTTTTACTTTAGGGTGTGGTTTTTTCTTTGGTTATGCAAAATTATTAGAGAAAGAATTACGAAAAAAATTTAAACAACCGATAATCGTTATTGATCCAGTAGCACTTCCATTAAAGCTTGCCTCTGCATTGTAACTAATTGATACATTTTTGAATCTAGCCGGGGATGACATTAAGTTTCTTAATCAGCTATACCTGCCAGGCTATATGCCACAATATAGCACAATAGCCTAGATACCAAAATTATTATGCTTTAAACACGTTACTATAAACAAAATGAGCCATTCTTATAATTACCCACAATATTATGATACAAGCATCAAACATTTCAACCATTCCAATGGCATACCAGATTTTTCCAATTTCAGTGGATTCTCCCATAAAATGTGCATACTTATTAATAGCTGTAGCCCCTATTGCTAAAGGGAAAGTGAATGAAGCATAAATTGGTATGAATTTAATGCGACGTGGGTTTATCCGAACGATAGATAAATAAACCAGTCCTGTCATCATCAGGCTGATGGGAAGCAGCATTCATATAATTTGAAGGGAAGGATTTGGGAATGCAGTTAAATAACCAGCTAGGCATAAACTGGCTGGAGCGCCCATTATAGCAAAAGAAGGTAATTGTGCATCATGAATTCGTTCACCAAAAATGAGGCGATACATCATTATTGGCAGCATAAGGCAATAAAAACTAAACCCGGTATAAAAAATAATTTGAGCTAATTGTGTTGCATGCATAGGAGCGCTAGTAACGCAGGCAGTTACTATCCCCACAAGGGGGATGTACCAGCTAGGTAATATTTGGTTAAATTCAAAGCTTTTGAAACGATTATAGAAAAAGCTAATTGCAAATATAATATGTAAGAAGATTGCAATATACCATAGAATCTGGCCAAGTAATAAATATTTCTCTGCAGTTATACTGGCTAATACCATTAATGACATATCAAATGCCGGAACAAAACTTCCCGCGACCGGGTTGGCAATCTCGCTTTTTAATGTCTGGAAATGAGCTAACTTTTTGATTGAAATCATAATTAGGATAATAATAGCAATAGCTGTAAAAATATGCCGTAGACTTGGGTGGATTTCCGAAGCAAGTAAGTTGCCAAGTCCGGAAGCTCCTAATGCTAATCCCGACATTGCAACCGGCAGGTTTTTAAATTTATTGGTAAGTTTTTGCAATTTTATTATCCCTTAAAACTAACTCTAGGATATTCATATATATTTTACAATGATATTTTTAAATGAAGGTAAATTTTTTGCTTTAGGCTTACTAAATCTTTTTCCCCCATATTAAAGTTATATCAACTTTTCTGATGTAGCTTATACCATTTTTAAATTTGTCTTCTAAGGATTTTTTTAACTCTATTAATAAATCATTTTTATTATTTTGTAAAATATAATTCCAAAAATTTAGTGATTTAATAAAATCTATCAACTCATCAATGTTATTGTAAATTTCTTCTGATTCATATTTATGTTCTCTAATTTCAACAAAGCCATTCTTTTGTAATATTAATTTAGGCTTGTAATATTCTTTACTATAAATTGTATCCGGAGGGCAATATTTATGTATAATTGGATAAATTTCTTGTTTAAATTTATCGTTGTCCTTATTAACAATGAATAAAGCACCGCCATATTGTAAAACCCTTTTTATTTCTTTAACAGATTCAGTATCACAAAACCAATGAAAGCTCCCAAAAGCAGTAATCGCGGTTATGCTTAAAGAATCAATATTTAATTTATTAGTTGACATAATATAGTAGCTAATGTCATTACTAATTTTTTGAGCTTCCTTTATCATATCTGGATCAATATCACAGCCGAAAATCGTTGCTTGTTTAAGAGCTTTTGCCAATTGTCTGGTTGCAATACCGGTTCCACATCCTAAGTCCAGTAGTGTAATATTATATGTTCTATTTTCAAGAATATATTGAACAATATTATTAATGATTTCATCCAAATAATCTTTTCTGGCTGAATTATAAATTTGTGCAGATTCACCAAATGCCATTGAATTATCCTGTTGTTAAAGGTATATAATAATAACATAAGTAACCTTTTATGTTATACAGTTTTATAGGGGTGCTCTTCTATGAGCTATTTATGGTGCTTTTATTACATTTATAGTATAATGTAGCTATAGATAGCAATATTAATAAAACCTATAAGGAGTGGGGGGTGGAAACACTAGTTTTATTTATTATACCAGGAGCTTGTTCATTTGGATCACAGGTTGCATTAGAATGGACAAAAGAAGCATATAAAGTAGGAATTACCACTGCCGAAATACGTTCCAGCGAAGCATTCCGTAAAATAAACCCAACAGGAAAAGTTGGGGCTTTGAAAGATGGTCAAAATGTTATTGGTGAGAATTTAGCAATTTTGTTATATCTTGCTGATAAATTTCAACAAAATGATATGTGCCCAAATGTTGGTACACAAAGTAGAGCAAGAGTTTATCAATGGTTATCATATCTATCTTCGACATTACATCCTGCTTTTGGTCAAGCTTTATTTCCAGATAAATTTATAGGGGGTGATTGTGCTACAGAATTTAAAAAATTAGCAACTCAAAAATTACTTGCAGTACTAGAATATATAAATAGATCATTTTGTACTAGTGGATACCTTATAGAGAATAAGCCTACAATTGTTGATGCTCAAGCCTATGGGCTATTACGTTGGGGTAGGGGATATAAAGGAAGTACTCCAGTTATTGATTTAAACAAATTTCCAAATATAATGGAATTTTTAAAGTTGATGGAAGACAATCAGGCAGTTCAAAATGCATTAGCAATTGAAACAGGACAATCAGTTAATTTGGTTAATAGCAAGTTTGCTGGCTATTTTAACTTTGGTTCATGAAAAGCATATCTAAAAATTTACTGCTTAATAAAAGAACCACTTCTATCGTCATTTAGAAAAGGAATTGTCATTTCTATAATCCTATTTGATTTAGCTGTAAACTGAACCAGATTTTGTCCATCTGTCAACATTTGAAATTTCATTTTGTATGGGTTTGGCCAATATGCCTTTAGTGTATTGTCTTTACAATAGCTTAATTCCCGCATGGCTACAATCTGACCAATAGGAAGTATTAAGTGATTTCCATGCCTTGATATTTTTAAGTCTCCATAAACTTGATTATGGTAGGTGCAAATATACTTAGATCTGAGAATATACTATTTAAGTTACATATAGAAGGCTAGTTGTTAATTTATTTTTAGCTATATAATAATTGAAGATATATAATACATGGAGAATATGCATGTTATTTTTTGGTATACACCATATTGCAATTATATGCTCTGATTATGGAGTATCTAAGCGCTTTTATACAGAAGTGCTTGGATTTAAGGTAATTAGAGAATCTTATAGGGAGCACAGAAATTCATATAAATTGGATTTAGAGGTGGATAGATATACACAAATCGAATTATTTTCATTTGATTCACCACCTTCTAGACCTTCTAACCCTGAGGCTTGCGGGCTAAGACATCTTGCATTTAGGGTAAACAATATAGATTTTGTAATAGATCATTTAAGAGAAAATGACATTGTGTGTGAGTCGCTAAGAATTGACGAATATACAGGCAAACGTTATACTTTTTTTCGTGATCCAGATAATTTGCCTTTAGAATTATATGAAGAGGCATTGCCTTAATATATTATTAGAATTTATAGAAAAAAATATATGGAATATATAAATTTCTTTTATTTTATCAGTATTTAATACGGATAGCCGATTGGATATAAATTAAGCTGTAATCTACACTTAGCTTCAATAAAATTTATCAATATAAAGTGAAAAAACTATGTTTTTATATAAATTATCAGCAACAGAGATCATAAAGAAAATTAAAGCACGAGAAGTAACTTGTGTTGAAGTAGCAAACTCTTTTATAGGCAGAATAAAAGAAATTAATCCCAGTATAAATGCAATTCATCAGTTTGAACCGGAACGGATTTTGGCTGAAGCAAGAAAAAAAGACCAAGATATTGAAGATGGTAAGCCATTAGGCAAGCTTCATGGGATCCCTATTTCCTTAAAAGATGCGTTTTATGCTCCGGGTTTTAAAGGGGCTAAAGGCTGTACACACTTATTTTCTGTCTCTCCAACGGATAAAGCCGCTGTAGCTGTTAAGAGAATCCTTGATGAAGGAGCTATTATTCTTGGGATAACTAATGCTCCTGAATTTTGTGCGGCGTTTGAAACCAGCAATTTACTAAATGGAACCACTAATAATCCTTATGACTTAACAAGGGTACCTGGTGGGAGCAGCGGAGGTGAAGCTGCTTTAATTGCAGCTGGAGGCTCTTGCCTTGGGCTAGGTTCAGATGCTGGTGTAGTATACGCGAGCCTGCACATTATTGCGGAATAGCCGGTTTAAAACCTACAAAAGGGTTGATACCTACAACAGGAAATGTGCCTAATGATGCTGGCGGTTTGCATACCGCTTTATTAACATTTGGGCCGATGGCGAGAAGGGTAGAAGATCTTGAACTATTACTTTCGGTTATTATAGGTGCTGATTGCGGTGACCCGTTCAGTGCTCCAGTCCCCTTAAAGGAATCAAGTAGCGTTGATGTATCCAAGTTACGTGTTATTTATTTCTTGGATAATGGGGTAATAACACCTGATCGGGATACTTTAACAAATATAAGTTCGGCTATAGAGAATTTGAAACCTCATGTTGCCAGCATTACTTTTGTGTCTCCTCCTGAAATTTTTAAAGAAACATATCGTTTAGTTTGGGATACTTGTTTTCTTGGAGGAGATGGGGGCCAGCTATTATTTCAATCTTTGGCAAAAGTCGATAGCCCAAAGTTTTCTCCACTATTTGAGAGACATTTAGAAAACGTTAAAGCTTCTTCTTTTGATAATCCCGAATTACGCCGACGGATAGCGCAAATGTATGAATATAAACAAGCCTTCTTAAAATTAATGGAAAATGCTGATATTCTGCTTTGTCCTGTAACGGCAACGCCGGCGAGGTCTCATGGTACAACTCATGATAATTTAAATGACTATACATATGTAATGATGTCAAATTTAACTGGATCACCTGCTGCTTCAATAAACTGTGGATTTGCAGAAGATGGCCTACCCATTGGAATCCAGATTATTGCCAAGCCATGGGAAGATCATGTGGTCCTTGCTGTTGCAAAAAAAGCTCAGGAGATATTTGGTGTCCCTGAAGTAGTGTCTCTGTAATAACATAGGAAATAATCATGTTGTACAAAATTAAGAAGCTTTACGAAGTGAAAAGGATTTTAAATCTGCCCCTATATTTAATAGTTTTTTAACCCAGAAAAAACTTCATTTAACATTAGAAGTAGCAAAATTCATACAAAAAGTATTACTACGGACATCAGATGAAAACTTTAAAGATATTGAATGGGACTTTGATAATCAGGAGCATCATAAGTATTTATTCTAATATCCATATCCAATACGGGTAGTTAACTGATATTAGGTAAGCTATAATTTATATTTAGTTTTAAGATTAACAGTAAGGTAAATTAATATGATTTCGACAACTTTAGCGGTGCAAGCAGAACCATTATTAAAATTGTTTACTGAACGCTGTATATATAAATTTAAAGATAGGGTTATTGCTATTTTTAAAATTGGTAGTCTTGGAAGTCATGGCGATTTTTCTCTTTGTAGTGATGTTGATGTAGCGTTAATGCTAGATGAAGTGAGAGATTCTGACTATACAGTAATACAAAAACTAATAAATGAAATAAAAGCAGTAGATTTGGAGTATGCAGATAGGCTATCTGTATTTTGGTCTAGCTATAATGAAGATACATTTAAAAATGGAATTGGGCGCTTTCCACCATTAGATCGCCTGGATTTTATACGCCATGGGATTTTGCTCACAGGTACGGATTTTCGTTCCGAGTTACCAATTCCAACACAAAAGGAGGTTGTTTTAGCTAGCGCAGAGTTTATTATTTCTTTTATGCTGCCAGTGGAAAAATTCAATGAATTAAAGCTTTGTCCAGAAAAAATTATTGCAAAAGGTGCTCGTTATTTCACAAAATTTGTTTTATTTCCTGTAAGACTGCTCTTTACGTTAGACCATCCTGGTATAATAGGAACTAATAAAGATTCTGTAGAGCATTTTAATAAAATGATAGCAACCCTAATTCCGGAAGCAAAAGAAATTATTAATAGTGCTTATGATCTTCGCAATACTCCGGCAAACTCAGTTGCACCAATAAATCCAGAAAAATTACGTATAGCTCTTTTGCCTTTATATGTTTATTGTATTAATCGATATCAGGATGCTACATTAGCATTGGAAAATATGCAGCTTGCCAATAAATTGGAATTATTGGAAAAAGAGATTATAAACAAAATTTAACACAGCAATTCGTCAAATTGTAAAAGATTGGATAAATTAATCAGAACCTTTATGAAATATTTACGCAAGTTATAGGAGATTTTTATGAGTTTATTTTGTATTATTGCTTTTGATGGACCGCATTCAACCCCAAAGCGTGAGCAGCATCTTGAGGCCCATATTTCTAATTTGAAAAAATTAAAACAAGCTGGTAAATTATTAGCTGCCGGACCTTTACTAAAATCTGAGGATGAAGCTTCACCAGAACAGGGAAGCATGTTAATAGTTGATTTTGAAAACCAACAACAGGCAGAAGCATGGTATAAAAATGATGCTTATTATTTAGCCGGGGTATATGCCTCCCTGCAAGTAATACCATACTTGGATGCTATGCCATATTTAGAGTGATATTATAGATTAGGAAATATATGAGCTTTCTGCCACAAGTATTATTTCAAAGAAGGTTCAAATATTATAGTAGAAATCTTTGATGATAGAATAGTAATTACAAATTTTGGTGGTTTATTGATATAAGGTATAGCTATACTTTATAAACTTGTAGTAACAAGTACAACTTCTAGACTAGGTAATGAGTTAGTAAGCATATTGTGATACGAAGTTATTTATTGTTTGAGATAACTCTAGTGGTTGCTCTATTTGAATCATATGCGCGGTATCTCGATCACTACCAGTTCAGCATTACTAATCTTATTTTTTAGTTCTTCTGAGATTTGCGGCGTCATAACTAAGTCTTCAGCTCCTGTAATAACTAGGGTATGAGCTGTAATACGTGGCAGAGAAGCTAAAGAATCGTGGGTGAGACAAGCATTTATTTGAGCTTTTAAAGCATGTACAGGTTGGAGAGCTGGATTAGTTTTTGCAGCAGTGATCATCTCCCTGGTTCTTTCAGGTGTTAGAAAGGACTTTGAAAAAATCCACGGTAAGGCAGCTTAACTAATACGGGTTTATCCTTTTCACCATATTCTTCGTAATGAATGTTGATACCATTTGCAAATACTGTTGGCATATATTTTTTTCTTTAAAATGTTATATAAGCTATTGCACCGTACCTCTTCAAGTCTTTTATAAATTTATTTGAATATAGATTCAAAAACTCCAGAACTATAGACTTTTTACCTCTCCAGGAAGTTTAACATATTTATAATTATCCAAACTGGATAATTATAAATAACGCTTATACAATCTATATATAACATTAAGTATTATACTTATATATGATTTAACTAGATTTAACTACCTTTATGGAGTGATTTTGATAGTTATATTTTTCCATTTTTAAATTTTTATTTTTAGAGAGTATGATAAAACTAGAGCCTATTCCAATTTATCGTTGGAATTTACACTAAATGTGAATTACATCGCTTTTCTGGAATAGATAATCGTATTTTACAGCTATAATTTGGAATAGATTCAAAATTAAAGCAAAAAATTAAATAATAACTGATATAATATTGAGCGCTCACTTACTTTTATTTTAAGGAATTTAGATGAACACTCATAATTATATTCGTATTTCTATATTTGTTGCGGCTGTCCAATTTATAAATGCCCTTGAGTTTATGATAATTGCTCCTGTTGCACCATATTTATTAAAACCATTCAATTTCCACTTAAACCAAATTGGTATATTAACAGGGTCATATACGCTGTGTGCTATATTTTCTGGATTATGGGGGTTTTTATATTTAGATAAATTTGATAAAAAAAATTTATTAGTTATTTTATTATTTTGTTTAGGAGTAACAAATTTATTGTCAATTTTTTGCAGTAACCTTTATATGATTTTAGCTGTGCGTATGTTAGCTGGTATTTTTGGTGGATTGGCTGGATCTTTAGGAGCTGCACTACTTATTATTAGTATATCTGAAATAGACCGTGGTAAGGCTTTTTCAATTGCAACATTAGCATTTCCTCTGGTAAGTATTTTTGGCATACCAGGTGGGATTTGGATAACGCAACATTTTGGTTATAAAGTATTATTTATTAGCATATCAACTATTATTTTTATTTGCTTACTAATCGGGTATTTTTTGATCCCAGCTAGCAAGTCTACTTTTGATAAAACTATTCATAGGCATTTAGCATTAGATTCCAAATCTATTTTAGCTACTTCATTATTGGGAATTGCTCAATTCCCAATATATCTAATAATTCCTTCTCTTGCTATAATTCTTAAATATAATATGCATGTGGCAGATCATAATATACCATTTATATTTATGGCAGGAGGATTGTCTAGCTTATTTATAACAAAAATATTTAGCCAATTAATAGATCGCTTTGGTGAAGTTAAACCGATTAATTATAGTACTACTATATTTATTCTGACTCTGATTTTTGGTACTATATTTATGTGTATGCCACCAATAGTTTTTATGTCTGTAATGATGGGCTCTGTTTATATGCGACTAGTTGCTGCATCATTAATTACTAGCACATATCCAAAAAAACATCAGCGTGGAGGATTCAGTGCATTACAATCTGCAATTAATAATATCGGTTCTACAATTGCGGGTTTCTTATCTTCATCGATTTTAATTGTAAAATATAATGGTACTTTAGGGCATGTCTGGATTTTAGTTCTTCTTGCAACTTGTTCAGCATTACTACTTCCACTAGGGTTGTATAAATATCGAAGTGCTAATGCTAAATAAAGTTATGCTATAATTCTCTTTAATAGCTTCTAATAATAAAGCCCAAACATATTTTATTTATTGGTAATGAAAATTATGACTATAGTCAATGTTAATTCAACTAAAAATATTTTGAATAAGAAAACCTCCAAACGTATTCAGTCAGAACAAGCTATTATGCTTGCAGCACAGCATTTATTTGCTAAGAATGGTTTTGATGCAACAACATCAAAAGAAATTGCCCGTGATGCAGATTTAGCTGAAGGATTAATATTTAAGTATTTTCATGATAAAAAAGGATTACTTCAGCATTTAATGCAAAACTGGTTTGATAAAAATTTAAATGAGCTAATCGCATTGCCACAAGATCCTAATAATCTTAAAAATGAATTAAGTATATTATTAAACTGGATTTTTAATAGTTATTACCATAATCTTGAATTGCATAAAATTGCTATAGCAACCAGGCTAAATAGCAATCGTTATTCAGAATTTGAAGAGGCATGCGAAAAATATATTAATAAGCGCAAACAGCTTATATACTCCAGGCTAGTATCGCTGCAACAAAATGGGCAAATTAAAAAAAGTACTAATCTAGAACATTTATATGAAATTATCCAAAGTTATGCAATGACAGAAGCACTATTTTTAAAATTAGAACCGGATCAATATAAAATTTCTATAAAAGGGTTAATTAATATATTGGTTAATGGCCTATAAATCTTGATTGCTAAGTTTAAAATTTGCATTATAGTTTGTAAATATTAGGTTCAAGATTGGTTAAATGGTAAATTTCTACAATATTAAAATAGTAAGGAGAATACTATGAATTTAAAAACTAGGATGCAAACTGATTTAACCGGCAAGGTAGCGCTAGTTACAGGAGCTTCCAGAGGGCTTGGTGCATATTATGCAAAAATTTTATCAGATAATGGTGCACATGTTATTGTAACTGGAAGAGCTAGTTCAGAACAACAGCTTAATGAAGTCGTAAAAGAGATTGTCTCGAATGGTAACAGTGCTTCGCCTCTAATTTTAGATATGGCAGACTTTAATAGTTTTACCAGTAAAATTGCCTTAGTAGTAGAACAGTTTAGCCACATTGATATTTTAGTAAATAATGCTGGTATTTCGGTTGATAAAGCGCTTTTTGATATTACTGAACATGATTGGGATCTGCATATGGATACCAACCTAAAGGGGCTATTTTTTCTCTCACAGGTTGTAGCACGTCAAATGAAGCAACAGGATGGCTATAGCAGCATTATAAACATTGCAGCCCTAAATGGACAAAAAGTCAGGAAAAACTGTCTGCCATTTGCTGTTTCAAAGGCCGGAGTTATACATTTAACTAAAACTATGGCATATGAGCTAATAAATCATAAAATTAAAGTTAATGCTATTGTGCTCGGCTTATTTCCTTCAGAGGTAGTTGAAGCATTTTTAGCAAATGATCCTAGTGCCAAAGCTTATTTAAACCGTATTCCAGCTAAGCGGTCTGGCCAATTTGCTGATTTAGATGGACCTTTACTGTTACTTGCATCGGATGCTTCCAATTATATGTATGGCAGTACTATCAATGTTGATGGTGGCTTTTCCACAGATATTTTTATGGATTTAGATATTAAGAATGCTTATTAATGAAAACAAAGTTATTTATAAAATTTTACTTCATTACTTGTACATTAGCTAATTTTACTCGAGCTACATCAATGGACAATGCTCACCAAGTATCTGAACAACCATTAACTAACCCACTTGCTGCAAAACCTGGCAAACATATTATTACTCCAGACTGGCTCTTAAAATTACCTAAATTCAGCCTAGAACATCCGGCAATTAGCTGGCTGGATAATTCAAATTTAATTTATTCTATTCCGCCCACTGAATCTATAAAAAAATGGCAAATGGAAATTATCAATATAACCACTGGTAAACATAAATTATTAGGTGATGGTTCAATACCTAAACTATCCCCAGATGGTAAATGGATTGCTTTTTCCAGGGGTGACGAAAAAACAAATCAGCTATGGGTAATGGAGATCAATAGCACTAAGGCAAAACAACTGTCTAATATAAAAGGTGGGCTTGGAGTCTACCCATATTCCTACGACTTTGCCTGGTCGCCAGGTTCAAAGCAAATTGCATTAAAACACCAACAAATGATGCGAGCTCCTATAAAGAATCCTCCCAAAAGTGTTATAGATATTATTGATATAACATCAGGGGTATCTAAACAACTTGTGTCTCTTGAAGCGGAAGTACGTAATCTTTCCTGGTTTCCAAATGGTAAAGAATTACTGTTTATGAAACAACGCGCTGGTTTTCTATATAACAACTATAATGATTACGATTGGGTACAGTCAATAAATATTGATAATAGAGAAATTAAAACCTTGGCAGAGTTTGATGGATTACAACAATCTTTGCAACCCACCATTTCTCCAGATGGGAAACTGGTTGCCTTTATGTATGATGCGGATAACCCAATATTTAATTTTATGCCAAGTCTCGGTCTAGTTTCTACAAATCCTGCAATAAGCAAAACATCACCAATTAAACGGTTAACCTATGAAATAAAACTAGATTCGCCACAGTGGTCTCCTGATGGACAACAAATCTATGTACTGCGAGTTCATGGAGCCTATAAACAAATTTATACAATTGATGTTAAGACCGGGGCAGCAAAACAAAAAACTAATGCACCCTTAAATATTGAGAACTATTCATTATCACCAAATGGATCACAATTAGCCTTGGTTGGTCAAGATGCACAAGCAACCCGTATTGTTCGTATTACATCTAGCACTGGGCAAAATGTTCGGGATATTATTACCATTCCTGGGGTACCCAAAGACATAGCATTAAGCGAGATTCGCGAAATTGATTGGAAAACACCTGATTATCCTGTAAGGATAAGAGGATTATTATTTTTACCACTAAACTATGAAAGTGGACAGCGGTATCCTCTAATAATTGATATTCATGGCGGTGGTAGTGGTGCTCATATCAATTTGAAAGGCGGATTGTTTGTTTCAACACCACTTGAATGGCAAATGTGGACAGCTAAAGGTTACGCTGTCTTTGTTCCTGAGTTTCGGTCTTCGGGATCTTTCGGTTCCATCGCTGCTACAAGAGATGCGGTGAAAGAGCATAATATACTTGGGGGTGATCTTAAAGATATTGAAGCAGGTGTTGACACATTGATTACCCAGGGGATTGTTAATGAAAAAAATATGGCTATAATTGGCCACAGTGCTGGTGCTGTAAGAGTAAATTGGGCTGCTGTAGCTACGCATCGCTATAGGGCTATTATTTCCAAAGATGGTTGGGCTGATGATTATATCCCCATATTGAATTGGCTACCATCAAAACGTACGGATACTCTTTATGGTGGAAGTCCAAAAGATGTTCCACAAAATTACCTAAAAAACTCGGCACTTTATCATTCAGCTGGTGTCACAACACCCATACTGTTTTTAATGAATAATCCCAAATTGGGCGGTGTAGACGCTTACAATACGGTAAACATATTTTATCAAATGTTAAAAGCCCAAAAAGTTGATACGCAATATGTGAAATATCAGGATGAAGGCCACGTAGTTCAAAAACCAAAAAACCTAAAAGACCTTCTTGAGCGTAGTATAAAATGGATAGATTCGCATATGAAAACTAATAAAAATTAGTAAGAATAGCTGGCTGAATTGGTTAATAATACGCAACAGATATATAAAAACTTAAAAAATTATTTATACTATATAATAAGTAACCTATTATAAATTTTCTATAGTTTTAAATTGTTATTTCTTCAACTCTAGCTTTTAATAAGGTAGCAACCGACATTTGCCCCATTTTTACTTTATCCAATATGCCAAATACTGGGCTATAGTAAGAAAAAGTAAATAATTAATAGCGATCTATGTAAAGTTATTTTTTGGATGACTAATCCGTGGTATAATACGAATTAGTCATAACTAATTCGTATTACGCCGAGGAAAAGTCAAGTATGCTAAAAAGAACTTATTTAGAAATACTCCTTCATCACGTACAAAATTATGAGCAAATGATTTTTATTTGTGGTGCCCGTCAAGCTGGCAAAACAACCTTAGCCAAAATGCTAATTACTAATGAGCGTAATTATCTTAATTGGGATAATGTTAAACACCGTGCAATAATTTTGGATAATATTTTTGAGTATATAGAAGATGAGGTATTAGCAAACCATCTAGACATTAATAAACCAGCATTACTAATCTTAGATGAAATTCATAAATATTCAGATTGGAAAAACTATTTAAAAGGGATGTATGATCAGTATAAAGGGAAAATAATTTTTATTATTACCGGTTCAGCACGTTTAGATATTTATAATAAAGGTGGAGATAGCTTAATGGGCCGCTACTTTTTATATCATATTTATCAATTATCAATGGGTGAGTTAATTGGACATAATTATGAGCCGGGCCAAAAATTTTGGCAACCAAAGTGGACATTAGCTAAAGATAATGCTCTGGCAGACACTACTGATAACTTATGGCAACGTTTATTTAAGTTTGGCGGTTATCCAGAACCATTTATAAAAAATGATGCTATATTTTATAATCGATGGCACTCATTACGTACTAGGCAATTATTTCATGAAGAAATTCGTGATTATGCCCATATTTATGATATTGATCAATTGGAATTAATGGGAACATTAATTGCCAGTCAGGCTGGAGGTCAATTAAATTATTCTAATATTGCAACTAAAATTCAGAAATCAGAGTCAACAGTCCGTTCATGGATGCATATATTGTATAATTCATATTACTGTTTTAGTATACCACCGTGGAGCAGTAACGTAGCACGTTCGATTTTAAAAATGCCAAAAATTTATTTATATGATTGGAGTGCAGTTGTTGATCATGGTAGCAAAGTAGAAAATTTTGTGGCGGTACATTTGCTCAAATCGGTAAGCTATTGGAATAATGTTGGATTAGGACAGATAAACTTATATTATCTACGTGACAAACAACAGCATGAAGTAGATTTTTTATTAGTAAGTAATAATCAACCATGGATGTTAATAGAAGTAAAAGCGGCAGACACAAAAATTAGCAATAATTTAAATTATTTTCAACAACAATTGCAGGCACAGCATGCTATTCAACTCAAATTTGAGGCCGACTTTGTTAAAATTAATGCTTTTGAATTACAAAGCAACAAAATTGTTCCGGCTAGCGCCTTTCTAAGCCAACTTCTGTGATTCTCCAATTGCAGCTATCTCCATAATGATAGTTGTAACATGGCTAATAAAGTCCCGGATAAAAAACAGGAAATATCTGGAGATTAAGTAACTAATCCACGGCATAATACGAATTAGCCATGACTAATGTGAATTAGAATACTTTTTTGGAATAGATAGCCACATTTTACAACAATATTTTTGGAATATAAGTAAATTTTTGTTTAAATTTTAGTTATTTTACGGTTCCTATTTAGAAGATATGTAAAAGTTGGGTTGGAAGTTTATATATAATTGATTTATTAATTAAATATCAATTTTCTGCATAATAGTATGAAAAGATTCTGTATAACTATTATGACATTTCAAATAAAAACTTTGTCCTTTAAGCTTATCTCTCCAGGCAGTGATGCATGGGTATACAGACAAATCAACCTTACTTAGTTCGGCTGTATCCATAGATGCAAGCATAGCAAAATCAGCTAGACTAAGTTCATTGCCGGCGATATAGGTATATTCACTCAACTTAAACTCAACAATTGGAAGATTCTTGCTCAAAAAAGTATATCCGTCTTGTAAAGAACGTTCATCTGGAGCTAATTTAGCTAATTTATAAAAATATGTATTAAACATGATTTTAGAAAACGGAATCATTATATGCTGAGAAGCATAATCTAACCATTGATCAATAATAGCTCTTTTTTTAATATCTTGTGGATAGAGTTCTGAATTATATTTACTCGCTAAATAACGGGTAATAGCGTTGCTTTCAGCTAGATTAAAATCACCATCATTAATTGCCGGAATTTTTGCATATGGATTAATTTTAAGATATTCAGGTTTATGGTTATCGCCGAGAGCCAAATTGATATGGTGATATTCATAAGGTACATCTAAGTAATTTATCACATAAAGTACTTTATTTGTAGGAGAAGATAATGGGAACCCATATATATTAATCATATTTAAAATGTCTTTCTAAAAGAAAAAATTCCTTAAAATTATACCACTAATTTAGTATTACCTGGCTTGAAATGGTATCACTACAGTATGTATTAGTATTATTCATTATTCCTAATTAGCATTTGGAGGTAAGACATTCTGGAACATTATTGTAAACTACCCTATGTCATTCCAAAATAGTTCTTCATTCCAATTTATCGTTGGAATTCACATCTTTATTGCCAATCTAAGATAACTTTGCCGCAATTACCTGATTTCATTAGTTCGAAGCCCTGTAAATACTCACTAACCGGTAATTTATGGGTGATTACCGGATTTACATTAAGTCCTGATTTAACTAACGACACCATCTTGTACCAGGTTTCAAACATTTCACGGCCATACACACCTTTTAAATACAGACTCTTAAATACTATCTTGTTCCAATCAAGAGCCACAGGGGTAGGAGATATGCCAAGCATAGCAATTTTACCACCATTTATCATCAGATCAATCATGGAGTGAATAGCGTTTTCAACCCCGGACATCTCCAGTCCGACATCAAACCCTTCTTCCATGCCCAGTTTATCCATTGACAGACGCAGCTTTTTATTAATATCATCCGGGGTTTTACAGTCTCCAACATTTATTGCAGCATCAGCACCCATCTCTTTGGCAATTCCCAGGCGATAATCATTGATATCTGTAATAATTACATTTTTTGCTCCGACTTTTTTGCAAATAGCAACTGCCATTGAGCCTATCGGGCCAGCGCCGGTAATTAGCACATCTTCGCCGATCAGATCAAAAGATAGTGCAGTATGGGTAGCATTTCCAAATGGGTCAAGCATACTGGCTATATCATCAGTGATATAGTCTGGTAATCTAAATACATTAAATGCCGGCATTGCCAGATACTCGGCAAAGCAGCCGGGGCGATTGACCCCAATACCAATTGTATTGGCACATAAATGAAAATGTCCGGCACGGCAATTACGGCACGAACCACAAATAATATGTCCTTCACCAGATACTCTATCACCAATTTTTAAATTTTTTTGAGTGACACTCTTACCAATTTCTACAATTTCACCCACAAATTCATGTCCTACATGCATCGGTGTTGGAATAGTAGCCTGGGCCCACGAATCCCATTTGTAAATATGTAAATCAGTTCCGCAGATTGCAGTTTTTTTGATTTTAATAAGTACTTCGTCATCTTTAATTACTGGCTTATCAACTTCGCCCATCCAGATACCGGGCTCTCTTTTTTCTTTAATTAGTGCTTTCATTTTAGTCATGTATTTTCTCAATTTAATTTATAATGTTTAATTCTTTACCTACAGCAATAAAAGCCTTAATTGCAGCTTCAATTTGTTCCGGGGTATGTTTAGCCGACATTTGTGTTCTGATACGGGCCTTGCCTTTAGGTACAACCGGAAATGAAAATGGTATTACATAAATACCATGATTAAGTAACTTGGTTGCAAAATCTACAGCCAGTCTTTCATCATAAAGCATAACCGGGATAATAGGGTGTTCACCAGGAACTAAATCAAAGCCGGCTTTAGCCATACCATCTCTAAATAATTTTTTATTACGTTCCAGATCTTCACGTAAATTATCAGCTGCGGCTACCTTTTCTAATACCTTAATTGACGCCGCAGTAATGACTGGAGCCAGGGCATTGGAGAATAGATAAGGTCTTGCACGGTTACGCAATAAATCAATTACATTTTTTTTGGCAGAAATATAACCGCCAGAAGCGCCACCTAATGCCTTACCGAGTGTTCCGGTCATAATATCAACTCTGCCTTCAACGCCACAGTATTCAGGAGTTCCTCTACCATGTTTACCAGTGAAACCAACTGCATGAGAATCATCAACCATTACCAGGGCGTTATATTTATCTGCCAGGTCACAGATTGCTTTTAAATTGGCAATAATTCCATCCATAGAGAAAACACCATCGGTAGCAATCATTTTAAATCTGGCACCAGATGCATCGGCTAGTTTTAATTGTTCTTCCAGATCTGTCATATTATTATTTTTGTATCTAAAGCGCTTTGCTTTACATAAACGGATACCATCAATTATTGAGGCATGATTTAATTCATCTGAAATAATTGCATCCTGCTCATTAAGTAATACTTCAAATACTCCGCCATTGGCATCATAACATGAGCTAAATAAAATAGTTTCTTCATAGCCTAAAAATTTGCTAATTGCCAGTTCTAAATCTTTATGAATTTGATTAGTCCCACATATAAAGCGAACTGAGGCCATACCATAACCATATTTATCCAGATCTTGTTTTGCATGATCAATAATATCTTTATCATCAGCTAAACCAAGATAATTGTTTGCGCAAAAATTAAGTAACTCTTTACCATTATTTAGAATAACCTTTGGATTTTGCGGATTAACTATGATTCTTTCATGTTTATAAAGTCTATTAGCTGTAATTTCTTCAAGTTGTTTATCAATATTAGAATAAAAATTGGTGTTCATTGCCAGTTCCTTTATTTAAAATGTACAAGATTATACATTATTCAAACTAGTTTTGCCATGCTACACCGCAACATAAAATATAATAAAATGCAACGTACCTTTTTATGTTATAATTTATATCCATTTAATCAATTTATTCAGGAAACTAAAATGCATAAAGTTAAGTATTTATCAATTCTGCCGATTTTTCTAATTAGTATGGCCCAAGCTAAGGAGATGACGATTTGCAACATTGGAATAGATTATACACCTAACCCAAAACCTTATACAAAAGATACCGTAGTTCCTTATAAAAAAGTTCCGCTAGAAGAATTTGAAATAACTAAAGAATGTAAGAATTCTAAATCTGCAGAACGCGTTATAATATGTGGGCTTAGTTGGTTTCATGATGGCAAAGATATAGTTACCAACTTAAAAGCGCCAACACTTAAAAATGGCGAAGTTGTATCAAATGAAGCTATAGATCCAACTGCTGATGATCCCTCAGGCCTACGCATGATAAAAATATTTTATAGAGATCAAGGTAAAGATAAACTTAGTCGTACGACTATAGTAATTGGTACAGCTCCTCCTCACCAAAAAAAATGGGAATCTCTGGTACTTGTATCATCAGATGTGGACAAAAAGAACTATCATGGTATGGCTAGTTGTTCTAAAACTGATTTAAATGAGCGTACAGATGAACAAATTCAAACGCTAAAACAAGAATATCTAACTAAAAAAGTTGATATTGACTGGAAAGTTTTTTTTAAGACAGATAGTGATAGTGATAACCATAATGACTCCAAGCGCTAGTTATACTACCGATAAAGATACTACTGACAATGATAGCAGTGACGGTGAGTAATATTTTTGATTATAGTTTTGTTAATGCTTTATAAGGGTAAATAGCCTCGATTTTAAAAGTCGGGGCTATTTTTATAAGAAAGTGTTAAAATTATGCTTACCACCCTAAAATCAGATTTTTTAAAAGTAGACAGATATAATGCTAAAACCCCAAATTTCAGTTGAATTACCTGCAAAAAATGCATATAACTATCCAATCTATATTGGGCAAAATTTGTTGGATGAATATACAGATTGGTTAAGTCCATTGATTCCCGGCAAAAAAATTGTAATAATTACTGATGAAGTGGTATGTAAGCTTCATGCCCGAAACTTTGCCGCGATTTTGGAAAAAAGCGGTTATGATGTTTTATTACTCAGTTTTGCACCTGGGGAAGAATCTAAAAGTTATGATAAATTTGTATATTTACTTGATGAAATGTTAAAACATAAATGTGATAGGCATAGTTTATGTATAGCTTTTGGTGGTGGTGTTGTAGGTGATATTACCGGATTTGTTGCAGCTTGTTTTATGCGTGGGATCAAGTATATCCAGATACCAACTACAGCTTTATCCATGATAGATAGTAGTGTAGGAGGTAAAACTGCAATTAATTCAGAACATGGCAAGAATTTAATCGGGGCCTTTTATCAGCCAGTTGCAGTTATAATGGATACCAATCTGATTGACAGTTTACCTAAGGATCAGCTTATAAATGGCCTGATTGAAGCTATTAAGATCTTTCTAACCAGTGATAGTGAATACTTTAATTACACATTAACTAATTTAGGAGATATTGTTAGTAAAGATTATACTAAGCTGACTAAAGTGATACAGCGGGCAGTTGAATTAAAGGCTGATGTGGTTGCTAAAGACGAAAAAGAAGAAAATTTGCGTATGATTTTAAATTGTGGACATACAATTGGCCATGCTATAGAGAAATTAAGTGAATATAAAATGGCACATGGCTATGCTGTTGCACTTGGAATTTTAGTGGAAGCTAAAATTTCATTTTTATCTGGTTTGTTAAATCATGAACAATATGTACTAATTGAACAAATTCTAACTAAATTGGATATTACGGCAAAACATCTAAAACATTTTAAAGCAAGCGATATAGTAGCTGCAACATTAATTGATAAAAAAAATAAAGCAGGCAATATATACATGATTTTACTTGCTTCCATTGGAAAAGTTAGCCAAAGCCATGATGGGAAATTCGCAACTATTATCGCTCCTGATATAATTTTTCAAGCACTATCTACATTTGGGTTATAATATTGTTTATTGCCAAGCTTACTTCTTTCATAGCGTTATCGTATATTACCAGACGCAATCCTTATGTATTATTTGTACATCCCGGTTGCGATGAGTAGTTATTTTTGCCCTGATGAAATGGTGTTCTGGCTTTAAATAATTGCTAATTTGGCATAATATAAGGAATAAGATGGCTTATAAAATTATAAAAAAACTACCTGCGGGTGATGAAATCATAGCCCAACATCCGTTGTCAGACGCTGGCTACAAGTCTATAGAAACACATAAAGAAGAGATTCGCAATATATTAAAAGGTGAAGATAAACGCTTACTCCTAATAGTTGGACCGTGTTCAGCCTGGCCTTACGATGCAGTACTGGAGTATGCCTCAAGATTAGCAAAATTAAGTGAACAGGTTAAAGACGTTATAAAGCCTATAATGCGAGTGTATATCCAAAAACCACGTACAGTTAAAGGCTGGACCGGTCCGGTAAACCAACCAGATCCATTAAAAGCACCTGACCTGGCAAAAGGTATTGAGTATGCCCGTAGCCTTATGGTTAAAGTAGTAGAGATGGGATTACCTATAGCTGATGAAGCTTTATTTACACATAACGCGCGTGGCTTTTTAGAGCTTATGTCCTGGGTTGCCATTGGTGCTAGAAGTAGTGAGGATCAGGAGCATAGGATTTTTGCTTCATCAATTGACTGTCCGGTTGGGATAAAAAATCCAACGCATGGTTCTCTAAAAATCGCAGTTAATGGAGTAATTGCAGCACAGCACCCTCATGTTGCTGTATTTGATGGGCATGAAGTTGAGACAGATGGAAATGAATTTGCGCATTTAGTTCTACGCGGTGGGGATGGGAAGCCTAATTACTCCTTGGAACATATTGCAGAGGCTGCCAACCATCTAAAGGCCGGGAAAGTAAAAAACCCAAGCATTATAGTTGATGTAAGCCATGATAATTGCCTGATTGCCGGTAAGAAAGATTATACCCAGCAACCTACCATTATAGAAAGTGTTTTAAATAGTTTGGATTTAATGCCGGAATTAAGGCCATTAGTAAAAGGTTTTATGCTGGAAAGTTTTATCAAACCAGGTAACCAAAACGCTGAAACAGCGTCTTTCCTTGATATGGGCGGGCTTTCCATTACTGATCCATGTATTGGCTGGGAACAAACAGAAGAGTTGATAAAGCATATTGCGAAGAGAAAGAAATGATATGGCTTATGATGTTATAAAAAAATTGCCATCTTCAGATGAAATTATCAATCAAATACCACTCTCAGCAGCAGGTTATAAAACAGTTGTAGATAATATAAAACAAATTGAGAATATATTAAAAGGTGAAGATAACCGGTTATTGATTATTGTTGGACCGTGTTCAGCGTGGCCCTCTGATGCGGTTTTAGAATATGCAAAGCGTTTAGCCAAATTAAATGAGCAGGTTAAGCACGCGCTTAAAATAGTCATGCGCGTATATATCCAAAAACCACGTACGGTAAAAGGGTGGACCGGACCGATAAACCAGCCGGATCCTTTATTAGAGGCTGATATCGGGAAAGGAATTATTTATTCCAGGGAGCTCATGGTAAAAGTTATTGAAATGGGGCTGCCGATTGCAGACGAGTCTCTTTTTACTCATAATGCCAGGGGCTTTCAGGAACTGTTATCCTGGGTTGCAATTGGTGCCAGAAGTAGTGAAGATCAGGAGCATAGGATTTTTGCTTCATCCCTGGATTGTCCAGTAGGTATGAAAAATCCAACCCATGGTTCACTTAAAATTGGGGTAAATGGTGTAGTAGCTGCACAAAATCCACACGTAATAGCTTTTGATGGCTATGAAATAAAAACTCATGGGAATCCGTATGTGCACTTGGTTTTACGCGGTGGGGATGGTAAACCAAATTATTCGGTAGAGCATATTGCAGAAGCCAACGAGCATTTTATTGCCGGTAATGTAAAAAATCCGTCAATCATTATTGATGTTAGCCATGATAACTGCCTGGTAAATGGTAAAAAAGATTATAAATCACAACCGGATATCATTTTTAAAGTATTAGATAGTTTGGAAGATAGACCGGATTTAAAGCCGTTGGTTAAAGGGTTTATGGTTGAGAGCTTTATCAAAGAGGGAAATCAGGCTGTTAAAGAAGGTACGCCAATAGATATGACTGGTTTGTCAATTACTGATCCTTGCTTGGATTGGAGTAGCACAGAGCAATTATTGTTGAATTTAGCCAAAAGAGTAGCTTCATGAGGATAGGGGTATCGGGTGATATCGGCTCATTTTCTGAAGAGGCTGGTATAAATTATGCTAAACGAGTTGGAATAAAGAATTATCAATTAGCTTTTTTAATTGATATGGAAGGTGTTTTAGCCGCTATTACAAAAGGTGAAATTGATATTGGTATATTCCCGGTGGTGAATAATAACAGCGGTCTGGTTCGCCCGGCATTTGAAGCAATGGGGCGGCATTTATTCGATGTGATAGATGAAGAGCATCTGGATGTATCTCAGTGCCTAATAGCCAAAAAATTTATGCCAATAGATCAGGTTTCTGCTATTTATTCATATACACCGGCATTTAATCAGTGTAAGCTTTTTTTAGCTGATTTACCTGGCGTAAAGATAATTGATTGGGGAGATACAGCTAAGGCAGCACGTGATTTAGCTAGTGGAGTGCTTGAAGAAAGCTCTGCAGTTATTGGTTCAGCCAGAGCTGCAGCAGCGTATGGTTTACAGGTAATTGCCAGTAATCTTCAGGATGTTAAACCAAATGTAACCATGTTTGTTGTAGTTAAAGCTCTGGCTGTCATCCCGGGGTTAGACCGGGATCCACGTTAAAGGGAAATAAAATGGATGAATTAGTAAATCTACGTAAGATAATTGACTTACTGGATGATGAAATTTTAGGATTAATTGCAGAGCGTCAGGAAATCGCTGTACGTATTGGCAGAGTAAAATACCGGCAAAAAATCGCGGTTGTTGACTTAAAGCGGGAAGAAATTCTAAAACGTTATCATGAAGAATTGGGTAAAAAATATAATTTATCTAATGAATTTGTTACACGTTTATTTGAAATTATTTTAGAAGAATCACGTAAAACACAACATCATATTAATTTACAATAGAAAGCTCTAGTATGTCAGGGAATAGTTTTGGCCATACATTTAAAATAACTACCTGTGGTGAATCTCATGGTGGTGCAGTTGGAGTGATAATTGATGGGTGTCCGGCAGGTATTAAAATTACCCTGGATGAAATTCAACATGAATTAGATAGGCGTAAACCAGGGCAGAGCCATATTACGACTCCTAGATCAGAGACTGATACTATACATATATTATCTGGTATCTTTGAAGGTGTTACAACCGGTACCCCGATTTTACTGTTAGCTTATAATAAAGATGCAAGATCACAAGATTATGATGAATTAAAAAAACTATTCAGGCCCTCTCATGCTGATTATACATATCTGATGAAGTATGGTATTCGTGATTACCGCGGTAGCGGCAGGGCAAGTGCACGTGAAACTTTAGCTCGTGTTGCAGCTGGTAGTATTGCTAAAAAATATCTAAAAGAAAACTTAAATATTGAAATACTTAGTTACGTAGAACAAGTAGGGCATATAAAAGCAGATATTGATATGCAAAGCGTTAGCTTAAATGCAATTGAAGAAAATATTATTCGTTGCCCCGATCAAAAAATTGCCAAAGAGATGATTAGCTATGTTGAACAAATAAAGGCAGCCGGTGATTCAATAGGCGGGGTGATCCGTTGTGTAGTGCGTAATGTACCAGTTGGTTTAGGTGAGCCGGTCTTTGATAAACTAAATGCTGATTTAGGAAAAGCAATGCTTAGTATAAATGCGGTTAAAGGGTTTGAAATTGGCTCAGGATTTGCGGGGGTTGAGTTACCTGGTAGTCAACACAATGATCCATTTATAATGCAAAATGGAAATGTCCGTACAAGCAGTAATTACGCGGGTGGGATACTGGGTGGCATTTCAAGTGGTGAAGATATATATTGTCGCGTTGCATTTAAATCTGTATCAACGATTAATAAAGAGCAAGCTACAGTAAATCTAAAAAATGAAGAAGTAAAGGTACGTGGTGAGGGGCGGCATGATCCATGTGTACTGCCGCGCGCAGTACCGGTTGTAGATGCTATGGCCGCATTAGTTATTATGGATCATTATTTAAGACACAAGGCAAGAATTTCATGACAAGTATCACGTTATCCCCAAGAAGTAAAAGTATAAATGCAAATTTAAATTTACCTGGTTCAAAAAGTATTGCTAATAGGGTATTACTTATGGCGGCTGTTGCCCATGGTACCAGTGTAATACATAATGTTCCCGATGTTTCTGAAGATGTCCGGCTGATGCTAGATGCAATACAAAAGCTTGGTGTTAGGGTTAATAAAATTGGTGAAAGTGTCGGTAGTGGTTCATCTTCCTATGAAATTGAAGGTTGTGGCGGTGAATTTAGGGAAAAGTCTGCTGAAGTTTTTTGTGGTAATTCAGGGACTACAATTAGGTTTTTAGGTGCAATGCTTGCCTTAATGCCTGGAAAATACTGTCTTACCGGTATAGAACGGATGAAAGAGCGCCCGATTGGGGATTTGATTTCCGCTTTAGAGTTACTTGGTGCTAAAGTCGAGTATATGGAAAAGGAGGGCTTTCCGCCATTCAGGACAACTCCATATAAGGATAAATTTGTGGGTACGGTGAGTATCAGCGGTAAATTATCTAGTCAATATTTAACCGGCTTATTAATGGCTTTGCCCATTTTACAGCGCGATATGAAAATTCATATTGTTGATGAATTAATCTCCAAACCATATGTAGATATTACTACAGCGTTGTTAACCAAATTTGGCTGCCGAGTAGATAATCGCGGGAATGATTATATTATTCATGGTGGACGCGGATTACAAGCAATTGAGTATACAATTGAACCGGATGCAAGTTCTGCCAGCTATTTTTTAGCTATGGGGGCAATTGAGGGTAAAGTTCGTGTTTATAATTTAAGTGAGAGTAGTTTACAAGGTGATAAGAAGTTTGCCCAGGTGCTTGGGCAAATGGGTGCCAAGGTAGATTATATGCAAAATTCAATAATGGTAAGGCAGCAAGGCAATTTAAAACCGGTAAACCTTAATATGCAAAGTATGCCAGACGTAGCTATGACTATAGCAACTATGGCGCTTTTTGCTGACGGAACCAGCACTATTAGTGGTATCAAGAGCTGGAAGGTAAAAGAGACTGATCGTTTACAGGCTATGTATAATGAGCTGACTAAATTAGGCGCCAAAGTTATAATTACTGATGATAGTATCCAAATAACACCACCGCAAAATCTTAATAAAGATATAGCAATTGATACATACAACGATCATCGCATGGCAATGTGTTTTTCTTTAGTTGCAGCATACGGTGAATCAATAACAATTAATGACTATGAATGTGTTGGCAAAACATTTGCCAATTATTTTGATATATTTAAACAGATTTGTTATTGATTATGTCATTCCCATGTAGGCGGGAATTCATTTAAAATATTAAAAAAATCAACTAGGTCATAGGGCTTAAATAAGCTAATTAAAATAGTTTAAAAAATGTGTGTTTAAGCCTTGACAAATGAAGGCATTTTATAATACAATACGGCTCTTGCAATTAGGTTACACCTGGTTGTAAAAAGAGTCGGGGCGTAGCGCAGTCTGGTTAGCGCACTTGATTTGGGATCAAGGGGTCGTGAGTTCGAATCCCACCGCCCCGACCACTTATTCATACCCGAGTACTTTGTGTTTTATGTGCTCGTAGCTCAGCTGGATAGAGCACCGGCCTTCTAAGCCGGGGGTCACAGGTTCGAATCCTGTCGGGCACGCCAATTATGGTGGATGTAGCTCAGTTGGTAGAGCCCCGGATTGTGATTCCGGTTGTCGTGGGTTCGAACCCCATCATTCACCCCATTTCAATAAATTACTCACGTTCTTGTATTGTAAAATGCTAATCAAATTTATACAGCTTGTGTGACAACTATAGTATAATTATCTTATAGCACAAGATACCCTTGTTTTAGTGTGTCATACTATAAAAGTCGGATGCCATAAAACAATTTATTTTTTCAGAAGGATTTAATATGAAAAAAAATATTATAAAAATGTTATTAGGTATGTTTTTAATTGCTATTGTTAGCACTATCTGGGCAGCTAATGGCGATATTATGGTTGAAAACGTTAATTACCCTGGTACAATTACAGTTAATGGCAAAACATTAGTTTTAAATGGTGCTGGGCTTAGAACGAAGATTATAGTTGATGTGTATACATTAGGTCTTTATGTCCCACAAAAAAGCAACTCTGCTGATACATTGTTAAAAATGCAAGGCCCCAAACTAGTTGAAATTCATATGCTACGTGATGTAGAAGCCAAAACATTTATTAATGCATTAAAAGAAGGTTTAGCGGATAATGACCGTGATAGCAAAGTTTTGGCACAAATCAAGCCTCAGGTAGATCAGTTAGTAGATTTGATGAATACAACTGACTTAAAAAAAGGCGATGTAGTGAAATTTGCTTTTGCTCCGGTTAAAGGCACCAATATTTCGATTAATGGCACGAATAAAGGTACAATTTCCGGTGGGGATGTGTTTTACAATGCAATTTTAAGCATCTGGATTGGTAGTGCACCTGTTGATAGAGTTCTAAAAAGCAAGATTGTAGCCGAATAAGCGGGTGCCAAGCTGCGGTTATCCCCCACACACATACGTGCGGCAGGCGGGGAATAATACCCTTATTACTCCCGCTTACACAATCTATCAGGAGGCGGGAATCAATTTCTTTATGAATTAATTTATTATGACAAATAAAATCACACAGCAATATTATCTATTACTTTTCTTAATTATTGTTGGTGGAATTACCTTTGGCTATAATATAAGTGTTATAGCCAGTAGCTTGCCAAGAATTAAAACCCAATTTTTAGTATCTGAAAAAACTATTTCTCTAATTGCCGGTCTAGTTTTTTTAGGTATGCTTAGTGCGAAATTATTCATGGCTGTGTTTAATGATACTTATGGTCGGCGCAAAACTTTAATAATAGCTGGTGTTATATTTATACTTGGCACGTTGGCTATAATTTTATCCACATCTATAGTTTATATAATAATAGGCCGCACTCTGCAAGGTTTTGGCGGTGGTTTACTAATGTTTACCACAGCACTATATATCGTAGAAATAGCCAATGATAACGCCCGGGGCAAATTAACCGGTTTATATCAACTAAGTTTTACTTTAGGCCTTCTTATCTCCAATTTGATTGGATTATTTGTCTTTGATATTAATTGGAAGATTAGCTTTGGTATACTTTTAGTTTTAACTGTAATTTTTATTTTTACTATTTATAAACTGCCATGCTCGCCTAAATGGTTGTTTATGAAAGGGCATGTTGATGAGGCCAAAAGAGCACTAGAAATTAGTTATGCCCAGGATAAGATTGACGGAGTTTTAAAATCATGGGTACAAAATACAGATATAACAGACGAATTATTCCAAAAATGTTATTTAAAACCATTATTGTTAGTAATTACGATTACGTGTTTACATCAGTTAACCGGAATAAATGCTATTTTACAAACAAGTACGGTTTTAATTAGTGATGCAGGTTTAGCCAAATATGCAGCTTTATTAAGTAGTATTGGTATTACCTCGGTTAATGTAATTGCTACGGCAATTGGGTTAAAGCTAATTGATCGGTTCCCACGCAATTTGATGCTTGGGGTATGTGGTATTATTATTGCTATAGCCCATTTTATAGTTGCAATGAATTTTTTTAGCGGACTAAGATCACCAATTTTATTGCTTGGCGGGTTGATGTTATTTATAACAGCTTATGCAATAGGGCCCGGGATTATTATTTGGTTAGTGTTTTCTGAATATTTACCAACTCCGGTTAGGAGTAAAGCAATTGCGATAGCAGGTTTTATAAATTCATTAGCCGGATTCTTAATCTCATCTTTGTTTCTACACCTAAGTATCCTCTATGGCACTAGCTGGGTATTTTTAACCTGCAGTATATTTAGTTTGATATATGGGTTGATACCAATATTCTACCTACCGGATACGGCAGGCAAGAATATTGAAAGATTGCAAAAATCTGTTTGAGTAATTTATATAAGCTATCGATCTTGATTTGGTCCGGCTGAATCTGGAAATTGGCAGTCTATTGGTTGCACGGTAAAATTAAAACGATTCTGATTCCAAAATTGGGGATAGTGCTCCCCGCTATATGTACCAGAAAATTCTAGTTTGCAGTAATTAAGTACATTAGCAGGAAATGCCGGCACCGCTATTGGATCTACGTTATGGTCTTGGCTTACAAGATATAGTGTATTTGTTAGTAGTTTGCTACGGGTAGCATCGTCTACTCTAACTGGTGCTAAGCAGTAGTCCGTATTATCAACAAAAAGGTTAATGTCAGGAAAAGTAAAGTTATCTGAGATATTGCCTATATTTGACATTAGAAGTTTCCAATTTCCAGCATACCCAGTTAAATTATTATCATCACCGTCATATACTTTATCCACTTTAAAACAAGCCGTAATTGTATAGGCATTAGCAGTAAAGTATGTGGTAATAAGGACAAGTGCCAGGCCTATGCTTCGTAATGAGGTAATTAAATTAAATTTCATGGTGCTTCCTTTTAATTTGGACAAGCTGGTTTATAAGTATAGTTATTATAACAAGTTGGATTTGTACTTACGCTTAGATCAAATCCAGAAGGATCATTGGTATTAGTTGGTTTCCATGTAAATTCAGGTACAGCATCATTTCCGCCTAATTTACCGGAATATGAAGACGATCCAATAGGGTTTACATTAAAAAAGGAATACCATCTTATAGGATATTTAGCCAAATCTTGATACGTTGTTCTGCCTAGATAAACAGTCCAACAAGCACCAGGCGGTGGTAGTACAGTTTGTTGGTAAAAAGTCTGGCCTATTGTAGCAACAATGATTCGATTAAAGCTGCTAGCTGTATCTATTGAGTTATACGATGAACACACCGTAACACCTAAGGCTCCTGGAAAAGGAGGGGTAGGCGCTGGTATAGGTTTTGGGCTTGGCGGCTCAGGAGGGCTTGGCGGCAGTACTCCTGTATTAGTTACAATTAATGTATAGATATTTTTACTCCCGTTTTTTGCTATTACTGTAATAGGAGTTGGGTGAGATGGATCATACGACAGATTACTATTATTGGCTAGTTGGGCACCATTTATAAAGGTATTACCCCCTGTCATAGACATTGTAATCTGTGCATTTATAAGATTTCCCGGGCTTACCCATGTATTCATAGTTACAAAAATTTGATTACCTGCAATAATACCTTTTGAAGGCACGCCGTTTTCTGGAGTAAATGCAAAATCAGTTATAGTTTTAGCACTGTTTCCGTCCCCACTTACAATTGGCCAGGCAACAGCAAAATAATCCTGTTTTGGATCAGATACTATTTTAGGTGCAGCAGAAAGCTGCATGGCAAGAGCATTATTTGGATTGTTTTTATCTTCTTCTGAATTCCAAAAAACTGCAGCATTTGGTAAGTTAAAAAGCTGAACACCACTTTCTGTTTGCCCATTAAACCAGGCAAGTGGGATAGTAGTAGGACCAATCTGGGCAGGAAATTGAAAAGTCAACGGAACTCTATTTATCATAGCCTGTCCCTGTTGTGAAGATGGCAAGCTCCATTCTCCCGCTGGGATACCACAGGCAGAAAATGATGATTTAACATGAGCAAGCGTAGTGCTCCACTCTCCGCCAGGAAAATAAACACTATTAGGGGTTTTTGCCCAAATATTACCATCAGCATCCTTAACACAAGTTTTTGCTGTATCATAAAACTTGAAGTATGGATCCGCTATAGTTGAAAGCGTATAATCTTTAGAAACACCATTTTTGGTTACAGTAAATAATGTAGCAGCTTGTGGGTCAATCCGTACAATGGTATTGCTTTCTATCTGTACCCCGTCTTTTGATATTGTATCAGCACCTGTAAACGTAAGTCTAACCGGAATTACCCCATTAGTCACAGTATCTGCCGGTAACTTTACAGTTATATTATTACCAATAATTTCTGCGGCATTTGCTGTAGTAGTTTCGCCGGTTTTCGTCCACAATGTGAGACTAGTAAGAATGGGCGGAGTATCGCCTAATTTTTCATTTACCGAGTTAGTATTAGAAAAGGAAACGCCTGATCCAGGCACTCCTTTACTCCCTTCAACACATCCATTTAGTGCTAAAGTGCATAAAATACCAACTAAAGTATATGCTATTTTTATGTGGTTCATCATATCTCTCCACTTGACCATAAATAAACAACAATAACTTAAGACAATTAGCTAATTTTCCAACATTAAACTTAACTAAGCCATGTCAAAAAGTATGTATTATAACATATTTTAAAAGGATTAGTTAAAAATTAGTTACTTAACAGTTGCCTGTTTTATTTTTTGGTTCTGGCTGCCGCATTGTATAGGTGTAATAGTAAATGAACAAGAAAAGTGCCCTCCGGAAGTAGGCCTGCAAAGTAGCTCAATTTTGCAGTATTTATATGCTGCAATAGCATACTGTGGGATTATTATCGGGTCCATAGCAGCAGCTGGATATCCTGGATATTCGTGAATTGTCAAAGGGTATGTCAGTAATAAGGGTATAACTTTATCATTTATTGTAATTCCTGATGGGGTACAATAATCTACATTAGCTGCGGCAATTGTTGGGAGGGTGAAATGTAGGGAAGCATCATCTCCCCATCCGGGCATACTAAATACCCAACTATTACTTGCCCGTGGGGTGGAGCTATAATAATAATTGTAGTTATCTATATCGGCTGAAGTCGCGGTCTGTGGTATTCTTACGCATATTGTGGTGGTAAATGCATTCGCGGTAAAGTATGTACTAATAAAAATAACTATTAAAGTTATATTACGCAAAGTGATTGGTAAATTAAATTTCATAATATATTCCTACCTAATTTGTACAACTTGGTGTAACACCTGATGGAGACTGACTATCATGATGGCAGGCCGGATCAACAGTAACACTTAGATCAAATCCGGACGGGTCAAGACCATTGCTGTTGGGAGCCCATGTAAATTTAGGTATTATATCATGGTAATATCCCGTATTATCAACAAACGAAGTTGAACCAATAGGTATTTCATTAAAAAATGAAAACCATAAAACATTATATGCTTCTAAATCTTTAATGCTTGTACTGCCTAAATTAAGCTGTGAGCAGCTACCAGGCAGCGGTAAATAATACTGGTAGAAATTGCTACCTACTATGGCGGTAATAATTCTATTAAATTTTTTATCTGGATCACTTATATTAGATGATGAGCAAATTGTTACCAGAGCCGGTGTATCAGGCTTTTTAGGCGGTAGAGGAATTGTAGTTTTTACGATTAAAGTATAGATGTTCTTCTCTCCGTTATTTGCCGTTACCGTAATAGGTATTGGTTGTGATAAATTGTATCCGGTACTTACATCTTTTGTTAGTGGTTTGCCGTTATATGATACTGTCCCGCCCGTAACGGAAAAAATGACGTTAGATTTAATTATTTGTCCTAGATTAGCCCATAAACTAGTTGTTACAAAAATTTGGTTACCTGCAATAATGCCTTTTGAAGATACTCCATTTTCTGGAGTAAACACAAAATCAGTTATAGTTTTAGCGCTGGTTCCATCACCACTAGAAATTGCCCAGGCAACAGCAAAATACTCTTTTGGGTTGGATACTATCTTGGGCGGAGACGAAAGCCGTATAGCAAGGGCATTATCCGGATTATTTATATCCTCTTCTCTACTCCAAAAATCAAAATCATTCGGTAAATTAAAAAGCTGAATACCACTTTCTTTTTGCCCATTAAACCAGGCAAGTGGGCCGGTATTAGGGCCAACCTGAGAAGGGAATTGAAAATCCAACGGAACTCTATTTATCATAGCCTGTCCCTGTTGTGAACATGGCAAGCTCCATTTTCCTACTGGGATACCACATGTAGAAAATGATGATTTAACATAAGCAAATGTACTGCTCCAATTTCCTCCAGGAATATTAGGGGTTTTTACCCAAATATTACCATCAGTATCCTTAACACAGGTCTTTGCTATATCATAAAACTTGAAGTATGGTCTTCTTATAACTGAAACGTTATATATCTGCGATTGATCATTTTTTAATGCAGTAAATGTGTTATTTTCAGAAATAATCATAGATGAATTACTAGGTATTAATTTATTTTCTTGTGTTCTAAGCTCCATATAGCCTTTTTTTAATCCTGTATATGTAAGAAATAAAGGTACAGACAAATCAGTATCTGCTGGTATTTGCACTGTAATATTATTACCTATAATTTCTCCGGCAAAAGCAGTGTTTATATCGTTTTGCTTTCCCCATAGAGTAAAACTGCCCAATATGTCAGGTATTTTTTTTGAGTTTGATGAATTATTAAGCGTCTTCGAATCACAAATAAAACAACATAATATGCCAAACAAAGCGCAAGCTATTTTGAATCGCTTCATTTAGAACTCCTATTTTGGACTTGGTTTGGCACGGCTGAGGTTGGAAATTTACAATTAACCGGGATAAATGAGAAATTAAATACCGAATCACCCTCTTGGCCATTTAACATAATTTGACAATATTTCATAAATGGTGCGCCTAAAGTAGGTACAGGTATTTGCAAAGGCTTAGTAGCATTTTGCTGGACTAAGGCGGTTCTTGGATGAGTCATTAGCAAATATTTAAAGCGATCATCCACATCAACTGTAGTTACTCCACAAATGTCGGGACCTGCATCAATTAGGGGGAATGCATTGCCTAGTGAAATATTGCCAACATCTGGTATCCAGATTTGCCAGGTGGCAGAGGTATAATCCCTTTTTGTACCGTCATTATTACTGTCATTGTATTGAGTACAAAAAGTCAAATTAAAAGCATTGGTATTTAAACAGGTGCCAAGAATAATAATAAACATTATTACAATGCGTAATGGGGTTATAAAGTAATATTTCATAATGAATTTCCAGTTTAATTTAAACAATCAGGTGTTACGCCGGATTGATACTGACTATCACGATAACAAGTCGCATCCGTAGTAACGCTTAGTTTAAATCCGGAAGGATCGCTACTATCCGGAACCCATTTAAATTTAGGGATTATGTCATGATAGTAGTTGTTGCTATCAACATAAAGTGTAGATCCAATTGGGGTTTCATTTGTGAACGACCACCATAATACATTATTTGCAGCTAAATCTTTAATGTCTTTACCTAAATTAATTTCTTTACAGGTGCCAGGTAGCGGTAATGTATCTTGTTTATAAAAATCAATGCCTAATGTAGCAATAACTGTCCGATTAAATGTTTTAGCTGGATCGATAGTACTAGCTGATGTACAAACGGTTATAAGACCAGGCACGGCTGGCTTTATTACAGGCGGCATTACTTTTGTACTTTTAATAAGTAATGTATAAATGTTTTTATCACCATTTTGTGCTGTTATAGTTATAGGAATTGGTTGTTCAATATTGTAGGAGATATTGCTGTTATTTGTTAGCTGCATACCATTTAAAGAAACTGTTCCGCCAGTGATAGAAAAAGTAGTTACAGCATGTAGCGTACTACCCGGATTAACCCATAGGGGTATATTTACAAAAACCTGGTTACCTATAATTTTACCTTCTAATGGGGTTGAGTTTTCTGGAGTAAATCTAAAGCTGGTTATAGTTTTAGCCATGGCTTTGGGCCCGTTGGAAACTGGTAAAGGATACATCATGGATGATTGAAGAGCTTTAAAAATATTTTGCTTAGATATGCTCATTACATATGCGTTTTCTTTACTCCTCTTTGATATCCAATAATTTCTCCCAGGAATAAGCCTAAAACCATTTTGCGGCATATTAAACCAATCAGTTGGTTCTAGATTACCTGGTCCGTCAGGCGGTGATCTGTAAGCTGATGGAAGTCTGTCTAAAAACGACTTTACTTGTTCTAAAGACGGCAGTTGCCATTTACCTGCCGGTATCCCGCAAGCAGAGAATGACTTCAAAATATACATATAACCAGGCCAGGTATCACCAGAAGTACCTGAGTCAGGGGAAGATTTTGTCCAAACATTACCATCCAGGTCTTGAAGACATTCATTTGATGGGTCATCATTATAGGGCTTGAAATAAGGTTTCAATACAAATGAGGCCAAATAATCTTTTGAAACATTGTTTTTGATTACTGTAAATTTAGCAGAAGTTTGAGGCAATACAACTATTTCAGATTTATTGTTTACCGGCACTCCATCTTTCAATATGGTATCGTATGTTCCGGTAAATGTAAGCGTAAAAGGGCTGGCTACGCCTGCTTTTGTATCTGGCGGCAACTGTAAAGTAATACTTTCACCTATGATTTCTCCGGCACTTACAGTAGCTATACCAGCTTGCGATTCATATAAATTAAAGCTGTTAAGCATTGGAGTTATCTTTTTTTGCAAGCCGTGGTCCTGGCTGGTTGTTGCTTCCGGGGTTGTTAATTGTAGGTTACTACTATCACTACCGACATGGTTGCTGATGTCTGAAGCATTTTTATCGTTGCTTACACTCGCGGAATTGATATTGTTAGAGCCAGGGTTTTTTATAACATTACTGACATTCGCATTGCCAGCATTACTAACATTAGTATTACCAGGTCCGGAGGCGGCGGTATTACCCGTGCCGCTGTCAATGCAGCCGTTTAAGGTAAAACCACCTAAAATGCCAAAAAAAACAATGGCTATTTTAAGTTGTTTCATTATTTCACTTGCTTGTAAATATTAAATGATATACTAATATACCAATAGGTAAAATTACATTATGGAATATTGTAGCACACTTTTAAAACCAGTTGTTATAAAATTTTACAACAACTATAAACTTCAACTAAATCATTGTTTTCTACAGAAATGAGATGTTAAATAGCAGTCCAAGCAGTTAATAAATCAGCTCTCGCTGTTATTGGGGTTGATACTTTCCCATTCATAACAGGCAGGGCACTGCCAGAAGAAAGTCTTGGCTTTAAAATTACATCTGCCACAGCGGTGGTTGGACAGTTTGTCATTATATTTAAGCAACAGGTTTTTAATTATTTCAGAGTCCGGTTTTGCCCCGTTTAATAGCTCTGGTGGAATATTGTTTAAATGTAAATCTATAATTAGCGCAGCTACCTTTGAACTTGGGTAATGCTGCATTGATAAACGCAAATATTCCAGTGCAGTTTTGGGGTTTTCATATTGAACCAGTTTTTGGTATAAAAATTCTGATAAGTTTAAATTGGTATATAAAGCAGCATAGCCTTTAATCAGGGTTAGGCATTCCTTTACTTTATCCAGGCGTAAGTAAGCATCAAACATTTTGTAAGCAACCATTGGCAGGTATAAATAGTTTTGTTTTTCGACTAATTGCCAAGTATTTATTGCATCCTGGTATTTTTCTTCACTAAAATAAATATCACCCAGTAAAATATTAGCTCTTACGCATTTACGATTAATTTCCAAGGCGTGCTTAATATAGTCTTTAGCTAAAGTGTTGTCAGACTTAATCATTGATTCCTGAGCTAATTCACAATTAAATTGAGCCACTTCAGTATGATAGCTGTAGTCCGATGTAGCCAGACGCTTAGCGGTTTCAATTGCATCTGTCCAGTTTTTATCCTGTTGGTAAATATCTAATAAAAGCTCTTCTGCCTTATGTGAATAGAGTTCACTATTTACCAGGCGTAAGAGTAAGTTTTCAGCTCTATCAATAAGTCCTGCGCGCTGGAAATCCTTAGCTAATTCCAGACGGACTAAGTCTTTAGTTTCGCCAGAAAATATATATTGGGAATTAAGCAATTTAGTATGTAGTTTAATTGCCAGGTCATTCTCACCACGACTGCGATACAATTTGCCCAGGCTTACTTGTAATTCGGTTAATTGCGGTTCCTGGTCAACCAGGTCTTGTATATTTTGGGAGGCAATACCGCTTTTATTGTCAATTAGGGAGTCAATACTATCAAATATACGCTGCGGTAATGATTTTGCCTGTTTAATGACAGTTTTCATGTCAATACGACCGGCAATCCAGCCGAATGCAAAAAATAGCGGGGTAACCAGAAGAAATAAAACGGTAGTATTCAAACCCTATATGCCTTAATATTTATAATTGGTTAATTGGTCTTGAAGCTTTTAAACTCTCAATTTCTTTTTCCAGCCTACGCATATCTGCTTTTGACGCAAAACCACGTAGTATGCCAAGTACTAAGCCCATAACAATGCCAATAACAAAGAAAACCAGGAGTAGCACAATTAATGGCAATTTTATATGGTAGATGCCAAATATATTAAAATCAATAGCTTGCATATTATCTAAAACCAAAACCAGTATGATAATAAATAAAGCAATTTTTAGTACCCAACCCAATATTTTTAGAAGTTTCATGCCGATAATCTCCCAATTTAGTACATAAAAAACTGTCATTGTGCGGAAGGCTTCTTATAAAAAAAACCTGACGTGGCAATCTCAAAGGGCACCATCTTTATATTCGCTATGACATGAATATTACAGACAGGATTATAACATGCTAAAATCTGCCTGGATATAGTTTATAGTAAGTTTATGATAGTAACGGAATAATTATGCAATTACCAAGAATAAAAAAACTCCCGGATATCCTTATAAATCGAATTGCCGCCGGGGAAGTTGTTGAGCGTCCGGCATCTGCAGTAAAAGAAATATTAGAAAATAGTATTGATGCCGGGGCTGATAAAATTATCCTTGAGCTGATAGAAGGCGGTATTAAACAAATAAAAGTAACCGATAATGGTGTTGGGATATGCAATGAGGATTTACACTTGGCTCTAGATCGCCATGCTACCAGCAAGATCCAGGATGAAGAATCGCTTTATAATGTTAAAACACTTGGTTTTAGGGGTGAGGGCCTTGCCTCCATAGCCTCAGTTTCAAAGCTTTCTTTAGCCAGTAAAATAAAAGGTAGCCCATATGGCTATAAAATAAGCAGCAATTTTGGAATATTAAGCGATGTAGCTCCTGGTGCTATTAATCATGGTACAGTAGTTGAAGTTAGTGAGTTGTATCATAATATTCCGGCGCGAAAGAAGTTTTTAAAGTCAGTAACTACCGAATATGGGCATTGTAAGAATGTCTTTGAGCGTATCTGTTTATCTTATCCACAGATTAATTTTGAATTACGGTATAATGGGAAAGTAGCTTATCAGCTTGAGAGTCAACCTTTATTACAGCGAATCTTTCAATTATTTGGTGATGATTATACTCGAAGCCCGTTTGAAATTCTGGAGACACAGGCAAATGGGTTAAGTTTATCCGGATATATATATCATCCAAGTTACTTATCCGGCAATAAAACCGTACAGTTTTTTTATATCAATGGTCGTTTTGTGCGTGATCGGGTTATCCAAAATGCCCTAAAACAGGGTTTTTCCGGGGTATTACATCATGACCACCAGCCACAATATGTATTATTTTTAGAAATTGATCCACAAGAGGTGGATGTTAATGTTCATCCGACTAAAAGTGAAGTCAGGTTTCGTGATGTTGGCAGTATTCATGGGTTTATTTCTTCCTCCATCCGTAAGGCATTAGCCATATCTCCCAATAATATTACACAAACTACCACTCCTGTGCAAACTAGTACTCCCGTGAACATGCGCCCGTGGGAAGGGGAAATCCACTCCCATGAAAACACGAGACCATATTCTCCGGCTTCATCTTCTAGATCTGGGGGAATATCTTTACAGCGCAATGACAGGGATGTAAGCCAAGCAACAATTCGCCAATGGCTGCCACCAGAGGGGGTGTTACACAGCTCATCTCCTACCGGCAAAACTACCACCTTATTTACGGAAAATAAAGATATACATGAAGAAACAATGCCAATGTTAGGTTTTGCTGTTGCGTTACTAAATGGGGTATATATTTTATCGCAGGTAGAAGATGGCTTAATCGTAGTAGATATGCATGCGGCACATGAGCGGATTATTTTAGAGCGTTTAAAAGAGCAGGTAGATAAACGGGATGTGCCGGCACAAAGACTATTGGTGCCGTTAGTTGTAGATATAGATGAGATTTTATTGGCAACCTTTACTGAGCATGAGGCAGAGTTAAGATTACTTGGTATTGAGTGTAGGTTTGTAGGTAATAATCAGCTTGAAGTTGAGGCAATACCCTTATTGATTGATACAATGGATATTGGGCGCTTAGTCTTAGATACCTTAAGGGAATTATCCAATTATGGAAATAGTAGCGTGTTATCTGAACATAGCGAAGAAATTTTATCCACTATTGCTTGTCATAGTGCAGTTAGGGCAAATCACCAGCTTACTATCCCGCAAATGAATTCAATTTTGCGTGATATGGAGCAAACCTTACGCGCCGATTACTGCAATCATGGGCGCCCAACTTGGTTTAAATTAAGCATGCAGGAATTAGACAGTATGTTTATGAGGGGTAAGTAGAGCACGATTTTACAAGAAATTTTAATGAGTATGTGATAAAGTTGCAATTTGTTGCAAAACGCGCTACAATATACATAATAATTATAGGTGATAAAAATGAGTTTTAAGTCAATCCGTTTCCCGGAAGAGTTTATAGAAAGTGCAAAGAATTTTGCGGATAAAGATTTTAGGTCAATTCCTCAGCAGATCATGTATTGGGCAGAAATAGGCAAACAAAGTGAGTTACGTAATTGGCAATTAGAGAAAATGCGTTTGGGTCTAAAACAGGCCCAAAATAATCATGTAGCAACAGATCAAGAAGTTTTAAAAGCGTTTGCTAAATGCCAAAAAAAAGCAGTGTAACCTGGGCATTAGATGCTTTAAGAGATTTTGAGGATTACAAAGATTGGTATTTGGAAAATGCAAGTTTATCTGTCACTAATTCGTTTATTGAAACGGTTGAATCTGCTATTAACTTAATTAAAGAAAATAATTATATTGCCAGAATGGTTGATGAAATTCCTGAGTTGCGTGAGTATGTCATTGGAGCATTTCCGTTTATAATCTCGTATTGGATAAAAAATAACAAAGAAGTAGTGGTTACATCATTTTTACATCAAAAAATGAAAAAATAGCATTTATCAAAATATGCTATCACATCTAAAGGCAAAACATATTTAGAGATTATGGATAGGAATACAAATGCCAAGATTAATTGATAATGATAAAGATGTTCTGGACAAATACCAGGAATATAGAAATTCTGCAATAGCTATACCAGATAACCTAGTTATCCAACAACAGTTTCCTACCTGTATGCTCTATTACATGGCTGTCAAAAATAAACTTGTTAGTTAAAATTACTATACCAATTTTTTGTGCCGGGATAACACCAATATAAGCCCGAAATCCGTTGGTTGAACCAGTTTTTTCGATTAGGGCATTTGCATTATATGTCGGCGTACTAATCCGGGTTACCTGGTTTTCATTTTTATTGCGTGGACCTGGATTAATTACTTTTAGTAAATCTGCTTTACTCACTTTATCTAGCGGGCTAATAAACCAGGCTAGCCCAATTTGCTTATGTTCTGCGTTTTCAAAATACCCGGTTTGGGCAATTTTCATGGCTGCTGCAAGCTGTGATGGCATACTTTCTGCGCTAACTGCTAAATACAAATATTGTTTCATATCTGTTACCGATGATTTCATGGCCCAGGATCCGGCAAATAAGCCGCCTTGCGGTGAGCGTGATGGTTTTCCTTTTGCTGTGTAACCCTGAGAATAAACCTTCATCTTATTAGCTGGTACAGTTAAAAATGAGCTGTCCATACCTAAAGGCTGCAAAATATTTTGCTGCATGACCTGAGCTAAAGGCGCTTCTTCGTAATATGCCATTGCCATACCCAACATAGCAAACCCTACATTAGAATATAGTTCTGCACTACCGGATGGGTAAGGCGCTATCCAGGTATGAAGGAATGCTTTAAATAACTTTGAATTACGTGTATTAGATGCTGCATTGTAGGATATATTTTGCAAGTTAAAGGGTAGACTGGAGGTGTAGGTAGCTAATTGAAGTAGGGTAACATGTTTAAAACTATCTGAAAATTGATCGCTATTATCCATATAATTAACTAGTTTATCATCCAAATGAATTTTTCCACTGCTCACATTTTGTGCTAATAATAACCCTGAAAATGTTTTAGTAATTGAGCCAAGTTCGAAAACTGTCGTCATCTTAACCGGTGTACGAGTTTTTTTATTCATAACACCAAATAAGTATTGGTCAATTTGTCCATCTTTATAAATTAACACTGCTGCTCCGGGAATACCATACTTATCCATTACGCCCTTCATGATATTAGTAACATTAGTATTCGTTGTGTCAGCAATAGCAGTTTTAGAAAATATTACAAAACTACATAATAGTAAAATAATTTTTTGCATTAAAGTAAGATCCTTTTAGTATAATATTCTTTGTCTGGTATAAATAAAATTATATCCCAAAGTATGTAATGTAAGTAATTCGCAGTCCGGGTGATTATTACTTTCAAATGGAGTTAATGTAGAACCTAAACAACTACCAGTTCCACCAATATAACTACCGGAATAATTTAACCATATTTCATCTAATAGTTTTGATTTTAGCAATTTATGATGACAATATGGGGATTCATTTAAAATAATATTAAATCCGATCTCATGCATTTTTGCAATAAAATGATCTAAAGTATCACATCTTAATATATTTTTAAGTTTTAAATCTTTTCTATTTTTCAAGGTGGCAAAATTTAGCTGGGCGTAAGTATCTGGTATTTTATCCTGATCTACATGATTGTTTATACAGCATATCACTACCTGATTTGAATTATTGCTAAGTAGCTTATCTGTAAAATTAATATTACTTAAATCACGACAGATAATAAACGTAGTCAGAGAATTTGATCCGGTATATTTATAGCGAATATTTTTTAGTTCTGAATTAGTAATATCTGGTAAAAAGTTACCTTTTTCGTTATTTAATGAATTAGTTCCCACTATTACAGCATCAGCTATGGATCTACCTAGCATTAGTATAAATATATCAGCTTTTCTTTCTTCTTTTATAGCATGGGAATTGGATTTTGCGATACTAAAGCCAGTTTTATTATCAGGATAATATAATTTACCATCAATAGATGATGCAAAGCAGCTAAATACAAAAGGCTTATTTTTTACATCAGGGATGGCAAGTTTATAACCTATTGTCTTAGAAATATAATCTTCCTCTAGTAATACATGACTATAGGTATCTAAGATGGGGTTCTTTAGTAATAATTTAAATTTAGTCAAAATACTAGCCCAGAATTTATATAATTTAATCCGGTAGTATATATATAGCCAGATAACAAAGCAAGCTAAATCCACCTTGAACCATATGATTTTCTTCTAGATCAAATTTCATCACTACCTGATCAGCTAGGAAAAATAATAACCAATAGACGGTTGACACGATAAACGCGATATTAACGTGTTTAAGCCAATCTGCTTTCTTTTTATTGTATTTATAGCAACTTGCACGAAAAAATAATAAAAAACAAATTCCGGAAAGAATAATTATACCAATGTAAAAAAATGCTGGAACCCAAGTATATACATTGTACATTTGTAATGATTGAACTAAAAATGGATAATTGACATCTGGTGCCCAGTTTGCCTGCAATATTTGCAAATGCGCTGCTGCTCCTACCACATCTCTCCAAAAAGCTAATAACCACCAGATACACCAGAATAATACAATTATATATTTAAATGTTAAATTATATTTTTTCATTGTAAGTTTTATACCAAGATAAATATTTATTTGCATTATTATATAGCATTTGGGTATTGCCTAAGAAAATATACTAATTTTCCGCAATTACAATTTTTATATCAGAAATATGTGACTTGGGAATCATATATATAGGTAAGCTTTCGATGTCTTTCTGTATCCAGCTTTCTTCTGCATGGGTGGTAACCAGATATATATTTTTTTCTCCAATTAGGTTGTTTCTAATGACATGAAGTCCGTTAATATCATCAGATAGCTCATAGTCGATCAGGAATATTTTATTGACGGAGTCTTTATTTTTTTTATAATTTGCAATAAAATCAGTTGCGTTTGTATAGAAATATCCAGAGAGTTTGAACTCTTTAAATCTTTGTTCCCAATAATTTAAAATTGAATTATCGTCATCTAAAACAAAGATTTTCGTATCTTTGGTAACGGCGATATTGCCTGTAAACCATGAAGGTGATGATATACATGGTACATTGATTGTTACTATTGTTCCGGTACCTTCAGTTGAAGAAACATCTATGCTACCATGTAGCATATCCTCGATATATTTGATGGCTCCGGATAATCCAAATCCTTTACCCTTATGTTTTAAGCTTTCACCATTTCTAACTGCCATTATTTTATCATGTGGAATCCCTATTCCATTATCTTCTATGCAGATTTTATAATAATCATTTTCACGTTTTAGGCTAACTTTTATAAATTTATCTGGCTTATCTAAAGCTTCATATGAGTTATTTGCTATATTTGATAATACAGCTCTAAAATCAGCAGGTACTACTTTTACCCACGAGAATATGCAATCTTTAGCAATTTTAATTGGCATGCGTTTTGATTTCCCATTCTACAGCTTTCAATGCAAAAACTTCATTGATCATTGAAGATATAGTAATATAGGCTGTTGAATCCGTATTTTCATTATCAATAAGACCATTGTTATCTGTACTTTTTCGGTAAGTTAGTAATAGCTTTTCTGATAATGATTTAATATCTTTAACCGCATTCTTTAGTAGGTTTAGATTACTGTTGTCTACTATCTGGCTTAATTTTTTTACAGTTGTATCCAGCACAATTAGCGGCGATCTAATATTATGCACTATTTTTGAACTAATTTCGGCAACTGCAGAATTTCGTGCTTTTTGCTGGTATAGTTTTAGTTGTTTTATCATATGGTTAAATGAAATGGCTAATGAATCAATTTCATCTCTGTTAGTTTTATTAGATTTCATTACGACTAAACCGTTTGATAAATCACCGGTCTTAATAATATTTTCTATACTTTCATTAATATCACCTAAACGTTTGGCAATTTTTCTTGCTATAATCTGTGATACTATAAAAGCTACAATAAACATAAGCAATGAGATAAAGATTATTTTAAGTTTTAAATAGTATAGCTCAATAAGTAGTGGCTGCATTGATACTTTCATGACTAAACCATAATAATATGCGCCACCACTGTATTGTGTTTTTTTTACAGTGCATTCGCAACAATTCCGAGTACTAGCCGGAATTTTATATTTAAATATTTTTTCACCGCTTCCTACCGTTGAAGCATTAGCTGATGGTTTACCTTGTTCAAATTTACCATTGCTATCAATATAGCCTAATTCATAGTCATTGGGTGAATATAGACCAATTGAAATAATGTTTTTATTATTTTTAATTGTTTTTAATAATATTTCTTCAATAAATTTTAAATAATAACTGCCCTCAAGTATTAGAGAAGTATTATAGTTGGGTATCATTACAAGTTTAACAGGTCTATTATTGGGATAGCTGGGAATGATTGGTGTGACCTGATATTTAGATGTGCCATAAATTAAATCACGGTAAGCTGGACAATAACTAAAAAGGGAGTTTTTTTGGAGTGCGATCGGTAAATCTGAAGAGCGGATAAATCTACCAAATTTATTAATTGCAAAAAATCCCCCAACACCAAATTTTTTAGCAAGTGTATCTAGTTGTTTATCATTTGGTAGTCCTTGATATTTTTCAATTAGGACCAATGCTTTTACTGCATTGTAACTAATTGTATCACTCAGTTTATCCATTTCTATAAATGAGTTAGAAATAGAGGTACCTAATGAATTATATTGTGTATTGAAAGAGTTTTCCAGACGTTTTTTAACCAGAGAGTAATATATAATTGTTGTGCTGGTGATTGAAGTAACTGATACCAGAAAAATAGATAACAGAATTTTATTCGCTAATTTCATAAGTATTAAATCATAATTACAATAAGCTTATCTTTTAGCATGAGCAAATACTCCAGTAAATTGTTTTATTCTCGCAGTTTAATATATTTGCAGTAAAGAAACATTTCTCCCATTTAGTTAAGGGTACTTTTGTTGGGCTCATATCAATTCCAAAAAATGGTATGCTTTTTCTAAGTTTTACCTGGCTCATATAATATTGAGCGTTCGGTTCCGTACCAAAGAATTCGCTAAATTCATCTAAACTCTCATCTGTCATTATGGCTAAAACTGATTTTTTACCATGATTATCAATTAGCAAATAGGAGCCGTTTTTATCAATTAGATAGTATTCACTAATATTTCGCTCATTTATTAAGTTATCAAAAAAGCTTATAAATTGAGGGTCCGATAAAATTGTAAGTTTTGTAGATATTGTTTTTAGGTTTTCAGATAATTCCATAAAATATTGTAAGGTCATATCTTTAATATGTTTTTTTAATTCGTTGATTGAATCTGCATCATTTTTCTTCACGTATTTATTTATTATACCCCAGTTAAAGGCTTCAATTACACTATGTTCATTAGCCATACCGGTTAATAGAATTTTTTTAAACGTTTTATTTGCTAAACGCTTGCATAATTCTATCCCTGTCATATCCGGCATCATATGATCACATATAAGCACACTTAGAGTATTATATCGATCAGGATTATTAGCTATTTGGATAATCTTGGAAAAATCAAGTTGTACCATTGATGTATTTGCGTGTTGTATATCATCTACATTACTATTTATTATGAAGTTTATAACTATAGAATTATCATGTTTATTAATCAATTCAATTGCTTTATCAGGGGATTTTGCAGTAATTAACCTAAAATTACCGCAATTTCCTGCTGCAGAAGATCAAGAATTGTATCTTGGTCATCTACTGCCATTAAAGTTGTTGGAAAATAAAATAAAGGAACTGTTTTCATATCTACGCCTTTTATAAAATTATGATTTTAAAAATTAAAAGTTTCCGATCATTTAATAGCTAATGAGTTAAATTTACATTGTGTTGTTTTCCAGAACAATTTTGCCATATGCAGTGTTTTGAAACTGGTTGGGCAGTTCGATGTGGGTAATAAATTTTGCGTATGGTATTAAATCTTCCACCGCGATTTGTATAATTTTGTTATCATATTTTGCTGTTATTATTTTACTGCTTATATTTATCACCTCAAGCATAGTAGTCTTATTTTTGTATTTCACCATAAAAAAACCATCTATATTAATTTTTCTGGTTACAGTAAACAGCTGATAAACATTTGTATTTACAGTGTAGGGTATATTATTCAAATTATACTCAGTTTCATTTATACTCGTTTTTATTGCGATACATTCTTCCGCATCTTGCAACATTTCACCACGAATATAGACCCGGATAAAATCTGATGGTTTGCCTGCCAAATAATCTTCAATGCTCTCAAAGCTGGCTATATCCAAAAAAACATCATCAGCAATTAATTCAGAAATACTGCAATTTAGTTTACTGGCAATGTGGTCCAATGAACCTACGGTTGGCAAACTTTTTTTAGTCATTAACCGATAGAATGGCTGGTAATCAAAACCCATGCTGCTTGCAAGCCCGTGCATGGTTTGCTTATTACGTTGCATATGTATTTGCAGCTTTTCAATAATATTATCAATTGATTTAACTTCTATACTGTTTTGCATTATAGCCTTTTTATAAAAAATATTGACATCAGGAAAAATTTGTTATATAATACCTTACTTTATTATAAATAATAAACATATTGCTTTTATAATATATGTTTATGGTTTTTAGTGGATTATAGTTACAGATTATAACATATGTTAAGCTTAATAGATAAATAAATTTAAGTAATATGGAAATTTAATGTAGAGGAGTATATATGTGAGGATTCTGTGATGATGGATATACATTTTAATAAATGTATCGAGATGTCAGATTCGTTAAGAATTAAAGAATCTTCACGCATGTAATTTTAGTTAAGCTTTTTATTACATAAAAAATCAAAATATTATATTCATGAAGATTCAAAAATCGAAGAAAGCATTTACGAGTGCTTTGTAGAACGTCACTACGATGTAGTGATTGACAAGAGTCTTCATCAATATAATAACTTTAACCTATTACATATGCAGCAGGATAACTCTCTACTAAAAGTGAAGTAAATAGAATTATTAATCAACATAACAATTTAATGCTAGTTTTTTATTATAAATCAAAATGAAGAAAAAAGAGAATCAAAAAACAAAGTTTAATCAAATCCTTTGGGAAAACGAGACATTAAAAACAGAAATGGAGCACGTTAGATTTGAAAATGAACAGAAGGCTAAGGAAAACAAGATACTTCTGGCAGAGAAAGAATCTCAGGCAAGGGTTACGAATTTTATAAATAAAATGATGCATGATATACAAGCCTTCAGAATAGCAGAATTACACCAAACAACTGGTATTGGACTACCTATCACTGAAATAGGCAGGCAAATGAAGCTTACTAAACGCGAGAGGCAAATTTTATACTTTCTATCATTAAATAAATCGCCAAAAGAAATGTGTGCCGTAGCTAAGCTACATTAAAGATGATGGAAGGCCCATCGTAATCGGCTTGCAGGAGTTGGTTACAAACCACCCTAAGCTGCTGTTGTAAAGAGCAATGGTGGTGAGCGTTAGGGAAAGTCCAAACTAGTTGGGCGAGGTACGAGCTAGGAAGATGAATAAAGCTGAACCTCTGTTGAAGCATCGTTAGGGACAAGTAACGTCGAAATCAGGGTCTATTTCTTATCCTGAGATAAACATACAGGGAACCTGTTTACTGTGTATGTGGCGTTCGGTGTAAAGGAGGCATGATCATAGTTCAGGCTTTAATGTGGAACTGCGGGAAGCAGTCGCCTGAATGTAAAAGAGAGAAACTCAAGTGGCAACAATCATAAGAGTGAGAGTATCAATGTCAGGAACTGTGGCGGAGTTGCTCGTAGTAGTGCTTGAAGTTTGCTGTAATGGTAAATTAGCGAAGGGGCAACATTAGATGAGGTTATCAAATACGAAACTTTAAAAGAGGATAAGTGTTGGACAGACCAAAACCATTTGATATACCAAAAGTGTTAGTATGGAAAGTTTATAACGTAGTCAAAGCTAATAAAGGTGGAGCTGGTGTAGACCGGGAATCACTGGAAGAGTTTGACAAAAAGCGAGATAAGAACCTGTACAAGATATGGAATAGGTTAAGCTCAGGCAGCTACTTTCCACCTGCGGTAAGAGGTGTAGAAATACCCAAGAAGCAAGGAGGAACAAGACTACTGGGCGTACCTACAGTATCGGATCGAATAGCACAAATGACAATCAAATTAATGTTTGAGCCATATGTGGAGCCACACTTTCTAGAAGATTCTTATGGATACAGACCGAATAAATCGGCTCTGGATACGGTAGGAGTTACCAGGAAAAGATGCTGGCAATATGACTGGCTCATAGAATTTGATATTCGGGGGCTGTTTGATAACATAGACCATGAGCTATTAATGAAAGCAGTACGGCATCATACTGAAAACAAAAGTATATTGTTGTACGTAGAGAGGTGGATAAAGGCACCTCTGGAGTTGCCGGACGGAACTATTAAAAACAGAGACTCCGGTACTCCGCAAGGAGGTGTTATAAGTCCATTATTAAGCAACCTATTTCTACACTATGTATTTGATATCTGGATGACTAAGAATTACCCGGAGGCAAAATGGTGTCGTTATGCAGATGATGGAATCTGCCACACCCAAACCAAAGAACAGGCGGAAACCTTATTGGTGGAGCTGAAACAGAGGTTTAATGAATGCAAACTGGAAATTCATCCGGATAAGACTAAGATTGTTTATTGTAAAGATGGCAATCGCACGGAGGCTTATCAAGGAGAAACAAAGTTTGTATTTATGGGTTATGAATTTAGGGCACGGTCGGCAGAAAATAAGAACACCAAGCAGGTGTTCACTAGCTTTCTACCAGCAATTAGTTCTAAAGCAGAAAAGAGCATACTGCAAGAAATAAGGGCATCCCGCATAAGGAATAGGAGTGACTTAAACCTAAAGCAAATAGCAACATGGTTGAATCCAAGGATAAGAGGGTGGATAAATTACTATGGTAAGTATACACCGTCTGCCCTAGTTAATGTACTCAAGAAAATAAATGGTACATTGGTTAGGTGGTATATGAGTAAGCATGAAAAGTTCAGGTGCAGGAAAAATTCAGCTATAAAGCAGATAGTAAACCTGGCAAAGAATAACGCGTATTTATTTGTACATTGGAAAATAGGTATAACGGAAGTGTTCATTTAATGGGAGCTGTATGATATGAGAGTATCACGTACAGTTCTGCGAGAGGCTGGTGGGGAAGTTCCGCTGGTCTACTCACCTGCTAAGATCATTACTATTATGGAAAATAATCCTGTTTCTGATAGCACGATAAATGCTACCATAAATAAAAAGTTGTACCCAAAATTTGAAGTTTTTAATATAAGCCAACTCGTTGAAAAAGCTATTATGCTTGATTTGATACCATTATTATTAAAATGAATAGTTTAGAAGATAATCATGAGAGTCTTACACATGTAATTTTAGTCCATTTTGTAGCCCAATAGCTTTAGCTGATGAACCAATTCATCCAGATTAAGCGTTGCAGTACCAACTTTAGCTACGACAATCCCGGCAGCAATATTTGCCAGCATTACTGCTTCTTCAATGGGAATTTCATTAGCTAACATTAACCCTAATGTTGCAATTACAGTATCGCCGGCACCGGATACATCATATACTTCATGGGCTACTGTTGGGTAATCAGACTGTAAATGGCTATTAAATAAGCTCATACCTTCGTCGCTACGCGTAACTAACAAATAATCAAGGTTTAGTTTGTTTTTTAAATCAATGGCTTTTTGTTTAAACTCCGCTTCATTTTGCCATATACCAACCGCATCTCTAAATTCACTTTTATTCGGGGTAATTAAGGTAGCGTGCTGATATTTAGAATAATCGTTGCCTTTAGGATCAATAAGTATACGCTTATTGTGGGCTTTAGCAATCTCAATCATTTTTGCTGCATGACTTAAGCCGCCTTTACCGTAGTCTGACAAAATAACAGTATCATAATTATCAATGATTTCAGTGTAGACTCCAAGTACTTCACTTAAAATCTCGTGGGATGGGTTTTCTTCAAAATCAAGACGAATCAATTGTTGGTTACGAGCCAGGACACGTAATTTTACAATTGTACGAATAGTATTATCCGATTTTAATATGGCTTCCACCTTATCTTTGGCAAGTATTTCTTTTAAGGTTATTGCCGGTTCGTCATTACCGACAACCGAGAGCAGAGTAACATTTCCGTTAAGACTGGCAATATTTCTGGCAACGTTGGCAGCTCCGCCCGGACGGTCATCAGTTTTATCAATTTTAGCAATTGGCACCGGCGCCTCCGGTGAGATACGGCTTACATCACCAAACCAATAGCGATCAAGCATAACATCGCCAACTACTAAAATTTTATTTTTATTTAAAGATTGCTTAATTTTGCCTAAAGTAATATCATTTAATACCACATTATCACCTGTATAACTGTTAAATCCTGCCCGGATTGTACCATAAAATGCTACAATAACGCGTGCTACAAGCATGATCTAGTAGTCAATGTTTATAAAGTTTTTGCGAGAAAGGAGCTTTACTTATGAATGTAATAAGTCTATTTAAAGGCCGCCTGATCGCTTTTTTTGACAATCGTTTTACTCGCCGCCGCCAATTTAGTGGTGACCCCAATTTACTTGATGAAAACTATGATGTTGTTCGTAGTAACCTGGCAGCAAATATCACCCAAAACATAATCGAATCAGCTTACGCCAGTGAAGAAGAGTTATTTTCAAGATTAAATGCAAATATTGGTGGTTTAACCGAGAGCAAAGTTGAAGAAAAACTAGCACTTCATGGCTATAACGAAATCGAAAAACAAGAACAGCTCTCCTGGTACAAACATTTATGGCTCTGCTATAAAAATCCATTTAACTTGCTACTGACATTTCTGGATATATTTTATATTATTACGGATGATATTCGGGGGATTGTAGTTTTAAGTTCCATGATTATCATCTCTACGGTACTTCGTTTTGTCCAGGAACAACGTTCAAATAACGCTGCAGACAAATTAAAAGAAATGGTGAGTACTACCGCAACAGTTTTACGCATTGAAGACGAAGACGATGAAACAATTGCTATGTATGAACGCCAGGTAAATGCTAATTTATATAATGCCAGTGCCAATAAAATTGAAGTCCCAATAAACCAGATAGTGCCCGGTGACATTGTTATGTTATCTGCCGGTGACCTGATTCCAGCTGACCTGCGGATTTTGGGTGCCAAAGACCTGTTTGTGTCCCAGGCAACTCTAACTGGTGAATCACTCCCGGTTGAAAAATTTTCCCTACCATTAAAAAGTGGGAATAAAGATTCGCTTGAGCTGGAAAACATAGCTTTTATGGGTACAACTGTTGTCAGTGGTTCTGCCCGTGCGATTGTACTTACTACAGGTCGACATACGGTATTTGGCTCTCTTGCGGATAAAGTAATTAGCCAGGAAGTAGTCGAAACTTCATTCCAGGTCGGAATTAATAAAGTTAGCTGGCTTTTAATTTACTTCATGCTAATAATGGCGCCAATAGTATTTTTGCTAAACGGTTTTACCAAGCATGACTGGATGGATGCAGCATTATTTGCACTATCAATTGCTGTAGCTCTAACTCCTGAGATGTTGCCCATGATTGTAACCTCTACCTTAGCTAAGGGAGCGGTAGCTATGGCCCGGGAAAAAGTTATTGTCAAGCGTTTGGATGCAATACAAAACTTTGGAGCGATGGATATTTTATGTACGGATAAGACTGGTACACTAACCCAGGATAAGATTTGCCTGGAGCGTCATACCAATATTTTTGGTGAAGAATATGATGATGTACTGGAGTATGCATACCTAAATAGTTATTACCAAACCGGGTTAAAAAATTTACTTGATGTTGCAGTACTTGAAAGAGCTAATTTTGGTGATATTCCTGATTTGGTAAAAAAATACACCAAAGTTGATGAGGTTCCGTTTGATTTCCAAAGGCGTAGAATGTCGGTTGTCGTATCGGACAAAGAAGCCAGTCATATCCTGATTTGCAAAGGTGCAGTTGAGGAGATTTTAAGTTGCTGTAATTCTGCATACCATAATGAAAATATCCTGCCTCTAACCGATGAGTTATTAACTGAACTTCTGGAAGTTACCGGGCAGTTAAATGCTGATGGTTTAAGAGTTATTGCCATTGCTTCAAAGAGTTATCCACAAGGTAAGTCTACTTATAGTGTTGCCGATGAAAAAGATATGGTTTTAGTCGGTTATATTGCATTTTTGGATCCGCCAAAAGAAACTACTAAGCCAGCAATTGAAGCGCTAAACAAACATGGTGTGGCGGTGAAAATCCTAACCGGGGATAATGAATTGGTTACAGCCAAGGTTTGTCGTGAAGTTGGTTTGGATGTTGAAGGCATGCTACTTGGCTCACAAATTGATCGGTTATCCGATGAAGAATTATCCAGAATTGCTGAGGATACAACCGTATTTGCCAAACTAACTCCGGCGCATAAAGAACGTATTGTAATGATTTTACATGATAAAGGTCACACGGTTGGTTTCCTTGGCGACGGTATTAATGATGCTGCGGCTTTACGCGTTGCAGATATAGGTATTTCGGTTGATTCGGCAGTTGATATTGCTAAAGAGGCAGCAGATATAATTTTACTGGAAAAGAGTTTGATGGTTTTGGAGCGTGGTGTAGAAGAAGGGCGCAAAACTTTTGCCAATATGCTCAAATACATAAAAATTACGGCTAGTTCAAATTTTGGGAACGTATTTAGTGTATTAATTGCTTCAGCATTTTTACCATTTTTACCAATGTTGCCGATGCAGTTATTGGTTTTAAACCTACTTTATGATATTTCGCAAATAGCTATTCCGTTTGATAATGTAGATAAAGAATTTATAAGTAGGCCACAAAAATGGGATCCATCCGAACTCAAACGTTTTATGTTATTTTTTGGCCCACTTAGTTCTATTTTCGATATTGCTACATTTTTAGTTATGTGGTATTTTTATGGTGCAAATACTCAGGCTCACGCAACACTATTCCAATCCGGTTGGTTTATCGAGAGCCTGTTTACGCAAACCATGATTGTGCATATGATTAGGACCAGGAAGATTCCGTTTATTCAAAGCCAGGCATCTATTTCAATGGTTGCTATGATGATATTAATCCTAAGCGTTGGTTTAAGCTTCCCAATGTTCCATCCATTTGCAGTATATATGCAGATGCAGCATTTACCATTTAGCTACTTTATTTGGCTAGTTGGCTTAGTTGGCGGTTATTTATTGCTAGTACAGTTTATGAAAAATATATATGTACGCAAATATGGCTGGCAATAATTACTGCCTGGCTATAAAGGGAGAACATTATATATGGCACAGTTATTAAAGATTTAGGCGAGCAGTTTTAATATGTTAAATGCATTAGATATGTTTAGTATTGGCATTGGCCCTTCCAGTTCACATACAATCGGGCCGATGAAAGCGGCGCTTTTATTTATTGACCGCTTAAAAAGTAACAATTTGCTTGATAAAGTATTCCGGCTCGAGGTACATTTATTTGGTTCTCTAGCGCTTACCGGGGAGGGACATGGTACGGTTTTTGCAGTACTAAATGGTTTATGCGGAGAAGATCCTAAAACTGTAAATCCGGATAAATTTATGCTATTAGTTGAACAGATTAAAACTACAGGTAAAATAAATCTGGCAGGCATTCACCATATTGGTTTTAATTATGACTCGGATATGTTACTTCATAAAAAAGAATTTTTACCACAGCATGCTAATGGAATCAGGTTCATTGCTTTAGGCAAAGATCAGCACGAATTAATGTGTCGGGAATATTTTTCTGTGGGTGGCGGGTTTGTCCTGGATCAGGAGCAAATAAAAGAGGCTAAACTGGCTGATAATAATACTTCGGTACCTTACGTATTTAGCACTGCTGATGAACTTATGGCTTTATGTTTGAGGGATAATCTGACAATCGCCGCTTTAGCATTTAAAAACCATCTGGCGATCCAAACAGAAGAACAAATACGCCATGATGCAATGGATATTGTTAATGTGATGCATGAATCAGTTTTGCGTGGTATCAGTACTCCTGGAACACTGCCTGGCGGATTAAATGTAAGAAGGCGTGCACCAGGTTTATACGAAAAGATAAATGAATCTAATTTACAAACTGATTCAGGATTACAACGATTAGCTGCTATGGCCTACGCTATAGGGGTTAATGAAGAAAATGCAGCATTTAGCAAAATAGTCACTGCTCCAACCAACGGGGCGGCTGGAACAATACCCGGGGTATTAGAATATTATCGCAATTTTTGTGAAGATGTGACGGATGCCAAGCTAATAGATTTTATTCTAACAGCAGGCACCATAGGTCTATTATATAAGTTTGGTGCCTCAATTTCTGCAGCAGAAGTTGGCTGTCAGGGAGAAATTGGGGTTGCCTGTTCAATGGCAGCCGGGGCATTAACGGCTGTATTAGGCGGAAGTGTCAGCCAGGTAGAAAAAGCAGCTGAAATCGCAATGGAGCACAGCCTGGGCATGACGTGTGATCCTATCGGTGGTTTGGTACAAATTCCTTGTATTGAGCGAAATGGCGTTGCTGCCAGTCGGGCTATAGATATTGCAAAGCTGGTTTTACTTGAGCCAGAGCCTGGCAGGGTAAGCTTAGACAGTGTAATTAAAACCATGATGCAAACAGGACGTGATATGCAAATGCAGTATAAAGAAACGTCTTTGGGGGGGCTAGCAGTTAACGTGGCTAACTGTTAGTTGTGAAAAATATAGACATTGTAACACAATCTGATGCTATAATATATGTATAAGCTACAGATCTGTGCAAATTTATAATAATTTATACTCAATAGGTTGGGATTACAGGAAATCATAAGTATGATTTCAAGTCGGCCCTGTATATCAAATACTTTGAAGGCGAATGAATATTATGAAGACTATGAAGGCTAATGTTGATCTTGAGTCAATAATAAAAGTGTCATCGGGATATATTTATTGGAAAGATTTGAAGTCAGTTTACTTGGGTTGCAATCAAAATTTTGCAACTTTGGCTGGCTTATCCTTTCCAGAAGAGATAGTAGGGAAGACAGATTACGATTTCTTCTGGGGTAAAAACGATGTGGATAAATTTATTGCTGATGATAAGCAGGTCATAAAGACTAAAAAAACGCTTATTTCAGAATACAGGTTAGTTCTTAAAAATTCCGGACAAGATACATCAATTGTAGTAAGAACCGAAAAAAGTCCATTATATGACTACGATGGAAAATTGGTCGGTGTCTTGGTAATTGGCGTTGATATTACCATGGAGAAAGATGCAGAGATGCTTAGAAATGAAAACGAGGCTCACCAAAGCACAATCAAGACGAACGAAACTTTTAAAAAATGCCTGGATGAGATCCAGCAAGTTATCCAATCTTATAAGATTAACATACTACATAATCGACTGGGTGTGAAACCCGTTGAAGCAAATGCGAACCATAATATAATTATTTCTAAGCGAGAATGTGAAATTCTTTACTATCTTGCGCTAAACAAATCACCAAAGGAGATTGCATCAATTTTTGCAATTTTAGATCAAAAAAGTGTTGCTGCAGCAACCATACAGTCTATAATAGATAAGCAGCTTTATGTTAAGTTTAATGTATTTAACATAAGTCAACTCATTGAAAAAGCAAATTTATTAAAACTGATTCCTTTTTTACCGGATAATTAACCGGTATCATATCATGTTAGTATAATATAAGAAAAGCTTATGGTCCAGGTATTTTGGGCCATTCTTAATATTTAGCCCCTAAAAATTTAAATTATAACAATTACATATTATAATTATGCTATAGTAATGGCTGATATTTTTTAATCTAATACGTTTGACAGTTGTACGGAGTGAGTATGGAAGCAGGAAAAGGTTTATTGCATAAACAGGAAGCTACGATATTGGATAATGTAATTAATAAGCTTCAAATTTATATGGATCAGAATAAGCAAACACTATACGGTCTTGCAGCTAAAATGGGGTTTGCCTATCAACCATTTTATAGGTTAATGACCAAAAAGCATCTACCTACCTTAAATTCTTTGACTGTCATTGCCTCTCACTTTGGTTGTAGTGTTGCAGAATTGATTCATGAGGATGTTTTTATTGATGTAGATTGTTACGATAGTTTTGCTGATGCAGTAAATATGAAAAAGTCTCCGAAGATTCGGGCATATGTTCCATATAAGAAATATTCGCAGCTAATCTATAGTAACTTTTTTGCAGTTAAGGGACATGTTCCGTGGCAAGGTTATGAACAAAGCAGTACTGATCATAAAGCAATAGATAGTAAATATGCTATTTTTTACCGGGTAGATACTATAAGTATTGATGGGGTTTTTTTGGTAAACTATAAATCTAAAGATGTACTATTAGAGGTTGTAAGTGTAAGCAGCAAATATGTTATTGCTTTGTTAAATGGCAAAGAAACTAAAATAGATGTAGCTAGTATAAAACCGATAGCCCATTTTTTTAGTTATTTAACCTTAATGAAGAAAAATCAACCCATTGTTCTTGGGGTTCCAAAGTAAGGCTTTTATTATTCCTGATTCCCACATAAATGTTTGATGTGGAAATTCATATTCCTAATCCCTGCACTTTGCAGGGATTATCTCTATAATTTAATCCCCAGATAAACCAATGATTCCTGTAATTGATTAGGATCACGGAAATATATAGCCTCCATACCTATTTCTGTTGCTGCGAGTACATTCTCCAGGCTGTCATCAATAAAGACTGATTGCTCAGGGATAAGATTATTTCTGGAGAGGCATAATTCAAATATACCAGGCTCTGGTTTAATCATATTTTCTCTTCCGGATACGACAATATCTTTAAATAATCTAAAGAAATCATGTGTATAGTATGCATATGGAAATGTTTCAGCTGACCAATTAGTCAAGCCATATAAGTTATAGCCATTATCATGAAGTTTTTGCAATATTTGTATGCTTCCTTCAATTTTATTACCAAGCATTTTATGCCATGATTGTTTCCATAATAGTATAGGCTCTTTATAGCGGGGAAATTTTTCTGCAAGATTGCTGAGAATTGTATCAAAAGGAACTCCTCGGTCAAATTCTTTATTTAGTACTTTGATCTGGGTTTTATCATAAAAAGCATTCATTACATGTTTATCGTTTTTAAAATATTCCAGATAAACATTATCCGGGTTCCATTCGAGTAACACGCCGCCAAAATCAAAAATTATATTTTTCATTAAAAATCCCTATTTAACGAAGTTTCTATTATGTATAAAGGAACAACTGGTTCATATTCAAGAGAAGGGTTATGTATATTTTCTGTATAAATTTTATTGATAATTAAGTTAGGATTTAGAGACATTTACAGTTTTCCTCAAAGGGGTTTGTAGCTCTAAGCGGCGTTGCATCATAAACTATTGATATCACTACCCAGTGTAAAAAAACCGGATTTATTTATAGATTGTTTAGGGAAATCAAGATTAGTTTGCTCAGCCATTACATACACTCCTCTACGGGAGTTATTATACCGTAAAGCCATTTATAAATAACTACAAAGTAAGGATTCAAAGACAAAGAGTATTATTAACCTTTGCTCTTAAATATGGCAATGCTGTACCTTACCCGTTATTTCATATTTATCCGCCAAAAAATAATTTAAACCTTTTAATTTTGCAACCCATAATTTTAGGCTAGGCTTTTAGGTACTACCAATTAAGAATTTTTGGCTAAAATTGTCATTACTGATTTAATCAAGGAATATAGTTAAATATGTAAAAAGGAGGGGGCATGAAAAATTTGCTTTTAATGTTGTTAGTAGTTGTAGGGCTTTATGCCTGTAACCAAACCGGTTCTGGGGGTGTTACAACAACTAATAGTAATGGAACTACTGCGCTTAAAAAGGTCAAAAGCAACTGCACAAATCCGGAAGCTCTCGAGTGTAAACCGGGAATGATATTTGTTAAAAATGCTGAAGAGTTAATGCAAACCGGAAAAATTTTGGAAGATTTTGGTCAACAAAAAGATTCTGCGCAATTTTCTAATAACCATTTTGCTGTATTAGTTGCTCCTAATGAGTATGTTATGAAAGAGGGTAACAACCCTCGAGCATTTAATTTAGGCTATAATACGCAAGTACTGGGTGTGGGTAAATCTATGAACGATGTTATTATAAACCCGGGAATTGAAGCTTATAATAACCCGGATGATAATGATAATTGTTTTATACACCCTGGAAATACAAAATGTTTAACTGTTGGTGGGTTAAATAATTTCTGGCGTGGAATTGAAAATTTTACAGTTGCAAGACCTAACTCAGGAGGGGCGCCTCTTATTTTTGCAGTATCGCAAGCTTCCCCGATAAGAAGTGTTAATTTTAAGGATACTAATGTATTACTTTGTGACTGGCATGCCCAAGATCCGGTAACCCACGAATTTACATGTGGTTATACCAGTGGTGGTTTTATCGCTAATTCAATAATTGATAAGACATTCATCCCAGGATCGCAGCAACAATGGTTAGCCAGAAATACCCGGTTTTTAAGTATTCCCGAAGTTGCAGTATGGAATAGTATTTTTGTTGGGGTAGATTCGCCAGGAGATCCAGTAGGAAAAGCACCTTATCCGGGTTTTACAGGTAATGGCTGGGATAACTTTCCTGTAACTTATAATCCATTTACTCCTTCAGATAGTAAGACTCGGGAAAAACCATTTCTCGCTTGCGCCGGTGATTGTAAAAATGAAGCCTTGGGTGATATAAAATGGAAAGTTGAAGTACCGCAAACTAGAGCATACCATACCGGTATAGATGATTTCAATGCTTTTCCGCCAAAAGAAATTGATGTAAATCCAGATAATTTTGTAATACTTTCGGTTGATGCTGAGGGAGTAGTGAAAACCTTAGGTAAAACAGAGATTGATGCAATTAATTTGGCAATTGCTTCTGGTAAAAACCTAATTATTACACCCGGAGTTTATAATTTAGATGGCGGATCAATAAATATTACTAGAGATGATACAATAGTTTTAGGGCTAGGGCTTCCATCTTTAGTCTGTACCGGGACGGCCCAGGATCATCCAGGCTGTATTAATATATCTGCCAGGTCTGGTGTAGACTTGGCCGGTGTTACTTTGGATGCTGGTTATAATAAAACTCCAAGCTTGCTTCAAGTTGGTCCCGTTGGTCATGTAAGTAGTGCAGGTGATAAAGAAAACCCAATCGTTTTGCATGATGTATATTTTAGAATTGCAGAAACTCAATTGAAAAATCCTGTCCAAGAACGCCAGACTGAGGCTGCGGTTATAATAAACACCAGTTATGTTCTTGGTGATAATCTATGGGTTTGGAGAGCGGATCATGATTTTAGAGCTACTAAAAGCATTACCTGGGGACAAGATCTTGCTAAATATGGCTTAATCGTATATGGTGATAATGTAACTATCAATGGTTTAGCTGTTGAGCATTTTCAAGACTATCAAACAGTATGGTATGGTAAAAATGGTACTGTTAATTTTTACCAATCAGAAATGCCATATGATGTTCCAAGTTTAGACTCTTGGCAATGTAGTGATCCGATATCAGGGAAAGTCTCACCGGTAAGAGGTTGTGCATCCTATGTGGTTGAAAGTGCAGCCACAGGGCATACTGCTAATGGATTAGGTGTTTATACATATTTCAGGGATGCTTCAGTTATGGCAAAAAGTGGCTATATCGTCCCTGAAAAAATACACGGTTCTGGTATTTCGCTAAGCCATTTGATGGGTAAATGGTTAAATGGAATTAAGGGGCCCGACATACCGCTTACAACAAATGGTTATACTAATTTGGTAGCCACCCCTGAGGCAGATAAATGCTTAGGCAAGGGAGTTAGCTTTACCAGTAGAGATGATGTAAGTAGTGAATATTCGGTGGAGGGTGTAGTTGATAATGATCTAACTAAATTATGCAAGTTAGATTAATTATTGTTTGATTAAAACTAAAATCCGTTGCATTATTGCAGCGGATTTTTTAATGTGCGTCATTTTTATTTTAAAAACATTAGTCTGGAAGTTTGCTCTGCCATTACATATACTCTTCTACGCGACTTATTATACCGTAAAGCCATTTATAAATAATGGCAAAGTACAGGAGTCAAAGACAAAGAGTATTATTAACCGAATTTGTCGTATAGTATGGCAAGTAATTCATTCTTACTACTACTTTTAGTTTTATTTTTAATATTATTAATATACGATTCAATAGTTCTGAATGACAGATCCAATTCTTCAGCTATTTGTTTGGCGCTATAGCCCTTAATTAATAAGGGAACACAATCCAGTTCACGTTTAGTAAAATGGTAGTTGTACAGGCTATTTAAAAAGTTAAACTTTTCGATAAGGTTACCTTGCTTAAAGCATAGGTTATTATCGTAGCGGTCTTTAATTATAAATCTATGCGGCTCAACCTTATGTAATAAAGGTGCTTTTGCCTGATGAAAATTTGTGATGAACTTTTCCAGTAAAGTAAAATTACTTAAATATTTATTAATAACTTCTCCATTACATATGGTAGTCCCTAAGAAATAAAATTCGCAGCCATCTTCAACAGGTTCAATAAACGTCACGCCATGTTTGATATTAAATTTTGCGGCTTCTTGTATAATATGACTATGCGTGCCTACGTTACACCATATTACTCTATTACGGACATAATGATGGGCAGGAAGTTCAAAGATACTTTCCTGATATAGCTTAGTTCTTAAGTAATGCCTTACCCAATCTGGTGTATTAGTTACTCTCACATGTGAGCCATCGTTATAAGTTTTAAGGTAATTAAAACTATCCAGACCAAAATATTGGGACAGGGGCGCAATTAATGAATTAATTTCTTCGGACAAATTAAAAAATATATGATTATCCAAATCAATATCTGTCCAGTTGTCAATTATTTGCATAAAATCTGTAACCTTATGTTATTTGTTATTCAAATTAAAAATTATTTTGGCCATGCTTGCAAATTATTTGTTTATGGTTTTTGTCTAGGCGGTATTTTGCAAGTGTTTGGATCGGGATTATTTGGGTCTTTTTGTTTTGGGCAAATGTACAATTCAAAATCATGTAACCCTGTATTATCTAAATTTTGTATGAACCCGCCATCTGGCTGTTCGTTAGTAATATAAAGGATATTATTTGTCCCAAAATTTTCTGTTTTATAAATACTGTTGTAGTACATCAGGTAAATATCGCTTTGACGGTTATCATTAATTGTAACCCTTTTGATATATCCTGAGTTTGTTGGCTTGAGATTTACTTCGCGTGGAGAAAATCCCGCAAGGTTTATTTTATACTGGTCTGGGCCCACAGATACAATTAAGTTAATTGACCCTGGTACATTACAACTACCCCAAAATTGCATATTGGGTAATTGTACAAATCCGGTTCTGCTGCCATTTGGTATTGCTGCAATGGGAGTATCGTATATTGATGGGGCTGGCTCATTATTTTTCAGTTGCTTGGTACAAACAGGATCAGTATGATTATAAACACAACTGGATTGACTACCTGAAAATTGTACAATTGTACGTATATTTTGGACGTAGTTAAAGACTTGCATGGAAACGCTGGTAGTTGTATCGGGGTATGGTTTTGGATTATCGGGCCAATCATTTACACATATACCATTTGATGTATAGTGTCCTATCTCAGCTGGTATTTCTTCATTAGCAATGGTTACACTGCTAGTAAATAATAGGCTGATCATTAAAGGTGTTATGCTTTTTAACTTCATAATATTTTCCTTAACTCTAGTGTAAAGAGTGTATATAAACTATAGAACTTAATGGTTTTGCCAAATTTATAGTATATAACATATTTAAATTAAAATCAACTGAAATATTTATAAAGACGGGGTTTTTAAGTCAGTAAGTGGATACAAAATGACATCCCCCACATAATTGGCCGCATTTTTATTATATAATCCTGGTTTATCGGCAATAAAGGTTAAGGTTAAATTTGCCTTTATAGAACCTGGATATACCTTACCGGTAAATGGATTAACTCCGCTTGGGGTATCTACTGCCAGAACAAAAACATTTGCAGAATTTGTTTTTTCAAAGATTTCCCGGGTATTGCTATCTAATTCGCTTGAGATGCCAATGCCGATGACTGCATCAATTATTATTTCAAATGTAGACAAATCAGAGGGCAGTTTAGTTATTATTTTACCATTTAGTTGTTTGTATCTTTCTATGAGCATCGTGGTATGCTGGCTTAATTTGTTAAATACAGTCAGTACTGTGATATTATAGCCTAATTTTTGTAATTTAATTGCACAGCAAACGCCATCTCCACCATTATTACCTTTGCCTACTAGTATAAGCACATTTTTCTGTTTTAAAGATGGCAGTTGTGCTACATAATCAGTTATAGCCTGTGCTGCCAAATCCATCAAATCCAGGCCTTGTCTTTGGGCATCAAGCTCTATCTGACGGTGTTCTTCTAGCGTCAAAAATTTAGCTTTATTGATATTAATACTCAAATTATTCATCCAGCCTCCTGCTCATAAAATTTTTTAATGTTTAATATTAAACCTATAGCGCAAAGACTAGAACAAAATATAGATAAGCCTACCCAACCATAGTATGAATAAATATACGTTGACAATTTTGAGCCAATCGCACCACCTAATACAAAGGATGTTACGTAACAACTAGCTGCTCTTGATTCATTGCCACGACAGTTTCCATATAAATTAACCTGGTTATTAACATGAATAAGTTGTATCAATCCATCCATGGCTAATGTTAATAGAATAAATACTAATAAATAGCTAGAATAGAAAAGTATAAATAAAAAACAAATAAGTAGCAGTATAAATAATATGACATTATTATATTTAAAAAACTTGAGGGCTTTATTGGAAAACATTGCTGCTAAAGCACCTAGAACTCCTGCAAGAGAAAATAAACCTATTGAAAACTGATTAAAATTAAATTCATGTACCAAATAAATAGAAATATTATTCCAAAAAACAGAGAAAATTGCCATAATTAAAAAGCCGTTTAAGCTATACAATCGAACACCTGCATTGGATTTCAGCAAAGAAAAGCAGCTAAATGCTATTTTAAAATATCCGCTTTGTTTTTCTTTCTTGGAACTATCTTCCGGAAGAAAGCGTCTAACTAATATCAAGGCAATCAACATACATCCAGCCGCAAATAGATATACTGATTTCCAACCCCAAATAGATGCAAAAAAGCTAGATACAAAACGTGACAATAGAATTCCCATCAATACCCCTGCCATTATTTTGCCAATACTACTATACCAGATGTCTTATTAGTACTAATATGTGCAATAATGCTTGGTATGACACACGCTCCTAAGCCAATAAAAAATGAAATTGTAATAAGAATGTAAACATTATCAAATATATAAAAAAATAATAACACTATAAATAACATCATATACAGACTGGAAATAATCTTTTTTCTATTTACAAAATCCCCCATTTGTGTGATAAAAATTAGTGCTGTAGCATTACCAATTAAAGCTACTGTATAAATCATTGAAATAATACCATAGTCAATTCCGGTAAGTTTAGCTGCTGTAGGAATAAGCGGTTGGATATAGTACATATTGGCAGCAGTTATCCCACAAACTATCGATAAAATAATACTTAAGTATTTGCTATTCATTACGATTTCCCCGGTGTAATTATTATCCAAGCTTACCAACTCCAAAATGCTTTTGAACCCTAGTTACGATATGTTCTTTGTATGATAAGTTATTATTATCCTGGTCATTCGTTTTATAAGAACCAATAACCTTTATGGTGGCATTCATATTTGGGTCAAAGAAAAATGGGATTGAATATATTCGTGGAACTGTAATCCATTTACCATCATTAGTTTTTACTTCTAATCCACTTACCTCATCTTGGGCAATAATTGTAAAGAATCCTGCATCTGTATGCGGTGCTAGTCCAAATTGATCTGTATCATTAATATTTTGCGGTTCATAGTGTTGTAATCGTAAAAAGTAGGTTGGATTATCAAATAATGATTCAAACTCTTCATAGTTTGTATTAAATGCAAGAGAAAAGGATTTTAATAACTTTTGTGCTAAGTCTAGTATAGAATCTCTATATGCACAAACATTTTCTTTGAACCCTGGTAAATTACCAGGCCATTGATTTGCGCCGTGCAGATTCATGTTATGTTGATATTCATAGCTGCTTGGGTCAGATTCAAACATCATTACAAATGAATCCATAACATTTGGCTTAAGTGCCACTCCTTCTGTAGAATATTTTATTTGTGAGGTTTTGTTAGGAGTATATCCTCGACATGCGTCAGTATGGGTAATTTTTAGCTTTTCTTCAAGAGGCAGTGCATGAAATCTAATTGCTTCTTGAAGTGTTGTATCTATTAAATCTTTACTTATACCGTGATTAATAAGATAGGCAAAGCCATATCTGGCAAAATCAGCTTCTAATCGTTTGGATACCTCAAAAAAGCCTTCCACACTATTTTGGGATAAAGCCTGTAAATTTATCGTTGGAATTGTATTAAACATTCGATCCTTTTCTATCACATGATTTTATTTTTGGATAATCTTCAAAGCTCTAAAATACAGATAACATTACCTCATTATACCGCATAATCATAAAGGCATTGCCGTAGAAATTACGGCGGCTAGGTTCTAATTTTCATATAAAATTTGCCCGGCGTGATAAAAAATTGGCAAAATGCTTAGTTGATATGGTTCCCGCTTGAATAATAGCTTCTAACAAAGTGATTATTTATATATATAAATGGAATTAATTTTAGGAAGATTTATGGACAATAATAAAAAAGATAAGCAAAAGAATGAACATATTAATTTTGCTATGATGTTCTCTACTATAAAAATATTTGTGATTTTATTAATTATCTATGGAATTAATGGTTCACTTAGTTATACGGTAAACGAGATAACACAATTCCTTGTAAAATCTGCTGATATACCATTTTATACTTGGAGCATTATTGTATTAAAAATTTTTTTTCTGATGTCTATGCCTTTAATTATGTGTTGCTTGGAGTTAGCTATTTTATTGTCACTATTTAGTTTGTTTTTTAAAGGCTTATATACAAAACTGTTTAATTATGTAAATTTAAAATTTACTTCCAGGGAAGAGGACTTTTTACTTAATGGTTTTTATAAATATAAACACTTGCATCAGTATTCAGAAGAATTTAAAGAACTCGTGTATAGTGGTTTTATATCTGAAGAATCGTTAGCTAGACTAGTAAATGATAATGAGCTATATAAGATATTAACCTCAAGTAAATGTGATAAACTATGGTACAAGTTGAAGCAAAATCAGCAATTCCCCCAAATTTCTAGATCTAATAAAGGCCTATTAGTTAGATTATCTAGACTAAGCGAACTTAATAATTTTAAAGATTTAATAATAGCGATTTATAATGGTAGGGATAAGATTGATAAGCTGGCATTGAAACAATTATTACAACCTGGTGGATTCTTTGAAAAGAGAAGCAGGGCGCCAGCAGAAATAATTAAACAGCATCTGACCATCACAGATGTTATTTGCTTACTTGTTGCTCCATTTCTAGTAATTACAACAATATTATTAGCTACGTTATATATTAACTTTAGTTTAGTCTTACATTTATTAGTTGTTAGTAGCGGTTTTATTTGTATTCTTCTCTTTATTATTGTGTTTGCTACGTATATTTTTGACAAATACGGAATTTTATCTTCCAGATTTTATAGTTTTATAATTAGAGTTGCCATAGCTATCTTTATTTTTATGGTTACACTATTTTTAGCTATGCAAGAAATCAAAAGTAATACGATGTATCAAGAATTGCGAGATTTACATATATTGTATAGTTATAATTCAAAAAAGGTAAATAAATTTAGATTAGTTATTGATGATAAAGTACTACAATCAATAAGTCTAATTTTAGGTAAAAATATAGGATTATGTAACGATAAAGCCGTTGCATTTTGCTATACTCCTTCCGGCGATAAGCTATCAGTATATATACTTAAGAATTATACTAATGTGCTTGTTCCTCCACAGGATAGAGGTTTAATCTATCTACAGATTGAGCCAAATGGAAAGTACCTGCAGCTCAATGAATTTGGTAAAGCATTTTTAGTTTACTGAAATTAATCAATTTAATGAAAAAAATGATAATCTTGTAAGTACGCAAAAATTTGATTACAAATCACATTTGAAGAATTGAATTATCAAAATTATTAAAAAAAGCTATAAAGATCTTGCTTAATTGTGAAATAATATTGCTAGATGATTAAATAATAAGGTCACAATAATTATGAAGATAAATTCACTTAGTTTAAACTTACTATTACCAGATGGTTCTTTTGACGGTTTAGTTATTGTTTCTTCAACAAATTGGGCGGGGAATTGTATCAAGTTCCCCCGTATCAATTTTGATAAAGTATTTGAAAAATATAAGAAAATTAAATCAGGGGTATATTTTTTGTTTGGTGAGAATGATAAAAAGCCGCTGGTTTATGTTGGTGAATCTGAAGATATTCAAAGTAGGATTAGGCAGCATTTAAAAGATAATGATAAATCTTGGCTAGAAGAGATAGTTATTTTTACTAGTAGTAACAATTCCCTTACTAAAGGGCATATCAAAAATTTGGAGTATAAGTTGATAAAGGCCATTAGAAAATCAGTAGGTTTCTATATGGATAATGGAAATGTTGGAACTGAATCATGGTTACCTGAATATATGCAGTCTGATGTAAATATCTTTTTTGAGCATATTTTATTAATTATGCCAATGTTGGGATTCAACCAGCTATTTTCTATTGAAAAAGTAGAACAAGATAAACCGGTTGGAAACTTATATTATTTTTATGATGCAAAAGGTGCATTTTTCAATAATAAATTTAGGGTTATTAAAAGCAGCAAAATTAATATTAAAGAGACTAATTCATGTCATGAATCTATAAAAATCATGCGAAAAAGATTAATTGAAACAAACGTGATTAATGCCGATACGCTTACTTTTAATGAAGATTATGATTTTAACTCACCAAGTACTGCAGCAGCTATTATCTATGGTGGCAATAAAAATGGGTGGACAGCGTGGAAGAATATTACTGGAAATACATTGCATGAAATTGAAAGAGAATTTTTGGATAGGCCGGTTAGAATTTAGATTCTTATTATACTTCTTATAAAAATCTACAGCCTGAAATTGACATTGTTATAACCTTTATTGTTAAATTGGTTTTCAAGTTTTTCTAATAATGTCTTACCTACCCCTAGTCTGCGATATGTAGGATTTACCCAAATATCATCGACATAAATTTCCGCATATGCAGTATAAGCCATTAATAAGCCAACAAAATCTCCATTTTGGCTTTTAGCAATAATACCAAAATTTTTATAATTACAGATAATGCCATTCCTATCCTCATCTTCGAAGTGTCCCACATTAACCTTGTCAGTTATTTCTTCTGCAATATGCTCAATGTATGAAATATTATATTCCATGATTACTCCGAACTATTATACAAAAAATTCTACATTCAGCCAGCTACCCGGGTTATTCTTTTTAGAAGCGACTCTTGTTTGCCAATTACCAACATGGATTTCTAATTTATGTCCATCTGGGTCACAAAAATACAATGAGTCTCTTTCGGAAATATTGTCTTTAAAAATCATTACATTACTTGTAATAATTTTGCTTTTAATAGTTTCAAAGTTATCTTGTGTAACATCAAATGCAATATGAGTATAGTCTTGTGTTGAGGTGGTAGTTTCATCATAGTTAATACAAAACCATGTATTTCCAACTAACAAATAAGCACCTTTATCCCATTTACATAACGGTTTAAATCCCAATGTATTTACATAAAAATCAAATGATTTACTTACATCTTTAGTTGCTATGGTAATATGGTTAATCTCTCTAATCATGATTTAATAAAATCCCAATTTTTTAATAAATAATTTTTTTAATACCTAAAACAAGCTATTGCACCGCGGCAACACCGCCATCAACAATTAAGTCCACTCCATGCACACACCTTGAATCTTCTGATGCAAGATATACAGCAGCTCCGGTAAGTTCTTCAGGTTGCATCAATCTATGGCCTGAAGGAGGCGGTTTAATTTGTTCCATAAAATCTGGGTTACTACGCAATTCTTGATTCATACCTGTAGCAGTAAATCCAGGCGTTATAAGATTAACATTAATATTGGAACCAGCAAGTTCGGCAACCATTGATTTAGCTAAGGCTAATATACCGCCTTTACTTGCAGCATATGCAGATGCTCCACTAAGACCTCTAATAGCAGCAAGTGATGAAACAAAGATAATTTTGCCATATCTTCGCTTTTTCATATGCGGCACTATTGCGTGTAATAATAAAAATGCACTTCTTAGGTTAACATTTATTACGGTATCCCATTCATCTAAGCTGCTATCTTCAATATTTTTAAATACTAAAGCACCAGCATTATTAACTAAAATATCGATATGGCCATGATTTTTAATAACTTTTTGTACTAACGCATCAACTTCGATCGGATTGGATATATCACATTGAATAGATTCTGCTAAACCACCACTAGACTTAATCTCATTGGCTACCAAAATTCCATTTTTCGGCTTGTTTTTATTAACAATTATTACAACGGCACCTTCCCTAGCATAAGCATGACAAATTGCCCTACCAATCCCACTCGATCCGCCAGTTACAATAGCAACTTTATTTTTTAATCTCATAAAGCTAATTACCACCGGCATCTTTAAGTAATCTGTCAAAGTCAGATTCAAATAACCGATCTTGTATTATGCGATATTTCTCAAATTCGCTTTCAGCAAAAGCTTTTGCTATAGCAGAAGTTACTTTACCTGGATTATCTAATACTTCCCGTTGGTTAAATTGTAGAAAAACATCCAATTTTACGGACCAATCTAGCATTGTCATTGGGATACCACGTTCGGCCTGGTCTTCTGCATAGTCAAGATACATGGTAACAAATCTCTCTAATGATTTTAATTCTTTTTCATTGAGATAATTTTTTGCAATAACTACATCTGTTTTTACTATTTTGCCATGAGGAGAGTTTTTCCAGGTAGTTAATCCCATATGATCTTTTGTAATGTTAGCTCGATTCATTATTACTTCAGCTGCTGTATTGCCATGTATCGCAAAGTATAACTTATTCTGTACTGTTGCAAAAAACTCTTGGCTCAAACTATCATCAGGATTGTAATCTAATGCAGTTGCATAAATATCGGTAATTTTTTAATAGAATTGACGTTTACTTGACCTGATCTCACGTATCTCGGCTAATAAATGGTTAAAATAGTTTTGGTCTAAAAATGCACCATTCTTTAGACGTTCTTTATCCAATACATAAGCACGAATAGCAAAATCACGTAAAATCTTAGTTGCCCATTGTCTAAATTGTGTTGCACGCACTGAGTTTACACGATAGCCAACTGAAATAATGGCATCTAGGTTATAAAACTCAATTTCACGGGAAACGTCTCTGCCACCTTCTTTTTGAACTATTAAGAATTCCTTAATAGTTGAAATCTTATCTAATTCATTACTATCATATATATTTTTAAGATGCATGTTGACGTTTGCAACTGTAACTTCAAAAAGCTCAGCTATCATCTTCTGAGTAAGCCAAACTGTTTCATTTTCAACTCTAACTTCTATTGTATTTTTATCAGATTGTTTAGTAAAAATCAAAAACTCAGCTGTACTATTTCTTATTCTAAGCTGTTTATTAGCCATTTCTCACTTCATGTAAAAGCTTTAAATGCATACTGTGCCATTTATTACAGTAAATATTATACTTGAATCTTGATATAAGATGATAAGAATTAGAAAAACAAAGGTTTTTGAAAGTTGAATGGTGGAGGTGGCGAGGATTGAATTGCCGTCCCCGCTTGTAACCATTGGTACTATTATGTTTAGCTTTTTTGCCCTAAAAATCTGGGCAAGATCTGGGAGTTTTTGGACAAGTTTTAAAATTGGTTATAATTGACATTTTGTATATACAGTGCTATAATAAGGCATAAACTAAAAAAGGACATTGAGTGAACTTTGACTGGGATGAAAAAAAGAATAAATTAAATATTAAACAGCATGGCTTAGATTTTGAATTTGCAAAGCAGATATTTAATAATAGCTGATTTGTTGTTCCTGATTTAAGACTTGATTATAAAGAAAACCGCTATATTGGTTATGGCAAAATTGAAGGCAGATTAATGGTTGTCGTTTATACTGAAAGATTGCCAGATATTATACGTATTATTTCATTTAGAAAGGCAAATCAACGTGAAAGCAAAATCTACCAAAAAAATAGACTGGGATAAAGTTGATGCTATCCCAGAAGATAGCTATAATTATGATGAAGCTCCTGAACTTACAGAAGAATTTCTTAAAATAGCTTTTATTCGTAAACCTACGCAAAAAAAACCGGTTAGTCTACGTTTGGATGATGATATTATTGATTTCTTTAAAAGAACAAATGAACATTATCAAACTAAAATTAATGATGTATTAAGAGCCTATAAGCTTGCTTATGAAAAAACACATCACTGATAAAGATTATGTAAAAAACATTCTAAACTGATTGGGCTAAAATTAAGCTATGACCGACAAAGAGTTTGATTACTCAGACTCCCCGGAGTTTACCAGGGCAAACGCATCTAAATTATAAGCATTTGATTTAATTAAGTAATTTATTAAGCTTTAATATTTTGTGTTTGTTTAACTTACTGTTTTAAAATAATATTTTAATTTAGATGCGTTTGCCCTGATTTAAATATTAAGATTTTATCAAAAAATTTCATTTAACGTATAAATATTAAATAAAAATGCAATAAAATTAAAAATTTTTTTAGTTCATATTATATATTTACATATGGTAAAATGCGGTACAGGTAAAGTGCCTAAAAGAATATACGTGCACCCTAATTTCATTGCTGCTACGGCTGCAGCTATTGTATCGTAAGAGCGGGCAATTGCAAATACCGATTCTCCTATTGCCTGGCAAGCCAATTTTATATACTGCACTAGCAATTTGATCCGAATATGTATCCAGTTCTCTATAGGTATGTTTAGTGCCAGATGTTTCAATAATTGCCACCTTATCAGGATTGCAATTTACGATGCTTAAAAAAGTAGTAAGTAAGTTGACTGTATGCTTTTGCTGTAATGCTGAATCTGTATTATTCATGTAATATAGTTACCTATAAAAAAATTATTTTTCTCCAGTTATTAATCTAACCGGAAAATATTGGTTTGGATCTGTTAAAAGAGATTCAAGCACAGGGGTTTTCTCCCAAGCTAAAATTTGCTCTGCTTCTTTTAGTGAGTAATCAGCAGTATGAGAAAATTGGCTTCTAAATTTTGCAATAGTAGACTGGTCCCAGAAACTCTTCAAAGTTTCTAAAATCATCCCTTTATTTAGATCTGAAAATACTCTTGCAAATAGTGAACTAATGTGCGGCATATTTTCTGGCCAATAATATAACATGGTTGCAGATTGTGTATAAGATCCCATTTGTTCGATTAACCAGTCTACACACCCACTACTTAAGAAATAACTGACTCCATCAGCAATAAAAATCGGCTTATGATAATTAGGAAAGATATCCTTGAGTCTTTGATTTTTTTGATAAGCTTTTTCAATATCAAATGCTTTGGTATAGATATTTTTTATGACCTGCTGATCTAAAGTATGAGATATTGTATTAATTCTGCGTTCCCGTTCTTCAATCATGTGAGGCAAATCAGTATCTAAATATTGTATGTTATTATAGGCTAGGTTTTTAACTGCAATATTATATAGTAATAATGAAAATCCTGAAGCAAAAGAAATACAAGAATCATATTTTCCCGAAGCGATTAATCTTGTTGCTTCCGATAAGAAATATCCGGCGCATACACTAATTTTTCTGCTTACCAAAGGATAATTATATTTTGTAATAAATGCTGCAGCTCTTTGTCTACCAGCGGCACTTGAAAGTTTCTCACTAAGCTTATCCTGACTTAATTCAGGTACTGCACAACGGTAAACGGCTGTAATTTCAGCCGAACTAACTCCTTCTTGTTTTTCTAATGCTGTCATAATGTCCTCATTTAAATTTATGAAACTTCTGCAATATTAAAAAATTCAATTCTTCAAAAGTAACCAATTTATGTTAGTTTACCTCTAAATTTTAGGTTAAATAACCCCCAACTTAGCCCTTTATCAAGCAAATAATCTATTTAAGCAATTTTTGGATACTACTTTCCTGTAAAAGGTCATATTTATATCAATCTTATTAGCCGCTTTGAGCAAATTATGAGCAACTGCTACTAAATGCTTGTCCAGTAACGCGGCTCATTCCTAAGTACCTGGTCTTGCCAAATTTAAAAATGTTCTTAACTGTTGCATTAGTTCTTTCAACGATATACCTAGTCTTACTAATTCGTTTATTTCGATACACTTGCTTTGTAGTTAGTGGAGCATTGCGTTTTGCTTTATCCATAATACCGTTACCAATTCCATTAGATTCTAGCCATTCCACATTGCTGGCACTAGCATAACCTTTGTCCGTATAAAGTACCTTCATGCCTGTCTTGTTTACACCAGATAATGCCGGTTCTAAATTTGTTACTTCGCTAATGTTAGCCGCAGTCACTTGAATAGATTCGATATACCCATCTGTAGCATCGGTTGTAATAAATCCTTTATAGCCAAAAATATTTTTCTTGCCCTTTTTTAACCACTTGGCATCTTTATCAATCTCAGTACTTGATTGATCATTTGCCGATAAACGCTTTACTTCTACTGGTAAAGTATTACTTGGATTACCAGTGTTATCATCATCATTTTCTTTGCGATCTTCAACTATAACTTGGGGTTTTGCTCTAGAGTTCACTGCCGCTTCAATCAGCGTTACATCTAAAACAGCACCTTCACTTATTCTTACTTTTAACTTGTGAAATTCCAGTTGTTTATTTACCTCTGATAATAATTTACCCAGAAGTTTTGTCTTAATTAGTTTGTTCCTAAAACGGCATATTGTGGTTTCGTCAGGTACCACAAATTCATTGGTGGCTAAACCAAAACCAGTAAACCACATAAAATCAATTCTAGTACGTAATGCCTCTTCCATTTTCGGATCACTTAACGTATGCCATTGCTGAACCAGTATGATTTTAAATATACTCAATGAATTGTAAGGAATCTTGCCTGCTATTGAAATATCTCGCTTACCCAATTTTTTATCTAGCATATCAGAAATTGTTTGCCAATCTAAAATACTCTCAATTTTAACTAATAAATTACTGGGTTCTATCATTTGAGCTAATGCGTAATCAAAAAATGCCATTTCTGCACCACCAATTCAGGACTTTATCTTTATAGATCAGGTGTTTATTGTAGCATATTTTATGTTTTTACATTGCAGAGGTTTCATAGTTAAAATAAGATAATTTAAGGATGTACCTGACTAAAAATTTAAAAAATAAAGTTACGGAACTCGGCTGATAGTTCAGCTGTAAATGTATCTTCTATGGCTCGAATCAACGGTAGTGGTAGCTCAATAGAGTATGCTGCATTAAAAGGCGCGCTAAATACATTAACTCTAGGTTTGGCTAAGTATTAGTGATTATACGCACATTCTATATTGCAATAGATCACATAGAACGCTAGTATATAAGGGAAATTATGTAAGTAAGACGAGAGAGTCCAAAGTCATGATATAATTTCCGGTAAATCCATTTAGGTGAAACATGCTACTAATGGTATATACTTATTAGAAATGACAAAATAAAGACATGAAAGTTATAGTTATTGGTGCGGGTTTGTCCGGCTTATATACCGCTTATCTGTTAAAACAGCTTGGGCATGACGTATTAGTTTTAGAAGCGAAAGATCGGGTAGGCGGCCGTACTCTAACTATTAAGCATAATGAAAAATATATTGATTTAGGTGGACAATGGGTTGGTAGTCCACAAAAAAATATAATGAAACTGCTACACAAATTTAAGATTACGTATTACAGGCAATATGACAGTGGTAACAATATTGCTAATTTCAATAATCAACAGTATATTTATTCAGGTAATATAACAACTTTTGATCCGGATAATAAACTCGGGCAATTTGTAAGCCAGATGGAGAATTTAACGCAAAATATGAATAAAGCATTAGATAATGTTTTATGCAGTTCCTGGCTAGATGATTGTTGTGATGATAAAATTGTTCGGGGTTTAATAGAGCTGGCAATTAATGGCTGTACTTGTTTTGAATGTGATGAAATTTCATTATATTACTGGTTATATTTTTTAAAAAGTTGTGGTAATTATGATCAGTTGGCAAATATTCATGGTGGTGGACAAGAATTTAGAGTTAAAAATGGTGCCATGAGTATTAGTGAGCATCTGGCACAACATGTAAAGCCAATTTTAAACTCACCTGTAGTAAGTATTAACCAAAATAGCGACGGTTGTCAGGTATGTACCCAGGATAATAATGAATATACGGGAGATTTAGTTGTACTGACAATTCCGCCACCATGTAATATGAATATTAAATTCATCCCAGACTTACCCTTTGCCAAAAAACATTTATACAGTAATATGCATATGGGTAGCGTAAAAAAAATAATCGTAATATATAAAAAACCATTTTGGAGAGAGCAGGGGTTTTCTGGAGAAATTATTAGCGATAAACCGCCAATTCGTTTAGCATATGATTGTAGCACTGATGATTATTATGGTTTGTTATGCTTTGTTCTTGCCAAATCAGCAAAAAAGAATATAACCCAGGATGAAATTTGTACAGCATACGCAACATATTTTAATGATCAGCGGGCAATGTCGCCAGTACTTTTTATTGAAAAAGACTGGGGTGCGGAACCATACTCAGGTGGGTGTTACTTTGCTGTAGCTACAAAAGGTGTTTTTTCTAGGTTTTCATCAGTTTTGCAAGAGCCGTTTAATAAGATATATTGGGCAGGTACGGAAACTGCCGATAATTGGCTGGGGTATATGGAAGGCGCAATAGAATCTGCCCAAAGAGTGGTCAGACAAATTAAAGATATTACAATTCATCCAGATTAGGGGGTGAAAGTGTATAAATTGATGATGATTTTTTTTATAGATAGTATTTACATGAAATTAATAGCACAACTAGAGTTTATCCTACATCTTTTAATATTGTTTTATAATTTTAAACTGCTCTATAGCCCACAACATAGTTACAAACAGGCTGCGCTTTCTTTAATTTTTCTAATTAATTTGACCCTCTTAATAAATGATTTTTCCTATTATTTGATAGTATATCAGGATCAGTTTGTACTGATGTATACAAAAACAATTATATTTTCCATAGACGCTGCAGTATCTTTATTGTGGATGATATTTTCTACAATTTTACTTTGTATAGTATTGAGGCAATTATTGGTAACGCAAGCCTTAAAAAAATATGAACTGTTTGCGTCAATTTTATTTGGTACTGTAATTGTCTTTGGATGTTTTATTAAGTCAGTTCATCAATATTCATTGGCTATGGATTCATGGAAGTTATGGCTGGGGATAACATATGTATATATACGTATTCTTATTATTAGTATGGCAATTATCTGTATGCTATATATCAGATCTACTGCTATGTTTTGGTATTTGCTAGGACTAATTACTTTAGTATGCGGAGAGCTACTAATTTCTTATAACGAACTAAATACACAATTTCATTTGCATAAGCAACAGTTTGATTTCTTTGGCGAATTATTTTGGGGTTTAGGTTTACTTATTATGCTTATTGGGATGTATAAGATGTCCCGGTCTAAAAGCTTAAACTTTAATCAATTCTTTGGATATAGTAAGACAGTTAAGAATATTATTAAGCTTAAACTATTTTATTCAATGATGCTTGGCTTTACGGCATTGCTATTAATAGGTTATTACTTGCAATTGATTAGTGATTTTGCATTTATCTGGGCACCTCTTTTTATCGTATTATGGGCTATCATGGCAATTTATGTTGCTGCACAGCTAAGTGTTACTTTTAATAAACCATTTAAGCAAATTCAAGCTAGTGTAAATGCTATTCTCAATTCACGTGAAGCAGATGTTAATGATACATTTAATATAAAAGAATTTCAGGTATTACACAATTACCTTATACATTCTGTACGGGTTAAAGAGGAGCGAGATAGGATTAAAAATGAGTTTGGTATACTGGCTGCAGAGGTAGTACATGATTTAAATTCTCCTTTAATGGAACTTGATTTTGTAGTAGATAAGATTAGGAAAAATAATTTAAATAAAGAATTTGCTTCCGATGTAAATAATGTAGATCGTCTAATTAAAGAAATAAAGAGTATTAGTGCAAGTATATTGACCAATTATTACCAATTAACAGATAATACTAACCAAATACACATTAGGAAAGTATCGGCTGATGATGGCAATTTACCCAGATTTCTCAATTTACCTAATTTACTAGAAGGGCTTATAGAGTCTAAAAAATTTGAGTGGTTAGGTAGTAATTGCAATATAAATTTGAAGGTTGAGGGTGATTTTAGGCATAAACTCATATATATTGCCCCGACTAAGATTTTAAGAGCATTATCTAACCTTTTAAATAATTCATATCAGAGTCTTTATGGTAAAGCGGGAGACATAAATATTTACTTAAAATATGTTAATGATGAATATTTTGCTATAATTATTGAAGATAGTGGATGTGGGATAAGTAAGGAGAAAATATACAACGTACTTAATGGACATAGCAGTAAGCATTCCGGCAAAGGCATTGGTATCCCAAGTGCTGTTAGCTATTTAAAAACAATAAATGGAAATTTATCTATTGAGTCCAAATTTAATCAGGGGACCAGAATAATAATAACTATCCCATTAGCACCCCAGCCAAAGTGGTTCGATGAGACAATTCGGTTTAATAAAAATACAATATTTGTTGTGCTTGACGATGATCATAACATGATACTTCTTTGGCAAAAAATATTCTCAAAGATTGGGGTTCAGAGCGTTTATTTCCTTGATAACCAGCAATTACAAGCCTGGTATAAAGATAATAAAGAGAATGAAATAATAATATTGTCTGATTATGATTTGAAAGGTGAGTTGACTGGATTAGAGATAATCAGCAATATGTCTGTAATGCAGGCATACTTAGTCACTCGCCATGCAGAAGAACAATGGTTACAGGAAAAGATTGAACAAACAAATATAAAATTAATCCCTAAATATATGATACATGATATTAAAATCGTTAGACTTTAATCCAGTTCCAGAAAAAATCTTTAAAAATTTGTGGTTTATAAAAATGTTTATACCATTGGGATAATTCAACAGAAGTTGGGTCTGTATTAATTCCAAAAAATGGCACGAGTTCTCTTGATCTTACACCATCAATTAATGATGAAATATATTTCTCATCTTGGTAGGTATAAATAAAATCATTAAGACTTTTATCGGTATTTATATTTAGCACAAATCTCTCATTTGAGTCATTAAGCATTAGAAAACTTCCTTTAGAATCTATCAAATAAAACTCTTTTATATTATGCTCAAGCAATATATCTTCAAAAAGTTCAATATAATCACAATTGTCCAAAACATATAGATCTGAGTTCAATAAAGTATTATTATTTATAGAAAATAATTGATTAAAGTAGACGTTATGCAATGTCTCAATATAATCTTTTAAGTCTTGAACTACAGTGCTAGAGTCTTTCTGAATGTAACGGTCTATAGTCTGGGAGTTCATAGCATTAATACCCTTTGAGGTATCTAATTGACCGGTTAACAGGATTTTTTTAACTTGTTTGTCCCCAATCTTTCTGCATAAATCCAGCCCATTTTTGTCTCCCATCTCGTAATCTGTGATAACTATACCTATATTATTATATTTATCAGTATTTTCGACTAATTTAAGAATATTGGAAATATTAAGGCTAAGGTTAAATTTTGTAGATTGGTTTTTTGCTTGTAAGTTTATTTCTGAATTTGGTTCAAAAGTAAATAAATTGTAGTTAAAATCCATACGACTATTCAATATATCAAGGGCTTTGTCCACCGAATTAGCTATTTCACAGCGATATTTTTCTTGTAAAGTAGTACTTATGGTTTTTAGAATATTTGGGTTATCATCTACAAACATTAATTTTAAAGGGAAATAAACGATAGGAATTTGGTAGTTATGCATTATTTGCTCCTGTATTGGATAATAAAATTTCTAGTTTAATTTTCATTTGAGTTAGCCATTAAATATTTTTAAAAGATTGATAGGCGTTATGTTACAAGACTTGATTCTGCAAAATAATGTTGGTATATTGAAGAGGGGATAATTCGCGTAAATCCTATAGATTCAAGCTTGGATTGCATTAATTCTCGCATTGAACCATCTAAGTTTAAATATTTTTCACATATATGTCGTCTAATATGGCTTATTTTAGTTGGACTAATTTGGTTATATAAGCTGGCAATATCTTTATCTGAATAACTTAACATTACATAGAAGCAAATCTCTAGCTGCAAATCATTATCAAATTTATATATAGCACCTGAATTGTCCTGAAAAATATGTTCTATCCCTACAATATTAAAGCAGTTGTTGCCAATAATCTTTAGTATATGCTGAGCCTGGGATGGTAAAGTTTCCTGTCTCTCTGCAAAATAGCAAATACCAAGAACTCGGGTATCTAAAATAATAGGAGTTTTAGTATAAATTTGAAGTCCAAGCCCTGTAGCATATAAATTGCAATCAGACGTGCGCACCACTTTTCCTGATAACATAGATTCTTTATCCCAATATACGTATGAATGTGCGCATCTGACAGTACCATCACATGGCATATCAAAATCTGATTTTCCAATAACGTCTATACCATTTTTTAAGCCAACTACATTGGCATAAGCATCAGTAGAAATATGATGGATAGAATTAGTATCTTTTATACCGCAAATCATACCTGGATTTAAGATATTCATTTCACGAATAATTTGTTTTTTTGATTCAAAAAAAGCCACTTCTTTTGAATTGAATAAATCCGGTGTAATCAGGACCAGTTCGTTACTCATTGATTTATCTTCCAAAACCATTCCTATAAATTGGGTTTAAACAATAAATTCCATAATTTTACTTGTTATATTTTTTTTAACTTTATTGTTAGCAAATGCACTTTTTGCTGCATTTATATTCATTTGCTTAATGTCAGAATAAGATAAATTATAAAGATTGGCAACATATCCGTATTCTGAGCTTAATGTATTTCCAAACATTAGACGGTCATCTGTATTTAACGCAACATTAATTCCATTATTAAATAAACTTATAAATGGATGATGTTTAATATCGCTTACACCTGTAGCAATATTGCTGGAAATATTTATTTCAATATGAATATTATTTTGTTTGATTAACTCTAAAGATTGGTCAATTATTGAAGGGGTAGTTTTTGCCTGGTCAAAAATTTTTGCACAATGGCTTAACCGTGCCGCTCCTAAATTAATCGCTTCAAGAATATAATCACACGGTGCAGCTTCTCCGGTATGTACTGTAAAAGGTATTTTATGATTATTTAAATAATTAATTGTATCTATATTGTCAGATAGTGGAAAATCTAAATCTGCGCCGGCAAAGTCATAACCGACAACACCCTTATCTATATATCTATGTGCTAGTTTTGTAAGTTCAAAATTAATTTCTGGCCCTAAATTCCTGATTCCACATACAAGTACTCCAAAGTCTACATTATATTGAAGTTTGCCTTGATTCAAACCAGCCAGTACAGCTGACATTACCTCATCCATTGATAATCCTTTATTGGTATGTAAGAACGGACAATAACGAGCCTCAGCATAAATAACGCCATCCAAATACATATCTTCAATAAATTCGAATGCGATTCTACTTATAGATTCTTGATCTTGCATTACAGAGCAACTAACTGCGAATGCATCCAGACATTTATAAAGGTCTTTCTGGTTAGATTGGTCTATAAACCATTTTGATAAATGTGTTGGGTCAAATGAGGGGAGTGTAATTTTATTTTTTTTAGCTATTTCAACGATAGTTTTTGTTCTTATCCCACCATCTAAATGTTCATGTAGGAGCACTTTAGGTATTTTTTTAATAAAACTTATATCTAATGCCATACTAACTCTTTCAAATATTTACTTTTCTATAACCATTCAGTAATTATACAAAAGAAAATATAAAAAATTAGTTTAATTATAAACAAATAAGGTCATCCAAAAATCGTAAGGTAACTTATATGCAAGTAATCTATTATAAATTTGATCAGCTTTTTTATTTAGCAAAATTTAGTTAAAAAATATTCTTGACAAAGTATTTCAATCTATGATATGCATTTTTTACGGAGTAATCCTATAATGTAGCTCATCAATTATTATGTGCTCCTGCTTTGAATAATAGAACCTCTAATTTGATTCTCATTTGAATCAGCCATTACAACATTTTTAAAAAATTTCGCTATAGGTGTTATCTCTTCTGTCGGGATTCGCTCTTCTTTATCATTTTTTTCAATTAAAATGAACTTACTACTTGATAATAGTACATCTATAATAATATGTTTTTTATTATATACAACAATAAATTTGCCATCAGAGACTATTTCATCAATTAAATAAAAGGCCATGTTTGCTGGGGTTGCTTTAGACCCAGATAAAACAAAAAATTGTTTATTTATTAGTGGCAGAAATTCATTATATGGTATGTATATTCTCGTTTTATCCTTTCCTGCTAAATCCGGCAACTGATTAATTTCATATATGACATTGACATCCAAAAAGAATTCATCTGATATTAGTTCGGAAATAGAGCAGCATAGATGATCTGATAGCATAGCTAAAGTTGATAAGGATGGGATTGTCTTATTTTTTATTAGACTATTGAATGGTTGGTACGCAAACCCGAAAGTCTGTGCCAGACTAAATAAAGTTTGACCAGTCTGTTCCATATACGCAGTTAGTTTATTTATAATGTTTTGTACTGTTTGCAATTCTTTAGACATCACTTTATCATCCGACATAAAATATTCCCACACAAAAAATAATTATAATATACAGCAATAGTTTATGGCAGAACATAAATATTTAGGTAGTGATATAATTAATTGTATTTATATGTAGTAATTTTAACACATTATTAGATAATATTTGCACCAAGTGTAAATTTAGCAACTTCAAAAAAGTTATAAGAAACATGAAAAATAATTAAAAAGAAATAATTAGTCAATTCAATAATTTTATGGATAAATAATTTGAATATAATTAATTATTGATTTAGGTACTAATTTAAAGGTATTATTTCTAGCTAAAGACTGTAACCATGGCTCTTCTGCATGATTGGTTAACATATAAACATTGGATAAGTTGTATTTATGAATTATATCCATGCCAGTCATACTATCTTTAATATCATAATCTATAAGGTATACAACATCGTTATTATCATTTGTATGAAACCAGATATCAAAGTCCCTGATATTTGAGAAGTACTTACCTTTAGCATTATATCTTGTTAAAATCCGTTGCCAAAGCATAATAATTGATGGTTCATCATCTAAGATAATAAACTCTGTTTTTGGGTTACATACAATTTGAGAACTAAACCATATCGGACTATCTGCTATAGGTAAGGTTATAGAGATTGTCGTACTTTCTTCATATGTAGAACTAATTTTTAAGTCACCATTTATTGAGGTTAAAAATTTTTTAGCTCCGGATAAGCCCATGCCGCTACCTGGATGTTTCAAGCTTTTACCTAAAAGTACATCTTCTAAATATTGCTGTGGAATTCCACGTCCATTGTCTTTAATTGTCAGCTCAAAAAAATTCTTTATCTGGGATAAAGTTACAGTAATATTGCGTTCTTTTTTATTTAGGCTTTCATAAGCATTATTCAACAGATTTGATACTGCCCTTGATAATGCTTGTGGTGCTACATAAGCCCAAAGTAGGTTGCTCTGATTGCTTAAATTAATGGATATATTACAAGGTTCATTTGTCCATTCAATTCGTTTATTTTCTATTAGATTTATTAGAAGTGGAGCTAGTAAAATATGCCGTGGAACATTATTATCACTATCTGGGTGTAAGTCTTTATAAATACCTTCATCTAGATTTCTATAATTGGCTAATAAATTATTAGTTATATCTTTTACACTTAACATGGCTCTTTCTAGCAGGGCAATATCATCTTTTTCAACATTATTACGTTTTTTTAAATTGGACACAGCAATACTCATTGCATTTAAAGGTGATGCGATATCATGCGCTACTTCGGCAGCATAATCCCCAAATTTTCTACGGATTAAATCTTGTTCTTCTTTAGATTTGAAAGCATTAACAATAACTTTTTGTAGGAAAATAAACTCATCTATAGAAAAATCTGAATCAATTTTATCCCTGTCATGGCTGACTAGCATAAACTTAATATTATTCTCTATCTGCTTAAATGGAACTTCAAAAACTTTGCCCATAAGTACGGATAAACTTACTACGAAAATGGAGTAAAACATAATAAATACAGGTAAAGCAATTAGTGCATGCTTATTTATAAAAGAAAATAGCCAGGCAATTATGATAAATAATAAAAAGCTAGCGGCTGAAATTCCAAAAGCCCAAAATGTTACTTTAGACTTTATACTACCACTGCTTCTAAACCATAATTTGATATTATAGCTTTTATCATAAGTTAATTTTAGTACGCCCCATAGGATTAATATCATACCTAAGAACCACAGTAAGCTACCGTATCCATATATCTCCTCTATTTTAGCCATCCAACAGTATGTGATTAAAAAATCACCAGTTATAACGACTATAAAACCGGATAAAATCAAGGAAATACCTCTATTTTGTGAATATACCAGACATAATATCGCAATATCAAAAATAATAGACTCTATAATAAATCCACTAACAGAAAATAGATTATGAATAGTACCCGTGCTGACTTTAAAACCAACAGGCGACAAAAAAAGCGTAATTACAATTAAATTAAAACCTATTAAAAATGGCAAGATTTGAAAAAATAATCGTTTGCTCATAACATCACGGATCAATATTTTGGATAAAAAAATGATTATAGCTATTAACCAAACTATAAATGGAGTGTTATTTAATAGGGTTTTCCCTAAAGAATATATTTCTTGTGATATATGGGAGTGGTTTCCTGGTAAGTAAACAAATAGATAGAAAACTGCATCATTAAGAAAAAAAAATATATTAGTAACTATAAACCATTTAAATACCCGTTTATCATCTTTAGATAAGTTAATATATATTTTTAATACAAGTAAGATAAGAAATATGTGGATAAAATTTTCAATAACTTGATTTATAGAACTAACATGCGGATGAAGATTTGGAACAATTATCCTGGTTCCTAATAATATAAACCATACTCCAAAAATAACGAATATCACATGATTTACATAATTATATTTGTGCCAGGTTAAAATTCTCACTATTTATTCTTCCATGCAAAGTAGTTTCTATCCAGGCAGTTTTTTTGATGCGATATAAAATGTGAAGGCTTAAAGGATTATTCCTGGCTAGTTTATAATGATAAAAATCATCCCCTTCACAATAAACCATATTAATTTTCTGCATTACGCGTTCAGATTTGATGTTGATTTTAGCACAAAAAGACACTATTTCATCTAAGTTAAATTCTAGAAAGCCAATTTCTAAACATTTTTTTGCTGCTTCGGTAGCTAACCCTTGCCCCCAATGTTTTCTAAATAAACGCCAGCCAATTTCAACACATGGCGAAAATGGCATGTCAAACCTATGCCATAAACCAATGAAACCAATGAATTGCCTATTGGATTTTAATTCACATGCATATATTGTATAACCAAATTGCTTAAAATGTTGAATAAATTTATTAACTAATGTAATGGTTTGCTGTTCGTTAAGCGGAATTAGGAATTGCATTACAGCTTTATCTTGATTTAATAAAACAAATGGGGCAATGTCACTTTGTTGCCATTGCCTAATTATTAATCGCTCAGTTTCGTAATATATCATTTAGCACCTATCTCTGGATATGATATATCTATTATAAATTTAGATCATACTTTAATAAATGTACATAATATTTTTGCTTACCATCTAATACTGTTGAACAATATAAGTGGGCATTTATATCATTTGCTACATCTATATCTGAAATCTCTTTATTTATTCCAAAAAATGGGATGATTTTTTTCTCTGATATAGATTTTACTATTTTATTTAAAGAGTTATATTCTTCTAATATAGTCGTAAATTCAGCCAATGACTGATCATTATGTACAATTAAAACGTGGTTTTGCCGATTAGAGTCGATTAAGAGATAACTCCCATTTTTATCTATCAAATAATATTCAATAATATCAAGCTTCTTAATTATTTCCAAAAAATATTCTATAAACACCGGATCTGATAACGGCGATAATGAGTTTGTCTCTAAATACTTTCTAAAATCTGCTGTTTTATCGTTGAAAAAATGTATCGAAAGCTCTGTAACTGCTTCTTTTATCATTTCAGGTGCATCCATTTTACTTACAAAATAATTAATAACTCCATTGTTTAAAGCTTTAAGTGCAGCTTGGTATGTTTGAAGTTCTGTAAGCAGGAGTTTTTTAAATTTATGTCTTTTTAATACTTGACATAGCTCAATCCCATTTTTGCCTGGTTTCATATTATAATCAGTTAATAAAACTGATACTTCATTATATTTTGTTTGCGATTTAGCCAATTCAATAGTTTGGGAAATATCTAATTGTACTGCATATTGAGTATTAGGCTTTTCTGAATCAAATTGACAAATCTTACTTATAAAGTTAATCTCGGTAAGTGGTGTGGAATAGTTTTCAAAAAACTCAAGAGCGCTTTTCGAGTTTTCATAAAATATACAATTAAACCCTGACTTAGCAAAAAGGGATTTATAGGCATCCAATGCTAAAGGTAGATCGTCTACAAACACTAAAGTGGTCGGATAAAAATAGGCTGGGATGAATTCCATATATTTAGCTCTTCCTAATATTTAAAAAACTTAGTTTTATGATAACCGATAATAACCCCAAAAATTAAATATTCTTTTGGATCATATTTTACCAGGCTATTTACGTCTGGTAAAACACTTTGCAAATATAAATGATCTTCTATGATAAACTTCTTTATATTAAAACTCTCATTGTTATTACATTGTACCAAAACATATACATTATTTTTAGTTTTCAAAGCAGTATCAACAAAAATAAATGAATTCTTAGGGAATACGCCACCGTAAGAATTACCAATATGTAAAGCAAAAATACTTTTAGATACCATATCTTCAATATGGATTGACGACTCAGGCTTGGCGTCTTTCCAGTCTTTGATTTTGTCCCAGCCAATAACGGGAATTTCACTAAACTCATTTGATGCTGGTTGGCTTCTATTTGCCAAATTTTTGCTGATTAATTCATTCAGGGTTATTTTAAAATGATTACATATACCCATTAATACTTTTAATGAAGGGTTTAGAAATAACCCGTTTTTTATTTTTCCTATTGTTTCTGCAGAAACCCCTACTGATTTCGCTAAGTCAACCGATGTTATTCCAGTAGTTTTCATTAAATACTTTAAATTTATAGATAAATTATTTGTAAATTGGCAATCTTTGCTCATTAATAACACCTATTAATATTGTCAAATACCTCATTTTACCATACTTATTTTAGGGTTCTTCATACTTCTCTTTTCCATAATCAATAAACAAGCAACATATTGCTAAATTTATTACATTAGATTGCTAATTGCAGCAATTTTATTACTTCTACCTTATATTTAGTCTAAATACATGCCGTTCAATATAAAATAATTACATTTTACTTTAATAAATGTAATATAATCGTGTTTTGGTTGGGTGGGGTATCGATTTAATTCGTAGAGCTTTCCAAGATAAAACATACAAATAGAAATTTAAAAATATATTTGCATAAGAAATAATTATGAGGTATAATAATTATTTATTGTAGAATATAAACATTTATTTTAAAGTATAATTAAATGTATTTATCTGTAGTAACCTTAATATACTAATAAATGCCGGGGAGGGCATTAGGTATGTTTATTTTATGGTTTTTCTTGTAAAGGCTATAAATGGTCATTTGAACAGAGTATTTTTTCCGAGTATTTTGTAGGATGGTTATACGTAGCCTTTATAAGTGGAATAATGGACTTACCAAAATTTGGTATATCAATTTTTCCTTAATCTTATTAAAATGCACTCTAAAACAAGTTTGATACAATTTATTTAAGAGGAGTTGCACATAACTGCTATAAACCATTAACTAAAAAATTTTTCACCAAAATGCTATATTTATGAAGATTCATTGGTTCGAAGAAAGCATTTAAGAGTGCTTTGTAGAATATCACTCCAATGGGGTAATAAAGAATCTTCATTAATACGGCGGATTTTGTCAAAAAGTCTAGTATCAGCTACCTTTGGCCTATTCAGCTGGATAAAATGTTTAAAATGTATATAGTAAATTAGAAATATTTTCTTCTTATATTTCAATATATTAGCTATTAAATTACTGGTTTTGCGAATATTCGCAAAACTTTTATACCACTTTAGACTAAAATGGCGCCTATTAATAAAATTTACTACGTTTGTATAGAGAAAAAATACCATTAAACGTATAATAAGGTTTTTTAATGCATTAAATTAGCTATAAACCTACGTATTTATATGCTTTATAAGCCTCATTGGTTAGAATAAAATATTTTTGAAAAGGCGTTTTATAGAATGACTTTATCAATAACATTAAAAAAGAATCTTCATTAATGCAGTGGATTTTGCCAAAAGGTATATTTTATGCACTTTGACTTACTCGAGAGATTAAAACCGGATTATTGTATTGAATTAGATGCAGATAACAGGGTTATATCAATTGACCATGAATTATTAAAGCAAGTTAACCCGCATCCGAGAATAAAGCCTTCATTCGGTATTCCGATAAATGAGTTTTTTTATCAGTTTAACGATAAGAGTCATACCAATTATTATTCTAAAGAATTTATTTCCGGAATATCATCTTTTGTAACCAATAAAAATCATGCACTTGTATTGCTTAATTCAAACATATTAAAGCAAAGAGAGGGATTGTACTTGTTTATTATCAGTGCGAAACGGAAAGATAAAGGAGTTATATTGGAGTTTTTTAATTTATTGCATCTTACCGATTTAGTGAGTAAGTTTTTTTCATTCGAGCTGTGGCAAACATTTAAAAATACGGTTAAGCAAAATAATAATTCTATTGTAAGCCGGCATCTGTATATGGCATACCAGGCAATATTGCCATTGTTTTTATTAACAAATACCAATGAAATAAATATCCAGGCCAAGCCAAAGTGGAATGAACTGGGAGAGCTGTTATTTTATTTTAACCCCTATAGTAAAAACAAAAAATTATCTTCAACCAGCGGACGTAACCTTATAAGTGATGGGCTGTTTAGATCCGAGAATGATGTTGCCAGTGGTTTATCCTGGAGGTTTAATAAAGAAAGTTTAAAACTGATACGTGGAAACCAGCTGGATAAAAACCAAATAATAATCCTAAATTAACAGGTTTTTAAAAATTTTTAAAATGGATAATATTTTGGTAAAGAATGATCATATGTTTTTGCTATTTAAACTAATACTGGTTATGAGTATATGGTGTACCACCGTTTATGCTCTGGCAGATAAATTGCCGGTTCAAAGTATAAGCCAGAAAACTACGCAAAATTATACCTATACCAAACAGGCTATTATATTAAATACGCAAATAGATGATATACAGCAATTAGACCCGCGTTTAAAAAGCATTATTATGTATGTACATTATAAACCAACCCCTGTATACATTTATTATTTTAGTGAAGATAGTAAGCGTTACACGATGAAGCTATTAGACTTGTTTAAAGTAAATAAAGTAAATTCAGTTTTTATCCAAGGCTCACTATCCACCAATCTTATCGAGCATAACTTAATCAAAATTTATTTAGGGGAGTCGCAAAATGTACTGACAGTTAATAAATAAGGAGCGTTTAAACAAAAAACCAAAATTATTTTACGGAGAGAAATGTGAAGATATTAACAACTAAAATTAAGGCAAGTTATTTGATGATTTGCCTGTACTTATTCAATCATTTGGCACGTGCTTTATCTAATGTGGCCCTGCCAACTGAAATTACTAGTAACACTCATTATTTTGAATCAGGCCTGGCCTGGGCGCTAAAAATTGGTGGAATGGGTTCGATTGTATATGGGGCAGTATCATTTGCCAGGAATAAATTGCAGGGGCAGGCGGCAGACCAGGTTGTATTAATTATGCTGGGGCTTGGCGGCGGGTCATTTTTACTTGGGTGGTGGATAGGCCAGGCCAAGACTGCATCATCAGGTTTTGCTTTTTGGTAGACGAAAGTTTATATGCGTAGACGTGCCTTACCCAAAGCTTTATGGAAACCGCAGTTATTAATGGGGTGTGAAAAAATTCCATGGATTATTGCGGCAGTTTGTTCGGGTCTTATTGTAATGGCAGCCGGAACATGGATTATCCGGGTAGCAGGGTTGGTTTTTGGCATAGCCCTTATATTGGTGATACGGTTAATTAATAAAAATGAGCCCTGGGCGTTTTTAATAGGTAGTCGCTATGGTGTATTTCAGAAATTTTACTTAAATGTAGCAAAATACCCATCAAGACCGTATCGTCCCAATAATATCGATCGTTGAAATTATAGTTATGATTATTAAAAATTTGTTATTTGACTTAAAGCGAATAGTATCGCTTGAAGCTTTTATCTCGAAAAGTTACGGAATGAGTGACTTATTGCTACCGGTATTTTTTTGTGATGATGGAATCATTGTCAATAAAGATGGATCCTTTACCAGGTCCTACTGGTATTCTGGTGTAGACCTGGATTCATCTACTGATGAAGAGTTAGATTATATGAATTCGGTTATTTTCAGTAATGCATTTACTAAGCTGGGTGATGGCTGGACGATGCACTTGGATTTAGTGCGAAAAGCAGCATCCGGGTATATAGCCAATGCACTGAGAAATTTCCCGGAACCTACAACTCTTATGATAGATGCTGAGAGAAAATATGATTATGAGCACGAAGGTGGGTATTTTGAAAATTCGTTTATAGTAACATTTACCTACCTGCCGCCAGTGGATAATAACACAAAAGTAAAAAACTGGTTTATTGAAGATAAGGCCGGAAACTTAAATATAGATTATTTTGAGCATTTGGATGTGTTTAAAAAAACATTACGTGATGTATTAAACTTGCTCTCATCCCGGGTATATACAATACCGCTTAGTAATAGTGAAACCATGTCATATTTTAATTTGGCCATTAATGGGATCTCATTTGATTTCCCGAAATATAAACATGGCTGGATTGATCTAAACTACCGATTGGCTAATCAGGATGTTATTAAAGGATTTGTGCCCAGGGTTGGCGATATGAAGGTTGCGGTAGTTTCTGTAGGTGAGGGCTTACCTTTAGAGACAATACCGGCATTACTACATAATTTAACTACACTTGGTTTTGAATATCGCTGGTCTACTAGATTTATATTTTTGGATAAATCAACAGCTAAAGCACATCTGGATTACACGGCAGATTACCATTATCAATCACGTGAATCAATCAAGCAATCAATCGGTAATAAAAATCGCGGTGATGGTATAAAACGGATTAACCGTGCGGCGGATAGGTTTGCTGACCAGGCCGAAGATGCTTTGGAGCGATTAGAAGCAGAAAATGTAACTTATGGTAAATACACCTGTGCTGTGGTGGTCTTTGATAAAGATGAGGCAAGCCTGGATAATAAAACTGAGCAAATTAAAAAAGTATTGGGTGAGTCTAATTTTATGGCAAAAAGAGAAGTTGCTAATTGCTTTGATGCCTGGCTTGGCGCCATTCCCGGTATGGTTAGAAATAATGTCCGCAAGCTAGTGATGGATACAATTAACCTTGCCGATATTATGCCAACTACTTCAGTTTGGTCAGGCTATACAAAAAACCCGTGTCAGCATTATGGGGATAACAGCCCGCCTTTATTCTACGCATCCACTGAAGGCGGCACGCCATTTCGCGGTTGTACTTTTGTTGGTGATATCGGGCATACCCTGGTTCTTGGACCAAGCCGCTCCGGTAAGTCGGTTTTCCTAAATTTTTTAGCCGCCCAGCATTTTAGATATAAAGGTGCCCGCGGTTATCATTTTGATAATGGATATTCGGGCATGCCTTTATGTTATGCCATGAATGGGGCTCATTATGATATCGGTACACATGCAATACTAAATTTTAAGCCACTTGATTTGTTATCTAATGTGGAGGATTTTAGTTTCACGGTTAAATGGCTCACAGAACTAGCGGAGATAAATTTACTTAGAAAATTAAGTGCTGAAGAAAAAAGCGATATTACGCAGGTGTTAGAAATTATCAAGCAGCAAGGTACTCCCGAGCAGAAAACAATTAATTATTTTTATATGCAGTTAAAAGCCCGGAATAAAAACCCGGAATTAGCTCAGGCTTACATTGAATATACAACTATAGGGGGTAGGAGTACGCTTAAATCGACAATTTTTAATGCAAGTACAGATCACCTTGCGCTGAGCTTTTATAGTGTGTTTGAGCTTGAGAAATTAATGAAAGCCGGGGATGATGTATTTATACCGACAGTTAGGTATTTATTTTATATGATTAGCCGATCCCTGGATGGTTCACCTACATTTATTATTCTTGAGGAAGCGTGGTCGATTTTGCGGCACAAGATAATGCAGGATATGCTGGATGAATGGCTTAGGGCGGTAGCAAAGAAAGGTGTTTTTATTGTTGTCTGTTCCCAACAGGTAAATGATATCCTAAAATCAGAAATTAAAGATGTATTACTTGATCAATGTAAGACAAAAATATTTTTGCCAAATCCAACAGTTATAACGAATGAGTATACGGCGAATTTATATTTGCAATTAGGGCTAAATAGCAAACAAATATCAATGATTGGCAATGCAATACCGCAGCGGCACTATTATTTTTCCAATCCGATTGGAAATAGGTTAATTAATCTTGAATTAAATATAGTAGCGCGGGTGTTTTTAACTAAAACCAGTATGGAAGATATTACACATGCAAGAGCCATGAAAGCTAAATACAAAGAGCATTTTGGATACTACTGGTTAAAAGCCTACAATTTGGACAATGCTGCAGAGTATTGGTTAGAAACGTTTAATACACTTTCCGGAAAGGTTGCTCATAATGCCTGACAATTTGAATAGTTCAAAATTGCTTACCCGTGAAAATCCTTATTTTAACGAAATAAAGGGCTATATGGATTTACGTACAGCTGACAAAATTAGCCGTTCCATGGGCTGGTTTTTTGGTGTATTTGGTTTAACCATTGCCTTAATTTGTAGTTGCGGAATGATATATATCGGATCAAAATCCAAGTATATTCCTATGGTTTATATGGCAGATGCACATGGCGGTTTAACTTATAGCGGAGTAGCTACGGATGTTTTAAAGATTACCCAGCCAATGCTTGCCAATCAATTAAAGGACTATATTGTTGATTTAAGGCAAATTCCGCAGGATACCGAATTAAAAAGCCAATATATGCGCAAAGTAAAAATGATGAGTACGGCAGAACTATTTACCAATTCGATAATACCAACAGTGAAGGATAGATATATTGCTAATACAGGCAAGACGGTCAAAGTTACCATTAAGAATGTACTACCGATAAGTAAAAATACATGGCAGGTTGATTGGGAAGAGCAAAGCGGGGATCTGCCCGCTGATAAATTTAAAGGGACTATAACTTTTACGTTAAATCAAAATATAGAAGACCCGGCAGTTTTATTATATGATCCGCTGGGAATAGTTGTGAGCGATATAAATATTAACCAGGAAGTCAGTCAATGATAGTTAGACATGGCATAAGGAATATCTTAGTGAAAAAATTTTATATATTAACTTTTATAATAGCATCTTTTACTGTATATAGTGTATATGCTGTATCTGCAAATATTGTGCCACCGGTTCCGGCAAATATTAATACTGCATCTGTTAGTACTGGCCCTAATATAGCATCTGGTACCATTTCTAATATAGTTACTAATGTTGCAGCTAAGGCTGATGCCAATCCGGTAATATCAAGTTTACCTGCTGAGACCAATCAGGTTAGAACTGTCACGGTTGCATCAAATGCACAATCTAATAGCGGGGCCGTTGCCACATTACCTGCAGCTACTCCTACTATAGCTGCTAAGCCCCCTAAAAAATCCAGTCACCATCGTAGCTCTAAGCCCTCACATACAACTTCAATGTATTTTGCAGGTAGTAGCTTTGATTTTAGTTTTAATGGTGATGTTGCCGGGTTGCCGGGAGCTTTACAGCAGTATGATAATACTACAAAAATATTACCCGCTCTTGGAACAGCTAAAGCATTCCCGATAAATTTGGAACTGCAACATACCAATATAAGAGATATACAAGCATTTGTAAATACTAAAACTCAAGGCCGGGCTATATTAATTTATGACCAGCAAAATAATAGCTTACGTATTATCTATGATTCAAAAATTAATGTCTCCAATGATGCATTAAAGCAGTCGCAGATTTGGCAGGATGGGGGAACCCCCAGTCCTGTATTAAGCAAGGATGGCTTAGTGTTATTCCCTTATGGCCAGTATGAGCCTAAAATTACCTGCCAGCCATTACAGTTATGTGACATACAACTTGAAGCAGGAGAGGTAGTTAAAGGCTTAATGATAGGCGATTCGGTAAGGTGGAATGAAGTAGATGGTACGGTGCCGATTGTTTATTCAGGAGGAGATACAAAACCATCTCCGCATGTGGTACTTAAACCAACCGATCCGGGCTTGGAAACTACCCTTCTGATTACAACAGATAAACGGACTTATTACATCAAATTATATAGTTCAAATAGTGTAAATGTCAGCCGGGTAGGTTTTTATTATCCGGGTGAGCAGATGCAAGACGCGGAAAGCCAGCGCCAGAAAAATGAGGCTAAGGATAACCAGGTGTTAAGCGAAGATAATCTGGTAAATCCCAAAGACATGCATTTTAATTACACGGTAAGCGGAGATACGTCTGCCCCATTTAACCCAACCCAGGTATTTGATGATGGACATCATGTTTATATTCAAATGCAAAGCAGCATATCAAGTAAAGATTTACCTGCGTTTTATGTTTTAGCTCCCGATGGAGATACACTCCAATTAGTTAACTTTAGGTACAAGGCGCCGTTTTATATTGTGGATAAGATATTTGATAAAGGGGTACTTATCCTTGGCTTAGATGATAATGAACAACGAATTACTATTTCCAAAACTGCAGAAAAAGGGTTTTGGGCCAGGTTATTTGGGGGGTAGGAATGGGAGAGCAAGAGCAATTTATTGATGTTCCACCTGCCAAAGGATTTAATGTTTCAAGGTTAGCGCTTATTGTTTCAGTGATATTAACCATAGGTGGTGGGTTAATGATTATTGCGATATTCCAAAAACCAGGTGGCGGGGATAGCACTCCGCCGCCGGCAAATAGTATAGCAAAAATTGAAGATCCAAACCATGTCCAAAATAGTGATGATGAAATTAACCGGCTAATAACAATCTCAGAGCAGCCCAACTTGGCTATAGAACCTAATATGAATAAGATAGCAAATGCTGAATCTGTGCCGCCAATTACATCGTCAGAGGCAAAAGCTAATGCTGAAGCAGCTAATGTAAGTGATATACAACAGCAGATTATGCAGGCAAAGAACCAGGCACAGATTAAGCGAGTACAAGTTGCGTTTGCGGCCTATGCTTCAAAATCTTTGATTAATATAAAAAGTAACGCTTCGGGGGCTATGAATAATATTCCGCCATCAGTAGTGCAAAATAAAGAATCCCCTGTAGCAGGTGGGCAAAGTTCAGATAATCCGTATTCATCAGCTACAATAATTTCGGCCAAAAGCCCTTATGAGCTAAAAGCAGGAGCCCTAATCCCATGTGTAATGATATCTGGTCTAAATTCAGAAATTAGCGGAACGGTAAAGAGCCAGGTTACAGAGAATGTCTATGATTCGATAAATGGTAGAAGTATTCTCATACCGCAGGGGTCAGTATTAATTGGTAAGTATAGTAATGAGCTGCTATATGGGGAAGATCGTATTGGTGTAGGCTGGAATCAGTTATTGTTGCCCAATGGTGATTATATTGACTTGAAGGGATTACCGGGAAGTGATTTGGCTGGGTTTAACGGGTTTAGCGATATTGTAGATAATCATTATTGGCAGCTTTTTGGGACTAGTTTTATTATGGGAGTGATAACCGGGGCGATGCAGTATAGCCAAAATAATACCAATGCCAATGTGCAAACCGGCGGAATCGGGGTTACAACTAACCCTAATCCGACTGTTGGGCAAACTATGTCTGGAAGCCTTGGGCAGCAGCTTGGACAAACCGGGATGGCAGTTACAAATAAAGCATTGAATATAGCACCTACAATCATAATCCGCCAGGGAATGCAGTTTAACGTAATGTTGACTGCCACATTGATTTTACGTCCATATAAAGGATAAGGCACTATGTTATTCCCGAGTATACCGGGAATCAGCTGCCGTAGAATCTACGGAGGCTTGTAAAAATTTTTATTGTAGAATCCAGTATTGTTAAATTGAGGATCTAATTAAAAATGATTGATTTTATTAAAGGAATGGGTACCTTTCTGAAGAATCCAAAGCCATCAGCCGGTACCCAAAAAATTGGTGAGTTGGTAGATGAAGCTGCTTTTATTGATGATGAAACTGAAGTATCAGGTCCGCCATTATTGGATATACCGGTAGAGATAGGCGATGATTTTTATGAGGCAGGGCAAAACTGGCAGGAAGAACAGATCCCGCATGAGAGCCACGTTAATCAATTTAATAAACCTATAGAGCAGGATCTAACAGTAGTAGAAGAAACTGATGAGATGTTAATTGAAAAGATTGCCAATGAAATTTTTTTAAACCAGGATTTTATGAATAATATATGCATACACGTAGCAAATATCTTAACCGAGAAAATTACCAGTGCGGAAAATACGTTTAATGCTGGAGAGTATAAAGATAGAATGAATAAATTTATAGAGAAATTAAACCCGGTAATTCTAAACGAGCTAGAAAATTTTATGCTCGAAGAATGTATAGTGGGAAAGGCTGGATAAATGGCTAAAGCATCAAAAGGCAGTGGTGGATCTATATTTCCAATGCCGCCTAAAAAAACCGGGCATGAAACAGAAATTAATAAAACTGTGAATGAAGATAAGCAAGAAGATGTAGCTGCAGTACATAAGCAAAGTGATGAGAGAATAACAAATGTTCCACATTTTACTGAAAATTTATTTGAGGTAGGCAAGGCTACTGATAAAGCGCAATCTGTAGCAGGCGCTGTAGCATCATATGATGAAGTGGAAACTGAAGAGATTATAGTTAAAATTGTTGATGAGTTAAGCAAGTCAGAAAAGGTAATTGGTGTTTTATCCAATATGCTAGCGCAGAGGTTAATGGAACAGCTAAATACAAATGAAATAATAACTTTTATCAGTAAAAGTGTAGAAGAAGGCGTAAGTCCCGAATTTATTAATTTTAAAGAACATTTATTAAAGTATACTGTTATGTTGCAGGAGCAAATAGGTATATCAATAAAACAAATTACATCAGATTTATTTTTAAAAGGCAAAAATTTATGAATAAGCGCGTATTGATTTTGATGGGTTTTTTATTACCGATACTCACATATGCTGATGATCAATATATTTTTGAAAAAACAAATATAGAGCAAACAAAGCCGGGGATGCTTGAGCAGCCGGTTACAGTCAGGAAATCATTTCGGGATATTAATCTGGTAGTTAGCAAATTAAACCTGTTGGGGTTGTCAGCTTCAGTTAAAACCTCAAATCAAGTAGAAATACAAAATGCTTTTATTACATCAAATGGGACTGTCCGGGATTTTATTAATGTAGCAGCAGAAAAATTTAATTATGCTGTTAATATTAATGGCAATAAAGTTGTATTTTCGGCAAATAACCCCAATGTCCCAAATCTCACTACATTAGATGCTACTTCACTGGTATCGTCTCCTACCACGCAGATTTGGAGTTTGGATCCAAAAGACAAGACATTACGTAATACGCTAACCAAATGGAGCAAAAAAGAGGGATGGCAGTTGGTATGGAACGTTAAAGCTGATTATCCGATTACAACTAGCTGGAATATCCCCGGTACATTCGAGGTAGCTGTAAACGAGATATTAAAAGCATCCCAAAGTACAGATACGCCATTACAGGCAGTAATGCATGATAGTAATCATGTGTTGGAAATGTATTCACCGGTAACAAGTAAATAATAAAGGTACATATGAAAAATTTATCTAATAAACTAGTTGTAGCAATAGTTGTAGCCAGTGCATGTATAACTTCCTGCTCTATAACATCCTTACCTGGAGATGTACGTAAATCAATAGGGCAAAGCGAGTCTGGTATTGCAACAGCAAACGCAAAAGTATCAAATGCTAAAAGTATGCAACAAAATAATTATATCCAACATACTAATGTTGGGTATTTTGGGAACCAGGCAATATCCCAAACCGATACAGACTTTTTGCCTCCGATATTTAGCAACCAAATTCAAATTGATAAACAATTTTTTGGTATACGTTCAATTGCAAGTGGTATTACCGATTTAACCCGGGTGCCAACAGTATTGGATATTGTAAACAATGATATAAGTAATGAAGGCTGTAATGATATCCGGGTTACCCAGCAAGAAGGTAATTTAATTGACTTGCTTAATCTAATTGGTGCACGGTGTGATTTAGGCTGGAGCTATCGTGATGGCAAGATTGTACTATCTGATACAGAGACTAAAACATGGATAGTAAAAGGAATTCCGGGGGATATACAAGTTAATAACCAAATAAGTAATAGTACAGGAATGCAATCTCAATCAGGTGGTGGCGCTTCTATTGGTGGTGGTTCAGGCGGTGGTGGCGGCGGAGGCCAATCCCAATCACAAGGGCAGCAAAGTGCAACGCAGAGTACGGCATTTAATTTGCAGAATAACTTATGGGAGAACTTGCGTGATGCGCTTAAATCAATATTATCTAAAAATGGAAAATTAAGTATTAGCCCGGCGACATCTTCAGTTATGGTTACTGATAAGCCTTCAGCTCTTTTACGGGTTGATAGGTATATGAAAAACCAGAATGATATTATGAAACGCCAGGTACAGATAGATGTACAGGTGCTGAATGTTGATGTAGATGCAGCAGATAATTATGGAATTAACTGGAACCTGGTTCTTAAAAATTCCAATGCCAGTTTCAGCATTAATGGGCAGGCGGTAACACAAGCAAATTCAGGTACGGGTACTGGAACTATACCGTCACCTATATTTGTACCAACTGCAACAACGCAGGCATTTACTATTGGTGCAACTTCCGGTAATTTAGATGGTAGCCAGTTGGTAATAAATGCATTAAGCAGCGTTACTAAAACTTCATTAGTTACCAGCACAGCGGTAACAACATTATCCAACCAGCCGGTCCCCGTGCAATTTGTAGATCAGCAGGCATACCTAGCCTCAGTTCAAAATACGATTTCCGGACAAAGCTCTCTTTCCCAAACTACTTTGACGCCTGGCCAATTAACGACAGGGTTTAGTTTAAACCTTTTACCGGTTATACAGGGTGATGGTATGGTGTATATGCAATTATCGATAAATATTTCCATACTAAAGAATATGGCACAGTTTTCTACCAATGGGTCTAGCCTTGAATTGCCAAATACGTTACAGAGAAACTTAATGCAAAAAGCGGTGGTTCGTGCCGGGGATACTTTTGTTGTGACATCATTTGATTCAGACTCTCTTGAGTTGACCAATTCCGGTATAGGAGGCGCGTATAACTGGATTCTTGGTGGCGGTGTAAGTGCAAGTAAAGCAAGAACCAGGATGGTTATTTTAGTAACGCCACGGGTGGTGAATATATAGTTATGAAATTAGTTACAAAAAATAAGAATAAATTTGCTGCAGGAATGTTTTGGCAGGTACCTGATGAGGGTAAAAGAAATATAAACCTGGCCAGGTTGATTAAAGATACTAAATACAACATGATGTGTCAAATTAAAACAATCAAGCCTACCTGGGGTTTTTGCCGGAAGGATGAGTTACAGGGAGAGAAAAAAGTCGCTTCTTTGGGCAAATTTATTATTGAAGCTTCAAAATTATCAGCCAGCTATGCCAACTCTATTATTTGTTTCAAATTTAAGAGTGCCGGTGAAGAAGATGATGACGGCAGGATATTAATGGCGGATTTGTATGGCTATATTGTTTTATTAAACGGTACTATTTGCCCGGATGAAGGCGAGTATGTTGCAAGTTTTGAGCTAGTACGGGAATCAATAATATCTCAGGCAAAAAAATATGAAATCGAAGTTTTATATTTACCGCTTGATGTTTCTATTAAATTTTTTAGCGTTTTTGAAAATTTAATCGATGCCTATAACAATGATGAACTTTTAACGCAGATAATGCAAAATTTAACAAGTGGACAAAGGCTGGAATTAGAGAGCTTAATTAATAATGAATTAGGCCGCAAAGGTTATAAACATTTGCTTAATACTTTAGAGCCAGTAAATTTAGGGCTGTTACGTAATTTTATGGATGAAGATGAGTTTGATCAGAAGTTAAAAGCAAATAAGGAGTCGAACCTTAAATACTTGATTCCGACAGTTTTAACATTGCCTTTAAGCTCGGATGAGATATATTGGGCTAACAATAAGTATAAACAATTTTATCAAAGCGCATTAATTGAGTCGATCTCCAAAAAAACCAGCAAAAAATATAAAGCTGGAGCTTTATTGGTTTTAGGCGGGGTATTTATGTATCTTATATATAAAGTATTTATATATAAGGAGCCGGAAATAATAAGACCCAGTTCGGCCCCTGTGGTTCCGCATGCAGTTGCTGTTATACCAATTCAATTAATTAATGCTTGTTTGGTTAGTAATGACAAGTTTTTTAGTAATTTAAAAAATTGGACATTAATTGGAATTAAATGCGACTCATTGGGGGCAACATTAACCTTTAATTCAGATGCTGATACAACTATAGGGGAATTTTCCGAATTAATAGGTTCTAAAGATAATGTGACGCTAATAGGCAGGACTGGTACATACGTAATAAAGTATAAAATCAATACAATGTCCGGAAGAATGTCTTTAAATAAAGAGCAGATACTAAATTCCTTACAACAATCTGCAATTAACAATAGTTTACAGCTAAATGTACAACAATCAAATGCTGCTATGAATAATAAAAGTGCAGTAACCAGATTTAGTATTATAGCCAAACAATCGCCAGTGTATTTAATTAATAACGGTATTTTAGATAATGTCCGGTTAAAAGAAATAAATGGCACTTTTGATAAAGCCTCCGGATTTTATAACTGGACATTACAGGGAGAATTTTAATGTTTTATAAAGAGTCTATTATAGGGGCATTATTATTAATAAGTTATGCCGAAGCTGCAGTTACTACAACTGTGGCAATGAAGCCGGTTAATATAAATATAGAAAGTAAGACTGTGATGGTAAACCCCCGGGATGAAAATAGGGTGCTAAAGAATGAGTCTGCTGCTACAAAAATTGTTGTGAGCAATTTGGGAGGTATAGATAATAATACAGCAGACTTAGTAGCCCTAAAACGCAAGCTTGAGATTGAAAAAGCCGAAGCTGAACTAAAAAAAATTAGTAACGGAGGGGGTAGTAGTGCAAAAGATCCAAGTTTTATGCCTGAAAATGCCCAAACGATAGTAACTGGTGTTGCAATTAACCAGGAGGGTCGGAAAATTGCCTGGCTGCAATTTGCTGATGGCGGTTCTTTAACAGTAAATATTGGCTCCCTGGTTGGCAAGTATAGGATAAGTGATATAACGATGACAGGTGTAGAATTAAGTTACTCGGCTGGAGCAAAAAGCAGGGCGCAGCATGTATTTTTAAAGCGGGCATATTATGCCCCGGAAAAGCCAAAGCAAAGCAATGGAGTCAATCTGGGATTTACGCCATCACCGGTTATTACCAATGCTAATAGTGGTGAAATGGTACCGCCAATTGTTCCGGTTAGGTAAAAAATGTTAGATAACAATGTAAAAGTCCTAACGGCAAAGGGTGGGGCGCATCAAATACCACCGGCACTATATGATTATATTTGCCTTACTTCGGATAAGAAGCTATATTATAACGAAGCTTATGCCAGTCATCCGCAGGTGCTAAATAAAATAGCCTATTTCCGTGAAGCAAAGTTATTTGATGATAAGCCGATACCGCTTACTTCTTCGGAGATGAGGGCATTTTATGACAAAAATGCAAAGAATGTACAGGAAGCCTCCCAGTTACAGCGTGAAGTTAGTGATTTATTTAAAGTGGCAGCGGCTAAAGATGCCTCAGATGTACATATTACTGTACGTAAAAATGAATGTCTTATAAAAATCAGGACAATTGGTGATTTGGACCTAAATCATGAATATGCAGCAGCGCACGGGCATGCTTTATGTAAAACAATTTTTATGACTATGTGTGATCAGGCAGGCAAAACTTTTCAGCCTAAAGCACGCCAGGATGCGCGTATGAAGGCAGTTTTTCTTCCGGAAGGGATAACCGGGGTACGGATCGGAACCAGCCCTACAGATTCAGGCTATATAATGGTTTGTCGGTTACTTAAGCGGTCTGACCCAAGTAAATTAAATCTTGAAACTTTAGGTTATGAACCTTTTCAAATCGAGCAGATTAACCAGGCTAAGAGTAAAAAAGGTGGAATTAATATTTTTGCCGGGCCAACAGGTTCTGGTAAATCAACAACTATGTCAATTATTGTCGGTATGATTATTTCGGATAGTAATGGGCGTAAGCACGTAATTACTGCAGAAAATCCGGTTGAGTATGAAATAGGCGGGCAAATTATTTTACAAAAAAATATCGATGGGAAAATGGTTGAAAAAAGAATGATGTCTTATGCTACCCAAACCCCGATTATGGGTGGGAATACCAAACGTAAAAAAGAAATTTTTAGTGAGGCAATTACAGCGATGATGCGGCTTGACCCGGACGTAATCATGATTGGTGAGATTCGTGATGGAGGTTCATTAAAAGCATCAGTTGATGCATCCATGACGGGGCACCAGGTATGGACATCGGTACATGCCACAACGGCAATTGGTATTATCAAGCGCCTGATAACTGTTAGTGGCGAGGATGATGGCGGAGTAGAGAAAGAGTTGATTTGTGATGCAAGTATTGTATCAAGTTTAATGTCACAACGTTTAGTTAAAAAATTGTGTACACACTGTTCGGAGCCGTTAGAAAAATACGTAGATAAAATTGATCCCAAATTATACAGCCGTCTAGAAGATGTTTTTGGGAACAATTTTTCCGGGATACGCCTACGTAATGAAAATGGCTGCCCCAATTGTTTTAAGGGAAATACCGGGCGTACTGTAGTTGCTGAAATTATTAATACTGACCAAAAGTTTATGGATTTAATCCTGAGTTCTAATTATGAAGCAGAGAAATACTGGTTAGAAGAGTTAAAAGGCATGCCAATGATGGCTCATGGGCTAATCAAAGTTAAACGTGGGCTGATTGATCCGTTAGATCTTGAAGATGAATTGGAGTATATTCAATTGCCGGAATCTTTTGATAGAGATTATTTTAAAGTGTTATTAAAGTAAATTATATGAAAGGTAAAGATGAGTAAAGTTGTTGATATTGGTCGTTTAGTTTCTGCCAAGATTATTAATATTCGTAATAAGAAGGTGATTATTGATAGTTATGTTGCTGAGATTTATAATGTTGAAACTAAGCGGGTTAATGAAGCAGTAAGAAATAATCCGGATAAATTTCCACTGAAATATCTGGTTGAGCTAACTAAAAATGAATGGGAAGAGGTGAAGTCGAAATTTTCGACTTCACCTCTTGGCGGCAGAAAAGTAAAGCTTCCAACGGCTTTTACCGAGCGTGGTTATGAATGTTAATAAGATCTATATTAGAACACATAATTGGCTTTCTGAATTTTCAAAAAAATCGGCTATGTCATATAAAAAACGTATGGCTATGTATCGAATGCTTGAAAAAATGACGGGTGAGCCGGCAACTTTGCAGATTAACGAAGCCGTTGAAGAGTTACGCTTGTTGGAGGTAAAAAAAGACTTAAAAAGCCGTATGTGGTATGTCTATGACGATGTAATGGAGCAAATGCGAAGCTCTGATGCAGACTTTGGTAAAGCATTATCCAAATATGTACCGCAGCAGGATACTATGATCATTGCAGCAAGTGAGCAGGATGATATAACTGTAGGGTTTAGTACTGTAATTGAAAATAATAAAAAAACTTCCGAAATGAGAAAAGCATTTACTGGTGCGCTTGCTTACCCTGTATTAATGTTATGTGTATTACTTATGCTACTTTATTATTTTAGTGTGAAAGTAATTCCGGAATTTGTGCAAAATATACCAAATGGCGCAGTACTGTCAAGTACATCAGAGATATTGGTGGTATTAGCTAATAAGTTCAATTATTGGTTTTCTACTTTGGTGGCTGTAATAGTTGTACTGAGTATATTAGTTATTTGGGCTTTACCCAATTTTATTAATAGATATCGTAAATATTTAGAGGATTTGCCGCCGTTTAATATGTACCGGATAATGATAGGTTGTGGTTTTCTTTTTGCCTTAAATAGCCTGGGACGAGCCGGGTTTATGCAAATTGATGCATTAGAGCAAATGATAAAGTTAGCAAAACCTTATTTGCGTTACCGCATAGAAGTGATTATGGAAAATATGGCGGACGGTATGGATATAGGCCAAGCCTTGATTGAGAGTAAGCTCGATTTTCCGGATAAGCAGATGGTGTTGGAGCTGGCAATCCAAACTAAGTATAGCGAAGAGGATTCTTTGGAAATTTTATCTGCAACTTTAGCTGAAGATGGTTTAGAAGTTATAAAACGTCAAGCGCAGATATTGAAGTATGGAATAACAGTTTTGGTATTTAGTACGATTGCATTTTTATATTTTTCGATATACCAATTTGGTATGGATTTAAGCAATGTGAAATAGATACAATGTCATTGCAAGCCATTGCATAGAAAATATTAAATGTCATTGCGAGTTTTGCATAGCAAAACGTGGCAATCTTATACAGCTTTATTTTTAATTTTTTTAGGAGTGTAATATGAAAACAGTAGAACTTAAACAAAATGTAACTGCAATAAATCAGCAAGAACTAAAACAACCAGTCAATATGCCTGAATTTCGGAAACGTTTAAGATATGCAGGGTTTAATGCAATTGAGTTATCCCTGGTCTTAGGGGTAATTGCCGTTGCAGTTGTAGGCGTTATTCGCATTATGGGGGGTAACACAGATAAGCAAAACTCAACTCAGATGGTTAATGATGTTAGTACAATAGTATCTAATGTAAAAAATGCTTATTCTAGTTCAAACAGTGGCTATTCTACTTTGTCAACTAAGGCTGCAATTGACGGGAGAATGGTGCCTCAGGATTTAAAAACAGCTAATGACAAGATACAAAACCAGTTTCAAGGTGGAGAAGTAACAATAGAACCTGGTAGTGGGGATTTTTTTACTATTACATACACCAAAGTTCCTTCATCAATTTGTAATAGTGCAGTTAATACTCTTGGGGGTGCTTCATTTTTGACTATTGTAATCAATGATCAGCCTGCAGTATATGATGTAAATGCTGGAACTGCTCTTGATGCATCTAAAGTGGCTACCGCTTGCAGTCAAGGTAAAGAACAATCTACCGTGGTTTTTACAGCTAGCTAATTTTAGTTCTAATAAAGATAGTTAGATGCAAACAGCAATATTGATGGCAGTGATGGCAATATTTTTGACCTTTACTATTGCCGAAATGAGCCGTAATGATAGTGCAAATATGACCGAGTCTTTTAAGGCGGGAAATGTTGCATCTAATATCTTTCAATACCAGGATTCTATAATGCAATATGGTGTAGCCAATTATGAATCTATGCATCTGCCAGTATCGATAAATCCTGGGCATGTGGAGCAAGTAAAGGTACTAGATTATACGGCAGACCAAATTGCTAAATATAATCAAAAAAATTTGCTGCCATTTTTAAATTATAAATCGGTTTTATTTAATTATACGCCGGTTGTGCTTGGTGAAAGCCAACCAATGCCGATATTATATGTTGCTACCAGTTGGGATGGCTATATTGATGAAGTGATGCCGGGATATAAAAACATAACCATGTCAGAAGTAATGGGTAAATTAGGTGAAGATTTATCCAGGCGGATGTATCAGGGAGATAGTACTTATTGGGTTGTACCCTGGATATTTAGCCGCAAGGATAATGATTGTAGAATTCTGGAGCTATATTCCCAATTGCCTGAAGATAGTGGTGGAAATAGTATGCAGGCTAAATTAGATAATATATTTAATTTGTTTTGTACAGAACTGGCTAGTGAGTATGTATTTAAGAAGTATATATATATATCACCCATTTTAGGTGGCCCGGATAGTTAAAAACTTGCTCTACAGTGTATGGTTAAAGTAATGATGAAGTTATTAAATATTAAAAATATAAAATCCTCTGGTTTTTCTGTTATTGAATTAATGGGAGTACTGGTAGTATTTGCATTTATTATAATTTCCACACATAGGATTATGGATAAGATGGACCAGGCGAAAGAATATAATCAATTGGCGGATCAAAGTAATTTGTTTAGTGAGTTTGCTATTAAATATATTCAAGATCATTATCGTGATTTGGTTGGATCAACTGCTACGGGAAATTATGTGATTCTTACTGCAAATGCTATAAGAGAGTACGAACCTAAGATACTTTACCCATTTAATAAAATGCATCAAGCTCCATGTGTTTATGTTACAAAAGGTCTTAGTAACAATATACGAGCATATATAATTTTTGGCAGATCATCAGGAATTCGTAGTCAAAATTTAAGTATGCTCGATATTGGCACTATAGCCAAAGCAATTGGTAATAATGCCGGTATCTTGACCAATATCAATGGTAATTACTCTTTTACCGGTGGTGTAGACAACTTAACAATACCATCTGCCATAATGACTAGCATTAGCACTACTTGTGGATTTAGCATGCCTTTGGCGCAAAATTTATTAATAGTGGATCTAACAAAAAGTTCCGCATTATTTGCTTCAATTAAAGGGAATATTGACCAGCAGACATTAGATGATTCACCTGATCCGTCTTTAAAAAAATCAACTGCAACGCTTACTACTATGCAGACAAATATATATTTGGACAATATATATGCAGAATCATCAACAAAAACTATTTACTATTGTGATGCAAGTAAACTGCCTGGGCTTGAGGCAGATTCATTGTGCCAAAATTATGCAGCTTCAGGGGGTATTTATATGGATCCCGGTAGTGCAAGCTGGGTTGATAGTCAAAAGACCGGCGATCAATGTAGGGCTACTGCACAAGCTAGTTTTTATAGAACTGTTACAAGCTATGATTGTAATGGGGCAAATATGGGCAATGCAGAGGATTATTGCCCCGCAACTATTGATGATAGAGCAAAAGATCCGGGTTCTGCTTACTGGAACCCGATTCAGCCGGCGTTTGACCCAGGTACAAATACCTGTTCATCGGAAGCATACGCATATTATAAATTACCAGGTACGTGTGATGGACCGCAGTGGTGGATAAATACTGCCAATCCATCAAGCAGAGGGGATAATGATACGGCACCTAATTGGCAACGCGCTGTTTCCATTAATGGCTCTATTGGAGAGGGAATAGCCTTTTTAATTAGTTGTGCAGTTAAGCAGCCTGATGATCATGATACCATGGTACATTGTCCTGGCACTTATAACCAGTCTAGCGGTAGGTGCGATATAGGATTGAGATGTATTCTATCTGGCCTATGTAAGAGTCAGGTTGTCAATACCTCATTTGACCCTACCGGTGGCGGTGGGCGTGAGCCAAATCCAAGGAATTGTGGCAGAAAAGTTGTTCCTGCAATTCCTACTCAACATAATATACCTTTAGGAACACAAACCTGTGGCACGAAATATTATCCGATGATACCTTCAACTGTCGGGGTACCGGCACAGCATACATACCGGGCCATTGATTATGGGCGGCCAGGAATTGCCGGAAGAATCCAAATAAAAACTAAAGCTCCGATTGGTGCTACTAGTGAAAGCAGCATCCTTGCCATTAATGGTGCTGGTATCCAGGCAGGAATTATTTCGCCAATATCACACATGGTAACAGTTGGTGATACTTGCAGCCCTAATGAGGTTGGAAAAGCAGTTCAAGGAATAAGCAGTACTACGATCAATAGCCAGGTGCAGTGTACCTATAACCCAACTTTCTGTCCTGGCTACGGGTACTGCTACCTGCCACTTAAAACTACAACATTTACCTACCAGTTTCCCAATAGGAAAGCAAGTTATATGTGTCCTATGGGGACAGTTGTTGATAGTAACCAGCCAGCTGATGGTATTGATACATCAATATCTTGCCCGGTTATTACTGGCTGGAATCTAATTCAGGGTCTACATGGTGAAAATACTGCTTGTTATACGAGTATAACAAAAATGAATTTTTGTCAGGGCTATCAAACAGTTTGTAGTTATGCACAGGGTACGCAGGCTGTAGGTGCTTTAGCAAAATTAAAATGTACCAGTGCAACTAGTGCATACGTAATAGATAATTATACTAGGTAAATAAAGGAATAAAAACATGAATAAACAAAACCTCATTTGGTTTTACAGCCTAATGTTAATTTTATTATCAATTAATTTGGTTGGTTGTGCCACAGGGCAATTAACTGATAGATGCCAGAAATATATAATTTCCAGCGGCAGCTACCCTTGGAGACCAGTTAAGTTTTACCAAAGTAAGAGTAGTCAAAACCGTTTATATATTGAAATTCCAAAAACAGTCCAATATATCCCAAAACTTGAAGTTATTGATACCGAATTTGACCAGCCGTACAAGATCGATTATACATATGATGAGTTAACCCATAGATATAGTGTTGAAGATAATCATGATCAGTATTTATTGTACCGAAAATCGTATGATGGTTTAGAAAAAGAAGAAATATATATAAAATGCGACAGATATAAATAGTTTGTCATTGCGTAGCAATCCTAAAAGGAAAATATTCTTAAATGTTATTAAAACAGCAAAAACAAGTCATGTCAGTTAAGCTAAGCGGCTTTTCAGCCATAGAATTACTTATGGTACTAGTTATAGCGGCTGCTATTACAACTATAAGTACTAATTTTGGTAGCAGTATACTTAATAAAGCCCCCGGGGAAGTCGTAGCCAACCAGGCTTATAACTATTCAGATGCGGTTGTTCGTTACATTACAACACATCAAAATTTGCTCAGGCAGTTATTATCTGATGATGGAATATACACTAATAATAAGCTTGCTACAGTTTCCACCTATATATTGGTTAAAGAAGGGTTTATTAAAAACCAATTATATTATAAAAATAAATTAAACCAAATGCCTTGTACCGTAATCTGGTATGACAATCATCAATTGCAGTCGTTTATTTATTATCGGGATAATCGTGATTCAAAACCATTAGATCAAAATCAATGGGCATATGGGTTAAACCATATGGGGGCAATGATGGGTTTTTATAGAAATGGTTTGGTAACGAGTGCAGCAAAAGATTGGCAAATGAGTGCAGATTTTGTAAATCAATATTTTATTACTCAGGGTATGGTAGATCTTTCAGTGAGCTCTGAAGGACGGTTTAGTCCGGCAGATTATTACTGTACCGGAGCACAAATTGCCAATCCAGGTTTTGTAGTGAATGTAACCAGTATGCTTTCCTTAAATAATACCTTACCAAAGGATGATAATATTCATCAATACTCAGATGCATTGCATGATGTAGATGACACGTTAAGCAATAATCGGATGAATACTGATTTGAATATGGATTATACAAGGCCAGGAAGTACTAAGAATAGAAGACAAAGTAATATTATTTTCCAAATGAATCCTCATTGCCAGATGGATCCAAATGATAACAAATCAATGCAAGACTATTCACCTTTAAACCCAAGTGGATGTAAAAATCGTCAATTAGCAATTCAGGCTGAAAGTGATCCGGTAAATCCATATAATAATAAAAAAATAATGGCGGTTACTGGTTTTCAACAAGGTGGTGATCCATATCTATGGAAAGATAGTAAACAAAATGATATACGCCCATATGTCGGGGAAATAGTTGCTGCTTCTTTCCAGCCAACCACGCAAGTTGCTGTAGGCACATCGTGTGATCCTAAAGAAATTGGTACTATGACCAGACAGCAAAGATCTAATGATTCGGCAGATATTAATAATATTTATATAAGCCAGCTTATCTGCATGAAAAGTCCGTTGTGTGAGGCAAATACAAACGGGTTTTGCTATATGCCGGTACAAAACGTAACATTACAAGACCACCCAAATTCACCTACGTATACATGTCCTGTAGGTACATTTATTGATGATTCCCAAGTTACAATAAACCATATCGATATAACTGGGCAAATAACATGCCGTGCAAGTTGTGGTTTTGTGGAGGTGGATTGTGTAGCCAGTCGTCATCACGGGGGAGATCAAGTATACTCAAATTCACTAAATACTGCTTTTAAATCTCAAAGCCCATTATATAGGACATTAACTGTACAGAGTACAAGCTGGGAACAATGGTGTGGTAATCCTTGCCATGCCGGTTGTGGTGAAGGGCGAGGGCAAATTGCAGATACGCAGGATACAATTAGTAGTATCCAGTGTACCAATGATCCAAGTAAGGCATCAATGATTATACAAGTAAATTAAAATTTAGGAGATGATATGAAAAAAAATATTTTATTAGCTATTATTATATTATTTGGTATTACTGCCTGCGGCGGTGGTGGAGGAGGTGGTAGCGGACCCAATCCTCCAGCTCCAGCACCACCATCTACAGTAAATTTAGTGCCGCTAAAAATTGCTATGCTGGATTTAAATGATAACCCGATAGCCTATTTTGATATTAGCAAGATTGGTAGCCATCTAATATATAAATTACAGTTTACTAATCCAAATCCTATTAGTATTAATGCATATAATTTTGCCATGCCAGATTATTATTCTACTGTTCAGGCGCAAAAAAAGGGTATATCTGTTGAAAGCTATGAGGCAAATTATCAAGCAGCAGGAATTCAATATGGGGATGCAATAAAAACTAGTAATTCTGATGATTGTTTCAATCAAATGCAAGACGGAACTACCCAGGTACTACTTGCACCGGGTGCATCTTGTTCGTACTACACATATTTTGCCAATTTGGGAAATAACCATTCAAATAAAGATACTTTTACAGTACCGGTATCTTATACAATTGCAGATCCTAATTCAGCAGTTAATAGTTTAGATGTAGTCCAGTGTAGTAGATCCGGTATGCCGCCAAACCCTTTCGTGTATGACTGTAGCAATATGTCAAAACCAGGATTTGCTGAGCAGTTTATTACTTATAAAGCATTACCAATTAATGGAAATACTAACTTTGTCCCTGCTAATCCCTATGGGCATAATGTGAGTAAAGATGGCAATTGGTTTTGGAGCTGTACGACCACCAATTGTAATAAATATGCACTTAATTATGATAGTACAACGAATACCTTAACCCAGTCAATGACTTCAACTGCATATACTGTTCACTATAGCGGCAGAAATATAGCGGATTTATATGTTGCTCCTGATGGAAGTAATGTATGGGTGAGTAGTTATAGTAAAGAGCTAGGTTTTGCTTTGGTTAATACTTCGAACCCAAACGTATTATTTGATGATGGTGGCATGGGTAACTATGTACCGGATATGGATACTACTGTTTTTGCTGATTATCCAAATGGAGTGGTTGGTTTAGATGGCAGCTTTTGGTGGAGTACCGGCATTGGGGCCGATATTTACGATCCAGTTACACAATCTTTTATTAAAACAAATATTGACGATATATCTGGAGTAAATGCTGATGGGACAGTGATTGGTTTTTATAATGGAAAAGCAGCTTGTTTTGATCGTGGACCAGATTATACTTCCTATATTTATCGAGGACAATTACTAAATTATACTGCACCTTCTAAGGGGTCTATTGCGACAAACTATGGGCAAAATGTCTATATGTTAATGTATGTACCAGGCATTGTTCATTATTCTGGAGTGGGTGTCGCATTAGAGGCATATTACAAAGTACATACCGAAAATGGTAAGTGTGAAATTAATCTGGATGATTATACATTAATTAATAATGGTTTTTATAATGGGATTGACCAGTACTTATTATCCACGGCAAAAGATTATAGTACTCCGTTTCAAGTAATATCGGCTGCGAATGTATATTATGGCTTATAAAATGCATAAGCATAATTCAGGGTTTGGTATTCTTGAGAGTATGCTGGTTTTAGCTATGCTAGCCACTATTACTCTTGGTATCGTATGGTTTAATTCACGTGATGCAGCTAAAAAAGATGCAAAAATCCTAAGTGCCCAAACAGAAGCCTTTATAAAAGCCTATACAAAATACATGAAAATTGCGGAAGTTTATACACTATTGCTACAACAAGCTCAAGCTGGTCCTGTAACATTATCCCCATCCTTATTATCTTCAAAATCAGCCTGGCCAGTTGACCTGGCCATGAAGAACATGTATGGCCAGATTCCATGCGTAACCATAGTCAAAAATTCAAATAGCGGAAGTTTAGAAGCCATGATGTATTATGTTGATGGCTCAAAACAACAATCAGCATTAGCTCTTGATATTGTCAGGAGCGCTTCTATCTGGCTTGGTGGTAAAGGCGGGATTTTAATAAATGGTGCGATACAGGGGAATGCCGGATGGTCAGTCGATAAAGATTCAGAATTTTTAAGTGGAGCCAGCCAGTGTGGTAGCGCATTAGCTAATAATAGCCTGGCGGTAAACCTTGATTTAGTATTAGACTGGAATCAGGATTTACATTCGCTATATTCTATTTTACGTGGGGAGGATACTACATCAGGACAATCCTCCCTTCCTGGTCGCTTAAAAAATGCCAATACATCTAAATCCAATATTTATCTTGGGCCAACTGCTGGCATAATTTTGGATAATTCAGACCCAGCTAACCAGGTTAAATTAGCCATACAATATAAAGGTTCCGGATCAGGAGCGCCAACACTAGGTTTAGGCAATAATGTCTCTAACAAATTAGTTGGCGATGCGTTGCAACCAAATTTATTTTTTGGAGCCGGGCAAAGCTGTAATTTTGATGAAGAGGGTAAAACAGTTGCTGATCAGGGATTAAGAGGCGATACAGGAGGCGTTTTATCCAGAAGTACACTAGTTTGTACACATAGTGACGTATTATGTGGTGCAGTAGGGGGGTATTGTTATCTGACATCAATTCCAAACCAAATTACTTTTCAGAATACAACAAAAGGTATTCAGGATCCATCAGGAAAGTTTATCTGTCCTCAAGCTGTTCCATTTGCAATGGAAGTTAAAACCGGCTTTTTAGGCGGTGGACAGATTTACGTAATAGATAATAAGGGTGGTGCATCACCTAATGGAATTATGGTTAAATTGAACAAAAATGGAGTCTTTACACGTATACTTACCTGTCCCACTGGCGGTTGTAATCCGGGAATCAGAACAGATTATACATCAGGAATAATCGATGGTATAGGAGAGCTACTCAGTGTAGATCTGAATACTATTACCGGTAAATCATTTGGTACTACCGTAGCCGGAGGAGCTATTCCGGATTATAAGGTAATTCAAGGGACTATGAGCGGATATAGCACACCAATTGGCTACAGTGTTATGACTATCCCGAATGCAGATTCTTGTAAAAAAGTCTGTGCCAATTTAAATCAATCACTGGGTAATGGCTGGCAATTGCTTGGCACACAAAGGCAAAGCCGTGGTGAAAATCCAGTAAATATTGATAGCCAAGATTTAGGCTGTGCCTGTGAGCGGACTGATTTTTCCGGTGCTAATCCGGATAATTATAATGGTATAGCTGCAGTTATTGAATCTATACTGCCTGCAATTATTATATCTGTAACCTGCTCAAATATGCCTATATATGATAAACAAGATTAGCAATAAGTTAAATAGGAAACTTACATGAAATTATTATTTATATTATTTTTTAGTATTTTTTTAATTGTTAGCTGCGGGGATGGGAGTAGCAGTAGCTCAAATACCAACTATTATTCAGCTTCTTCCAATTTATATTATGAAATCAATACATCAAATGAAAGCGGGGTTGAATCTTTAGCCTTAAGCGTAGTTGCAACTACAGGCAACTTACTTAATAATGTACCTCTTACTTTAAGTGGGAATAATAGTTATACCTTCAACGGCGGTAATACGGGCAGTAATATTAGTGGTAGCCTGGTTTTAAAAAATAACCAGATGGGGATATCAATAAACGGTACTTCAACAACCTCCTTTGCTGATTTTGCTGTTGAATCGGAAGTTACAAATAATAATAGTATTCCTAATGGTACTTATACAACTGTCTGTGACCAAAATAATATAAGTGCATGTAGCATTGTTATTAATAATAATCAAATTAGCATCACTGAATTTAGTGTTTCCGGTCAATCAACTACTTTATGCCAGGGACAAGCCATAACTACAGCACCAAATGCGCAAAATCCATTTCTTAGCTCATTTTCTTGTGGTGTGCAGGGAGGTACTCATACAGGAACTTGGTATATTATGCCAATTGTAGTTAATAATACTACCGGAATAATGATTAATGAATATAACGCAAGTGTTGCTTCTGGCCCCAGCTTTACCAATGAAATAGCTTTCCCTCAGGCAACTTTTACCCCAAATGGAACCTATAATTACGTCTATAACGGTGTTTCCAGCAATTCTGGAATTGCAACAGCAACATTTTCAAGTGCAGGATTAGTCAATTCAATTATCGGTACCTGTTCAGGTGCGGTATGTGCTTTAGTTCAGGGCCAATATGCCGGCAGTGTCGGTGCATCAGGTAATACCATGGTAGGCTTTGATTATTATAGTGTAGGCGGTACAGTTAACTATAACCTTGTTGGCAGCACATCCATGAATATATTCATGGATAGCTACAGCGGTATATATTTTTAATCAAGAAAAAGCTATTAACCTAAATAAAATTGCACAAACAAATGTATGTAAGACAGCTGATATAGCTGCCTGATTATGTAGATAATTATATCAGTGTTGGTGTTTTTTATGATTTTTTCTGTGAGTTAAGAGATAAGTTAATAAACCAACTCCTAGAAGAATAAATATATCAACCAAAACTATAGTAATAGTAGTCATTCTGCTCTCCATTTTCTGTCCTAAACATAAATAACGAATATTTTTACATTTTTCCTCACTATAACAAATTTTTAGTTTTACTTGCTACTTCCCCAATTGTATTGCATAACTACAAATTTACTGCCGTAGAATCTACGGCGGCTGATGTATTTTTTCTATATAAAATCCATACTGTAAATCTAAAAATTTATTTATAACTGTTGTTTTAGCGCATAGCTAGGTGTCAGTTTAGTTATGAGCTCTATTTTAAAAGGGGTAGTAACATGTAAATCAATATTTTTAATTTAAATAACCATTTAATCAAGATGTAATTTTATAAGGAATTTAGTAATATGCAAAATTTAAAAATGTTTAAAAATAAAATAGTAGTAATGGTACCGCTTTCACTCTTGCTGTTAAAAGCAAATGCTAATACAGTAGGGTATAACCCAGATGATGTAAAGCAATTTGAAAATTCTAATCCGCATACTTGCATGCAATGTAATTTGGCTGATTGGAAGATGTCTACTAGTAGCAGCTTCCTATCTGGGGGCGATTATTCAGGGACTAACCTATCGGGGGCAATTTTAGATGGTAGCAATATATTTAATAATTTGAAAGGACAGCCCAGTAAAACAAATGTTCAAAATTCAAATTTTAGTTATTCTATTGCACAAAATACTTCCATCGGAGATTCTGTAACAATAGATTTTTCAAGTTCTAATTTTAATAATGTTAAATATGATGGAGTTGTTATAAGCGGGAAGAGTTTTAGCAATTCTACTTTTAAAGGGGCGTCTATCGTAAATAGCAGTATCCGTATTGGGACAGGTGATTATACCAATTTTACAGATGCTGATCTTAGTAATTCCAGCATTAGTTCGGGTGTAAATACATGTTCTTTATATAGAGCTATATTTATTAATGCTAATTTGGCAAATACAACTACTAGTAGTTGTGATGAGCGTAATGTTGATTTTACTGGAGCTGATTTAACCGGTGCATCAATTATTAATGGAAATTTATGTAATGCTAAAATTACACCACAGCAATTAGCTTCTATGACCTCATTATCTGGTACTGTTGGTCCAGAATGTACGACAGTATATAAATGACCAAAATTAAGCTTTGGAGCAGGATTAATTACTTATTTTAAATATAAAGCATTGCCGTAGAATCTACGGTATATGTCTATCTATTTCTATAAAATTTATTAACTTAGTAAGAGCTGTAAATAAATAATATTAACCTTTCTTATGCTTGCTCTAAAAAATACAGTAATCTAATGTTATGAATGATAAGGGTATGAATTTAGAAAAAGTAATGATTTTAACAAAACATGGTGAGTCTAAAACTGTTGAAAATAAAAAATCTATGGCGGAACTAGATAAACTAGGTAAAGCAATCAGTGGAATGTTAAATAATAATGGCGGTTATGGGTTTATCGGTATTACAGATGCAGGTAAAATCATTGGTATAGAAGTTACTGACTCAACTAAAAAGAAATTAACCGACTTCTGTAATTCATTTGACCCATATCCTGAGATTGCTATTCACTATGTACAAATACCAGATACGGATAAGTACGTTATTGTATTAAATTGTAAATTTATAAGAAATAATATTCCCATTTCTTTCAAAGGCCGGACTTATTTTAAAACTGAGTCAGGTGTCGAATTAATGCCATCTCAAAGATATAAACAATTATTAATGGAGCAAGCAGGATTCTCAAAATTTTGGGAGGAGTTGAAAGTTAATAAATATACTCTTGAAGACTTAGATCATGAAGAAATTATTAAAACAATAAAAATTGGATTTGCTGAAGGACGAATACCTGATGATGAATATACTGAAAATGTACAGGCAATTCTTACTAACTTTGATTTGATACATGATAATAAATTAAACAATGCTGCAATGGTTCTATTTGCCAGAAAAATGCCAGCTGATTATTCACAATGTTTTATTCGTATGGGTAGATTTATTGATGAAACTATGGATATTGTTTTAGATAGTCTTCAAATGAGAGGAAATGCATTTCAAATATTAAACGAAGCTCAAAATTTTATTAAACGTCATATTCCCATCTCTAGTAGGTATGCATCCGATAAATTTGAACGAATTGACGAAGCATTATTGCCATTATTGGCAATACGTGAAGCTATCATAAATTCAATTTGCCACCGTGACTATTCTAATCGTACAGGTGATATATCATTACTAATATTTAATGATTATTTAGAAATTCATAACATTGGGCGTCTTTATGGTGGGTTAACTATTGAACAATTAAGTAAAAAGCATCCTTCCAGGCGAAGAAATGAAAGAATTGCTCAGGTATTTTTTGCAAGGAAATTAATTGATAGATGGGGTGGAGGTACTAGTAGAATGCTTAGGTTATGCTCTGAGCACAAATTACCTCTGCCGATATTTACGGAAGAGAGTGATGGATTTTCGGTACGCTTTTATTTTAAAGAACCAATTGGTGCATCAATATCTATCCCAAATCTTCCTACAGATTATAATTTGAAAGACCGTGAGCTTACAATTTTAGAAATATTAACTAAAAATAAGCACCCATTGTCTTTACAAGAAATTATGGCTAAATTAAATACAACAATGTCTCCCAGAACGATTGGCGATGATTTAGCTAATTTAAAAGTGAAAGGATTTATTGTTTCTAAAGGGGTTGGTAGAGGTGCAAAATGGTTTTTAATTAATGGGGCGGATAATGGGGCGGATAATGGGGCGGATAATGGGGCGGATGAAAAATAGCTGTGTTAGTTTGGTTCTTGCGGATACTGTTTGGCATGGACCGGAATTATAATGCCTGATAATTTACGCTTAACCCAGATATGAATTGCATTTGATATATCAACTGGCTCGTCAAGTGATCCACCTTTAATTGAAAGAGTATTTGATTCTGCTGTAGATTCATGCCATAAGCGTGAACCGCATGTTGGACAAAAAGCACATTTAATTTGGTTGCCACTATCAGAAATGCGGTTCCAAAATTGTGGTGTACCATTAATTACTTCAAAGCCTTCCTTTAAAACTTCAACTGTGATTCCAAAGGCGGAAGCAGATTGCTTTTGGCATTCAAGACAATGACAGATATATAATCCTATAATATTAGCTGTACTTTTATATCTAATTTGACCACATTGGCAGCTACCTGCATGCATCTGTATAAACTCCATCCATTCATATTAATAGTATCTATTTTATCATTACTCTTGGTTATCTCTAAACCTTTATCATGTTTGACACAAAATTATAAAAGCGCTGCTGTAGATTCTATGGAGGCTAACTACCTATTTCAATACAAACTTATTAATAGTGCAGGTATAATAATTGCTTAGGTATTTATATCAAATATAAATTATCATTATGCGCATATTAAAGGATATTTAGGTTGAATAGATTAGCATTTTGGGCGATTTTCATTATTCCGGTTTTTTGGGGCATAGGGTTTCCACTGACACATAATGCGGTAGCTACCTTTAATCCTGGATTGTTTGCTTTTTATCGCCAGGTTGTTGCAACGATTTGTTTGCTGCCAATTGCACTTTGGTCATTTAAGGAGATTAATAAACGAATTATTATTGGAGGACTCCTGCTTGGACTATTTAATACATTGTCAATACTTAGTCAAAGTTATGCTCTTTCAATTATCAATTCTGCAATGACAGCATTTTTTATTACATTAAATATTATTTTTGTTCCATTCTTAGTTCTTATTTTTAGGGCTGGTAAATTTAAGACAATTGATATCACTATAGTTTCTCTTGGGATAATCAGCATTTTAGTTACTTTTAATGGCAATCTAAACAGTTTTAGTAGAGGGGATTTATTTGGCTTATTTGCCGCTTTTACTATTGCTATGAATATAACTATGGTACAAATAATGACTAAGCACCAATCAATGAATCGATTGTTACTTTCTTTTTTTAGTGTTATGTTTGGAATGCTATTTTTAAGCTACTATCCTATCATTTATACTTCTTATGGGTTATTCAAAAGCTCGTCAGTATGGGCGGCTATTATATATCAAGGAGCAATTTCTACGGCTTTAGCAGTTGTATTGCAAATGCTATTTCAGAAGAAAGTTGGTCCAACCAGGACTGGGGTTATTTTAAATTTAGATTTGGTATTTGCAAGTTTGTTTGGATTGGTTAACGGGGAATTATTAACCTTGTCCCAGATATTAGGTGGCATAATAGCTATCTTTGCCTCATTTTTCCAGGATATATGGCAGGTATTTAAAAGCAAATGCTTACAAATGCCGGTATCAAAAAAGTAGTTATACAATTAGTGAATCATTTCGAAAGATAAATACATAAAATGAATAAATTTTTAGGTTTAACCTGTGCGCTATTAGCTGCGATATTCAATGCAATGATTGGAATTTTTAGCGTAAAGTTAATATCATATGGTATGCAGCCATTTGAGATTGCTTTTTATAAATGCTTAATTGCACTTATTATGATCAGCACATATTTAGTAGTTACAGGTAAATTTATAGCCTGGGTAAATTACCTTAAAAGAAATTATATTAAGATTGCTATCTGTGCTTTATTTGGCTTTTTTGTTCTATATTTCTTTGAAACAAATGCATATAATTATTCCAAAGTACCGGTAGTAGTATTCTTGCTATTAGGTTCTTCCACAATCACCACCTTTGTTTTATCAGTTATTCTTAATAAGAAAAAATTACATAGAAGAGAAATTATTACTTGTATTATTGCTATTTTAGGCCTTGGATTTGTATTTAATGCCGGGGAAAATATACAACATGCTGATTTATTAGGTATAGTTTTTGCTTTGCTTGCCGGAATAGGGTACGGAACTTTCCTAACGTTGGGACCGATTTTTAGAATTGGTTCGGGATTAGTAGTGGTTAACAGTCTCATGTTATTTGGCACAGCTTATTTGTCGATACCGATTATACTTCATGTTAAAATATTTGTACCAAATCTACACCAATTATCCCTGCTTCTTGGATTAGCACTATTACCAACGATAGGAGGATTTTGGTGCACAGTAAAGGCACTAACATTATTAGAAAGTAAGACGGTTCAATTAATTGAGTTAACTGAACCGGTTATTTCTTTGGTATCGGCTTTTATCTTTTTAAGCCAGGCTTTAGGATATCGCCAGTTACTTGGTGGTACTCTAGTACTTTGTGCAATTTATATTAATGCAATGAAATAATTTTGCTACATGCCGGCTTTGAAGATGATAATCAACCGAAAATATAGCCAATTTTACGTTTTGCCGCGTCGAATAGAAGCTCGCTATCACTTACAGGAATATGTACATTTTTATTACGCCAAGTTTCATATTTTGCTGCGGTGTTTTCTAGCGTTTCTTTTGTTGGATATTGAATTTTTTCCCCGGTTGAACGGGTTAATATATGTTGTTTGCATGTTGTTTCTAAGTAGTAATGAAACCAAAATGCATCTGTTACATTGCTTCCAAATGTAATTAAGCCATGATTTTTTAAAATCATTGAATTTTTTCCGGTTGCATCATGTAATAAACCATTTTGCGAGTTGTCATTAATAAATAATGTATCAAAATTGTGGTATCCAACTTTACCATGAAACATCATTGCTATTTGATCTAATAGTAATAAATCCTCTTGCTGGTTAGAAACAGCAACCCCATAAGTAGAATGTGTATGTAATATACAGTTAATATCTGGGCAGTGACTGTAAATTGCCCTATGCACCGTGGTACCATTTTGATTAATCTGAAAGCCAAATTTACTTTCAAGTACATTCCCATTAAAATCCACTTTAATAAGATTATCCGGGGTAATTTCATCAAATGACAGACCAAATGGAAGGATTAAAAGCGAATTTTCATTTGGCACTCTTACTGATAAATGTGTAACAATTAAATCACACCAACCATAATAATCAAATATACGATACAAATAGGCTAATTGTTTACGCAGGTTTTCTTCGGTTAATGCCCGTGAGTTTATAATATTATTTTCTATTTCCTGGAAAGTCAAACTTTTCATTTCAGCTCCGATAGGTTATTAATTTTTTACAAATATTACTTATTCTATATTAATGTCAGCAACTTTAGATTTTATTATAATTTTATCATTTAAATCAATTCCGATTCCTGGAGTTTCGGGGACAACCATGAATCCATTTTGTGGTTGGTAATCTTGAATGCATAGTTCACGATTCCATTTTTTTAATGCATATGTATGGTGTTCATGGATATAAAAATTAGTTATGGCAGATTCTAAATGCAGTGCTACTGCTGTTGCAACAGGGCCACCGCATACATGGGCTTGAATCTGGATATCATACATATCCGCATAGTCGCATACTTTTTTAGTTTCAGTAATTCCGCCACATAAGCCAATATCAGGTTGTAGGATATCAATAGTTTGATTTTCAAAATATGGGCGCATACCATGCCGAAAGTATAACCTTTCTCCTGCAGCTAACGGTACATTTAATTTACTTGAAATTTTATCATGCAATTTAGAATTTAAATAATTAACCGGCTCTTCCATAAATGTGCAATTATAGGTTTCCGCTATTTCTTTTCCAATTTGGATTGCGGTTGTTGCTCCAAGTAGGCTATGGCATTCAAGGAATATGTCAACACTATCACCCACAGCATCACGAATAGCTTGCATCCGGCCTTTTATCATCTTCATGAGATCATGCGGTACTATTTTAGTCAAGTCATAAATCGTATTTGCATTTTTATCATAAAACATTGGGTTTACCTTAACTGCATCAAACCCTTCCTTTAAAGCTTTCTCGGCAGCCTTGGCATAATCAGTTGGTTCTACCAGCTTACGCGCTTCGCTATCCCAGTCAAACTGTAACTGACTTGCATAGGTCCTGAGCTTTGTATTTACTTTGCCGCCAAGTAGCTGGTATAAGGGCACATTCAAATATTTTGCTTTAATATCCCATAATGCAGTATCAATTGCTGACATTGCCGCAAAAAATACAGCATTGCCGCCAAACGCCCAGAAGCCTTCACGGTACATCTTATTCCATAGGAGCTCCGTTTGTAATGGGTTTGCTCCTATTATACGTGCTTTAGCAATTTCATTTATCATATTGGCAACTGCACTATGACCCCAATCATATGCTAACCCGGCTTCACCAACTCCACTGATGCCCTCGTTTGTATGGATACGCACAAATACCGGATGCCATTGCGGGCGATCTGGACAAAATACATCAAATATCTCTATATGTTCAATTTTCATATTAATAACCTTCTTAAAGTGTGGTATAACCACCATCAATTGATATTCTTGCTCCGGTCAGATAGCCTACTTTTGTACTTTGCGTAACAAAAAATACAGTCTCAGCTATTTCTTCGGCGTAACCAATTCTACCAATTGGTTGAGCCAGGGCTTCACTTTTTTCAATATCCGGTAGGGGAATTCCTGATTTATCTGAATATTTCTTTATAGCATCGCGGTATAAAGGGGTATCAATAGTTCCTGCTGCCAGCGAAATTACTCGTATATTATATTTTGAATAATCTGGTATAAGACTTAGCATTAGAGCCTCAGCAGCACGTTTTGATGCAATATAAGCGGTTGAATTAGATTTAACAATTATTGTTTGGTCCGAACCAATAAAAACTATGGTTCCGCCGGACTTTTTCATGTGGCTGACAGAATATTTTAATAAATAGAAGTTAACATCACAATTTAATCTCATTAATGCATGATATTGTTCCTCTGTTGTTTCTTCAATATTTGCTGATAAATGTTTACCGGCACTTGAGACAATATTAGTAATTTGATAGCTATTATGTACTTCGGCTAAAGTTTGCTTTAGTAATTCAAAGTTTGTCAAATCTATTAGGTAATGTTTATAATTCTCCCAATTATCAAGTTCTTTATTACCTTTTATATCCAGGTTAATGACAATATAATCATTTTTGAGAAATTTTTTTACAATTGATTCACCTATACCAGAAGAACCACCTGTTATTAATAGTGTTTTTATATTAGACATCTTCAATCCTCACAATCATTCTAATTCTTGAAAAAAGTTTAAAAGATTCTCATAAAATATCATATTTTTTTGCGAATTAATACCATTACTCAAATCCCAAAAATATATGTGTGTATCTATAAATTTTATTTTATAAATGATCCTTTTAAAACTCTATTTCAGATAAAGCCTTGAGTTTGCAAATTTTTCTACAAATTATAAGTAATTATGATAATGAATGGCATACTAAAATGGTAATATGCTACATAAATAATGCGATTTTAGCATATCTGGCCCATTTAAGGATTAAGAGAACAAGAACATAAAGCATAATGAAAGAAAAACTATTAATAAGCAAACGTATACCTATAAAATTATAGATAATTGTACCATTAAAGCGGATGTGTATAATGCTAGCGATAAAGAAATAAAACCTTCTGCTGCTTGGAGTAGCGTTATATGTAATTGGGGCTGGTCCACTAATTTACTTTAATATATTATAAGATGAAACAAAGAAAATTATTAAGTCAAAGATCCTATCAGGAACTGTTTTATTTATTAATAATATAAATTCATTAGGAAATATATCTTTACTTTATCTTGTCCTGTAATAACAATGGTTTAACTTATAAATTCCACGATTATACTGCATAATAATAAAAGTGCTGCCGTAGAATCTACGGCGGCTGAGTTCTTATTTTAATATAAAATCTACTCTACATAATCTTAAAAATTTATAATGTTAATTGATTTAATAATTAAGGAGTAAATCAAAATGCCTTTTGCACTTATAGCGCTTGCCATTGGCGCTTTTTGTATTGGTACAACAGAATTTGTAACTGCAGGAATATTACCTGATATTGCAACATTTTTTAAAGTATCAATCCCCATGGCCGGATCCCTGACTTCAGTTTATGCTCTAAGCGTTGCGATTGGAGCACCGCTTATAACTGCAATTACAATTAAAATGAAGAGAAAATATGTCCTGATTATCCTAATGAGCTTATTTATTCTTGGTAGTCTAATTTCTGCTTTAGCAAATAATTTTACTATTTTGATGTTTGGGAGGGTAGTTACAGCATTATGCCATGGTGCATTTTTTGGAATCGGTGCTGTTGTAGCAAGTAATTTGGTAAGTGAAAAAAAGCGTGCCAGTGCAATTGCATTTATGTTTACCGGTTTAACTCTTGCTAATGTTTTAGGCGTGCCGGTAGGCACTGTACTTGGACAGCATTTTGGCTGGAGAATAGTATTTGCTGTTATTACAGCGCTTGGAATAATCGGTTTATTAGGCATTATTACTCTTGTCCCTAATCTGGCATCCAATGCCGGAAGTAGTTTAAAAAAAGAACTGGCAGTATTTAAGCGCGGCGGAGTCTGGTTATCATTACTAATAACTGCTTTTGGTTTTAGCGGGGTATTTGCATCTTTTACATATATTGCACCGCTTTTAACCGATGTCTCTGGCTTCTTGCCTGGTAGTATTGGTGGTTTATTGGTGTTATTTGGCGTTGGTTTGGTAATAGGTAATACCTTAGGCGGTAAGGCAGCTGATAAAGCCTTAATCCCAAGTTTATATGGAGTGCTAATTTTATTAGCCATTCTTTTAGTTATTTTTACCTTTACTGCACATTACAAAATTCCGGCAGCTATTAGTTTGTTTATGTTTGGTATTCTTGCTTTTGGTACAGTAGCACCACTACAAATGCAATTAATGCAACAGGCATCGCAGGCGCCGACACTAGCTTCTGCAGCCAATATTGCCGCATTTAATTTGGGCAATGCCGGCGGTGTATTTTTAGGTGGTTTGGCAATATCTGAAGGATTCAGTTATGTTTCACCTAATTGGGTTGCCGCCGGTTTGACTACAGTTGGTTTATTTTTAGCTATTCTAAATAATGCCGGGTTAAAAAACCACCGTAAGACTAACATTGTAAGTAAATGTAATTAAGAAAGGTACAATATGAAAATTTATTCAAAAAATATTAATAATGGTTATCTTGATAATCAAGTTGGCAAGCATGGTACACAAGTAATACAAAATACACAAGTAATAAACCGGTCTTTTGACATTTCATGGAGCGAAATTCCGCCGGGTACAAAATCATTGGCACTGATTTTTGTTGATCATGATGCAATTCCAGTTTGTGGGTTTTCTTGGGTACATTGGACAGTTGCTAATATTGATCCAAAGCTACAATGTTTACCTGAAAATGCTAGTGTTGAATTAGATCTTGTAGAAGGTCTTACCAGTTTTAATGCACCTTTAGCTCCAAAAGAGTGGATGTTAAGCCCTGAGCAGGCTACCGGCTATGGTGGGTGCGCGCCATCTGATAAAGATCATGGTTATACAATTAAACTATATGCACTTGATTGTATATTAGATATAAAAAAAGGTTTTTATACTAATGAGCTTTTAAATGCTATGGATGGTCATATTTTAGATAAAGCTAAGCTCAAAGCCTGGTACAGGGCTTGCATATAAGGGAATATTAAAAATAAATTAGCCAGCAGCTTGCCGGCTAATTTATTGAATCAATAAGATGCTGTTTAGTTTATATAAATCTTCCCTATAGGTCTTCAATTGCTTCTTCTCTGGGGTTAGTATTTTTAAAAAACAATTGTTCATATGGGGCTTTCCAACTTTTTTCAAAGTAAGGTTTTAATTGGTTATAAATATCCTCCATGTGAAGAATATTCTTTTTCTCTTTTACAGGTTGTGTACTAAATTGTAAATAGTTTTCAAGATATTTCATGTCTAGAACTTGTAAAGTACCTTTTTTATCTGGATCTGGATCATAATTATTAGCTAATAGTTGATAAGATAAAGACATGTCCCGACGTAAACGCCACTTAGTATCTTCTCTTACATAAACTTCGTCATAATACCATGTATTCTTATCTTCACCTTCTACCCTAAATAACTTATTCAATATTTTGTTTTGGTTGTCATCCGTAAAAGAATATATAAAAGGGGGAATAAATGGAATATCAGATAATTTTTTAGCCCCATAAAGAATTTTAACTTCCCGGATCCAGGGGTCTATAGCATACATAGTTCCACTCATGCCTTCAACAACTACGAAAGAATGATCACCAAACCCTGATTCTGTTTGAACAGCTGCTGCTTCTCTAAACAGCAATGATTTTCCTTGTTTTACATTATTCAAATTGTTAAATGCTATAGCAAGTAGGACTGTACGTGCGTATATATTACATGATGCAAAATTATTTTGCCAGGCAACTGATACAAAAGTAAGCAAAAAATCTTTAGTTGATTCTTCTGGAGTACCGGTAAAAGGGCGATCAGTATATTTTTTACAAAAAATCGCTACTTTAGCCAGTCTTTCATATTGGTCTTTCCCAATCTCCTTATAGACTTTTTCCATAGCTATCGTCCTCTTATGGGTCAGTGCATTTGTGTCAAGATTTTGAAATTTCCCGTCCGCTTTTTGCATTTCAATTAGTTTTAGGCTAGTAAGTCTTGACATTGAGCTTGAGTCACTGAAATGAGTTATAATTGGCTCAAGTATATTATTTTTTAATTCATTCATTTCTTCTACTTTTCCAGCCAAACAAACTGAGGATGAAAATACCAATGTCGCTATAAAAATTAACTTAACCAAATTTTTCATGATAACTCCTATTATTGTATGTTTAGTTTAATTATATATGATCCATATCTGAATATGGTACTGAATTTCCGTATACCTGGGGTGAAGTAGTTATAGCTGTATTGAAATATTTTCTATCTTAGTTGACATAGACATTTATCACTTTACTAAGTACACCGGTGGGGGATATAGCGGTGGATATATTAAATATAAATTAGACAAAAACACCTTTGTGCCAAGTATGGGCTAAATTTGTATATAATGCAGATTATGTAGAAGATGGAGACTATAGTGATAACAATATTGGAATAGAGCCAAATGGTAAACAATGGAAAAAGATAAATCTTGCTTATGATAAAATGGGCTGTATTATGCCTTTAAAGAAATTGCTCTTAATGCCACAAAAAGAACTTGATGGTATAAAGTGTAATTAGGTTTATGTATTAATATTATGCGTTATAATTACGGAATTATTAAGTAAAAGGGGGTATCTAATGAAAATAAAAGCTGCTGTTGCCTGGGGTCCGGGACAAAAATTGTCAATTGAAGAAATAGACTTAGAAGCTCCTAAACATGGGGAAGTTTTGGTAAAGATTATTGCCAGCGGTGTTTGTCATACCGATGCATATACCTTATCCGGCGCTGATCCTGAGGGACTTTTTCCGGTAGTATTAGGCCACGAGGGCGGCGGAATTGTCGAAGCAGTTGGCCCGGGGGTTACTACCTTAAAAAAGGGGGATCATGTTATTCCTTTATATATTCCGGAATGTGGAGAATGCAAATTTTGTAAATCGGGTAAAACTAACTTATGCCAAAAAATTCGTGAAACCCAGGGAAAAGGCCTAATGCCGGATGGTACCAGCCGCTTGTCTAAAGATGGCAAACCGATCTACCATTATATGGGAACTTCTACTTTTGCCGAGTATGCAGTAATCGCCGAAATTTCACTGGCTAAAATTAATCCAGAAGCAGACTTGAATAAAGTATGTTTGCTTGGTTGTGGTGTAACCACTGGAATTGGTGCAGTATTAAATACTGCAAAGGTTGAAAAAGGTTCTACCGTTGCGGTATTTGGTTTAGGCGGGATTGGTTTATCATGCATTCAAGGTGCGAAAATGGCAAAAGCTAGCCGTATCATTGGAATTGATACCAACCCGGATAAATTTGCCATTGCGAAGAAATTAGGTGCGACCGAATGTATTAATCCTAAGGATATCCAGGGGCCGCTGCAGGAATATATCGTTAAAATTACTGATGGTGGGGTAGATTATTCTTTTGAATGTATTGGTAATACCGATGTAATGCGCATTGCTTTGGAATGTTGCCATAAAGGCTGGGGACAATCAATTATTATTGGGGTTGCAGCATCTGGGGCAGAAATTTCTACCAGACCATTTCAACTAGTGACTGGCAGGGTTTGGAAGGGCACTGCCTTTGGCGGTGTTAAGGGCCGTACTGAGATACCGGGCTATGTAGAACGTTATATGTCCGGTGAAATAAATTTGGATGATTTAGTTACTTTTAATATGCCGCTTGAAGATATAAACCAGGCATTTGATTATATGCACGAAGGTAAGAGCATTCGTAGCGTAATCATTTTTGTTAAACAAAACTAATTATGCAAGTATTAAAGTCTAGCAAATGTTTTGGCGGTGAAGTCCGCTTTTATGAACATGATTCATTCACTACTAAAACTAAAATGCGCTTTTCAGTTTTTTTGCCATTAAAGACAAACCCTCCAACTAGCTGCATGCTTTGGCTGTCCGGGCTTACCTGCACCGAAGAAAATTTTATGATAAAAGCTGGTGCACAAAGATACCTGGTAGATAAAAATATCATGCTGATTTGCCCGGATACTTCACCACGTGGTTTAAATTTGCCTAATGAACATGAAACTGATGATTTTGGTTCCGGTGCCGGCTTTTATCTAAGTGCTACAACTGCCGGTTATCGTGATCACTATGATATGTATAACTATATTAACAGCGAATTATATGAGCTGGTTAAAAATAAGTTTATGTCATCCAATCCTAAAATCTCAATTTGTGGACATTCTATGGGTGGGCATGGCGCACTGGTTATAGGCCTAAAAAACCCGCATAAATATCATAAAATTTCAGCTTTTGCCCCGATTGTTAATCCAAGTCAATGTCCATGGGGCCAAAAGGCGTTTAGCGGGTATCTGGGAGATAACTGGGAAGAATGGAAAAAGTGGGATGCAACTGAGCTAATAAAATCAGGCCGCCGACATCCAGGGCAAATACTAATTGAACAGGGTACTGCAGATCCATTTTTGGATAAGCAGCTTTTAACGGCAAATTTTGCTAAAGTCTGCAAAGAATATGGCCAGGAACTACAACTAAATTACCGTGAGGGGTATGATCATAGTTACTGGTTTATCGCAAGCTTTATTGGGCAGCATATATACTAGTCAACTTTTTTGCAATTTTCAAAGCCGTAGTTACCTTTGCCTTTATATGACATTTCATAGTAGAATTTGTGTAGGCTAATAGTATCTTTTCCGGATTTATCTTTATCTAAGGTAATAGTTGCTATTCCCACGCCTCTATCATCCGGGTTCTTTTTCTCACCGGTGCTTTCAAAGTATATTGCCAAATTATTTCCATGTGCTGCTGCAATTCCTGTATAGGGATATGAGATACCTTTTACCTTAAAATCAATATCATAACTAGCATATCCGGCATCCATAAGCGCTTTTGGGCTTGTATCTTTGTTTAGTTTTAGTTTTAATGTTGTGTCAAAGCCACCATCAGTTTTATCGAAAAGTTCGCATTTATATGTACCACTAAAGTCTGCGGCAAAAACATTCATACCAGAGGATATTAATAATAATGAAAGTATTTGCTTCATAATTTGGCTCCCTTAAAAGAAATATAAGCTGTTGATTCTAACATAGATAATATTGACTTTATAAAAAATTTCATTTTATTTATAGCTTATAATAGTTAATCATTGTTATAATATCGAATTATTTTTTAGGAGGTTTTTTATGAAAAAAGTATTGCTCTTAAGTTTATTCACATGCTTTGGCTTTGTTCAGGCAATTGATATGTCCGGTAAATACCTTTGTGATGGCTATGATACAAAAGATGGTGCTTATACAAACGATTACGTAACATTAACCAATGTTAAAGACCATAGTTATCCTGAAAAAGATGTATATAGTTATAATTTTGAGCTAAAAGACTCAAAGGGTGCTTTACAGTATTCTGGCTTTGCATCTTCGCATGGGCTAAATTTAGCTATATATTTTGAAAATGTTAAAAATAATAAAGATAAAGGCGTAGGTATTGCCCGGGCTGATGATAGCATTATGCGTGACAAAGAAGGTAAATTTAGCCATAATACTACTTTTACCAAATTTTATTTTGAGCCGGTATATATAAGCGATGGGTCGGAGTCTTGCAAAAAGCTGTTAATTTAGTTAAGGCAAATCACTCTCAAAATTGAAAGGTTACATATTATGCTTGTCTGTGATGATCAATTTCGCACCATGAAAATTCCAAGTTGCGTGCAGAACTTTCATGGTAGAGGTTAAAGTTGTATTTGTTTAATTAGTTATATTTGGGCTATAATACCAGTAAATAATTACTTTTATTTGTGGAATTTACTGGTATGAAGCGTAATCTTTCGGCTAGAGTTCAAGAATTGCTCAAGTAATTTCCTGCTGTTTTTATTCTTGGAGCTAGGCAAGTTGGTAAAACTACCCTAGCTAAAATGTTATGCCCAGACTGGCATTATGTAGATTTACAAAAACCAGATGATCAAGATCGGATTATCCCAAATCCCGGAATATTCGATATATCTAATCTCTTCCAATAAATTTATATGTAATAATAAAATACCATGAAATTTGAAAGCGGCATTTTCAAAATTCATGGTAAAATATCTTATATTAGATAAAATGGAGAAAATCATGGACCTGATTAAACGTGCAAATTTGATGTCGCAAATTGAGCATGCATTTAAAGTCAATAGGATAGTTTGTCTACTTGGGCCAAGGCAATGTGGGAAAACTACAATAGCCAGGCAACTATGGTCTGATGCTGGGAAAAGTAGAACAGATCCCGGCTATTTTGATTTGGAGCGTCCGGCAGATTTACAGGCATTAGATAATCCGGATTTTATTTTGCCAGGAATTAAAGGCTTAATTGTAATTGATGAAATTCAGCGTAGAGCTGAATTATTTCCATACTTACGTTATTTACATGATGAAAATTTGGAACATAGGTTTTTAATTTTAGGCAGTGCATCCCGTGATTTAATTAACCAATCTTCAGAAAGTCTGGCCGGGCGAATCTCATTTATTGAAATAACACCATTTTCTACAATAGAAGTCCCAAATTGGCAAAGGCTATGGACACAGGGTGGATTCCCAAGAAGCTATATTTTAGATGCCTTAGATAGTATGCTTTGGCGTGAGAATTATATGCGTACCTATGTAGAACAGGATTTAGCCATGTTAGGGTTTAATTTTCAGGCTGGTATAATACAAAAATTATGGTTTATGCTTGCCCATTATCATGGGCAAATTATTAACTATTCAGAGCTTGCTGCATCCTTGGGGGTAAGTCACCCGACAATTAAACGTTATATATCCTATTTAGCGGGAGGGTTTATGCTACGTGAACTTAAACCGTGGCATGAAAATTTGCAAAAAAGACAAGTTAAAAGTCCTAAAGTATATTATCGGGATAGCGGGCTATTACATTATACTTTTGGAATTAAAAATTATGAGGATATCTTTAAACATCATAAAGCTGGAGCTTCATTTGAAGGGTTTGCTTTAGAAGAGGTAATTCGTTATAGCAAAGTATCCAGTGATGCGTGTTATTTCTGGGCAACACATAATAAGGCTGAATTGGACTTATTAATTCTAAAAAATGGTAAGAAGCTTGGCTTTGAATTTAAAATGTCTGAAGCACCTAAAATAACTCCTTCTATTAAAATCATTATAGAAGAACTAAACCTTGATTCACTTGCAATTATTTATCCTGGTAATAGGATATATACCCTTGAACATAATATAGTAGTTATTCCAATAAATAAGCTACAAGACTATTTTAGCAATATAAGCTAATCAGCTATAATGCTGGCTATTTGTAAGTTACATCTGGCAAGATGATAAAGCTGAGATACTACAATAATAGATGTATTAGTTCCGATTAAATTTTTTGTATTTTCGGCTGTAAGATAAGTATTGTTCCCGTTTGAATCGGTAATGATTTTATTTACAGGAATTCGATGTTGAATTAGATATTTTTTCATAACAGTTGCTTCATCAAAACCTTCTTTTCCAAAACCACCACTAACAATGATAGCCAAAACTTTATTATTGTTATATATTTCGATTGCCTTATCTAATCTTGCAACTAAACGCTTTGATGGCTGTCCAGAAACAAGCACCTGATTACCTAAAACTACAGCATATTCTGCTTTATGTAAGCCAGAAACAGCACTATTTAATAATAAGCCACATATAGCAAATATGTAGGCTAACAATAAACCTGAATCAGCTATTTAAAGAAAAATTTCAATTTTTAATTCCTAAAATATTACTTATTTATCACTGTATACTGCAAATCAATAGCAGGAGGATATTTACACAAAACTTTAATTTCCGATTATTAGCAGTTGGCATTATACCATGCAGATATTATTTTAAGAGTTAAGAGAAGAGATTTATAAATAACTAGCTGCCGTAGAAATTACGGAGGCTGAGTTTTAATTACCGGATAAAATTTACCCTATGTAATTACATGAGAGGTTATTTTATGTCACGTATTATAGCGTTTATCAGAAATTTGTATCGAATGATTTTATTATATTGCCTGCTTGGTAGCATTATTGCATCACCGGTAATAGATGAAGCTCTATTAAATGTTGCACGAGTTAAAGGTGTAGCAGTTTATACCGCATGTATTATGACGCCACCAAGTACACCGGCACAAGCTGCCGCATGCGCTGCACTATATGCTATATATGTTGCATCTCTACAAGCTGTAAATGCACCTTTTCCCTTAGTTGTATCCACGACACCATCTCCATATTTATGGAGTCCTTATGATGTATGTCGGTATGAACCGACACATTTTGTATTTAATGTCCTGGTTACACAACCTTTTTGTCCTGTACTATAAAAGGAGCTTTTATGCTAAGAATAAAAATAGGAGTTTTGTTTTTACTAGCTTTTTCTAATATATTTGCAATTGTTCCAGTCGATACTTCATTGGATACAGCTAATGTGGCTGCTATGGCCAACTATACGGGCTCGGTTAATGCTACATTTGGCAGTATTAAAAAAGCCATGGATGTTACACAGCAGCTGCAAAATTTACAAGGACTGCGTAATCTGGCCAATTCAGGTTTATGTAGTAACTGTACCGGATATACCCAAAAACAACTACGTGATTATGCTAATAGCGTAAATGATGACCTGTGTCTACAATTTTCAACTGCGTATAAAAATTTAACCGGGATCCAAAATGCAGCAAACTCACTAAGTGATATTATGACTTTAATGCAGGTAAATCCTAAGGCGGCAATGATGTCTTTACAACAAGCGGCTATTTCTGCACAGGCAGCAACAAATAGTATATTAGTCCAGATGCAGCTTATGCAAACCCAGGAAATTCAAAAACGGATGGCCGATGAAAGGGTAAGAGATAACAATACCCAGACAATTGCTGAAGCATTAAGGCACCCTGGATTATGAAAACAATCAAACTTAAACTAGCTCTGATTTTATTTATCTTTATTACCGGATCTGCTTATGCAGGTAATGTATTAGATACTATACTGCTTAGTTATTCCGAAGCTGCGAAAACCTGGTCTGATACGCTCTTGCCTGTTGCTAGATATATTTTCTGGTTTGTGGCATCTCTGGAATTTATATACCAGTTTACTGTAAAAAAACTACTTCCCAATGAATTGCAAAAACTCTGGGTGTTTTTAATAGTAAGGGTTTTTGTTGCATCATTTCTGGCAATTTTTGCTTTGGATTTGAATGTTTACACTGGGATTATCAGCTGGATGGCCAGGCTTGGCGCACTTTGCGGGGGTATAAGTTTTACTGGCGGTGGTGGTGTCTTAAACTACTCTCCATCTGCCGTATTTGAATTGGTTTGGAAAGCGTATTCTCCAACATTGACGGGGATTATTGCGGTAGCTGGAACTGCAAGCCTTATTGACACTGCTATCGGACTCTTTCTACTGGGTTTGGCCGGTATGATAATAATTTGTATTTTAGTTATGGTTTTTTCTGTAATGTTGGTGCTTGTTGAGGCATATTTTGTGATTTTTGGCGGGATTATTCTTGCCGGATTTGCCGGTAGCTCATGGACACTTAATTATTGGCAGAAGTATTTATCCTATGTTAGTGGCGTTGCTGTTAGATTATTTTGCACTTCTTTATTAATGGGGCTTATTGCTGCACAATTACATAATCCCACATGGATAAAAGCACCACCACCATTTGAGATATTACATGCAAATGAATACCTGGGAATTTTTGTAACTAATATTGTGTCTATGTTAGCAGTATTTGGCTTTAATATGATTTTAATGTTAACAATACCTTCCAAAGCCGGAGCTATGCTTAATGGTTCGGTAAACGCCAGCCTTAGTGAGGCAATTGGTGCAGCCTCAACAATGCTATCCGGAGGGAAGATGATGACTTCTGCTGTAGCTGGCGTTGCAACAGGGGCGGCCAAGCTTGGCCTGGGTGTAACTGGCGCAAATGCTGCTGCAAAATCGGCCGGGTTTAAAGTAATGCGTGATGGCATGAGAAATAACACTGCCCGGGATACATCCAGCGATGATAAATGGAAACAGATAGTTAGGGCCACTGGACAATCTGCAGCAAAAGATGCTGCAGTTGATTCAATAAAAGGCGGAATAGTGGATGCAAAAAAAGCTGTAGCTGGTGGTATGGCAGAAGCTAAAAATCATGCTGGTGCTTTTGCCAAAAGCGCTGGGTCTATAGACAGCGGATCTGGTGGCGGAGCAGCTTTAGATATAAATCCGCATAAAGAATAAAATCTATATTGAAAGAATGACATATGTCAAAAGAAGTTCCGGTTTCCGACATAGTAACTTTTTTAGAAACCGATCTCAAAGAAGTTATGGAAGTTTTAAAACGCCCCTTAGTTTATGAAGTTATGCTAAATGCATATCTGGCACAAAATGGTACCTATGAAGGCCATTTATGGTATGAAGAAGATGGTGTAGGTATGAAACGCCTAACCACCCAGACACAGCATAAAATTAATAACTATCCTATTCCGAAGGTAGGTGATTTAGTTGTTATAAAAGCAACCAATCATGGAAATAATATACTTAATTACCATGTACTTCCCAAAGATAAAAATATTTTTAAAATATTAAAAATGGCGCTATGCTATACCTTACACCAAAATTCGGATAAGCAAATCTATTTGGAGCAGGAGGAGCATTATAAATTAAATGAACTGGCAAATAATATTCAAAATGGATATTTTTACTATAAACACCCCATCAGCCCGGATCTTACAATAAATGACATAATAGAAGAAATTAATAACCAGCTTAAAAAAATTAATATAGTATTTGAACTTCATTTAATTGAGATTACTGACTTAGCCGCAGTCCAGTTTCAAAGCCCAAAATATTTAATATCCAAACAATTTCAAAAACTGGAATATACCAGGGCAGAGCAGATAATCGGGATACTGGCTTCAGCCAATGAGTTATTTGCCCATAAAAAAGAACCTATTGTTGAATGTCAAATTCCATATTATGGGCATAGATTTACGTCAATTTCCCCTCCGGCATCAAAATTTCCGCTATTTACTATTCGTAAACATTCCAGCCGGGTGATTTCATTAGATGATTATGTAAGACAGGGTGTGATGCCTGAAAGTGTTGCCGATATTTTAAGACGTTGGGTGGAAAGACGATTTAATGTTTTAGTTGCCGGTGGTATGGGATCAGGTAAGACAACATTACTTAATTCATTATTACACGAAGTAGCGCTTTTAACGCCAACGGATAGGGTTGGAATTATTGAGGATACGCCAGAGCTACAATGGTGGACGGTTGATAACTCTATTGCCATTGCCCAGACTATGGAAGTTGATATACCCAAATTATTGCGTACTGCATGGCGCATGCGCTTAAATCGGATTTGGGTGGGCGAAATTAGGGGTAAAGAGGCCTATACACTTTTAAAAGCGATGATGTCAGGTACACCAGGAGGAATGGCATCTATTCATGCTGATGGGGCAGCAGAAGCGATCTATAGGTTTGAACAATGTATGTTAGAAAATAGCGAAGCGCAAAATGTGTCTAAAGGGCAGATTGCCGGGGCAATTAATGGGATTGTTTCTATTCAAAAAGTAACGATTTTAAAAGAAGTAAATGGAATCTGGGAGAATACAATTAAAAGAAAAGTAACTGCAGTCAGGCAAATTACCGGCTATGATGTAAAACATCAATTATATACAGATCAGTGGTTATATAAAGATCCTGAGTCATATATGCTAACTACAGATGGCAGTGCGCTGCCAACTGATGATTTCAGTGAGTATCAAAGTGTTGCTTCGACTTTAGAGGTGGATTAAATAATGAATAATAGATTAAGTTTAAGTTCTATATTGATATTGGGTTTGAGTGGATATTCATATGCTACAGTTTCATCTGGTCCTTATGTGGGAGTTGATCTGGGTGCGGCAAACCAGATAATTAATTATCAGGCAAGTGCTTTTAATATAAATGCCAATGGAGCACAGTTATACAGCCCGCAGTGGACGTTCTTGGGTAGGTTAAATTTTGGGTATAGCGTAAATAAATATTATGGGTTTGAATTAAGCCCCAGCCATTATTTTACTTCGAATTCCCCATATCCAAGTGGTAATGGAAGTATGTCAACTAATACAACAGCCCTGGATTTTTCTTATATTGCTTATTTGCCAATATCACAAACCAAACTAAGTGTTTTAGGTAGAGTAGGTATTGCGTATGATTGGATCAGTAATAGTTCATCCAGTGGATGCAGTTGTGGTCAAGCCAATTTTCAGCCATCCGGGAGTAACTTTGCTGATGTATTGGGTGCCGGGATTAAATATAATCTGGGAGCGCATACCTCATTGCGCCTGGAATGGATTGCCAATGGTTTATTATTTCCGGTTAGTATAAATAGCGGTTCGCAAAATATAGCATCCTGGACCGGACAGACTTTTGAAGCCGGAATAAACTTTCATTTTTAGGGATTAATTTGCCATGATTGATATTCCACAATATATATACCAATGTGCGCCACAGGTTGCACAAAGTACTATGCAGGCCATTATCCAGACCGAGAGTAAAGGCAATCCATTAGCCATCGGATTAAATGGCGGTCATAAATTAAGATACCAGCCTTTATCTGAGGTACAAGCACGTAGCTGGGTTAAGTATCTTGAGGAACATAATTATAATTTTGATGTTGGGCTTGCACAGATTAATATAAAAAATATTCATAAATATGGATATAGGGCTATAGATGCACTAGATCCATGTATCAATTTAAAACTGGCAAGTAATGTTTTAAAGAAAAGCTATTTTAAGGCAAGGAGTGCATCCCGCTCAGATAATGAAGCCCTGGTTAAAACTATATCGGCTTACAATACAGGAAATTATAGAAGCGGGATTTATAATGGGTATGTGCAAAAGGTATATAGAAATGCCTGGCAGGCAAATTATGGCAAATCTACTGAGATTGCGACCAATCGGGTTATTCAGTTACAAAACCCGCAAAGAAGTAAATCATTATTATATGCAGGACCCAAAAATGGTACAGCAGCTTCGTTTTATTAGATACCTGGCATTAACGCTTATTTATATTGTTACATTAATACTTATTGGGCAGTACATAAGCGGCATTGTACAATATACATATAATTCAACAACCTCAGAGAGACCTGGATATTATTTATTATATCCTGCAAGTATCAAGGTAGGGGGAATATATCAAATTTGTCTTGATGAGTACCATCAGGAATTTATAAATATTATGATTAAAATAGGTTTAAAGCCAACTGGTAATTGTAAAAAAGGCAATATGGCATTATTAAAGGAAGTAATAGCAGGCCCTGAAGATTTAATACAAATAACTAATTTGGGTATTATGGTAAATAACAAGCTGCTCCCCGATAGTAAAGGAATTGAATCCTATAAAGGCATACAATTAAAACGATTATCGGTTGGGTTGTCTTATAAATTAGCTCCCAATGAGTATTGGTTATATGGACATGGACAAAGCTCATATGATTCGCGATATTTTGGAGTAGTAAATGATCGCGAAATTGGCAAAAAGGCAGTTTGGATCAGTTTTTAGGGGATATAGTTAAATGGAATTATCACAATTATTTAGCCAAGCCAGGCAAAAATTTAGTATAGATACACCACAAAGGGCACAGGAAAGAGCTACTTTTACCATGAAGAGAGTGGCTGTTTTACAAAATCTTGATTTATCTGAAGAAGAATTGACAACAAAAATTGATGGTTACCTTGGGTACAGTTTAGAGGGAGTATTTAATGCCTTAGCATTTAATCCGGACATTACTTCAGGAGTTCGTTCCAGGATTATAACTCAAGTTGCAAGTTATTCATTCATGTATAAACTCAAGGTAGAAAATTTATGTTATTCGAACTTACAACACAATACGGTAAGGGCATTTTATAATGAAATTGGGCAGCCTAAAATTGCGGTTATTTGTATTGGCAATGACAATAATACATATAGGGTATTACCTTTTGCAGATAAAGAAGAGTTGCAGTTAATAATAAAAAATATTGCGATTGAAGATTGTTTTAAACAGTTTGAAGCAGGGCAAATGGATGATCAAACTCTGGTTTATAATATTTTACAATTGCATATTACCCGTGATGAAGCATTTAAAACTTTATTGCAAGGAGTAAACTACGATATCAGTAAAATTATATTGCCATTAAAGAATGAATTTACCCTGGAGACGCAGCTAGATAAATTATTACGTAGTCATCAGGGAGCAAGCAAAATAGAAAAAGCGATTATCAGGCAGTTGAAGCAAGAGGGTAGCCTTGAGTTGTATACAAAAACCAGGCTTGATAAAAACTCCATACTTTCAGAAGCTGCAAAACAAAGACTGATAGCGGCGCTAGATACGTAATGAATTTTCTATTACTGGCGTCACAAAAATATGTTAAAATGTGACATATATGAGTTTGGGGATTTCATTATGAGTACAGCACAATTAGTTTATCAGGCAATTGAAAAAATTCCAAATGGTGATCCGTTTACAACTGAATCATTAAAATCGCTTGGAAGTTGGGAAAGTGTACGTAAAACTTTATCTAGATTGACTAAAAGCGGTAAACTTATTCGAATTGAAAAAGGCATTTATGCTAAGTACGAAACTTATAATGGCATAAAGTTTATTCGTACGCATGCTCCTTTAATTAAGTGTATTGAGCAGGTTAGTCATGAAACTGTAGTAAAGGCAGGTACAATGGCGGTTAACCAGCTTGGCATATCGACCCAGTGCCAGATGAAAGAGGCTTATTATTGGACCGGTAGAAAGAAAGTAGTGCAATTTGGAAATTATAAAATAAATTTGCATCATATTAATCGTAAATATGCAAATAAATCTCACCCCATTCTTGAGCTGATTCTCAGCGCTGCTTATTCATTGGGTAAGGAGCAGTTTACAATTAATGCATTGAAACAGGTTGAATCCAAATTAGGTGTAGAAACATTGTTGGAAATGAAACACTATTTGCATCAAATGCCAACTTGGGTTATGGTTGTATTAAATAAATATTATGAGACTTTATCGTGAATAAAGCATTTTTACAATTAGAGGGTTCTGCTCAGTTAAATTTATTAGATATTGGTAGAAGTATATTACAAATTGATCAGTTCAATATAGAAAAAGATTTTTGGATGTGTTGGAGTCTGGAGAAACTTTTTGCTTATAAAGGTAATAAGTTTGTATTTAAAGGTGGTACAACATTATCCAAAGTATATGAGGTGATAGATAGATACTCTGAAGATATTGATATTACAATAGACTATACTCAGTTTATTGATCATATTGATTTTAAAAATATTTCAAATAGTAAGCTTAAAAATTTATCAGAGACTTTAAAAAGTAAGTTGGCTACTTATTTAGCAGAAATTATTGTCCCATATCTAAACGCCCAGTATAAAGCTGAGTTTGCTAAGATGTCTGGTGGGTTTAGCTTGAAAAATGGTGAAGTTATATTATTTAATTATACCTCAATTTTAGAAGAGTCAAAGTATACATTAAATTATATTAAACTTGAATTTGGAGCAAGAAATACTATAGAGCCAAGTGAAATAAAATATATTAATACTTATATTGATACGGTAAATGGAACGGCTTCAAAAATTAGAGTAAGTGTTTTATCACCGGAAAGAACATTTTGGGAAAAAGTTACATTAATTCATGTTGAATGTCACCGTGGTAGGTTAGCTAATACTCCGGATCGATTATCCAGGCATTGGTATGATCTTTATCAATTGGCTAATTCAAATTATAGAGATTCTGCAATCAATGGCAAAGCAGTCTTAGAAAATGTTTTGATGATAAAAAACGCATTCTATAAAAATAGTTATTCAAATTATGATAAGTGCATTTCTGGTAATTTTCATTTAGTTCCATTTACAGATGAAATTGCAGGATTAAAGAGTGATTACAATTTAATGATCGAGAATGACTATTTTTTTAAAATGCCTCCCAGCTTTGATGAAATTATCACTGGGTTAAGTATACTGGAAAAGCAAATAAATAGTGTGTATTCGTGAACATATAGTTTCGTTTTCTATAATAAATAATTCAACATATTTAAACTACAGTCCGTTACTAATAGTTAAAAATGAGCATATGCTTGTCGCTCCGTATTTGATACGTATAGCAAATTATTTATACTTAACTTAGAATAATGTTTTGTTATTATAGTTTGGAAAAAACCATCGATACATATTTTTTTAAATTAATCATTAAGGAGATATATTGTGCAATATTCTATGTTAGGTAATTCCGGCTTGAAAGTGTCACGTTTGGCACTTGGCTGTATGAGTTTTGGTGAACCATCGCGTGGTGCTCACGCCTGGACCTTAACGTCTGATAAAAGTAATCCGATCATTCGCAAGGCACTTGAACTGGGAATTAATTTTTTTGATACGGCTAATGTTTATTCCTTGGGCTCCAGTGAAGAAATATTAGGCAATGCACTAAAGCAGTATACAACAAGGTCGGATGTGGTAATAGCAACAAAAGTATTTCATAAAATGAGTGATTCTCCATTATCAGGCGGCTTGTCACGTAAAGAAATTTTTCAGCAAATTGATGATAGTTTAAAACGGCTACAAACTGATTATGTAGATTTATATATTATTCACCGCTGGGATTATGATACACCAATTGAAGAAACAATGGAAGCGTTGCATGATTTGGTTAAAATGGGCAAGGTGCGTTATATAGGTGCATCTTCAATGCACGCCTGGCAATTTGTAAAAGCACAGTATATTGCCACCCTAAATGGCTGGACCCGATTTATTAGTATGCAAAACCATTATAACCTGATTAATCGGGAAGAGGAACGGGAAATGCTACCTTATTGTATTAATGAAGGGGTTGGCGTGACACCATGGAGCCCTTTAGCCAGAGGCAAGCTTACCAATAAAGGTGAAACCAGCAGGGCTGAATTAGATGAAGTAAAATCTTGGCTATATGAATCAGCGAAGCAAAGCGATGATAAGATCATTGAAGTATTAAAAGAAGTAGCTTTATCAAAAAATTTCACCACTGCCCAGGTCGCCTTATCCTGGCTACTTAATAAACCTGGTGTTGTAGCGCCAATCATTGGCGCAACATCTGTAGAACAACTATCAGATAATGCCAAATGCCTGGATATCAGCTTATCCAAAGAGGATATTTTAGCGTTGGAACAATATTATGTACCTCATGCTACACCTGAATATAAATAATAGAGTATTAATGCCTGGTTTTTAGCCAGGCATTGAGCTATTATCAGAATAATAATTTTCTTGGCAATGCACCTGTTATAGCTTACAATACTGTACTAAATATTTTATTTCAATTAAACTATTTTAAGATATTATATCAGTTGTTGAAGATTTATACGCAAATCATAGCCTGGATCCACACAATTCAAATATTCAAGCTATGAGCCGGATTGCTACAATTATTAATAGCCAGGAATTAATTCAGAATGTTAAAGCCAACTAACAGAGTAAGGCTAGAAGCGGCTGATTCTAGTAAAATAAAAATCTATCTGGATGATAAGCCAATTAATAAGCTATTATTTGGTGATGCTATAGCAGATGTTACTGCATTTGAATTTGAAGATTATTTTATTATTTTAGTCCCTTATGATTACTTTGAAGCTGATGCCAAATTTCTATATTTAATAAAAAATGATGGTAATTATATTGAAGAGTTTTATATAGATAATATGAAATATCCTGCTACCCTTCATATAGATAAATATGAAAATAATCTGCTTGAGTTTTCTTATACTGAAAATAAACACGTTATTTATAAATTTAAGTTTGAATTTTTTAAAAAGAAAAGATTTATTTTTAGATTTAGGACACATGGGCTCATGTTTTTAACACTAGGTATGTCAATTATTCACTCTAAATGGTTGCCATTGCAAACATCATATTATAAAATGCAATTAAAGCTTATCAAAAATCATTAGATAAAAAATTATCGAAAAGAATTTTTATGAAATATCCAATGCAGTTATTCTTTATAACAATATTATGCTTAATATTAATAGCCATAGTAATCTTCATTATCAAATTTTTTAGTACAACTCAAGCTTATTCATCCAAAGATGCATTGAATAGTGCAGTAAATTGTTCAATACCGGATGGAATTAATGTGCAAACTAATAATGGTAAAAATGAACAAATTAAATTTATAGCAAGCTGGGTAATATCCCATTCACAAAGTAAAATCTTTATTAACTGATAAAGTAAATAGGAAAAAATGAACAGAAATGCCAAGGTTATAGTAATAGGAGCAGGTGCTGCCGGATCTTATTGTGGGTATTTACTAGATCGTGAAGGATTTAATGTTACTATACTAGAAGCTCATGATCGTGTAGGTGGCCGTACTTACTCAGTAGATAATGTCGATTTGGGTGGGTCATGGGTTTCAACTCAGCAACCTAATGTTTATGCATTATGTAAGAAACTTGGCTTAGAGCTGATTCCCCAGTATGACAGCGGCAGTACTGTTTCAGTATTTAATGGGGTCCGTTCTCTTATACCGGGTGGTTTAGCAACAATTATGCAAGATACCAACGTTAAGAGTTTGGAGGTAATCGAGACTTTTGAAAAATGGAGTAGGGATTTAAATTTTGAAGATAAATTTTTTCTGGAGATGGATCAAATCAGTGCAGAAAAATGGCTGAAACAAAATATTAAAGATTCAGATATTATTGACTACTTTCTTACTCTAATAGGCGGGATTACTACTACTCACCCAGATAAACTTTCTATGTTATTTTGGTTATATTTTTTGCGGCAAGGCCGTGGAATCAGGTGTTTATCAGAGATAAAAGATGCAGCGCAGGAGTTTAGGATAAATGGTGGTGCACAAACGATTTCACTTAAGTTAACTAAAGACCTGGATGTAAAGCTAAATCAATGTGTAGTTGAAGTCAAAAATCAGGAAAATGGTCAATATCAAGTAATTACCCAGGATAATAATGTTTATATTGCAGATTTGGTAGTTTGTGCAGTTCCGGCAAATTTAATAAATAATATAAAATTTAATCCTGGATTAGAACCAGGGCGCACCCATTTATATAATGGTATGCATATGGGATGCGTTACTAAAGTTGTGGTGCTATATGATAGGCCTTTTTGGCGAGAAGCAGGTTTGACGGGTACATGTTTTTCTACACAGTCGCCAATAAGTGCTTGTTTTGATGGCTCCGGGGATGGTTATTTTGCCATAATTTCTTTTATTCCGCATATAGAAGACAATCCTAAAGAGTATACAGATGAAGAAATTTTACTGCAATTATCACAGTTTTTTGATAATAAGCAGGCTTTAACTCCGGTAAAAATTTATCGCAAAGACTGGAGAGGGGAAAAATACGCTAGAGGTTGTTACTTTAGTGCTCCCAGGATTGGAGATGCAGGTTTATATAAATATTTAACCAGGCCAAATAAAAATATTTATTTTATAGGTACTGAAACAGCCAATGAGTGGTATGGCTACATAGATGGGGCAATTGAAAGTGCCAAAAGAGCATTTAACCAGATTAAATTTGATTTTAGCAAAGGCATGGTATAATTAATTGTATTAATCTTGTCGGAGAGGAAATATTTGTGTTTAAGTATATTGATCATGTTGCTATACATGTTAAGAATAGAGATGAGGTAGTAAGATTTTATTGTGAAACTTTTGGCTTTTCTATTCATTATGAAAGTATTATTCCCAGTGGTGAGAAAATAGTTTATTTAAAACTGGGTAATACTATATTGGAGATTAACGAAAAATATAGGGGAGATATTATTGGCAGCCATTTTTGTATCAGGACTGATAGCTTTAATTCTGATTACCAAAAACTGATTGATAAAGGCTTAAAAATTTGTCAACCGGTACATCATACGAATCCACGAATTCCAGAGGAGTTAGGCTGGCAGAGGGCTGTATTTGAAGGTTTGGGAGGAGAGCAAATTGAAATTAGGAGATAAGTCAATTTTACATATTTTAAAGGTTATATATGTTTGAAGTAAAGACAAATATAGAGATAAAAGCTTCACCTGAAGCTATTTGGAATTGTTTAGCTGATACGGAAAATTATGCAAAATGGAATAATTTCATTACAGGAATTGATGGTGAGTTTTGTGAAGGTAAACAGATCATAATTAAACTAAGTTTTCCGGATAATTCTAAATTTACCTTTAAGCCGGTTTGTATAAAAGTGGCTAAAAACCAGGAGATCAGATGGGCCGGGAAATGGTTGTTTAATTGGCTATTTAGGGGAGAGCACTATTTTATCTTAACCAAAATAGACGAAGAAACTACTAATTTACTTCATGGTGAAGTATTCACCGGATTAATGTCTAATTACTTTGGCAAGAAACATGGTGGAATTACCTACGAAGCATTTAATATTATGAATAAAAATTTAGATTTAAGAGTAACCAGTATATAACTTCTGATTGTTCCTGATTTAGCTCCTGGGGTGATCTTTTTAAGATGTTTTCCAGATTAATCGAAGGAAATTTAAAATAACTATAATGACTTTATAAAAGGTTTAATTATGCATTATAGCATCGATATTAACCAGATAAATAAGTACAATACACATAGTGCCGTAATAAACCCTAAACATACGGCACTATTGGTAATAGAAATGCAGAAGGTTTTTCAAACTGATTTGGGAATAATTAGTGATAGGCAGATAAAGAATATCCAGAATATCATTGAAGCGTCTGAAAGATCTGGCATTAAAATAATCTACGTCCGGCATAATGATAGCTCCGAGATTTCTAAACCAATGGTAGATTGGTGGGGCGGGGATAAAATAGAATATGGTAGTGATAGCTGGAAAATGATTGATGGCTTTGATATAACCGGGAAAACAGTTATTGATAAAAATCAGTATAGTGCGTTTTATAAAACTAATTTGGATGAAATACTTAAACAGAATCAAATTGAAGATATTATCATTACAGGAGTAATGACCAACTGCTGTTGTGAAACGGCAGCCAGAGATGCATTTATGCGTGGTTATAGAGTGTTTTTTATAAATGACGCAACTGCTACAGTTAATGAGGATCTGCATTTGTCTACTTTAAAAAATTTATCATTTGGGTTTGCATATATACAAAATACACAGGATTTAGTTAATAATATTAAATATGAATAAAATTAGAAAAATTTTATTTATTTTGTTATTTACATTTATTTTTTATAATAGTATAGCAAGCCCAAACCAGTTTAAGTTAAAACCTGGCTCTTGATTAATGTTTGCTAATTTATAATTTACTAATATATTACCCAGAGCAACTGATCTGAGTAATAAAAGCCTTTTGAAACATGGTTATTCATTAGCATGGTTAAGCAGCAAATTACACGTTTCAAGTAATGTTTCTTCAATAGATGCGGTAGCGGCAAATATTTGTGCTTCTTGCTTGATAAGCTGGAATGGATGATCGGCAATGGTGGCAGCGCCTTTAAATATCTGATCGCCAAATAAAAAGATTTTACTCAAAATATCCATGACTTTAATTCGTGTTGGTATGACAGATACATTTTCTGGTAGTAGAAGCATTTCGGCGTCATACGCTGCTAATTTATCTCGTAAATAATTATATGCCTCCCGGGCTTTATCTGTTTCCAAATATCGGCTGTTGCTAATTAAATCTAAAGCAGCCTGGCCTAAGCCAATTTGAAATGCTACAATATGCCTTCCGCGAACATTCCCGGTTTTCTGCAAGGTGCCAAGCGGATGCTTTGAAATAATCATATTTTTATCTATACAATGATTAATCAATTTGCAGCTAACTGTATTGGTTGAATTTGCAGTAATCAGTTCTAATCTGGACTTCACAATAAAAGATTTGCTCTCACAAAATGGGGTGAGGGCAAAGATTTCTTCATCTTTGCATACAAAGCCAAGGACTAACATATTGAAAATCCTATATCCGGTAATATAGCGCAAATCTCCATTTACAACATAATGAGTTTTTTCCTCTTTTGCAACGACGGGTGGAGCAGTGATATTTCTTAAATGGGCAAATGAAACTCCACAAGAATTATTACCCCTTGTGTCTTTATTTAACCATTGATCTTTTAATGTAATATTATTACCAGCGGCCAAAATAGATAGTGCTGTTAGTGAAAACTGTGAAAGAAAAAAAGCTAGCGTTCCAGATGCTTGTGCCAGAGTCTTGTAATAGTAATGCTGCTGGACTAAATCAAGGTCTAATCCACCATAATGTTTTGGGGTTTTTACCCCGATAACATCTAAATCTATAGCTAGCTGCAGCAGCTCTTGTAATGTCTTAGAATCTGAGCTTATTAAGCCCCGATTTTTATTAACATCTGGATTAAGGAGTTTTATCCAGGTTTGTAAGTTTTGGGGCAATAATAACTCATCCATAGCTTTTATATTTAGTATGGGTGTCGTCACCATGATTTTTTAACTTCATAAGATTTACAAAAAATTGTTAAATAAACTCAGCAAACAGGCTATAAATTTATAATTTTTCATTTTCAAAGACTTTTTAAAATTTAAATATATATTTTAAGCTAATATTAATAGTATATATACTATCTAGTACAGTAATAATGCGGCAAATTATAACACGAATTAACAAATAAATTTAAATCTTTACAATCAAAATAATCATATCGCATTTGACAAGGTGTTATCTTATGTCTTATCATAACGGCTGGAATTGAGAACTCCAATACTGAAAGTAGCTGGTTAACCATATTATTATGGTTAGTCGTATTTGTATATTACAAATACTCTGGCATATAAATGACTTTTAATAAGTCATTATCTATGCCGGGAGGGGTGAATAAAATACCCGCAAGGGAAATAAGCCCAAACCGCAACTTTCAGTCGGTGTTCTCAACTCCTGGCGTTCATTTAAATAAGTGAGAATTAATAAACTGAAAGGCCCATCTTATGGATAAATCTAATCCAGCTAAATTTAAACTTAAACTTGCTCAAAATATTATTGCTGATTATTGTAATAATAAAACCATGCCGGAACAATATAACCCAGCCTTGAAAGAAATGCAGGAGCTAGAGAAAAAATATAATAAATCGAAAGGCCGCAATTGTGATTTAAGTGATTTTTGTATCCGGCTGTCTGATATTCCCCAAATACATTACGAACTTATGATCAGCATTAATTGGCTTAATGATGTTACTGAAAAACCTGTAAAAAGCCAGAACGGATTCTATAAATCTGCTTATTCTTATGAACAAGGTGTAACCCGGATAGAATATTTTATAACGGTAAATAAATACATCAAGCTATTATTTGTTGAATTGAATATACTGGGACTATACAATAAATCTGCAGCATAGGGTAATTTATTGAACTGTATCCGTATTTGGTACGGGCAGTTAATTGATATTAATTAAACCAACCATAAGGAGAAAGTAGAAGTGGGAATGTTTTTAGTCACTGGAATTGTTAATAAATTAAGTATAAATAAAAGAAGCATAAAGGAAGAATATAATCTAAAGCATGTTACTCTTGCTCTTGAGCGGGAGATAAACATCAATAAATATGATTTAACCATAGATAAAGAGCAATATATTTGGCAATTGAAACCTGATAATTTAAACGGCGATGATTTAGTACCTTTTTTACAGGCACAATATAGTATGTATGACCCTGAACGTGCATTAAAATTAAATGAAGAAATTGCTATAAATTTGAAAGGTAAATTAAAAAATGAAATATTGCAAATGACTGAAAATGGTAAAGGGTTTAGTCGTTGTGCAAAACTTATCCATATTAATCATTATATTAGGATCCCGGAGATTAGTTTTAATAGCATAGAAATTGACTATGAATTACTCACATTTTTTGTAGATGGAAAAATTATTATGGAATGTTATGATAATATTTTGTTTTATTTTGAGAGATTAATCAGGTTACAGGTTCAGAATTACCCAATTGCCGATTGCGTTAAAGTAGCAATTACATCTTAAATAACTTAATACCAAATTTGGTACAGCTGATGCATATTAATATTACTTTATGTTTGTAATATGTTAAAATAGTGTATTAAAATATAGAAAAATGGAAGTATATAGTATAATGAAATTTTTAGACGTGAAAACTGATTTTGCTTTTAAGAAAGTTTTTGGTAGTGAAGATAGTAAAGAGCGGCTAATCTCATTTCTAAATGCTGTAATCCAGTTTGAAAATAATGCTCATATTAAGGATCTGACAATTGTAGATCCATATAATATTCCATTGCTTAAAGGCATGAAGGATACGTACGTTGATGTCAAAGCTGTTCTTGATAATAATCAAAAGGTAATTATTGAGATGCAAGTGTTAAATCACGATGGATTTGAGAAACGCATTTTATATAATGCAGCAAAAAACTATTCATCGCAGTTAGTAAAAGGCAATGAGTATCACCTGTTAAATCCCATTATTGCTTTAACTATTGTTGATTTTACCATGTTTGAGGATACAGATAAAATTATCTCAAATTTTAAATTAATAGAGAAAGATGATTTTATAAATTATAGCGATGATCTTGAAATGATATTTATTGAATTACCAAAATTTATTAAAGAGCAGCATGAGTTGGAAGATATAAAGGACCAATGGATTTACTTTATTAAAAACGCCGGTAGTTTGGAATACATTCCAGAGAACATGGCACCTCAGGTAGAATCAGCATTTAATGTTAGTAATACTGCTGGGCTAAGCAATGAAGAGTTAGAAATTCAATATAAGAAACAGGAATTTATATCTATTCAAAAAGCAGCATTAAAATTGGCCCAAAAGCGAGGTAAGGCTGAAGGTTTAGCAGAAGGCTTGGCTGAGGGACTGGCTGAAGGTGAGGCTAAAGGTCGTGCTGAAGAAAAAATGGAGATGGCGAAAGGCATGTTGTTACAAGGTATTTCCTTAGATATAGTTGCAGCTGTTTCCAATCTATCACCAGATATCCTGAAAAAATTATCCGATAAATAATGGGTTATTAAAATTTTTGTATTTAATCCTTTTCGTGGTGTATATGAAAAATCCTGTTTCTTCTTTTAGTTATGATGGCCTGATCCGGTTAAAAAAATTCCATATAGCATGGCGTTTGTTATGTATGGACAATTCACCGCTTATTTTAAGTTTTTTATATCGAACTTTTATTCTTCCAAATTTACGTGTGATTAGTTATCCGCAGCTAGTTACAAAACTTGATGATTATTTGTTTTTAATTCGTAATGCTTATGGTGAGGATTTGTACCCACGTAGGGCTAAAGAATATATTGATGATTGGGCCGGAGACGATAATGGATTTTTTCGGATATATTATGTACATAATACTGATGAACCGGAAGTAGATATAACCCCGGCGATTGAAAAAGTATTCGAATGGATTAATTCTCTTGAACAGAGGACATTTATAGGTACAGAATCAAGGCTGCTTTATTTATTTCAGTTAATACGGGATATGGTTAGTAATACAGAGCAAGATGCTACAATGCGATTGGCTGAATTAGAACAACAAAAAGCAAACATTGAGTTGGAAATTGCCAAAGTAAAAAGCGGTAGTCTAGCTATTTATGATTCACGTCAAATTAAAGAGAGATTTATTCAAATTGAAGATACAGCACAGTCATTAATTAGTGATTTTCGGCAGGTTGAGAACAATTTTCGGACTCTGGACCGTGAGATGCGTGAGCGGATTGCAACAAGTGATAAAAATAAAGGCGGATTATTGGATGATGTCTTTAGTGAACAAGACGCTATTAAAGATTCAGATCAGGGGAAAAGCTTTAAAGGGTTTTGGGAATATCTTATGTCGCCGGAGCGTCAGGATGAATTAAAATCTATGTTGGATAAAATTTTCTTGTTGCCAGAAATAGAAAAGAAGAATTTTTTGCAAAATATAGATGTAGATTTGCTTGATGTAGGGGAACGCGTTTACCAAAGTTATAATTTAATTGCAGAGCAACTAAGGAAATATTTAGATAGTCAATCTTATCTGGAGCATAAGCGAATTGCAGAGTTAATTAAATTCATAGAGCGTAATGCTATTGAAAACAAAGATAATGAGCTGGCTCAAAAGCTGTATATGGAAATTAATGATACTGTTCCAATGCTTGAATCTACTATGTCACGGCCACTGTTTACTCCGCCACGCAGCCATGTAATTCAAGATAATCTATTGATTCAGGGACAGGCAAACTCTAGCTTGGAGCTGTTATATCAGCAGTACGGCATTGATGAAGATGAACTATATGCCAGAATTAGAAAATTATTGCAACTTGAACCACAGATTTCTTTAAAACAGGTTATTACCAAGTATCCTGTGCAACACGGCTTAGCTGAAATCATAACGTATTTGCATTTAGCAACTAAAAAATGTAAAGCAGTAATTGACAATGAGTTAAAAGTTGATCTGCCCTGGGTGACTGATAGGTCAGTTAAAAAGCAGCTGACATTACCTAATATAATTTTCATAAGGTGATTGATTTATATGCAAGATACTTTAATTTTACAAACTATATTAACTTACTTACTCAAGGGTATTATATATAAAGAGCAAAACCCTAAAATTTGGAATAGTTTGTTAGAACAGCAAAATGCTGTGGTTGAGTATTTTAAAATGATAGGGTTAGCATTATTTTTAGATGAAGCTGAAGGATATGCATTTTTACGTCAAATGAGTAGTGAAGATATGGCTATATTATCTGATACTGGGGAAATGCCGGAATTGCCGCAATTAATAGTTCGCCGGCAGTTGAATTATGCTACCAGTTTATTGTGTGTATTATTAAGGAAGAAATTGTTGGAGCAAGATACTACTGGCGGGGACATACGAGTTATTATAAGCAAAGAGCAAATTCGAAATATGATGGTTCTATATTTACCCAATCGTAATAATGAAACGAAAACTTTTGAACAAATTGATGCTTGTATTAAGAAATTGCTTGATTTAGGATTTTTACGTAAATTAAAAACCAATGATAGTACTTATGATGTGCAGCGTATCATTAAAGCATTTGTTGATGCCGCATGGTTGGGTGATTTAAATGCGAAGCTTGAAGAATATAGGGGTTATGCTAACAATGCAGAATGATGAGTTATTAGGGGTTCTCGGCGAGGAATCAATTGCCGGCTTTCGGCTGGAGTATCTGGAAGTGTATAATTGGGGTACTTTTCATCAGAAAGTATGGCGGATTGAACCTCATCATTATAATGCACTACTAACAGGAGATATCGGTTCTGGTAAATCAACCTTGGTCGACGCACTCACTACGCTACTGGTACCGCATCATAAAATTGTTTATAATAAAGCAGCCGGAGCAGAAAGCAAAGAGCGCTCTTTATACTCATATATACGTGGCGAATATAAGAACGAAAAAGATGATTCAACTCAAATGGCTAAAGCAATAGCCCTACGGGATGAGAATAATTACAGTGTTCTTTTGGCTAATTTTTATAATCATGGATTACTACAGAATGTAACATTAGCTCAGGTATTCTGGTTAAAAGATAACAAGCGTAATCCTGAGAAGTTTTTTATTGTGGCAATGTCACCACTTAGTATTACACAGCATTTTAGTAATTTTGGTGATAGTATTAGTAAACTAAAGAAAAATCTGGGCAACATACCGCATGTAGAAATCTTTGATAGTTTTAAAGATTACAGTAGCAAATTCAGACAGCTATTTGGTATACAAAATGAACAGGCCCTAGATTTATTCTATCAAACAATATCAATGAAAGCAATTGGTAACTTAACCGGATTTGTACGTGGCCATATGCTGGAAAAAAGTGAAATTAATGAATCACTTGTTGAAATAGAACGAAATTTTGATAATCTAAATCAGGCTCATGCATCGATATTAAGGGCTAAAGATCAGATTCAGTTACTTCAGCCTATTGTTAAACTTGGTCTTGAATATCAAGTACTATATGCTCAGATAGAAGAATTTACTAACTGTATTAATGTTATTGATGGTTATTTTGCCACTTATGCTATAGAATTATACAATATACAATTACAAAAGCTGAAACAGCAATTAGAGATAAATGAACAAAAGTGTAAATCAATAACAGAGCGGATCAACCAATTGGACGCAGAACAAAATAAGCTTTTGTTCAGTATTGAAGAAAATGGTGGGCATAGACTGCGTGAGTTGGAGCAAGAGATTGCACAATTAAACACTGAGCGTGAGCGTAAATATCAATTTGCTATGAAATATGAGTCTCTGGTAAATAAATTAGAATTAAAATATAATGAACTGGAAGAAGAGTTTTATACCAATTTCCAGGCGGCAAAAGAATTTTTGGTAGATGTAGAGCAACAGTTAGTAAAATTGAATGAGCAGGTAACAATACTACGTATTGAGATGAAAGCTGTAAATGATGAAGCAGGCATAGTTACCAGTGAGCTAAATTCACTTAAATTACGTACCAGTAATATTCCGGCTAAGATGCTGAAAATTCGTGAAGAGTTAACGCAAACGTTAAATCTGGATATTGAATTAATTCCCTTTGTGGGTGAACTTATTCAAGTTAGTCCAAATGAGAAGGAATGGGAAGGGGCCATAGAGCGAGTTTTGCATAATTTTGGTTTAAGCCTGCTGGTAGCTGATGAATATTATGAGATGATTTCAAAATACGTTGAAAAGACTAATTTACGTGGAAAGCTAGTTTATTATCGGGTTAAATCTGATACGGCTGATATAAAAGATATTGACCCAAGGTCATTATGGCATAAGTTGCTAATTAAACCAGATAACCGTTTTTATTCATGGATTAATGAGCAAATCCAAAAACGATTTAACTATATTTGCTGTGATAATCTTGATGATTTTAGACGTAATAGTATAGCCATGACTAAGAGTGGCCAGATTAAATCAGCGGGACAACGCCATGAAAAAGATGATCGCTATGCATTAAGTGATGCCAGCCATTATATTTTAGGTTGGGATAATAAAGATAAGATTAAAGTTTTAGAATATCAATTAAGTGGTTTGCAACGTAAGATAAGTAAATTTACAGAAGACCTACTTGGATTAAATCAAAAAAATACGGTAATGTTAAATCGACGTGATATTTGTCGTGATTTGATACAGTTTAGTGATTTTAATGAAATAAACTGGCAAGCTGTTGCTAAACAAATTGATGGAAAACTTTCAGAAAAAGCTCTAATAGAATCAAGTTCAAATATTTTGCAGGATTTGCGTGATAAGTTACAAGAATTACGTAGTACATTAAACGCTGAAAAAGAAAAATTTAATGATGAAAAAGATCGCGGAGGTGGTCTTAAAGTTCATATAGAAAATACACATAATAGTCTATTTGCGTTGAAAGAGTGTTTAGATGGTATAGACCAGGGGCAGCAAGAGCAGGTATTCCCGATTTTAGATAAAATCAGAAACGAAAAATTAAAAGATAAAGTATTAACTACTAAGAATATAAATGATTCAAAGGATAACTTACGTAAGCACCTGAATGCAGAAATAAGTAAAGGGAATAGAGATAAGAATAGTTTAAATACTAATGTTACAAGCAAAATGCAAATATATAAAACAAAATATCCAGCTGAGACCTCGGAAGTAGATATTAGCTTAGAAGCGATACCAGAATATATATTGATGTTACACCAGCTGGAGTTGGATGATTTGCCTCGTCATGAGTTACGCTTTAAAAAATTATTAAATGAAGGTACAATTAATAGTATTGTACTATTCCAGAACCAGCTTAAAAGAGAAGAAAATGCCATAAAAGATAAAATTGCAATGATTAATAAATCTTTAAGTGACATTGAATATAATGCAGGTACTTACATTGTATTATTAGCTGATGCTTCTTTTGATGTTGAAATTCGTGATTTTAAAGAGAAGTTAAGAAATTGTTTGAGTAGTACAATAGAAGGTAGCGGTGAAAATACTTACTACAATGAAGAAAAATTTAAACAAATTAAAGAATTGATTGATAGATTTAGAGGTCGACCGGATTTGATTGAAGTAGATAAGCGTTGGACCCAGAAGGTTACCGATGTACGGAATTGGTTCACTTTTTCGGCAAGTGAGCGCTTTATTGAAGATAATGTAGAAAAAGAGTTTTACTTTGACTCTTCCGGTAAGTCAGGTGGGCAGAAAGAAAAATTGGCTTATACAATTCTAGCCTCAGCATTGGTTTATCAATTTGGTTTGGAAAGTGGTATGGCACGCTCATTTAGATTTGTCGTTATTGATGAAGCATTTGGCAAGGGTTCAGATGAAAGTACACGTTATGGTTTAGAGTTATTTAAGCGTCTGCATTTACAGCTGTTGATAATAACCCCGTTACAAAAAATCCGCATTATTGAAGATTATATTAATGCGGTACATTTTGTACATAATACTAATAGTAAAAATTCTGAAGTACATAATCTGACTATTGCTGAATATAAAAAACAGCAGCAGAATATGCATAATAGCTATCCAAATGGCTCTACTGCTTTTATAGAAGAAACTATTGTTCCTACGGAACCGCTTATTGCTATAGATAAAGCAATGCCTGTGTTGGAAATTAAAGCTACTCATCAATAGGATATACTATAAAGTAAATTTAGATACATGTTTGAGTTAAAATCATTGCTACAGCAAGCCCAAAAATTATGGGATAATCAAATTATTTTTCGTGAAATAACATGTGGAGAAACTTTATTTCCGTTACATATAAATTTGCCTATGCTCAGCTCACGTGCACTAACGAATAATTTTATACAAATTAAGTCTGAAGTTCAGCGGTTTATCGAAAGTTGTAAATTATATAATATAAAGATTATATTTAAAGAAATTAATCATCGTCAGTTTGGATTACAACGTCTACCTAGACTGATATGTTTTACCACACTTAATGATTACTTACATTTTGTCGGCAAAGAGCGCGAATATAAATTATTTAACCAAACTTTTAGATATATTATTAATAAGCAACCAAGACTTCGTGTATGGTTAATTGAACATTCACATAAAATTCTTGAATATCAAAAAAAATGGTCAGGTTTATTAAAGGTATGTGATTATTTTTTAGAGCACTCAAGACCAAACAAATATATTCGTGAATTGGAAATTACTGGTATAGATAGTAAATTTATCGAACAGCATAAGAGCATTTTGACATTGTTGCTCAATGAGTTGCTACTAGTTGGATCATTAGCAACAGAAAATAATATAGGTAAGCGGAATGAATTTGAGAGACGTTTTGGCTTAAAATATATTGAACCGACAATCCGCTTTCGTATTTTAGATGATAGTTTGGTTGCCAATGCATATGTTTGGCATAAACAGATTACTGATTATACAATTCCACTTGGTGAATTCATTAAATTAAATATTCCGTGTGACAGGATTTTTATTACAGAAAATAAGATAAATGGTTTAAGTTTTCCGAAGATGGATCAGTCTATTATTATTTTTGGTTTGGGATATGGAATAGAGATGTTGAAAAATATTCCCTGGTTTGAAAATAAGGAAATTATTTACTGGGGTGATATTGATACACATGGTTTTGCTATATTATCACAACTTCGTAGTTATTATTTTCAAGTAAAATCAATTTTAATGGATATATCTACATTAAATTTATGTAAAGATTTGTGGGTTTGCGAACCAATACATACTCGTTGTACGGCACAGTTACAGCATTTAACCTCCAAAGAGCAGGAATTATATCGGATGCTTTTAAATAATGAGCTGGGAGAATATATACGTCTGGAGCAAGAACGGATTAGTTATCATTATTTAATTAAAATTTTAGAACAAACTAAGGTGAATAAGGATCATTAGTGAGTTTTATACTTTTTTATACACCGGGTGAGTAACCCGGGTCCTTCATAGATTAGTCCGGTGTATATTTGTATTAAGGTTGCACCAGATTTAAATCTACGCATTGCCTCCATCTCTGAATCTATCCCGCCGCAGGATATTATGCCTAAATGATTAAACTCATAGTTATTTATGGTCTTGAGTATTTTAAAGCTTTGCTCTTTAATTGGTTTGCCGCTTAAACCACCGGATTCATGGGATAATTTTAGGCTCTTTAAATTTGGTCTGGATATGGTTGTATTGGTTGCTATAATCCCATCAATTTTTAAATCATTTAAAATTTTTACTATGCCTGCAAGTTCAGGTTCAATTATATCGGGGGATATCTTTACCAATACGGGCACTCTCTTGCCATGCACTAGATTTAACTGATCCCGCCTGGCTAAAACAGAAGATAGTAAATCTGATAGATAATTAGGGCCTTGCAGTTTTCTTAAATCAGGCGTATTAGGGGAAGAAATGTTTATAGTAATAAAATCTGCATATGGATAAACTTTTTCCATACAGGTGATATAATCGTCTTTAGCATTTTCTAGGGGCGTTTGTTTATTCTTGCCTAGATTAACCCCAATAATACACGTGGTTGTTTTTCTTTTTAAATTTTCAACCAGATAATCAACACCTTTGTTATTAAACCCCATCCGGTTTATTATGGCATTGTCTTCTTTAAGCCTGAATAACCTTGGTTTTAAATTTCCTTGTTGTGGCTTAGGAGTTACTGCTCCAATTTCAATAAAACCGACTCCTAGTGCTGCTAGGCAGTCAATATAGTCTCCGTTTTTGTCCAATCCGGCTGCAATGCCTACCGGGTTACCAAAACTAAGTCCAAATACTTGAGTAGGGTGGCACGTATTAACAGTGTTAAAAACAAAATTGAGTAACCGGGTTTTATATAAGAGGCCTAAAAATTTTAGTGTAATAGTATGAGCTAATTCCGGTGGTAATAAAAATAAAATAGGTTTTAATAATTTATACATAACTTACCTTCTAGAGATAATTTGGGGCAATTGACTAATTAGTAGGGAGATAAACACTATAACCAAAGCTACTAATTCATGTGTATTAATAGTTTCATTTTCATATATAACCCCCAGTATTACACCAACTACCGGAGTCAAGTAGCCACATAATGATGCAAATGTTGGGTTAACCATATGAACAAGTTTTAGATAAATCAGATATGCCAGTCCTGAGCATATCATTCCTAAAAAGCAAATTGATAATATTGCTGAAGAATTGTAGGTAAGCAGCCATGGCTTGTCTATGATGCAAGTTGGTATAATCATTATTATAGAAGCGCTAAACAAAATGTTGCGAATTGATTTTATCTGATTCTCTACAGGAAGTGTTTTTAATAAAATTACTGCAACGGCAAATGATAAAGATGCGCCAAGCAGGAATAAATCACCCTGGAAGCTAGATCCGGTATGATCCCCCGGCAGCATCAAAATTATGATTCCGATAAAACCGGTTATGACACTTACTATCATTGGCAGATTCCAATGTTTTCCTGACAAAAAAATTCCGGATAAAAATAGTACAAATATTGATGCAGTACTAAGCACAATGGATGCCATACCACTACTAACTAGCTGTTGTCCTAAATTCATTAAGTAAAAAGGTATTACGACATCAAATATACTGATAATAATATATTTGCACCAAAGCTGTTTCTTTGCAAGTGATGGATTTTTTGAGGTTTTACTAAACATAAGAGATAAGATTGCTATGGCAACTGTTCCAACTAAAGCGCGTAGGGTAGCTGTGGTCATTACCGGTAGAGTACGTAGGGCAATTTTGTTAGCAAGAAATTGTATTCCCCAGATAAACCCAAGCACAAATAACAATAAATACGAGCTTAGTATATGTAGGTAGTTGGACTTTTGAGTAAGTGTGTTTGTAGGCATTATAGGAAGTCTTTAAAATTTAAAAATATTGTGCAATATTTTACCAGATTTCGGCTACTTTACATGGGTTTATAGGGTTATAGTCTTCCGTATTTAATACGGATAGTAAATTATCTATATATATTCTAAAATATCGCTATATTTTAGAAAGGATGTTATAAATGAACTCTGCTTATATGGAATTCGAATTTGGTAACTTGCACTATAAACTTAGTTCAAGAGATAAAAATACGACAATTCTATTTTTACACTCGTTTAATTCATCAGCTGCATCTTTTGGGTCTGTTTGTGAATTATTAAAAGACGATTTTAATGTCATCGCCTTAGATTTGCCAGGTCATGGGCAATCTGCTCATGTTGATATTACTAAATACTCCTGGTACTATAGTTTTGAAGGATTTACTACACTTCTAACTCAATTTGTAGATCGATTAGATCTCAAAGAGTTTTTTATAGTTGGCGATAGCGTGGGGGGAAATATGGCAATTCGAGCTGCTGCTTCCCTGACAAATCTTAGGGGGCTAGTATTTATGGGTAGCGTAAATGCTAATAGCAGACAAAAATTATTTGACTTACATTATCCAACTGAAACTCTTGGGTTTTTGTTTAATAAAGATCTAAATGAAGATGAGATAAATGCGATAGCTGCAGCAAATGTATCACCCTTAAATAAAGAAGCCTTTGAACAAATGAAGTATGATATCAACCGTACTGATGGCAACTGTCGTAAGGTATTTAGTCAATATATGAATACCCAGCCATGGCTAGATGAACCAGAACTTTTAAAAAAATCTGGTCTACCTTTTATATATGTTTTGGGAAAACAGGATGGTTTTATTAATTACAATATATATAAAAATTTTCTTATGGAAAGAGGTGTAACCGAATTACAGATAAAGATATTTAGTCATATAGGCCATGTCCCACCATTGGAGGATCCGCAATTATGTGCAGGATTGATATCCGAATTTATAAACATGAAAAAAGCTTTGGGGAATATTGCCTAATTCGTCTAATAATTTTAAAAAAATGTGGTACAATGCATGCATCTACGTTTAGGTAGAGAAGAGTTGATTAAAATTTAAGATGAATTTTTGGAGATTATTATGAAATTAAGATATGTAGCAGTAATTTGTACATTAGCATCTTCTATGAGCTATGCTGATATTTGTACTTCACCATCAAAAGATGGCAATAGTTTTAACGGGCCTACCTCATGTGAGAAAGGACGTATAAGTAAGCAAATGGTTGTAAATGGCCCATTAAAATTAGAGGGCACAAGTATTGCTAATACATTAACTATTAATGGTCCGCTAAATGGGCAAAATTTTAAAATAAATGATTTAATTATAAATGGACCTACGACAGCATCTGGTAGTGAATTTAAAAAAATTACTGCTCATGGGCCAGTACTTCTGACTGATTCAAAGGTGGACACTATCCTTATGCCAGGACCAAGCCGTTATGATCTTGAAAAGATTTGTTTAAGTGGCAAAACAACAGTAAAAAATATTATAGTTAAAAGCGGCAAGGGAATAATTTATTTACAGGAAGGCGCTAAAATTACCGGCGGAACTCCTAAAGGTGCAAAAGTTGTGGCATACGATGCCGGCGAATGCTAGATATTACACTACCGAAATTCCGTATGTTATTTTTCTGTAGCTTATGTATAATAACTACATGGATGGATAAGTCTATTGAACTGTATAAACAATAGGCTTTCCATATGCTGTTTATTATTATGGGATAATTCACTAAAAATATATCCAGATATAACATAAAATTCCTGTTTTTGTCCGGGAGGTTTATCATTTAAATTCATTCCAGCACAAGGAATGTGAGCTATGCTATTGCTTATTGCCAATAATTCATGTTATAATTCCTCCAATTAACTAAAAGTTTCGTCTACAAAATGTGGTATCCTGTGCTACATTTTTTAGGGTTACACTTAAGTTAAGATCAATTAACTCTACGAAAGGATGACCTTATGCTTAAATTTTCAAAATTTCTTTCCACAACGTTCTTTATTTTGCTTGGTATTTTTAATTCTGCTCAGGCAGCTGATATAAAATTATTAGATATAAATGTTGAAGCATGGAGAGGATTAAATCCGGGTCAAAAAGCATTTAATGGTGCTGGATTTAATTATTTTAGGTACATTTCAAGAAATCAACCTGATTTTGTCACAACTCAAGAAGATGATGGCGGTAGTCTAACCTTAATAGATCCTTATTGGGGTAATCTAGGCTTATCTTACGCGATGGCCGGCCCAAATGGAGACGCTGTTATTTATTACAAAAAAGATTCTTTGACTGGATGGACAGAGCTAGGACGTATGCAGATGGACATAACATATGATTCAATTTTGCCTGGCTTTAGTAGATCAGGGCAGCGTATTGCGACCATGAGTAAATTTAGGAATAATAGTAGTGGTAAAGTAGTAGTTATAGCAACTACACATTATTGTGTTCCGTGGGGCGAAAGTCGTGGATGTAAGAAAACTACAGAGCCAGAACTACCAGGGCAAACTGTAGATTGGGCTGCTCACCGAAAAGATTCAAGAGATATAGCTAATCAAATCAATGCTTTTGCCGGCGGAGCACCTGTGATTTTTACAGGTGATTTAAATAACATTGATTCCCCTGGTCCTCAAGGTGATGATATAGCAAATACAGTGTTTACTACGGCTGGCTTGAAACGTGTAGAAAAAACTGATTATGTTAATAACCGTCCACCTTATAATGGTGGAAGAGTAATTGATTTTGCTTTTTACAGAGATCTTACCCTAGATGGATTAGCAAAAGCTTATATAATGTGGGATCCTGCAGATGGTGATGGACAAAATAAATCGGACCATGATGGTATACTTGTTTCATTTAATTTTGGTGATACTCCTCCACCTGTTGTATGTCCTGCGCCAGTTACTTATGAAGCTAGCTATGATCCTGTCTCAAAAGATGTAAATATTACCGTAGATAGTACGGCTTTTCCCGAGGTAACTGAGGTTAAGCTTATGAATTATAATAGTTCAAAGACTTTTAATCCGGTGGCAGGTAGCCCTAACAAGCCAGTTTACAAAGATGCAGTAGGTGCTCCTCCTCCTGCACCAAATGGTTACTTGTATAAGGTACAAAATATTTGCGGAAGTAATAACTTTTCAAGTATTCAGGATATATGGGTTAAATAAACTTCTTCAAAAATAATTGCACAATATAAAAAGATCCTCAAAATATGAGGATCTTTTTTGTTATAATTAAGATGGTGCGATATTTATTTATATATCTTTACGTCAGTAATCACTTTGGATCCATTATTGTAATTTTCGCTGGATATATTAAACTGATCGGATAGCTGTTTTACTACATCTTCTCCCAGGCTTTTTGAGGCGCTCTGGATTAGTAGGGGTATATTATGATTAAACCTTTGATTTACCGCATTATTAGTTAGGATCTTTACATCACTTGCATGCGCATATGCTGTAAATGATGACATGATAGAATTGTCGCTGGTTTTTACCAATTTATACTCAACTGAAATATCAATATTATATTGATTAGTATATTTATCAGTCTCCTTAACCGGATTAGTGTCTTCATTGGTGCTAATTGCCGATACCTGACCTAATAAAATATAATCCGGCATTCCTTTTTTAGGTGTTGCGGCTACCGAATCATTAGCATCTGATTTCTCTGATGTATCATCCGTTTTAGGAGAGGTCACAGTAGGGGTAGATTTTACTAGATTTAGTACTGTTTGAAGATTACCTCTCCAGATAGTATCTTGTTTGGGCATTTTTACTACTCTAAACCTGCCCGTATTAATAATAGCTCCGCGCACATCTGCATTAAAGCCGGGTAGCTTAAATTTTACCCCTTTGGCAATTGTACTCATATCCGGATTTGGCCGGGCAGAGGCTTCAGCCGCATCCGAAGTATACATAGAGCCTGGATTTAGGCTCACTTTATTATATACCAGATTTGGAACTGCCATTGTAGGGATTGCGGCATGAACGCAATTAACAAATATACATGAGAATAAAATTTTACGCATAATTAATGACCTTGTTTTTTTCTGGCTAAAATAATTATATTATATATTACAATACCTAATAAAATCCACTTTAAAGTATAGGTATTTACTGATGTAATAATTGGTACCGCCATCAATACCCCAAGCGTACCAAATATCGCAAGTATTATGGTGCTTTTAAAATAGAATTTGGCTTTTGTTATAAATGTAACTGAAGTAACCGGCATTTGGAATGCACTGGCACTTGCCATAATAGGGAAAGCAACTATCGGATTTACTCCAAAGAGAAAAATACTGGCTTTAATCAGTGAATAATACCCAACCCCAAAGGCTGGTAACGTCCCCGATACTAGCATAAATATCGCAAATATAACCAAACGCATTCCACGAATTGCGGTACCTGAACCACCAATCTCCAGTATGTTTAATTGAGATAAAAATAGCAAAATCCCGGTAATGATAAATGCAATTAGCATAACCATATGGACTATTTTTTTATCTATTCTAACCGCAATTAGTCCGGATAAGAAACCACCTAATGAGATCATGATAATTGCTACGATTAATGTAACAATATTCAGAGGCACAAAATGTAGAAAAATTAGTGCCTGGATCAGGGCAGTTACCATGGCCTGAATATTCATTGTACCAATTAATCGTACATCATCAGGCATAACACCTAAAAGGCTACGCATAGCTACAATAACGGCAAAGCTACCAATACCTATAGTATCCAGGAAATTGGATACTAATCCGATAAAGGCAATTTTAATTTGCGAAAGCGGGTTTAAGTGTTCGCTATGCTTATGGTAAAAGAATAAAATAAGAACCAATATGCTTAAAATAATAGCTACTGTTTTAATTATTAATAATATATCCATATCTTTTTATCCCTAATAATTACTGCTACTAAATGCTTTAGCTGAGTTAGCTCATTCATAATCTTGCCTAATCACGCAGAAACTCCGCTTCGCTACGTTTTCAGAGCAAGGAATAGTCAAGATAAAGCAAGCTCAATGTACTATTAGTACATGAGCCTTGCGACTTTTGGCGTATGACGATGCTATGAAAGGTGTATATATAGCAGTAAATTAATGTTGCATCATCTTGGCAATAGGCTTCTCATTAGACCAAACCATTTCACCGGCTTCCACATTAATCAGCTTCATATTATACTGGTATTGTACCATTTCGGTTTTAGTTCCGGCATTAGATGTATTTATGCTATTAACAAAACCATCAATACGGCATTCAGCACCTTTCATATTACCGCTTTTTGCTGTTGTACTTTTCTTGTATAGACCGCTTTGGTTTTGCCGGTCTAGCTCATCGGTTTGGTTTTGCATTTCGGCAGCTGATACTACATAAGTAGATTTTACTGCACTTGAGTTACCCAAACGGTTTACAATGCTTTGCGTAATAGTCTCGGTATCAATATATTGATCAGTTTTGTTAGCTACTTTAGAGACGGTATATGTTTTACAGTTACGATTTAATTTGCCGGATGCAATCAGGCTATCAGCCATAGATTGGCTCACCATTTGTAAATCGGTCATAGTAAAGCCGGTAGTCAGGTTATTTACCGCATTAGGATCTACATATGAAGCTGTTGGAGAAAAACTGCTACATGAAACAGCGGATAAAAATAATCCAGTTCCAACAAAACGAGCTAATGTAGATTTAGTAAGTATTTTTTGCATAATTAATGGTCTTTCTTAATGGTAAACTGTAACATTTTTTGCGTTATTAGAAAACTCAATTTTAAAGTTTGTCGCTTCTAAATGAGTTGACTGGCATTTAAATTTTTGTGTCTGGTTTGGATAAATTGTAAGTAATTGCCATGTCTGGTCCTCACCAACCTGGAAATCTTGAGTATCTAAAAACTTACATCTATAGTATCCTTGTACTGGTTTTTTACCTGTATTAAAAAATGATCCCTGAGCCATCAATAAATCGTTGATACGCATTGAGCGTAAATCCTTAATTTCTACATCACCCATTGAATCACCAATGATTTCAACATGATCTTTAATTTTTTCAGTAGCACATCCGGCAAGTATGCCAAGTAAAAGAAAGGGAGCTACAAATTTTTTTACTGTTTTGATTATCATTATATTATTTTCCTTTACATAAAAAACAGCGACTTGTTATATACAATCTGGATCCCCGCATGCGTGAGGATAACAACTTTGATCAAATTTCAAATTAATTTATTGCTGGTTCATAAAAAATACTCTATTTTGTAAAACACGCATATCCAGAATCTGGTATGGTGCATTAAGTTTTACAACTTTAGAATACTCCTGTCCATTAACATTTAGCCGTACAGTATGTTCACCATAAGGCAATTGAACGCGGTTTAAGTATACTCTTGATGGTAATAATACCCAAGTACGCTCATCGGCGTGATCCAATAAAAATCCGCCAATTGAAGCGGCTATGCTTAGTGCAGTTCCCCAATCATCTTGGGCAGCATTACAGCTTGCTTGTGAGGCAGAAATGTTTCTCACTGCAGCGGCGATATTGCGTGCAATCATATGTGGTATTTGGTCATGTAAGTAACGTGCAGCCATTAAATTATAATCCGTATACAATTCCTGTTGCTGACTTTTATCATCAATAGAGTAATTATAGCTGGTTTTTCCATCCGGATCAGGTACCAATTCCGGAAAGAATAAGTTTATATTGTTTACACATGTCTGAGCAGACTTGCTGCTATTATAATTAAATATCAATGGAATTTGTTTGGATTTGAATTGTGGTGCATGCCCAACTTCCTCAATTATAAGTAAATTGGTATATCCAGTTTTTTTTGTCTTGCCGTTATCAAGATTAGCGATACTTTTGGGACTTAATCCGTTATGCGGGTTTAACATACTAGCATTAACATAGCCGGGGCGAGATAAGCTTGGTTCACCAAGTGCCTCAAATACAAAACCAGCCAGATAATGGCTAAATGCGGTTTGATAGCTATTTTTAAGTGCTAATACAGCAGGGTTGTCAACTGGAGCAAAATTATATTTGCTCCTGATTTGCTGATAGAGGCTATTTTTTTGTGGATCTGACTGGTAGCTTGCAGTATCAGCCTGAGTTTGCATATAAAGGGCTTGGTTATAATTTTGTATAGCAACTTCGGTTTGATACATTTTTTTAATTTCAATACGGGCATTTTCCCAGTTATTCACATCAATATGATTTAGAGCTCTATAGCTGCTCATGGCGGTTTTTTCATACCCCTTGGGTTGATAATCTACTGCGCTGTCATTAACCAGCATTTGAGTCATGCTATCACTAATTCTTCCGCTGGTAGTATTAGACCAGCTATTTACCCAATCATCAACTGCTTTTTGGGCTTTTGCCAGCTGAGAGTTTGAGGCATCATATTTGGTTAGCATACGCTGGTAGAGCCCATCTTCCATATAATAAATAATATCAGAACTACCATATACGGCAGTATCTGTGGGGTTAGCCGAGATGTTATTAAGAGTTCTATCGCTATCATCTTTATATGAACGAAGAGGATTATTTGCACAGGCAACGATAGATATGCCAATTATAGTTAAGATAAGTATTTTTTTTATCATTTTTATACATTTTTTAAAATTTGAACTCCAACCTCTGCCAATTGTTTATTATCAACAATATTAGGGGCATTAGTAAGTAAACATTGTCCGGTTGTGGTCTTGGGAAACGCAATTACATCACGGATAGATTCGGCATTACACATAAGAGTAGCCAGACGGTCCAGGCCAAAAGCAATGCCGCCATGTGGCGGGGCGCCGTATTGCAGGTTATCTAGCAAGAAACCAAACTTATTTTGTGCTTCTTCTTTAGAAATTCCCAATGCATCAAATACCTTTGATTGGATATCCTGTTTATAAATCCTAATCGAACCGCCGCCTGCTTCCCAGCCATTTATTACCATATCATAAGCTCTGGCCAGGCATTGCCCCGGGTTAGTGTTTAACATATCCATATGCTCTTCTTTCGGAGAAGTGAATGGATGATGACAGGCTACATAGCGTTTAGCATCTTCATCATATTCAAACATCGGGAAATCAACAACCCATAAAGGCTTCCAGTCCTTAGTAGCCAAACCTCTCTCATGACCAAGTTTTAGGCGTAAGGCACCCATAGCCTCATTAACAACTTTTATGCTGTCAGCTCCAAATAATAATGTTTCACCATTAACAGCACTTGTTACAGAAATAATTGTTTTTAATTCATCTTCAGTTAAAAATTTAACTATAGGCGACTGTAAACCATTTTCATTAATTTGGGTAACATCATTTACCTTTAGATATGCCAGACCACGCGCACCATAAATTCCGACAAATTTGGTATATTCATCAATCTCTTTACGTGACAAGCTCACATTAGCTGGCAACTTTAATGCCACAATCCGGCCATTTGGCATATTGGCAGCAGTATTAAATACTTTAAAACTGCTATTTTTAAGCTGCGTGGTTAAATCAATAAATTCTAATGGTATACGTAGATCAGGTTTATCCGAACCATATTTATGCATAGCTTCAGTGTAAGTTATAATCGGGAATTTGGGTAATGTGACATCTAAAATATTTTTAAAAGCCTGCTTTACCATATCCTCAGCCATATTCATAATCTCTGCTTCGCTAAGAAATGAAGTTTCAATATCAATCTGGGTAAATTCAGGCTGTCTGTCAGCACGCAAATCCTCATCTCTAAAGCATTTTACAATTTGGTAATAACGATCAAACCCAGCTACCATTAGTAATTGTTTAAATAGTTGTGGCGATTGGGGCAGGGCATAAAAGTAGCCTTTATTGGCTCTGGATGGTACTAAAAAATCGCGAGCACCTTCCGGGGTAGAGCGAGTTAAAAAAGGAGTTTCAATGTCTATAAACCCCAGAGTATCTAAAAATTTGCGTACTTCGAGAGCAAGTTTATAACGTAGCTTTAAATTATGCTGCATTTTATGGCTTCGCAAATCAATAATACGATGTGTTAAACGATTAGTTTCCGAAGTAGTTTCATCATCAATTAAAATTGGAGTTGGTATTGCTGTATTTAGTATCTTGATGCTGGAAGCAGTTATTTCAACCTGCCCGGTTTTCATATCTTTATTTGGATTTGGACGTTGACGTACGTTTCCGGTTACACTAACTACATACTCATGTTTAATTAAGTTTGCATCATTAAAGCATGAGCTTTCAGGCTCTATGACTACTTGTACCAATCCCTCACGATCGCGCACATCTAAAAATATTAAACCACCTAAATCACGCCTTCTATGTACCCAGCCATTGATGATAACTTCTTGTCCAATATAGTTTTCAGTAATTAATCCTGCGTAGTCTGTTCTTTGCATATTTCTCTTTCAACTTTCTTGTTTTTTACTTGGGTCAACTGCACCCATTGAGATTACATAACGTAATGCCTGGTCGACAGTCATGTTTAACTCTTTAGTATCGTTTCTATGTACAATAACAAAATATCCTGAAGTTGGGTTAGGGGTAGTTGGCACATACACATTAATGTAATCAGTGGAAACATCACCAAGAATATTTTTACTAGGCGTCCCGGTGATAAAAGCAATAGTCCATGATTCGGTGTTTGGAAATTTGATCAAAATAGCACGGCGAAATGCGTTGCCCTTACTCGATAGCAAGGTGTCACTTACCTGTTTGATTCCCTTATAGATAGATTTTACAATCGGGATATGCATCCATAATTTGTCCCATAATTGTAATAATTTTTGGCCCAAAAAGTTGGTTGCTATTATCCCGGTTAGAAGCAATATTACCAATGCTACTAAAATTCCGATACCTGGAATATAAGCGCCAAATATATGCCGGGTTAATTCAGTCGGTATAATTGAATCAACCAGGTGTATAACCAGGTTGATAGACCATATAGTCAGCCCGATTGGCAACCAAACCAATAATCCGGCAAAAATATAAGTTTTTAATTTATTCATTAGTACAAACACTTCCTAAGCTACTTACGCGCAAACTCTTATTATAGCATAATTGGGCTATTCTTTTGTTGAATAACATGCTATAATAATAGTTTTTTATGCGTTGCTGAAAATTAATGCATTAAGGCTAATTTAATAATTAAAAAGGATGATTTTTTATGAAAATGCGATTGTTTGTTTTATCAGCCGGGCTTATGTCGATGGCCGTAGGACAAGCTTATATAGATCTTAATGTTGGTTATCCTACTACATGGGATGGTATTGGGGTTAATGTTAATGGCGGTTATATGTTTAATGATTATCTTGGGGTTGAAGGAGGTATTATGCATAACTTAGGCTTTACCATGCCGGATGCCGCACCTTTTGTCGGTTATACCAGGTTAGATGCCGCGGCAAAAGGGGTATTGCCTTTAGCCTCTGTTTTTGCATTATATGGTAAGCTAGGCGTCGGTAGCAATACTTATCACTCATGGGAGGGGATTTGCCCGTGGTGTAGCGATGCTTCTAATTCAAATGTAGGATTATTTATTGCAGCAGGAACTCAATTTAATTTTTCAAAAACCTGGTCTTTAAATTTTGAGTATTCAGTAGTAACAGGCCCTAACCCTGGTATGTTGATGTTTGGCGGTCAGTTTAACTTTTAAATTTATAAATGTTGTTATAGCATAGCACAATGATATTCTGTTTGTTATGCTATAATTACGTTCTTGTAAATCTTGGGAGAAAAAATGAATAAAATTTTAGCTTTATCATGTGTGGTGGCAGTTGGACTGTATGCCTGTAGTGGTGTAGGAAGTAGTGGTAATAATCCAACTATCTCGGCAAGTGTTACCAGTGGTAATTGTGGTAATTTTACTGCAACCGGAGAGTCATGTGTTATTACCATTAACTATAATACCAATAGCGCACCTGGAGTATCTCTTGGATATACACCAAATCCATTACCAACGGCAATTACAACCAATGGTGCTTTTAATACTGCATTTGGTGCGTGCCAGACAAGCGTAAGTACTGCAGGTGCTGGGACATTTAGTTGCCCGGTAACTATCGTTTATACCTCAGGAGTTGGTGGAGCTAATTTTAATCTGGCTTTTATTATTAATAGCACCAGTTCATCGGTTCAATCCGCAACTTCTAATAATATAACTGTTTCCGGCAATTAAACTTTGTCATCTTAGGGCTTGGCCCGGAGATCTATATTGCACCCATAGCTCAGTTGGATAGAGTGTCAGTTTCCGAAGCTGAAGGTCACAAGTTCGATTCTTGTTGGGTGCGCCAGTTTTCTATGATATAATTTGTACTTCTGTAAGTTTAAATTCAAAGCATTTGGATTCTGGACACGAAATGACGTAATAAATTGCGACGCAGTGTAGATAACTACATAAGGAGCAATTTATAAGGAGTGACAAAGTCCAGGATACAAAGAGGGGTGTTAGCTCAGTTGGTAGAGCAGCGGACTCTTAATCCGTCGGTCGACAGTTCGATCCTGTCACACCCTACCATTTAATTATATATAATTTATTAAAATCACGGAAATGTTTATGAAAAAATTAACAGTTGCTTCTGCAGTATTTACTTTATATGTTGGCTTTGCACAAGCTATACATATACAATGCCCGGATGTCCCAGAAAAGTATGACGTAAAAACACCATTGGAAGGTAAGGATGGTTTTAAATGGATGGTAGACGCTGAAAGGTTTGGCATTGATAATAGCCCTTTAGAAATACCCCTTGTAAAGTGGCCTGAACATGCTGTGGGCGTTGTAGGGAAAGATAAGGTGCCGTTTGAAGATAAATATCTGTATCAGACCAATAGTATCGGAAGTCCTCAGTGCGTATACCGGTATGGGAATGGTCGAAGTGCTGTGTATCTGACGCTGAAAAAAGCAGCATATGATTGGTATGTATGTAGCAAGGTAATATATAAATTACCTAGCGGAAGTGTGGATTGTGCTACAAATTCCTTTGAGCTTGAGCCAAAAAATAACAGATTAATAAATTAGTAACAAGTATTAAAGCTGCGCCCAATAAAGGTGATGATTGTATATATATACATGAATAATAAATAGATAAAGTAATTAACATGAAATGTAAATTTAACTATTTTTTATGCAGTATACTTGTGCTGCTATATCTACCTGTAAGTAGCGAAGCTATAGAACAGATTGGAAAATGTTATCTAACGGTAGTATTAGATAAAGCTCCTGAGACAGGAGAACCTATACAACCAACACTCTATCCTCTTCAAAATTGTATATTTGCCTGGAGATTACAAGATAAATATACTAATCGTAAATATACTAATCGTAAATATATTAAATATATACTTAATACGACTGCTGGGGTAGTCGCACAACATCAGACGAAAGTGACTGCTGGTGGGAGTCTTTATTCCGCAGCTGGACCGCTACACCTTGGTACTTCTCAAGTGGAATGGAGTATTACGAAAAATAATAATGGTGAAGATCTATGGACAATTATAGTGAATGGTATTTTATCTAGTGATGGAATGCCATATTTTAATGATAAGGTTTTTTGTGAATCTGAAAAGGTTAAGAATGGTACTGGTTTTGATTATGCAGATGGTTGCTCTAAGTATAATTATTACATAACAGGTTCTAAACCATGGGGATATCTTGATCTGACCGGAGATTCAAGCGGAGGTCCTATTCAACCCAAAGCCCAGGAACCAGCTCCTGTCACCACGTCAAGTTCTCAAAGCACACCAAGCTGCAATGATAAAGAACATGCTGTTATAGTTCATACAGGACAAACATGTGATTCAAAGAGCGGACAATTTAAGTTTAATCCAAATGCTAAACCATTTAAATTTGAACCTGAAGATGAGGGTAACTAAAAGTTAGCATGATAAAATATACAATATCGTTGTTGCAAAATAGCCATATCTATAAAGTGTTGCTTCAATTCACACCCAAGGAAGCACAGTCCATAGTGAAGTTACCTGCCTGGATTCCTGGTAGCTATATGATCCGGGAATTTAGCAAAAATATTATCAGCATTAACGCTTGTCAAAAAGGCAAAAATATTGAATGTGAGCAAACTGATAAAAACTCCTGGCAGATAAAGGGCTATAAACCAAATTTTGGGATAGAGATTGAATATGAGGTTTATGCACTGGATTTTGGTATTAGAACTTCCTACCTGGATAATAAACGCGGGTACTTTAATGCTACTAGTTTATGTTTATATCTTGTTGGCTATGAACAATCAGAGCATATCATTCAGTTTAATAATTTACCCAGAACCTGGAATATAGCTACTGGCTTAAATATTAAAGATAATAAATATTTAGCTACTAATTATGATGAACTAATTGATTCTCCTTTTGAGTTGGGAGAGTTTATGTGTTTATCCTTTACAGTAAAAGATGTAGCACATCAGATTGTCTTAAGTGGGACTATAGCAGAAAATTTTAACAGCAAAAGGTTAATTAAAGATGTAACAAAAATTTGTGAAACTCAGATTGACATGTTTGGCGGGATAGTACCATTTGCGCATTACACATTCTTGTTATATTTAGGTGGGGAAATTTATACCGGGCTTGAGCATAGAAACTCTACTGCATTGATGGCACCATACCATTCAGTGCCAACCTACCATATGGATAAAATTAATGATGATTACTTAAAATTACTAGCTCTAATTAGCCATGAATATTTTCATTTATGGAATGTAAAGAGGATTAAACCACAGATCTTTAATCCATATGACTTACAAAAAGAAAATTATACTAATCTACTATGGTGGTTTGAAGGGATTACATCGTATTATGATGACCTAATTTTATATCGTTCAGGGCTTACTGATAAAAACCGATACTTACAAATTATTTTGGATAATATTAATAGTGTTTATAAATATGCCGGAGTGACGAAGCAGAGTTTAGTTAATAGTAGCCTCACAGCCTGGGTAAAATATTACCGCCAGGATGAAAATAGTCCAAATAGTATAGCTAGCTATTACGTAAAAGGTGCTTTGGTCGGGTTATGTCTCGACCTGCACATTCGTAGTCAGACTAAGGGTGAAAAATCTCTTGATGATGTTTTGCTGGGTTTATATGATAAATGGTTAAATGATGGGCGTGGAATAAATGAAACCGAAATATCAGAGTTAATTAAACAATATACCGGCTGTAATTTATCTTACGAAATCTTGGCTTATACTGCTACAACAGCAGAACTTCCGCTTATAAAGCTATTTAAATCATATGGGCTTGAACTAACTAAATCTGCCGGTAATTATACTGATTCTGGGAGAATACTTGAAGAGTCTGATAAATTACCAAAAAGTAATAAACTTAGTTTGGGTATTAAAGCTATAAAAGAAAACCTGGGATATAAAGTAGGCAATGTTTACGATAAAACAGCGGCAGCCGATGCAGGAATAGCAGCAGGGGATTTATTAATTGCTATAGATAATATAAAGATAACCGACTTAGACAAACAGTTGGAGCTATATACGGTAAATTGTAAACCATGTATCACTTTATTTCGCCAGGAGCAATTAATAAATATCCAGGTAAATTTAAAAGCTAATCTAACAGATATTTATCATTTAAAAATTATTGATGAAAAACAATTAGCTAACTGGTTATAAGCCACCAAAATTTTACTTGCTCTTTTACAACAAGTTACATTGTACAATCTTTTTTAACTAATAAGATTAATTCTTGTTCTAATTCTAACCAAATTTAAACCAAATAACTGTACGGAATTTACGGCGCCGATTTTTTTAGGTTGCGGGCCTGATAAAATATGCAGTAGAATGATCTGGAATATAAAATAATACTGTGATATAATTCGCCGCTAATATGGGGCTATACAATAATGCTTGTTAAGAGGAATACCATGTCAATACTAGTGGATGCGGCAATTGCCCGCAAAGAATTAAAAGGCTCAAATGCTGAGATGACTTATGCCGGTGTTACCAGTTTTATGCGCCGCAACTATACCAAAGATTTAACCAATGTCGATGTTGCAATTAGTGGCATCCCATTTGATCTTGCCGTGACTTATAGAAGCGGAGCACGTTTGGGGCCACGTGCTATTCGCGAAGCATCAGTTCAGTTAGCCGAATTATTACCTTATCCATGGGGCTTTAATCCATTTGACAGGCTTTCGGTAGTTGATTACGGGGATTGCTTTCTCGATCCACATAATCCTATGACAGTTAGGGATGCAATACAAAATCATATTAAGTACATAATTGACAATAATGTATTTCCACTTACCTTTGGTGGAGATCACTATATTACTTATCCGATATTATTGGCAATGGCAGAAAAGTATGGTAAAAAATTGTCTATAATTCATTTTGATGCTCACTGTGACACCTGGGCTGATGATGAGGAATACTCACTCAATCATGGCACTATGTTTTATAAAGCTATTAAAAATAGTATTATTGATCCGGCAAAATCAGTACAGATTGGTATTCGGACCTGGAATGATGATTTTATGGGCACTAATATCCTTGATGCCCAGTATGTACATGATCATGGCTGGCAAAATGTAGTTGCAAGGGTAAAAGACATAGTAGGTGATAATTTAACATATCTTACGTTTGATATTGATTGCCTGGATCCGTCATTTGCCCCGGGTACCGGAACGCCGGTACCGGGTGGATTAAGCTCTGCCCAGGCTTTGGCAATTCTCCGGAATTTGGGTGGTGTCAAACTCATCGGCGCTGATGTAGTAGAGGTGGCTCCAAGCTATGATCATGCGGAAGTTACATCATTAGCAGCAGCGCATGTTGCATGTGATATAATCTGCCTCCTTGCAGGAAATCGATAAGTTTAAAGCGTTTTTAAAGGTTAATAGATGGCACAAGAAACTCCATGGAATTATAAAAAATCACGTGAATTTTATTGTATAGATGGCTGGGCAAATGGGTATTTTTGTATCAATAAAGAAGGACAGATAACTGTACGCCAGTGCCGGTATTTGAAAGATAAGTCAGTACCCTTGGTAGATATTATTGATTACGCTAAAAAAGAGTACAAGCTACAAACGCCGCTATTACTCAGATTTACCGATATTGTTAAAAACCGTGTTGAGCGTATTACCAAGGCATTCAATACTATTCGTAAAAAAATAGATTATACTGCCGAATATACCTTGATTTACCCAATTAAAGTTAATCAAAATTGTGCTGTATTAGAAAGTATCGTTGAGTCAAAACCAAATAATGGTCTGGAATCTGGCAGTAAGCCAGAATTATTGGCTGTGTTATCACAGGTAAGAAACAATAAAACTGCTATTATTTGTAATGGTTACAAAGATAAAGAATATATAAAAACTGCACTGATTGCTAGAAAAATCGGGCGCAATATTACAATTGTCATTGAAAAAATGCAGGAAGCACATTATGTTATAGAGCTTGCCCGTGAGTTGGATGTTGAACCATTACTAGGGGTGCGTTGCCGTTTGGCATTAACCTTGGCTGGTAAATGGGCACATTCTGGTGGGGAGAAGTCCAAGTTTGGTTTAAGCACAACACAAGTGCTGGAATTAATTAAGCTTCTTCGCAAAAATGATATGCATAAATCCCTACATCTGATTCATTGCCATCAGGGCTCACAAATTGCCAATCTAAAGGATATAGAGCACTATATTAATGAATTAGCACAAGTGTATGTGGGTTTATGTAAACTTGGCATAAATATAAAAGTAATTGATGTTGGCGGTGGTCTGGCAGTTGACTACGAAGGTAGTCGTACCCGTAGTTTTAATTCAACGAATTATTCATTAAGCGAATATGCAGAAACTATTTTGTCCAAAGTTAAAGAAGTATCAATTAAAAATGATTTACCATTGCCACAGATATTTAGTGAATCAGGGCGTGCAGTAACCGCACATCATGCGGTATTTGTAACCGATATTGTTGAAGTGGAAAGCGTAGTAGGAGAAGAAGTACCGGATATTGGTAAAACCAATGATGAAGATTTGGTTGAGCTGGATAATATGTTAGACTCCTTTGATAAACTACCTATAAACGAAATTTATTCATCGAGTGTTTTAGCTATTGAAAGCTTACACCACCGCTTTGCCGCGGGTAATTTATCTCTAGAAAAGCGCGCATTGGCAGAGCAATTATTCTCTCATATAAAGCTAGAAATTATAAAGCGCTTAAATCCATTGCATCGTTCACATCGTGAGTTATATGATAATCTGGATGAAGATTTGGCTAAAAAGATTATTGCAAATTTTTCTGTATTTCAATCTATGCCGGATAGTTGGGCTATTTCACAACTATTTCCGGTAATGCCACTATCCCAGCTAGATACAGAGCCACGTATGCGTGGCGTTATTGAGGATATTACCTGTGACTCTGATGGCAAGATTAATAATTATATGGATTATCAAGGTAATGAACCATCATTAAAATTGCCTAAATTTAATGCCAAAAACCCATATTTATTGGGAGTGTTTTTGGTGGGTGCCTATCAGGAAATAATGGGTAATTTACATAATCTATTTGGTAAAGTTACAACAATTGATATCTCATTAGATAGCAACGGGGGCTTTACAATTGATAATATTCACAATGGATTTACTAAACGTGATTCATTGGAGTATGTTGGTTATGATGTGGTTGAACTACAGACAATTATTAAAGAATCAATCTCGCGGTTAAAATTGAGTAAAGCAAAGCAAAATGAGATGATTAGTCATATTAAATCAGTATTTGATTCTCATACATATTTAACGTAAATATTCATTCCTACGTATACACGCGTGTGGGATACATTAGTGTGAAAGGGGTAGATCCAGGAAATAAAAAAACCATCTGATTTAGATGGTTTTTTTATTTCTTTTATAAGCTGCCGTTTAGCTTCTGCTCTTTTTGCCTTACTGCTTTTATCATGTACTCCGGCGCCATTTCTTTTCATGAGCGCTAGGGCAACATAATTTCTTGGTTTAGATTGCTTCATAATTTATTCCTTTTAAAGTACAATAATTATACATTTAATGATAATATTTAGTCAAGTTAAATATCATCCTGATTTCGTAGGCACACCTAATTATAATTAATATTTATAAAATATAAATTTAATATACCTTTTAACAGAGGGCGAAGTTCCAGGTTTTGTGATATTTACGTGTGTTATAATTGAATCTTATAACAATTATAGATTTCTGTTACATGGGAATGATGTATGCTTTAATGGAGAAATTATGCACCCGGTTTTAACGTTTCAATTACTCTTTCTTAGTATTTTTGCTGTTGCCAATAATCTAAAATCTTTAGGCAAGTTTTTAGAAATTACTGAAGGCTTGAGTCGTAAGGAGGAGTTAAAAATATGTTGGATTGCAACGCTGGCATCTCTAGCTATTATGTTAGTTGCCTTATTTTGCGGTGAGGCAGTTTTAAGATTTTTTGGTATTTCTCTGAACTCATTTAGGATTGCCGGTGGTATTGTACTAGTTATAATGAGTGTGGGTATGGTTCTGGGGCAAAAAATTAATGGTGATGGGGAGCATCCCAAAACAAATAAATATTCCATGGTGATTTCAAGTGCAATTATCCCGATTGCTATGCCACTTACCACCGGGGCGGGTACATTTTCAACAATTATTATTTTAGTTGATGAAATACGCGGAAATTGGAATTTGTACTATCAGTTACTGGGCGCAGTCTTGCTTCAAACTGCTATTATTTACCTGGTTTTTCATTATTCAAGATTTTTACTTAAAATTCTTGGTCATGTAGGGATGGAAGTGCTAATCCGTTTTGTTGGATTAATCACACTAACTTTAGGAATCCAGTTCATAACTATTGGTTTAAGGTCAGTCTTTCCAGGCTGGTTATAATTACTCTCTTATACTTCCGAAGAGCTAAAATTCTTAACTTATACCACAAAGTCAAACAAAAAGCAATGACCAATTTTGGGATTGTAATTCTTTGTCAAAATATATATAATCTTACGGACGAAATTAAACAATTTAAATGATTTCGTTTTGGAGAGTGTACATATTAGGTGGTTTAAGTTTTAAACCCTGAATCAAATGATATGAAGAAATACACTTGTGTAATAAACATTTTACTAATTTAGTGTTAGTATTACAACATAAGGAAAAATATATGAAATTGAACGTCAAATTAACATTAATCTTAGGTTTGGTAGTATCTACTTTTTCTTTTGCAGATGAAGTAAAGTTAATAGATCAACAACAGATTATTAATCAGGACCCGATCAAGGAAATGCCTGATTTTGTGCCAGCATATTACGGTGAAGTTGTTTTAAAACAGCCTAAAGGTATTTGTGTATTTGATATTGATCAGACATTGATTGCTCCAACTGCGGCTAGTTGGCCAGATGATAAAAAATTTCCGGATAATGATGAACTTTATAAGTTATTACCAGGAGACCAATATCGCATAGCGCCTTATGTCGTAGTGCGTTTTATGAGTGCATTAAGCATGGATATGGGATTGGCTTAAATAGTGCCGGTAATTTTGGCACTGTTGGGGGTGGTAGAGAAGAGATGCTTGACTATCTCTTTAGTGATGTAACTCAATTTTGGCAGCCCGCAGCTTATGGTCTACACCAGGCATTAATCAATGGTTCAAGAAAATATACTGAAGGTAACTCCATTTACCAAAACTATGTTTCTGATAAATCAGGTGCTATGGAAGCTATTATGCGAGCATATAATCCGCAAGTAGTTATTGACCCTGAAACTACAAAATGTGTAGTGCTGTTTGATGATAATATAAAATATATTAAAAATATTGAAGATTATAATAAAAGATATACTCCTAATCGCAGGCTGATTGCTATACTATTAGATAAGGCAGGCGGACGTGAGCTTGGTGTAACTGAAGCAAGCTTTAATCGAGGAGTTAATGCTTTAAAGACTAACGGTTGTCCTTGGGATTAATACACAAAATTATATTTAATTTAGCTCCTGAAACGGAATTATTACATTATTCTGGTATGGAGTTTTGAATTTTAACCTGTGATACCACAGTTTAATATGTGGTATTCCAGGTCTTTCAATATCTAGCTCAAAATATCTAAATTTCCGGATATTTAATGATTTTTCCGGCCATCTATTTTTAGTATATATGGCTTTATACAGGTTTATTTTCTGATAACCTGATCCAGCCTTTACAAATTCGGTAAACCAGCCATATAAAGCCGATTAATAGAATTAAGTAACCCACTAGAATAAATATAGTAGCTCCGCCAATTATTACAAAGCATAAATATATCCAAAAAGTGGTTATTTGCCATCTAAAATGTGATTCTAGCCAGGTACCATTTGCATCATTTCGTTTAATATAATTTATTATAACCCCAATTAGTAAAGTTATACCAGCAAATGGTGAAAGAGCTTGCAAGACATAACCTATCAAAACTGTATCTTTTAACTTAGCTTCATTTGTATTAGTCATAATTTCCATAATTTTACCTCCGGTTTTATTTTACATACGCATATTAGCATATTTATAGTTTTTAATTTAAAAAATCAGAAAATCCAGTTAAATATTTTGCCTTTATTGGCATTTATCCTAATTTTTTGGGTAAATAGAAAGTGAATGTAATGCTAATATTTAAATGCACAAAAAAAATGTCAAATAATACATATAATAATAATTTTATGGAGGATTAAAACTATGGAAAAAGATTTAGATAAATTAATAGATGAAGCTGAGAAAGAGTCTTTCCCGGCAAGCGATGCACCTTCATGGACCAGAGGTATGGAAAATACTAAACCAAAAGATGAAAATAGGCAAACTACAATCAGCCCGGGAACTACGATTGATAATGAAGGGGAAAATTCTTCCATGCGTTCGCCCGCGCAAAGAGAAGAAGGTGATAATGTTTGTGATAAAAGCGTAATTGACAGAGAAAAATATCAGAGCTCATCTTCTTACGAAGATGAGCATTTAGAAAGGAACCCAGGTGTTGGTCAAAATGGTCATATTGAAAATAACAAATAGCAACTATAACATTTAGGTATAGTTTTTACCGGTAAAATTTCGTCTGCTGTCCAGCTTGATATCGAAAGGGATTTGGTCGTAATATACGTTCTGAGCGCAGGGAATATTTTTCCGAAAGCCAAAACAGTTAAATTTAAACCGGTTAAATTTAGTTAATAAATTAAATATTTTTCAAGGAGACTTAAAATGACTAGACAAAATGACAACAATACTACCCGCAATGCTGATAACAAATCTTCTGCATCTCAATCTTCCGGCCAATCTGGCAATGCGAATAAAGGATTTGCTTCAATGGACCCGGAAAAACAACGTGAGATTGCCAGCAAGGGCGGAAAGGCTGCTCATGAATCAGGAAACGCTCATGAGTTTGATTCAGAAGAGGCTCGCGAAGCCGGTCGTAAGGGTGGCCAGCACTCTCATGGTGGTGGTGGGAATAAAGGTTCTTCAGGACGTTAATTTTTAATAAAGTAGAGTAGCGTACGGACTCTACTTTTTTATAAAACTTATTTCCATTCGCCTTCTTTCCAGTGTCTACGGCATACGGACATATAGCGTGTATCTTGCTTTAGTAGTTTATCATCATCGACAACAATACTTTCACCACTTTTTACCGCAATACCATTTTTAATCAGCATATTAAAGGTAGCTTTTCGGCCACAATGACAGATGGTTTTTAATTCTTCTATAGTATCGGCAATGGCTAAAAGCTGTGCTGCACTTGGAAAAGCAATACCTCGATAGTCAGAACGTAAACCATAGCATATGATAGGGATATTTAAATAATCTACCACATCAGAGATCTGGTTAATTTGTTCTACACTAAAAAAATGTATTTCATCAATTAGTACACAGGCAATTGATTGTTTTTCATTTTCCTGTTTGATCAGCTCAAATAAATTGTCATTAACTCCCGTTGAGATGGCTTCTTTATTAAGTCCAAGTCGTGATTTAACATTATTATCTCCGGCCCGTCGGTCAATTATAGATGTAAGAATCAAAGTATGCTGCCCACGATCATTGTAATTATACGCAACTTTCAGTAAGTCGAGAGTTTTACCAGCATCCATTGCTGAATAACGAAAAAATAATTTAGCCATTATCATCCTGATAAATTAGTTCTTGAATAAGTAATTGGTGTGCAGTGCCGTTATCATCTATATAAGCATCTTCAATATAGTCATTTTTTATAGATACTAATCCCATACAGTCATAATCGCGGCTAACTACATCAACAATCAGGCCAACTTCCTGATCATTTGCTTTAGGGCTTATAACGCTTTGCCCAATTTGTACAGGTGTATCACAAATAAATTTATACATAAGATGTTTAGCTTTGCCTAAATAGTGCATTCGGGCTACAATCTCCTGGCCGGTATAGCAGCCTTTAGTAAAACTAACCCCCCCCATCTTGTCATAATTAACCTGGGCCGGGATAAGCTCTTCATAAGTTTGCGGATAAATCATGCATATACCGTTTTTTATTAAAAAACTATGCCAGTGCTTTATATCTTTAGTGTTAGTGTCCGGGATATCTTTAACTAATGATATAAAACTACCGAATACTAGTTCTAAGCTATAAATACTATTAGTAAGCAGATGATCAGAATATATGATATTAGTTTGTTCCAATTCACAAATTGTTACTTTTGAGCGTAATACATACATTTTTAAGCGCGGTAGGATTTTGCTAATTATAGCTTTGTTAGTTATTAGGTGATAGCTATTTTGGGCAACTTTTGTAATAATAAAGCTAGCTAGCATACGCCCTTTATTATTTAGATGCGCCGAATATTGAAAACTTTGTTTATCCAAATGCTTAATGTCATTAGTGAATTGACCTTGCAAATATGTAGCACTATCTGTGCCGGATACTTCCAGAATTGCTAGCTCCTGACTTAAATTTACGAGTAACATAATAACACCACCTATAAGAAATTAGTGTTTAGATAGAGCCTGCCTTATCCGCTCTAAGTCCTCTTTAGTATCTACCCCGCCCTCAGGAACGGTATCGCTTACTAAAACTGCTATTTTATGCCCATTATATAATATGCGCAATTGTTCTAGTGCTTCAATGCTTTCTAAAGGGGATACCGGCATTTGGCTATAATTTTTTAAGAATGTACCAGTATAGGCGTACATCCCGATGTGACGTAATAAATTTAACAGCGGTGGTAATTTAAACTCGCTAATTGGATTATTAAACCCGTCACGATAAAATGGGATAGGCGAACGGGAAAAATATAAGGCATTGCTATCTTTATCTAAAACCACTTTCACTATATGCGGGTTAAATATTTCTGCTTCTGTATGAATCGGATGGGCTATTGTAGCAAATTCTGCTTGCTTTGAATGCGTAAATGCAGCCAAATCATTAATTAGTATTGGATCAATTAATGGTTCATCACCTTGTACATTGATAATTATTTCATCTGCAGCTAAACCAAGACTAGATGCAGCTTCTGCAATTCTATCGGTGCCTGAATGATGGTCATCACGGGTCATAATTGCATCAATGCCATGTTCTTTACAAATTGCTACAATAGAATCATGGTCAGTTGCAACAATTACTGATGCAGCACTACTTTTATGAGCCTGCTTGGCTGTTCGGACAACCAGGGGTAGCCCATCCAGGTCCAGGACCATTTTATTAGGTAGTCTGCCCGATTGCATACGTGCCGGTATAATGATAGTAAATTTATACTCTTTCATATTGGAGCCCCAATATTGCGCATCACTCCTTGCCTACCAATTGTAGGCGGCGTCGCTCTTTGCTTCATTGATACTCCAATCTGTTTGAGTATATTAGTTTTCATATTTTCTGGCCTGATCAATTAACATCACCGGAATACCATCATCGATAGGGTAAGCCAACTTACATTTAGTACAGAGTAATTCATTTTTTTTTGGTTCTAGTTTTGCCTTACATAAGGGGCAGACTAAAATTGCCATAAGTTTTGCATCCATAGAGGTTCTCCCCAGTATATTATCAGCAAGGATTTTAACATATTAATTAAGGGGCTTATAGAGTATAACATATTATCTATTGATTTAATTTTACTAAATGTCCTAATAAATCATCATTATCTAATTTGGTTTTAACGTATACTATGTAAATATTGGGGTTATTAAATCTGGCTAATTTTGTATAATCTTTTTCGGTTACTAATATTAGACTATCTTTTGGGATATCTTCAAATTTATAATAATGGTGATCAGGGTAAATTAATTGCTGTTTAGGCTGAATTCCACATTGGTGCAATAAATCAAAAAACTTGCCTGGATTTCCCATCGCCGCCATTGCAGTAACTATTTTATCGCTAAAATATTCAGCACTTACGGTTTTTCGGTTTACCGGATTATAAATTTTATCTAAAATTGTTTCCTGGATATAAAGCTTATCTGCATATTGTTTTAATCTTGTATTATAGCCAGAACTTACGATAGCATCTACGCTATTTAGCCTGAACATAGTTTCACGTAGTGGGCCCATTGGCAGTACAAAAGTGTTATTAAATAAACGCGTTGCATCAACCACAGCAATTTCAAAATCACGCTGTAATCTATAATGCTGTAATCCATCATCCGCCAGAATTAAATCTATATCCGGATATGTTTTAAGTAATTTTAACCCAGCTTCATATCTATCCCTACCAATAGCTACCCTTAAACCATTGGTAGCATATATTAATGCTTCATCCCCAACTTCAAAAGCTTTGGAATCGGCATAAACGATACTAGCACCTTTATTCTGGCTTTTATAGCCCCGCATAATAATTCCAACTTTTCTGCTATGTCCTGACAAGTGTAATGCTAACATTTTTGTTAGAGGGGTTTTACCAACGCCACCAACGCTAATATTACCAATAATAACAACCGGGACCGGTAGTTTATAACTGGATAGAAATTTAAACTTATATAAATAATAACGTATTTTGCTGATTATAAAAAATAATAAGGTAGGAATAATTAAGATAATGGTTAGTAAGGGATTAGTCTTTACATACCAGTGGTTTTCAATCAATTTTTGTAAATTCATATTATGGTTCAAGATATTTTAGTAATTTTGAATTATCATGTGCATAATTCTAGCATATTACGTATGTTATAATCAGCACTTTACAGCAAGTAGGAATATAAGAGATGGAATTAGCAAAAACATATACCCCGGGTGAGATTGAGACTAAATGGTATAAAACCTGGGAAGATAATGGATATTTTAAACCAAGTTTTGATGAAAAAGCCAAAAAAGAGGGACGCAATTATTGTATTCAACTACCACCACCAAATGTTACCGGTACATTGCATATGGGGCATGGCTTTCAACATACGTTGATGGATGCACTTATTCGCTATCACCGTATGCGTGGATTTAACACGTTATGGCAAGCAGGTACTGATCATGCCGGGATTGCTACTCAAATTGTAGTAGAACGTCAACTAGATGCTGAGGGTATATCACGCCACGATTTAGGCCGGGAAAACTTCGTAGAGCGTATCTGGGATTGGAAAAAATACTCAGGCGGAACTATAATCCGCCAAATGCGTAGGCTTGGTGCCTCATGTGATTGGTCCCGTGAACGCTTTACTATGGATGCCGGTTTATCTACAGCAGTTACAGAAGTATTCGTAAGTCTTTATGAACGTGGGTTTATCTATCGAGGAAACCGGCTGGTAAACTGGGATATACAGTTACAAACAGCAGTATCCGATCTGGAGGTCATCTCTGTTGAAGAAAATGGAAGCCTGTGGCATATTCGTTACCCGGTAAAAGATAGTGATGAAACTATTGTAATAGCAACTACTAGACCGGAAACAATGCTAGGCGATGTAGCAGTTGCAGTTAACCCGGAAGATGAAAGATATAAGCATCTAATTGGTAGAAAATTAATTCTACCGTTAGTTGGACGTGAATTGCCAATAATTGCCGATAATTATGTGGATAAAGAATTTGGTACCGGCTGCGTAAAAATTACTCCTGCGCATGATTTTAATGATTATGAGCTGGGTAAAATTCATAAATTGGAAATGATTAATATACTGAGCCTCGATGGGCATATTAATGAAAATGCACCAGAGAAATATCGTGGGATGGAGCGTTTTGCTGCCAGGAAGGCAGTTATTGCAGACTTGGAAGCAGGTGGTTACCTGGTAGAAGTAAAGCCGCATAAACTTATGGTACCGCGTGGAGATCGGACTAATGTAATAATTGAGCCGATGTTGACGAACCAATGGTTTGTTAATATGGATAAGTTTGCTCGTGACGGGCTTAGAATCGTTAATAATGGTGATGTAAAATTTGTTCCGGAAAATTGGAAAACTACGTATGATAATTGGTTAAATAATATCCAGGATTGGTGTGTTTCACGTCAGTTATGGTGGGGGCATAGAATCCCGGCTTATTATGATGAAAATGGTAAGTTCTACGTTGCACGAAGTAAAGAAGAGGCAGCTAAACAGGCCGGACATGATAAGTTAAGTCAGGATCATGATGTATTAGATACCTGGTTTAGTGCTGCATTGTGGTCATTTTCTACCCTTGGTTGGCCGGAAAAGACTCCTGAACTCGAAGCATTTTTACCTTCAAATGTATTAGTAACAGGCTTTGATATTATATTTTTCTGGGTGGCCCGGATGATTATGTTTACTAATGAATTTACGGGCAAGGTACCCTTTAAGGAGGTTTTTGTTACCGGGCTTATCCAGGATGCTCATGGCAACAAAATGTCTAAATCTAAAGGTAATGTCATTGACCCGCTTGATCTGGTTGATGGAATTAGCCTAGAGGATTTGATAGCTAAACGCACCCAAAATTTAATGAATCCAAAACAGGCACAAAGTATTGCTAAACAGACTGCTAATGACTATCCAAATGGTTTTATGGCTTTTGGCGCAGATGCGGTACGTTTTACTTTTGCAGCGCTTGCTACCCATGGGCGTGAAGTACGTTTTGATGTGAAGCGGATTGAAGGATCACGAAATTTTTGTAATAAGTTATTTAATGCCACACGTTTTGTGCTAATGAATGCACAGCCGCACAAGTCATTAATTGGCCAGGAATATGTAAGTAAATATAGTGATATAGATGTTTGGATTTTATCCAAATTACGTAATATATGTGAAGAAATTCCAGACTTATATAAGTTATACCGTTTTGATCTGATCGCACAGAAATTGTACGAATTTGTATGGAATGATTACTGTGACTGGTATTTAGAATTGGCTAAAGTTAATCTGCAAAGTGATGACGTAAATATGCGTATTTCGACAATAAACACCTTGTTTGTTGTTTTGGAAATGTCCTTGCGTCTTTTACATCCATTAATTCCATTTATTACTGAAGAATTATGGCAAGTTATATCACCTCTAGTAAATAGAAGACAAGAAGATTCAATTATGTTATCTAGTTTTCCTGAAGTAAGCGAGATTAATTTGCCCTTTGGTTATGATAATAGCGTTGGCTCATTACAAGATATTATAGGCAGTATACGTAATTTACGTAGTGAAATGAACTTAAACCCTGGAGCAAAAGTGCCATTAATAGTGCAGGGGGAAGCTAACAATCTTACCGAGTTTGTGCCATATATTGAAACTTTGGCCAAAATTAGCGAAGTCAAATTTGTTAAAGCTTTAGATGCAAGTAGCACTTCTCCAATAGCCGTTGTTAATGGTATTTCTTTAATGTTAGAAGTTAGTATCGACGTAGCGGTTGAAAAGGAGCGCCTCAGTAAAGAAATCGAAAAAAACACTAAAGAGCTGGAGAAAATTAAGCTAAAATTAGATAATCCTGCGTTTGTGGATAGAGCACCTAAAGATTTGGTTAAACGCGATACTGATCGGGCAAATGAACTGGAAGAAGTAATTAGTAAATTAAATCAACAAATAGAAAAGCTTGGCTAGCGGGAAGAATTTACTAATGAATTGGATATATTTATTCTTAGCGGGTATTTGTGAAATTGGCTGGCCAATCGGGCTAAAGTTAGCAATTGACGGCAATCGTTTATGGGGTTTATTTGCAGTTTTTGCTATGACTTTAAGCGGTATATTACTATTTTTAGCCCAAAAGACTATACCAATGGAAACTGCATATGCAATCTGGACAGGTATTGGTGCGGTGGGCGCTTTTGTCGTGGGTATTCTGTGGTTTAAAGACCCACTAACAGTAGCCAGGATAGTATCTGTTACTTTCATTATTTTAGGTATAGTTGGTTTAAAGTTAGCCTCAAACTAGTAAATTGTTATGCAATTATTCGGTATTTAATTTATAATTGTTCCCTCACGGAGAGATGGCAGAGTGGTCGATTGCACTATCTTGGAAAGGTAGCGTACGGAAACGTACCGAGGGTTCGAATCCCTCTCTCTCCGCCACACGCGGTTATTTGAATGACAATGGATTAGATGTAACTGATCCATGAAAATTGACTCATTAAATTAGCGTTAGTTAATATTAAGATAGGATTATTTATTTATATTAATTTAATATAAGAACGTTGATTTTATTTGGGTTAAGCTAAATTTAGCAGGATAAGAGTAGAAAATGACGAATTTATATGGTATAATCTTAGCTCCAGCACACGTAAAACTATACTAAGTTAAACCACTATTACCGATTTGGCGATCATCAATAATGGGTTAAAACAGTAAGCTTTAACATGGCTAAAGGATAAAGTTAGTATTTTTACGGCATCATGAGGATGTAACAAAACATTGCTAAAACAAACCACTACGATCTTGGTGGGTTAAATAATGGTCTAAGGCAGCAACAAGCTTAGTTGTAAAAACTAATCTATCAAGTATATATTTTACTAGTTAGTCTAATTTTATATTACCGCAATTTGCGAGGTACATTATTTTGCTATAAAAGAAAAGGTGTTAATTTGAGTAAATTAGCTTTTTCAATTAGTTGACTCACACTATAAACATCAAATTTTGGATATAGTTGTTTATCTATTACGGCTTGAACTGATTTAGGCTTCATTTCTTTACTGTTTGTGATTGATAAAACTGTGGCAATTTCTTTTGGTGTCATATTCATGTTTAAATAATATAAAACTTCTTTTTCTCTTGACGTTAATACTATATCTGGAGCAATTTTAGCATTTATATCAGGTGGAGATTTTCCTAATTTATGATTTAAAGCAGATATTTGGTAACCATTTATTACATGAAGTAGCTGTTCAACAAATCCTTGAAATTTACCCTGTTCTTCAGCTATAGCTTGATGCCTGGCTATTTGCTCTCTAAGCTGTTCAGCTTCTTTTTCTGCTGTAATTTCAACTGAGGTTCCTATTATTGCAACAACCTTAGTACTGTTACTGGCAAATAAAGGGGCTCGTATAGCTGAATAATACCTGGTTTTACCTGTAGTAATATCTTGTATGACATCTTCTTGCGTAAGAGGTTTTTTTTCTGCTACTACTTTTTTCACATGTTCTATTATGTTATCCGCGATGCCCTTAGGATAATAATCGTATGGAGTCTTGCCAATCACATCTTCTGGTACTTTTGTCCCCATTGCCTCTAAACAGCTTTGATTTGCTCCTAAAACTTTTAAAGTAATTGCATCTCCCCAATAAATTGGAAATGGTATAAATGGAGCAACCTGCTCAAGATACGTTATAATTTGAGGCTTTTTATCCATAATTAATTACATCTCCAAGTAAAAAATTTTAATAGAATCATCTATAGTAATATAGAAGTTTGGTCTATCATGCCTTTTAACATTTCTTTGGTTATTAATGGCCAGCGAAAATTAAATTTTGACAAAACAGCACTCGTATAATCCTGATATATTTTGATCCTAGCAAAATTTACATTATCTGCTTCTAGTAGCCATAATTGGTACAGTATAAACAGGTTGAAATGCTTGCTGTCATTTTGGTTCATAATATCAAGAACACGAGTTGCAAAGTTATCAAAACTAACTTTTTGTATATTAGCTCCTTTTATTGCGGAAAAGAAATCGGCTAAGTTGCACAAATTTGGGTTGAAAAGATGGTAAATCTGGTTACTGAGGTTTTTCTGATTAAAAAGCTGTATTATTGCTTTAGCAGTATAATCCACAGGTGATATCTCAACGTGGGACAGCTCAATAGGTACCATTTTAATATCCATTATTGTTTTTATATGATTAAAAAACATATTATCCTTTGCATTTTCTTGGAATACATATGTTTTTGAATGCATACCTAAATTGCCTATTCTATAAATATTACTATTAATTCCATATTGGCGGTATTTTAAAGTTAAAAGTTCAGCCTGGTACTTAGTCTGTATATACCAATTTGAAATATGTGTTAAATTTTCAATATTATCATTCTCATTAAAAAAATAGTAATTCTCTTGGTTTGGAGGTTGCGCCCCCATAAGCACACCTACGGTAGAAACATAATTAAAATTCTTATTTCTAGTTAGCTTTGCCAGCTCTAATAAATGAATTGTTGACTGAACGTTTGCTTTATAAAATTCATCGTAATGACCATAGTGCTTAACTAATGCGGCACAATGTATTATACAATCGATACTATAAATTAAATCTTGGAATTGTAAATTATCTAGGCCTAAAGTTGGTTGCTCAATATCAGAGGCTAATATATTTAATCTATCTTTATATTGATCCAAACTCTTTTTAAAGTAAAACAAAAATTTGTTACTGATACGAGTATACGCATCCTTTTCTGTGTCAGCACGTATTAATAGGAATATATTATACCTTGTTTCATCTAATAATTGTTGTAATAAGTTACAGCCTAGATACCCGGTAGAGCCAGTTAATAAAATATTAGTTATGTTTTGTAAGGATCCATCAACATTAATATTTTTAATTTTTTGAAGGTATTGCGTTTGTTTGTCCATTAAATCTTTGGTTAATAGTAAATTGTTGTTAAACTTAGCATAATTTAATCTTTCATAAATTTGCTTTATTTGTTCCATTTTGTCATATAAACTATCTTTCACTAAAGGTAATGAAACAATTTTCTCAGGTGTTCTAAATTTAAAAATATCATTGATGGTGATTTTAAAGTCTTTTTGTAATTCTGCAAGCAGCTTAATTGCTAGCAGACTATTACCACCTAATTTAAAAAAGTCATCTTTTATGCCAACTTCTTGTTCTTTAAAAGATAAAGTGTCTGCATATATTTTACATACTTTCTCTTCTAACTTATTTCTAGGTGCGTTATATTGACTCTTTAAAATGTGCTCTGAGCTTGGTAGAGTGCCAATATCTAACTTTCCATTTTGCGTTAACGGCATGCTTGTTAATCGTATGAATGCGTTAGGCAACAAATTCTCAGATAAATGATTTGTCAAATAGGTTTGCATGTCTTCTTCGTTTAACTCATTATCTGAAACATAATATGCAATTAGAGAGGTATTTGATTTAATCAGAACTTTTACTTGTTTGATACCCGGGTATTGCAGAATTCTACTTTCAATTTCCCCTGGTTCGATACGACAGCCATTAATTTTTATTTGACGGTCATTTCTTCCTATATATTCTATATTATAGTCCGGAAGTAGTCTCACTAAGTCTCCAGTTTTATAAATTTTAGAATTTATATTTAACTCTTTCTCCTCTATTGTTTGAAAAGGATTTTTAATAAAATTTTCTTTAGTTAATTTGTCCTGGTTGAGATATCCTTTTGCAATGGCCGTTCCACCGATATAGAGTTCTCCGATCACGCCACATGGTAGCGGTTTTAATTCATCATCAAGAATAAAAAGCTGTGTATTAATAAACCTATATCCAATAGTGGATATATTTTCAAAATTTGTATTATATATAGTAATTTCCGCTGTCACTTCACCTGTTTCTGTTGGTCCATAATAGTTTATGCATTGGATTTGATTACTTAAATTAGATATTAACTTTTTGTCTAATGCTTCTCCGCTAAAGAAAATCTTTTGCATATTAGAGAATAATTTTTCCCCATAAATACTTTTTATAGTGTCAAATTGAGAAGGCGTGAAATGGCAGACGTTTATAGAATTATTAGAAATTTTTTTATATATTTCTTTTATATCAAAGCTCTGATTTGTAATTGTCAGGCATGCTCCAGAAGTCAAACCCGTAAAAATATCCGAAAAGGATACGTCAAAGATATAATTAGTTTTAAATAAAATTTTACTTTCTGAATCTAATTTTGAAATTCTATTCATTTCAAGTAGTCTATTAACACAGCTTTCATGAGGTATTAATACACCTTTAGGATAACCACTAGTTCCAGAAGTATACATGACATAAGCTAAATCCTTGATGCTGTTAGAATCAGTTAAATTTGTTACACTTTGTTGATTTAATGTAGCTACAACTTCGTCACTATTTACAATTTCAGTGTTAATATTGTAGTTTGAAGTACGTGCATTTATAGCTTTGACAATACCACCTATATAATCTTTAACACTATTGTCAGTCAATATTAAAGCTGCACTTGTATCTTTTAAGATATATTCTATTTTATCTTTTGAAGATGTAATTTCTAGAGGAACATACGCTCCACCTGCCTTAAGGACTGCAAGTATACTAACAACCATATATTCACTGCGATTTAAGCACAAAGCAATTAAATCATTTGGCTTTATTATATATTTTTTGTTAAGGTAATGGGCTAATTGATTAGCTTTCGTATTTAGGTCTCTATAAGTTAGCTTATTATCATTAAAAATAAGAGCTAAATTATCCGGAGTCTTTAAAACTTGTGCTTCGAATAATTGCTGTATAGTGTTACTAGGTGGTACATTTCCGGAGCAATAGGATAATTTCTTAGCTATTTTATAATACTCTTCATTAGATATAACCGAATATTCATGTATTTGCTTATTGTCTGTACCTTCGTTCAGATCGGTTAATATTTCAATAAATAACTTTTGATAATTTTTGATAAAATTTTCCAGTAAAACCTGATCAATAATATTTTTATCATATCGTACCTGAAAATATAAATTATTATCTTTTAATTCTTGCTCAAATAGCAGATAACCATTTAAGTATATATTAAAATTATCAAGAACTTGCACATCTTTTAAACCTTCAAAATTAAAGGCCTGATGCCTGAAATTTGCCTGATTAAATACAGTATTTAGTAAAAATTTGTTGGATTCATTAACAATACTTGATATAGGATAATAGTTATAGTTAAGTTTATCTTGTTTTAAAGATTTGATGAACTGCCTACTTTGTTTAAAAATATCAATAATTGTTATGTTGTTACTGAAATTGTAGGGCATCAAACAAGTATTGACTTGTGCACCATGAATAAAGTCAATGCCCTCTTTGATAGCAATTGGATATCCAATTATAAAATTTTTTTGATGAGAATGTAAGTAGATAAGAACCGCAAATATAGATTGGCTATAAAAGTAAGGTGTAACTAAGTATTTTCGTTTTAAAACTGTTAGCTTATTTACAACTTCTTCAGAGAAGTTAAACCTAAGTTTTTCAGAAAAGTTATATTTTTCTACTAAATTAGTATGTATATTATCTTTACCAAAATTTAAAAATTTTAAATCAACCCCCTCCATATTGGCAATTGTCTTACTCCAAAAGGATTCATACTTTGATTTATATTTTTCGAGGAGTTGATATAATGAATTTGTTAAGCCTTCTAAAAGCTGTATTTGGGCATCTATTTCTTCAACTTTGTAGTTGCTATCATTGTAATAATTGGACAATGCAATGAATAACCCAGCATTTGCAGATAGTGCATCAATTATAAGATGGTGGAATACAATAATAAATCGATATTTATCTTCTTCAAGGCATATTAGTTTAAATCTATATAATGGCCCTGTATACAAATTAAATTTTTTATTTATAAAGGATAAAACTTCATCATTAGTAATCTGTTTAGAATCATATTCAAGACTACTAATTGTAGGGTTTTTAACCCAATACGGTTCACCATCAACTAGCTCTATGTGACTATTGACTACTACGTATCCATTTATATACTGTTTTACAGCATTTTCCAATCTATCTATGTCTAGCTTGCCATAAAATAATTGGTCAATTACCATATTATATCTGGCACTATCAGACATAAGTAGCCACTCCAGATAGAATATCTTAGAGTATGGGGATAATTTTATTTTGTACACAACTTGATCGCCAAATCTAAATTATTATTAATTTATTAAAAAAACTTTAATGGTAACATAACAGAGCTATGATGTCAATTATTTTAATCATGTCCAAAATAATATGTGCGCCATTGGTATATATTGAAAAAATGTTTATATTAAATCAGTATCATTTAACAAAAGCATTTTTGTGATAGAGTAATATTTTACATTATTTCAAATGGTTATGCAACAATTTTTATAAGCATTTGCTTATAAATTCATACTGCACTAAGAAATACACAAAGATTTGCATATGTAAAAAGATGGCTTATGTACGCTTTAAGAAAAATTTGTCTAATATTTAATTAAGATAGTTGAAGAAGGCCCGTTTTAACTAAATAACGTAACATCAATCTATTATGCAAATAAGTTAGCAATTAAGAGCTATTTAGCTTAAATTAATTCATCAAGCTGCGAGTTAAAAGCATGGTGAAATATCACCTTAAAACTCCCAGATTTTACTCAGATATTTTATGGTGGCAATAAATTATCCAACGAAATCAGAGGTTTGGGCAAACATAAGTAGGTGTTCGAATCCCTCTCTCTCCGCCAGTTATTTTCATTGCACAGGTATATCACTGAAAATTTCTCCATTTTGACATTTTTGGTCTAAAGATTTTACCTCAGGGTTTTTTGCCGGATCATTTACTTCATCCTGTGTGCCCCTTGCCTGATCAACAATTATAAATGTTTTATTTGAGCAAGTATCATAATTTTTCCAGTTATAATAGTAAGACAGATGATTTGTTATTTGAAAATATTCACCTTTGGGCCAATATGGGCATTTAGCTGGTGAGTCAGTACGATTATTCGCTACCCAATATAAGTGTGGGAAACCATCCATTATGTATTGATCACCAGTAGGACCTACTCCACAGCAATAATAAATTATATTATCATTTTCTCCGTTACATTGGGCTTTGAGGGAAAAAGCGCTGGTAGAGATACCACAGATAGCTAAAATTAAAATAATTTTTTTCATGTTAATAACCTTTTAAACATATTCATCAGTTTATTGGGTTATCATATTTATTCTTTACAGGGTTAACTCTAACAATAAATATAATAACTTATTTTGTATTAATTATACTCGTATTTAAGACTCAAAGTCAATGGGTGAAATGTTTTGCGCGACTTGTAAAATGTTACGACACCTTTTATTATTAGTGCTATAATAATAGTCTAAGATTAAATCTTTTAAAAATGGAGTTTAGTAATGAACTATATTTTTAACAGATATCAAAAAACAAAATTAGTAATACTTGTTAGTTTTTTAATATTTCCTTTATGGTCATGGGGCGCTGGGGCTCTGGATAGTAATACTAATGATATAGTTCTTTGCAGCGATATTGATGCCCCTCGGGAAGATGGGTTTGCCGCAGCAGATTTTAATCTGTTGATGCAAAGTATAGGTGATGGACTGTGGAGTGATCCATATACAGTTACTTGGAGCCTTAGCGAGAGTTCTCGTCAAAATCCATTTCCAAGAGGTGAGTTTTATTTACCAAATGCAGGAACTTGTAAAGTCATAAAGCTTGCCTTAGACACAGATGAAACCATTAAAGCGCTAGCAAATGGTGGGGTAACTATACATGTTGTAGGTAATATAGGTAGCTCTTCTAGTTGGAACAGCCCTGATTTTGCCTCTATAGATGAAAAAATATTATTACCATACAGGAATGCTTCTGATTTTAATACTTGCAGAATATATATAAACTATCACTTTGGGACTTATGGTAAGACTGATGATGGACAGTATATTGTTAAATTTACTCTTCCTCAACCAACAAATAATACGATTGTCCAACAATGTTGTCCAAATCTGAATACCTCAGTATCAGAATGGGGTGGTGGAAATTTTTCTAAAGGTGCAGGCTGCCCTATGGATAAACAGCAAGAAATATCACCTTCAACAAATACTTCAAAAAAGAATAGTATCCCATCACATTTAAATCTTAAGTGGCACTTTTAATGAAGACATATGCATAGTTATTTTATGAAATTTTTAAAGACAGTATTTATATTATTCGCTTTTATCTTGAGTTCCTGCAGCGATGGCAGAAATAATGTTAATGTTAGCACTATTAATAATAATGGGGAATTGTTATCTCCTTCTGCCGGGAGTACTATAGACATTGGTTTTAGTCCTGAGCACACAAGTTTACCAGTGGTGTTAAAGGTGATTGATTCTGCCAAGTATTCAATTTGTGTGGCGGCTTACAGCTTTACCTCCAAGCCAATTTCTCAAGCATTGTATAATGCAGCAAAACGTGGCGTAAATGTACGGATAGTTGCCGATGCCAAATCCAATAAGGGCAGGTATACTGCTACGACATTTCTAGCTAATCATGGCTTGGACGTGAGACTAAATGGTAATTACGCCATAATGCATAATAAATTTATGGTAATTGATGATAAAACTGTAGAGACCGGGTCATTTAATTATTCTGCTGCTGCAGTAAAGAATAATGCTGAAAATGTTATTGTAATTTGGAATAATCCACAAGTTGCCAGCCGTTATAAGGTTGAGTGTAACCGTCTACTTAATGAAGCAGCAAAACTTCCTAAATCATATTGATAAATAACTGCTAAACTTAATTATTTGCTAGCCGCATTTAACCTTGAGTACCAGAGCGGCAGTTCCATTTTATGTTTTAATCCGCCTGCATACGGAAATTCAGTATGGTAAATTTTTCTAGTTAAACTTATAATAGAGGTAGGTAATAAAAGAGCGCTGGTGTAAACTTTTGTTTGATGGTATTTAAACAAAGTGCTTACGCATACTACGAGTAATAAATTTTAAGGATATATAAAATGAAGAAAAATAGCAAATATCTTTTTCTGATACCTTTTGTACTATTGTCATATATGAACCTGGCTAGCGCATATACGGTTACTACGTTCAAGTTTTACCCAAATAGTTCCGCCAGGGATGTTTTTATGAAACGTATGGGAAAGTATAAAATATGTACGTCTATGCAGGAGAATGAACCTTGTACATTTTCTGTAATGCATGGTGCATTAGGTAGATTCACAACAAGCCTAGATAGTGGAAAAACTGTTCACCAAACTATTACGTTAGTAAAAAATTATACAAAATATTCCCTTTTAGTAATTCCGGCTCAACAAATGCCTGATGAGCTTACAATAAAATTAACATACAATCTGAAAAGTCCATATGAGTGGAAGATATGGTATGCAACTAATGATCCAAATTATTCGTTTGGTTCTTCCGAGATGGAAGATAGGACTTTTACTAATGCTGATTATATTGATGAAATACGTCTTGAAGCTGAGGATAAGTATATTCCTGGACCAGCTCCATTTGATCCTAAAGATTTACCTGATAATTTGGCTTATTGTAAGTTTCGTCTGGACCATACTAAAAATGGTACCAAAGATAGAATTATCGCATGGGGAATAAAAGGCAGCTATTTAAAAGTTATTGATTTTACTGACAAAGGTACTGACAAAAAATTATCAGTGTCATCCCCAAATTTTGTAAATGGTGATTATGCTACCGGTAATTATTCTTTTGAATATCAGGATACAATGCCTTTGGGTAAAGAAAAATCTGCTCGATATATTATGACGTTCACAATTTCTAATGATAAGGACGTTGTTTTGACTTACGATAAAAAAGATGGGTCGCGATGGGGGGGGAGTGGCTCTGAAGTAAAAAAAGATTCTGTTCGTTGTGCTTTAATACCATTAAAGAATGATATTGATCCTAATCCGTCTCCTGCCAGTGTAGAGGATGGAAAAACAGAACGAAAGACTTAGGCCCCAAATAAAATTATATATTTGGTATTAGTGCCCTATTACGGAATTTCCGTATTAACATTATCTCCCAACTAATATATAATATATCTAGTTAATAATAAAATTTATGGTACTTATGAGAGTGATGTTATGAAAAATAAATACCTGATAATATTAGCCTTAATGGCAATTACTAGTTTGAATGTATGGGCCCGGGATACTTACGATACTTCTTCTAGCGAGAAAGAAGAAGCTAATGCATGTTCTCAAACATTTAAGACTTTTGTAAATTATACTACCATTTTTGCTGAAGATCTTACGTTTGGTTTGGCTAATTTAATACCTCAGGCCATGGAGGATTATTGTCCGGGTACTGATGACAAGATTGCTGCGACTAATAGCCGGGTTGATGCATTAATGGAACGAGTTAAAAAGGTGGAAAATCAATTAACAGAAATGGGGTATACTCAAAAACAATTATGGGAACAACTAGGACAAAATGTAAACGATATGTACCTAACCCCATATATAACCGAGCTAAGAAAATTAGATCAATATGTGGCAAAATATCAAACTGTTTACCCACCTTATAAAAATCTTTTAGCGTATTCGATGGCATCCGGTAAGTCAGATTTTAAAAACTTATATACCAAATCAAATAGTAATTTTGCCGCTATGTTCAATGATACCGCACACCTGATACAGAAGTTGCAGGGGATAATGCCATTAGAGCCAAATGCGGGGAAAATGGCAGATAACCTGTATAAGCTTTGCTGGGATCCTAAGTCAATGTCGGGAGACGTATTTGAGACTAGGCGTCAATGTAATTTAATTGTTCGGGATATTCTTTTGAATGTTGCTCTTCGTGTAGCGGTAGTCAAAAAAATATTAGCGGATAAGATAGATACTGTAAATGCAGCTATTGATAGCGGCAATATAGACCAGGCATGGATTAATAGTCCGGGTGGTGTTGGTGATTTTAATTATACTGATGCAGCACAGAAAAATGTCTTTGTAAGCTGGAAAGAAGCATTACCGGTTGCTGATAGAATTACTGATCAATATGCTGATGATATCAAAAATATATTAGCTGGCAAGAATAATGAAAAATTATTTCCGTTATTTAAAGATTTCCCTGGTGAATTAAGAGAGTATATGTTAGATGATTTTTGCTATGATATTAAAAAGTCAGCTGCAGGCGGAATTAAATATCTTCCATCTGTTTTGGCATGGTATCCTAATGGGCAAAAATTATCCTCTGGACTTGACCCTGCATATATCGTGACAAATTGTATGTCGGGAGTTAACTCAAATAAAAGAGTCCAGGCAAAATACTATCTTGCCGGTGGTACTAAAGTATATAATTATATGGGGGTTTTGGTGCCAATACCTGGCATAGCTAAAAAAATTGTGACTGAGCCGCCAATTCGTATTATTACTACTATCTCTAGTAACACAACTCTAGCGAGTTTTAATCTAAGTTCAAATTATCCTCTTAAGATAAATTCTAAATCAATAAAATCTGATAATAAGAATTCCGTGGGATCTGTACCATCTTTTATGGAGGTAGATCACTATGGGTCTATAAATCCTGCTTATAAGTATAATGGTAATGAATATTCTATGAAAGAGCTTATTGGTACTGCTACGGCTAGTAGCTTTTTAGAGCCTGCAACTTTGTCAGATGGAAAGAGTAATATACTGTTTGTTTCTAATGTATATAATATAAATTCTGCAACCAATCTCAGCCCACAACGAACTGCAGATGGCGCACAACTGAATGGAACTGTATTTTTAAGCTTTGAAATTGACAAGTTTACCTATGTATTTGGATTGGACATTACAAATATCGGAGCTAAAACTGAACGGATAAAAAGCCCGGAAGGCTCGTATTCAGTGAATGTAGACCCGAAAGAGACTATAGCATTAAGTTGCATTAGCGACGCACAATGTGATGTTTCCGGCAATAAAGTAATATGGAAGGACGGAACATCAGTTAGTATATCTGGTGGCGGTAAAGATATATCGCTAGTTATTGATAATACTAAAGATATTAAGTAGGTTTTTAACAGGTAATAATTAGAGGTATTGAATGTGAAAAAAAGTAAATCATTGTTAGTGATATTGATATGGTTTTGGGCCGTATCTTTAGTAATGGCAGCTCCAACCACTACAAAACAAATGTCTGTTAATAACCTTACTATAGATAACAAACTACTTGAATTAAAAATAAAGAATAAAATTGGGATAAATTTTGTCAAGGTTAGTATATCTCTCAAAAATAATAAAGAAATCTATAACGGCCCTTGTACTAAAGTAAATGATAAGAAATGTACCATATCAATCAATAAACCAGATAAGGGCAACTTACCTTTGACAATTTTGTTTTATGATAACAGAGGAAAAATTACTTCTGCCACGATAGTTTCACATTATCGCGGGAACAAAAAACATATAACCCTTGATTCAGCTAATTTAGGCGTTTATGTTTTTGATCAGTTCAAAAAATTTAAAAACGTAGATGGCGCGGATTTGTGGACTAGTATGGATAACTATTTTAAAAAAATTAATCCGCAAAATAAGAATATCGATACCTTTGCAGTACTTGGTGAGAGATATAAAAAAGATGTTTATGATAACAAAAAAAGTCAGGAACAGTTTTTTAATGAATTAAATTCACAATTACAAAATAATGGACATTAAAATGAAAAAATATCTATTTTTTATTGTATGTATGATAGCTAGTATTAATAGTATGGCTGAAACTGTTACACGATCAGATGAAGATAATACAGGGTTTTGTTCTAGCCAAGTTCGGTCTGGGCTTACCTATTTTATCAACACCTGGGATGTTGTTTTACCAATAGTAGGTGAAACTACTAAACAAATTATTGAAGATGTATGTCCATCTGAAACAGAAAGAGATATTAATAAGTTACGTAAAGAGCTTAATACCAGAATTGACGATGTTTCTGATCGAGTTGAAAGTTTAGATGAAAGGTTAAGTACTGTAGGGTTTAATGCAATGTCGGCAATATCAGATCTTTATAGTTTGGACGCGGCAAGTAAAACTGATAATTTTGAGAAAGAACTTTCCGATTTTGATACTCTTTTTTATGGTAAATATACAGGTTTTTTAGATGGTTTAGGAAAAAACTCTCTATATGATTATTTTTCTCAATATAGCAAGGAGGAACGATTAAAAAAGTTTAAGCAAATTTATAATGCTAGTGATGATTTTAAGTCTCAATTTACAAATACTGAAAATATTATCCAAAGTTTTGACGACATAATAGCTGGAAATAGTGCCATTACTTTAAGGCGCAATCTTGTTAGTATGTGTAAGGACCCGGTTAAAATTACCGAGGAAATTATAGCTAAAAGAAAGATTTGCAATACTATGGTTAGTTATATCACATTAAACGTTACTTCTCGTATGCTAGAGGTTAAACGAATGTTATTTGATATCATAAAAACTGAGCAGTTATTGGATGAAGATTTGCGTAATGATGGCTGGTTTGGGATTAGAGAAAAGGGTTATGATATGCGCGGATTTAATAATAACCGTGTATCTTGGGCTAATGCTCAGGGGGAAGTTAATAAAATTGATACACATTATAACTTTATACAAAAAAGTTTATTAGGCGAAGATAGCAAGGGTGATAAGGGAATATATAAATTATTTGATGGGTTCTCACAAGAATTAATGAATAGTATGAAAGAGGCATCCTGTCCTAATTGGCCGGAAAAGTGGTATTCTGATTTAGTGGGCGGCAAGCCATATATTGTTATGAGATGTCAACAAAGCTCTAACTATTACGTAACTAGCAAATATTATCTTAAAGGTGGTGACAAAGTTAGGAATATATTAGGTGTTTTAGTACCTGTTAACGCTAAGCGATTATACACTGATCTATTTAGATTAACAAATTATGTACATGCAAAATTTACGGCATATTGGAAAGAAGGGGAATCAAATTATGATACCGTTAGCTTTCTTTTCAATTTAAACTCTGATTTGCCACTCATAATAAATCCTGATATGGTGTCGAAATATTCATATTCTGATAAAACTATTCTTCGGGAAGAAGACAATAAATTTGTTATGCCACGTTATGGTATTTCTGCATTTTTTCCATATTATTATACTTCCAGTGGACGACGGTCTGATGAGTATAGCGCAGCAATGGGGCAGTTTGGAAAGCATAGCACATTGTTATGGTCAGCAAATAATAGCAATACAGAATTTAAATCTCTAGTACATAATTTTGTTGCATATTCTCATGATCCCGGCGATACGGTTGAAACTAAGGGAACAGTATTTTTAGGATTTGAAAAAGATGGCATTACATATGCATTTGGGTTAATGATTCATAGTTTTGGTGGACGTTTACTTCCTAACCTTTTTGGTACTGCATTTGAATTTTCTCAAGATCGTATTCCGGTAGAGGAAATAAGCCTAGTCTGCTTAGCTGATAGTCAATGTACTATACCAGCAGATGATAGAAAGATGATACTATGGAATGATGGTACTTATGTTAAGATTTCAGAAAGTGGAAGTAATTTGAGTTTATCTTATGGTGTAAAACCATCCGGCTCAAAATAAGGTTAAATTAGTTTGAGGGCAAATAAGCTATGGCAAAGCCAATTATGCCGCATAGGGGAATTATTGCCCAAATTGGCAGTAGTTTCCTAGCAACTATAAATAGTGAGACGAAAAACACCAGATAGTCATACCAGTTGGTTATTGCAACTATACCTAGTTTTATCCCAGCACTTATAATACCCCCAATAATTGCCGGAAATGCAAAGTGCAAAAATGAATGTAAATTTTGTGTACTGGTTAATTTCTTCCAAAATATTGGCATTAGTACCAATGTATTAAATAGCGCCGGAATATAAAAGCCAATAAGTGCAATAAATACGCCAGATATACCTGCAATTGCATAACCAAAAAATACGACACTAACTGTAGTTGGTCCGGGGGTCATTTGTCCTAAAGCTACACCATCTAAAAATTGCTTATTAGTTAGCCAGTGGTGGGTAGCCACCAGGTCTCCATGTAGTAGGGGAATTATTGCCAAACCAGTGCCAAATGAAAACTCACCTGCCTTAATAAATACCCAGAGTAATTGTCCAAGTATAGCAATACTACCAGTTGCCAATATGCCAGTCCAAATGCTAAATGTTTTTGGTGAGGCTATAACTACCGGAATTTTATTAAAATATCTAGAATTTAGAGGGAGCAAACCAAGCAGGCCAAATGCAATAATTATTAATGGCTCATAGTTGGGTAGATAAAAAATTATTATTGCACCAAGTAGGGTAAGAGCAATCATTTTCCATGAATTAATAGTATTTTTACCCATATCAAAGACAGCTAGCAAAATGACAGCCAGTGTTGCATCCTGCATGAACTTAAATACGTAAAATGTTTTACTGGCTTCTTTTGCCCCGTCTTTTACATATAGAATACTTAGGGCTATCATTAGTAATATGGCAGGGAGGGTAAAGCCGATTCCGGCAATTAATCCGCCAAGCCGTCCATAGCGCCTATAGCCAACACATATGGCAACCTGGACTGCAAGCGGGCCAGGTAAAAGTTTACAAATAGAAAATATTTCGGAAAAAGCCTCTTCGTCAAGCCATTTATGCTCTTTACAGACAGCTTGTTCAATAAGGGCTACCAAAGCTATAGGACCACCAAATCCAATACATCCAAGCCTAATAAATATCAGAAATAGCTTTAACATGATGTTATCCGTGCTCTACAGCTACACCATTTGCAAGTTTTGGTAGATTTAGATGTTTGGCAACAGTTTGCCCAATATCGCTATAAGTTTTACATATACCAATTTCACCTGATTTGCCGTTATGGTACATTAAAAATGGAATATGTTCACGTGTATGGTCGCTTCCTGGCCAGGTTGGGTCACAGCCATGATCTGCGGTTAAAATTAGAATATCATCAGGAGTTAAGGTGGCTATTATTTCCGGAAGATAGCTATCAAAATATTCCAGTGCTTCTTTGTAGCCAACAGTATTACGTCTATGTCCATATACCATATCAAAGTCAACCAGATTGGTCATAATAAAAGTTTTATCTTCTTTATGCTCGTTAATGGCATTGATTGTCTTTTCACATAGTTCAGCAAGTCCGGTAGCTTTGATCTCAATTCCGGTGCCCTGATGGGCATAAATATCACCAATTTTACCAATAGATATTACCTGGCCACCGTTATCACTACAAATATCAAGCAGGGTCTTACTAGATGGTAAAACCGAATAATCTTTTCGGTTTCCGGTTCTTTCGTACGCAGCCGGGGAGTCACCGGTAAATGGTCTGGCAATAACTCTGGCAATATTATATGGTGCCAATTCTTCACGGGCTATTTCACACAATTTGTAAAGATTTTGTAAGCCAAAATACTGTTCATGGCAAGCAATTTGGAACACAGAGTCGGCCGAGGTATAAAAAATTGGTTTTCCGCTTTTTACGTGTTCATCGCCCAAATCGCGGATAATATCAGTACCTGATGCATGACAATTGCCTAGATAGCCTTTTACTCCTGATTTTTCAACTATACTATCCAGTAATTTTTGAGGAAAGCTGTTTTCCAGATTAGTAAAATAACCCCAGTCAAATAATACCGGACACCCGGCTATTTCCCAGTGTCCTGAAGTTGTATCTTTACCAGTACTTTGTTCCTGGCAAGCCCCGTAAAAACCGTTTAATGCATAGTTATTATTATCGCAAGCCAGCTTTTTATTATTAACTTTTGTATAGGCACGGCCAAGACCAAGCTTTAATAGATTAGGTATATCAAATGAAAGCTTATTTTGAGTTGCATAGTCATCAATATGACCTAAAGTATTACTACCAGCATCACCAAACTTTTTTGCATCTGGTAACGCACCGATACCAAAAGAATCTAGAACTATTATAATTGCACGTTTATTAGCCATATAGTGTCTCTTATTATTAAAATTAGGGCATTATAACATAATTTTAGGTTAATAATTAATTCAGCATTTATAAACAAAGACTGCAGGATAAAAATCCTGCAGTATGTTTTGTGTACTATATATACTAATCTAAGATTAGCATAAATAGGTTATTAATTACCTGTAGTAAAGTATTGTGCCTGGCTTAAAGCCGACATGGCATTACCGCTAGTATCCTGTATGCTTGTTGTAAATGTAAGCATATACTGGGTGTTAGGTAATAATGTGCCAATTGGCGTAACAGTATAAGAGTTGCCTGAGCCAGAAACAGTTATTGGTATCGAAATTGATGGAGCAATGACTGCTGCTAGTTGAACAGTAGAACTATTAATTGTCGTAGCATTCATGTTTTCACTAAACCATAATGAAAGACTTGAAGTTCTTGATACACCAGTAGCATTGTTAACAGGGTTTAGCATAAGTCCTACAGGCGTTATGCTAGTACCTGTAAATGCATATCTTAAAGTTTGAGGAAGGCTGGTACCAAAAGTATCTTGTATGCCAGTTCCAAACTTAATGATATATTTAGTATTTGATGCTAATGGGCTTGCAGGTGAAAATACGAAAGTATTTGCTCCTCCGGTAGTTATTGATCCAATCGGTACAGATGTATTATTCGGGTCAAGTATTTGTACATTACTAGTATTTACAGTTGATGCATTCATTGATTCACTAAATACAACTTGTATACCAGTTACGCGCGATACATTTTCTGCATTATCAGTTGGATGAACTAATTGTAAGTTTGGTGTTAATGATGATCCTGTTTTTTAAGTAAAACTTGTCGGCGCAATACTTATTCCGTTTGTATCTTGTATGCCTGATGATAATTGGATAGTATAATTAGTATTTGCGGCTAATGGACTTGCAGGGGAGAAAGTCATAGTACTAAGTGTACCACTAACAGTACCAGGGATAATTGTTCCAAGCAGTACGTTGCCATTTGGCCCAATAAGTTGTACATTGGTAGCATTAAGGGTTGGAACGCTCATTAATTTACTAAATAATATTTCCACTGCGGGAGCTAGTGATACGCCCGAAGAGCTTATAGGATTAGTTAATTGAGCCATTGGGGTTGCGCTGTTTCCTGTTGTAAAGTTAAATGTAGTTACTGATCCTGGTTGAATTGCAGCTACAGATGACGCTACGTTAGTCGTGACTACAACAGAATACTGAGTATTAGGGCTTAATGGTGTGCTAGGTGCAAACGTAAACAGTGTATTTGCTGAACCTGGAAGAAATGCTCCAACCGGTATAACTGTATTATTTGGTCCTACTAGTTGAATAGTCGTTGAATTTATCGTTTGAACATTCATGGGTAAGTTGAATGACAATTGTATTATAGGTGTTGTAGATGTATTAGTGGCATTATTTGTCGGGATTGACATTGATACCGAAAGTATACTAGGTGTACCGCTGCTGCCGCCGTCACCATTACATGAAGCTAAAATAAAAATTGTGAGTGAAAATAATATGCCTAAATAGAGCCGCAGTGCCTTTTTCATATTTAATCTCCTATAAAAACTATCATTATAAAGTTATATATAAATGGTTTATGAAATAATTATTAAAAATTACAGTGGATACTTTACCATAGCCAACCAATAATCTAATCTATAATTTTAGCCTAAAAATTTATGCTCTGCTTATAGCATCATCTATGTTACCGATACAGTGCTTGAGGTATCCAAGCCAGAGGTAAAAACTTCTTGTATAAATGGTTACTGGAGGTTTATCCGGATGTTGGAAGGATGATGCAAAAATAATATCTTCAGTTTTACCACACTGCTTAGTTATGTATTCTTGTCCAGTATGTGATTTGATCCAGCTCAATGGATCATAAACTGGTTTACTTACATCAAAGTATCCATGTTTATTTGTTTGGTACGGTTTTAATCTACCTAAAATACTTAAGTTAAAAAGGTTATTTGGATCACACCCAAGCGTAACTTTTATACCATTTATTATTTGGGTGAGGTTATTTTCTGGTTGATTAGTTATATGTGTGCAAATAGCACGTGATTTGAATTTGTTGTTCATGTTTAGTAATCCCTTAGTTGTGTTGGTTAGCATTTTTCCATGTTTTAAAGTGGAAAGCCAGGGATTAAAAACACCGCACTAAGAGAAACGGCTGGGCATATTTCCGGTTAAGGTATTGTATTCGCCCATCCCCGGCATAGATATAAGCTATATAGTAGAATAACCATATGCTATGCTGGTTTATTTGTAATAAATACAAATAAAAATAACTAAAAATATTAGTTATTGTCTCTTAATGTGTGGAGTTTTTAAATCCGAACGTTATGATACCTGATTGCTTACTTACTTGTCAAAATTTTTAATTTAAAAATTTTTAATTGATAGGTTATATTATAAAATCTGCTGACGTTGTATTTGTATGATAATAAAAGTTTCAAATATATCAATATCAAAGTAATTTAATGAGCTGGTCCTAGACTTGGAATCGTATGGTAGGTGGGCCAGAATACGGAAATTCCGTATTGCTATTAGCCAAAAAATAGGTGACAATAACGGTCAGAAATTAAAAATTATTTGATAAACAAATCAAATTTTTTATAATTTTAGTTAATTATACGTTAAAAATTATTTTTCATAAGGAAGAAAGATGAGAAAAAGCCTTTTTAAGAATTGTATTTTAGGTGCACTGCTAGGTGTGTTAACCAGTGCTACATTTGCTGTAACTTATGAACAAACGTTTAAATTTGTGAAGGGATTGCCAGGACAAACTAAATACTATAAAAGTGCTGAAATCACTATTAGAGACCCTCGCACGACAAATGATCAGATTGTAACCCCATTTGGAAGTAACCCTGAAATTGTTCAGAGAGATGAAAATGGAGATATCGTAATGATGTCAGGCAAAACAGCAGTGAGAGACAGAAATATGGCCACTGGCATTGCATATTTGCCCTGGGACATTAGTTACGATAAATTAAAAGGACAATGGATAGTTACAGGATACAAGGTAACACGTCAAATACATAAAACACATATAGTGGATGCAACAGGAATCTACTCCGTTGAGCCCGGAGGATGGAAGCCGCTGCAACAAAATCAGCCGCTGCCGCCGCGTCATTATGTAGAAGATCAGTCCCAAAAGCAGCCGAGTGATGCAGAAGATCAATCGCAGCAGCTGCCTGATTCAGATAATAAGCATGAATAGGATATTAAAGCTATAGAGGTTATTGGGGTTTTAGGTGTAAAAACCCCATGAAGCTTTGCTTTCTTTACAGAAATTAAAATAATTACTGATTAATAAACATTAATGTTTTCTGTAGCGCCAGCCTTGCCATCTAATACATTTAGTACATCATTTAGCAAGCTGGAAGCGCCAAACCTGAAGTTGTTTGGATTAATCCACGCATTACCCATTATTTTAGCAGTTAAACCCAGATATTTACCAGCTTCAGCTACGCTTTTGATTCCTCCAGCGGCTTTAAAACCACATTTTTTACCTGAAGCTTTGATACAGTTTAGCATAATTTCAGTTGCTTCTAAAGTTGCATTTATTGCTACTTTACCGGTAGAAGTTTTAATAAAATCCGCCCCGGCTTCTATACTAATATCACTTGCCCATTTTATTAGTTCAGGAGTTTTTAATTCGCCACTTTCAATGATTACTTTCAGTACTTTACTCCCACAAATTTTTTTTGCCTCTGCTACCATTTGCTGACCTAAAGCGCTATCTCCATTTTTTAAATAGTGATAGGGAAATACAAGATCTACTTCATCAGCACCACGATTAACGGCTAGTTTAGTCTCGTATAATGCTAAATCTATATCAGAAGACCCATGCGGAAAATTTGTAACTGTAGCAATTTTAATATCAGGGTTTATTCTATTTAATGTTGCACGTGCCAATGGAATATACCGTGAATAAATACAAATAGCAGGTACCGGTCCATATTGCGTTTTAGCTTTATTACATAGGGCAATGATAGTATTATTGGTGTCGTTATCGTTTAATGAGGTTAGATCAATCAGGCCTAATATTTTAATAGCAATATCTCTTATATTTGTCATGCTGTTTTTTCTTTCTGGTCATCATTATCAAAAATCATAAACTCCTCTATTATATCTAATGGGTTTTCCTGCCCAGTTTTTTCTCCATTTTCAAATTGTTTAAAATAGGTAACAACAAACTTAGGTAACTTTAATAAAGCATCTTTTAAATTGGTAGTCAGCCCTATATATCCGGCGTGTCCACCCGTTTTTGTTGCTATAAAACTTACATTTGAAGATAAGTTCTCTTTATTAGGCCATGCGGCTATTGGGACCATCGGGTCATTTTCTGCCTGAAGTATCACGGTTGGTGTTTTTATATGCTTTAAAAAAGGTACACAGTTTGCTTGCTGGTAGTAATCTGCAGAATTTTTAAAATCAAAAAACTGGCACATATAAGTATTATTAAACTCATCGAGTGTATCAACCTTATGGTTAGCATAGTTAAAATTATCAAACATTGAAGCATATTCTTTCATTTTAGGTAATAAGCTTGACAGAAAATGCTTAACATAAATATATTTATTAAACCCTTTATCCATATCATTAATACATATATCCAGATTAAAAGGTACGGACAATGCCAGAGCTGCACTAAGCTCATTATCCGGATGTTCGCCCAGATATTTAAGTAAAGCATTCCCTCCTAATGAAACCCCAATTGCAAATATTTCCCGATTGGTACGTGACTTTACTTCGTTAATAACAAAAGTCATATCTTCAGTTTGGCCAGCATGATAAAACGTAGGTTGCCGATTTATTTCTTCACTACAACCACGATAATGAGGTACCACGCCCCTCCAGCCTATTTGCTCGAGATAGTACATTATGCGCTTGGCATAATGGCTACGCGAATTCCCCTCAAAGCCATGAAATAAAATTACTGTAGGTTTATCGCATACTTCTTTATTAATCCAATCCAGATCAATAAAATCCCCGTCAGGAGTATCAATTCTTTCCCTGATATATTGTGGTACTAGGGATTGCGTCAGGTACATTGGTAAAATTGTATTAATATGTTTATTGGTAATAATTGCCGACATACGTTTTTTTATGGAGGCAAGACGTTCACTTGAAAGGATGCTGTCAACTGATATTTTCATGCTTTATAACCCTGGTGCTTCTAATTATTATTGTGAACAGTATTTTATTTTAAGAACGGTGCCAAATACTTAGCAGTATACCCGATTTTACGTTTAACAACGTCTTCAGGTGTACCATAACTGATTATCTTCCCACCGCCTTGTCCGCCCTCGGGTCCTAAATCAATAATCCAGTCAGCAGTTTTAATCACATCTAAATTGTGCTCAATGACTACTACTGTATTGCCATGATCAACAAATTTATGTAAAACTTTTAAAAGTAGCTCTATATCCTGGAAATGTAGACCTGTAGTTGGTTCATCCAGTATATATAAAGTATTGCCGGTATCACGTTTGGACAATTCAAGAGCTAACTTTACCCGTTGGGCTTCACCACCAGAGAGAGTTGTTGCTGATTGTCCAAGACGGATATAACCAAGACCAACATCAAGTAATGTAGTAAGCTTTTTAGCAATGGATGGGACCTTACTAAAAAACTCATGAGCATCTTCAACGGTTAATTCAAGTACCTCATAAATATTTTTGCCTTTGTACGTGACTTCAAGGGTTTCACGGTTGTACCTTTTCCCTTTACAAGCATCACAGATTACATAAATATCAGGCAAAAAGTGCATCTCTACTTTGATTAACCCATCACCCTGGCAGCTTTCACAACGCCCGCCTTTTACATTAAAAGAAAAACGCCCAGGCTGATATCCACGCTCACGTGACATCGGAACTTCGGTAAATAAATCGCGAATATGAGTAAATAATCCGGTATAAGTTGCTGGGTTTGAACGCGGAGTACGGCCAATCGGGCTTTGATCGACATTAATTACTTTATCAAATTTATCATCACCTATTAATTTACTAAAACTCTCAGGATTATCATTGCTGCCATATAGTTTTTGTGCCATAGCTTTATATAAAGTATCATTAACCAGGGTAGATTTACCAGATCCAGATACCCCGGTAACACAGACAAAGTTACCCACTGGAATTTTTAAGTGTACATTATTTAAATTATTACCACTGGCATCAATCACTTCCAGGTAACCATTATTTTGTTTGCGCCTGGTCTTTGAATATTCTATTTGACGTTTACCGGACAAATACTGTCCGGTAATAGATGATTTAGTTTTTAGTATTTGGTTCAAATTACCACTAGCAATAACCTTTCCGCCATGTTCGCCTGCGCCAGGCCCGATATCTACAATAAAATCGGCAGACCTGATTGCATCTTCATCATGCTCAACTACAATCACAGTATTGCCCAAATCACGCAACTTATTTAATGTACCAATTAAACGGTCATTATCTCTTTGATGCAGGCCAATTGATGGCTCATCTAGCACGTACATAACCCCGGTTAACCCGGAACCAATCTGACTAGCTAAGCGGATACGCTGTGCTTCACCACCGGATAAAGTATCGGCTGAACGATTGAGGGTTATATAATTAAGTCCGACATCAATTAAAAAACCAAGTCTGGAATTTATTTCTTTTATAATCTTATCGCCAATTTGTTTTTTATTGCCATCGAGCTTTAATTTTTCAAAAAAGTTTTGGCATTCATATAGCTGCCAGGTGGTGATATCTGGAAGGGTAGTATTGCCCACTTTAACATCACGGGCAACTGCTGTTAACCGGGAACCGTTACATTCAGGACATAGCTGATTATTTTGGTATTTTGTAAGCTCTTCTTTTATAAAGCTGCTGTCAGTTTCAAAATAACGCCGTTGTAGAGTATTTATAATACCTTCAAACGGCGATTTTTTGCTGATTGTCCGCCCATTGTCAGTAAAAATATTCATGCTAACTAGGGTACTGCCACTCCCATAAAGCAAAATATGCTGCATGTTAGCCGGCAAATCCTGCCATGGAGTATGCAAATCAAAATTATAGTGTTTGGCAACCGAATTTAATATCCCGTAGGTGTATTGGTTACGTTTATCCCAGCCTTTTATGGCCCCCTCATAGATAGATAACTCAGGATTAACAATAATTTTTAACGGGTCAAAAAAAGTTATTTGGCCCAGGCCGTCACATTTACTACAAGCACCATATGGATTATTAAAAGAAAACATCCTTGGTTCAAGCTCAGCAACCGAGTAATCACATTTAGGACATGAAAATTTGCTTGAATAAATTTGTGACTTATTTGTTTCCAAATTATGCACAATAATTTTATCCCGACCGTGGCGCAGGGCTGTTTCTACCGAGTCGGTTATCCGGCTTTTTAATTCATCTCCAGTAGAAATTTTTAGTCTGTCAATGATTATATCGATATCATGTTTTTTATTTTTATCCAGTTTGGGCACCTGGTCAATATCATAGATTTCATTGTCCACACGAACTTTCGTAAAACCATCTTGCAAAATATTTGCAAATAAATCAACATATTCACCTTTACGGCCTGATATTACAGGTGCCATAAGTGCTAACTTGGTATTTACCGGGTATGCAAGTATAGAATCAACTATTTGTGATACGGACTGACTTTCTAGTTTTAGTTCATGAGTTGGGCAAAATGGTGTACCAATCCGGGCAAATAATAAACGTAAATAATCATAAATTTCAGTAACTGTCCCAACAGTTGAACGCGGGTTATGTGACGTAGCTTTTTGTTCAATTGAAATTGCCGGGGATAAGCCTTCAATTAGATCAACATCAGGCTTATCCATTTGTTGTAAGAATTGACGGGCATATGCTGATAGTGACTCAACATAACGCCGTTGTCCTTCAGCATATAAGGTATCAAAGGCTAATGATGACTTCCCACTTCCGGATAATCCGGTTATTACAATTAATTTATTTTTAGGAAGATCAAGATCAATATTCTTAAGGTTATGAGTTTTGGCGCCCCGGATAATAATGTGGTTTAACATATCTTATTACCAACTAATTTGCCAGTTTGGAGTTGTAACATTTTCATCTGGGATCCGATTATAATCATAATTTTGTTGCTGTGTTGGGTATATATAGTAGGATGGTAAATTTCTATTATTTACTTTAATTTCATTTACTACTCCATTCTCACGGTCTTCTTGTATACGTGGCTGATTTGTTGGCTGTGCAGTTGCTTGTGTTTTAGCAGCCCCGCTGGCATTTGCAGGCGGTGGCACTATCGGCATAGTAGCATCAGCTGAGCTTACTTTTTGTGGTGGTGCATCAATAGTCATCACACCTTGATCATTTTGTGGTGAGCTAAACCATGCACAACCGCTAATGAAGACGCCTAGTCCTATTATAGCATATGCATTTGTTATTTTTTGCTTCATTATATCTCCAATCCCGGCATTTATTCCAACTCTTCATGCCATGACACGCCATCTCTGGCTAGTAGGGCAGAAGACGCAGCCGGGCCCCATGTTCCAGCACCATATAACTTTGGTGTAATGTTTAATTTTTTCCAGGTAGTTAAGATTGGTTCGACCCATTGCCATGCAGCCTCTTGTTCATCACGCCTAACAAAAAGTGTTAATTTACCTCGAATTACATCCAAAAGTAGGCGTTCATAACCCCCGGTACGACGTTCATTGGTAAACATTTTATTAAAATCAAGATCAAGGTACACTGGCTGTAATTCATTAGTATCGCCCGGACGTTTAGCTAAAAAATATAACTGGACTGTTTCTTCCGGCTGTAAACGGATGATTAGGCGGTTGGCGAAATTATTCGCACTAAATGGGAATATTTTGCAGGGGATATCTTTAAACTGTACAACAATTTCAGCTACCTGATGAGAGAGCCTTTTTCCAGTTCGTAAATAAAATGGTACTCCGGCCCAACGCCAGTTTTGAATTTCGGCTTTTAATGATACAAATGTTTCAGTTGTACTACTTTCAGGAACATTGTCTTCTTCAACATAGCCGCGTACCGGCTCCCCGTTATCAATTCCAGATTTATATTGTCCGCTAACAACATCATTAAGCACGCTATCTTCATGTAATGGCTTTAATGATTGTAATACCTTTAACTTTTCATTACGTACGGTATCTGCATCAAGCGCGAAGGGCGGTTCCATAGCTACGATACATAATAATTGCAGTAAGTGATTTTGTAACATATCACGTAAAGCGCCGGTTTCATTATAAAAGTCACCACGTGTACCAACACCTAAATTTTCAGCAATAGTTATCTGAATGCTGCTAATCCACTGACGCCGCCATAGTGCTTCAAATAGGGTATTACCAAAACGAATTGCCATTAGATTTTGTACTGATTCTTTTCCCAGATAATGGTCAATCCGGAAAATTTGGTCTTCTTTAAAATATGTAGCAACAAAATCATTAATATCTTTGGCGGTTTTGAGATCATGCCCCAGCGGTTTTTCTAAGACCAGGCGTGATTTGCCATGGTTAAGACCAACTTTAGCAAGGTTTTCGCAAATTGTTTTAAATAAGTTGGGTGCTGTTGATAGATAGAAAATATTATTAATGTCTGTATTGATATTTGATTTCAAGGCCTCAAAATCTGGCAAATTTCCAGCTTCCAAAATTTGGTAGTCCAATAATTTGGCAAATTTTTCCCACTGTCTCGTATCAATTTCAACTTTAGCCAGTTTGGCTTTATCTAATGCATATTGACAATATTCTTCTTTAGTTAATGATTTTCTGCCTAAAGCAATAATCCTCGAATTAGCCGGTAAATTTCCATGAAAATGTGCCGAATATAGTGAGGGAATTAGCTTACGTGTGACCAAATCACCGGTCCCGCCAAATATGACCAGTTCAAAATTATGTGTTTTACTCATGTTATATTATACACCTTGCTTTAGACTTGCAGCAATAAATTCATCCAAATCACCATCCATTACAGAGCGGATATTCCCGATTTCAACGCTAGTGCGTAAATCTTTAATCCGTGATTGGTCAAAGACATAGGAGCGAATTTGATGCCCCCAGCCAATATCAGTTTTGTTATCTTCTAATTTTTGTTTTTCATTTTCTTTCTTACGCAGCTCTATTTCGTACAACTTAGCTTTTAACATTTTCATCGCTTCATCACGATTTCTATGTTGTGAGCGGTCATTTTGGCACTGTACTACAGTATTTGTCGGGACATGAGTTATTCTAACGGCTGAATCGGTTTTATTGATATGTTGACCGCCGGCACCGGATGCACGATAAGTATCAATACGTAAATCAGCCGGATTAATCTCAATTTCAATATTATCATCAATTTCCGGATAAACGAACACACTGGCAAATGAAGTATGCCGCTTATTATTAGAATCAAAAGGTGAATTGCGTACTAAACGATGTACTCCGGTTTCCGTACGTAGGTAGCCAAATGCATAATCCCCACTTACTTTTATGGTAGCGTTTTTTATCCCTGCTACTTCACCGGATTGCTCTTCGAGAATTTCGGTAGAGAAGCCTTTTTTATCACAATAGCGCAAATACATACGAAATAGCATATCCGCCCAGTCCTGAGCCTCGGTACCACCGCTACCGGATTGTATATCAATAAAGCAATTATTAGGATCCATTGGGTTAGAAAACATGCGATGAAATTCGAGCTTGTCTAGGATCACTTTTAGCTCTTCCAAATCTTTAGCAACTGCTAAAATTGTGCTGTCATCATTTTCGGCCCGCGCCAATTCAAATAAATCTGTGCTATCGGTAATGTTACGATCAAGCTGTTCTATTTGATTAACAACCAATTCCAATTGCTTTTTTTGGCGATTTAATTCCTGTGCTTTTTTTTGATCACTCCAGATATCCGGATTTTCCAGCTCTGTATTAACCTGGTCTAACTGTGCACGTTTGCCTGAATAGTCAAAGGTACCCCCGTATGTCATCCAGGTTTTGCCGTAAGTTAACAGCTAGATCACTAATACTATTTAATTGTTCTGCTTCCATTAGTTTAGCCCAGTAAATGCTCGATGGCGTTACGTTCTTCAATCAATTCATTGTATGTTGCCGTAATTTTAGCCTGAGCTGACTCACTAATATTTAAACCTTGTACAATTTGGTACTCGCCGTTTTTACAGGTAACCGGAAAGCCAAATACAATACCTTTCTCGATACCATAGCTACCATCAGATGGAACACCCATAGATACCCAATCACCCTCAGGAGTTCCAAGTATCCAGTTACGAATGTGATCAATAGCTGCATTAGCCGCAGAGGCTGCAGAAGACAGGCCACGTGCTTCAATAATAGCTGCACCGCGTTTTTGCACAGTTGGAATAAAGCTATTGTCTAACCAATATTCATCAACTAAGGACGATGCAGGCGTACCTGCAACAGTAGCGTTAGAAATATCCGGGAATTGAGTTGAAGAATGGTTGCCCCAGACAGTCATTTTTTTTACATCTGTTATATGTTTACCTGTTTTTTGCGCTAATTGCGTAAGTGCACGGTTATGGTCTAAACGCATCATTGCTGTGATATTTTTTGGATTTAACCCATTAGCATTTCTTAGGGTAATTAAAGCATTGGTATTTGCCGGGTTACCTACGACCAATACTTTTACATCTTTTTTAGCAACACTTGCCAATGCTTTGCCCTGAGTTGTAAAAATTGCGCCATTTGCTTCGAGTAAGTCTTTACGCTCCATACCTTTGCTTCTAGGTCTGGCACCAACTAAAATTGCAATATCTACATCTTTAAAGGCTTCATATGGATCACTGCTTATAGTAACCCCCTGCAATAACGGGAAAGCACAGTCATCTAGTTCCATCACTACACCTTTTAGTGCCGACATAGCCGGTTCAATATCCAATAATTGTAGAATAACCGGTTGATCCTCACCTAGCATATTGCCATTTGCAATGCGGAAAAGAATGCTATACGCGATTTGACCTGCAGCACCTGTTACTGCAATTTTAATTGGTGATTTCATAAGGTTTTGGCTCCACAAAATTTAAAATACCCGTTATTGTAACAAAAAATTAGCCTTCAGATGATATAATCTCGGGGTAAGTAAATTAGCTTAATAATAATTGTTGTAGGTGATAGTAAATGTTGATGTACCCTAAAATGGATCCGGTGGCTTTTAGTGTTGGCAAGTTAAAAGTGCATTGGTATGGCATAATGTATATGGTAGGCTTTTTATCTTTTCTTTATATTGGTAAATATAGGGTAAAGAAATATGGACATTCATTTTTAACGGTTAAGTTAGTCGATGATACCTTGTTTTATGCTGCACTCGGCGTAGTTATCGGCGGGCGCCTTGGCTACTGTTTATTTTATCAGCCGGCATTTTATTTGCTCCATCCATTAAATATTATTAAAACCTGGGATGGTGGCATGTCATTTCATGGCGGTTTGCTTGGGGTTATGTTAGCTACCTATTTGTTTGCAAAAAAGAATAATAGTACTTTTTTTGAACTGGGTGATTTTATTGCACCGATTGTACCGGTTTCACTATTTTTTGGCCGGATTGGTAATTTTATCAATGGCGAATTGTGGGGTAAAATTACTACAAGTAATATTCCATGGGCTATGGTTTTTCCGCAATCTGGAACCATGCTACCTAGACATCCATCACAGTTATACGAAGCAATTGGTGAAGGAATTATTTTGACTATATTTTTGATGTTTTATGCAAGAAAACCACGTAAAATAGGGCAGACATCAGCAATGTTTTTAATAGGCTATGGTGTAATAAGGTTTGTAATTGAGTATTTCCGCGAACCCGATAACTTTTTACAAAATTTAGCTACTGTAACTCATCTCTCCATGGGTCAATGGTTATGTGTACCTATGATACTGCTTGGGCTTCTACTTTACTGGTATTCAACTAAATATTGGAGTTATCCGGTACTAAAAACACTTCCGGAAGGTTCTAAGCCTGATGCCCAAGCAAGAGTTAGCAATCCTCGAAGAAAGTAACTTATAATAATCTCTATTTATTATTGTGGGGATGACAAAATAAATTTTATTCCCGTGAATTTGCCCATTTTCATCCACTATTAGTTGAAGAAATTATTAGGGCAATTCACAATTCAGATAGTAAAGCACAGCTGGTCTTTACAACATATAACCCTGTATTACTTGATGAAAGTATTTTTGAGCTATATCAAATTTATCTTGCAGAAAAAGATGATACTCAAGCTACAGAGTTGTATTCTTCAGATGGTAAGCTAGAACGGGTGTTTTCCAAGCCTTGCTTTGAAACAGTATTTTTGTTTAATTTTTCCCATGATGTAAAAACATTTGGCAGCTATAAAGATGTTGAGAGTGCATTAAATAAATATTGCGCATATATTTTTGCTACCACTTTGGCGTGTATAAGTTTAGCTCATGCCGGTACAACAAAAATACAGTGTAAGAATAGTAATAAAGAGCCGATATTTAATTTTATAATTAATAATGATTTGTTTCCTAAATACGAAGATGAAGAACAGTCATTTTTGTTTAATTTTTTTAATGCTAATAAAGAGAGAGTGATTTTAGTGCTTCATGGCATGCATGGAGGGTCTGGTATAACACTAATTCCAGATAATAATAAGTTCTTTATCAATACTAATCTTGGGCCGGCTTATTTTATCCGGATGTTTGGTGGGGCTATATATTATATGGAGGGTAAAAGTTCTGATGGTGCATCAGCATGGCAATTATTTAATAAAAAATACATTGAACAGCATTTATTTACTTCTGTAACTGGAGATGCGCTTAAAGGACAGTTTTATCCAGGCAAGAGGTTTGGGCCCTTAACCTTAACAGATTTAAGATCTAAAAATACTCCTAATCTGGATTATATATTTTTTAGAAAAGATTATAAAACACCAGATGGTAAAGAAGATAGAACCTTGGCAGGGACAGCTTTGGAGGTTAGTTGTCAGGTAGATGAAAGTACAACAGATATAGATACACCGGTACATAGCAGTGACCTCAAAACAGATCGACTTATAAGGTAATTACTTATTTTGAAAGGACTTAAAATGAAAAAATATAGTTTAAACAGTTTTATAATGAAACTGTTTACAGTATTATTTTTAGGGTTAAATTTTGCTCATGCATATAAAAAGCAGGTAGTTTGCACTGATCCTGGAGGATCTCAAAAACAAGTTGATTTTGCTTATGAGATAACGAATAACATGGCTCGTACAAAAGAACATACTTCATATATTTTACCACCAGTGGGACTAGATACAAGTGATATTACTGAACTTGCCGGACCGAATGGGGAAATAGAGATAAAAAAAATATCTAATAATAAAAATACAGATTTTCTTATTACTACTATGTTTGGTGATGCATCTTTTGTTAGATTTTATCAAAAAGAGTTAGTCTATATTGAAGGCACTTCAGAACAGGGTATGGATTGGCAGTTTTATAAGCTAAAATATGCTAATGAATTTTTATCTGCTAGGAGTAATAAGCCATTTCAGGTACAGCTTTATCCTGGAGTAAAGTTTGGGCCACAGCCGCCGCAGTGGCATATTTTAAAAGGTGGTAAAGAGGTGAGCCAAGATGATTGGTGGGTTCTCTGGCAAGGCGATAGGAAGACTAGCTTAAGTGGTGAACATACCCCTTTGATTTGTCAAGAAGTAGAATATTGCGAACCTGTAGTATTGCCTGAAGGAGCTGTCAGTGTAAGATCTGAAAATGCAAGTTCTAATATTTCAAAGGGAACTGAGATTAGTGGATTTCTGCAAATACTGGCTAATGAGGGTGTAGTATCCTGCACCAGTCATGGTCATACTTTTAGTGGCAGAGGTAGAAAAAAATTTGGACCTGGTACTGGTTCCACCGGTGCTTCTGGTAATTCTGGCGCACATTAATAAAGAGTTTTAACAATTTAAGTTAGGGAAAATGACATACAAAAGCCAGGCTCATGAAATTTTAAATACCATATTTGGCTATAATGAATTTCGTGGGCAACAGGAAGAAATTATAGGCCATGTTGCTAATGGCCTGAATGCTTTTGTGCTGATGCCAACTGGTGGTGGCAAGTCGTTATGTTACCAAATCCCGGCCCTTATGCGCGATGGTGTGGCAATTGTTGTTTCGCCATTAATTGCTCTCATGCAAGACCAGGTTGCTACATTATCCGAGCTTGGGATTGAAGCAGTATACCTAGCTTCAAACCTTGAACCAGAGCATGTGCGTAATATCTTGATCCAAGTTAAAGAGCACAATATTAAATTTGTCTATGTGACCCCGGAGCGGGTAAATTCATACCGTTTTTTACAACTTTTAGAAAATATCCCAATTAGTTTATTTGCAATTGATGAGGCGCACTGTGTCTCCCATTGGGGACATGATTTTCGCCCCGAATATCAAAAACTGGGAATACTGGCCACAACCTACCCCCATGTGCCAAGAATTGCTTTAACTGCTACTGCTGATCATTATACACGGGTAGATATTTTACATTATTTACATTTAAAAGAAGCACGGGCATTTCACTCATCTTTTATGCGAAATAACTTGGTATATATTGTACAGGAAAAAAATAATGCCAAGTCCCAATTATTAGAGTTTTTGAATGGTCACATTGGGCAAAGCGGGATCATTTATTGTAATTCACGAAATAGCGTAGATAAATTAGCTGGTTTTCTTCAGGATAACAATTTCCCTGCATTGGCATATCATGCCGGCCTCGAACCGGCTATTCGGGAAAATAACCACTTAAAATTTTTACAAAATAGCAGTATGATTATTGTAGCAACGGTTGCTTTTGGTTTAGGGATAGACAAACCTGATGTTCGTTATGTTTATCATTTTGATATGCCAAGGAGTATTGATCATTTTTATCAGGAATCCGGCAGGGCCGGGCGTGATGATATGCCGGCATTTAGTGTAGTTAGTTTTGGGTTTAAGGAAATTATTGAATTAAGCCGATTAATTATTTTATCGGATAGTGATAATTTAAAGAAAAAATACGAATTAAACCGCTTAAAAAAAATAATAGCGTATTGTGATAGTACTAATTGCCGCCAATACACACTACTTGAATCGATGAGTGAAAAATCGGCCCCATGCGGCAGATGTGATAACTGTACTAATCCGCCGAAAATGATAGACCAGACTATTACAGTACAAAAAATTTTGGCAACGATTTACAAAGTTGGGCAACGTTTTGGTATTACCCAAATTATAGATATTTTACGTGGACGGGCAACAATTAATATCCAGGTTTGGGAACATCACCGTTTGTCCACCTTTGGTTTATGCAGTGAACTAAATGCTAAAAGCTTACGCCGGATAATACGTCAGCTATATAGCCGGGGGATAGTGGATATTGATTTTACAACAGGTGCATTAAAATTAACTGATAAAGCACTGCCAATTTTAAGAAAGTTGGAAGATATATATTTACCTGTAGCGGGTAAGTTACAGCAAAGAATTAAGGACGTATGGCTACGCAGCGAATTAGATGAAAGGTTGTACCGTAGCCTGATAAACTGGCGGCATAAAGTTGCAGTTTTACACCGTGTATCGCAGCATGCGATACTGACTGAGCGCAGTATTTATGAAATAGTAAAGCATAAACCGAAGAATACCGGGGAGCTTCAGAAAATTTACGGAATAGGGGCGTCTAAATTAGAGAGATTTGCAACAGATTTGATTAACCTGGTTAATGTTTAAGCTCTTACCAGGCAAAGTTGTGTAATTTCAGCCGACTTTCCAAGCCGTTTTGGCGGCCCCCAGTAGCCCGTACCACGACTTATATAAAGCCACATATTATTTACTTTATGTAACCCAGTATTAAATGGTTGCTGGGTTTTTACAAAAAAATTCCACGGCCAGAATTGGCCGCCATGGGTATGGCCGGATAATTGTAAATCGTAGCCAAATTTTTCTGCGATTATAGCTGAACGCGGTTGATGGGCTAAGAGTATTTTTATTGCATCCGGCGGTGCTAAAGCTAGCGCCAGTTTCGGGTCACTTTTATGCTTATCCCCAAAATGTTCGCCGCTATAATCGGTAATGCCGGCAATAACCAAATTGGCATTATTATGTTTAATTACTTTATGCTGGTTTAATAGTACAACTATATCAAGCTTTTTGATTTGAGTTATCCAGGCATCAGCTCCTGAGTAATATTCATGATTACCAAGTACAAAAAAGCTTCCATAGGTAGATTTTAACCTGGATATGGGTTGGACATGAAATGACAAAGCTTCAACACTTCCATCAACCAGATCGCCGGTTATGGCTACCATATCTGCATTTATCGCATTGACCCTATCAACAATTTTGGAAACATATTTATACTTAATTGTAGGTCCTACATGGATATCGCTTATTTGGGCAATTGTAAAATTTTCGAGTTCTTTGGGCAAGTTGGTAATAGGTATACTAATTTTTACAATTTTTGCCAAAGATCTGGCATTAATAAAGCCGATAATTGTTGCAAATAAAGCTAGAACAATTACAGATAAAGAGGCAGTACGTTCCAAATTATAATTAAAGCCGATAAAAGAATTATAAAAAAAGAAAATTAATTGTTTTAATAAGGTTAAGACGAATAATGATGAAAATAGTCCCATATCAAGCATGCCAATCCAGCTAATGATATCCGACAGCTTATTATTTTGGATAATAAATCTAGCCAATATTCCAAGGCACATGACTATAGATGAAATTATAAGTAGAGCTATATAGAGCATAGTTACACTGTTATCCTGACTCAAGTATGGAATTAATCCTACGCCGATATAAAAGTGTAACAGTGCTATTACAATAATGAGGGGAATTAATTTTTTATGCATAAGTAGCTAAAGCTGGTATGTTCCTAGAATTAATGTTCAGCCCAATTAATTTGGTTAGGTTGCTTTTCCCTGGTACATAAAACAGCAAACCAGACTACAATTGGGATTAAAATATCAGTAAATAAAATCAGTCCTACGTTGCCCGGATGAAAATTTTTTAGTATAATCATTTGGTGGATGTGACCAATAGCTGCACCAATTAAAAATATACTAACAAAGGTAGCCGTTGCTTTTTTATAGCCATTTGATGCAAAGCTGGCAATAATTCCGGTAATTCCTATTGCCAAATTGGCTACTCCGATTTCATATTCAAAAGGATTAGTTTGCCAGCCAATATAAGCAGAAGTAATATCGGGATAAAATACATGAAATATGAATCCCCAAATTCCACTAAAACCAACTGTGAAGAACAGTACGGCAAAACATAGGCGATTAAAAAAGTTACCGCTTTTAGCAAAGGCTATAAAAATTGATAATAAAAGCATTACCAACGGGAAATTATGTAATATAAATACAATGGCAGACTTCATTAACGGGCTCTCCTATTTAATCTAAAAAACGTAGTTATTGCTCAGTCCATACTTTTATAATATCATTATACGATAAAAGACACCATGCTCATGTACATGTGTATGTCATGCTGGATTTGTTTTAGCTATTTTTACTTTTAAAAAGCATATACTTATAATAAGTGTGGTTTAGTTATAACTATGTTTTTTAGTTTAATAGTGTTTAGCCATATCAATTAGTTTTATTGCTTTGATTTTACTCCCGTAACCGGCACAGCCAAATTGGTTAAACCGGTCAATACAAATGTTTTTAGCTGCATCACGTGCTACAGTTAAATATTGGCGCGGATCAAAATGATCCTTATTTTTATTCAGGTATTGACGAATTGCTCCTGTCATGCTCAACCGGATATCGGTGTCAATATTAATTTTACGTACTCCATATTTTATGGCAGTTTGAATTTCTTCAACAGGAACTCCATAAGTTTCCTTTAATTCACCACCGTTTTCACGAATAATTTTTAACCATTCCTGTGGTACTGAACTAGAGCCATGCATTACCAGATGAGTATCGGGAATAGCTGCATGAATTTTTTTAACTTGTTTTATTGCTAAAATATCACCAGTTGGTTTTCGGGTAAATTTATATGCACCATGTGAAGTTCCAATGGCTATAGCTAAAGCATCCACATTAGTTTTAGCCACAAAATCTCTGGCTTCCTCAGGGTCTGTGAGTAACTGGTCTTTATTAAGGCTACCAGAAAACCCATGCCCATCTTCTGCATCGCCCATACCGGTTTCTAAAGAGCCTAAACAGCCAAGTTCACCTTCAACAGAAACACCGATAGCATGGGCTATATCTACTACTTTACGGGTAACATCAACATTATATTCGTAAGTGCTAGGAGTTTTCCCATCACTCTTTAGTGATCCATCCATCATCACTGAAGAAAATCCAAGCTGCATAGCCTGAATGCACACTGAAGGCGAAGCTCCGTGATCCTGGTGCATAACAACCGGAATATTGGGGTATTGTTCAATTGCACCTAAAATCAGATGACGTAAAAATTCTTCACCGGCATACTTTCTGGCTCCGGCTGATGCTTGTAAGATAACTGGAGAATCAGTTTCATCGGCTGCCTGCATAATAGCCTGAACTTGTTCCAGATTATTTACATTAAATGCAGGAATCCCATAAACATTTTCTGCTGCGTGGTCTAATACCTGACGAAGGCTAACTAATGCCATAACTATGCGTACTCCAAAGATTAAGCTAACGGATTTTAGTACATCCGGCAGGTTAAATGTTTAAAATTTATATTGCATTGCACAATAGGGTAAATTTTATGAGTTAATCTATAAAGGGTAATGTATAATTGCCCCTTAAACAGCTAAATAATTAATAGGAATAGTAAGTATGCTAAATCTGGCCGTTCGAGACAATTTGGAACTAAAGGCAAGCTGGGAATGGATAAAGTCAGCATTTTATATATTCAGGGAATATCCGGTCCAGTTTATATTGCTAAGTATAGTAAGTATCTTAACTGGTTTGCTGCCATTATTCGGGGCATTTATGGCGCCTTTATTTACAGCTCGTTTTGCCTATATAGCAAATAAGGTAGAAAATGGCGAAAAAATTGAAATGGCATCATTATTCAAAGATTTTTTTGCAAATATTACATTAATTAGGTTAAGTTTTTTTAATTTTGCTATAAATGCTATTTTATTGATTGGACAATACCTTATAGGGTTATATTTTGAGGATAAAAACCAAGCTGTAAACTTTGGCAAAGATTTTGTGGTTTTATTATTTTTATTACCGTTACTTATTTTACAAATAGCTATGTGGATTTCACCGATTATTTGTCTAAACGACCCTAAAACCCGCCCGGGAACTGCCATGTGGATGAGTATTAAAACTGGTCTATACAATGTGTCCACATTCTTATTATATTCATTGCTGATAATTGTTTTTACTTTGCTTGCGCTTCTCCCCCTGGGTTTAGGTTTATTTATCTGGGTGCCGGTTTTAAATATTGCGTCTTATTACGTATATAAATCTGCAATTATAAGCTAAGTTAATTTTAATTTATGCTATAAATATTAACAAATCGGTTACCGAAAGGACCTAGGAAATGAATAAATTGATTATGTGCGTGATTAAATCGGCTGTAGTTGCATGTATAAGTGTATGTGCTATAAAAAATGTTTATGGTAAGGAAGAAATATTTTGTTATTATACCAATCCGGTAGATGGGTATAACTGGTTTTTAGATACCCAGGTGTATGTACGTCTTCCTAATCAAATAGATGTTCCTGTATATTGGGCGCGTAAGGCAAATGACAAATCAAATGAAGTTCAAACACCTTATGGGGAAGCTATGTATAATCTATCTGCAAATGGTACCATATCAATAACTCCCAAGGATAATCCGGAAAATGGCCCAAGCTTTTCTGGTAAGTTTAAAGACTTCCCTAATCGTTCTCTTACTCAGACTTGGCGTGGACTTCAGTATAGTACAAATGCTAAAATTAATTTTTTTAATAAGTTTGGGGAAGGTAGAGAATATCACGTCGCTTGTAATAAAGCTTCTCAGTTAGATAATTTTAGGCTTCCTGATAAACCTATAGGGTTAACGGTAAATTTTGTAAACAAAAAGGATAAGTTACGTCAATCTTGGTTACCACCACAAAGAGGGGAATGTAGAGCAGTCAATATTTCAGATGATGTTAAGGTAACATGGGAATATGGTCATAGCATATATAGAGTATATACTGCAAAAGTAAACATCACCTTTGATGGTAAACCACAACAATTTACCAATGGTTTTATAGATACCTTTGAAGAAGCTTCTCCAAAAGACGGTACACCTAATCTCAAGTATATTGCACCTGTACCTACAGATGAAGAACAGAAAGAGATAAACAGAAATATTGAACATGGTATAGTGCCACAATATATAGAAAATCTGGAACTAAACGACACGACACCTCGTTTTTATGGATTGATTACTATGTTAGCTGGTGGCAAAGACAATGGCTCCCTGGAATGGAAATTAGAGGTTCAAGATAAGAATATGAGTGATATTATCAAAGATTTAGCCAAAGTTTATACTATAGCGCTAGAAAATGTTAGTAATCCAATGCCATATTTTGTTGTTTTACCGATTACTGCAAAAACTGGGCAAAAAATGAAATGGAAACTTACAATAGGTGATGGAAAACCTAATACTACTGAAACTAAAACTAGTGGACTAGCTAATGGTGTTTATGAGTTAGAGTGTAATGTTTTTGCAGATTTTCTAGGGGATCATACCAATATAGAAGCTACTCAATAATTGGGGTGAGCATAAACTTAATTTAGTAAAAGATGAGTTATACTAATGTGCTGTCAGGTTATAACTCATTTCTGGCAATTAGTGCAGTAGAAGCTATTTCGCTGTCCAAGACGCTTTTCAAGAATGTTTTGATTACAAGTCTTACATGGTTTTCCACTACGGCCATATACATTATGTGAGTTTTGGAAATATCCCAGGCTGCCATCGGCATGCTTATAATCAGAAATTGAACTTCCTCCCAATTTTATAGCTTGTTCTAAAACTTCTTTTATGCATTTAACTAGTAAACCTGCTTCTTGTTTAGTAATACTTCTACCTGGACGAAGTGGTGATATCTTGGCCAGAAATAAAGATTCACATGCGTAAATATTGCCTACACCCACGACGATAGCATTATCCATAATTAATTGCTTAATGCTACTAGACTTACCATTTAGTTTTTCCAGTAAATATTTTGCATTAAATTCAGGAGTAAGGGGTTCAGGACCCAAATGTTGTAATAAAGAATTATCAATTAAATTATTGGTAAATACTATGCAACCAAAACGGCGTGGGTCATTATACCGTAGAATATTTCCATTTCCAAATAAGATATCAACATGATCATGTTTTTTCAATGGCTTGCAATTATCTGCTAGAGTGAGACTACCTGACATGCCAAGGTGAATGATTAAATGGCCTTGAGGTACTTTACTTCTGCTCATATCAAAGATTAAATATTTAGCACGTCTTGAGATACTTTCTACTTTTACGTTTTTTAAAATTTGATTTAAGTTGGAGTCTACTAAATAGCGCAATTTTGGATTACGAATGATAACTCCGACTATCTTCTCTCTTTCCAAGGTTTTGATTCCGCGTTTTACGGTTTCTATTTCAGGAAGTTCCGGCATTTATTACCCTCTGGCATAATAAAGTGTTAAAATAATGGGAATTATAGCATATTTTTAAAGTTTATTATTTATGAAGCTAAAGCTATTAAGTGTTATTACTACCCTTGGATTGTTTGCTTGTTCCAGCACCAATATAACCTATAACCCCAAAGAGTTTGATACTGCATATTATCAGAATAATGTAGAAAATGCAGTAGATGCTACAGATATGTTAAAAGATTTTGATGATTCTAAAATCCCTCAGGCAAATTTAGAACCAGCAGATTTTTCTAATTTGGTTCAGGCAGATATCTATTTTAATCAGGGTGATTATGTAAAAGCCTATAGTTATTTTAAGCAACTATCAATTAAGTATAAAGATCCGAGAATTATATATAAGGCTATTATATGCCTTGAGCATTTTAGTGCTACGAGGGAACAAATTACTGAACTGGATTCGATGATTAATTTATTTATAAAGGTAAACCCAGACTCAAGATTAGCTAAATTGTTCCAAATTAAAGTTGCGCTTAATCAAAATAATATATCCTTAGCTACAGATGATTTGGATATATTAATGAAAAAAAATCCTGAGAATGGGCGGGTGATCTTGCTGTTTATAAGCTCACTTCTAACAGGTAGTGTAGGCAAAGCCTCCCAGGAAACTTTAACTGGGTTTGGCGATTATGTTATAGATAATTATAAAGTATATCCCGAATCAAATTTGCTTGCATCGGTGAGCTATGCTGCAGCAAATAACCCAAGTAGCCTGGCTGACAGGCTTGATCTTATTCAAAATAAATTTTCCAATTGGGACATCCCGGCAATATGGTCAGTTGGTATGTTAGTACATGCCGGCAATGAAAGTTCGGTAATCTTCGTATTAGATAGCTATCTAAAAAATGATAAAACCCCGGATATGACCTTACAAAATATTTATGTAGGTAGCCTGGTTAAAACTAAACAGTTTAATAAGGCTATTGATTATACCAATGCTAGTATTCAAAACAAGCAAAATAAAGACAATGCCCTGGTTAATATGGGGATTATTAAGTCTTTGCAGGGTGATTATGATAGCGCATTGCCCGATTTATTAACTACCAGGTTAGAAAATAAAATGCAATTGAGTATGGTCAAATCTGTAGTTGCAGCGATATATGATTATCAGGGCAAGTATAGCCTGGCAATAAAATATTACCAGGAAGCAGGAAGTTTAAACCAATATCTTGTCATGGTGGCTAATATAATTATTTTAAATGATTATGTTGCATTGAAAGATAAGGCAAGAGTTAATCAGATATTGGATAATTTTGCTAAGTTACAGAAGTTGGATGCAAAAAAAACAATATTATTTAAGGCTGGTTTTTATAATGATATAGACTGGTATGATGAATCCTACAAACTATTAGCCGGAAATTATAAAAAATATAAGGCGGATAAGGACTATTTGTATATGTATGCAGGTAGTGCATCTATGTCACGCAATACCCAAGAAGCAATAAAGTTATATAAAAAATATATAAAAACTGATCCCAAAAATGCTCTGGCTTATAATGATCTTGCCTTTACTTATGTAGATCAGGGTAATGATATAAGTCAGGCTTATATCAATGCCAGAAAAGCTTTCGAGTTAAAACCAAATGATGCAAGTATTCTGGATACCCTTGGTTGGGTATATTACCGGCAGGGTAATTATAATATGGCATTAAAGTATGTTAAAGAAAGTATTGAGAAAGGTTATGATCCCGATAGTGCACAACATTTAAAAACTATTTATACTGCTCAAAAGCAACCGGATATGGCTCAAAAAGTTATAGTAATAACTAAGGATCAGGTAAAAGCAAATATCAGACGCCAGTTATTAGAAAAATCAATTAAGTTATTAATGTACATACAATTGGGTATAGAAGTAAAGTAGGAAATTAATATTAAAAATCACATAATAAAAATAATTACGGCAGCGATATTATCTTTTGGTATTAGCTCATGTGCAATGTTTTATAATCCAACGGTTGAAAAATCATCACCGTATATCAAGCCAACAACCATTGATAAAAATTTTGATATTTCCGGACGCTTTAGCATTACTACACCTAAAAAGAATGATTATGGTAATTTTACCTGGGCAAGACAGGGAGAGAGTGAAAGCTTGGAATTACGCTCTCCAATAGGCAGCGTAGTGGCAAAAATTTCGATTGAAAGTAAAGCCGCAACTCTAGAGACAAAAGATAAAACTTATACTGGTAATGACTTGGATAAATTATTGCAGGATAATTTGGGTTTTACCTTACCAATGCAGTCCCTGCATTATTGGATTCAGGGTGTGGCATTACCAAATATGCCAATAGACAGCAATCTGGCAGATGGGTTTGTGCAGCTGGGTTGGAAGGTTGAGTATCTGGACTGGCAGGATCCAAATCACCCAAAAATCTTACAGTGTAGTAAAGGCGATTTGACAATTAAGCTTTTAATTGAGTGGTAAATTAATAAATGATAGATTTTGATCGGGAGTTAATTGACAAATGCCAAACAAATGCTCCGCGTTATACCTCATATCCGACCGCAGATAGATTTTATCTTGATTTTACTGCTAAGAATCAAGAGCAGCAGCTGTACAAAAAGTTTTCCGAGATAAATCCTGAGCCTATATCTTTGTACATTCATATCCCGTTTTGCAATACCTTGTGCTTATTCTGCGGCTGTAACAAAATTATTACTAATGACAGAAGTCAGATTAGCCAATATTTAGTATATCTGGAAAAAGAGCTTGAGCTCTATTACCAATATATTAATAGAAAACTTGATGTTATCCAGCTTCATTTTGGTGGAGGATCTCCCTCATGGCTCTCTATAGAGGAAGTTGATTTGGTAATGAATCTCTTACGTAAGTATTTCAATTTGGATAATGCCAAAGAAATAGCTATGGAAGTTGACCCTAGGCATACTGGTGCTGATTTTATAGCATGTTTAAATAATAATGGGTTCAATCGTATATCTATTGGACTTCAGGATTTGGATCCAAAGGTACAAAAAGCGGTCAACCGGATTCAGCCTTATGAGCAAAGTGAGCTAGTACTAAATAGTGCACGGAGTTTTGGATTTAAATCGACAAATATTGATTTAATTTATGGTTTGCCTTTTCAGAATTTACCACAATTTAGCCATACTATAGACCAAATAATTAAATTAGCTCCGGATCGGATTGCGTTATTTAACTATGCACATATACCTTCAATGTTTATGCCACAAACCCGTATAAAAGAAGAAGATTTGCCAAAAGCTTCAGAAAAACTGGATATGCTTCAAATGAGTGTAAATAAATTGGTAGATAATGGCTATGTATTTATTGGTATGGATCATTTCGCTCGTGAGGATGATGAACTGGCAATAGCTTTGGAAAATGGCACATTACAGCGCAATTTTCAGGGATACTCTACCTTTGCAGATACTAATATGCTTTCATTTGGCGTTTCTGCTATTGGTTTTTTAGGTAATACCTATTATCAAAATGTGAAAGATACTACGAGTTACTATCAGTTTTTAGATAATAAGCAATTACCGATTTTACGTGGATTTATTTTAGATGATGATGATATTTTAAGACGCTATATTATCAGCCAGATTATGTGCCAGTTTAAATTGGATTATTTATCAGTAGAGCAAAAATTTAAAATAGATTTTGCCAGGTATTTTGTAGCTGAGCTGGTAAAAATTAATGATCTGGAGGAAATAGGGTTGCTACATACGTCACAATCCAGCTTTAAGGTCAGTAATAGAGGAAGATTTCTAATCAGGAATATTGCAGTAATTTTTGATAAATACTATAAACTACAACCAAATAAGTATTCTAAAGTAATTTAAAACTTAACAGCACTATACAAGATAGCTGGGTATGTTAGGGAAATGTGCATTTCATCTAAGCAAAAACTCTGTAAGAATAAAATTTTTAATTGAAATTATGTTATATAGCAGTTATGCTATATAACATATACGCTCTTGAATCCCTATTATTAACAAGGCGTTTTGTTATCCTCTTTTACTTTGGTCCAATTAAAATGTCCAAGATCATTCTGGTTTTTTGGAACCCACTCAATAAGTATTCTACAGCCATTATTATAATCACTATTATTATAATTGAACGAAAAAGATATTTTTGCGTCTTTGTTATGACCGGCGTCCTCAACTGATGCGGGACAGTATTCGCCGCATGGTTCGTTTTTAGACTTAATTTCATCATGAATTATAGCCTCCAAGGTTATAGGCTTTTGGGAAAATGACGGATGTGTCTTTCCTGAATAGCTATAATCTTTGCATGCCCAGGCATTAGCACCAGACGGTGCTGCTAATTTAAAGTCATCGCCTTCAAGGTTTGCATCTCGGGCCATGTATTCCACGGTTTTCGTGCCATCATCGGAATCGATGTTTCGCTTTTGCGCATACTCAGACCCCCTAAGGGAGAATTTTACATTGTCATAAGCTGTTTGAGTAGGAAAATTATAACCGCTGGAAACATTTTTGTTAGCCCATAGAGTACAAATTTTTATAGACTGATTATCAGGGGGAGAAGCTTCTTCAGCAAATGAGTTTACATTAATAGCGATTAATGCTAACCAAAGGGAGCTTTTAATTTTGTTATTCATAGTCCTTACCTCTTCGAGAATATACATAAAAAGAGAATGTGTTTATGATTGTTATGTATTAATTGTATCACATTTTAAATTGAGAATGCAATATGTAACCTCAAGCAACTTTAAAATTACAGATATGATTATATATTAATGTGGTAAAAGCCACAATACGGAATTTCCGTAGTGCGGTTTTACATTGAAATTATTAGTCATTCAAAAGAAGACTGATTGACTCTTCATTATTGATACGACGTATAGTCTCACCAACCAATGCAGCCATACTTACCATCCTGATTTTGCTGCCATTTAACCTGGCCTTATCGTTAAGGGGGATAGTATCTGTTATTACAACTTCGTCAAGGATTGATTCGTTAATCCGTTCTATTGCCTTATTAGAAAATACTGCATGAGTTGCATAAGCTGATACTTTGGTAGCACCTTGCTTTTTAAGTGCTTCGGCTGCTTTACATAATGTTTGGGCAGTATCAATCATATCGTCAACTACAATACAGGTTTTCCCGGCAACATCACCGATTATATTCATCACTTCGGCTTCATTGGCTTTAGGCCGACGTTTATCAATAATCGCCATATCTACATTTAATGCTTTGGCAAAGGCCCTGGCACGCATTACACCACCTGTATCTGGTGATACAATCATCAGGTTTTCATGACGGCCGGCCCTGATATCTTTTAGTAAAACCGGTGATCCATATATATTATCAACAGGTATATCAAAAAATCCCTGAATTTGATCAGCATGTAAATCAACAGTTAATACACGGTCAATTCCTGCTGACATTAACATATTGGCAACCAGTTTTGCCGAAATGGGAACCCTGGCTGATCTGGGCCTGCGATCCTGGCGTGCGTAACCAAAGTAGGGAATTGCTGCAGTAATTCTACCAGCTGAAGCACGTTTTAAGGCATCAGTCAGGACTAATATTTCCATTAAATTATCATTAGTTGGGTTACAGGTTGGTTGTAAAATAAATACATCGCTACCGCGTACATTTTCTAGCAATTCGACTGCAACTTCGCCATCGCTAAATTTAGTAACGCTTGCTTTTCCTAACTGAATATCAAGACATTTTGCAACCCGGTTAGCAAATTCAATATTGGCATTACCAGTAAAAACCATTAAATTTTTGCGTACCAGCATAGTATGACTTCCCCAAATAAAAAAAGCGCATAACGTTTATTTTAAACGGATGCGCTTTTTAATTAATAAATAGCTTGTAATATTTGTTTTTTATTTTCTCTATGGCAGGGGAGGCAGGGATCGAACCTGCGAATGTCGGAATCAAAATCCGATGCCTTACCACTTGGCGACTCCCCTACAAACTATTAGAAAATATCGGCGAAAAGGCTAAGCTTTTCACAAGGAACGTATTATACTTGTTTTGGCTGATTTCTGCAATCTTTTTTGCAACTTTTTTTGCAATATCAGGTTCGTAAAAGCGCAAAAATAAAGAGCTACCACTGCCCGTCATGGCAACATTACCAAAAATCTTCAATTGTTCCAAAATATTAGCCAGTTCTGGTTTTAGCTTAAGAGCAATTGGAAATAAGTCATTGTCTAAAGTTTCCAGTAAATATTTATCGTCTATTATTTGAGCACTGGATTCCCGCCTTTGAGGGAATGACATATTAATTGCATCATCCCCATGCAAATAGGGATCTGGCTTTGAAAATGACAAATTTTGAAATACCTTTGCTGTCTGAATATGAAATATGGGACAAATTAATACGAAATATTGCTTTGGTAATTCAATATCGGTAAGTATCTCACCAACACCTTCTGCATATGCGTTTTTGCCATGAATAAAAAACGGAATATCAGATCCTAATTTTGTTCCCAATTCAATTAGAATATCATTGGTCAATCCTAGTTGCCATAAGTTATTTAATACTGTCAAGACTGTAGCAGCATCAGAGCTGCCACCGCCTAACCCACCGCCGGATGGAATAGTTTTGTTAATTTTGATATTAGCTCCATATTTGGTGCCGCTATATTCCTGCAGTAACTTTGCCGCCCTGTAAGATAAATCTGTTTGATACGGCCATGCCTGAGAGTGTTCAATTAATGATATTTTGCCGTTATTAGTAATTTGTATTTGCACTTCGTCAAATAAATCAATAAGACAAAAAATAGTTTTAAGCAAATGATAGCCATCTGCTCTTTTACCCACAACTTTAAGCCCTAGATTTAGTTTAGCCGGTGCTAAAAATGTCATTATTTAACTAATTCCATTAGTTTATCAAATGAGTCTTCAAATAATTTGAGACCATCTTTTTGTAATTGCTCACCCAGCTCATCCATATTTACATATTGTTGAACTCGCTCTAGATTAACAGGTGCCAAATTTATGTTTTCATTAAGGCTGCTGCGTGCAGTACCATGATCACGAAAAGCATCAAGCGTTGCATCAGGAGCTGTGTTAATTGTTGGATTACCGATTAGTTCTTCAATATATAGTACATCAGAATATTTTGGGTTTTTTGTTCCGGTACTGGCCCATAAAAGATATTGTTCCCGGGCACCATAACGTTTTAAAGTACTAAACGTTTCTGAGCTAAATAATTCGCTATAAGCTAAAAAAGCCATCTTGGCTAAGTTAATAGCTGCCTTTCCTTGTAAGTCTTCCGGAAGCTTATTATCAATTGCTGAATCAATCCTGGAGAGAAAAAAGCTGGCAACTGATTTTATAGTATCAACCGGTAAGTTACGGTTGAATCTTTTTTTTAGGGCGTTAATGTATGCATTCCAGGTACTGATAACCTGGCCAAGGGAGAATAATAAAGTAATATTTACATTGATGCCATCAAAAATTAATTGCTCAAAGGCTTCAATTCCTTCAGTAGTTGCAGGAATTTTTATCATTAAATTTGGGCGATTAATTTTTTGCCAAAGCCGTTTTGCATTATCAATAGTTCCTTGTTTATCATGAGATAAATGAGGAGATACTTCAAAACTTACATAGCCATCTTCAAATTTGCTTTGAGTATAAAGTGGCAGCATAACATCACAAGCCGCTTGTATATCCGGGATAACCAGGTGCTCATAACGAGCTTCAGGAGATAAGTTGGTTTGTTTTATTTTAATTAAATCATCTTGATATGATTTGTCGGTGCTTATTGCTTTATAAAAAATAGTCGGATTGGAAGTCACTCCGGCAATTCCATCTTCTTCAATTAATTTGGCAAGTTTGCCGGAATTAATTAATTCACGGGATAGGTTATCGATCCAAATTTTTTGTCCAAATTGTTTAATTGCCTGTACTCTATTTGTCATTTTTTACCCTTTATATAAATACACTCATTTAATATTGCTAAGCATTGCAACGCAGCAATAAAAGGTGGATAACCTATAAGGCAGATATGTTATACTAACGGCTATATATATGTCAATATTTTTAAGGTTTTGATATAAGTTATGACGGATACTAAAAAATTGGATGATTTACAAATTAAAGAATGGCTCGATTCAATAGATAATGTTATTGAATACGATTCAATTGAAGCTGCACAAACAATACTTAAGCAAGTTGCAAATAGGCTACAAGCAAGAGGCGGCAAAGATATAGCTGGCGGAAGCTATACTGATTACATAAACACAATTACACTATCAGAGCAACCTCAATACCCGGGAGACCGGGATATTGAAAATAGATTAGCGGCATACATTCGCTGGAATGCGGCAGCAATGGTGCTAAAAGCCAATAAAGTCAGTAGTGAATTAGGTGGGCATATCGCATCTTATGCCTCTTCAGCAAGTTTATATGAAGTAGGCTTCAACCATTTTTGGCAGGCACCAAGTGGAGAGAAGCACGGTGATATGGTGTTTTTTCAGGGGCATTCGTCTCCGGGCATTTATGCCAGAAGTTTTGTTGAAGGTAGATTGGATGAGGAAGTTTTATTAAATTTCCGTCAGGAATCTGCTAAAAAAGGTTTATCTTCCTACCCACACCCATGGTTAATGCCGGATTACTGGCAGTTTCCGACTGTATCCATGGGATTGGGTCCATTAATGGCCATTTATCAAGCCAGGTTTATGAAATATCTTGGTGATAGAGAACTAATTAATAACGAAGGACGTAAAGTTTGGTGTTTTATTGGAGATGGTGAAACCTCAGAGCCTGAGACTTTGGGTAATATTCATATAGCCAGTCGTGAAAAGTTGGATAACTTAATTTTTGTTATTAATTGCAATTTACAAAGACTTGATGGCCCGGTTAATGGTAATGGCAAAATTATCCAGGAAATGGAAGGGCTCTTTTCCGGAGTTGGCTGGAAAGTAATTAAGGTTATCTGGGGCAGTGGTTGGGATAATTTACTGGCTAAAGATACAAGCGGAAAGCTAAAAGAGCTAATGATGGAGACTGTTGATGGTGAGTACCAGGCCTATCGGGCAAAAGACGGTGCATATATCCGGCAGAACTTTTTTGGTAAAAAACCAGAGACATTGGAAATAGTAAAAGACTTATCAGATGATGATATTTGGTATCTGACCCGCGGCGGGCATGATTTAGATAAAATCTATGCAGCTTATCACGAGGCAGTTAACAATCCAGGTGGTCGGCCGGTAGTGATTTTGATGAAGACAATTAAAGGTTATGGTATGCAAGGCGAGGGTGAATCGCAAAATATTGCGCATAATCAAAAAAAATTATCTACTAATACATTAAAACGTATCCGGGATAAGTTTGATATTCCATTAACTGATGAGCAAATTGAAGAAATACCGTTTATCAAGCCGGAAAAAGGCACGCCTGAATACGAATACTTACATGCTAAACGGGCTGAATTGGGCGGGTATTATCCAATTCGTCACCCATCTAATGAAAAACTTAGAATTCCACCAATAGAGGCGTTCGAAGCACTACTAAAGGGTACAGAAGACCGGGAAATGTCTACTACTATGGCATTTGTGCGAATGCTAAATGTTTTGGTTAAAGACAAAGAAATTGGCTCACGTATTATCCCAATAGTACCTGATGAATCCAGGACATTTGGTATGGAAGGTATGTTTAGGCAGCTGGGAATTTGGTCACATGTTGGGCAACTCTATACGCCAGAAGACTCAAGCCAATTAATGTTTTATAAAGAAGACATTAAAGGACAGATTTTTCAGGAAGGGATTAATGAACCAGGGGCAATGTGTACATGGATTGCATCTGCCACCAGTTATGCCAATCATGCAATGCCGACAATTCCTTTTTATATTTATTATTCTATGTTTGGCTTTCAGCGTATAGGTGACCTTGCCTGGGCAGCAGGTGATATGCGGGCGCGTGGTTTTATGATTGGGGGTACTGCAGGGCGTACTACCCTAAATGGAGAGGGTTTACAGCATGAAGATGGGCATAGTCATATCCAGGCTGGGCTGATTCCTAATTGTGAGAGTTATGATCCAACGTTTGCTTATGAAGTTGCTCTGATAATACGTCATGGTATGCATGAAATGTATGTAGAAAATAAAGATAAATTTTATTATATAACGGTAATGAACGAGAATTATCCCCACCCTCCTGTACCAAAAGGCATAGAACAGGATATAATAGAGGGTTGCTATTTGTTTGATAAAAGAGGCAGCGGTAAAATTAGCGTAAATTTAATGGGTAGCGGGACTATTTTCCGCGAAGTTATTGCCGCAGCAGATTTACTGGTAAAAGATTTTGGGCTTAGTGTAAATTTATTTTCAGCACCATCATTTAATCGCATGAAGCGTGATGGTATGTCGGTCTTGAGACATAATATGTTAAATCCGACAAAAGCGCCAAAAAAAGCATTTATTACCAAGCTTTTAGAGAAGACTAAAGCTAGAGTTACGGTTGCTGCTACCGATTATATCCGTAATTATGTAGATCAAATTCGCGAGTTTGTGCCAGGCAGCTATACAGTACTTGGTACTGATGGCTTTGGTAGATCAGATTTTAGAGTTGCTCTACGTGACTTTTTTGAAGTAAATCGTTACTATGTTGCAATTGCAGCACTCAAATCTTTAGCTGATAATGGTTTAATTGATAGCAAAAAAGTAGCGGATGCAATTAAGAAGTACAAGATTAAAACAGACAAGACTAACCCTTGGGAAGTATAGTTAGAAAGGAGAAAAAAATGTCAACTAATAAAGATAATGATATGTTATATCCCCAATTATTTGCTGATTTGGAAAAAGCCAGATGGAATATGGCAAAAGATATAAACTGGGATGATTTTGATCCAAAATTATTAACCGATGAGCAGGCAATGACAGTAAAGATGAATGCTATTACTGAATGGTCGGCGTTACCTGCCACTGAGATGTTTTTACGTGATAATCGTCATGATTCAGACTTTTCTGCATTTATGTCAGTATGGTTTTACGAAGAACAAAAACATGCTTTGGTTTTAATTGAATATTTGCGTCGGTTTAGGCCAGATTTAATGCCGACTGAGGCTGAATTACATGCGGTACGCTTTGAGTTTGACCCTGCACCGGAATTAGAAACATTAATGCTTCATTTCTGTGGCGAAATGCGTTTAACTCAGTGGTATAAACAGGCAGCCAAATGGCATACTGAGCCGGTAATTAAGCAAATTTATAAAACTCTATCTATGGATGAAGCTCGTCATGGTAGTGCTTATCTCAAATATATGCGTAAAGCAATTAGCAAATTTGGCGATAAGGCAAAGCTATCTTTTGCTAAAATTGGTATTTTAATGGCATCAAGCGCGCGTACAGGCAAACCAATGCATCCAACTAATTTACATGTCAGTAAGGCTAATTTTCCTAATGATACAGTACAAAGCCGCCTGCCGGATCCAAGTTGGCTGGAACATTGGCTGGATAAGCAGATTAATTTTAATATGGATAGCGAGAAAATGGTTATTAGGACAATAATGAATAATTTGTCTACATTATTTAATGAAGTTATAGAAAACGTTTCTGATTTAAGTCAATTACGGAAACGTTTTAGTGCTAATCTTGCTGTCTAAAGAATTTATACGGAGAATAAATGGCTAATCTAGTAGATTTGAAAATACCTGATATTGGCGGTAGCACTCATGTAAACGTTGCTGAAGTATATGTAAAAGTAGGTGATACTATTAAAGTTGATGATAATCTGGTTATGCTCGAAACAGATAAGGCAACAATGGAAGTGCCGGCAACTAGTTCTGGTATAGTGAAAAAAATTGTTTTAAAGCCAGGCTCTAAAGTAAGTGAAGGAGATTTAATTTTGTCGCTGGAAGTATCCGGTGATAGCATTAAAGTAGCAGATAGGCAGACCGCTGGTTCAGTAGCCATATCCGATGCAGATATTTCTACAGCAAATACAGAGACTCCATCCGAAGCTAGCTCATCTGCTATAGTCGAATTAAAAATACCTGATATTGGCGGCAGTACCGATGTAAATGTTGCCGAGGTATATGTAAAAGCAGGCGATACAATTAAAGTTGATGATAACTTAGTGATGCTTGAAACAGACAAGGCGACAATGGAAGTGCCAGCAACTGCAGCCGGCGTTGTTAAGAAAGTTTTATTAAAGCCTGGCTCTAAAGTGAGCGAAGGTGATTTAATATTAGAGCTTGAAGTTACGGGTAGTAAACCCGTGAATGAGGTTACAGCTGATGCTGCAATGGTGGGAAATGCAGGTGCTTCTAAAGTGCAAGCAGGGACTGCACCCATTGCCGCACCAAGTGTGTCATCCAGTCCTAAACTGTCTTCATCAGAGAAAGCATCTGCTATAGATGAAGAGTCTTTTGCCAAAGCATATGCATCACCCGGAATTCGCAAGCTGGCACGTGAACTAGGGGCTAATCTTGGCGAGATAAAAGGTAGTGGTGAAAAAGGCCGTATCACTGAAGAAGACCTAAAATCTTTTGTTAAGTCCGTAATGATTGGCGGTGTATCTGGAGTTCCTATAAATGGTAGTGGTCTAGATATATTACCATGGCCAAAAGTTGATTTTGCCAAATTTGGCGAAGTAGAAGTAAACGCATTATCTCGGATTAAGAAGATATCTGGTGCTAATCTAGCTAGAAACTGGGTAATGATTCCGCATGTTACACAATTTGATGAAGCTGATATTACCGAGCTTGAAGAATTTAGAAAACAGCTAAATGAAGAGTATAAAAAAGCTGAAGTAAAAGTATCACCATTAGCCTTTATTATAAAAGCTTGTGTATTTGCGTTAAAGAAATTTCCTGAATTTAATTCATCAATTGATGGAGATAATCTGGTTTATAAAAAATATTATAACATTGGTTTTGCTGCAGATACGCCGCATGGCTTAGTAGTACCAGTATTAAAAGAGGCGGATAAAAAGGGTGTGGTAGCTTTAGCTACTGAGACATCTGCATTAGCCAAACTAGCCCGTGAGGGTAAATTAAAGCCAACTGATATGCAAGGCGGTACATTTACTATATCTAGTCTTGGTGGTATTGGCGGAACAGCATTTACACCAATTGTGAATGCTCCAGAGGTGGCAATTTTAGGGGTATCCAAATCATCAATTAAACCAGTGTGGAATGGTAGTGAATTTGCTCCCCGGTTAGTTATGCCTTTATCATTATCTTATGATCACCGGATTATTGATGGTGCCTTAGCTGCCAAATTTACTGCATACTTATCGCAAGTATTATCTGATATCCGTCGTCTGGCATTATAATTAAAAAGCCAACGAGACATCAACGTTGGCTTTATTTCCACCGTGTTTGGCGTTTATGCTATAATATATACTAATCTATAGATTTTTGAAGGATAAAAATTGAAAAATAAAAATATAAAACTTTTATTTAGCATAATAAGTAGCTATTTTTTTATGTATACAGCGCAAGCACTTAGTTATAATTGCGAGCTACATAGTGCCAGTGAAGAATACTTGAAAATACCCAGTGCAGCCGAGTCCGATACAGCTACGTTAGATATAACATATGACGGCAGTGGTAGCGATGTGGTCATTAATCACCCGAAATTTATTATTACCCATCCGGATAAAACAAGCCATACTGGTACAGGAGTTTATGTAACATATTTAAGTCTTGGTACCGAATTTCATAATGTAGTTTCATATAATAGCCGTAAACCATGGGGTTTGGGTGTAACAGGTGGAGCAATTTTGGTAAAACAAAATCAAGTTAACACTTATTTTAGTTTCGGTTTTGTATCAGGATTGAGCTCACAATATCAAAGTTCTGGCAGTCCAACAACACGAGATAATTATGGAGCGATTAATATATTTAGCAGAATTAACCCTAACGATCAGTTACCAATAGCCAGATTTATATGCACACGAGTTAATGATGATCATTTTTGGATTGAGACAGAGTTTTTTAAAAATGCGTCGATTAACACATTTGCAAACACGGCATCAACTCTCACACCTTTAAAACTTCAAGGTCAGAGTAAGACTACTAAATTTGAGCCAGCTATCAAAGTAATTCCAGGCGAAAAAACAGGTAAAGTAATTTTTGAGGAGAAAACCGGATTTAAAGATAAGGAAGAGACGATAAAAGATGAAGATACAAAAAAAGAATAGGTGTTTTATTTTAAATTTCTAATATAAAAAGAAGCCTCTTTATTTGCGGGGGGCTGTAACAAAGATTTTAAACAGGAAAAAACAGCTATTCAATGCTATATAGGTATCCTCAGCTCACAAAATAATCGTATCTTTAAAATGAGCAGCCATTATATGAGATTGACCCGCGCCCATATTAATTACAATCAAAAAAATTTCCAGGGTCAGTTAATTAAGATAAGGCTTCACAAGATAATTTAAGAACCATCAATAATACTATTGGTGGTTCTTATATTTATCCCTCAATGTCTAAATTTTTTCAGAATTTGCGCCGTTATCTTTATCTTTATTTGCAATATTAGCAACATCATTACTATTAGTATACCATCTGGTACATTTATACATTCCGGAAACATTCAAGCGTTTGGTAGTTCCGGCTTTAAAAGCTCCCCAATTATTTACAAATGTATGAGATATAATAGCATTACCAATATACCAAAAGGAACTGTATAATTTACCCTTAATATCCTCTTCTGGTATGTTTTCTTGTTTACTTAATACCCAAGTTTTACCCTCGTCAGTTTTCCCTTCAATAAAGGAAGGAATTCCTTTTGGAGGTTGCACATCAGTTACTTTTTTGCCAAGGGTAGTGTTATAATTACCTGGATTTTCAGGATCCTCGTACACGTTGATTGACCATGGGGCTGTTGGCATATATTCATTATTAAAATTAGGTAAATTTGTTGGTATACAAGACATACGAAGACTTGCCGGGCGTGCCCCTACGTTATTTATTAAAAATATACCTAATAGTGCACTATATAAAATGGACATTTCGATCTGTTTCTTCATCTTTTACTTTCATAAAATATTTACTGCTATTTTGTGCAGACCAGATATTAGCATAATGTAAAATGAGTTAGTAACATTAGAGACAATTATCTAATCTAGCTATTTGCTAATTAAAATAAATTTTGTTCAAATATCCTTAGCTTACAAAACAAATCTCTTTTATGATAGAATAGCCTCCTAGAGTCTGTTTAATATATTCTACGGGAAGATATTAAATAGTTTCTTAAAAGAGATAAAGTGCTAGCTATGATAAAGAGCTTTTCCCTAATATTTTTATGTATCTTAACTGTATCCTGCAGTAAAAAACCAATTATTACCGATGAAGCTAAACACGTAGATGTACAAGAAGTTTATGCTTATGATGTGCCATACATAATCAATTATCCGGCAATGGTTCAGGGTGTCGTGGACTACCAGGTAATCCCCAGAATTAGCGGTGCTATTTACAAAAAATTCTATAAAGAAGGCTCATATGTTAAAAAAGAGCAGCCACTATATGAGATTGACCCGCGTCCATTTGAACTACAATTAAAAAATTTCCAAGGCCAATTAATTAAAGACAAAGCTGCAGAAGACAATTTAAAAATTATATATGAACGTTACGTAGATTTATATACTTACAAAGCTGTAGCAAAGCAGGATGTAGAAACGGCCCGGATTAATTATAAGGCTGCAGTAGGTAATGTACAAACTGATATCGCAAATATTAATCAGGCTAAATTAAATTTGCTTTACTGCTTAGTGCGTTCCCCGGCAGATGGGTATATTTCAGAACGTTTAGTAACTGAAGGTACAATGGTTACAGCATTTCAGACTGTTTTAAATAATATAAACTCAGTAAATAATATGTATTTGCTATTTTCTATGCCGGAAAATCAAAGGGTTGATATTGAAGACGGAGTTTTAGATAAAACTATTTCAGTGCCCAAAAATTATACATTTCGTATTGATTTGCAGCTAGCTAATGGTAAGATAATAAAGGACTCAGGATATGTAGAGTTTACCGATACCCGGATTAGCCTTGCCAATGGGGTATGGAATATGCGGGCATATGTGGATAATAAATATATAAAAAATAAATTATTATCCGGTCAATATGTAACAGTATATATTCATGGCATTAAATATTTACATACTTATAGCTTGCCACAGCAATCAATATTGCACGATGATGAGGGCGCTTTTGTTTATGTGGTAAATAATAATCATGCCATTAAACGGCATGTAAAGACAGGCAAAATGTATGATAGCAGCTGGATGATAACTTCTGGTTTAAAAGATGGTGATATTGTAGTTACCAATGGTAATATCCGCATTCATGAAAATTCACTACTTGCTATTGATAAAAAAACCAATTCTAAAACAGATAATGATAAAGACAATTTAGTGCTATCAAACCCTACTATTAATCAGGAAAAGAATGAAATATCCAAATTAAATGGTTCATCTCCCGCAATTGCCAAAAGTATAGAAAAGCTAAATAGTAGCTCCAGTATAAATATGAAAGGCTACTAGCGATGTTTTGTCGATTTTTCATACTCCGCCCGGTTTTATCAATGGTGTTGTCATTGATAATTGTATTAGCTGGTGGGGTTGCAATCTGGGCTTCCCCAATTGAGCAATACCCAAATATCGTCCCGCCTTGTTTAAGTATTACAGCTTCATTCCCGGGTGCAAATAGTGAAGCAATGGCTAATGCTGTTGCTGCACCGATAGAAGACCAAATGTCTGGAATTGCCGATATGATCTATATGCAGTCAACTTCGGCAAATGGTAGTAATACGGTAACATTGAATGTATATTTTAATGTTGGTGTTAACTTACAGTTAGTGGAAGCTGATGCAATTAATCGGATTAATACTGCAATGCCGCAATTACCGGCTCAGGTGCAGCAACAAGGTGTAGTGGTACGTTTAAAAAATCCAGACCTATTTCTCGTTATTCCGTTTTATTCAAAAACCGGTTATCCGGATTTACTTTATATTAGTAACTATGTACAACGTTATATCTATCCGGTAGTATACCAAGTGCCTGGTGTAGGGGTTGTAAGTCTCCAGGGCCAACGTGCTTTTGCCATGCGGGCAATTCTTGATATTAATAAACTAAATTATTTTAATGTTAGTATCAAAGATATTGCCAATGCAATAAATGATCAAAATAATCAATACGCTATAGGCATGAATGCGATGGAACCCATGAATGGACCGGAAAAATTTAATTTTATGATTAATCCACCGGGCTATTATACTGAAGAATCACAGTTTAAAAACATTGTAATCAGGGCTCAGGAAAGCAACGCCCAGGTAATAAAACTGGAAGATGTTTCACAAGTTAAGTTAGATGCACAGCAGTACATAAATTATTTCTATGCAGTAAAAAAAGATTCCAAAACCGGTGAGGTACATACTTTTCCAGCAACTGCATTAATGGTATATTTAAATCCTGGTGCCAATCAAATTAAAGTTAAGCATGCAATTGATGCGGTGGTTAAAGAAGCGGCAGAGCATATGCCAGATGGGATTGATTATTATTATCACTATGATTCATCTGAATTTGTAATATTATCAATTCAAGCAGTTATTTCAACACTGTTCATTGCCTTTGTCCTGGTATTTATTGTGGTGATGTTATTCATTCAAAATATTCGTGGTACGATAATCCCGGTATTAGCAATTCCTGTATCAATTATTGGTGCTTTTGCCGGTACATACGTGCTAGGTTTTTCAATTAATACCATGACCTTGTTTGGAATGGTACTGGCAATAGGTATTGTTGTAGATGATGCAATTGTAGTTTTGGAATGCGTAGAACGTATTATGACTGAGACCGGATGTAGTTCAACTGAAGCAGCTATTAATGCTATGGGTGAAGTCGCTGCACCAATTATAGCTATTGTATTGGTACTAAATGCTGTATTTGTTCCGGTTGCTTTTTTAGGCGGCTTTAGCGGTGTGTTGATGCAGCAATTTGCAGTTACTATTGCAATTTCAGTTTTGCTATCTGGTCTTATAGCCCTGACTTTGACCCCAACTTTATGTGCGATATTTTTAAAAGGTATGCAAACAGAACATGGTGCAAAGGCAAAGCCAAAGCTTAAATTTTTTGTGTGGTTTAATAATGGTTTTGAGCACCTGAAAAATGGTTATTTGAAGGTTGTTACCTGGAATATTGATAATATGAAAGGCGCACTACTTATATGGTTAGCTATATGTATTAGCGTGGTAATTATGTTTATAAAAATCCCAACCGCATTAATTCCACTTGAGGATATGGGATATTTTTATAATACTATGAAAGTTACCTCCGGTGGGTCGCTTGATTATAACCTGGCTCAGGCAAAAAAAGCTGCGCTAGATATTGTAAAACTATCTTATATTGACCGTGTTGCAATATTAGGAGGTTTAGATATCATTGATAATAGTGCAACTAAAACAAACACCTCAACTCTGAGCTCTATTTTAGCTGATTATGGGGATCGTAATAGTAAGCAGGGTGTAGATCAGGCAATTGCTGCAACACAAAATATTGATGCTGATAATAAAGAAATAAATGGAATGGCATTTAACCAGCCGCCGATTAGGGGTATGAGCCCAACTGGCGGAGTAACATTCTATTTACAGGCAAAAATGCCGGTAACGGTGCGGGAAATATATGAAGATTCTTTAAAAGTAGTAGACTATTTACATAAAAATTACCCGGCTGTGGCTGATGCCCATCAATTTTATGATATCAGCACTCCGCAATTATATGTAAATGTAGATGCCAGAAAAGCTTATATTTATGGAGTCAATTATGCTGCAGTATATAATTCGCTTCAAGCAGTGTTTGGTACATATTATGTAAATTATTTTACTAAATGGAATGATTTATACTGGGTTATTTTGCAGGGTGATTATAATTATAGAAAAAATCCGGAACTAATCAATACAGTATATGTAAAATCTAACTCAGGGAATATGATGCCAGTTGGAAGTTTGGCCAGTATTGAATATAAAAACGGCCCTGAAGTAGTAACACGATTAAATGATTATTTGGCAAGTCAAATTGTGGTTAATCCGGATGTTAAACATGGGCACACGCAAGGGCAGGTAATGGATGCAATTCGTGATGCTGTTCCTAAAGCTGTAGGCAAAAGATATGTAGTTAAATGGTTCGGTCCGGCTTATCAGGAAAATCTGGCAGGTAATCAATCAGTAATTGCCTTTACTCTTGGGCTGACTATGGTATTTTTAATCCTAGCAGCACTATACGAGCTATGGACATTACCATTAGTTGTAATTGTTTCTATACCCTTTGCATTACTAGGTGCTGCCATAATGTTGTTAGTTTTACAAAAGCCAAATGATATCTATTTCCAGATTAGTCTTTTAACCCTGATTGGTTTATCCGCCAAAAACGCAATTCTTATTTTAGAGTTTGCTATAGAAGGTGTTAGGATACATAGCCTGCCGTTTCGTGATGCGGCCATACATGCGGCAACGGTACGTTTCAGGCCAATTGTAATGACGTCCATTGCTTTCATCTTTGGTGCAGTTCCGCTTGCTTTTGCAAGTGGGGCAGGGGCCAATTCGCAACATTCGGTTGGTACCGGTATTATCGGTGGGATGCTTGGTTCAACTTGTCTGGCAACGCTATTTGTACCAATGTTTTTTGTAATAGCCATGCGAATAAGCGAAAAAAGTGCAGCTAAATGACCATGAAAAAAACTATCGTATGGTTTAGGGAAGATTTCAGAGTTTCGGATAATCCAGCCTTATTTACTGCGGTAGCAAATGGAGAAGTCCTACCGGTTTATATCAATGATATTAATACTCCAACAGACTTTTTACCTGGTGCTGCTTCAAAAGTTTGGCTACATCATGCGCTTAATGATTTAAATAATTCATTGGATGGATGTCTACATGTCTTTTCGGGTAATCCGTTGGACATTTTAACTAAGCTAATTAGCACTTATAAAATCACAGATGTACATTGGAATCGTTGCTATGATAAATATCAAATTGCCAGGGATATACAAATTAAAAAAAGTTTATGTAATCTAGGTGCAAATGTTACCAGTTTTAATGGTCATTTACTTTGGGAACCCTGGGAAATATTAAAATCAGATAAAACCCAGTATAAAGTATTTACTCCATATTACCGTAGTGGCTGTTTAAAGGCACCATCACCCAGAATCCCACTTGGTAAACCTCAAAACATAATATATATAAATAGCAAAAACTCTCTGCAGGTGGATAATTTAGACCTATTACCTAAAATTCGCTGGGATATTAAGGCTTTAGAGGGCTGGGATGTTTCTGAAAATGGTGCTCACAAACACTTAGATGAATTTTTAGCCAACAAAATTGATCAGTATAAAATTGGAAGAGATTTTCCTGGCACACAATTAACCTCCAGATTATCTCCATATTTACATTTTGGTCAAATTTCAGTACATACTGTATGGCATAAGGTAAAAGATTTATCCTTAGTAAGTGATGAAGCCAATCGATTTATGAGTGAATTAGGGTGGCGTGAATTTTCTTATTATTTACTCTTTCATTTTCCTGAATTATATAAAACTAACTGGCAAAGTAAGTTTAATAATTTCCCCTGGCGATTAAACCATAAAGATTTAAAGGCCTGGCAAAGTGGGAATACGGGTATTCCTATAGTAGATGCGGGAATGAGGGAGTTATGGCAAACCGGATTTATGCATAACCGTGTGCGTATGATAGTTGCTTCATTTTTGACTAAAAATCTACTAATTGACTGGCGACGGGGGGCTAGTTGGTTTTTAGATACATTATTTGATGCAGATATAGCAAATAATAGTGGAGGATGGCAATGGGTAGCCGGGTGTGGCGCTGATGCACAGCCATATTTTAGGATTTTTAACCCGGTTACACAAGGTGAAAAATTTGATCCCGAAGGTATTTACATTAAAAAATATGTACCTGAATTAAAAAACCTTCCACTCAAGTATATCTATGCCCCATGGCTTGCCTCAAATGAAATTTTATCTAAAGCAGGAGTAGTACTTGGGAATAATTATCCGCTACCAATAGTTGATTTAGCAAATTCCAGAAATTTAGCCCTATCTTTATATAAAGCATTATAAATTTGCAATTTAGTGTTAAAATAATTACACTGAGTAAATTATTGTTTATTAAAAGATTATCTGATAAGGTTTATAGAAATGCCTAGTTAAAATCTCATAACGAAATAAGATTTAATTTTAAGTGATAAAAAAATGAGTAATTTAAAAATATCTGTTTATTGGTATGTACCAAATATCATTAGTTATATAAGGCTTATACTATTGGCTCTGGTGCTACTTTTATTTAAAAACATGCCATTGACAGCAATAATATGCTATATTTTTTCTAGCTTACTTGATGCTGTGGATGGCTTTTTGGCTAGGGTATTAAATCAATCTTCTAATATTGGGGTTATACTGGATTACTGTACTGATCGTTTGTCCCTTGCAGTACTGGTAGCAAGCCTAATCCTTGTTATACCCAAATTCTGGGTTTTATGGGTTATTATATTGGGCCTGGATTTATTTAGCCATTTTTGCCAATTATATTTTACCGTTTTAAATAATGATGTACATCACAAAAATACTTCCAATATTATAAAATTTAAGTCATTGCGTCTATATTATAGTTCACGATTAGTATTATTTACATCATGTTTATCTAAAGAGTTATTATTGGGTATGTATTTGATTTATTCTTTATGGCCGGCTAAGTGGATGATTGCGGTAATTATAGTATTAGTTCCTGGATTTGTCTTTAAAGTTTGGATAAATATTTTACAAATAGTCCAGTCAATACAGTATGCTGCAGGGTTAGAAAAAAGGTAGCATATGAAAGCTTATAGGTACTTATCATACATAGTTACCAGTATGATAATAGTTATAGCTATTTATATTGGTATTACTCTCCTATACAAGACATACCAAAAAAATAAAGTTCATTTATATTATGAAGAGCAACAAAAAATTGCTGCTAGAGCTTCAAAAGTTAACCAGGCGTTTTTGCCGCCTAAGGATATTCCGGAAAGTCAGCCGGTACGTATTTTGGTTTTAGGCGGCGGTGGTATTAATGGGATTATAAGCGTTAAAATTTTGGATTTTCTGGAAAAAGAGTCTAACTCACGTATCAGTGATCTATTTGATGCAATATATGGGACCTCAATTGGTGGGTTAGAAGCTACGTTTCTGACTCTGCCAGATAGTAATGGCAAATCCAGGTATAGAGCAGCTGATTTACTTAATTTTATGAAAAAAGATGCAACAGCTGTACTTAAGATTAATGGTTTTCATGCTTTTCTATCAGGACTTGGATTGGTTTCACCAATTGTTGATTCACAAAATTATATAACCTTATTAAGAAGTATTATTGGTGATACCCAGCTTAGTCAATTGACTGCAACTGTAGTTCTCCCAGGCTATGAGCTTGAGAAAAATGAAATTCAATTTTTTTCATCTCGAAAAGATATTCTAAATCAGCCCAATTTTCTCCTTTACCAGCTTTTGTCCGGTACTACTGCAGTAGTTGGAGCATTCCCACCGCAAAGAGTGTATTCTATTTCGAATAATGATAATTATTTGTTGGCTGATCCTAATCTTATAATTAATAATCCAATTATAGCAGCATTGATTCATGCTAACATTATGTATCCCAAAAACCCCAAAATTATTGTTTTTATCGGGCTTGGATTGTATAAACAGAAAAAAGAAACCGATTTTTATAATGGTTTAATTGGCGGTGCAGGACAATATATGACAATGATACGTAGTGGCAGCCCTGATAAATTATTTAATCTCTATGTTGATATACTTGAAGATAATCATAGATTAGGACTTAGAACAGGTAGTGCATATTATATAAATGTGCCGGTGAATTTTAGTATTGGCAATTCATTAGATACATCACCTGAGCATATACTGCACATTGAGAGCATAGCTGATTCGATTATTGCCAGCCAGAAATATGAGTTACTAGAGATAGTGAAAAGATTAACTACTAATTGATGCCATAAGAGGGTAATAGATTAAAATTATCCAAGACCTGGAGACTTATTATAACCAATAAAAGCAGCAACAAGATATAGATAAGTAATTTATTAGGTTTTTGTTCTAATTTGTTATGCTCTTTTAACGAGCAGCAAAGTATAATCACATTAGTTAGCGACAATAAAATAATTGCTTGTTGTAAAATAACTACAAATCCGTTAGGGAAAAGCAGTGCAAATAATGCCGGAATCGATAGAGTTACAATCAGGTTATAAATAACGCCAAGAGTAGTTTGCTTTATTTTTAAGGCATCGCGGATATAGTCATAGGTAGAAAGCCCGACTACCAGGAATGAGGTTAACAGGGCAAAATTAGAAAATAAATTTAGGGATATCCGGGTCAGGTTAGGTATATGCGGATTGTTACTAATTGCATAACTAATCATTTCACCTACTGATTCTTTTTTGCTTAATAAATCAAAAAATGTATGTCCGACACCATCTCTAGGAACAAGGCTTAGCATTACACTTATCCATAATATGTATAATATGACTGGTATAATTAATCCAACAGCAAATATTTTAGAGCAACGCTTACGGTCATAATCATTAAGTCTTGCTATAACCGGAATCACAAAATGAAACCATAATGCGCCAAAAAATATGGGCAAAGCACGTGGAATGTAACGTAACTGTTCAATTACTACAGTATCCAGGTCTTTAGAAATAAATGCCAAGCCTGAAATAACCGTAGCTAAAAAAGTGAACAGTTTAATATAAAAAATCCCTTTATTTGATTTTACTATTAAACTGGCACCTTTATAAAAAATAGGTATAAATATTATAAGGAAAAATAGTAAGGAGATTCTGTGTGAGATTTGTAATTTTACGATTGGAAATACTGTTTTGTTTAGTAAATCAGCCCCTCCTGTCATGTATAGGGCTAGCAGTGCATACATCAAACCCATATTAACAAGACCGGATATAACCACCCCGGATTGCCCAAAGTTATTTTTAACAATGGTAGATGCGTTAGCATCATTTCTATAAAGTAAAAATATTTCTAAAGAAACGATTGCTAAGAGATATGAAAAAATCCCGGTTAAAACCAGAAAGATCGATGAAAAAATAAAATTAGGCCCTGCAGCAAGCATAGGCATGGCTAAACAGCCAGATCCCATAGCACAGCCGGATATCATGAAAACATTACCAATAAAATTTTTATTAAGCACTTAGATCCCAAACCAAAATATTATATTATACCGAATCTGTAATGATTTATACCATGTCTCATAAATAAGTCGGCAAAGAATCAGTAACAATGTATACTTTATTTATGTGATATTGACATTATAGCCCAATATTGTAACATGGGAACTATAACTGATGTTATAATCAATGCAGCACGTTTATCTTTGAATAGAACATGACACTATGCAGCAGTTACTACAATCTATAAATGCCCCGGAAAAAACACTAGATAAATTAAAATCTATTGGACTAAATACTATTTGGGATTTAGTCCTGCACGTTCCGTTACGTTATGAAGACCTAACCAAAGTTTATGCAATTCAAGATGCTGCTGTTGGCATGCAGGTGCAGGTAGAAGGGGAAGTAGCAAGTGCTGATCTGATTCAGGGCAAAACCCGTCAATTACAAGTAAAAATATCAGATTCTAACCAAATTATTACCTTGGTATTTTTTCATTTTTATCCAACTTACAAAACACAATTTCAAATTGGCAAAAAAATTCGGGCTTTTGGTGAAATAAAGCGGGACTTTCGTGGAAATAAAACCATAATTCATCCCAAAATCAGAAGTGTTAATGAAACAACAGGATTACCGGATAGTTTTACACCAATTTATTCGACTACCAATGGTTTAACCCAAAATTCCTTACATAAAATAATTAAACCAATTATAAATAATTGTCCTATACCAGAGTTACTATCTTCTGAGATTTTGACGCAATATAATTTAATTAAATTTGCCGATGCTATTAATATTTTACATAATCTTACGGCAGAACAATTTAAAACTAATATGCATAAAACTGCACTAAAACGGCTTAAATTTGATGAATTATTGGTACAACAACTAATTTTAAGAAATGCCTATATTCATAAACACCGAGGTAATTCTATAACATTAAAACCAAGGGCTACATATACTAAAGCTCTTCTTGATAGCTTATCTTTTAGTCTTACCAAGGCTCAGACAAAAGTATTAGCAGAAATTTATATGGATATTGCTAAACCTACCCAGATGAATAGATTATTACAAGGTGATGTAGGCAGCGGCAAAACAATCATAGCAACTCTAGCAATGCTAGTAGCTGTAGAAAATGGCTATCAGGCATGTATTGTTGCACCGACTGAAATACTAGCTGAACAACACTTTATTAAAACTCGAAATCTACTGGAAGCTTTTGGAATAAATGTAGTATGGTTGTCAGGTAGCTTAAAGACAAAAGAAAAACAAGAAGTATACCCCCAGATTAAAGATAATAAAGCCCAAATTATTATTGGGACACATGCGGTACTTCAAAAGAAGGTAGAATTTTATAATTTAGCTTTGGTAGTAATTGATGAACAGCATCGTTTTGGAGTAGAGCAACGTTTATCGTTACAAAGTAAAGGAATAAATCCACATCAACTGATGATGTCAGCAACGCCAATCCCACGGACTTTAGCTATGAGTTATTATGCTGATTTGGATTTATCCATTATTGATGAATTGCCACCTGGCCGAACACCAATTAAAACATTACTTATAAATAATAAACGTAGACACGAAGTAATTGAGTTTATAAGGAAAGGGGCAACCACACAACAGGTGTATTGGGTATGTCCGCTAATTGAGGAATCTAATACTCTGGAACTGGAGAATGCGGTTAATACATTTAATGAATTATCCGAAATACTCTCACCACTCAAAATTGGTTTAGTGCATGGCAGATTAAAAACAACTGAAAAAACTGAAATTATGCATAAATTCCAGCAAAATCAAATACAAATTTTAGTTGCAACGACGGTGATTGAAGTAGGGGTTGATGTGCCTAATGCTAGTATAATGGTAATTGAACATAGCGAACGTATGGGGTTATCCCAGTTGCACCAACTTCGTGGACGTGTAGGTAGGGGACATGTTGAAAGCCAGTGCATTTTACTTTATCAAAACCCACTTGGCGAGGTTGCTAAAGCCAGGTTAAAAGCAATTTTTGAAAATACTGATGGGTTTAAAATAGCCTATGAAGATTTGTTAATTAGGGGACCTGGTGAAATTTTAGGTTCCCGTCAAAGCGGGCTGCCGTTACTTAGATTTGCAAATCTGGAAGAAGATCTGGATCTTCTAAACGATGCAAAAACTGTAGCGATAGACCTACTTAAAAATAATCCTAACCTAGCTCAAACTTATACCAAATTATGGTTTAGCGGTAAGGAACACTTTATTACTGCATAATAATAAATTACTAATTAATTGTTTGGTTTAACAGTACAATTAGTTAAGCTATATTCGCTTTTTATATAGCTCTCAAACGAAAAAGATTCTGGTGATTTTGGTATTATAAACTTATACCCCACTGTTATTGTTCCCGACCTAGGTGTATCATTTGAAATATTCATGCTAAAAAAATTGGTTTCCCCGTTCTCCCTTGGAATAGCATCGCCCGGGTAAGTGGCATATATTTCTTTCGTTGCATGCACATTAAAACCAGATAACTGCCATAAAGAACTATTCTTATTTGTATTAATATCATATCCTCTAGAAAATGAGCTACCGTTACTAGGTCTACAATCTTTAGGATCGTATGGTGAACATACGATTGGTTTTTGTATGTTCTTGAAAACTGGTTCTACAGGATATATAAATTCTTCTATTTGAAATTTTTCTGCGAAGTTAATAGGGCCAGTAATAAATTTTACTTTAACTTTACCATCTGCTAAGCTCCAAACTTCCCATTTAATCTCACCTGAATGATCCAATTCCCATTGTAGTAAACCCATGCATCGCTTATCTTTAGATTCACAAGAAACATGTGATGTTCGTGTAAAGTCACATTTTTCTGTATATAGTAAAGTGCTCTGTTCTGTAGCATAAGAAGAGCTTATAATTGTAGCCAATAAAATATAAAGACTTAATTTTTTCATTATTTTTCCTTTTCAATATTTGTGTTAGATTATACTTTCAGTAAATATTTTATAATAAGTTTATCAAGATGTGAATACGGAATTTCCGTACCTGGGCTTAAGCTTTCTAAGTACAGAGCACTTAAAGAATTTTTAGTTTTAAAAAAGACTATAGAATAACTATATTCTTCGGTTATTAAGTGCTGGCAGCTCCTGCCGAATCTTATCTAAAACACTCTTTTTTATAGTACCCATAACAATTCCGGCACCGCTTTCCAATACAGATTCAACTTCACCCCATGGATTAATTAGCATACTGTGCCCATACGTATGACGGCCATTATCATGAACACCACCTTGCCCGGAAGCCAGGACATAACATTGATTTTCTATAGCCCGGGCGCGGAGTAAAATTTCCCAGTGGGCAACTCCCGTATGGTGTAAGAAGGCTGCAGGCAAAATAAAACCATCAACGCCGGCTAAATGCCTAAATAATTCGGGGAAACGCAAATCGTAACAAATCGCTAGACCAAATTTAAAATTACCAATAGTAAAGCTGCTAAATTTATCACCATGAATAAAATTCACTCCTTCATCAAATTTATGCTCGCCATTATCAAATTTAAACAAATGAATTTTATGGTAGTGACAAACTAGCTCACCATTAGAGTTATAAACCAATGCGGTGTTATAACACTTTTTGTCTTTATCCGACTTTATAGGGATGGTTCCGGCTACCAAAAAAATCTTATTCTTTCTGGCGATTTCCGATAATTGCTCCTGAATAGTACCGCTTCCCAGCGGCTCTACTATCTTGCTTAGTTCTCCATCAGCAGCGTTTGCTATACGGATAAAAAATTCAGGTAATACCGCAACCTGGGCTCCTAAGTGTGCTGACTGTGCCACTAACTTACCGGCAATATCCAAATTATCATTGATAGATTGACCAGAAACCATTTGAATTGCGGCAACCTTTAAATCATGACCCACTTTTTCCTCCCACTTTGACGGTTGAATTTACATTTTTTACAACTTGTTTTGTTACGCCAATTTGTTCAATAACGGGATTAGATAATGAACCCCTAATCCGGAAGCTGACTGTAAACAGTTTATTAATCGGGGAACCAAGTAGCAGCTCACCTCCATAAACTGCTGCACCAATCCATGGTTGCAGGGTTACAACCCCGGCAGCAACTGCAACACCGGCTGATAAATGCGGCGTAACAGACATATGCATATCAATAGTATCATTTTGTACATCTATTATACCATGACTACTAACTGTCAGGCTGGCACTTAGAATATCCAGATCTTTTATAGTAAGCTTACTATTCATCAAATAGGCATGCATAGTTAACTTATTAAAGAAAAATCCATTCTGCAATGCACCACCCAAATTCCCATTGGCAAAGTTAAATATATATTGCAAATTTATAATCCCGATGAGTTGGTTTAAGATACTACTGCTGGTATCAATTTTAAGAAATTTACCATTCTTTATTTCAACAGCAATTGTAGCAATAGTGCGGGTGATATCAAAGTCATCCAGTCGACCATTCCATTGAATGGAAGCGCTGGCAACACCTTTACCACCACTAACTGTATCTTTATAACCAAGACTGTTTAAAAGTGATCCTAAATCTTTTATATCTGTTTTTGTTTGCATGTCAACAAATGATCTATTTAAGCCGCATTCCATACAATAATTAACGCCATTAAAAGTCACATCAGAGATTTTACTCCTTAGTAACCCGTTTTCAACAATCAGGTCTTTACCATGTGGTCGGAGGGTAAGACTAAAACTACCAAATAATTGGTTTTCAAACCAGAAATTTTTAATCAGTATATGGGTTAAGGGTAATTTGACATTTGCATCCGCAGATTCTTTTTGGCTTTTCACATTATTAAAAGCCACTTTGATCTGGTCATTAGTTTTAAGCGTTGGTTTTGCTGCCTGAGCATTATTAATTTTTATTGCAAAAGGGACAGATTCTTTATCTGTCAAGTCGATAACAGCTTGAGAGTAATGGAAGTCGTTAATCATCAGGTTAAGTTCATCTTTTGCAAAATTAAATTTACCATAGCCGTTGGCCCTTGCATTATTGATTACAAAAATGGCATCAGTTTTACTAACTAACACATCTAAATTAACTTTTCTATAATCAGTTTTACCAAAGAAGAAATGAGACGTATCAAGCCATAATTCTAGTGGAAAAAAGCTGTTGCTATCGCTGGGCTTTCTTGTATTACTACCCGCTGGTTTACCGGAAGCAGCCACTTTACTTTGAGATTTGCTATTTTTTGTTGTAAGTTTAATTATTGTATCTAGCCAATCAAGAACATACGTGTCATGTATATTACCATTGACTATGATTTTAGGGTTATTGGAAGTATTAGATAAAAAATCTGCACTGCCTACAGTTAGATCGGTTTTACCAAGATTACCATGTTCATCCAGCATTACCTTACCTGCGACCATGTTAGCATAATTAAATTGTACATTAAAACCTTTATTATTATTTAGCATAATGAAGTTAACCGGATTTATACTTGCCGGATCTTTATAAAGCGGCTTTGGAGCACTTACCCTAACCCCAGCTAAATTGCTATGCGAATTAATATTATTAATTCCATGTTTACCAATATCAAAACTTACCTGGGTATTGGCATGTCCGCTGAATATAGAAGATAGAAACGGAAGGTAGAATTCACTAAACTTTGCATAATCGAGATTTGGTGAATTGATAGCAAAATGTATGGTACCGGCTTTATCAGTATTAGCTTTTGCATTGACAGTAGAGCCTAGCGTTAAAGCAGTTAAACTATCTATTTGCATACCATGTTCAGTGAAAAATAGCTTGCCATAAACATTACTAAGAGGAGGTACAGGCATGTCAAATTTTAATGAATTAGACTTAAATTCATAATTGCCATCTACTATGGTTTTATTCGGATCAGAAAACGGTACTTTTAGATGTAAATTAACTATTCCATTACCAGTAGCGGACACCTTATCCGGAATATTACCAATGATTGCATTAACCGGTGTTTGTTGTAAATATCCCATAAAGTTGGATGTCAGGCCGCTGGCAACCCCATCTGCAATTAGTTCAACCTTACTTGCAGTCATATTGGGAATAGTCACCAGGGCTTTATTGATGTTATTCCCATTTACTTTGCCGGAATTTGCCTCAATAATAATAGCTACATTTCGGATTTTGAACTTACCATATAAATTATCCAAAGTAGCCCAGTTTTTATCATAAAGTAGTTTAGCATTCTGGATATCTGCATCAATATAAAAACGTCCGGTGCCACTTTCTTCAAAAGGAAATTTATTTAGCGGCCCCTGCAGGTCAAGATCAGCATTTGCTCCATACCCGCTAATTAATCCCTCATTTAACCATTTATGTACTGACATCTCGATTTGTTTTGGCAGATAGTCACCAACTTTTGCGGTAAGAACCTTATCTACATGAGCTTTGAGCGATAAATAACCGGAAGTCCCTGGGATATAAATATATTGTCCTGAGACAGTACCAGAAAAATCGGCCATTTCCAGATTGGTTTTACCCAGATTTACTACCCAATTATTGCTACTTTCAGTGCTATTTGCCGGTGTTGACTCTGCCCAAGTAATGTGTGTATCCAGATGTTTAAACCTATATGGAATTAAAAATATCTTGCTGTAGTTAAGCGTACTATTTTCTAGTAACAGGTTCAAAGTTCCATGGTCTTTAGCAACACGGATATCACCACTAATGCCATTAATACTTGGAATGTTTGCTGCTTTAGAAACAATTCCTATATTATGAAATTTGGCAAAAAGCTCAAAATTGGTTGGTTTAAAGATTGTTCCGGCCCAGCTTAATTTTGTAACTTCTATTGTGCCATCCATACTAATTCCATGCGTACTGGCAAATAATGGTAAAATATTGTTAAATGCTTTAAGTTCAGTGCTTTCCAGATTAATATTACCACCGGCGATAGTGCTATATTGACCGGATATATTACGTTTATTTAAAATATACCCATCAGGGGTAGCAATTGTCAAATTAGTTGCATTTAAGCTATAAGCACTGTTGTTATTTAGGGTTATCTTGATACTACCACCTAATTTTGGAAACTCTATTAACCCGGCATTATTTTTAAGGATATACTGTAAATTCTTTAAATCAAAATTGGCATAAAAATATTGCAGTTTATTGTCTTCTATCTGTGCATCAAATTCTGTTTCGGCATTAAACCCTTGTAACAAATTAATTCCCGGTAAATATTTCTTTAATGTTTTAGTAACATTATCTTTACCGGAATAACTTTGTAATTTTAGCTCTGCATTCTGCCATTTACGAAATTCGGTTACCTTCCCACCGGTCCAGTCTAATTTTGCGATAACTGATGAACCATCTCCTGTTGCCGTATCTAGCCTTAGGTCAAAACTATGTGTCTTACGGTAACCATTTATGAGCGTTGTGGTGATATTTTTTAAGCGCAGTATGGGGAAATTGTTGTGTTTATCATCAAAGCTAAAATTTATATTAGATAATTTGATGCTTTTTTGTTTTAAAATCCAGTTTTCCAAGTCAATCGGGCTATTTTTAGTATTTTCAATAGTTTTTTGGTCAGGATGGTTCAGGTTTATACCATTTATAAGTATGCTGCCATCTGTTAAATATTGTATATCGGCATTGGTTCCATCAATATTGATCTCGTTAAAAATTGGCTCTAGATTCCAGATGCTGGAATAAGAGAATACAAATTCAAGGGACTTAACTGCAAAACTTTGCGAAAGGTCACTCGGGTTTTGTAATCGGGCATTTTTAATTATTATTTCCGGTAGGTAGTAGCTATTTAATTTTGTTTTAATTGATTCTACACTTAGCTTATAGCCGGTATGCTTATAAACAACTTTCTCAATTCTTGTTTTATAGCTATCTAGGCTGAAAAACAAGTAACCGGTAATCAAGATTGATAAAGTAAGAAATATAACATAAAAAAATGATACAAATACAGCTGCTTTTATAAGCAGTTTGGATAAAGAAAACTGGTGTATCTGCATATTATTAGAAATTCAATTAAACTAGTTATGTTAAAATGACGGATTAAACAAGTACAATATTATATTACATTACAGAGAGAAGTTTTTATGAAAAGAAAATATCCAGCCCAGATTTTTAAAGCTTATGATATCCGTGGCATTGTTGACACAGAGCTAACCAATGCTGTGATAGAGGATATTGGTAAAGTTTTAGGTACTCTGGCACAAGCTGCTCAGGCAAAAGGCCTGGTGGTTGGTTATGATGGCCGCCTATCTAGTCCTGAGCTGTCCAAACATCTGGTTGCCGGAATTTTAAGCTCTGGTTGTGATGTGTTTGATATTGGTGAAGTCACAACACCTATGGTATATTTTGCTAATTATCACTTAGAAACTTTTTCCGGAGTTATGATAACTGGTAGCCACAATCCCCCGGAGTATAACGGCTTGAAGATGGTAATTGGCGGTACTACATTATCTGGTCCTGATATTCAGGATATTTTGAGACGTCTGGAAGATAGTGATTATATAAGCGATAAAGCCGGCATTTATAAAGCAATCGATATTACAGAAGATTATGTCGAGAAAATTGTCGGTGATGTAAAATTAAAGCGGCAAATGAGCATTATTGTTGACTGTGGTAACGGGGTGGCCGGAAAGATTGCGCCTAAGTTATACCGTCGGATGGGGGCTAAGGTCCTGGGATTATTTTGTGATGTCGATGGTAATTTTCCAAACCATCATCCTGATCCATCCCAAGTTGCTAATTTGAAGGACTTAATAGATGCGCTTAAAAACCCTGGTGCTGAGGTTGGCCTAGCCTTTGATGGGGATGGGGATCGCCTTGGTGTGGTTACCCGTGATGGGAAAATTGTCTATCCAGATAGACAAATGATGATATTTGTAGCAGATGTCCTGGAAAAAAATCCAGGTAGTAAAATAATTTATGATGTCAAATCTTCTCGTTTGTTGGCTAATTGGATAAAGGAACATGGTGGGGAGCCAATCATGTGCCGTACCGGGCATTCATTTATTAAGGCCAAAATTAAAGAAACCGGTGCATTATTAGCAGGCGAAATGTCCGGACATATTTTCTTTAATGACCGCTGGTATGGAGCTGACGATGGTGTTTATGCCGGAGCCAGGCTTTTAGAAATCTTATCTCAATTGGATGATCCGACTATATTATTAGATGCGTTACCGGAAGCAGTATCTACACCAGAGCTAAATATCAAGGTGTCAGAAGGTGAGCAGCATACTATTATTGAGAAATTACAGAAAACTGCAAAATTTAAAACGTCTACGTCAATTAGTACTTTGGATGGATTACGCGTTGAATATGATGATGGCTTTGGCCTGGTTCGTGCTTCAAATACCACACCGGTATTAGTTCTACGTTTTGAGGCTGATACTGAGGATGGTTTGAAGCGGATTCAGGGTGAATTTAGAAAAGTTCTTTCTCCTGTAGTAAAGGAAATAGGTTTCTAATCTTATGCTAAGTCTAAGTATAATTCAAAAAATAGCAGTTTATATTTTGCCAATGATTTTTGCAATTACGCTACATGAAGCTGCTCATGCATATGTGGCACATAAATATGGGGATGATACAGCGGTATTCATGGGCCGCTTATCGCTAAACCCAATTCGGCATATTGATCCACTAGGAACAATATTGTTTCCTTTAATTGGCATAGCATTTGGCGGATTTATCTTTGGTTGGGCTAAACCGGTACCGATAAATTTTTCCAGGCTGCATAATCCCAAACCTAATTTGTTCTGGATTGCTTTTGCAGGACCAGCTTCCAATCTGGTTCAGGCACTTATATGGGGCTTAATTTTAAAACTATCATTTTATGTAAGTGGTTATTTTGCCATGCCACTTAGTCTAATGGCAGAAGCCGGGATTACAATTAATATAAGCTTAATGTTGTTAAACCTGATTCCGATATTGCCACTTGATGGTGGACGCATGTTATATGCAATATTGCCAAATGATATGGCAAATAAGTACGCCAAAATCGAGCCCTATGGTATGTGGATTTTGATTATATTGTTGTTAGCCGGTGGGTTAAGTTTTATTATTCAGCCTTTGTATACAGTTATTGTAAATACTATTTTAATGCTTATTCAACATTGAGGTTTCAATACTAATGGAAAATTCATCCCGTATATTATCCGGAATGCGCGCAACCGGTAATTTGCACCTGGGACATTACCACGGCGCAATTAAGAACTGGGTCAACTTACAATATGAACATGAATGCTATTTTATGGTTGCAGATATTCATGCGTTAACAACTAATTATGAATCAACCGGTTTAATTGCTAGTAGTGTACATGAAATGGTTATAGATTGGCTGGCATGCGGGGTTGATCCATCGCAGGCGGTTATTTTTATTCAATCAGAAGTACCGGCTCATGCAGAATTGCACCTGTTACTATCAATGATTACACCACTTAGCTGGCTTGAGCGGGTGCCAACCTATAAGGAACAAATTGAAAAATTATCAAATAGAGATCTTGGAACCTATGGGTTTCTTGGCTATCCGCTTTTACAAAGTGCTGATATATTATTATATAATGCTAAATTTGTGCCAGTGGGGGAAGACCAGGTATCTCATGTCGAACTAACCCGTGAAATTGCCAGAAGGTTTAATTATATTTATGGGCGTGAAACTGGTTTTGAAGAGAAGGCCCGTGAGGTAATTCCTAAACTTGGTCATAAACGCGCTTTATTATATGAAGAATTATTAGTGCAGTACCAGCAGGAGGGTAATGATGAAGCATTGGAAAAAGCCCGGTTTTTATTAAAAGATGCAGTAAATCTTTCACTTGGTGAAAGGGAGAGATTATTTGCTTTTTTGGAAAATAAATCTAAAGTAATACTGACAGAACCACAGGCATTGGTTACTGCAGCTTCAAAATTGCCAGGCCTTGACGGGCAGAAAATGTCCAAATCTTATAATAATACATTGATGCTGCGTGAGGCCCCAGATACTATAAGCAAAAAGATAAAAAGTATGCAAACTGATCCAGCCAGGATAAGACGGACAGACACAGGCGATCCGCAAAAATGCCCGGTTTGGCAACTTCATCGGGTATATTCCAATGAAGAGGTAAAACAATGGGTGCAAACCGGCTGTACAACTGCCGGAATTGGCTGTTTGGATTGTAAGGGGCCGTTAATTGAGAGCATTCAGGCTGAAAGTGAACAATTTAGAGAACGCGCCAGGCCGTATATTGAAGACCGTAATTTGGTAAGAAATATTTTAGCTGATGGTGCTGAGAAAGCCAATGAAACCACGGAAGATACACTAGATATGGTTAAGAGTGCTATGGGAATTAAATATTAGTTATGAGCAACAAAATTATAATAAAGAATCAATTTGATATTGAACAAATGCGTATTTCAGGTAAATTGGCTGCAGAGGTATTGGATTTTATTACACCGCACGTAATTCCAGGGGTTACTACAAATGAATTAGATCGGTTATGCCATGATTTTATTGTTAATGTACAAAAGGCATACCCATCCCCACTAAATTATGAGGGCCAAGGCCCAAAAGTCATGCCGTATCCAAAATCTATCTGCACTTCAGTAAATAATGAGATTTGTCATGGTATCCCGGGCCCTAGGATTTTAAAAGAAGGTGATATTGTTAATATAGATGTCACTGTTTGTAAAAATAGTTATCATGGTGACACCTCACGGATGTTTTATGTCGGCAACACTAGTGATCATGCTAAACGGTTGTGCCGGGTAACCTTCGAAAGCATGTGGCTTGGTATACTTCAGGTAAAGCCTGGCAATCATCTTGGGGACATTGGTTTTGCAATTCAAAATCACGCAGAACGTAATGGTTATAGTATAGTTCGCGATTTTTGTGGGCATGGCATTGGTAAAATTTTTCATGAAGATTTACAAATTTTACATTATGGACGTCCAAAAACCGGTATAAAACTAGTGCCTGGTATGATATTTACTATTGAGCCAATGATAAACCAGGGGCGCAAAGATGTACGTTTTTTGAGTGATGGCTGGGTAGCAGTTACCAAAGACCGATCTTTATCCGCGCAGTGGGAACATACGGTATTGGTAACTGAAAGTGGCTATGAAGTACTTACAGTTTCCCCGGGTATGCCTGAACCACCACAATTTGGGTGACGTGCCATTCCAGTATAATATGTGTGGAGGTATGATGCGTGTTATATTTTTTCTGATAATGTTTTGTAACGCTAGCTGGGCTTTAGATAATCAGCATATCTTCCCACTTGACAACTATACCCAAAATATCAATTATTGGTTAAGCCCTGCTGCATCAAATTATACCAAACCATTACTAACCCGGCAATATCAAAATGAACGTTTAAACCAATTAAAACATCGCTACTTTGGTACTGATGGTGATGATGCATCACCCTGGAATAAACGGCACATTAGTTCTCTAATGCAAGAATCAAATAGTATATTAAAAGCTCAAACCAAATTTTTAAATGATTTTGATAATAGCAAAATTACTGATAAAAATAAACTGGGCTATGCTCTTAATAAACGCCTATATCCTGCCCCGTGGATAGCAGCCATCAAAAAAAATTTAGACTTGACTCAATTTAATCACCTTGTATTTGATAAGAGTAACCGGGCAATTGCGGTAAATAATGTATTAGTGAGAATACTGCCTACCGAGGATCCATTTTACTATAGTGACAAGATACCCGGCGAAGGTTACCCGTTTGATAATTTACAAAATTCGGTTATATATACGGGAGTTCCACTTTATGTTGCAGGAAAAACTTTAGATGGTAAATGGTCATTTATTATATCCCCGGATATAGCAGGGTGGGTAAATACAGATGCTCTGGCATGGGTAGATGATGATTTTATTACAACTTGGCAAAATGTAGTATATAAAGCTCTCGTAGGTATTACCCAAAATGATGTGGGAATAAAAGATAGCCTGGGCAATTATTTATTTAGTGCCTATGTAGGTACAATTTTACCCCTTTATACTTCAAGTACAACCAATATGACCGTTTTAGTACCGATTAAAAGTCATAACCAGATGGCGGAGATTAGGTCAATTAGATTGTCATCAGATTATGCAGGGATTTTACCAATCCCGGCTACCCCCAAAAATTTTTCTAAAATATTAAGTGTTATGCAAAATCGTATTTATGGCTGGGGTAATTTAGATCTTTATAATGATTGTTCGAGTGAATTAAAAAATATTTATGCACTATTTGGTATATACGTACAGCGTAATACAAAAAGCATCGATAATGCAGGAAAAATGACCGATTTAAGTGCTATGAATGCTAAAGAGCGCATAGCGTATTTGAAAAGTAAGGCACTACCATTACTGACCTTTATTCACTTAAAGGGACATGTGATGTTATATGTTGGGACTTATGATAAAAGTTATAACGGGACAAATGAGAAAGTTATAGAGTCCTATCCATTGATATATCAGCAAGTGTGGGGTTTACGTGATGTAAAACAAACCTATAGATCTATTATTGGGAAGTCAGTATTTTTCCCGCTATTAAATGATTATGCAGAAGATAAAAATCTTGCTTCTGCGTTATCTTATTCTATGTTTAGGGTGATTAATATAGCTGTTATGCCTGATAAAAGTTATAAACCGGGTCTGGATGAATTATTGTATTAGATAAATATTTGTATATATATGACACCTCCTCCAAGACATGGCAAAAATAAACATTCAAAATTGGGTTCTACCGCATATCCGGGCCAAACTGGCAATGAAAGTCTACCAAAATCACGGAACCAATTGCTAGTAATATCTTTAGTAACAGCATCACTAGCAATAAATGAAACTAATGTAAATAGGCATTTGAGCAAATTTTCTTAAATTTATGATTTTAAGAATCTAACATTCGTAATAGTTTTATTAGTTCACTTCCAAATAGTGTGATTTTTTAGGATTGCTTTTTGATATATGTTACAATTCTATGATATTTATAGGCTAAACGCTATTAATGAACTATTAGCAAACCTAACATAGAAAAACTTATAGAGTTTTAGATCTGAATAACAAATGCATCATTGATGGAGATTAGAAAATGAAAAACAGAGCAATAAATAGGATTAATTACTGGATAATAGTTAGTTTATTTGCAATTATGGGTATGTATGCCAATGCTGTAAATAATGTGCGAGACGATACCCTTAATCAACATCTTCCCCCTCAGATAACTGGTATAGTTAGAGACTATCATGATGATGATTATTTAGTTAAATTGCTTGTTTGGGATCAGAAAAATCCAATCAATATCTCTAGTGATGGAGGCAAAACTTGGATAGTAAGTGAAATCCGATATAAAGGACATGATGTAGTTATACAACATATGGCAGCGAATAGCAAAGGAATAATTGTTGCGGTTGGCTCTTATTTTGATCTTGCTAGAAATGATAGAACGCCCCCGCAGAATGTTTTAGCGAGTTCTAATGATAACGGCAGTACATGGCATGTAGTAGAAGTAGGTGAAATTATCCGTACGATAGCGCTAACCCCAACAGATGAGTTTGTTGTAGTTACTAAAGATTCGCTGTTAAACTCTACTGATGGCAGTAATTGGAAGAAAATAGCAAGTGTAGAATCCTTAGGTTTAGATGTAATAAATGAAGTTGCAGTAAGTAAAGGTAGAATTGTTGCAATTGGAGCACGTATATTTAAGTTAGAAAGCAGCCCTGGTCAAAATAAGATTATTTCTGCTACATCTACGTTGGTTGGTACTAAAAATGAAAAACCCCAAATAGCATTATTTTCTTCCGAAACAATCTTAAAAAGTGTAGTAGTGAATACTAACGGTATATTTGTTGTAGTTGGAAAGAGTTCAAATTCTAAATGTTTCTTAGTAACCTCTACAGATGGTATTAACTGGCAAGACAAACAATCTGAATTACCTCCAGTTTGCAATTCTACTGATATACGTTTGGACAAGGTAGAAACTAACCGTAATAATGGTAGGTTTGTTGCATTTGGTAGTAGTAATCGTGACCATAATAATTTTGTGAGAGTAGTGATGACTTCTATTGATGGACAAAAATGGGAAGACAGCTCTGCAAGCTTACCAACAGAAGGGCCTTGGAAGTTAAATGAGGTAAGAGCTGCGGAAAATAGTAAATTTATTTTGTTACATCGTAAGTATACTACACAGGGTTTTATACCTAAAACTGCTTTTACAGCTATAACAACATCTACTAACGGTACCGACTGGAGTAAGCCAATTATTGTTGGAGGTCCACCAATAGTCATAGAGAAATAGATAACTCCCAGATAATGACTAGTACAAAGGAGTATTTATACTCCTTAAATAATCCTAAAGTGGCTTTTACCGCATATTCGGGCCTGTTTGGAAGTGACGAAAGAAGCCATTGACATTGCTAGATATTTTAAAATCATAAATTTAAGAAAATTTGCTCAAATGCCTATTTACATTAGTTTCATTTATTGCTAGTGATGCTATTACTAAAGTTATTGCTAGCAATTGGTTCCGTGATTTTGGTAGACTTTCATTGCCATTTTGGCCCGGATATGCGGTAAAACCCAAAATGAAAAGGATTACCTATCTAAATATTCATCCAGGTTAACCAATTCAATTTTATCCATTTTTGTACCTAAAAACCTTTCACCATTTTCCTTGAATTTAAGCGGAATATCAGTTACAAAATAGTGGTAATTTCCTTTTTCTTGATTTGGATTTAAAATATTTTTACTTGTTAATATTCTATTTAATTCGTTACAGGCTGTAATTGCCGGATCAATAATCTTGACTGAATTTCCCATAATTTGGGCAATTGTATCTTTAATCAATGGATAATGTGTACAGCCTAAAACAAGAGCATCAATATTTTGGTGCTTAAGAATATCCAAATAATCATGAGCAATCAATTCAAGAGCCTTATGCTGTGTGAAACCTTCCTCAATCATTGGCACAAATAATGCACATGCCTGGGAGAGTATTTCAATGGTTGGATTTAATTGGTTAATTGCTACCGGGTATGCCTTACTATTAATAGTTGCAGGTGTTGCAATTACACCAACATTTTTGTAACCATTACTAGTGGCATCACGGCTTCCTGCTGAGATTACATCTACCACCGGAATATTCCCCGCAGCTTCCTGGACTTCATCTTTGGCAATTGCTGATATAGTATTACAGGCAATCACAATAGCTTTAACATTTTGATTTATAAGAAATTTTGCTGTTTGCAGGGCAAATTTACGGATAGTTGTAACTGATTTTGTCCCATAAGGAAGTCTGGCTATATCGCCAAAGTAAATTATATTTTCATGGGGCATTGCACTCATAATTTCGCGCATTACAGTTAGCCCGCCCATACCGGAATCAAAAACTCCAATCGGGTTATTCAGGGACAAATCAAAGTTTTTCATAAATTTTATGTCTTATAATGTATCTAGACCTCAATTCTAGCATAAATAAGGTAAAGTAATATTCAAGAATATAAATATCTCTAATGTTATTATGGTTGTAACTTTTAAAATAATATTTTGATAATATTATTGTAAATTCTAACTTTAGCAAATACTAGATAATATATAATATCTTGTAAGTTTTAAATTTATGGTGTTAGATAATAAATATGTTCATTACCTTGACTGAACTTCGATATATTGTTGCGGTTGCGAATGAAAAACATTTTGGAAAAGCTGCCAGTAAATGTTTTGTTAGCCAGCCAACATTAAGCATTGCAATCAAAAAATTTGAAATTAATCTAGGCGTTGTGCTTTTTGAGAGAAATAAAAGCCAGGTTACTATTACAGATATTGGTCATGAAATAATTAATAAGGCAGCTCAAATTTTAGAATCTGCAGATGGGATTGAAGAATTTGCCAAATTAAATAATGATATTTATAGCCAGCCATTAAAAATCGGAGCCATAAATTCAGTTGGGCCGTATCTTTTTCCAAGGTTAGTTACTAAAATCAAAACTTCCCCAATTAAATTGATTATCGAAGAAGGTTTTACTGAAATACTAACTAATAAATTATTGGCAGGAGAAATTGATGCAATTATTGTTGCCAAACCGTTTGATAAGCCAAACCTGGCAACTATTAGTTTATATACTGAACCATTAAAAGTTATTTTACCTAAAAGTCATATCTTGGCTAATAAAAAAACTAAAATTAACCCACGCCATTTAGTTGATGAGACTTTGCTGTTGTTGGATACCGGTAATTGTTTTCGCGAACAAGTTATAAAAATATGCCCTGACTGTATAATACCAAAATCTGATAATAAAAAAATGGTAATAACTACCAGTTCCATTGAAACTATTAAATATATGGTGGCTAATGGCATTGGCATTAGTATTGTACCCAGCTTTTCTTTGACTGAAAGTCAGCAGTCCTTATTTGTCATTAAAGAATTTATAAAGCCAATTCCTACGCGTGAAATTGTTATTGCTGTTCGCAAAAGTTTTTACCGTATGCCAGTAATCCATGAATTGTCAAGCATTATACAAACTATTTATCAATAAGATCTCTTTTAATAGCTTAAAACTATTGATCATATAAAAACAATCAATTGGCTTTATTAAGTACTCCAATATATAATATCTTTTGTGAACATAAGATTAATAATTTTTTGAAGGATTTTATTATGAGAACTTGTAAACTAAACCACTATGCGCTTAGATTACTCTTTGCTTTATCTACCAGCATGAGTTTAACTGAAGCTCATACACTCACATCTGGAGTATGCCAGTCTGATGATAATAATTTTAATTTTGAGTGGTGCTATGATCACAACGAAAATCCCATGGTTCTTTATACAGAAAAATTTGGCCCACTTAAAGATACATTATTTACTTTAAGCAACGACAATATATCGAATATTTTCATCCCTAAGACAGATGGGAGGTGGGCATATGTTCCTGACGATTCTTTTTCACTTACGCACAACGCTACTACTAAATTATGGACTTTTGCAACTAAGAAAGGAGTTGTACAAGTAGGTAAATGCAAAATTAATTTAAATAAGATTGAAATTGAAAAAAATTGTAAAGAAATATTAAAGATGACTACAGGTGGATAAATTTTTTGATTATGGTGGGCGCTTATTTGACCTAATAAGTGCCCACCATGATTAAGAGGTAGCTTAACACAATGCGTCTTTTCATAAATTAATACAAAAACACATATCTTTGCTGAATGTAGTATAATAGGGGTTGAGAGTATTTATAAGGAAATATTTATATGAGTAATGTTGTTCATTCTACTGATACTACTTTTGAAGCAGATGCAGTAAAGTCGGGAGTGCCTGTATTGATTGATTTTTGGGCAGAATGGTGTGGACCATGTCGTATGCTTTCACCAATTTTAGACGAAATTGCTACTGCTTATGAAGGTAAGTTAAAAGTAGTAAAAGTTAATGTTGATGAAAGTAGTGCAACGGCTGCAACATATGGTGTCAGAGGTATTCCAACACTGCTATTAATGAAGGATGGACAAGTTGTTGGGACTAAGGTTGGTAACTTACCAAAAAGTCAATTAACAGCTTTTATTGACAGCAATATTTAATTTAGGTTATAATCCCGTCAGTTGTTATAAACAATTTGCGGGTTCTTCTCATTCTTAATATATTATCCCAGAGTTTTTCAAAATATGTTCTTTCGTGGTAGTTCTTATCTAGAGTTACCGTTTATCCAATTTTTTTAAGTAGAAATAATTTATGCATTTATCCGAGATAAAAGACTTACATGTGACCAGGCTTCTTGAAATTGCCGCCCAATTAAATATTGAAGGAGCCAGTAGGCTTCGTAAGCACGATATTATTTTTGCAATTCTGCGTAAAAATGCAGAAGCCGGCGAAAATATATTTGGTAGTGGCGTATTAGAAGTATTACCCGATGGATTTGGCTTTTTACGTTCACCGGATACATCGTATCTCGCCAGTCACGATGATATTTATGTAAGTCCTAGCCAAATTCGCCGATTTAACTTGCAAACCGGGGATACAGTTGAGGGTGAGATACGTATGCCTAAAGATAGCGAGAAGTATTTTGCATTAACCAGGGTAGATAAAGTAAATGGTGATGAACCGGAAAGCGGTAAACACAAGATTTTATTTGAAAATTTAACCCCCTTATTTCCAACTAAGCAATTAGTTTTAGAACATGATACTGAAATTGAAGAAGCCCTAACTGGCAGGGTGATTGATTTAATGGCACCAATTGGTAAAGGTCAGCGTGCACTACTGGTTGCCCCGCCTAAAACCGGTAAGACTGTAATGTTACAGCAAATTGCCCATTCAATTGCGGTTAATCACCCGGAGGCAGCCTTAATAGTACTTTTGATTGATGAGCGTCCGGAAGAGGTAACAGAAATGCAACGTTCAGTAAAAGGCGAAGTAGTAGCCTCTACTTTCGATGAACCGGCAAACCGTCATGTACAGGTTGCTGAAATGGTTATTGAAAAAGCCAAACGCCTGGTAGAGCATAAAAGGGATGTGATTATTTTACTTGATTCAATAACCCGTCTTGCCCGTGCATATAATACTGTAGCACCTGCCTCTGGTAAAGTATTAACCGGTGGTGTTGATGCCAACGCATTACATCGTCCAAAGAGGGTATTTGGTGCGGCCAGAAATATTGAAGAGGGTGGCTCATTAACGATTATTGCAACCGCATTAGTTGATACCGGTTCGCGAATGGATGATGTTATTTATGAAGAATTTAAAGGTACGGGTAATATGGAACTACATTTAGACCGTGATATTTCACAAAGACGAATTTATCCGGCAATTGATATTCTTCGTTCCGGTACCAGACGTGAAGAGTTGCTATTATCTAAAGAACAATTACAAAAAATCTGGATTTTGCGTAAGCTTATGGCAACTATGCAAAGCGTTGAAGCTATTGAATTTTTGACTGATAAGTTAAAAGAAACTAAAAATAACGCAGCATTTTTTGATGCAATGCGCCGCTAAATTATAAATATGATATAATATGAGCAGGCAAGTATGAAATTTACTAAAATTTAATAAAATATAAAGAGGTGCGTACAAATGTTATTTAAAAAATTAATCTTTTTGGGTTTTGTTTTCTTTTGTTTTTTAACAGGAGCAAATGCTGATACATGGTCTTTAAAAGACATTCACATAATGGCAAACCATGAGAATAATCACTTTGCTGATCTCTACAAGGATGGAACACTAGATAATCGTGCAGTACACATTGAGGCTAGTGTTGATCGTTGTGCTGACAGTAAAAAATTGAAATCTGACACTAAAACATATTTCTATTATGCTGATAACACGGAATTGCCAGAAAGCTGCAAAATTACAGTTAACATTGTTAATAATTCTCCATTTTTAGAATGTACTAGGGGCGGCTGTATCTTACTAAATGAAATAAAAAAATAGCACAGATGGTGTTGACACTGCTTTATTAGTTTAGCTGCTTGTTGTGGCAAGACCTAAATACTCATTTAGCATACGACTGGCAATACTATAGCTAGTGCTTGGGCGGCCAGGGTAGTTTTGTCGGTTAAAAAATCCAGCCTGCTCGATTTCTACCGGGTCTATTATTATTTCACCTGATTTATAATCAGCAGTAAAGCCAACCATTAGTGAATTTGCTGGAAATGGCCATGGTTGGGAGCCCCAATAACGGATATTTTCTATTTCAATCCCAACTTCTTCGTTTACTTCACGTCTTACTGCTTCTTCTAAAGTTTCGCCAACTTCAACAAAACCAGCAATTAGTCCCCATACATTTGGTGCAAAATTTACACCTCTGGCCATTAATATATCGTTGCCTTTATGAATGCGGACAATGATTGAAGGGGCAATATGAGGATATACTTCGTGTTGGCAATTTGGGCAAATTAAGAATTTATTTTTTTCCTGCCTTTGTGTTTTGGTGCCACAAACCCCGCAAAATTTATGCGTGTCATAATAGGAGTTTAGTTGCTGATAATAGACTATAATTTTTAGCATATCATCATTAAAATAATTTAACGCCTGACGTAAATTAATTAGTTTAAGCGAATTAGGAAAATTTTCCGGGGCAGGGTCATTGATCCGGTATACCCTATATTCTGGGGTGGTAGCTAGAGATAAGAGCATATGTTCAATAGGTTTTATGTGCTCTTGCATAGGTAGAGTGATGGAATCATCCCTGTCATAAACTAATATCTTATGCTGTGTAACAATTATATGTAGCATGATTAAGAACGCAATAGCTCATTAATTGATACCTTTGCCCTGGTAGCTTCATCTACGCGCTTAACTATTATTGCAGCATAGGTACTATGAGTACCATCAGCACTTGGAATATTACCCGGAACTACAACTGAGTATGGGGGTACTTTTCCATAAAAAAGTTGTTTTGTTTCCCGGTCATAGATTTTAGTTGACTGTCCAATATAAACCCCCATACTAATTACGCTGCCTTGACCTACTATAACGCCTTCAACAATCTCACTTCTGGCGCCGATAAAGCAGTTATCTTCAATAATAGTTGGGTTAGCTTGTAAAGGCTCTAAGACTCCACCAATTCCAACACCACCAGATAAGTGAACATTTTTGCCGATTTGGGCACAAGAGCCAACGGTAGCCCAGGTATCTATCATAGTGCTTTCACCAATATATGAGCCAATATTAACGTAGCTTGGCATAAGTACTGTATTTTTAGCGATGTATGCACCTTTTCTGACAATAGCTGAAGGTACAACTCGTATTTCCTCATGCTTAAATTTATCTTCGGTATAGTCGGTAAATTTGAGATCGATTTTGTCGTAAAACCTAGTCCAGTTAGCATCTAAGAGTTTATTTTTATGAGTACGAAACGATAATAAAATTGCTTTTTTAACCCAGGTATTTACTACCCAGTCATCACTGACTTTTTCGGCAACACGTATGCCTCCACAGTCTAATGCGTCTATAACGGTACGTACAGCATTAACAATAGTTATATCTGTAGGATGCACGCTATGAATATTAGAATAAGCTTTTTCGATGATTTGTTGAACATTCTCCATTGGTCTTCCAATCCTTTAAAATTAATATTCTAGAGAACTGATTTTAGCATAACATTTATCTGGTTGCGCTGCAAAATAAAAAGGCATATCGCCTATGGTATAATCTTGTAATTTAAAAATCTGGCTTTAGCTAAGCTGTGAAAGGACAATATAACAAATGTTTAATTTGGATATTACAAAAAAAAATACCCTTCGTCAGGAAATTACCAAACATTATCGGGCTAATGAAAAGCAGTGTGTGGATAGATTACTTAATATGCTGACTATTACTGCGGAAGATAGTGTTCAAGTTACTAATATGGCAAAACGCTTAATTAGTACTGTACGTAACACCCGCGTAAAAGGCCGTGGTATTGATGCTATTATGCAGGAGTTTAAATTATCCAGTGAAGAGGGTATAGCATTAATGTGCTTAGCTGAAAGCATGCTTAGAATACCGGATAAGGAAACCCAGGATAAATTAATCCGGGATAAGATTGCCAAAGGTAATTGGAGTGATCATACTAAAACTGATAATATTTTTGTAAATGCAACTAGCTGGGGATTATTAATTACCGGAAAGTTAGTAGGTTCTTTTGCTTCAGAAAAACTCTCGGCTGTTTTGCTAAAGGTATTAGCCAAAGGTGGAGAACCTTTAATCCGTAAATCTATGACAACTGCTGTCAAATTTATGGGTAACCAATTTGTGATGGGTGAGACTATCGAAGCTGCATTAAAAGCTTCAGTTGCTAAAGAAAAAAAGGGTTATCAATTTTCTTATGATATGCTGGGCGAAGCAGCGATGAATGACGAGGATGCTATGCGTTATATGCAAAACTATACTGATGCAATCCATGCTGTAGGTAAGGCGAATGCAATGCGTGGGGTTTATAAAGGTCCGGGTATTTCAGTAAAACTATCTGCAATTCATCCGCGCTACCAAAGATCGCAGTATCAAAGAGTTATTAATGAGCTATATCCTCGTTTAAAACACCTATATCTACTGGCAAAAGAATACCAGATTGGTTTATTTATCGATGCAGAGGAAACAGATCGATTGGAAATATCCCTTGATTTACTTGAGCTATTAGCTAATGACAAAGATTTGGCTAGTTTTGCTGGAATTGGTTTTGTTATCCAAGCCTATCAAAAGCGTGCTCCTTATGTGATTGATTATGTGGTGGATTTGGCAAAACGCTCTAAACAGCGTTTACAGGTGCGTTTGGTAAAAGGCGCATATTGGGATAGCGAAATTAAAAAAGCACAAGTAGATGGACAGGAGGATTATCCGGTATTTACCCGTAAATTTTATACGGATTTATCCTATTTAGCATGTGCACAAAAATTATTAGCCCATCAAGATGAAATTTATCCTTTATTTGCTACGCATAATGCCAGAAGCCTGGCATTTATTTACCAAATGGGTAAGGGTAAACAGTTTGAGTACCAATGCCTGTATGGAATGGGCGAGACTTTATATGATAATGTAGTAGGTGAGGATAAGCTAAATATAACGTGCCGGGTTTATGCACCGGTTGGAACGCATGAAACATTATTAGCCTATCTGGTGCGTAGATTATTGGAAAATGGGGCAAACTCATCATTTGTACATCAGGTAGTAGATAAAGACGTACCAATAGATAGTTTATTAATTAGTCCGATCGAGTTATCTAAAAAAGCCGAAGGTACTTCTAACCCAAATTTTAAAACTCCAGCCCACATATATCCTGATGGGCGGATAAATTCAAAAGGTCTGGATTTAACCAACGATATATTGCTTAGTGAGCTAGAGTCAAAATTAAATACTTATGCAGCAAAAACCTTTACTGCATATCCTTTGGTGGCGAATCTGGCTAATAATGATGCCAGAGTGGTAACCGAAGTTAGAAACCCTGCTAATAACGATGATATAGTTGGTCATGTTACCAAGGCTGATGTACAAGATATAGATAATGCTGTATTACAAGCTAAAAGAGCATTTACCTCATGGCGGGAGGTTTCGCCGCAGGATAGAGCCAAGATTTTATTAAAAGTAGCGGGTAAAATGGAAGAACATTATTATGAGCTACTTTCTATTTTAGTTCGTGAAGCAGGGAAAACATTGCAAAATGCAATTGCAGAGGTGCGCGAGGCGGTAGATTTTTGTAGATATTATGCCAAACAGGTAGAGGTAGAATTTTTTAATGACACGCATAAGGCGTTAGGGGTTTTTGTATGTATCAGCCCCTGGAATTTTCCCTTAGCGATATTTATGGGAGAGATAAGTAGTGCTTTAGCTGCCGGTAATACGGTTATTGCCAAACCTTCATATCAGACTAATTTGGTAGCATTTTATGCCGTAGAACTATTTTATGATGCTGGTATGCCAAGGGATGTTTTGCAGCTAATGCCAGGTAGCGGTAGTGTTATAGGTAATACACTTACCAAACATAAAGATATAGTTGGGGTCATTTTTACCGGCTCAACCGAAGTAGCCAGGACAATTAATCAAAATCTGGCAGCTAAAGGGGATAAGAGTATTTTGATTGCTGAAACCGGTGGGCAAAATACTATGATTGTTGATTCAAGTAGCCTTCCCGAACAAGTTGTAACCGATGTTATTACCTCCGGATTTGATAGCGCCGGACAGCGTTGTTCGGCCCTTCGAGTATTGTATTTACAGGCAGATATCGCGGATAAAGTACTCCACATGTTAAAAGGCGCTATGGATGAACTACTTATAGGTAATCCGGTAAATTTAAGTACTGATGTTGGGCCGGTAATTGATAAGCCGGCACAAAAGGTCTTACTTGATCATATTGATAAAATGAAACCAAATGCTCGAATGTTTTATCAGGCAAAATTATCTGATGAATGTAAAAACGGGATATTTGTAGCACCTACATTAATTGAGATTGGTAGTATACGTGAATTGGAACGCGAAGTATTTGGCCCGGTTGTACATGTTATTCGTTTTGCCCCAGGTAACCTGGAAAAGGTAGTTGCTGAGATTAATTCTTCAGGTTATGGGCTGACTCAAGGTTTACATAGCCGTATAGAATCAACAGCAAAAATGGTATACCAGAATATAAATGCGGGTAATATTTATATAAATCGTAATATGGTAGGAGCAGTTGTTGGCGTGCAGCCATTTGGTGGTGAAGGTTTGTCAGGTACCGGTCCCAAAGCAGGAGGTCCATTATATTTGTATCGTTTGGTTGAAACTACGCGTCATCCAAACCTAAATGTCAGCTGGCGTAATTATGACTTTAAGGCACTGGGCAATTTTAAAACCAAATTGAAAGATCTAGGTTTTAGCAAATCAGAAGAAGAACAACTGTTAAAATATGCTGATAATGCTCGGCACGAATCACCTCTAACTATGCAAGTAAACTTGCCCGGACCAACCGGCGAGCTTAATTTTATGTTTTTTGTAAAACGTGGAACTATATTATGTGCTGCAGGTAGTAAAGAGGCCTACGCACGGCAAATTATGTGCGCTCTGGCAACTGATAATATAGCAATCTTACCTGAGGATGAGCATAGCAAATATTATGCTCGGATTATGCCAAAATATATACGTGTTGTAGCCAATGCATTTCAGGATGCAGATATAAGTGCAGTATTGGTAGCAAAAAACTATGCTAACTACGCTCAGATGGCAGAGGTTTTGGCTAAACGAGATGGCCTCCTAATACTCAATATTCATGAAGTTAATGATGGTAAATATAACTTACATCTATTAACTACAGAACGTACAGTGAGTAATAATATTACTGCAACCGGCGGAAATGTAGAGCTAATGAGTATTAACGATAATATATGATGTCATTCCTGCAAACATACCCGTGTGAGACACACTAGTGTGTGAGGCGGAAATCGATTTTAACGTTATAGACTGATTGGAGAGTTAGCTATGAACGAAGAAATATTATGGCAACCAAGTGAACAGCAAATAGCACATTCACAAATGGATCAATTTCGTGAACATATTAATAAGAAACTAGGCTATCACTTTATCGATTATGCTCAGATGTATCAATGGTCGGTTGATAATATAAACGAATTCTGGGGTGAGTTTTTTAAATTTGCCGATATTATTTATTCCATACCTCCAGTAAAGACCGCTGAATTTAGTGATCATATTAGTAAGACATCTTGGTTTCCCGGATGCAAATTAAACTTTGCCGAAAACTTATTACGCTACCGGGATGATAAAACTGCAATTATTTTTGCTAATGAATCGGGTATAAAAGATTCTATTTCATATCATGATCTGTATACTATGGTGGCAAAAGCGGCAGACTACCTGATAAAACTAGGGGTAGTAGCCGGGGATAGGGTAGCGGGGTATTTGCCCAATATGCCTCAGGCAATTGTTTTTATGCTGGCAGCAACCTCTATTGGTGCGATTTGGACCTCCACTTCACCGGATTTTGGTAAAAATGGAGTTGTAGACAGGTTTTTACAAGTTGAACCTAAAGTGTTGATTACAGTTGATGGGTATTTCTATAATGGTAAGACTATTGATATTACCGAAAAAGTATCAGCTATTCTGGAAGATATCCCTTCAATTAAACACCTAGTTTTAATTAGCTATCTCAATGGGTTTGCTAGCTGGCCACACAAAGGTAAGTATACCGCAATTAATTACGAAGAAATAATGGCTAATAATAGTTATAAGCCATTAACTTTTGCACAATTACCATTTGATCATCCTGGGTTTATCTTATATTCTTCGGGTACTACTGGCTTACCCAAAACAATTATTCATCGCACCGGAGGCGTCTTAATTACGCACTTAAAAGAACACAGACTGCATACTGATTTAAGTCGCACTGATGTTTTATTTTATTTTACAACTACCGGATGGATGATGTGGAACTGGTTAGTTTCTGGCTTGGCTAGTGGTGCCACTATTGTATGTTACGATGGTTCACCTTCGGCGCCAAAAGGTGATAGCTTATGGGCGCTCACTGACAAAATTGGTATCAGTATATTTGGTACCAGCGCAAAATATTTAGCCAGTATAGAGCAAGATGGCATACGGCCTAAAGAGTTATATAAATTAGAGAAATTACGGGCAATTTTGTCTACCGGTTCAATTTTAGCTGATCATAGTTTTGATTTTGTGTATAAGCATATAAAGTCAGACTTATTACTTTCTTCAATTTCCGGTGGTACCGATATTGTATCTTGCTTTGTATTGGGTAATCCAATGTTACCGGTTTACCGCGGTGAGGCACAGTGTAGAGGCCTGGGATGTGCTGTTGAGGCTTATGATGAAAATGATAAAGCAGTAATTGGCAGTGAAGGGGAATTAGTCTGTACTAAGCCCACACCTTCGATGCCATTGGGTTTCTGGCATGACGAAGATAACCAAAAATTCATGGCAGCTTATTTTTCGGTATACGATAATATCTGGTATCATGGGGATTATATTATTATTTCTAAAAACGGTGGTGTACGCTTTTTAGGCAGGAGTGATGCGACCTTAAACCCGCAGGGGGTAAGAATTGGTACCGGGGAAATATATCAGGTATTAGAAAAAATGGATGAGATAGAAGATAGCCTGGTAGTTGGGCATATGAAGAATGATGATGAGCAGGTTATTTTATTTGTCCAAGTTAAGGATGGTGTTGCCTTTGATGAAGATTTTGTAGTTAAAATAAAAACTGCAATTAAAACCGGTTGTACTCCTAGGCATGTACCAGCTAAGATTATCAAAGTAGCTGATATTCCTTATACTATAAATGGCAAGAAAGTAGAACTTGCAGTGAAAAACATCATAAACGGTAAACCGGTTAAAAACAGCAATGTTTTACGGAACTCAGAAAGCCTTGCTCTCTATCGTAATTTATCCGAATTAAACGAGTGAGCATTACTGGCAATAGATACTGGTTATTTCCTGCTCAATAAATAGCAAGTTTACATAAGCATCTACGGTTATGTAGTGCTGAATTTGGGTAAAATTTATGTGGGGCTTCAGTTTCATGGTCTAGCCAACCTATTGCCCGCATAAGCCTAAAATGTTTTTCTGGTAATTCAGATATGCTTATAGCAAAATCACTGAGATCATAAATTTTAAACTTTTGATATTTCTTTTCTATTTTATGTAATTTAGCAAACATTGCTTCATGAATATTAGTTGTAACTTTTTGGTTACCGTTAAAGTCTTCAACAACTTCAATGGCTAGCGCTATTTTTTGTTTGCTGGAGTATAAATTTGACATGATGGATCCTTACGTAATTTATTATCTATTGGATTCCTAGTTATCAAAAGGAAGCCGGGGTTTGATAACACCGACGTAAGACGGTTGGACGTATTCACCTTGCGGTTATTTTATTAATCCACCCCGACATAAACATGTAGCTATAATTAGCATACAGAAATGCCGTTACAAGTATTATTAGTCATTATTAATGTAATTTATACTTGTTTCTTACGTTTTGGAGTTATCAATTCCGGAAGTTATATTAAGTTATATAGCAGTTGGTTGTCAATAAAATTTTGCAAAAATAATATGGTTATGGAGTAGTTTACAAGATAATAAATTATATATTTCTTTAAATTATGTTATACTAATCTAATCATCTACCAGGAAAATATATATTGAAAAAATTATTAGATTTTATTTTTGTAGCCATTTTTATACTCATGGGCTGTATTTCTTGTACTAAGAATGAACCTGCTGTAGATTATGATTTATATAGTGTGACAGTGAGTGGCAGCAGTAAATTTGCTGCCGTTGGCGATAAGGGAACAATTTTAACCTCGTCTGATGGTGATGAATGGACTATCATGAGATCAGGCAGTCAGCAATCTCTAAAAATGGTAGTGGTAAATAAGGTGGGCAGGTTTGTAGCAGTGGGGGATAGAGGTACTATTATAACTTCTCCCAATGGTTTGACCTGGATTAATGTTAAGCCAGAGATTACACATGATTTACTTGACGTTGTTGTAAGTAACAATGATAAATTTGTTGCTGTTGGGGTATATGGGGCGGTTGTAACTTCATCCAATGGTAGAAGCTGGAATATGGTGAAATCGGGTAAAATACATGATTTAAAAGAAATTGTAGTAAATGACAAAGATACATTTGTTGCAGTGGGCCAAGGATCTATAATTACCTCAGCTGGCGGTAAGGTCTGGATCCGTATAAAAGCTATCACGAAAGGTTTTTTAAATGCTGTTGTGGCAAATACTAAAGGCGGTTTTGTTGCGGTAGGTGAAAGTGGCACTATTATAAGCTCACCAAATGGGCGTGACTGGGTAACATGTGAGTGTGGTATATTTAACAATTTGAATGGGATAGCAATTAATCGGCAAGGTAAATATGTGGCAGTCGGTGATAAAGGAACCATAGCTACTTCTATGGATGGTAGTTATTGGAAATCCGTGAAATCTGTTACAGGAAATAGTATAAATTATATAATGACCGATACTCATGATAGGTTTATTGCTATTGGGGATATGGGAACGATTATAATTTCATCAGATGGAGATAACTGGAGTGTTGTAAAATCTTACACAGCACAGAATCTGAACCATATGACTGTAAATAGTGCTGGTAAATTTGTTATAGTAGGAGATCATAAAACTATTATTACCTCACCTGACGGAATCTCTTGGAATCTTGTAAATTCAATGTAAGCAATATACCCATAAAAAAAATTGTTATTAATTTGCTTATAAGTAGTAAAATATAGTGTTATCCACCAAGCACGTAATATTGAGGAGATATGTGGATGCGTAACCTTGCGAAATTGCAAAAGCTTTTAGATTATACCTTTAATGATATTTCATTACTTAATCTGGCGTTAACTCATAAAAGCTACAACAAGAAAAACAACGAGCGTATGGAATTTGTTGGCGATGGTATTTTAGATCATGTTATTGCCGTTAACTTATATAATAGATACCCACATTTTGCTGAGGGCCACTTAGCCAAAGTTAGGGCTGCTTTAGTTAGTCAGGGTACTTTATGCGAAATTGCAACTAAACTTGAGCTGGGCCAACATTTATTATTGGGTGAAGGCGAGAAAAAAAGCGGTGGACGCAACCGGCCGTCGATTCTTGCTGATGCTTTAGAGGCAGTGTTTGCAGCAGTTGCTTTTGACTCATCATTCATTCAAGTAACCAGGGTCATAGAAAGATTATTTGCTGAATACTTGGATGATGCAGAAAATTTGATTTATAAAGATTATAAGTCGATCTTACAGGAATATGTCCAGGGGCGCAAAATGAATTTGCCAACTTATGAACTCTGTAAAACAGAAGGTCCTGATCATAGCATGATATTCCATGTTGAATGTATAATACCAGAGCTTCAGATCAAAGTAGTGGCCCAGGGGCGTAATAAAAAAGAAGCTAGTTTATTAGCTGCACAAAAGGCCTTAGATCAGATTAACTCAAATCCAATTAATTTACAGTCTGCTATTGCATAGTAGTAAATAGTCAAACGGCGTAGCTAAAATGCAATAGCTGTTCTAATTAATAGTCGAGGTACTTATGTTTTGGCTGGCCTGTTACTGGATGTGCTAAAAGAGCAATATTCAAAAAAAGAATGAAATATTTATACAGATTATACAGCTAAATCGCTTTCAGCTCCACTTAATAAGATAAGCTAACCACCATCAGATAAATTATAATAATGTTGACTTTCTCTATAAAAGCTATTATAATATCTGTAAAGGTAATTAATTGCCTATAGGAGCTAATATAATGTCTCATATTATTCTAATGAGTCCGCATGAAATAATGTTATCTATTTCTGCCAGAGCAAAAGCAAAACGACTTTACTTAAATTTGAGCCAAAAAAGCTTAGCTGAGAGATCAGGTGTTAGCCTTGGTAGTTTAAAATTATTTGAGACCAGCGGAAAAATATCTCTGGAGTCATTAATTAGATATTTGAAGGATTATTCGGAGTTTTTAACGACAGCTTACCTGATGGCTGGGGGCGTCTTCTTTTAGATCGTAAACTGATAAAGTTAGGCCTTAATCCTAATGAGATATCTCCCCTGGAGCGGTTATGCTTGATGAAGTTATAACAGCTACAAGAAAATGGGAGTATTTTGCTTCAGCTGCAGGAGTTAGTAAAAGTTCAATAACAATGATTAAAAAAGCTATTGATTTAAACCAGTAGTATTAAAAAAAGAGGATGGCAGCTTACCGCCGGACATTTTTTTGAACATTGAGATAAATGCACTATCACTATTATAGCCAAGTTTATATGCAACTATTGTCGTACTTTTTTCTTTAATTAGTAATTCCAAAGCTTTTATAAATATAAACTGTTGTTTCCATAGCACAAAATTTACACCAAGCTCATCTTTAAATAGTCTTTGTAAAGTTCTATTGCTTACATTTATGAGATTTGCAGCATCTGTTATTGACGGAAAATAGTCAATACTTTTAGCAAATAATTCATAAATCTTAAATAACTGTGGGTGTTTTGGAATTGTAAGCGAATAATTAAGTAAACTATTCTCATTTAATTCATCTAATAATACTGAAATAAGATGTTGTACTTTTTTTAAATTAAATTCATTTTTATTAAAAGTACAGATTTTTGCTATGACCTCAGCTGCCAGGGTAGATAAATAAAATGATTTAGCCATGTTGGGTAAATAATTCTGATAAATATCTGTAAAGTAAACATTATCAATAACTGCTTTTGGATTAATTTTGTACACCCGATGTTTAGTATTTTTAGGTATAAAAATGGCCATTCCGGGCGGAATTATAAATAAACTATCTTGTACCATAATATACATAACACCGTTAATAGGTATGGATAACTGGGATACTTTATGAGCATGAAAATCTCTGATGGTTGAGATACTTGCAACCCCAAAAATACCACTTTTCATTTCATCTAAATCTAAAATTTGTTTCATAAACTTTGTCGTAAAAAAGCAATAAATTGTCATAAACTCTAAAATATGCATTTAGTATTTTAGCATAAAATAATCACCGGAGATAATTAGATAAAGGAGTGCTCTATGAATAGGATTAAAGACAATAGCCCGGAAAAACTAATGCCCGATAATGCAACATTCTTTATTAAAGATGGTAAGCAAATTAGAAAAGGAACCATGGCTTCAGCAATAACTAATGTTGAAATAATTGAATCTTCAAAAACAACTGAACATGAAAAAAATAATGCAATAAATATGCTAAAAGAATTGGCTCCTTTATTATGTGCTTTTGGTTTAGGTAAACATTTTATCTGGAAGAACCCTTTAATACAACATACTTTTGATGATGAAAATATAAAAGAGGATAAGAAATGAAGAAAACATATTTTATTATACTGGTACTACTAATATCTTTCGCTTCAATTGGTGCTGTGATGGTCACTCCTGGACTGCCTGAGATTAGCAGTTATTTTAAGCTAAGCAATATTGATACCAATCTTACCATAACCTGGTATTTAATTGGCTATGCATTTGGACAGTTAATCTATGGCCCGTTAACTAATCGCTTTGGTAGTATTTTAACTATAAAAATAGGTGCTATTATTGCTACAGCTGGATGTATTGGATGTATATTATCATATTATACCCATTCTTATTTTTTACTAGTGGCATCAAGATGTCTAATGGCTTTAGGGGCTGCCTGTGGTTTAAAAATGACTTTTACCATATGTAGTAAACTATTTGCTCATGAAGAAAGCGCCAGATTAATGGGATTATTAACTATGGCATTTGCAGTAACGCCAGGATTAGGCATTTATTTGGGTGGAGTTTTAGTTACTTTTCTTAATTGGACAGCTGTATTTTATTTTATGGTATCTTATGGCATAGCAATATTTTTATTAAGTAGCAAATTACCTGAGATGTATACCTCCAGAGATTATCTAGCTATAACGCCAAAACATATTTTAAAAAATTATATTAGGCAGCTAAAAGCAAGAGAGGTAATTTTTGGTGGTCTTTTGATTGGTGTAGGAACTTGTATTGTATACATATTTGCTGCAGTTTCACCATTTATTGCAATCAAAGAGATGCATTTAACCCCAAGTGTATTTGGCGTATATAATTTCATTCCATGCTTTGGTATGTTAATAGGAGCATTAGCATCAAATTATTATGGCAAAATATGGCTGCCACAAAAATCTCTAAAATTTGGATTAATAACTGGGTTTTGTGGGGTAATAGTTTTAACTGTCATGCTATATTTTAAGCCGTCTATGCCGATTAGTTTATTTTTCCCAATGGTTATTATATATTTTGGATTTTCTTTTATCTTTGGTAATGCAGCGGCTATAGCATTACTAAATGTTAAGGATAAAGGCAATGCATCAGCTATAATTAGTTTTATAAACATGCTATCAGCTTTTGTATTAGTATCGATTACTGGATTTTTTAATATTACAACTCCCTTTATGCTGCCGATAATTTATCTAATATTAATTGGTGCCGGGTTTATTTGGTATAATATTCTCTGTTATAAATAAGTCGGTATGGTTGGAGGTTTATATAATGACAAAGTTTATTTGGTTGAGTTTAATACTATTGAGTTTATACAGCTCAATATGCATGGCTATATCTACAGAGCCTAAGGAAATACAAACTTACATTCATCAATACGATTTTTTGGCAGATGGGTTTAGTATGCAAAATTATAATGCCTGTAAAACCCTGATTGCTAAAAACTGCCCGGCTAAATCCGCCACACCTGATTGTACTAATACGCTTACCAAAGAGCCATCTTGTGAACAGCTTGGAAAATTGTCACAAGCAATCGGATCGCAAATGGCATTAGTTGCGGTAAAAGAGCAGGGCAATGTTATGCTTGTGTCCCAGGCATTTATAGCTGATGGGCAAGATGAATACTATATTATTACTTCGACTAAACAGTTAATTGATACAAATATTGATCCGTTTAAATTAGATACCAGATTACAGAAGAAATATAAAAATGCTACCCTACTTCCGTTACACTCAGGAGCACCAAAAGTTAAACGATTGCCAAATAAACAAGTTTTTACTTTTTCAATGAAGGCGCATGATACATGCCTGGCTTGCAAGATAATTCTTGCCTACGATTTACAATTTAGTTTTGATAAAAAAGGTAAGTTTATTGATGCTATATTACTCAATATAGATTCACGCATATCTAAATAATTTTTAGGGTTCTTAAATGCTACGTATAATTTATAACGTAATGATATTCCTTTTAGTTCTATGTACACTATCAGCCTGTAATCACAAACCGCAAGCGGTTATACCATCTTCAATAAATATTGAGATGTTTGGTACCTGGCGAAATGACAATGGCTGCGAGGCCACTTTTGCCAGGGTAAATGACCGGCTGGTCTTAACTAAATTTACTGACGGAAAAAAGGATACGCTGAGTAATATTATTCTGGTATCTAAAAAAGTAAGTATTATGACAACTTTTAAGGCACAAAACGCGGAAGTAGATTTTAGCGGTAGTTTCTTGGAAGGAGTTATAGTCATTAATACACATTGTACTCAGCCACTACATAAAGTAGATAGTCTATAGCTAATTAATGAATAGTTTCAAAATCACTTATCCACCACAGCTGCCAGTTAGCCAAGAAATTGACAGAATAAAGCAATTTGTTATGACTAACCAAGTTGTAATTGTGTGTGGTGAAACTGGTTCTGGTAAAACTACTCAGCTACCCAAAATGCTCTATGAACTGGGTTTTGCCAAGAATGGGATTATCGGACATACCCAGCCACGCAAAGTTGCGGCACGTACTATAGCACATAGAATAAATCATGAAATATCGGATGCAAATCAAACTGATAGTTCAAAATTAGAAATAATTTCTGAATCAATCAGCATATCAGAACATATAAATATAGTTGGTTATAAAGTTCGCTTTAATGATAAAACAAGCCCACATACAAAGATTAAACTAATGACCGATGGTATTTTATTACAGGAGATTGCCCATGATAAATTGCTACGCGGGTATTCAGCATTAATTATAGATGAGGCGCATGAAAGAAGCCTAAATATAGATTTTATTTTAGGTTACTTAAAAACAATCGTTAACAGCCGCCCGGATTTAAAAATTATTATCACCTCCGCTACCATCGATAATCAAAAACTATCCAAATATTTTAATAATGCACCGGTAATTGATGTGGAAGGTAAAACCTATCCGGTTGATATTATTTATCAGCCAATAGAAGAGTCTAATTTAAATAATGCCATCTATAAAGCGGTTGAGTCGTGTTTGTCTGTAGAACAAGGAAATATCCTGATATTTTTACCCGGTGAGCGGGAAATACGAGATTGTTTGACCTATTTGCGTAAAACTACGCTCCGCCGTTATGAATTATTACCGTTATTTTCCCGGCAAAGTGAAGTAGAGCAAAACCTGGTTTTTACCCAAAATGGTAAATTAAAGATAATTGTGACTACAAATGTTGCTGAAACCTCACTTACTATTCCAGGGGTTAAATTTGTGATAGATAGCGGCATTGCACGGGTAAAACGCTATAACATGCGAAATAAAGTAGAGCAGCTCTTGATTGAACCTATTGCCAAAGCAAACTGCCTGCAAAGGGCAGGGCGTGCCGGCCGTACTAGCCATGGCATGTGCATCCGCTTATTTAGTGAAGAAGATTTTAATCTACGCCCACAGTTTAGTGACCCCGAAATTATCCGCAGTAACCTGGCTAATGTTATCCTACGTCTTATTGGCTTAAGGCTTGGCAACCCATTAGAATTTCCATTTTTGGATATGCCGGTATCAAGTGCTTATAGCGATGGATTTAAAACATTATTTCAATTGCAGGCAATAGATGATAATAATAGAATTACAGCGCTTGGTAGATTACTAGTAAAAATTCCGCTTGATGCAAGCCTGGCAAGCATTTTAATTGCAGCTGCCAGCGAATTTAATTGCCTGAATGATGCATTAATAATAGTATCTTTCTTAGCCATCATTGATCCGCGAGAGACGCCCATGGATGTACGGCAGTTAGCAAAAGAAAAACATAGTATTTGGGCAAATAAAAAATCTGACTTTGTAGCAATTTTAAATTTATGGCACTGGTATAGTCATGAAGTAGAACATAAAAAGTCTAATAAGAAACTACAGGAAAAGTGTTATAGCCAATTTTTATCATTTTTACGCATGCGCGAGTGGCATGAACTACATTCCCAGTTAAAAGAGATTATGCATAATCTGGGATTTAAAGGAGATATAAACGATGTGCCTGTAGTTTTAAATGATGTAACTATGGAATTAAGCCAGGATAATTATCAGCGTTTGCACCAATCAATACTCAGCGGATTATTAAATAATATTGGAAAAAAAGATCTGGTAGAAGATTTTTATATTGGAACAAATAACAAAAAATTTATTTTTCACCCAAGCAGTAATGTAGATAAAAGTAAATGGGTTGTATCAGCTATACTTAGCCAAACTACCCGCTTGTACGCCAGAACCAATGCATATATTGAGCCGGCATGGTTAATACCATTGACCCGCCATTTAGCAAAATCTATCTATTCCAATGAAACTTGGGATAAAAAACGTGGTGAGGTGGTTGCAACTGAACATATCCTGTTTCAGGGCCTTGAAATTGGCAAGAGAAAAATCGGATTTTCTAAGCAAGACCCGGTTCTATCTCGCGAGATTTTTATCAAACAGGGAATTGTACCTAATGAGCTGGGTAAAAACTACAAATTTATCTTGCATAATAACCAGGTAATTAGTAGTCTGGAGGAATTGGAAGATAAATTACGCCTGTCTTTTATAATTATGGAAGATGAATTATTTGAATTTTATAATAATATACTGCCGGCAGATATTGTTGATATTCGAACTTTTGATGTTTGGTGCAACCAAAATGAAATGAGTTTGTATCTAAATAAAGAAGAATTAATTAAAAAATTAGTTACTGATAGTAGCCATTTAGAGCTTTATCCGGACTATTTGCTTGCTTCTGGAGAAAAGCTAAAACTTAGTTATATATTTAATCCGGATAGTTTGGCTGATGGGGTTACGGCTAAAATATTTTTAACAAAGTTAAATAATATAAATGAAGATATTTTTAGTTGGTTAGTACCGGGCTTAATCCGGGATAAAATCAATTTCATAATAAAAGCCTTGCCCAAATATATCCGGGTAACTCTAAACCCGCTAAATGAATTTATTACCAAGTTTTTAGAGCAGGTCAGGCAAACTGAACATTTTAGTATAATACTAGCCAACTACTTAAAGTCTCAATATAAGATAGAAGTTAAAATTTCTGAAATTAATAGTATCGTTTTACCCCCACATTTATGTTTTCATTTCCAAATTTTAGATAGAAATAAGAGTATTGCTTACGGGGATAACTTATTAGAATTAAAGCGTCAATTAGCTCCAACACTTGGTCATTTGGTTAATGAAAAAGCACGTGATTATTGTATTACAGATATTACTAATTGGACAATAGATTTAAACCAGTTGCTGCAAATGGTAGATAAACTAGGGTATTATAGCTTGGAAATAAGAGACTCCAAGGTTAACTTAATTGTGGTTCCTGATTTGGAAAAAGCACAGCTAAATACACGTAAAGGCTTGTTACAATTAATTAAAAATAAATTAAATGTTCAGATTAAATATCTGGAACAAAAGCGCTTTAAACATTTTGATAACACTACGCTTTATTTGAAAGATATTTATACATCACAACAATTATTAGATGACAGTATTAATTTTATCTTGCGCATGACCGTTGATTTAACTATATTGCCCAAAAATGAAGAGGAGTTTGAGTCTTTAATTGAAACAACCAAACAAAATATTATGAATAATGCAATGGATTTTGCTAATGTAATCTTTAATATTTCTACAAATTATCATGAAGTAAAACTAAAGATAAAAAACCATATTTTAAATGAGGAGATTTTACTACAGTTAGACGATTTATTATTTAATGGTTTTTTACGTTATGTTCGGTATAATCAATTAGAACATTTTCCGCGTTATTTAAAGGCAATATTAAAGCGGCTGGAGAAGTATAATATTAACCCTGGACGTGACAAAGAGTTTGCCCTGGAAATTGAGGGGTTATACGAAGCATGGTATATCTATATAGACAAATTAGAGCAATCCAATCTACCCATTACCCCGGCTTTATATGATTTTAAATATAAAATAGAGGAATTGAGGGTTTCACTATTTGCCCAAGAATTAAAAACACCATTTCCGGTATCGCCAAAGCGCCTATGGCGTGAATTTGAAGCCTTTGATAAATAGAAATAAAAGTTTAGTCAAATTTCAGAAAAAGTGCTATATTTGATTTCAATATAAGCAGTTGATTATATTTTTTTAACTTCTAATTATAAAAAATTTGCTTTGCAGCTCTAAGTGACTAAGTAATTTTCCTAAAAAATTGTAGAAAAAATATTGCAATAATAAAAATCTATGCTAAAATAGATACCATATTGACTAATGTTGCACCTTATCTGCTCTCTCTAAATAATGTGCCTTATAATAACATTATTCTAATTATTCAATAACTAGAAAAAATAATATGTTAAGCCTTAAAGAGTCAAATCTTTAGCGCTAAAAAAATGTATTTTTTGTGGTACTAATTTTGATAAAAAGAATAGATAGTTTTATAGGGATTTTATTATGTCTAAATCAAAAGCATCCAATATTAAAAAAGAGCATGAGGCTTTGAGTAATATTTTAGCTGCCGGGGATAACATTCCTTACTGGGGCGGTATAGATGGCACAAATGCCACATACAATAATGTAGGCAACAGCAATACAGCAACAGATACCGTGGTAGCAGAATCTGAAATATTCCAACTCGAGACTACAACAGAACCATTACAAGATTTTAATAAATGTCTTAACGGTATCCAGGATATTATCCAAAGTTATACAATTGGGACTTTAAATTACAGGCCAATTTCAAATAATGAATATAACACTCTTTCTGAGGAAATTATTTTAACTCGTCGCGAAAGTGAAATATTATATTATTTATCTCAAAATAAATCGATAAAGGATATTGCAGCAATAGCCAGTATTTTAGACAACAAAGAGGTTACAGCACGCACAATAAATGCAATAATAGATAAGCAATTATATAAAAAATTTGGTGTGGATAATATAGAACAATTAGTTGAAAAAGCCGATGCATTAAATATGATACTTTTTCAACCAGAGCAATAAACAATCTATTGCAGGTAATTTGCAAAAACCCTTACCCATTGCTCAGTATCAGATACATGACGGGTTTGGGTAGCACCGGATTTGGAAATTTGTAAACTATATGAATCATGGCTATTATCGATGATATATAATTCATCAAAATAATCCTTGATTTTTATGGTGTTTTTGATGGATTCGGTAAATCTCTTTCTAACACTTGCTTCAGGTATATTGTGGCCGCCCTTGGCAACCCTCTGCCTGATTCGGGCCAGATTTAACTCAACGTCATTTAGGCCAACAAAATATGCAATAGTATAATATCCGTGTCGTTTGGCCTGAATAATTCGTGCTAAAGTTCCATGGCCTGCTAAAGTACTTTCTATACAAATATTTACTCCGCTATCAATTCCTTGTTTATACATAGTCAGGGCTTGTTTGGCTGATTCAATCAGGTAGGTATTTGGATATCTATTCTTATAAATTCGGTTTAAAACATCCGGATCAATATTAGTTTGGATATCAGTCAAATTAAGATAATTACGTAATGTGCTTTTGCCACTACCATTTGCTCCTATTAGAAAAACAGCCAATGGTATATTGTGATAATTTAACTGGATCGTATCAATTAATGCCTGATTATGGATATGGTTCATATTTGTTCTCGAGGATGACAAGTTTGTAATATTTCTACTAAAATAGCTGTGGGATCAACTGCATCGGTAATAGGCCTGCCAATAACCAAATAATCAGCGCCATTTTCAATTGCAGCTTTCGGGCTCATGATCCGGGTTTGGTCATCTTTGGCACTATTAGCTAGGCGAATACCAGGGGTAATGGTTAAAAAATTGGAATTTGTACATTCTTTAATCATTTTTGCTTCAAGCGCCGAGCATACTACGCCATCCAGCCCATTGTCGTAACTTAGCTTGGCCAGGCGTTTAATTTGTGCATCTACTCCATCTAAAATACCAATTTGCTTTAAGTCTGCTTCATTCATGCTAGTTAATACTGTTACTGCAATTAATAATGGCTTATGTGCCGATTCATCTATAGCACGTCTTGCTTCTGATAACATTTTAGCTCCGCCACTGGCGTGCACGTTAACCATCCATACTCCAAGGTTCGCCGCAGCTTTGCATGCGCCATAGACTGTATTAGGGATATCATGAAATTTCAGGTCCAGAAAAACATCATAACCGGATACCACTAATTGCTCGACAAACTTTGGGCCGGCTATTGTAAAGAGTTCCTTACCTATTTTAAGCTTACACATACGTGGGTCGAGTTTGGCAATTAAGTTATGTGTATCGGCTATATTTGAGAAATCAAGAGCAACAATAATAGGGGAGTTATTTGGTATAGCTGTATCTGATACTAACGGATTCATTCGTTACTCCATAGATTAGTTAACACATAATTATAACGCATTATTTAGTATATTATAGAATATGATACAATATTGCTTAAAAGAATAAGGAGCCTGCTGATATGTATACATTATATCCACATAAAAGCATCCATCACCGGATATATCATTTGAATAACCGTGAAATTGCCATAGTATTTGGGGTCATAGGCGGTATGGCTGTTGGCATATTTGGCATATTCTTTGAAAATTTTGCCAGTATACCGGTTTTGGGTGCCACGTTTGGACAGCATAGTTTTTGGTTTAAAATCATGGGAGTAATTTTAAGTGGTGGGGTATTTGGCAATTTATTAAGCTACGTTGGTAGCTGTATCGATGTATTTACCAATCATCGTACCATTTTTGATTTATTTAGGATAACAGATAAATATAAATCAAATAAAGAAAGACAAATATAAGTGAAAGAATATCCAAAAGAACCTACAGGTGATCTGGTTATAAAAACTGTTGCAATGCCAAATAATACCAATTCCAATGGCGATATATTTGGCGGCTGGGTGCTATCCCAAATGGATTTAGGGGGTGGGATTATTGCCAAGACCTATTCACCATCAGGACGCGCAGTTACGGTAGCAATAGAAAGTATGGCTTTTATCAATCCGGTTAAAGTTGGTGAGAGTGTGTCTTGTTATGCCAAAGTAATTAAATTTGGTAGAAGCTCGATGAAAATTGAGATAGAGACATGGGTTTATAATTATGCAGCACGGACCCATAAAATAGTAACCAGTGGTATTTTTACCTATGTTGCAGTAGATGAACATGGTAAACCAGTTTCAATTAAAAATACAGAAATCCAGCATGATATTAAATAAACTAAAAACAAAAATCTCCTATTTAATTACTCCTGAAATACTTAGCCTACTAATCTTAGACTGTATTTTACTGCCATTAGCACTATTTAGCGCGGTTTGGCTTCGTCTAGGGGCTGAGTGGGATCCAAAATTAACTCCACATTTGTGGCTATTTTTTAGTATCCCAATCTGGACAATACCAATTTTTATTAATTTTGGACTATACCGGGCAATCGTTAAGTATCTTGATGATAAAGTAGTTTATGTTGTTTTTGCTGGTGTTACCATTTCAATTTTAATTCTTACCTTTCTCATTCATATTTTTAACATTTTGGCTTTTCCCAGAACCTCGATAATAATTTATGGTCTACTGGCTCTGGTCTATATAGGCGGCAGTAGGTTTTTGCTACGCGGGCTAATGCGTAGCAGTTTTGGAAGAAATAATACCTTAGAGCCGGTTGCAATTTATGGGGCAGGTGAAGCCGGGGTCCAACTGGCATCATCACTTGCTCATGGACACAGATATACTGCAGGGTTTTTTGTTGATGATGATGAAGATAAATGGGGTAATACTATCCGTGGTATAAAAGTTTATCCACCTGCGAAATTAAAAGCATTGAGTAACAAATTTGCCATTAAACATATTTTGCTTGCAATCCCTTCGGCAAATATTGCTCGTAGACGAGAAATTATTAAACAAATGGAGCAGGAGTCATTGTATGTGCAAACCCTCCCTGGAATAAATGATATTATCAGCGGGAATGTACGGTTTAGTGATCTAAAAAATATTGAAATTGAGGATTTGCTCGGGCGTGAGATGGTGCCGCCAAATACTAACCTACTTAAAAAAAACATATTAGGTAAAAACGTACTGGTTACCGGTGCCGGTGGCTCAATTGGTAGTGAATTAGTTCGACAAATTGCCACACTTAATCCACAAAAACTAATTATCCTCGATTCATCCGAATTTGCTTTATATTCAATTCATCAGGAGCTAAGTCCTAAATTTCCTTATTTAAAAATTATTGATATCCTGGGTTCAGTTACGAATAGCGCAATGATTGATGAGGTAATCCAAAACCATAAGATTGATACAATCTATCATGCTGCTGCATATAAACATGTACCAATTGTTGAATTAAATCCAATATCCGGGTTAGAAAATAATGTATTTGGAACTCTAATAGTAGCACAGGCTGCAGCCAAACATAATGTAACAAATATGGTTTTAATCTCAACTGATAAGGCTGTCCGCCCAACCAATGTCATGGGTGCGAGTAAGCGTTTAGCTGAATTAATCTTACAAGCTTTTGCAAGTAAATATAGAAATTCTACAGTATTTAGCATAGTGCGTTTTGGTAATGTGCTTGGCTCATCCGGTTCTGTAGTTCCATTATTTAAACAACAAATTAAACAAGGCGGGCCAATTACTGTCACTCATCCGGATGTTATTCGCTATTTTATGACTATACCAGAGGCAGTAGAACTGGTTATTCAATCAGGGAGTATGGCTAAAGGCGGTGAGGTATTTGTTTTGGATATGGGGCAGGCTGTAAAAATAGTAGATTTGGCACAAAAAATGGTATATTTATCCGGTCTTACTATAAAGGATGAAACAAACCCTGAAGGCGACATTGAAATACGTTATACCGGGCTTAGACCAGGTGAAAAATTGTTTGAAGAATTATTAATCGGGAAAAATCCGACTAAGACAGAACATAATCAAATAATGATGGCTAATGAACCACTGCTAGACTATAATTATCTAATGAACCAGCTTAATTTGATGCAGGGGTTTATTAATAGACATGATTCAGAATCAGCAATTAAGATTTTAAAAACCTTGGTTAACGAGTATAAGGTCTGAGTCAGAAGTAGCAGTGCATTGACAAACACGGCAATTTATGCTAAAATCTAATACCATAGAGGCAGTAGTTAATATTTCCAGCTTTTTATAATTAATATGGAGGTATTTAACTACTATTTTTTTAATTAAAAATAGTAATAAGGTATTTTTAATGTTTAATAAATATATCAAAGCAGCAGCGCTATCGCTTGTTTGTTTAACATTTACTGCGTGTATGAATAATAACGCAGGCTCTTCAGGTTCTCCTACTACAACACCAATGGCACAATTTGCAGACGGTAATCCGATTGGGATTTTAAGCTGGAATGTTAAGGGTGATACCCGGCAATTGGTAAATGGCGGATGGAATGTAGTGTCACCAAATGGCGGAAACCAGGGCAAGCAAATTGATTTTATCAAAAGCCAAATTGCAAGTAAACAAGTGGATTTTATTAATTTGGTACAGACACTTGAAAATCATGGAAGTAATTCTACCCAGTTAGATAAAGTATTGGGAAGTGATAGATGGGGCGGTATTTACAGCGATTGTATTTTGGATGCCACTCAAATTATTTATGACAAAACAAAATGGACACCAATTGGCCCTGATTTTCCGCATGGTGGGTTTAAAGGTTGTAAACCTAGCAATGATGACAGACCATATTCTATGGCTATGTTTAAAAATATAGATCCGCTAAGTAAAAAGCTATTATTCATTAGCGTGCATTTGCCGCATAACGCCCCGGATGCTAGCTGGACTGAATTAAAAACCTTCAAAGATAGCGTTACAGCGCTTATCAACAGTAATGGTGGCGCACGTAACGTACGAGTGATTATGGCCGGTGATATGAATGAAGTAGGGGCAGATTTTTATAACTTAGCAACTAAAGATTTCATTGATACATTAAATGGGTCAGACTTCACAATCCCGGGAGCGCTATCTGCAGAAAAGAATTCATGCTGTAGGGAAGATAGCTATATTTACTTCTTTGATAAAGTATATGCTACTAATTCAACAATTACTGAGACAAGTATGGATGATACTGATTACAACATTGTAGAACAACATCGTCCAATATATGTGGTAGTAAAACCAATTAAACAAATTCAGTAAAAAATAGACTTATTGGCGAATCACCTGGTAAAAGTGATTCGTCAATAAATATAACATTGGTAAGATTAGTCGCATTCTACTTTATATTGAATATATTTTTTAGGTTTTCTATATTCTTTACTAGCGCTAGGGATAGTTTCGGTATTACCTATGGTTAAATTATAAACATTCTCTTTTTTACCGCTATTAGATCTAAGTAAATTTTCTGCCAGATCTTCTTTAAGCTGCCAATAAACATCATAAAAATAAGCTACACCATCTTTTTTTTCATTAATAGTCTTTAGACCATGCATAACAATGATATGCTTATCATCAAATTGGAAATGTTTAGTAGGATTGCTTGGCAATTCAACCCGGCCTAATTCAGTTTCTACATAATTACCTTTAGAATCCTTATAATACTTCCACCAGAACACAATTTCACCAGCTTTAACACATCTTTTGTATTCAACCAGTTCACTAGCTTCTTTGCAAGTTATAGAAACAGGATTTTTTTTAGCAGTTTTATTAATAATATCAATTTCTTGAAATTGGTATTCATCTGATCCTATTTTATCCTGTTTTACAATTATGCGGCTTTTTTCCTCATCAATAAAATAATCGTAATCAATAAAATCCACTTTTCCATTTTTTACGGTAAAATTATTCCTGGCATTCCCGAAATATTTTTTTATACTACCTAATGGAGTTTCAAGTTGATTATCATCATAGTTATACGACCACCAAAATTGTATCTGCTTACTACCAATTACTACATCCGGAGTACAAACTGTCTTAGCACTTATATTGGTCGCTATGCAGAAAAAAGATGCTACAAGCAACGTGCACAACATCGACTTTTTAATCATTTTATTTTGTTTCATATTCATTTCACTTCAAAAAGAGTTATTATTTACCTTGGTGATGTTAGTTCAAGCTTAGAAATTTCAACGCTAGCATTATTTGTGCAGGTATCAATATTGTGAATATACCAGCCATATATAACCTAAATAGGTACTTTTTATCTTTTTTCATTTTTATCCTTAAGAAAATAATATAAATGTATAATATATCTTAATAGATCTTTTATATATTAATGATAGTAACTATAAAACATCTATCTATGCGTTTATTCTAGCATATAGGATAAATAGATATACTACCGAATTTCGGTAGTATGGCTCATTCAATTCAGAAAAAGAGAAATTTTGTTATGTAGAAAAAATGACCAGATTTATCTCCACTGGCATGTTTTGGTTAGATACCCTAAATTTTTTATAATCTCGGAGTCGGAACTATTTGCATTATTATCACTTTCGGTATTGCCAGATGTATTGGTAGGGTTATGACCACTGATACTGGTACCAGGATCTCTTTTGACTTGGCATACTCTACATTCTATTTTAATCGGTTTTGCATGAACATCGGATTTAATAGCGCCTACTACCACCTTACTTCTTTTACTGGGGGTATGTACTTGCTCTTTGGGAATAGAAATAATATAGTTTCCAATTTTACGTGCTTCTGTAAACGGATCCATAACTGCTTTCTCACTATCACGATCATTACCAATATTTGTGAGAAGGTATTTACCAGGGTGAAGTACATATGTAAGAAGACAAGAATTTTTTTCATCACATGCAAGCTCATCCTTAGCTTGCTCATTAAATTCTTTTGCAAATGCCTCATCTGGCGCTGTAAACCAGCATGATCCAATTTCTACCTCATCAGCATTTGCTTTTACCGTATATAAAAATAATGTTATAAGTAAACCAGTTAAATATTTAAATTTCATTTTATATCCTAAATATAATAATTAAATATACAAAGAAGGAACTCAAATTTTAGCATAATTGAATATTTGCAAATACATAACCATGCTCACATAAAATTGTGCTAGAATAACGCTCTTAGAAATAATGACCTCTTATGAGAGATAATTCAATATGTCTAAGAAGCAATTAATTTTAGATCTATTTGCCAAAGACATGATTAAATTTGGTGAATTTACTCTAAAATCCGGTAAAAAATCATATATTTATGCGGATATTCGCACTTCTATATCCTATCCAAGCCTATTTAAACAAATCTGTAATGAATATAGCAAAATTATGGCTAATATCCAGTATGACATGATCTGTGGTGTACCATACTCAGCACTTGCTATTGCCAGTGCAATAGCTTACGATAAGTCTATTCCTATGCTGTTAAAACGTAAAGAAGTTAAAGAGTACGGAACTAAAAAAATCCTTGAAGGTTACTATAATCCCGGGCAAAACTGCCTGCTTATTGAAGATGTAATATCAACTGGGGCAAGTCTTATTGAAACTACAATCGTTCTTGAAGAACATAGACTAAAGGTTACCGATGTATGTACGCTAATTGACCGGAACCAAGGCGGCCGTGAGGCAATGCAACAGCATGGCTATAAACTGCATAGTATTATGAATTTAACAGAAATTATTGATGTTTTATATGCAGAAAATAAAATCTCAGCAAATGATAAAAAAAATGCTCTGGCATTATTATAAAAAGGCACTTAAAACGCCTTGTCAAGATACTGTAATTTATAAAGAGATTGCCTAATGATACGACCTACAACTACTTTTAAAGCAGCAAAGCTCGCCCTGGCCAATGGCCGCATTTTTGAAGGCCAGGTACCTATGTGGCAAAATGAGGATATTTTTGGTGAAGTGGTATTTAATACCGGCATGACCGGTTATGAAGAAACTCTTACCGACCCATCCTATAGTGGGCAAATCCTAACTTTTACCTATCCGATTTTGGGTAATTATGGTGTTGGTAATGGAGAGTATTTTGAAGCAAATAAAATTCATGCTCAGGCAATCATTTGTCAGACACTTTTTGATAAACCAGCTCACTATGGACAAGTTCAAACTTTTTTAAACTGGTTAGAACAACAACAAACCCCGATAATTACCGGTATTGACACCCGGGAATTAACTAAAGTAATTAGGGAACATGGTGTAATTAATGGCGCACTGGTTGTTGGGAATAAAATACCTAAAAAATTTGGCGATGCAATGACTACTAATTGGGTAAAAATAGTCAGTCGTAAAGAGATAGAAACTCACGGCAGTGGTAAGTATAAAATTATTTTGGTTGATTGCGGTACTAAACAAAATATTATAAGAAATTTATTAAAATTTGATATTACACTTAAAGTAGTACCATATGATTATGATTATTCTCATGAAGAATATGACGGGGTATTTTTATCAAATGGGCCAGGCGATCCAAAATTATGTAGTGAGACAATTGAGATATTAGACCAGGCAATGAGACTTGCCAAACCAGTTTATGGGATTTGTCTTGGATCTCAACTAATGGGGCTAGCAATAGGGGCTGATACCTATAAACTTAAATTTGGGCATCGCGGGCAAAACCAACCTTGTTTTGAACTAAGCAGCAATAAGTGTTATTTAACCAGTCAAAATCACGGTTATGCTGTGGATGAAAAAACCATACCGGAAGATTGGGTTGTTAGTTTCAGGCATTTAAATGATAAGACTGTATCAGGAATAGCGCATAAATATCTCCCATTTGCAGCAGTACAGTTTCATCCCGAGAGCGCCCCCGGACCCCATGATACATTTTATTTCTTTGAACAATTTATAGATAGTGTAATTAAGCATAAGGCAGCACCACTTTGAAAAATATACTCATTTTAGGTTCGGGAGGTTTAAGGGTTGGTCAAGCGGGGGAATTTGATTATTCCGGATCGCAGGCGATAAAAGCCTTTAAGGAAGAAGGTCTACGTACTATATTGGTTAATCCTAATATAGCAACAGTGCAAACAGATAAATCAATGGCTGATGAAATTTATTTTGTGCCGCTTGAGGCTAAGTGTGTCACTGAAATAATAGAGAAAGAACAAATTGATGCCATAGCTCTGAGCTTTGGCGGGCAAACTGCCTTAAATCTAGGGCTGGAGTTATATACTTCTGGTATTTTGGCCAAATATGGAGTAACTATTTTGGGTTCATCGGTAGCAACTATTGATGCTACCGAGGATAGAGGCTTATTTCGCGATACATTACAAAATAACAATATCAAAACCCCAAAAAGTTATCTTGCTCTAAATCTCGAAGAAGCTAAAATCCATGCAAAAGCAATTGGCTATCCATTAATGATGCGTTCGGGATTTTCTCTGGGGGGGCTTGGTTCAAGTAGAATTAGTGATGAAACAGAACTATATGAAAAAGTAAGCCAGGCTTTATCTGGTGCACCACAAGTACTAATTGAGGAATACTTAACCGGCTGGAAAGAATTTGAGTACGAGATTGTACGTGATATGGCAGGTAATTCACTTACCATTTGTAATATGGAAAACCTTGATCCAATGGGTATTCATACCGGCGAGAGCATTGTTATTGCCCCGGCACAAACACTTAATGATAAAGAACACCAACACTTACGCGATGTTGCCCTTAAATGTGCAGATATATTTAATATAATTGGTGAATGTAATATTCAATTTTCTGTTAATCCGGAAAATGGTGATTACCGGGTAATTGAAATGAACCCGCGCCTCTCAAGATCCAGTGCACTGGCATCAAAAGCTACCGGCTATCCTTTAGCTTTTGTTGCTGCAAAATTATGTCTGGGCTATAAACTCTACGAATTGACTAACACTGTCACTGGGGTAACCTCAGCTTTTTTTGAACCAGCGCTTGATTATGTAGTGGTTAAAATTCCCCGCTGGGATACTCACAAATTACGCCAAGCGGAAAGAATTATTGGTACCGAGATGAAAAGCGTCGGGGAGGCCATGGGAATTGGGCGTAATTTTCCCGAAGCCCTGCAAAAGGCTATTCAGACTTTGAACATTGGTGCATCGGGCTTATATGATTATCCATGGCCAATTGCCAATCTGGCGCATGAGATAGAGTTTGCTACCGATAGACGAATTTTTGCACTCTTTAACTGGTTTTTTTCCGGCGAAAGCCTCGAAGAAGCTCATAAACTATCCAAAGTTGATTATTGGTTTTTAACCCAGATACAAGAAATTGCATTATATGCAAAGAAAATTGAAGGACAGGAGCTTACCCGGGAAAATTTAATGTCTGCTAAACAATTAGGTTTTAGTGATGTTAGTATTGCTAAATTAGTAAAGCAAACCGAAAATTTTGTTCGTGAAAAACGCCATGAATTTGGAATTATCCCTAAAGTCAAACAAATTGACACTATGGCTGGTGAATTTACTGCCAAAACTAATTATTTATACCTGACTTATCATGGCGATTATCATGATATTGCTAAATCGGAAACTAGCTTATGTATTATTGGCTCTGGTCCATATTCAATTGGTTCATCCGTTGAATTTGACTGGTGTACCGTAAATCTGGCCAGGCAATTTAGAGCGCATAACGAGCAGGTTATAATTATTAATTCAAATCCTGAAACAGTTTCAACCGATTACGATGAGTCGGATCGGTTATATTTTGAGCCATTGTCATATGAGCGGGTATGTGATATTTTAGATTTTGAAGTTCCACGGGGTATATGTGTAAGTGTTGGTGGACAAGCGGCAAATAACCTGGCTTACCCCTTATATACGGCTAATTACCCAATTTTAGGTACTTCGCCGGTTAATATTGATATTGCTGAAAACCGCGAAAAGTTTTCAACTTTGCTTGGGCAAAAGGGAATTGATCAACCGCGTTGGATAAAAGCATTAAATTTAGCTGAAGTTAAAAAATTTATTAAAGAGGTTGGTCTGCCCGTATTAATCCGCCCATCATATGTTTTATCCGGGGCGGCAATGAAAGTAGTTTTTGATGAAGAAACCCTGCAGGATTATTTAAAAGAAGCTTTTTTAATTTCCAAAGAACATCCGGTTGTAATTAGTGAGTTTATTGAAAATGCCAAAGAGCTTGAAATTGACGGGGTTGCTCATAATGGAAAAATATTAATTCATACTGTAAGTGAACATGTGGAAAATGCCGGGGTTCACTCAGGAGATGCAACAATTATATTCCCACCGGAACGCTTATATTTAAAGACCGTACTAAAATCAAAAAATATTGCTGATCAGATTGTTGAAGGCTTAAACATAACCGGTCCGTTTAATATGCAGTTTATTGCTAAAAATAATGAAATAAAGGTAATTGAATGTAATGTGCGGGCTTCACGCTCATTTCCATTTATTTCCAAGGTTACCGCTACTGATCTGATTGAAATTACTGCTAGAGTATTATTAGATAAAGCACCTAATGAAATCTACAACCCATTAAACACAAATTTTATCGGGGTTAAATCACCGGTATTTTCATATAATCGCTTTAAAGGATCTGACCCGGTGGCTCAGGTTGAGATGTCCTCAACCGGTGAAGTGGCTTATATTGGACATGATATCCTTGAGTCGTTTTATATGTCATGGTGTGCAACCGGGCAACAAATAAAAGGTAAAACAATCTTGTTATGCCTGGATGATAAGTATAAAGAAAAATTATTGCCGGTTATAAAGGTACTATTTAATAACGGCTGGAAATTTGTTGCTACTGAAGGCACACATGATTTTCTGGTAGGTTATGGCATTTTATCCAAATGTGTATTTAAGGTATCAGATCATACTGAACCAAATATTCAAAACTCAATTGCCAAACGCGAGGTTGATTTAATTATTGATCTTCCTCGGGATATCTATACTTCAGCTAAAGGCAGTGATGGGTTTGTAATAAGACGTCTGGCGATTGACTATCATTTACCGCTAATTACCAATTTCCAATTGGCTGAAATGCTTTTGGAAAGTTTGAGTATTTATTATGATAAACTTCCAACTATTAAATCGTATAATGAATATTTACAGGGAATGCATTGATGCATAGCTTAGTTTCAATTTCTGATTTATCTAAAAATGATATTTTAGATATTTTAAATTTAGCACGCAAATTTAAAGAAGGTAAAATTAGCAATACTTTATCCAAAAAAGTTATTGCTTCTTGTTTTTTTGAAGCTTCAACCCGTACAAGATTATCTTTTGATTCAGCAATACAACGTCTTGGCGGTTCGGTAATTGGCTTTGCCGATAGCAATAATACCTCCTTGGCCAATAAAGGGGAGAGTTTAAGTGATACCCTTAAAATTATTGGTGCGTATGCTGATGCATTGATTATCCGGCATCCTCAAGATGGCGCGGCAAGGTTGGCTAGTGAAGTATGTAACATACCAATTATTAATGCTGGAGATGGGGCAAACCAGCATCCGACACAAACATTACTGGATTTATTTGCTATTATGGATACCCAAGATAAATTAGATGGAATTAATCTAGGAATTATGGGTGACTTGAAGCATGGCAGAACTGTACATTCGTTAATTGAAGCAGCTAAATTATTCAATATGAGTTTATTTTTTATTTCACCTAAAGAACTAAGGATGGGGCATGATCAGCTATTTTCACTAAAGCAATCCTCAATTCACTACTCATTTCATATATATGCTGAAGAAATTATTGATAAACTGGATTGTTTATATATGACCCGGGTACAAAAAGAACGTTTTGTCGATATTGATGGAGTAAATTTTGATTCTTACTGTATAAATTTAAATACGCTAGAGAAAGCCAGGACTAATTTAAAAATTTTACATCCATTACCACGCAGGGAAGAGTTGCCATCTGTAATAGATGATACCCCATATGCGCATTATTTTAAGCAAGCGGCAGATGGTTTATTTGTGAGAATGGCACTACTTGAAATACTTTTTGCTACAGTTTAAGGGTTATTATGAAAAAACATATTGCAGATCTGGAAAATGGTATAAATATTGATCATATCCCGCATGGAAATGCTTTATTTATAATTCAAACCTTAAATTTATTTAGTTCAGATAAACAAGTCGGTGTTGGTTTAAACTTGCCAAGTGAGCGTCTTGGGCACAAGGATTTAATTAAAGTTGCCGATTATAACTTAAGCGATAAAGAGCAAGATGCAATTAGTTTATTTGCCCCTGGTGCAACATTATCTGTAATTGAAGAGTATAAAGTTATTTCAAAAGCTACATTAGAATTACCCAAAGAAATAAGTAATTTAATTATTTGTCCAAATCCCCGCTGTGTGTCCAAGCAATACAAGAGTAAATTTACTACATATAAAGATAGAAAAAGCAACATTAAAGTAAGATGCCATTACTGTGAGCAAGAATTTTTACTTGATAGCATAAAAGAATATAATATTTAAGGTATATAATTCTAAATAATACAAAATAACGCAAAAAAATACGTTTATTATTATGTATTATGCTATACTATATATAACTAAGTTGTAATATTTTGTTTAGGAAGTAAAAATGGCAGCTTTATCTTTGAGAGTATCAAATGAATTTAAGGCAGATATTGAGGAGTTATCTCAAGCAACAGGCAGAAGTGTTAGTGCCATAATATTAGATTGGCTCAAACGTGACCTTGAGCTTGAAAGATGGCAAATAAAACGTATAGAAGCTGGAATAAAAGCGGCTGATGATCAATTATTTGTGGATGATAGTAAAATAGAACAGGCATTGAAAATATGTCGAGGCTAACAGTTAAATGGACTATGCCTGCATATAATGATTTTATGGTATATGTAAACTATTATCGTAATGAATCAGGCTCTTTTTTATCCGCAAAATTTGCTGATGCCATAGAGAAATCTCTTAAAAATCTCTCGTTAATGCCAACTATAGCACGTCCCGGGTTTAAAATTAATACCAGACAATATATATTACAGGAATTTCCTTTTATTATTGAATTTAGGGTACGTAATAATACGGTAGAAATTTTGGCATTTTTACATCAATCTAGAAAGATATAAAACTATGACTAAAATTTTAAACGTACTAAATACTACTGAAGAACGCCAGGATATTAACTTAAGCGATGGTAGCAGCCAAATCATTGATGGAAGCAAATTGGTTGTTTTCCCGGGGCTTATTGATCCACATGTACATTTTCGGGTTCCTGGGATGGAGCATAAAGAAGACTGGATCACTGGGGCAAAAGCTGCATTTCATGGAGGTTATACTACTGTTTTTGATATGCCAAATACCAAGCCGGCAACCGTCACATATGCACGTCTTCAGGATAAAATGGCATTAATTGACAGCCAAATAAAACAGTCAGGTTTACCGCTTAATTATCGCCTATTCTTCGGAGCTGATAAAAATAACTTTCAGGAAATTGCCAAAGTTAAAGACCAGATTGTCGGAATTAAAATTTTTATGGGAGCATCTACCGGAGATTTACTCATGGATGATGAAGGTAGTATGCACGCCGTATATGCGCTTGCTAAAGCATTTAATTTAACAATTGCTCTACATGCTGAAGATGAATTAATCATTAAAAATAACACTGAAAAATATAAAAATGAAACAGATTTTAAATATCACTCTATAATACGTTGCCCTGAGGCAGCAATTTCTGCCGTTAAATTGGTTATTAAGCTATCTAAAATCTATAATGTAAAATCTTATATATTACATTTAAGCACCAAAGCTGAAATTGATTTAATCCGACAAGCAAAAAATGATGGCGTCCCGGTATCTGCCGAAACCTGTCCACACTATTTATTTTTAGATGATAGTATGTACAAAAAATTTGATGGACTAGTTAAGATGAACCCGCCGCTTCGTTCACTGGCAGAACAAGAATATGTATGGCAAGCACTTAATGATGGGACAATCGATACTATTGCATCTGATCATGCACCGCATACCTTGACTGAAAAAGAACAACCGCTGTGTAAATGCCCATCAGGCGTACCAGGGATTGAAACTACTTTACCACTAATGTTAACTGCTTATAAAGAGGGGAAGATTAGTTTAGATAAACTGGAAAACTTACTATATACCAATGCCAGAGATTTGTTTAATTTGCCAAGAAGCCACGATCTGGTTTTTGCCAATATTGTTGATTACCACCCTCTTAGTCATGATAGGTTATGCACAAAAGTAAAATGGTCTCCATTTAGCGGTATGCATCTTACTGGTTATCCCGAGTATATATTTGCCAATAATAAGCTTTTTTCTTTAAAAATATAGCGATACGGAATTTCCGTATTTAAGATATCTTAAAAATCCTGTATACTAGCTACATAATAGTTAATAAAAAAGGGGTGGCACATGAAAAAAAATAAGATATCTATATTAAAAGGTGGTGTTTTGGGATTTGGTATAATGTGTGCAGGTTATAATGCATATGCTAATGAATGTGAAATTACTACCTGTGCTATCAAAGTTAATAGTCTGCAGCATGAACTACTTACAGGTAAAGCCTGTCCTAATAATTTAATATCTTGTGAAGGCGAAATTTCATGGAAAATATGTGAGAATTATATAAGCAGCCCTTTGGGAACAGTAGACAATGAAAACGTTACTTTAGATAATAATGGTTTTGTAAAGAAAATAAATATTAAAAGGGAAATGGCGCAATCAACTATTACGCATAGTATAAAGCATGTAAAAGGTAAGAGAGTAGTTGTTCATACTACATTTTCATTTAATCTAAACAAAGATGTTAAACAAGAATTAAAAGCAACATCAGAACCTTGTAAAGCTGAATATGTGCAGGATGATATTGAGGTTACTTCAGATGGAAGTAAACCAGTTACCATACACTCTCAGGAAAAAACTGCTCCTGATAAACCTTGACGTAATCACGCTTAAGTCCGAGTTTGAGTGGCAGCCAACACATAAGATTATATCTATTATGCATGTGTAGTTTCAAATATGTAGATGAGAGGCTCTCTACAGATGCTTCTAAAAAATCTGCGCCGCATCCTCATAAAAAATTAATAAATAATATTCCAGGCATTAAAAATGATACAATCTCAACTGTATTGCCCATATGGTAACTAGCAGTACTTCAAATTTTAGAATGGAGACTAAAATGAAAACGAAGTTCTTTATAATTGCATTTCTTTTTCTATTAAGCATATTTGGCCTAAATGCCTGCTCCGGTGGTAGTGACAGTAGTGGAAATACTAGTAGTAGTGGAGGTACTCCAGTAGCCAGCATATTTGGTACAATTTCATTTAACAGGACATCAGTATCACTGGGCCAAAGTAGTTCTACTGTGGTCACCTTAACTCTTAATAATAGTTATGGTATTAATGGTACAATAGTAAATCTTGCTTCAAGTAATAGCAACATTGCTACAGTATCCCCAGCTACTTGTACTCTTTATAGTTCTGCAGGCGTTTCGACCACAGGAGTGTCGTCAAGCTGCCAGGTTACGATCAGAAGCCAAGCTAGCAGTGGTACTGCCCAGATAACTGCTACATCTATATACAGAGGACATACCTACAGCATAACTCCGGTTACCGTAAGTGTAAGTGGAACTTCCGGACTTAATTTTTCTACGCAGGTAAAAGGTATTTCCCAAACTATTTATAGTAACCAAAATTATAATGCCCAATTTATATTTACCAACAACACAGGAAGTTCAGTTAGCTTAGCAACTACCACTATAACAGCTACAGGAAACCCACTACCTATTACAATTAATACATCGCCGTGTTCTAATGTAACTATCGCAGCCGGCGGGACGTGTACCATAACAGGTAATGGTATAAACCTACCAGCGAATGGAGAATTGACCCAATTAAATTTCACCTTAACTAGTACATTCGGACTTGTGTATAATTTTGATATGAGTATTGGTGCTGTGGCTTATATACCCAATTATGCAGCATACAGGATAGTTAATGATCAGAATCCTGGTCATACAGGATGGTTGGTTGCACTGGGTAATAACGGCTCCGGCCAAGCAGTTGTCCAATTTAACGCCGCATCACAATATGGTGGAGCACTCTTAGGTAGTTTATTACCGCAATCTGCTTCCTATGCCCAAGGTCAGGTACAAATACCAGCTACGCCGTTTGGATTGGTGGTATATCAACCAAATTATCAAGGTGGGGCACCAGGTACCGGTATTGGCGGACTAATGTATGTATCATTAGATAACCCGGTATTTGAAACAGCTGGTAATATCGGAGTATCTGTAACCAACCCCAGTGATCCAAATGTAAATATAAGCTATGCTATCTATGAACCAAACGTTTACAATACCGCATCGGGCCAATTTTTAGCTAATTTAGATGTGACAGCAATCAACTTCTATGGGCTTATGGGAGGCTTTTACGCTACGGATATAAATACCCGAATAAACAGTAATCCGGGTTTTTTAACCGGTGCCTTTAGCAATTTGGCAACAACAACAGTTTTCTCACAAATTCAAAGTAATTTAACTACTTCCTGGCCAAATAACTGGGGATCCAGTTCACAATTTGCCTTTAATACAACTAATCTATCCCAATGGGTTGGTCTTAAGGGATTAGTAAACTATATAGGGCAAAATCCGAGCGTCTATCCTACCGGATTTAATCCAGATACATATACGCAATACGTAGCTGACTTGTGGACATATTATGCACAATCCGGACATTCTATACTAATTGATGCTAGCGAAATATCTGCTGGATGCGTGTTGCAGGCTAGTGTTAACAGTTCTACAACGATGCTGGTACAGCCACAAGCCGGTAGCTCATGCCCTGTAACCGGCACAACAGGCCCTAATACATTTACCTGGACAACCTTTCAACCGGTGGATTTTGTTGGTGGTGCTCCAGGTTCATGGTCCACCCTATATGGGGCAAATGGCACATACAGATCTATGGGCAAATATGTCTCCGCAGCACAAAGTGTCGGATTTTTACCATATTGCAGTAATACCAGTTTTATTTACGGCCCTACAACTTTTGGTAACGCGACAAACCAGGCCAATTATTGGAATGCTCAATATACATGCCTGGCAAATTATGCCAGCTATGGTGGAAGTGTTATGAATCAATATGATAAACTAATCCATCAATATGTTCCGCTTATTTATGGCTGGGCATACGATGATGCCCTTGGCATAAGCAGTGAAGTAGTACTAAACCCGGCTACATCGGTATTTACGCTTGTGATACAACAGTTTAGTCCGTAAATATTAATGCGCAATTTGTTTTATTTACCTAATATAACTGCCGGACTTGTTTCCGTTATAATCGGTGTTACCAGTTCGGTTGCAATTATTTTTCAGGCGGCAGCCGCCGCCGGCGCAAGCCCGGCAGAAATTAGCTCTTGGCTGTTAGCTTTGGGGCTTGGTATGGGAATAGGCTGCATTAGCTTATCTCTATGCTACAAAATTCCAATAGTAATTGCCTGGTCAACCCCGGGAGCTGCATTACTGGTTACCAGTTTAGCCGGGGTTCCAATGCCGGAAGTAATTGGTAGTTTTATTGTTTCAGCAATTTTAGTTATTTTAGCCGGTAGCACAGGCTTATTTGAAAAAGTAATGAACTATATTCCCAGAGCTTTGGCCTCAGGTATGCTTGCCGGAATATTATTACAATTTGGTACTAATGTTTTTGTAGCCATGAAAAGCCAGTTTCTTCTTGGTTTTTTAATGTTTATCGTTTACTTAATTGGTAAACGTTTATTTCCACGTTATGTAATTATTTTGGTATTAATCTTTGGTATTATGATTGCCAAAGTAGGCGGGTTACTCCATTTACAACATCTACATATCGCTTTATCAAAACCAGTCTGGATCTGGCCAAAATTCTCATTTTCCACAATAATGAGCATTAGTCTCCCACTTTTTATCGTAAGTATGACTTCGCAAAATATTCCCGGGGTTGCTATGATAAAATCGGCAGGGTATACACCAAAGGTTTCACCAATTATTAGCATAACCGGTGTAATTAACCTGATTTTAGCTCCTTTTGGCGGATACACTTTTAATTTGGCAGCAATCACTGCTGCAATTTGTTTAAACGAAGAAGCCGATCATAACCCGGCAAAACGCTATAAAGCTGCCGTATATGCAGGCGTATTTTATTTAATTGTTGGTTTATTTGGAGCAACCATTGTTTCTTTATTTATGGCATTACCTTCAGAATTGGTGTTAGTTGTTGCCGGATTGGCATTATTTAGTACTATAGGACTTAGCCTTAAATCGGCAATGGAAAATGAAGCACACCGCGAGAGTGCACTAATTACTATGCTTATTACCGCATCCGGCATTTCATTTTTGGGGGTTGGCTCAGCATTTTGGGGTCTTATTGCCGGAGTTCTATCTTTTATGTTATTATCTATTGGAAGAGAGTTTTTTAAAAGAGATTGATATGACAAATGTAGTGGAGGTAAATGCAGAATTGGAAAATGCTTATAAAAAGTTTGAGTTAGGTGATCTGCCGATTTTTTTAAATACTGAGAAAATTAGTATTCGTAAATTATTTAAAATTTTAACTGTTAGTGAATTGAGCAACTTGTCAACAGTAGAGGCCATGAATTTTTACCTGTACTGCCAGTTTTTTAAAAATCGTCTATTGTATTCGCCATTTTTTCAAAAAAATTTGGCCTATATTGATTCAAAATTAATTGAATTAAAAAATAGGATAAATGGTTGGCTTGAAAAGTATGAAAAAATGTTAAAAATTACCAAATCAGAATCTGATGTTACCTGGCTTGATGATAATATCAACCTGTTAATAGATGGCCGTGAAGCTCTAAATAGTGTCCCCGGACGTTGTGATTATTATGATAAAAAAGTTTCTGCGTATTTAGCCAGACAAGCAGATAATAAATTTTTACAAGATATCCAATCTGAATGCGCGGCAGAGTTTATTCAATTATCCAACTTATTTTCTGAAATAGGACGAATAATTGGCAGGGAATGGGAACAGGACTGATAATTTATAATTATATTTTTAGTTAATATGTTAGAATAAGTGAGGAATATTAAAATTTTATGACGGCACAGTTTTTTATAAGCAGGTGAAGATTTATTTTGAAAGCATATCTTATGCGTAGTCTATTTAGATGGTTAGCTATAATATCATTGTCAGTATTAGCAGTAACTATCCAAGGATGTAATGACAGCAGCAGTACATCTGCAGCTGCCAGCCCTGCCGCAAATATTAGTGGCATTGATCTAGGAAATATGGATCTTTTAGTGCATCCCGGAGATGACTTCTACTCATTTGTAAACGGCACATGGCTAAAAAACACTCCTATTCCTTCAGATAAAGTATCCTTGGGCGCGGGTGTGGAGGTATACGAAAACTCTATCAACCAATTACATGATATTATATCTGAGCTTACCCGGCATACTAATTTACCGGATAATTCTGATGAACAAAAAATTGTCTTTTTATTTAATAGTTACATGAATAGCGCGAAATTGGATCAATTAGGCATTAAGCCGCTGCTACCAGAATTAACCAAAATTGATGAAATAACCGATATTAATCAAATACCAGGTTTAATAGCTCATTTTAATCATCTGGGAATAAGCGCACCATATAGTGCACTAATTGACGTTGACACAAAAGATTCAACTAAAATAGCAGTATATGTACAACAAAATGGTTTGGGATTACCCGATCGGGATTACTATCTTAATACAACAGATCGAAATTTAGTGGATATAAAAACAAAATACCAGCAATATATCCAAGATATCTTAACTATGGTAGCAACGGATATTCCCCATACTAATCCCTCACAAGATGCTATAGATATTGTAAAGCTTGAAACTGAATTGGCTGAGATTCAATGGTCCAATGTTGATAATCGTGATATAACTAAAATCTATAATAAAATGTCCATTAAAGAAATTAATCAATTAATGCCTGATTATGACTGGAATCAATACTTATTGAAGGCTAGTTTAAATGATAAAATTACCAATTTAATCGTAAATCAGCCAAGCTATCTCCAGGGGTTGGATCAGATTATAAAACAAACCCCTTTATCTGTTTGGAAGGTATACTTTAAATGGAAAATGATAAATAATTTTGCACCCATGCTTTCAGAAAACTATGTTGATAAAAATTTTGCATTCTATGGAACAGTCCTCAGCGGTACTACAGAAAATATCCCGAGATGGAGGAGGGCACTTAATTTTGTTGAAACAAATATTGGCTATGCTCTGGGTAAGCTCTACGTAAAACAATATTTTCCGGAACAAAATAAAATAATGGTAGAAGATTTAGTAAATAATCTAAAAATAGCATTTGATCAAAGCATTGACGAGTTAGACTGGATGGGTGCGGATACTAAAAAAGAAGCTAAAAAGAAATTGGTGACCATGGTTCTAAAAATCGGCTATCCGGATAAATGGCGAGATTATTCAAATCTTGTAGTAAAACCTGATGATTTAATAGATAATGCAATTGCTACAGCTGAGTTTGAGTATAACCGTAATTTAAATAAACTTGGTAAGCCGGTAGATAAGACAGAATGGCAAATGACGCCACAAACAGTAAATGCCTATTATAATCCAACTGCTAATGAAATTGTATTTCCAGCTGCTATATTACAGCCACCGTTTTTCAATGTCAATGCAGCTTTAGCAGTCAATTATGGCGCTATCGGGGCAATTATAGGTCATGAAATAAGCCATGCTTTTGATGACCAGGGCAGCCAGTTTGATGAAAATGGTAATCTGCATAATTGGTGGACGGCTGAAGATAGTAAAAGATTTAAGGAAAAAACCGCAAGGCTGGTACAACAATATAATGCTTATAGTCCATTACCTGGGTATTATGTGAATGGTGAACTTACTCTTGGTGAAAATATTGCCGATAATTCCGGACTTGAAGTTGCATTAAAAGCATATCATTTGGCTGTTAAAGATAATAAAAACCAGATAGCTTTAAATATATTTACCGGGGATCAGGTTTTTTATATCAGCTTTGCCCAAACCTGGCGTTATAAAGCCCGTGATCAGCAAATAATTAGCTCTTTAAAAACCAACCCACATTCTCCAGCCCAGTTTCGGTGCAATGGAACTCTGGGCAATCAAGACGAGTTTTATCAGGCATTTCATGTTAAACCGGGAGATAAGTTATATATACCACCAGCCCAACGTGTCAATCTCTGGTAAATAAATTTGCAATATTAAAATAATATATGCTAATATGCCATTTCGTAAGTCAATTTATATTTTGGCTATTTCAATAAATATTTAAGAAACGGAAAAATTATGTTATCTCAGGTTTTTTACGGGCCAGAAGCACCAAACCAGAGCATGCGCATGCACAATCGCGCACTATTACTTCAATTAAACAGTTCATATCCTAATATGTTTGCCAATTTAAATTCTAAATCTTCTTCAGCTATTTCAAAACTTCTACGACGAAAGCCATAATCAAAATTTCATTAGATAAAACTTATAATGCTTATATTATTTTCTATCTAAAGGCTCACTAAATATTTTAAAATTTTACTGTGTAAGTTGAGTAATATCGTCATAACTTTGCCTAGAAGGCTATTAATAAATATTAATTTTGCTTAATTCTTAAGGAGGACACTAATGTCTAATATTAAATACCCACGTGGGGTAATCGCTTTATCATCAATAGAGATGTGGGAGCGTTTTAGTTTTTATACAATGCAAGGGCTTTTGGTACTATATGCCGCAGCCAAAGTAAGCGCTGGCGGTTTAGGCTGGAGTGAAGCTTCAGCAATGCAATTAACTGGGTTATATGGGGCATTTGTTTATATATCACCAATATTTGGCGGTTATATCGCAGATAAGCTTATTGGACATAAATGGGCTGTACTTTTAGGCTCAATTATTATGATGTTGGGGCATGCAGCCATGGCATTTCAGGGTGAAACAGCTATGTTTATAGGTTTGGCATTATTAATTATTGGCTGTGGTCTAATGAAACCAGCAATTAGTTCAATGGTAGGTGAGCTTTTTGAACATGGTGAAAGTGCTGCTAAAGAGTCGGCATTTGCTATTTTTTATATGTCGATAAATATCGGAGGATTTTTGGGACCAATGATTGGGGGATACGTCCAGGAACAAAAAGGCTATAGCTATGCTTTTGCTATGGCTGCTTTGGGTTTAGTCATTGGTATAGTAAATTTTCTGATAACTAAAAATAGAAGCTTAAAAAATGTTGGTAATATGACAAACCGCGTGCAAAAGGAAGTCAAAAAACCTTGGAGTGCAACTGATTGGAAAAAATCTATTACTTTTATTACCTTATGCATTACAAATATTATGTGGAACGTCATATATGCTCTTCCTTATGGACTATTAACTGTATATGCAGATAAAAATATAGACCGTCATATCGGTAATTTCACCATTCCATCAGTTTGGTATTATGGGGCATATAGTATCCTGATTATTATTTATTCACCAATACTTGCCTGGTTTTATCAAGCCTATACCAAGAAATTTGGCCAGGAAATTACCTTAAGTACCAAACTGGCGATGGGATACTTTCTGGTTGCTATTGGCACAATAGTGCTATTTCCACTAGTTAGGCATATAGCAGTTGATGCCAATTATCATGGCAGCTCATGGTATTTGATTGGGTTTTATACCTTTTTCTCAATCGGGGAATTATTAACTGTCCCGGTTTTATTATCTGCAGCAACATCATTTGCACCACATGGTTTTTCAGCAACGTTTGTTTCATTAAATATGGCAATATCCTGGGCTATTGGTGCTTATTTGGGAGGAGAATTTGGAGCGTTGACGCAAAGCTATAACCCCGTAAAACTATTTATTGGGTTAATCGCAATTTGTATAATTTTTGGTATTGGTCATCTTTTCACAAATAAAAAGGTAGAAAGGATCTTGGCTTTGGAGATCTAAATATACTATTTCTCATTAGCAAGTAACTTATTAAAACCTGTAATATAACAGCGGTAGTTCGTTATAGCTACCGCCTAAATCTTTAGCTATGAATTTTTCCCTTAAAATTACGAAGATTATTTAATAGTATAGATATAAAATCACTTCTGAGCTAACCTCCCTTTTACAAGCTCAAATTGTTCCTGACTCAACTATTTCTGAAATAACCGAATTAACCTAATGGTTCCTTAATTAGTGCTAAATTAGTATTTTAATTAAGTAATCTAATTTATAGGAGATATGAAATGAACTTAAATTATGGATATGAAAAAATCAAAAATACTTTTCTGACTAAAAATAATGTATTTGCTGCTAAAAAACGTCATGCTTTACTATGTTTCTCACATTTACGCTGGGATTTTGTCTACCAAAGACCGCAGCATCTTATGTCAAGATTTGCTGCTGTTTATGACGTATTGTATATAGAGGAACCTGTTTTTATCGAAGGCATATACCCTACATTATCAGTTAGAATGACAAAAAATAATATATATATTTTACAACCCCAGCTTCCTTCTTTAAGAACAAAAGAAGAAACCGGGAGAGTATTAAGATCTTTAGTAAGCGATTTTCTGGCTACTGAAAATTTTTGTGTAGATATTTGTTGGTACTATACACCGATGATGTTCCATTGGAGTAAAGCTCTAGCAGGTAATGTAACTATATACGATTGTATGGATGAACTTTCAGCTTTTAAATTTGCTCCACTTGAACTAAAACAATATGAACAGGAGCTTATAAATTGTGCTGATTTAGTATTTACCGGCGGTGCCAGCCTTTATAGAGCTAAATCTCCCTGTCATTCCTCAGTATATATGTTCCCAAGCAGCGTAGATATACTACATTTTCGTGCAGCAAGAAATAAATTACCAATGCCTATAGATCAGGAAAAAATTTCGGGACCATTAATTGGCTTCTATGGGGTAATTGATGAAAGATTTGATATTGATTTATTAGAAGCATTAGCTGCAACCAGATCTGATTGGAGCTTTATAATAATTGGCCCGGTTGTTAAAATAGATCCTGCTTTATTACCTAAAGCACAGAATATTTATTACCTCGGATCTAAAACTTATGAAGAATTACCTTATTATTTGTCAAACTGGGATGTAGCTTTTATACCATTTGCAATAAATGAATCAACTAAATTTATAAGCCCGACTAAAACGCCAGAATATTTAGCAGGTGGTAAACCTGTAGTGTCTACTCCGATAATTGATATTATTGAAGCTTACGGTAAATCTAAAGTAGTACATATTGCAGATTCAAAAGATATACCGGCGTTTATTAAAGCAATCGAAAGAGCTTTGCAAGACAGCAAAAACCCGCAATACGTATATATGCATGCCGATACTCTCTTAAATAATATGAGCTGGGATAAGACCTTTAATGATATGCACAATTTAATGCTTTCCATTAAGTTTGAGAAAGAGGCTGTATGATAAATGAAGAAAAGTTTGACTATCTTATTGTGGGAGCCGGATTTGCCGGTGCAACTTTAGCCCAATGCTTAGCTTCGGGACTGAATAAAAAAATTCTTTTAATTGATAAAAGGCCTCATATTGGCGGTAATGCATATGATTGCTTTGATGAGGCCGGAATTTTAATACATAAATATGGACCACATATATTCCATACTAATTGTGAGCGTATCTTTAACTATCTATCGAGATTTACTAAGTGGCGTCCTTATGAACATAAAGTACTTGCATATGTCGATAATAAATTGGTACCTATTCCTATTAACCTCACCACATTGAATCAATTATATAACTTAAAGATGACCTCAGAAGATGCCGAAGCTTTTTTGGAATCTAAGGCTCAACCTATAGAAAAAATAAAAACTTCAGCAGATGTGGTAATTAGTAAGGTTGGGATTGATTTATATGAAAAATTTTTTCGGGGTTATACGCGTAAACAATGGGGGCTTGATCCATCAAAACTGGATAAAACAGTTACCGCCCGCGTTCCCACCCGAACTACAAATGATGATCGTTACTTCAATGATAGTTTCCAATATATGCCTCTGGATGGGTACACAAAATTATTTGAAAATATGCTTAATCATCCAAATATCACTATCAGGTTAAATATCAACTTTAAAGATATTCAATCAAAAATTGCTTATAAAAAATTAGTTTATACCGGTCCAATTGATGAATATTTTAATTATTGTTATGGCAAATTGCCTTACCGATCTTTAAATTTCGTACATAAAACAATGGATATGCAAACATATCAACCGGTTGCTGTAGTTAATTATCCAGCAGAAAATGTAGAGTATACAAGAATTACAGAATATAAATATTTAACCGGGCAGGCTCATCCAAAAACCAGTTTAACCTGGGAGTTTCCATCAGCTATAGGAGATCCATATTATCCTATTCCGCGACCGGAAAATCATGAACTTTATAAAAAATATGAAGCTTTAGGTAACTCGACTCCAAACACAATTTTTATTGGCAGGTTAGGTAGTTATCGTTATTATAATATGGATCAGGTAGTTGGCCAAGCCTTGGCCGCTTATAATAAAATCCTTGCCGAAGAGAAGGGGATTAGTTCAATACCAGAATTAAATGCGGGTTGAGTATTTTGCAAAACACAAAAATATTTAGAAGTTTTATTCAAGGTGGCTTTGAATGCTCGACAAAACGTAGAAGAGATGGAAAGCGCTTAGATTTGATTAATAGTACATTACATGATATGTATGTTCATGAAGACTATAGTAATCTAAAAGCACATGAAATCCATACTATACGTGATGGCCTGCGCTGGCATTTAATAGAAAGCCGACCTGGGTATTATGATTGGTCAAGCTTTTTACCTATGCTAAGAGCATCGATTAGTAATAAAATGCAGGTTATTTGGGATTTATGCCATTATGGCTGGCCTGATGATATAGATATATGGAAGCCTGAATTTATTATACGATTTGCTAGCTTTGCCCAAGCTGCCGCCCGCTTAATAAAAAGTGAAACAGATGAAATACCATTTTACTCGCCAATTAATGAAATTTCTTTTTGGTCGTGGGCCGGCGGTGATGTCGGTTTTTTTTACCCGCTTGAAAATGATAGAGGATTTGAGCTTAAGCATCAGTTGGTGCGGGCAACAATTGCAGCAATTGAATCTATTCGCTTAGTCGACCCCCGCGCACGATTTGTTCAAGCTGAACCTCTGGTAAATGTAATATCTGCCACAGAATGTAATATTGAAGCAAGTTCTTATAATGAGGCTCAATTCCAAACCTGCGATATGTTAAGCGGTAAGCTCTGGCCAGGTCTTGGAGGACGTGAAGATATTTTAGATATTGTCGGGGTCAACTACTATCCATATAACCAGTGGGTTTTACATGGGTCACCTATTAACCTGGAGCATCCGCAATATAAACCATTATCTGCCATGTTAATCGGAATTTATAATCGCTATAAACGTCCTTTAGTCATTGCTGAAACCGGCGCAGAAGGGAATAACCGTTTAGATTGGTTTAGATACGTCTGTGACGAAGCCTATAAGGCTATGGAAATGGGAACTAGTCTAGAAGGTATATGTTTATATCCTATTACGGATTATCCTGGTTGGGATGATGACCGGCATTGCGAAACAGGGTTACTTGGGCATGCTACAGAGTGTGGGATTAGGCCTATTTACCTACCCTTAGCCGGGGAAATAAAAAAACAACAACACCTTTTTACTAGAGTATAACTTCGGTTACACAAACTATATACTCATATTCCCTATTGCAGCCATGTATTTTTTCTACCATATCATGTAATTTATATTTAACAAACCACAAATCATTATATTGTTGTAAAATGCTATATTGATGGGCCATGAATACTTGTCTGGGAAAAAATTGATAGTACCATTTTGCAAATCTGGTCAATGACAACTACCAAAAAATAATCTTTTATGGATATAGTAGCGATTAGGATAGTGCAGGTGGTTTATATACATTGACAGACATAAACTTAAATTAGGAATATAAACCTGGTTAATATGATTACTAATAACATTAAACTTAGTGTGGTAATGCCAATTTACCAAACTTACGAAGTGTACCTTCGTGAAGCTATCAAGTGTGTACTTGAACAGACTTATTCAAATTTTGAATTTTTAATCATAAACGATAGTCCGCAAGATGAATTGAGACTTGGGCAAGTTATTGCAAGCTTTAATGATGATCGAATTATTTTTATACCTTGCACTATAAACAACGGTATAGCTAGTGCTTCAAATATAGGTATTGACCGCTCACAAGGCTCATTTATCGCCATGATGGATCATGATGATATTTGTATTCCCACCAGATTTGAACAGCAGGTTAAATTTTTAGAAACACACCCTAATTTCGGTTTTGTTGGTGGGCAGGCTGAGGGATTTTATCCAAATGGGCATAGTGTTAGATTAAATTACCCGGTCTCATCATCACTAAATGAGCTAAAGCAAAGCTTTTTTAATGGTGTGCCATTTCTAAATCCCAGCATTATGTTTCGTAAGTCAGCTCTAAATACCTTGAGATATAACCCACACTATAAAGTATGTGCAGATTATGATCTGTTTGCCAGGCTTGTTTTCACGCAAAATATTCTTGCAACCAATTTACCGGGAGTTATTCTACGTTATCGTTTTCATGATGCCAGCACATCATTAAATAATTACCTGGTGGCAGAGCAGGAGACAAATGAAATTCAGCAGTGGATCTCACAACATGATAAAATAATGGGTTAAAATTTTTCTCAATAATAAAAGGAAATCAATATGAAAGAAAAAGCAGTAGATCTTCGTACCGGTTGGATTATTCAGCATGATGGCCGCCAATTTGCAATATTAGGCACACGCACAGTTAAATCAGGAACAGGTGGTGGCGCATTTATACAAACGGAAATGAGAAATATTCAAACCGGTTCAAAAGCCCAGGTAGCTTTTAGATCAACTGATTCGATAGAACGTCTATCTACTGAAGAGTTAGAGTGTACTTTACTATATAAAGAGGGCGAAGATTACGTATTCATGAATATGGAAGACTATAGCCAAATTACCGTTTCTCCTGATGTGATTGGAGATGATGTGGTATTTTTATCTGATGGTATTAAGGTAAAACTTAAATTAGTTGATGGCAGTGTTCTTGCCGTTGAATTCCCTACAACAATTGTATGTACCGTTGTAGAAACTGACCCTCAAATTAAAGGGGCTACAGCTACAGCAATGGATAAACCGGCAATCTTGGATATTGGTATTCGTGTTGTTGTACCTTCTTTTGTCAATGTTGGAGAAAAAATTGTTCTAAAGACTGCTACTAGAGAATACTCTGAGCGATATAAAGAAGGCAAATAATTAACTGTCCAAACCCAGAATCGGCCAACATCCAGTTGGCCGTCAAACTATCCATTTTATTTGTCTATACAAATTACTAAAGAGCAAAATAGCAGTGATGTATAACTTTTTAAAACATATTTTTAATAAAAAATCGTATATCCCATGTGCTGCTGCTAAATCAACCTTGGAAGTAACAGATGGGATAATTGAATACTGCAGGTTTGGCAGGGGAGACCCATTAATTCTGGTTACCGGCTATGGCGCTTCTATGAATGGATGGGATTTAAGGTTTTTGAATGAACTAGCCAAAACGTACGAGGTTATTATATTCAGTAATCGTAATACGGGTGGTTCCAAATTTATTCCCAAAGAGTACACAATCAAATGTTTAGCTGATGATATAGAGTCTCTTAGATCTGGGCTAAACTTAGCTGTAATATCATTAGTTGGAATATCGATGGGGGGAGCTATAGCCCAAAAATATGCTAGCCTTTATCCGGAAAATCTTAAGCTTTTAACGCTTATAAATACTTTTCCCCCAGGTAATCTGGGCGTGCCACCAAATGCTGATGTTGTGTCAGTATTTAAAAATATCAGTAAAAATAAATTGCTGAATTATTTGAGATTTGGTAAATTGTTAGTGCCTTCAATCTGGTATTTTTTTATAATTGCTATCTTTCACTTTAGAACTCGGGGAAGTAAAAATATAGTACCACAGAGTACCCTCCATGAACAAGCTTTGGTAATAAATGAGTGGCATACTCATGCCAACCCTAAATCAATCCTGGATGATATAAATGCTCGTACCCTCATATTAGCTGGCGAAGCAGATAGATTGGTTCCTTGTATAAACTCAATAGTTTTAAACAAAAATATAAAAAACTCTAAATTAGTAAGTTTTAGTCCAGGATCGCATTTAATGATTTTCCAGTATCCAAAAGCATTAGCTAGAGAAATTGTTTTAGAAATTTCTTTCGTAGGCAAAAGTTACTAAGTTCCGCGTCTTTTTAGAAAATTCGATACCAATTAATTGAATTTTATCATATTTACCACTTAAGTATTTTTTAAACATAATTTGTTAATTGTAGCAACATTTTAATTTGATTATATAGTGCAAAAAACCTGTAGTTTGAGTGTATATTTTGGTAATATAAAAATATGCTATACCATTCTAATCAATTAATAGTTATAAAAATATTATGGTTATTTATGTACAAGCATGCTATAATAATTTTTAGATTTCAAATTAAATTTGGCTAAATAGTATAAATGAATTTTTTAAGTACTTGGGTTTAAAACATATTACATAGCATCTAAAGGAGTTATCAAAATGTATACGACAGAAAGTAATGATATATATAAAAGCATTTCCTGGGGAGCAATTTTTTTTGGCACTATAGTCAGCTTAGGCCTGGAAACTTTATTAAATTTTCTAGGCATTGGGTTGGGCCTTGCTTCTCTTAACCAACAAAACCCGCACATATTTAATTTTGAATCAGGGGTTATTATATGGCTAGCCGTAAGTGGGATGTTTTCAATGGGAATTGGAGGTTGGCTAGCAGGAAAATTTTCCAATATTAGGTGTGCCTTTAGTCGTGGTTGCCATGGATTAGCGGTCTGGAGTTTAGCAATTTTCATAACAGTGATGGTTGCAGCAAGCACATCAGGAATCCTAATGAGCGGTACTATAAGTATAATAGTAAGCCCACAACAAATACAAAATCTATCTCAAAACGATGCTAAATTTGCTAATCCTTCAGTTAATAATGGAATCGTACCAATACCAGATGAACAAATTAAGAGCTACGCTGATAATATGGGTAGAGCCTCGATAGCTCTCTTCATCGCTTTTTTTGTGAGCGCACTAGCTAGTATTATGGGAGCTGTCTGGGCTAATTTTTATAAAAAAGATGAAAAAATATTGCAAACAGAATAAACATTTAATTTATATAGAATAGGATATTATTATGAAAAGAGTAGAAAATAAAGTTGCGATTGTAACTGGTGGTTCATTAGGTATTGGTGAAGCGAGTTGTCTATTGTTAGCTAATCATGGTGCCAAAGTTGCAGTTACAGATATTAAAGATGAAGAGGGGAAAAAATTAGTTTCTAAAATTAAAGAAGCTGGCGGTGAGGCTGAATTTTGGCACATGAATACTGCCAATGAAGAAGAAGTAAAAAATATATTTTCAAAAATAAAAACTAAATTTGGCAAAATAGATATTCTGGTAAATAATGCTGGTATAGCTGGGGTAAATAAACCAACACATGAAATTACATCGCAAGAGTGGGATGAGGTGATGGTAATTAATGTTAAAGGGGTATTTTATTGTACAAAATATGCAGTCCCATTTATGTTAGAAAATGGTAGCGGCAGTATTATTAATTTGTCATCAATATACGGAATAATAAGTGCGCCAGACATCCCTCCCTACCACGCCTCAAAAGGTGCTGTGCGTGAAATGACTAAAACTGATGCATTATTATATGCTAAATATAAAATCAGGGTTAATTCGATTCACCCAGGATTTATTTATACCCCATTAGTCGAAAATTTTGGCAGCCAATTTCCAGAAGGTTTAGAAAAGTTCAGGCAAGAAACTGCTGCTCTACACCCTCTTGGCCATATGGGCGAACCTCTTGATATTGCTTATGGCGTATTATATTTAGCATCTGATGAATCTAAATTTATGACTGGTAGCGAATTAGTAATTGATGGTGGCTATATTGCTAAATAGTATATATTACATAAATTGAAGGTAAAATATATCTTAAAGCTTAAATATTAAATGAAGATTGGACAAAATGAGCAATAAATATGGGCTGGCGATATACAATCAAAACTACCATGCTTATTTGATGGAGCAATTATTTATGCACAGTCTAGTGAAGTTGTACCACTTGCTCTATCACATATCAATATTATCACTTCCAATATATTCGCCAGGGTAGGTCCGTCTTAAGTATTTTTGTATTTTCGTATTAATTCATTACGCTTATCATTAAGCTGGCCGCTTAGCCCTATCTTATAAACATGCGGATTTTTAAATCGTTTATACTCTTCCGGCAACAATGCCAACCGTAGCTGGCTATATTTTGCTATCTCACTAAGTGATAAAGTAGGGGATAACCGTTTGCCTTTTTCCATAACTTTATGGAGCATTAATTCCTTTTGGCTATGCTGCTTAATAGTGTATGCCTTTAACGGCTCAAAAGGATGATGCATAATTTGCGGTATTTGTTCCTCAAATAAGGTAACAATGTCTGCCCCTATGAAAGCACCGGTAGTATCAGATATTCTATAGACTTGTTTTTTATAAGGAAGGTTAACTTTAGAAAAAGTATCTGATATTTTAATGCGCGGCTTGTTGTTGCTTAATGCCAATTTATATACACCATCTAAAGCTGCATCTGGTTTGCCCACTACAAGATTTGTACCAACTCCAAAAATATCAATTGGCGCCTTTTGTTCTAACAGGCTTTTTATTACATATTCATCCAGTTGGTTTGATACTGTAATTTTGACGTAGCTAAGCCCGGCAGTATCTAGTAAATGGCGTGCCTGTTTAGCAAAATAAGCTAAATCTCCGCTATCTAACCGGATTCCTTTTAAGCGATGCCCGCGTATCTCCATTTCTTTGGCTACTATAATAGCATTGGGTACACCACTATTCAAAGTATCATAAGTATCTACTAATAAAACACAATGTTCAGGCCATATCCTTGAAAAATCACGGAAAGCAGATAGCTCATTGTCGTGGCCTTGAACAAACGCGTGTGCCATAGTTCCCACTACCGGGATATTATAGTCTCGTCCTGCACGAATGTTACTAGTAGAATTAAACCCTCCTATTATAGCAGCCCTGGTTGCATAATAACCGCCGGGACCTTGGGATCTGCGCAGCCCAAAATCAACTAATTCATAGCCATGATCTGCTACCTGGCGCATACGGCTTGCTTTAGTTGCAATCAAAGATTGAAAATTTAGTATGTTTAACACAAGTGTTTCCACTATTTGTGCTTCAATCATATTTGCTTCTATACTTAATATTGGACTATTTGGGAATACCACTTCGCCTTCTTTATAAGCATAGATAATTCCATTAAAGCGAAAAGTTTTCAGATAATTAATAAACTCCGGGTGAAACCCTTGTTTTTGTAAAAAATTTATATCTTTCTCATCAAAACGAAGGTTTTCAATTATATTTAATAAATCTTCCAAACCGGCAAAAATGGTATAACCGCCTTCGAAGGGGTTTTTGCGAAAAAAGTAATCAAAAACGGCAATATGATCCTTTTGTCCATCCAAAAAATATACCTGTGCCATAGTTAACTGATAGTAGTCGGTGTACGTACCAGTAAAATCAATCATAAATATTATCCCTTTAGATATCTGCTGCTTACATTATTGTACTGGAATTTAAAGATTTCTATATGTTTTATTAGCTATTTGTGGAAGAGATTGTGGTATCAGTTCAACATTATGTCATACTTTTAATGTTGTACAGAAAACATAAAATTTGTTCTATTAAGTTTGCCCATAAAATTGCGGGTTAATAAAAAGCAAATAAAACCAATTATTGCGTTAAATGCTGCCAGGGAAAAAAACGTATAACTGCTTTTTAAACAAATGAAATTTGCAGTTTCAAGGCCTAAACAATTCGTAAGGGCAACACTAGTACTAGTTATAGCAGTGACTAAATTGACCGATAAATGACCCAGGTGCCTAATAATAATTCTATTAATTATTCCAATATATAAACCTGCCCCAAAAGTAAAAATAAATAATCCAAATACACAAAGTAACTGGCTTATTATACTAAATATAAAACTTACAATAAGCCCCACAAGAGCAAAAGAGCTACCAATTTTTATTATATTCACCGCATTTTGGCTATTTATAAATTGAATTAGTATGCTACTTATAATACTACCGCTAAATACCAAAATTTGATAATTAATATAATAAGAAGATGAGAGTTTATATGTATGAAAGATTATAACTGGTGATATTCCAACCCACGCAACAGTAATAATTCCACTTAGGCAAATTAGCAAGGATCCGCGCAAAAATAAACCATCTTTTAAGGTTTTCAAACAGGTGCTTAAAGTAGCACTCGGTATAGGATCATCCCTGGTAATTTCCGGCATATATCTATATAGTCCACATAACGAAACCAAACCTAATATACCTAAAAATACTGAAATCACACGCCAATTATAGGAACTGATAATGGCAGCCCCTATAATAGGCCCTGCTAAAGGAGCCATTATACTAATATTACTTAGCAGGGCAATTACCTTAATCGCAGTAATATCATCAAATAATTGGTGTACCGTTGCATAGCCAATGAAAATAAACCCAAGTCCCATGCCCTGAAAAAAGCGTGCCCATAGAAACTGGTGTATATTGCTAGATAAAGTTATAATAAGGGTGGCAAATAGAAATAGGATATTGCCTAATATAAGTACCCGGCGACTACCAATCCTACTAATTACTAAATTTAAAATTAAGGGTAATATGCACCCTCCAATTATAAAATAGGATAAGGATGTAGCTGCGTACTGTATAGGCGCATGAAATTCTTTAATTACATTAACCATCCCCGGCATAATCATATCATTAGATAGATAAACACTAACTTCATACAAGACAAAAAATGCTGTGTATATGTATAATTTTTTTGAATACAACATTTTCTTTACGTATAGCTCCTTTTTTAAATATTCGCATCCCAAGAATTTAGATATATTCTTAATTCAGGATTATTTTTTGTTAAATATTTTGTTAAACCATTTAAAAACTTCATAAAATAAGTCTACCCCTTCTTGCTTTAATAGTACTATGCCGGCCATAAAAATACAAAGGCTGGCAAATAAAATTACAATAATTGCATGATTGAAAAAAATATATTTGTAGATAAATCCTATAAAAATACCACATAAAATCTGTGGCAAAGTTATTGTTATATTAAAAACTCCTAAACAAGTCCCCATTTTTTCCGCAGGAACTTCAGCGGTAATAATTGCATACGGCAGGGTAGTCAAACTACCCCAAAAAATTCCTACTCCTATCATAGCATAATAAATAAGCCAGATTTTATCTAGAAAGATAATTGAAAATAAACTAATACCGCCGGTAAATAAAGCAATTGCATGAGCTTTATTTGCATTAAACTTTTGAATAATATAAGGTAGGATAAGAACATAAATAATACTCACAAGCTGATAAATCGCAAAGCATATATAGGTATGTACCAAGCCGTTAGTCAATAGCATTGAATTTTTATTGTTAGAGGTTACATTGGCGTTAATCGGCAAATGATATATATGCTGAGCTATAGCCAGGCTAAAATATAGCCATACACAAAACATACCGGTCCAGGTAAGAATTTGTATTAAAAAAAACTTTTTAATAACTTTTGGCATATGCCATATATTAAAAAATAGCTTGCTCCATATACTGGTAAATAATGAAATATAGTTATTTTTATTTAAGCTGGTATTAGAATCTCTATTTATAAAGTCTTTTTCTTTTATTTCTCTAAACATAGACAGCAAAGACCAAACTAAAACTATTGCACCAAACAAAAAAGAGACCTTTAATAATATAGGGACTTTGAAGCTACTTTCACTTTGCTTTACAAAAATATTTAATGAATTTAGCACATATGGAATTCCGCTGGCAAGCATAGCGCCTACTCCGCTAAATATAGCTTGCCAGGCAAATGCTGTTGGTTTCTGTTCATTAGGACTTATATCTCCTACTAGTGAACGTAAACCTTCTGTAGAACAGTTTATGCTACAGCTTAAAAATAAAATCATTAATACAGTTAACCAAAGTACCTCAGAAAATGTCATAACTAGCAGAGCTAAAGAGGCAATAACAGCACCTGCAAAAATAAAAGGTATTCTTTTTCCATATTTGGTGTTAACCAAGTCACTGGTTTGCCCTAGAAGTGGCTGGATAATAAGACCAGCTAAAGGCGGTATAAGCCATAGCCAACTTACCTGTGTATCAGTAGCTCCAAGGAATTTAAATATACCAGTTGCATTATTTAGTTCAATCGTACTGGCAACTTGTAAACCGAAGCTGGAAATAGATAAGTAAAACAGTTGCCTGAAAGTTAATTTTGTATTAATTTTGCTATCACCCATACTGCCTCCTTAAAAGTTATTCATGATAATAAATTTAAATTCCAGAACTGTACAGTATTGTGTTATAAGTTATACATCAGGTGCAACCAAAAAACCCAGGGTAAAAAATTACCCTTAGGTTTATAAATATTGGGGAGAAATTTTATAACTTAGGATTTGGGTAAACTCGCGAATCTTTATTAGCTATAATGGCATTGAATTTGAATAATATTCGTTCAGTCAAGGAAGAGATTATATGGATACAAAAGCATTATCGAAGCGATATATTCCAGCGATGCATAAATCTGTAACTTTTATCGGATTTGGCGCACTTGAAATTGGCCGGGATTGGGGTGTTGGAACTCATGGAGAGAGATTACATCCAAATAATAGTTCTGCACAAGATACATTAGATGAAGTCTGTAATATTGGTATAAATGTTATTGATACTGCAAATGCTTACCACTTAAGCCAGAGCCATATCGGAGAAAGCCTAACTGTTAAAAAAAACCGGAATAAATTACTTATTAATAGTAAGGTAGGGGAATTATCTATGTTAATACAGGGTAATAATTGTCAGAGCGCTACGTATGATGGAATATATTGTAATAACCCGGCAAGTACATATGATTTTAGTGCAAAGGCCATACGACAACATGTTGAAACCAGTTTACATGATATTAAGTTAGATTACCTGGACATTGTATTTATACATTTTGGACCAAACCCCGAAAAGATTATAAGGGATAAGATAGTAATAACAGAATTAAAAAAGCTTAAAAAAGAGGGCAAATTACATTTTATAGGTGCTTCTTTGGATGATCCTAAATTAACCGAAGAATGCATAAATTCGGGAGATTTTGATGCTATAGAGGTTGAATATAACTTATTAAATAGATCAAATGAGCGGGTTATTAAATTAGCACATGATAAAGGCCTTGCAGTTTTTGTACGTGGAGCCTTGGGAACCGGAGCGCTCACACCTAAAATAGAACCCTATTTACAGGATAAGAATTTGCCATATGCCGACAAAATCAAAAGCTTGCTAAAATTAGCTAATAATGATTATAATACCCTAATTGCATTAGAATTAGAGTTTTTATATGAAAATAAAAATATAAGCTCCGTATTAATAGGCGCTTCTAACAAAGATCAGTTAATTACAGATATTAACCTACTTAATAACTTTAATGATAAAAACATGCTTAAAAAAGCCCAACAATTGACTACACGAAATATCTATGGGCCTTTTACGGATAGCCTTGATGCCTACTTTAAGGATTTTTACTAATAATAGAAAGTCAATAGCCCGGCAATGCTTATAAGTGTTAATTTTATCCTCGTAGGTAATATTAAGTAACAAAATTTTTAGGTTTGCTGAAGGTACTATTTATAATAGCTAAATTGCTGTAAAGCAGCAGCAAGTTGTAAAACTTCGGATTGAGGATGATCAAAATCATTGCTATTGGAGGCATTGCCATATTTATATCTTTCTGTATCGATTATTTTTGCAGTTACTCCTGTCTTCCCAACCAAGTGCTTAAATGTATTTGTTGAATTCAAATTAGTTACCACAGAATCTTTACTGAGATATACCAATCCTATTGGAGTAGGAGCCTTTGACCAGCTATTTATTGAATTTTCCTCTAGCTTAGTTAAAAAGGCCTTGTCTGCCCAAAGCTTGGATTGAACTATTGCTTTAGCTGGGTGGTCTTGATAATCGGCTGCCTTTGATAAGTAGTTGATTATACTTAATGCAATCTGGTAATTATAAATATAGGGCTCATGAATAGCAAACAATTCTGGTACAGTATAACTTTTGCTATCAATTATACATTTATGCGCCAAAAACTCATTCTGCATTAAAGAAGAGTAGTCCTTATTAAGATCATAAAATCCATATGAGCTTAATAAATAACTAATCAATACGGGTATTTGTTCTTTAGCTGTATCAATATTTCCTATATTATAGTGGCTTTTCAAAGTAATATCATCAGTTAGCATAGGCATCTGAGCATATTTAAGGTCATAGGCACCAGATAATCCTACAGTATCTTTTAAATTTAATTGATTACTCATCAAAAAGGTGTTTTCAGGTTGCGTAACTATATTTGAGGCCCATAGAGCATAAGCACCTCCCTCAGAAAAACCTGTAATATAGAAATTATTTTGTATTTTTGTCTTGCCTCCCAGTCTTTTTAATAATTCTTTTGTTGCAGTTACCATATCAAGCCCACTGGCAGCATTTACTTTGGAGTAAAGAACATAGGGATGTATAGTTGTGTTGTCCGCCCCAAGCCCGATATAGTCTGGCATCACTACTATATATCCTTGTGAAGCCAAGATTCCGCCTGCCAGTTTACTACTACTATAAACGTTATCTCTGTGACAATACTCTGCATATTCTGCATATAAGCGTCTACCAGTAAAACATGACGGTACATCGTCTTTTGCAAGGGAAGTTCCATGAAAATATAAAATTATACCTTTAATTTGAGTTCCAACATATTGTGGAATCAAGACGCCTCCACTAACTAATCTTATTTCGCCCTTAACTCCACGGGTAATATACTTAATAGAATATGCTACCATATGATCACCTTTAGTAATTTGGTCTAAATTAAAATTAAAATCAGTTGCAAAATTCTTTTTATTATTATCACAAAAATTAGTTTGATCCGGACACAAAAAATCTTCCACAAAATTTCTTAAATCGTTAGTTCCATAAGTTACAATATTGACATAAAACTTCAACTTTCCCGGATTATTTTCTAAATCAGGCGCCTTTTGCTCACTTAGTAGTTTTGACATATTTACATTTAGACCTTCTATCTCTGACTTAAATTTAGCTACTAAATTATTTGCATCAGGATCTTCACTTTTAAAAGGGGTATAACTGCATTTTGCGTTAGCGACATGATTTTGCTCATTAATAATGGTACCAGCAAAGTTTCCAAATGCCGACCATAAGTTTCCATAATTTGAAAGTGGATCATTTTCATTTGGTACATTTCTTTTTAGATGCATCGAAAAAATCTGACTCTTAGAGATAGCTGAATTAGAAAGCTCTATACTGTCTATTTTGCCAAGTGGGTCATAATGAGGTATGTTATTTTCCGGAGCAGACAGGACAGTTCTTTTTCCATTATCAAAATAGGATAACCAGGCAACAGTAGCAACAAGATGTGCTGATACTTTGCCATCTGATATGCTGTAGATATCGCATTTGGTAAATTCAGAGTCAGGCAAAGCCATAGCCATTCCAATACATAAATTAAGTATCACGGCCAATTTAATATTTTTCATTTTAACTCTCTGCAAATAGTTATTTATATATTAATGAGGTGAATTGAATCATGAATATCTACTTTTACGCTCGCATAATGTTTATTATAAATCATCTCTACGATCATCTTCATATCTTTTAGGCTTTTCAGAATCAGTAAACGGTAATTTATCATATTCCGATGTCCAGTCTGTAAATTTCATATTATTCTTAAGCATATTATAAATATCTTCCATATGCGCAATGTAATTTAGGTCTCCTACCTGGTGAGCCTGCTTAGGGGCTGGATCATATGTGTTGGCTAATGTCTCAAATCCTATAGTTATATCCCAGCGCAAACGCCACTGAGTTTTTTCACTCACATAAATTTGGTCATAGTATACTTTGCCATTATCATCAAATTCAGCAAATAAATTTGTTAATAATTCTGGTTTCGGATATGGGCTAATCATTTCATCAGAAGCAATATCTGATAGTTTAGTAGCACCATCAACTTTTTTAACTTTACGAAACCATGGATCAACAGCAAATATAGTTCCATCTTTGCCTTCCACTAAAACAAACAAATGGTCGCCTGTTTTAGGGTCAGCTTGCACAACTACCATTTTTTTAAACATTAATGGTTGGTTTAATCTTTTCTTATTCATCCAATTAAACTTTAGGGCCATTACAGTAAAACGCATTTGAGCAGCACAATTTGCAGAATTGTACGTTAAGGCAATCTCCATAAGTTTAGCCAGCAGGTCTTTTTGAAATATTTGTTTGGAACCATTAAAGGGAGGCGCCGATACTGGACGTTTGGTAAGTTGATCACATTTACCAGGCACTGTATCATAAAGTGCCATATAACGCTCATTCCCAATTCTTTTGCGAATTGTCGCCTTAGCTATTTCCTTTGCTTTCAATAGATTATCAGGGGTATCATTAATTACTAAACCATTTTTTTGCATTTTTATCATTTCTTCACTAATAAGTCTCGTAAGTGAACTAAATTCATCAAAACGATTAGAAATTGGCGTAATTATTTCATCATTTAATTGCTTGAATTCAGCATCAATCGCTTTTTCCTTCTCAGTTACTTCCGCAAAACATAAAAAAGAGAAAAACATTAGAATTATGGAACAGATTAACCGGCTAAAATTTTCTACCGCTAGCTTATTTATCGTAGTTTTCATGATCATTCCTTAATATACTATATTTAGTCATATCCTCAAGTTATATAATATAGAAATAACAAAAAGAAGGCAATACCGAATTTCAGTACGCCACGAAGCAATAACGTAGTGAATTGCTACCATTTGTTTCTGGTATATTATGTAAGACATAACTTTTATATATTGTCATGTTTGAAAAGTTAAATAAAAGGAAGTTTCAAGATTTAGGACATGTTAAAATATTGTAGAATAAAAATGCTAATTTTTACAACTATTTATAGCAAGCTGAAAAACAAGTATTGAGAGCAATTCCCATAGGCAGGCTAGGTCGACCTAAAGAAATAGCATCCATAGTTAAGTTTATTTTGTCTGAAGAGGCTAGCTTTATCACTGGGCAAAATATATGTGTAGATGGTGGTAGCAGTCTATAAAATTGGAATACATTGCCCATTCGCCCTGAAACCTGAAGAAGACACAATAATGGTTAAATTTCATACTCTATACGTGCAGGTGGTGCCATATACTCAGGCCCAACCGGATCTTTAATGCATGCAGATACAATTCTATCAATTGCCTCAAAGTCATCAGGAGTCAATTTCCAATTCTCAATATCATCTATAAAGTTTAATTGGGCTGGTTTTCTAGCGCCACAAATAGCAATTGTATACTTACCTCTATCTAATATCCATCTAACGGCTAAACTTAAAATATTTTTATTATATTTATCCTTAGCGTAATCATTGAGTTGATTGACCGCGGCTAAATACTGTGAACGCCTTGGTTCGATGTATTTAGGATCAAAATTACGAATATCATCGCCCTCAAACTTGGTTGACTGCTGTATCTTTCCAGATAATATGCCACCGCTTAAAGCCCTGTAAGCTAAAGTTACGATCTGATTTTTTTCACTATATGAGAAAATCCCGTTATTTTCAACAGATCTTTCAAATAGATTATAGGGGGGTTGAGTTGTGCTTAACTTAATGTATTGCGTAAACTCTTGAATTTGCGCCAGGGAAAAATTACTCACTCCTACAGCACGAATCTTACCTTGTTTTAATAATATTTGAAGTGCTTGTGCGGTTTCTTCCAATGGTACCACAGGGTCTGGCCAGTGAATTTGATAAATATCAATATAATCAGTCTGTAACCTGATAAGTGAATCTTCCACTTCTTGAGTAATACGTTTTGGTTCAGAGTTTTGAAATAAACGTCCATGATACCAATCCAAACCACCTTTGGTAGCAATTACGATATCCTCGCGTTTTATATTAGCACCTTTAATAGCTTTACCAACAATTTCTTCTGACTTACCAAAACCATATACTGGTGCTGTATCAATGATATTTATTCCCATATCCACGGAATTTTGTATTGTTTTTATGGATTCAATATCATCGCTTCCACCCCATTTCCAACCACCAATGGCCCATGTTCCAAGGCAAATGCGACTCACATTTTTATTTAATTCAGGTAAAAATATACGCTCACTAAACATTATATGCACTCCACAATAGTTTATTTATCTAATATAGTTTGGGATATTCTCTTGCAAGTAACATTTCCATAATCATGAGTTTTTTCCCCACTTACAAGGTGTGGTTGATAGTAGCTTCCTGAATAAGAAGTAACGTTGTGCTTAGAACTAAAAGTTAAAATTATTGATGCGTAATCAGTAGATGCATTAGGTGCTGTATTTGAAAAATACACTGCCATATGTATTCCATCAGAAGTAACAGCAAACCCTTGATACAAAGCACTAGATGGACTATAATTTTTTATTGTAAATTTATATCCTTGTATTTCATGTCCAGTCGAATCTTTATCACTAGTTTGTAGCTGCAACATATCTGTAGTATCTTTAAAGTTACCTTCAATATAGTCCCAGCCACGACAATTATATAAACCACTCAAATTCGGTAATTTTGCTAGCGCTGAGTTAGACAAAATTATCAGCACAATACCCGAGATACATGTAAATATTAAACGCTTCATTACGGACCCTCAATTTATTTTGAATCTAAGAAACAAATTTTACCATCTTTTAGCATAATTAGTTTATTTAATGTGTAGTACCATAAACTACTTACAAATAAAAAGTTAAATACTCATTGCCAATCTGCCCCGAATATGTGGTTAAAGCCAACACTCACAATCAAACTATAATCTGGTTATATAAGGATTATGAATATGGCATATGCTGACTTAATTACCTGCTTCCCGTAAATTTTAGGGTGGTTTCTTAGGTGTAAAACTTACCTATTGCTGAGCTTGCATAATCAATCTATCTGGTCTAAAATAGTTCCTGAGCTTAGAGTTAATTTGATTTTTTCAAGTTACGTTAAACTCAGCATAATATTTTACTTTAAGGAGACATAATTATGACAACAAATAATAATCACAATAATCACGGTACTAAAGCACATACTACTAATGGTTCACATGCATCATCTAATACTGGTAATTCTAATAAAGGATTTGCTTCTATGGATCCGGAAAAGCAAAAGGAAATTGCAAGTAAAGGTGGTAAAGCTTCTCACGGCTCAGGAAATACTCATCAATCTGCTTCATCAAAACAAGCTGGCCATGCAGGTGGACAAAGCTCCCATAGTGGTTCGAACAAAAACCACTAAGAGTTTAAAAAATATGATAGGGTAGAAATACCCTATTTTACTTATAATTTCTATAGAAGATATGCATGACGACTTTAGTAGAAGCATAATCAAGTTTTAAAACTAAAGTGATATATTGGAAACCTGTCTGGTACTAGTGATGCTTCTGCGGCAAAATGATTCTATTCTCATTTTGATGGATATGCAGGAAAAAACTATAAATTCTATTAATTATCATGAGCAGCAATACAAAACTAATCTAAACTTGCTAAAACCATTGGAAATTGGGCAGAGCATATTTTATGCCGGTGATTTGAAAAAATTGCGTGTTTGTGGTATCGGGGTTAATAATACTGCCGAGGTTAAAATTACCGGGAATGGGCCTAATGAGATGCAAGTACAGATTCTTTCCCCTTGCCTCTCAACGGTCTTAGCTTCTCAGGAATATTTATTAAATAAATATAATCTACTTTGAAGCAATTTATTATTGAATTGATGTCTTTAAAGCGGCTGCTTCTTGCGGCGAAATTTCTAAATCGCTAAGAACTAACCTACGCCCCAAATGTGCAGAGAGTTTCGTCATATATACTATGGCAGCAGCCATATTTGGAGCATTATTTATCATTATAGGAATAGAAGGGTTAGAAATGTTTTCAATATGCATTATATGTTTTGTGTCCTTAGCACTAGCTATAGCATCATAGGGGGCATGCCGTAATCCTAATATATGTCCAATTGTATGTTCTAGTGTCCAAAGTAGCAAAAATTCTAAAATTTCATTATCTGAAACTTGAGATTGAAAAATTAAATTGTGTAAATAATTATATGAAAAATCATCTGTATATTTTAAATTATCAGTAAATAAATAAACTCTTGCGTAGGGAGTAGCATCTAAAATTAATGATTTGTACTTTAACTTCTGGTTTGGTTGCACGTTTGTAGCAGTTATTTCTGGTCTTAAGCCATCTATAACTTTATTCATTACAATAAACTTCAAATTAACGTTATTAGATGAGTTAGCTGGCTCGAAATTTAATAATGGCTTTCCGGATGAAAGGCTAGCAGTCTGCCATGCGTTAGTTGCTTTTGCTATTAATTTTGACATTTGAAATGTGTATTGTTTAGAATGAAAATTTATTTTTACAGTATCGTTGTCCGAGGATATACCGTATCGAATAACATTTCCCTTAAACTCGACATTGGGGTTATAGAAGCCATAAGGCTTCCTATCCATACGAACTTGTAGCAAATAATTTGGTACTGTAGGGCTAACAGGTAAAGTATCTGCATATGCACTATATATAGTGAAGATATTAAATGTTAGCAATATTTTTAGGCGATTTAATGAAGTAAAAATCATAATGTTTTTTTATAAACTAATTTTAATATTGTAATGCCATTATTCTAACTCAATTACAAATTGTTTTGCATGAAAGTATCGCAGCTGGATGGGCAAAATTAGTGTTTCAAAAACACATGTTTTTGAGACACTCCAAATATACTTGTATTTTTCATGTAACACGCAACAATAAATGGCACTTTTTCAGCAGAATTATTTGGCACTATGTGATTTTATTAACCTATTTTTGGTTACGGTATTTTAGTAAACTAGAAGACATTTGTAATTCAGAAATTTGTATGCACAATAAGACACCTCATACAGCACTTTATCAGGAGCTGAAATTTTAGTATATTATGAGGAAAAGTACCGTAAAGCTAACACCTTTTGGTCATCAATAGCTTCACATATAGCGCCAACATACCCGCCTATCTGTTTTACATAATACATTGTTATCATGTTTTGCAAATTCAGTAGATATAATTCTTGCTGTTGAAGCTACAATATCGTCTCGACTTTTTTCTGAATTTTTATATCTTACTGTATATATAGCAAGTACGATTGGTTTACATGCTGGCGACCACATAAAACCAATATCATTACGCACGCCATAATCGCCGCTACCACCAGATTTATCTGCAACGGCAAAATTGGTATGCTATTTACTCATGGTATAGGGTGCACACTTTCTGCAGCAATTGCAGCTAAACTTGCTTTAGGCAAGAATTTGTTAGATAGTTGCATTGAAGCTAAACAATATATAAATTATGCACTTGAATCATTCCAACATGAGATAATTGGCCCTGTCAATCACTTTCATGCTATTTGGTAGAGGTAAATTGAATTAAGAATGACTAGTTATGATATTTACAGTACGTGCAATGACATATCAAGATATTGATGATTTAATAATATTTGATAAAATATATCTTATTGACCGGATGAGGCAAATTGGTATAAAAAGTGCTAAATGTTCCTCTGTATTAAGTCGTAAAGAATTATTAGCTGCACTTAATCGGAATGATTTTTTGTATTGGTTATATGCAGATAATGCTTTAGCGGGCTATATGTGGAGAATAAAGCAGGGCAACTGCCTATTTGGTGCCGGAGCTGCAATTAAGCCAGAGTTTTATGGTAAAGGACTAAGCTATTTTATAATTGATTTTACTGAAGCTTTGGCTAAAAAGCTTGGATTGAACATTTGTAAGCTTATGGTGATGCCGGAAAACGGTCGTGTTATTTCTGCTTATATGAAACATGGATACACTATTGTTAATTGTATCTCTGCTTGTAATGGCCCAGCTTTCCCAGAAACATTTAGATGTATTTTGGAAAAAAATATTGAAAGTAATAATTTTGATAGAATAATTTTGGATCGACAAGAAGTATTATGTGCAGATGAACCAAGATTAAAAATGTTGACAGATAAAAGCTATGTAGGTGTCGAATTCATTAAAAATGATGAAGATTTTACCAAAAACAAGATTGTATGTCTGCTTTTGGAGAAAAATAATAATATAGAAGGAGATTATTATGGCAATTAAAAGGTTAGACCACATAAATTTTATAACCAACAATATGCAATCTACAATAGAATTTTATACCCAAATAATTGGACTTATCCACGGGGATAAACTTGTAGGCGCAGCATCTGGAATGGAGTATTTTTATCTCCCAAATCAGTCTATTGCAATATTACATGTTGGAGATGCCCACATAACAAGAAATTCTTCAAGATTTAGACAAATAGCTAAGATAGAAAATTCTGCCCCACATACGGGCGTGATAGACCATTTTTGTCTACAATTTGAGATGGAAGATTATGAAATTATGGAAAAGAAGCTAATTGAAAATAAAGTTACTTATGAAAAATATGAACATTCAAATATGCTACTAAATCAAATATGGGTGATTGACCCAAATAATATAAGGGTAGAGATGAACTTCTGTAACTGATTGAAATATAAAGTAATTTAGGTCAAAATGGAAAGCCTTTCAGATCCTGAGTTTTTAATTGAAATTGATTTACTAGCTATTACATAAATAACGGTACAGTGATAGAGTAAATATGCTAAATTTACAAATACAGCACACTGAATTTGGAATACCACTTGATAATCGGTATTATTCGGAACCATTTACGGTAATTTAAATTTTAGAACTAAAATAGATTTATAAGTTTATATGCATATGCTAATGAGACTGCTTTTGGCCTTGATGTTCAAGGTAATAAACGTTTTGGAAATAATATTTTGCTTAGTAGGTCAAAAATAAAGAAAGAATTTATAGGTTAATAAAAGCTTAGTAGAACTGTATTGGAATATTGGAAAATATATTTCTGACCAGGCTGAGAACGAAGGGTGGGGTAAAAGTACAGTTCAACAATTGTCAGACTATATATTAGGTCAAGATGGGTCTACTCAAGGATTTTCAGCAAGAAATTTATGGCGAATGAAGTCTTTTTATGAATCCTACAAAGACCAATCAAAACTGTCAGCAATGCTGACAGAAATTGGCTGGTCTAACCACTTACATATCTTGTCGAAGACTAAAACGCTTGAAGAAAAAGAGTTTTACCTACAACTTGCAAGCAAAAATCGTTATACTGAGAGAGATTTTGCCCGAATCATAGATAGTTGTACTTTTGAAAGAACTTTAATTGCTGATAAAAAACTGTCAGCAGCGCTGACAGAATTTCCAGCTAGTGGAGTATTTAAGGACAGCTATGTCTTTGAATTTGTAAATCTACCTGAAAAACACAAAGAAAAAGATTTACAAAAAGCCTTAGTAGCTAATCTAAAGCAATTTTTATTGGAGCTTGGACCTGATTTCACTCTTATAAAAGATGAGTTCCCATTACAAGTTGGAATGAGGGATTTCAAAATAGATATTTTATTACATAGTAGGGTCCTTAATAACCTCGTCGCGATAGAGCTCAAAATAGATGAGTTCCAACCTGAATATTTAGGAAAATTACAATTTTATCTGGAAGCGCTAGACAGAGATGTTAGAAAACCACATGAAAATCCAAGTATTGGTATATTAATTTGTAAAAGCAAAGATGAAGAAGTAGTTAAATATGCCTTAAGCAAAAGCACTTCGCCAGCAGTAATAGCAGAATATGAGACAAAGCTAATAAATAAGGAGGTTTTGATGAAAAAATTACACGAGTTATCATTAGAATTAGAAAATGTAAGCGAGAAATAACATAGAACATCAAATTATTTTATATATTTAAAACTGTCAGCATTGCTGACAGTTTTACAATTTATTATAATTTTGGCTCCAAAATTAGTAGGCTAAAATTGGTCAACAAGCTGTTGACCAATTTCCCTAAACACACAACATATTGACTTAATTTGTTATTTTAATATAAATTAGTAAGTCAATAATTGTGAAACAGCCTGTTTCGCAATTGGGCAGGCGCGCCTGCCTAATTATAAAACGACACAACCTAATTGCGAAGCAGGCTGTTGTTCAATTTTAGTCTATCAGGGGTTCCATTCCCAAACCCCAGATTTTTTTGAATTTAACTGAAAAAGCTTGATATTATTAGTTTGACCTTATTGCATATCAGGGTCTAACTGGCAATAAGATAGTAAAAGTAGCAACATAATACATAAAAATAGCGGTTGTACTTATTTTTATGTTGAATAACTATTGTATATCTATAGAATATAAATTTTTATTTGAGTAATTTATATATTTTTCTAGTTTCCTTATTTTTATAGAGTTATTTTTGGCATAATTTATCAAATTTTTTATGTCTTCATTCTCTATGTCACAATCCCAGCCTAATGTTATAGTATGAGTTTGGTATTAAACATGGCTACAAAGTTGCTTTAGAAGCTTTTAATATCAAGAAGACAATCTATTATGAGTATGTAAAGCAATATAAGGTATATAAGAATTATGAGATAGCTCCAGAAGTTAAATCAAAGCGCCCTCATAATGTACGTAAAGCTAATTGGGATAGCCGGATAGTAAAGTTTATTGAGAAGATGAGATTTGCACATGCAAATCTTGGCAAAGGAAAGATAAAGCCCCATTTGGATAGATTTTGTTTAAAGAAAGGCATTAAACCTATTTCTACTGGAACTATCCAAAATATCATAAATAGCTTCCCGAACAAGCTTAGAACAAAGAAATGTGCAATAAAGTCAATTCGTAGGGAAAATGTAGTACGTAAGCCGGCTAATTATAAAGCTCAGTCTTCTGGAGAGTGTAGATCACTGGATAGTATGGAATTTAGGCAAGGCGGTAAAAAGCTATATGTTGTAGTTGCTCAAGATGAGGCTACAAATCTATTGTATGCAAGAGCTACCAACTCTCATACATCACGCTCCGCCAAGAACATTCTAGAACTAGCACATAACTATTTACCATGGGATGAGTATAGCATTATATTGACTGACAATGGTTCCGAATTTGGTAAAGATTTTGCAAAATATGTAAAAGAGCAAGGCGCAACTCATTACCATACTTACCCTAAAACACCGAAGCAAAATGCCAGGTGTGAAAGAGTGAATCGTACGATACAGGATGAATTCATGATTAAATATGGTAATCTATTGTTTGATGATATAAATTTATTTAACAAAAAATTGGATAAATACTTGCGCTGGTATAACTTTGAAAGAGTGCATGCCAGGTTTG